>NZ_JAPYKH010000015.1 GCF_029623345.1 Sphingomonas phyllosphaerae
GCTGACCGACCGCGCGCGCGACATCTTCCGCCGCGTCGTCGACGGCTATCTCCACAGCGGCCAGCCGGTCGGGTCAAAGGCGCTGGCGCAGGCGGGGCTCAACCTCTCGCCCGCGTCGATCCGCAACGTCCTCGCCCAGCTCGAGGCGGCGGGGCTGCTCGCGGCGCCGCACACCTCGGCAGGGCGGATGCCGACCGAACGCGGGCTGCGGCTGTTCGTCGACGGCATGATGCAGGCGCGCGAACCATCGATCGAGGAGCGCGCGCAGATCGAGGCGCGTGCCGCCGCCGCCGGGCCGGTCGAGGAAGCGCTTGCCGCCACCACCGCGGCGCTGTCGGGGCTGTCCGCCTGCGCCGGGCTGGTGATGGTACCCAAGCGCGAGGCGGTGCTGCGCTCGATCGGCTTCGTTCCGCTCGGACCGACGCAGGCGCTGGCGGTGCTGGTCGGCGAGGATGGCGCGGTGGAGAATCGCGTCGTCGACCTGCCCGCCGTGCTCGACCCCTCCGCTTTGGTCGAGGCGGGCAATTACATGACCGCGACGCTCGGCGGGCTGACGCTCGCCGAGGCGCGCCAGCGGCTGGAGCGCGAGCTGGCCGACGGGCGCAGCGCGCTGGACGCCGCGGCGCGCGCGCTGGTCGAACGCGGGCTGGCGGTGTGGAGCGAGGACGGCGCGCGCCGCCCGGTGCTGATCGTGCGCGGGCAGGGGCGGCTGCTCGACGACGCCGCCACCGCCGACCTGGAGCGAGTCCGCGGGCTGCTCGACGATCTCGAGGGCAAGCAGGAGATCGCCGCCTTGCTCGACTCGGCACGCGCGGGGGATGCCACGCGGATCTTCATCGGCGCGGAGAACAAGCTGTTCGCTTTGTCGGGATCCTCGGTGATCGCGAAGCCGTTCCGCGGGCACGACGGGCGCGTGGTCGGCGTGGTCGGGGTGATCGGCCCGACGCGGTTGAACTATGCGCGGGTCGTGCCCATGGTGGATTTCACCGCGGCGACGCTCGCCCGCCTGCTCGGGTGACGCGGTCGGCGCCATCGACGACGTTTGACAAGACAGGGACAGAATGAGCGATCAACCGACTTCCGCCGACGATCTGCGCGAGACCACCGCCGAGGCGGCGCCCGAGGTGGCGGAGCATGACGCGCAGGCCCAGCGCATCGCCAACCTGGAGGACCAGCTCGCCGCCGCGCGCCAGGAGACGCTGTACGCGCAGGCCGACATCCAGAACGTGCGCCGCCGCGCGGAGAAGGACGCCGCCGACGCGCGCGCCTATGCCGCCACCAATTTCGCGCGCGACGTGCTGTCGGTGAACGACAATCTCGAGCGCGCTTTGGCCGCGATCCCGGCCGAGCTGCGCGCCGACGACAAGTTCAAGGGGCTGGTCACCGGATTGGAGGCCACCGGGCGCGAGCTCACCAGCGTCTTCTCGCGACACGGGCTGGCGAAGATCGAGGCGATGGGCCAGCCGCTCGATCCCAACCGCCACCAGGCGATGGTGGAGATGCCGAGCGACGCCGAGCCGGGCACGGTGGTGCAGGAGATGCAGTCGGGCTGGATGATCAAGGACCGGCTGCTGCGTCCTGCGCTCGTCGGGGTGGCCAAGAAGCCGGAGTGAGGTGAGGGGAGGGCGCGAGGCGGCTGCCGGCGGCAAGGTGGCTCCCCGACCAAGGCTCTCCTGAGCTTGCCGAAGGGTCCGGGATGATGGGCGAGTGTGGAAGGACGGGGTGCCCCTCGCCACGTCAGCTCAGGCCAGGCGCCGCACATCGTAGCGGTACGCCACAGCGCCCCGGTGGACGCCGCGGTACCACCCGCTAAGGCTGATGACATGAACGATAATCTCACCGCCGAGCGCGCCACCTTCGTGACCCATCTCGAGTGCTCGCTGACCGGCGAGCGCTACGAAGCGGACCAGCTCCACAATCTTTCGCGTGCCGGCCGTCCGCTGCTGGTGCGCTACGACCTCGACGCGGTGCGCGCCGCGCTGCCGCGGGAGACGCTAACGGCGCGCCCCACCGACCTGTGGCGCTGGCGCGAGCTGCTGCCGGTGCGACGTACCGCCAACGTCGTCAGCCTCGGCGAGATCGAGACGCCGCTGATCCCCATTGCCGCGAGCGGTGGCGCCAACGTCTGGGTCAAGGACGAGGGCCGCTTGCCGACCGGCAGCTTCAAGGCGCGCGGGCTGGTGATGGCGGTGGCGATGGCGAAGGAGCTCGGCGTCACGCGCATCGCGATGCCGACCAACGGCAACGCCGGTGCCGCGCTGGCGGCCTATGCCACGCGCGTGGGAATTGAGTCGATCGTCTTCTGCCCGGAGGACACGCCCGAGGTGAACGTGCGCGAGATCGCGGCGCAGGGCGCGCGCGTGTGGCGCGTCAACGGGCTGATCGACGATTGCGGCGCGATCGTCGGCAAGGGGGCGGCCGAGGGACGCTGGTTCGACTTCTCGACGCTCAAGGAGCCGTATCGGATCGAGGGCAAGAAGACGATGGGGCTGGAGCTCGCCGCGCAGTTCGGCTGGCGGCTGCCCAAGGCGATCTTCTACCCGACCGGCGGCGGCACCGGGCTGATCGGCATGTGGAAGGCGTTCGACGAGCTCGAGCGGCTCGGCTGGATCGGCAGCGAGCGGCCGCGCATGTATGCGGTGCAGGCGTCGGGCTGCGCGCCGATCGTTCGCGCCTTCGAGGCGGGCGAGGAACACGCCGAGCGCTGGGAGGACGCACACACCGTCGCCGCGGGCATCCGCGTGCCGCGCGCGGTGGGCGACTTCCTCATCCTGCGCGCGGTGCGCGAGAGCGGCGGCAAGGCGCTGGCGGTGGGCGATCCCGCGATCCTCGCCGCGGTCGACGCCTGCGCGCGGCAGGACGGTCTGCTGCTCTGCCCCGAGGGTGGCGCGACGCTGGCGGCGTACCACCAGGCGCTGCGCGCCGGCGAGGTCGACGAGGACGAGGCGGTGGTGCTGTTCAACTGCGCGACCGGACTAAAGTACCCGCTGCCACCGGCCGAGCAGCGGCTCGATCGGCACGGCGCGATCGACTTCGATTTGCTGTGAGCGCCGGCGGCGTGCTCAGGTATACGCGTCGAGTGCGGGCACGGTGCGCTGCGGCTGGACCGTGCTTGGGCGCACGCCGGGGCCTCGAGCCGCAACGCTCGCCGAGCATGGCCCTGGCCCCCCGCGTTCGCAGGAGCAAAATCGCGTCCTGGGTCAGTCGGGCGGTAGCCACGTCGGCCGCAGCGCGTCGCCGAGCGCCTCGACGCGGCGCAGCGCCACCATCAGCCCGAGCTCGGGGTAGAGCGCGCGCGCCTTGGCCTCGTCGGGCGCGAGCGGCGCCACCACCAGCCGCCGGTTGACCTTGCTGCGGTGGTGCATCCGCGCGGTATTCTCCTGGCCGACGTAGCAGCCCTTGGCGAAGCTTACCCCGCCCAGCTCGCGCGCATTGGCCTCGAGCCACAAGGTCTCGCCGTCGCCCAGCTCGCCGCGTCCCTCTGCAACGCCGAGCGAGAGGCGATGCGCGCGCCACGGCGCCGATGCGTCTCCCGCGTCGGCCGGCGCGAGCCAGCGCCAGCCCAGCGCCGAGAGCCGCGGGTCGGGCTCCGCCCCGGCGTCCGCGGGTCGCTCCGGCGACCAATGGACCGCGAGCGGGTCCGCGGGCGCGATCGTGATCGCGCGGCGCAGCCGGTACATCGTCAGCCGCCGCGCCAGCGCGTCGCGCGCCTCGCGCTCGACGTCGAGCAGAAGGTCGTCGCCGTCCGCCCAGACGAGGAAGTCGAACAGCGCCTTGCCTTGCGGCGACAGCAGCCCCGCCCAGCACGGTAGCGGCCCCGCCATGTCGTTGGTCACGAGCCCCTGGAGGAAGCCGCGCGGGTCGTCACCCGCGAGCCGCAGCAGCGCACGGTCGGCGAGCGTGGTGGCCGGTCTGGTATCGGTCATGCCGGCAAGGTAGGGAGGCGCCACACAAGGTGAAAGACCCGGAAAGGACGCACGATGGCGAGCTACGATCTCCTGCTGAGCGGCGGCACCGTCCATACCCCGGGCGGACCGGTGCTGGCCGACGTGGGGGTAAGCGACGGCCGCATCGTCGCGATCGGCGCGAGCGGCGACGCGGGGCGGCGGATCGACTGCACCGGGCTCGACATCCTGCCCGGCGTGATCGACAGCCAGGTGCATTTCCGCGAACCGGGGCTGGAGCATAAGGAGGATCTCGCGACCGGCAGCGAGGCCGCGGTGCGCGGCGGCGTGGTGGCGGTGTTCGAGATGCCCAACACCAAGCCCAACACCGACTCGGCCGAGGCGATCGCGGACAAGCTGGCGCGCGCGGCGGGGCGGATGTGGTGCGACCATGCCTTCTACGTCGGCGCCACCAATCACAATGCGCTCGAGCTCGCCGAGCTGGAGCGGCTGCCCGGCACCGCGGGGGTGAAGATCTTCATGGGCGCCTCCACCGGCGACCTGCTGGTGAGCGAGGATGCGCGCCTCGCCGAGGTGCTGGCGCACGGCGTCCGCCGCGTCGCGATCCACGCCGAGGACGAGGACCGGATGAACGCGCGCGCCGGCGAGCGCGTCGCGGGCGACGCTTCGTCGCACCCGGTGTGGCGCGACGACGAGAGCGCGATGCTGGCGACGACGCGCATCCTGCGGCTGGCGCGTGCGGCGCGGCGGCGCATCCATGTGCTCCACGTCACCACGCCGGCCGAGCTCGAGCTGCTCGGGCGCAACAAGGACATCGCGACGTGCGAGGTGACGCCGCAGCATCTCACGCTGGCAGGCGAGGAGGCCTATCCGCGGCTTGGCACGCTGGCGCAGATGAACCCGCCGATCCGTTCGGGCGCGCACCGCGACGGGCTGTGGCACTGGCTCAACCAGGGCGTGCCCGACGTGATCGGCTCCGATCACGCACCGCATACGCTCGAGGAGAAAGGCAAGGAGTATCCTGCCAGCCCGAGCGGCATGCCCGGCGTGCAGACCTTGCTCCCGCTGCTGCTCGACCATGCCGCCAACGGCCGCACTTCGTTGCAGCGTGTGATCGAGCTGACCAGCGCGGGCGCGCAGCGCATCTTCGGGCTGGTCGGCAAGGGGCGGATCGCGCGCGGCTATGACGCCGACTTCACCGTGGTGGACCTGCGCAAGCGCTGGACGATCGAGGACAAGTGGCTGGCGTCGCGGTCGGGCTGGTCGCCGTTCACGGGCATGGAGCTGACCGGCAAGCCGATCGGCACCATCATCCGCGGCGAGGTGGCGATGTGGGAGGACGAGCTCGGCACCGCGCCGCAGGGCCAGCCGCTGCGCTTCGAGGCGACGCAGTTTCCCGGCGCACGGTAGCGCGGGGCGACGGTGACGGCGCCGCGACGGGCGATGGCTCGGGCGGCTGGGACGCCGTCGCGGATGCGTTCATCGCGATGCGCTCAGGCGTCGGCGCGGCGCTGGTCCGGGCCTGGGCCGCGCACCGGCTGCCCCCCCGGCGCGGCGATCCTCGACATCGGCTGCGGTTCGGGCGTGCCGATCGCCGCCGCGCTCGCCGAGGACGGCTTCACGATCTGGGATGCCGACGCTGCGCCACGGATGATCGCCGCGTTCCGGCGCCGTCTGCCCGGTACGCCCGCGGCCTGCGAGCCGGCGCAGGCGAGCGACTTCTTCGGCCGGCGTTGCGTCGGTGTGATCGCAGTCGGCGTGCTGTTCCTGCAAACCCGCGGCCGACCAGCTGGCGCTGCTCGGCCGCGTCGCCGGCGCGCTCGCGTCGGGTGGGCATTTCCTGTTCAGCGCGCCGCGCGTGCGGGCCGCCTGGGCCGACTCGCTGATCGGGCGCGCCTCGGTGTCGCTCGGCGTTGACGCCTATGCTGCGCGTCTCGCCGACGCGGGGCTTCGCCTGCTGGGCAGCGCGCGCGACGGGGGCGGCAACGACCATCACGAGGCGACCCGCGTCGCCTGAGCCTGCCGCGCGGGACGTGCCGACTCACCCGATCAGAACGGCAGCCATTTGGCGGTCTCGCTGAACTTCATATAGCCGACGTTGACGCCGGCGCGCCAGCCGACCCCCAGTCGCACCGGGATCAGCACGACATTGCCGCGGCGCAGATAGGTCGCCGCGAAGCCGCCGACGAAATACAGCCGCCCCTCGGCGCCGGGGAAGCGGTTGAACAGGTCGTGCGTGTCATAGAGGTTGTAGACCAGCACGAAGACCTTGTTGGCGTCGCCGCCGACGTCGAAGCCGACCGACGGGCCGGTCCAATAGACCGGGCGCTGGCCCTCGACCTTGTGCGTCATGATCCCCGAGCCGTAGCGCAGACCGACGACGAACGCGCCCGAGGCCTCGCGCCCCGCGATATAGGCGTTGGGCTCGCCCTGGTCCTTGAGGATCTTCTCGATGATCTGCGCGAAGCCTTCGGCGCCCTTGCCGAACACGCCCTCGCCCGCAGCGATCAGATCGTCGCGCTTGTACGTCTCCGCCGCGTTGGTGGTGGCGTTGGCGCGCGCGTCGCCCTGCGGGGTGGGTGAAGTCGGCGTGGCGGGCGGCGCCTCGGTCGGCGGCAGCGGCTCGTCGGCGCGCTGGGTCGGCTCGACCGGCTGTGGCGCGCGTGGCGTGCGCACCGCCGGTTGGCCGCCGACGTCCTGATCGATCGCGGCATTGGGATCGATCGTGCGCACCTGCGCGCCCGCGTCCCCGGCTCCGGCAAGCACGAGCCCCGCCGCCATCATCGCGCCCTGCGCGCCGCGCCATATCGTCCGCATCGTCACTGTCCCCACACCGGTACGCCAGCATAGCGACAGCGGTGCTGTCGCGGCAATGAACACCGCGACGACCCGACTCCGTGACGCGGCGCGCCGAATCGCCGCAGGCCATTGATCACGCCGATGACGCTCGCTATAGCCGCGCCTCACGCCGGCCCGGAGACGTGGGTGAGTGGCTGAAACCAACGCTTTGCTAAAGCGTCATACGGGAAACCGTATCGAGGGTTCGAATCCCTCCGTCTCCGCCAAAAAGTGCCTATTTATAGCTGTTTAGCGATTAGGCTTGCGATTTTGCCCACTTCGATGCCCACTTAAAGGTTGGTCGTTCGCGGCCGGCGCTGGACATACGCGAACGATGCGGCTCGCGAAGGGTCCCAGGTACATCGCGGTATGCCTGCGTTGTCCGAGCGCTACCTTGCGCAGAAGTCCCGCAGATCGACGCGTCAGTGCGACGCGGTGATCGGGTATGTGCTGCATTCGTCGCAAGCGTAGGCCGTAGGCGGGCAGCGCGCCGATTTAATCACCGTCTTGAGGAAGAGCTCGGCTTTCGCGACCGGCGATCGCGAGCGGATCGACGCGTATGTGAGCCGAGCCTCTGCCGAGGCGCCGCTTCGCGCCTACCAATCCGATTGGCAACTCTCTTGAGCTTGGTGCCCGAATAGCGGATGTCGACCGCTACCGGCGGCGCCGGCAACTGTCGCAGCCTGCTCGGGTATAGACAAGCGATGGTAAGGTCGAATCAACATCCCGTTCAACGAAGACGACCGCCTTCGCCTCAACATGGCGCGCAACTTCAGCAAGGTGGTGCTGGTCAAAATTAACCGCAAGTTTGAGGCCAGCAGAAGGCTGATCTTCCGAAAGCCGCTCCCACGCGCGAGAGGAACCAAGCTCGAGCAAACCTACCCGGCCCGCTCTCCCCCCGATCAAGGACTCACCTCCTCTTCGCGCCAAGCGCCGCCAGCTAGCCAGTCCGATAACGCTCGAATCCGGTCATCGAAGGCGGCGCCGTCGTCCAATATCAGGAATGGGGTGGCCCAGTCCTCGTTCGTGTAGAACGGGGTCACCTCCGAGGAGAGCATGTCGCCCCTCACGACGTCCATCAGGGTGCTGCGCTCGAAAGGTCCGACGTATGGGTGGCGCAGGTATCTGTCGAGCAGATCAAAGAAAGCGCCACCTTGCGAGCTCCGGCCCGCGGCACTGTCCATAGTGACCGTCGCGGGCACCCACGGGAAGTCCGAACCGGGCGGCATCTCAGCGAACGTCGTTCGGACCATCGCCTTGCCGAGAACGCATACGGCGTTGACCATCTGAATAATCGAAAACACCGGCTCTGGCGTATTGTCGTCGATGGGCGTGTCGTCCTCGATAGGGCGGTGGAACCGCCGCACGGCTTTCGATATCGCACGCGCCCCGATGCCGGAATAGGCGAAGACGCCTCGGAACACCGGCGGCCCGTCACCCGCTATAAACATCGCTGCCTGCAGGTGCTCGAGTGCGTCCGCAAGGGTGGTCGCGTCAAGCGTCGACTTAATCTCGATGACCGCGCGCACTGACTCCGACGGAACGACGACTAGATTGCCGGTTCTGAGCAGGGCGGCGTGGTCGATCTGGTCGTAGATGATGATGTCGAACTGCTGTGGCAGGCCATCAACGAAGCCGGTCGCGACGTGGTAGCGCCGGGGCACGTGACGCTCCAGGAGCGCCCGGAAAAGCTCCTCCCGCTCCGAGCCGACGGTCGCACCATGTCCGATGAGCCGCCCCAGTTGCTCCGACTGGCTCGCGAGATCGTTCGCGAACGATGCCGAGTAGGCCCGTCTGCGTTCACGCGACCGGGCGTCTTCGGAGAGCTTTATCCTGATCGTGCCGGACTTGTCCTTCGAGGCAGTGAGCGTGCCAATGCCAATCAGGGTTCGCAGGACTCCATCCGCGAATTGGAGGCTCAAGCTTTGACTCGACAGTGTTGCACTGATTTCGGCGATGGTCAGGGATCCGCCCCGTTCGTCCGCGAGCGCCGCAGTCAGCACATCGGAGGCCTGACGCAGTAGCTTGCGCTCCCTCGTGCCCTCCCTCGGTCTAATGAAGACGCTTGAAGGGGGCGGCGCCTTCTTGAGCGCCGTCTGACGGCCAGAACTATTGTGGTAGAATCGGAGCGCTCCGAAGTCCCAGACGGAGATCGTTGACTGAGCATCCAGGGAATCGCCCAAAGGGATCAGCAGGTCGCCAGTCTGGAAGATCGGCGTCGTCGGTTTTCTGCTCAAGGGCGTGCTCCGAGATTGTCATCGGCTGGACCTTCAGGCGGAGGCGCGACAAGCTGTGTACCGGCCTTTCCCGATCGATCGCGCCGGTCCTTATCGGCAAACGCCCGGCCGACGTAGACCGCGAAGCAGACTACTACGAGGATGAGTCCGCAGAACACCTCGTAGTCCGTAAGCAGCCTCGCCTTCATGCCAACAGGGACGATCCCGCCGCCCCCGCTAGTGCTAATCGTGCTCGCGCTATAGAAAATGAGGTCAGTGAAGGTATCCGGCTTCGGCGAGAGCGAGCCGATGGGCAGCAGCAGGTACATTAGCGCGAAATCAAGTACGAGTTCCACGTAGCTGTTAAGCGCGAGGCGCAACCGACGTGCCCACGAAAGGCTGCTTCTCGGCATTTGTCGGGGGACGAGCTTCTCGATTGCGTCGCGGTAGAATGCGTAGAACACTTCGTTGCAGCGCGAAATCAGGTAAGCGAAGAGGACGATCCTGAAAGGGATCAGTTCGGGCCGTTGGACGAACGCGCTGTCGATCAGGGAAACGACTTCGGCGACTGCGGCCAGTGCCAGTGATATCCTGAAATATCGCCGGTTTCTGAGCCTAATTAGCCGCGATCGCTCGCCCCCACGCAGGCCTAACTTCGCCAGATTAGCCGACATCCACGTTGGAGAGACGATCCATCCGAGAATGGTCTGCACCACTTTCCAGGCCGTTGTCGCTCGTTCGCGCATAGTGGCACTTGGGCTGGCGTCTTGGCCCAGGTCAAGCACAACCCGAGCCGCGTCCACCGCGCCTTCCACAACCTCCGACGGCCAGGGCAGTGTCAACGTACGCAACGGCTCGACGAAGGTCGCGATCGCGCCCAAGACGCGAACCCAGTCGAGTGTTACCCAGCGCCGCGCCATGGCAACCGGGTCCGCATCGGTGTTATTGTCCGTCGGCGAGCCGATCCCGTGATAGTAAAGCGCTGCGTTCATGGGCCAGAAGGCAACCACGGTCAGGATCAGCAGCAACAGTTTGCCGACTTACGGTAGACAGAGCAGCCAGCCAAAACGCCACGGTGTTCGCCGTCCCGCGACCAGCGCGCCGAACCCTCTCACCAGCATCGCGGCCGATGGGGAATGAAGAAGACGCCGGTATTGACCGGCGGCTGGGAAAGCCTTCCTCGACATGCTCGATGTCTTTGCCGAGTTCGAGACGAACCTACGCAAGGAGCGTCAGGCCGAGGGGATCCAGGCAGCGAAGGCGAGAGGCCCCTACAAGGGAGGCAAGCCGCGCATCGATCCGGAGGCCGTGCGCAAGCTGGCTGCCGAGGGCGTCCGGCCGTCACACATTGCGCGCCAGCTCGGCATCTCGCGCGGCACCGTCAAACGCTTCATGCCAGGCCAACCGCCGCGGCGATCGAGCGCAGGCGAGGCGCCCGTAATAGGTGTAGGAAAGGGGACGAATGCCGATCCGTTCTGAGCACGCCTTCCTCTACCCGATGCCGAGCATGAACACCTAGGCGGCCAGCGGACGCCCCCGTTTCCAAGCGTGCAGCCGATTCAACGACACGTGGTTCAGCCGGATAAGCCTCGGCGCTCGGCCGTTGGCTCCTCATCCGCTTGCGCTGGGTGGCAATACCATCAAGCTACGGACGACGACCTTGTCGGGTCCAAGGCCGTGCCTGTCCGCCATCTCCGCCTCCAGCTTCCGCTGCTTGGATCGGGGAGGGAGCCCGAACACGTGTGACTTCCGGATGAGGGTACGATCCTCCGCGCGGAGGATCACGTCCTGCCGGCGGAGGTCCACGGCGACTGATGAGGTGATTGCCGGGAAGGGAGACTTCCGGTCAGCCAAGCGGAAAATGGTGAGGCGCTTCCTCAAAGGATCGAGCCGCACGAGATCTCCGTCCTCGACATCGCCAGCGAGGTACGATGCACAACCCGTATAGCACCTCAAGGGACCGCTCAGGCGTTCAATGCGACCTCCGTCGATGATCAGGCGCTGGTCCTCATCAAGGATACCTAAGCCTCGTTCCGCACATTCACGCATAGCAGCGACCGTGTGCTGCGGCTCAGCGAGCGCATGGAGATACTCCAACGCCTGTTCGGCAAGCTGCTGCTGGCTGCCGAAATGCGTACGTATGTCCCGCACCATGGATGGGCTAGGTCTCGCCGCCGACTTGGTGCGGTTAAGAGCGCCGAGCGCGTAATGGACCAGCAGGTCCTCGCGGGAGTCGCGACGTGCCTGTTCAAAGGCGTCCCGGTCCAGGGTCAAGGCGACGCAGGTGTCGACCGCTCTCGCAAAGGAAACGCGTTCACTCGCCAGCAGATCGTGGACGGTCGCCGGCATCTCCTCTGCGTGCGGGAGACGGCCGCGATGCAGCGCGAACTCTGCCGTGGCGGTTAGTGCGGCCTCGATGCGCTCATGCAGCTCCGGCCGGGCGAGGACCGCCTTTCGACTCCGTCCGGTTGCGTAGCTTGAGGTCGATGCCCGTCGACCGCGACGGCGTTCGAGAAGGAACTCCTGCTCGTCCTCGGGCGCGCGGAACGCGACAAATATTCCTGGTGCTAGGGCAACCGGCTCCGCCCCGACGGCTTGTGCCACGACGGCTCGGATCTCGGCGTGCTGGTAGTATTTCTGGAAAGTGCCGCGGGACGTGAGAAATCCGTCACCGAACGGGCGCAGTCCGTCGAGCGGCACAGCGCCGACAAGCATGACCGATACGACAAGCGCCTTTCGCGAGATCGACCACGCGCGTTCAAGCGCAGCCTGTCGTTCCGCTGTGTTCTCGATGACGTTAAGAACGAAACCTAGGTTAACGATCTCGGCTTCAAAGATCTGTTCGTCCGGCGCAAAGTGCGGATCCCATCCGCGTGCCTCCACCCCGGCCGAGCTCAGCGCGCGCAGGTCGCCGCCCTGACCACAGCCATAGTCGAAGACGGTGGTACCCTCGCGCACGAGCCTGTGCCGCACAGCAAGGGACATTGGCTGTGACAGGGTGTGTCGCACCATCGCCGTCCTGTGCCGATGCACGAGCGGGGCGGTGCTCATGCCGCACGTACCTCATCATCGACGGAGATGAGACCGAATTCCGCCAAGCGCTTGCTCCACTCCATCGCGCGGCCGATACGGTGATTTTCCCTGAACGCTCCGCGCTCAACCAGCGACTGGGTGGTAGCGGCCCAGCGTTTCACACGGACGTCCGCAGGATCCACAAGCAGCTCCTTGCGGTGAAGGATCAGGGGATTGACGCTGCTCCTGTAAGAGGTGCTGCTGACCTTCCCCGTTTTGAGGTCGATACGGGTCGCCTCCAGCAGCGCTGGGAACGCCGACCGGTCGAAGTCCTCGTACTGCATCAACCCGACCACCTCGGGCTCAAGGCGCGCCACGTTCCAAGATTGGCCCGCTGCAAGCGCCACGGCGTCGGACAGGGTTGCGGCCGAGCTTACCGGAAGAAGGCCGATCGCCTCTCGATGGATGTAGACAGCGCCCCGGACCCGCTTGCCGACCATCCGCTACTCCGCGGCTTCTTGACGGGGCTCCGACCAGGTCGCGATCACCGCCTCGGCGAGGTCCTCGACCTCATCGTCACCGATGTAGGGCACCTGTAGGTACGTCTTCTCGTCCGTGTCCAGCTTGGCGATGAGGTGCCCCTTGCCGAGTAGGCGCTCCGCACCCTTCTCGTTGAGCGCAATCTTCGAGCTGCCCTCGTCACCCAGTCGGAGGATGAGCTTGTTGCCTAGGTTCGTCCTCAGCTGCATTGTCATGACCTGGTTGTCGGCCCGCTGGTAGATCATGAAGAGGTGGAAGCCCGCGGCACGCGACTTCGTCGCGATCTTGTTGATCAAGCCATCGACCACGTTCTTGAAGTCGTCGTCCTGCATCCAGTTCGCGACCTCGTCGAAAAAGATGACGATGCGCGGCATGCGACGGCTCGATCCGACTCGCCGGTTGTATTGATCGATGTTGCGGACGCCCTCGCGGCTGATCTCCTCGTAGCGCTCGTCCATGTCGGTGACGAGACGTGCGAGAAGCGCCTTGGCGTCCTCCTGGTTGTCGATGATGCCGCCGCGCAGGTGCGGCAGGCGTCGCGCCCAAGCGTAGTCGACCCCTCGCTTCGGATCGATCAGGTACAGCTCGAGGTCCTCGGGCGCATTCAGGGCGCAGAGGTCGAGCAGCACGTTCGTGACCAGGATGCCCTTGCCGCTGCCGGTCGTGCCCGAGATCAGACTGTGCGGGGCTGCCCGTTCCTGGCCGTCGTATTCGGCGCCGAGCGGCAGATAGCAGAGACTGCCGTCATCCTCCTTTTCCCCCAGGAGCGGCGCTGCCTTCTGCCCGGTCCCACCCGGCGCATCCACCCGCCTGAGCCATGCGTCGGCGAGGTGCAGAATTGCTCGCGAAGGGCGACGAAGGCCGATGGCGATTCGCCCGGGCATTGGCGTCACCCGGATGATGTCCAGCCCGTAGCGCGTCAGCAGATCCGTCTGCTTCCGCTCCAGCCAGCCGACGGTGAGGGTCCGGCCGCCGACGTAGATGAGGCCGGTGTTGGGCGTCAGCCGCTGCTCGAGGATCGGCGCGTCGACCCCTTCCTCCTGCAGGGCGCTGCGGAGCGCGGCGATCTGCTCCGCAAGCCAGACCTCCGCCTTCTCCTCGTTCCGCCTCTGGCTCTGGGCGGCGAGCACCGCGTGGATCTCCGCGCTCCAGGGGCCCGCCGCGGCAGGCGGCGAAATAGCGGCATCGACCGTTCGCGCCGGTTCGACCGTCTGGGTGGCGGCCGGCTCCTCCGAATCATCGGCAGACGCGGCGACCGGGTCCTCGTTCTCGGTGCCGCCGATGTCGTCCGTGGGCAGTTGCTGCCCGGCTTCGGTTGACTCGGGCTCCTTCACGCTCGGGCTGGGCCATCCGTCGGGAACCGACAGGAGCGGGGATGCGGTGGGCTCCATCAGGTTCCGCAGCGCCGATGCCGTGGTCGGGCGGGCGAACACCCACTGTGCGAGCCGGCGCCTGTCGGCTTGCGGCCGGTCCTCGTCCGGCAGCTTGGGCATTTGCTCGTAGACGGCGTCCAGTTCGTGGCTGAACACGACCGAGTGACCGTCAACAGTGATCGGATAGTCGCCCGAACGAAGGCCCTCGAGCCACTGGTCCTGCGTGATGCCTCCCACTTGGTCGAACGGGTCCATGTGCTCCAGGACCATGTCCGCGAGCCTGTTGCGCCAGATGGCGGGATCGATCGTCGCGTCCGTGTCGAGCAGGCGGTGGCTGAGCGCGGTGAAGGTCGATTCGAGCTGGCCGGCCGACCTCTTCCGCTGCTCCATGAGGGCGTCCTGACCGACATACTTGGCTTCCGCGACGACGATCCGGATCTCGGGCCCCGAGCCGCCGACGGAGAAGTCGATGGCGATTATGTCCGCAATCTCTCCGCTCAGGTCCAGCCAGCCCCTATAGTCGTCGAGAAAGAACCATCCGGTGCGATTTTCCCGTCCAACCGCGAGCATGCGCTCGATCTCGCGCTGGGTCAGCACCAGCCCCATCAGCTCGCTCGCGTAGTTCGACCACTGCGCGCCGCGCATCACGACGCCGCCGGACAGGCGCGACGCCCGGACGAAGATCTCCCTCCGCAGCTTTCCCAGGGTCGCCTCGTTCGCGTCGGGGAGGATCACATCCAGCCCGCTGGACAGGCAGTCGCCGAGTTCCTGCTCGGAGATCTCGGCCGAGACGATCACGTTGTGCGTGGAGCCAGGCACGCTGAAATACTTGATGATCCGCCGCTCGTCACTCGACACGAGGCGGCGATCCGCGACCCGGTCGAAGGTCATAACCCAGTGACCGAGCGCGTGAGCCTTTGCGAGAACATCGGCCACGTCGCCCGACATGAACTCGACCTCCTGAACCGGGAGCCAGGGCTCCGGATGCCGGACGGCGTCGCGGGTAGCGATGGCGCGCAGCGCGTCTACGTACGCGCGTCCCGCCGCTGGCTGGCGTGGCGCGGTGAGGTAAAGCGCCGAGGTGGTGTTCCCCTTCTTGAAAGGCCTGCGCTTCGATCGGGAGGTAGGAACATAGGTGTCGAGGGTCATGCGATCGTCGGGCGTCTCTCCGCGCGTCCACCGCACACGGCTGCTTCGCGAGATCACGTCCTGCAGAAGTACGATGTCATTGGCCTTGAGCCCGCTCTCCCGGGTGAGCGTGTCCGGGCTGAAGATGCCGACCCTGAGCCGCGAAAGGAAGTTGCGGGCCGCCTCGCTCGCCAGGCTGGTGTCGATCTCGTGGCTGATGCGGCGATTCTGGCGCTCGTAGACTTGGCGCAGCCTTTCCGTATCGTCGTCGGTCACGACGAGCTCGCAGCGGATCTCGGGATCGTCCTCGATCCGGCGCGCCAGGCCATTGGCCATCGCCAGCGGCAGGTTCTCGGAATCGGCGTTCAAGATGACGACGCTGAAGTTGGCCCGCTCGTGCGGGCGAAGCTTCAGATACTCGTCGCCAACCCGTTCGAACGCGGTCACGGCCCCGTCGGCGGGCTCATCGGTCAGGCCGTGGTGCGAGGTGCCCGACACGGTCTCCAGCAACGAGCAGTCGGCCAGGCAATCCGTCTCGGCGAGGAGGTGATCGTCATGTTCCTGCAGCACGGCGACGTCGCCGTAGTAGGTGCGCGTCAGCGACGCGGCACGATCGTTGACGAAATCCTCGATGCTGGCGCGCTTGCCGCCCGAGCTGGTCACCACCTGTTTGATCGCATCGGCGAGTTGGCGCGCTTTCGCGCCGATCTCGGCGAGGCGCAACGGGTGCCAGGCGGTCAGCAGGGCTGCAGGCCGTTCCCCTTCGATCGAGATGACGCCGATGATCGTGAGCGGGGCGAGGAGGTTTCTGATCGAGACCTCCTCGGGTGCGTTGTCGAGCACGGCGTCGAGCAGGGCCCCGTATCTCTGAGCCTGGCTGATCAGCTCGGCCGAGCCGACCCCTGCGCCGCGAAGCAGATCCTCCAGTGCGGCACCGTATGAGCCGTGGAAGGTGGCGAATGCCTGAGCGATCCTGTCCGCCCGGTCGGGGGTGAGCACGCCATTCCCCCGGATCTCGTTGAGCGCAGCTGGCCACGTCTGGTCGATCCGGAACTCGGCGCGGCCGTCGTTGGCTAGAAGGCCATCGCTCTGATTGAACGCGTCATTGATGCTGGCGCGCTCGGCAAGGTTAATAGAAGCTCCGATCGTGCCGCGCGCCGAACGGTTTTGCTGAATGTGCCCGGTGAGGAGCCGCGTCGCGTCGTCCGATGGCTGCGGCCGGATGCGGCGCAGATCCTGCGGGAACGAAAGGCCCAGCGCCTCGGGCGCGGGTTTCCAGACGAGTTGCGCGCGCTGCGCCTGCGGCTTGGCTGAGGTGCTGCCTAGAACTGAATTAAGCTTGTCCGCGGACACGAGGAAGGCCTCGAACTCGAGCTCGACGGCCTCCTTACTGCGCGAGGAGTTGTCCTCCTTCACGGTGTCCCAGTCGACCGTCCAGCAGCGGCCGAAGTCCAGGATAGCCTCGGGTTCCAACATCTCCTTCAACCCGCGGTATCGATCGCGTAGGAACCGGAGGACGCGCGTGTTCTTGTCGCGCTGCCAGAAGTCCATCTGCTCGCCGCCGCGTAGGCGCACGACGAGAACGCGGTCGGCGTCGTCCTGATCGGCGTCGTCGCCTTCAGGCACCGCCCTGTGCGCCAGCTTCAGCAGACCCTCGGTGAGGTCCCTCGCCTCGACCGGCGCCCGGAAGACGAGCCGCTCCCAGCGCTTGTACAGCTTTGGGTCGGTTGCGAGCCGGGCGCGGTGGTCGGCGAAGAAGCTGTCGATGTCGTCGGACGGCTTCGCCGTATCCTTGACCAAGTCGGTCAGCAACTGCTGCTCCGACGGCTTCAGGGCGTTGGGAAACTGCGCGTCCAGGAATTGCTGCGTCTCGAGGCCGAAGTTCGGCTTCACCTTGCGCTTGGCATCGGTGAAGAAGGGTTCGATCGCGTCCCAGCCGAGTTCGGCGACCTCTGCCTGGGTGGTCGTCCAGCCGCCATCGCGAACCGCCCGGTCGGCGAGCAGCGCGCCGAGCTTGACCACGACGTCTGATGGCAGGGCGTTCTCCGCCTCCATCTGCTCCAGACGTCGCTTCAGTTCGGTCCTGTTCAGCGGATCGCCGTCACGGGCCTTGAGGTACAGCGCGGGCTGCGCCTCGTCCAAGGCTCCGCGGAAGAACTTGGTCGCGTTCTCGATGCTGTCCGTGAGCTTGAGCCGGGGATCGCCGCCGTTTCGGGGAAGGCGGAGCGCGGGCAGCGCCGCGCGGACCGCCTTCTCCGGGGCGAGCCCCTGCATCCCGCCGATCTGCACGCCGAGGCGCTCAATGAACTCGGCGATCGTGACGACGTCGTGCGCGGCGCCGGCGGCGAGCGTTCCCTTCAAGGCCGTGGCCACCTGCTCGCGGATTTTCTCTGACGCCATCGGCAGACCCTCGACCGCCCAGGCCAGCGGGTCCTGGAGCAGCCAGGCCTCGTCGATCTTCGAGTTGTGCGAGAGGGTCGGCTCCGTCGCCTTCACCATGTCGGCCGGGACCGTGCACACGGTGAGCCGCACGCCCTCCGTGGCGTGGTTGCGGTGCCAGGGCGCGGTCTGGTCGGAGACGGTCGCGGGTGACACGTCGCCCTCGACCAAACGCGGATGGATGAACATCTGCACCTGACCAGCAGGCATGGTCGAGGTCGCCACGTGGCGCGCGATGGCGCTGACGACGGGCTTCTCGAGACCCACGACGCAGAAGAACGCCCGGTCCTGCACGTCCTCCGTCGCCTCTCGCAGGCGTCGGGCCGCCACGCGGCCAATCAGTTCATGCGTGGACAAGTTCATCGGTTCCTGCCGTTTGTTCGACGTCGTGGAAGGGATTGACCACGAACGCGCAGTCGTCGGACTTGCGGTCGACGAACCCGAGGACGCGGAGGCGCTCCTCCAGCCGTCGCTCGTTCTCCTTGAGGTCCGCCAGCGGCGCCGGCAGCGCCCCCGAGGTGATCTGAAAGGCCGTGCGGGTTTCCTCAGGACCGACCACGATGTTGTAGCGACGCATGAGCAGGTCGAGAAAGTCGCCGAACTCCATCGGTGTGGTTACGTTCGAGAGCACGAGCGCCTCGAGGAATGCGTCGTTGGGCGCATACCATGTCCCCGCGCGGCGCGCCGTGCGGAGCAGGCCGATCTGCTTGACGTGGTTGTGAAAGGTGGCTCCGATGTGGTGCCCCTTGGCTCTCTGGGTATCGGCCCTCAACTCGGCGAGCTGGTTCTCGGGCGAAGGCATGGTGTCCGGGTTGGGGTTTCGCTGCGGCGACCAGAAGAAGCGCTTGGCGAGCAGGTCCGCAGCCTCCTTGCGGCCTGCGTCGCTGGCCAGCACCGCCTTCCACTCGTCCGATGCCGCGAACGCGTCGATGAAGCTCTCCGCCGCCTCGAACGGCAACGTGCGGTGACGCTTGTATTGGTTGGATGACAGCTTCCGGATCGCGTTGTTGCCGGTCGCCCCGACCACGTCGAGGAAGAAGGGAGGCAGGGCCACGCCATCTCTGACCGTGTCCTGGGCGCGCTCGAGAATGTAGAGCGCCTGGATCAGCCCGCTGACCCGCTCCAGCGGATCGAGCACGTTCTCCACCGGGATGCTCGACAGCGACAGCAGCGCGACCCAGTCGTCGGCCAGTCGGTCGTATGAGCGATGGGTAGGCATCGGCAGGTAGCCGATCGTAGTGTTCGCGTCCGCGTCGCTGTCCGGCCCGGCGAGCCGTCCCGCGAGACGGTTCCAGACGCTGTTCGTGCCGAGGAGCCGCGCATCTAGAAGCGCCTCGACCTCTCCGGCCCGGCTCGACCGGTTGAGCATCAGGTAGAGCATCTCGCCCGTGCGACGCATGAACTTGCGGTCGAGCGAGTTCTCCGAGTTGACGTCCGGGAACACCATGGCGCTGCCCAGCGGCAGCACGTGGCGCGACGTCCAACGCTTGCTGGTGAACGCCTCGATTTCCGACGTGCGGAGAAGCTCCACGCTTCGAGCCATCGCCTGGAAGCTGTCGAAGCTGCCCTGCAGGTTGCGCAGTTCCAGACCCTCGTAGTCGCGGTCGACGGTGGCGAACCAGGCCGCCCACTTCGCCTTGTCGTCGGCGGCCTTGCCAGAGGCGATCCGGGAGATCTCCTTGTCCCGGAAGAGCAGGTGGCGCAGCTGGTTGTTGAGCGGGATCCCGTACGCGACGGTCTCGTGCTGCGGAGCTTCGGCCTGCTTGACGCCCTCGAAGATGGGAAGGCTTCGGCGCTTGCGGTCAAAGCAGATGTGCATGCACTCGGTTAGGGTGAGCCACGGCGACTGGTCGTCGTAGAAGAGCAGCCCCCAGATCGCGTACTCGCACCACAGCTTAACGCTGCCCATCTTCTGGGTCTCGGGAACGCGCATGGCGCCCTCGGCGAGCTGCAGGTGATGGTTCTTGGCGGCCATCTCGTCAGACCTCGATCACGCTGGGCTGGATCTCGCCGTTGCTGCCGAGCCCGAGGATGCGCACGGCCTCGCGCCCGTTCTCGTCCTCCTCGTCGAACATGGCGCGCAGCGATGATGTGGTGCTGAGGGCGAAGTGCCGGATCTCCTGCTGGCACTGCCGCGAGAAGCTGGCGGGAAGACTGCCGTTCGCGACCCGCATGAGGTACTCGAACAGCAACGGACGGAGCTCGAGCGACCGAATCGGCGGCCCGGACATGAACTTCGGGAGCGCGATCCCTAGCGTCGGACGGCAGGTCACCGGATCGAGCGTCAGCCGCACGCTCACCCCCGACGTGGTGACGCGGTCGACGCCGCTGATCGTCGACACGCGGCCGGAGGGGTCGTCGGTTCGGCCGATCGTGCCCGCGAACCAGAGCCGGTCCTCGTCATTCGTCATCATGCCGCTGAACGCCCGGTTCAGCCCGCGGACGAGCTGGCGGGTGAACGGGTCGATGACCTCCTTCCCCTTTTTGCTGATCAGGGCATCGAGCAGATCGAGGTACTCGCCGCCGTGCTGGAAGATCGTCAGCCTCCAAGGGCTGGCCGCCTCGAGCGGCGGGTGCTCTGGCAACCGGAAGAACGCGCGTCGACGCTGCGTCTCCAGGGCTGCACGGAACTCCCGGACGACACCGGTCTCGGCCCCGCCCAGCGCGAAGTACGCCTTCCGCTGTGGCGTGAACAAGTTGATCCCGTACGTCGGCTCGTGCTCGAAGATCATGTCGTGGAGCGCCTTGGGCTCCCCCTGCACGAGCATCGCATCGATCAGGTTGTTCGTCTCGTAGCCGACGCCGAGAAGCTCGAAAACGTTGAACACGCGGTTCGCGCGCCGACGCTCGGGACGCAGGTTCAGGCCCGCGGCGTTGTTGTAGGGGTTTGTGCACCCGTATTCCCTCTTGGCCGCCCGCTTGCGCGCGGTGGCGCAGTCGAGAAGCGGCCGATCCGGGTTCCGGGCGTCACCGAGCAGTATGTTGACCACGAGGACCAGCAGTTGCCGAATGGGCACGTGCTGGTCGTTCGCTGCGGCCAACCTGAGCGACTGGCGGATGCGGTTCCTGAACGGTGATCGCGCATCCCCGCCGTCGAGCAGCAGCGCGCGATTGAGCTGGATCGGGCAGGGATTGCCGCCGTTGGACGACGGGCATGCATCGCACGCTCCCCAGCCCGGATGGTCTAGCACGGCATCGAAGATGCCATCGACCACCTTCTCGCTCCAGGTCCGGCTCAGGTTGAATAGGCGCAAGGATAATTCGGCGAGGTCCTCGCGCTCCTCGCGAAGCATCTTGGCGACGCTCTGTTGGAGACGTCGTGAACTCGCGGCTGCGCCCGGCCTCTGGGCGGCGTCGCGAAAGTACTTCAGCAACTGCCCGTCGTTCGCGGCGACCAGGTAGAGCCGTTCGGGCGATTGTCCAAGGAGCGCCGCGGAGAGCGCCTCCAGCTCCGCCTCCTTCTCGGTATCGGATATCTCGCTGAGGTCGCGGATGATGCGGAGCTCTCGTCCCGGCGCGAGTTCGAGGGACAGCACGCCGGCCTCGCCAGGCCATTCCGCCTCTCGTCCGGGGAACCGCTCCATGAAGAACTGGCGGATGTGGAAGGTCTTGCCGTCGCCAGCGGTGCCGGTGAGGATGACGTTCAGTCCGTCATCCAGCAGCGTGCGCTTGACTTCGTCGAGCCGCGCCGCCGGCGTCGTGATGCCTTTGACCCCGTAGGTTCGCTCCGCCTGGCGCACGTTCTCGTCGCAGAGGCTGTCAGAGGTGGCGACCGGTCCGAACGTCCGCAGGAAGTCGACGAGCTGGTTGTCGGTCTGAGTCACAGGTGGCACACGGCGCAGCCGTCCTCGTTCTTGGCGCGGACCGTGCGGCGCGGCATCTGTTCGACGTCATCAAGCGACCGACCGTCCACCCAGGTGTATTGGCGACCGCGCTTTAACGTCTCGTACTTTTTGGCGCGCTCGTAGAGTTCCGGGTGCCGTTCCTTCAGACCCTGCCATTCCCCGATTTGTTGGTAGAAGCAGAAGTAACAGCCCGACCGGCTGCGCCACTCGTAATAGTCCGGAAGCCCGATACCGGCGCTGTCCAGGATGCGGCTAACCTCGGCGATGTCGATCGCGTCGTCTCGATACGGGTAGACGGGGGTGATGTTTGGCCGCTCCGAGATGACCACCGGCTTCGCGCCCGCCGTCCCCGTGCCGAGATATCCCGACCGGTTCTCGTCGGCGCGGATGCCGATGTAGGAATAGGCGCGATCCGTCCCCACGAACCGCTCGAACGGGGCGATTTTCATGACCCGCGTGCACCAGCGCGCGCGCGGGCTGGGAAGGAAGCCGGCGAAGTGCTCGAAAAGCGCGATGTCGAAGGCAGTCCGGCCGGGTTTCTCCGGCACGTCGAAGAGATCCATCGCCGACACGCGGTGGATCTCTATCCCGAGCACGTTCTCAAGCCGGTCAAGATAGTCGTAGGTCTCGGGAAGCTCGACGCCAGTGTCGGAGAAGACGTACTCGAACTTCACCTCGGGATTGCGTTGACGAAGGTAGACCGCGAGCGCGGACGAGTCCTTCCCTCCGGATACGGGCACGATGTGCCTCGCGTCCTTGTCCGCGATGGCTTCGTCGGTGTGGGCAATCGATATGGTCATCGCGCTCCCCCCTGCTTCTTGAATCCCGGCCCCGATGTCTCGGGTAGCCGGTCGATCTTGGCAAGTAGCAGGCTCAACTCGTTGATCCTCGCCGAGATGATCGGACGCAGGTGCTCCTGCGGCTCCGCCGTGTCGAGCGCGGCGGTCTCGATGCGTTCCCGCGTTTCCCGGAGCGCCGCGCGGAACTGCACGGCGGTGCGGTCGTCCCACTTGTCTAGGGAGCGCTGAAGGAGGATCGAACTCAGCAACGCGGCGAACGACTTGGGTGAGAAGCGGCCGTTGGCCGTCTCGACTGCTTTGCGCAGCACGGCCTTGTCGCTGATCCTCAGATCGCCGCGCTCGTCCATGGCCTTGGCGTCGAAGCAGGCGGCCCAACCGCGTACCGCCTCGAGCAGGGTGGATTGGTCACCTCCGGCGCGAAACGCCTCCTCGACCGTCTGCATTGCCTCCTCCGCGAACTCGTCGGCGAGACCGTCGATCCGCTTCCGGGCCAGCTCCAAGTTTGCGATGATCGCGCCGTCCGGCCCCTTGCCGCCGAAGGCCCCCGGAATGCCGGTCAACAGTAGGTCGACCGGATCCTTGCTGCCGTCGATGGCGCGCAGCAGCGCCTTCGCGGGCGCGTCCAGCTTCTGGGTGCGCTTGGACCCTTCGGGAACCCCCATTCGCCAGCGGGCGATCGCGTCGAAGGCGGAGCGGAAGAGTTCGTCGTCGGCGTTGGGATGCTCGTGGCTGAATGCGTAGGTCAGCTCGCGCAGGTAGTTGATCAACTTCAGTTCGGGCTGTTCGACGCGGACGGCGATTGCATCCGGCGCGGTGATGAGCTGGTCGAACTGGAAGCCCAACAGGTCGGGAAGGTAGACCCCGTCCTGGTAGAGGGCGACCGTCCGCGCGAAGCGCTTGTACCCCGCTGCGATGAGAAGCGGCAGCACGGCCCTAGGCACGCCGTTCGGCCGTCCGGTCAGCGTGGTGATCAGTCCGGTGAGCGGCTTGCCGCGCGACGTGGTGGGGTCACGGAAGAAGTGGGCGATCTCCAGCCAAGCGGCGTGCAGCCCTTGTCCCTCGATCTCGTCAGGATCGGCGAAGCGCCAGCTCGCACCATCCTGCAGGTGGAGCCCGGTCCGCTCCAGCACCGTGCGGTAAATCGAGCCCTCGGCACTCTTGTCGTCCGGACCATAGCCGAGCCGCTCCCGCGCATGCTGCTCCAGGATGGCGCCAACCACCCTGACGCGGGCCGTCTGCATCGTGCGCGAGGCGTGCTCGCGCATCAGCTGCTCGTTCGCGATGGCGGGCGTCAGGCCATACCAGTCGTCCAGCAGCTGCGAGGCCGCCATCGATGCGGGGCGGTCCCCGGAGACAGGAAGCCGCTCGCCTGCCGACCACCAGGTCGCGCTCCCGCCCCGTGGGTCGAGAAGCGACCGCATCAGCGCAGCCAGTTGCTCGAAGGCGACAGACTCCAGCTCGTTCAGTTCAGTCGAGACCATGGGGTCGCTTGCGAGCAAGTCCCGATCCGCGCGCAGCGCCTCCAGTGCGAGCACCTCGACCGCCGCGCTCTCGATCTCGACGGGCCTTGACGGGATCACGAGGATCGTGCCCTCGTGATCCATCTTGCGAGCCGCAGCGGTTGCGATGCCGATTTCAGTCCGGTTCCGGGCGAGGACGTACTCGACCCGCGGCACGGCGCTCTCCTGGAGCGCATCGATATCCGCCACCGCGACATAGCCACCCGCAAAGAAGCGGTTCACGCCATAGCGAGCATTATGGCCAGGCGTGCGCAGATTCGGCGCCGGGAAGCGCTCCTCAAGAAAGCTCTGGAGGTCGAAGCCGATGGCCTGCCGCTCGCGCTCTTCCTTCACGCGGAGCGAGACGTCGATGTCGGCGCCATGCCACACCGCCACGTCGTCGTTGTGACGCCGCCAAAGGAGGAGGTTGGCCTCCAGCAGGTCGTCGATCGCCTTCGAAATTTCTGCCGGCCCGGTTCCAGGCCGCAGGAGCGCCAGCTCCAGCACGGATCGGGGCAGCCGACGCCTTTCGCCGCTTGTCCCCAGCTGGAGTACGCATGCGGCGGCGAGGGCCTCACGCTGGAGCGGGGTATGCGCGCGGGAGCGCGCGCTCTCCGTTTCCAACCACCGTTTGTAGACGCCGCCGATGCCGACATCGCTGCGCAGCGCGTCAGCGAAAGCGGTGTAGACTTCCTCGATCCCGACCGCCTCGTTGAGATCCGTCTCGCGGAGGAAGGCGAACAGGCTACGCTCGTTCTGGCCGACGCGAGCGACGAGCGTGGGCAGGATCTGCAGGGCGCCCGGAGTTAGCGGACGCGCATCCGCGAGCACCTGTGCGACCTTCGCGTCGTCGGCCATGTCGTCGAGCCAGCGCGCCGCGCGCACCTTGTCGACGATGCCGGGCGGCGTCTTCTCCTTCGACGCCGCCGGGCGGAGACCTCCAACGACATGTGCGATCAGCTGGTAGATCTCCTGGCTGTCCTCGACCATGCGAACCGCGGCGAAGCGACCCTCGACCTTGCGCCACTCGCTGCGCGTTGTCTCGTTGAGGCGCGCCGCGTAAGCCAGCAGGTTCTGGTGCAGCAGCAGCGTCAGGCTCATCGTCGGGCCGTTCGCCCGGACGCATCGCTCGGCCAACCGCTGGAGGATGTCGAGCTCGTCAGGCCGGCCTTCGCCGACCAGGCCCTCGAGATGGCGCCCGAACTCGTCCCAGATGATCGAGACGTGATCCCATCCGCCTTCGCGGAACGCCTTCCCGAAGCCCTCCACGGTCTGCGGTGCCTTGGCCATGCTCGCCGACCGCGCGATCACCGCCAAGGGATCGGGTTCATAACCCGAGAGCACGACCACCAGGCCGCTGCGACGTGAGTCCAGTCTATCTCGGATCTGGTGGCCGATCTCGGGCGCGAGTTCGTCGACCGCATCGACCATGCTGGCGACAACCTGCCTGTCGCCCTCGCCGTTGCGAACGGCGAGAGCCGCGACGCCTGCGGCAAGGCTTT
Organism: Sphingomonas phyllosphaerae; assembly: GCF_029623345.1. Lineage (GTDB taxonomy): Bacteria > Pseudomonadota > Alphaproteobacteria > Sphingomonadales > Sphingomonadaceae > Sphingomonas > Sphingomonas phyllosphaerae_C. The sequence continues at coordinate 25,098 of NZ_JAPYKH010000015.1, forward strand.
TCCCGCTGCCATACGGCGCGATGACCATCGTCGCGGCGTTGGGCTGCAGCACGGCGCCGAGGACGGCCGCGGCGCGACGGGTCGGGCGGTAATGACTGAAGCGGGTAGGGTCGCCGAGATCCTCGGCAAGGCTCATCGATCGGAAGAAGCTGTCCTCGATCACGCCGCCTTCGCCTTCGACTTTTCGATTCGCGCGTAGAGCTCGCCGAGCCAGGATGCGGGTGCGTGCGGAGCGAGGACCAGCTGCCGCTCGCCCGCGGACGTTTCCACGCCGATCCCGTCGACCCACCGCTTTCTCCCGATCTCTCCAACCATCTCCTCGATGGCGTCCAGTCCCATGCATAGCACCCGCCCAGGCCCGCCACGGGCCGACGCCAGATCCCTGAGTGTCAGCGCCGACTTCTCCATGTCGGCCGCCAGCAGGCTGGCCGACGCCAGGAACGCCTCCACGGGGACGGCGTGGGGGTTCCTGGTCCGCTCGAACCGGTTGACCGCATCATGGCGGACGACGAGTCCGAGTTCGCGCAGGGGGCAGGCGCCGACGTCATCCGGGTCCACCACGTCGACGCCAGGGCGCGCCGCGTACGAGCTGATGAGGCAGGCGATTTCGCGCTGGGCCGCGGCCGGTGTCGCCGGGCGGATCGCGTGGCTCCGGGTGTGCTGGAGGAAGGCGTCGGTGCAGGCGATGCGGTCGAAGATCCGGTCGTGATAGTCGTTGAAGAACCACGACCAGACAGTCCCCTCGCGTCGCGCCATGGCCAGGTGCAGGAACCACCACGTGCCTGGGTATTCGAAAAAGGGGTCGTTCTGCTGGATCGACAGCGCGAGTTCGCTTGGGGCCATCGGTCCACGCGCGTTCTCGTTCTGTTCCCCGAGGCCGGTCATGTCCAGCCAGTAGCCGAGCGAGTCGACCATCTTCGACCCGAGGCCTAGCTCGTCCGCGGTGTCAGTGTTCGCGACGAACGTGCCGTCGCGCACCAGCCGCCCAACGCCTTTCGGGAACCACCCGTATCGCACCGGGAACGTGGCGTGGCCTCCGTACTGGAAGCGGATGGGCTTGCTCATACTGCTCTACTCACTTCTCGGCAGACGCGCTCGATGGCGGCGATCGCCCGGTCGATCTCGACCTCGGTGTTCATCGGGGAGGTGGACAAGCGCACCGTCGAGAATGCCTGGGCTTCGGTCAGCCCCATGGCGACCAGCACGTGCGATGGTGTCGGGCGCATGCTGGAGCAGGCGGAGCCCTGCGAGACGAGAATGCCCTGCGCGTCCAGACGCGCCACGATCTCCATTGCGTCCCGGCCCTCGAAGCGGATGCTTGTCGTGTTCGGCAGCCGCGAGGCTCCGACGCCATTCACGGCGGCGCCGTCCACGCTGCTAACAATGGAAGCTTCCAGGCGGTCGCGAAGGATCCGCATCCTGCCGACGTCGGCGTCCAGCTGATCGGCGCGCTCCGCGCAGGCGGCCCCCATCCCGGCGATCAGTGGCAGGGCCTCGGTTCCGGCGCGCCTGCGGCCTTCCTGATCGCCGCCATAGAGCAGCGGGTGGATACGGTCTTCGCCATCGCACAGTAGGATTGCCCCAGTTCCCATCGGGCCGTGAAGCTTGTGGGCGGAGACGCTAGCCGCATGCGCGCCTCCGTCGCCTAGGACCAACGGGAGCTTGCCGAATGATTGTGCGGCGTCCGTATGGAAGAGGATGTCACCGCGGTTGGCGACCAGGCGCGCGATCTCCTGTATGGGTTGAACGACGCCCGTCTCGCTGTTCGCCGTCTGGACCGAAAGGACGATTGCGCCGCGAACCGCGCCGAGATGCCTCTCCAGCTCGTCAAATGCGACGACGCCATCCCCACCAACCGGCAGCCGAATTACAGAGATCCCGTCGCGCTGTAGAGCCGCCGAGGGAGAGAGCACCGATGGATGCTCAACTGCCGTCGTGATCAGCGTAGCTCGCAATGCGCGGGCCGCGTGCAGCACGGTGTTGTTGGCCTCCGTGCAACCTGAGGTGAACACCACGCCGTCGTCGAACACGCCCTCAGCCAACGCGGCCACCGCGTCTCTCGCGCGTGTGATCGTTTCGCGCGCCTCGGCGCCTCCGGCATGAGCGCTGGAAGGATTCGTACCGGCAGCGAGTCCGGCCATCACGGCGTCGACTACCCGGCGGGTGACTGGCGCATTGGCGTTCGCATCAAGGTTGATGCCCTTCATCTCCGCGAGGCGCGTAGAGATGGGGCTTGCGCAGCCCTTCTTCTCACTCATGGCGTTGCCGAACATCAAACCTCATTTGCGGTCCGCTTATAGGTTGGACCGGGGCAGGCCGCCAAGCGATATGGCGCAAGCGATGAACAGCTTTCCCGCCAGTTTCACGCGGCGCCTCACGCCCAGCTGGGCGCCCGACTGATGACGGCGCTGGACGTGGGTGAACGGCAGGCTTGGCCGCTTTACCGCTGTGCTGCCGCGCCGGCTCACGCGCGACTGGAAGATACGAGCAGAGGCGAAGTCGCTCAAAGGAATCATGCGATTGAGGAGAAGGTTTCGTCGATTCAGTCCTGATCGACTTCTGGAAGGGAAAAGAGATTGGTCACCTCAGTACGCTCACGTCCAGTCGCTTTCCGTCCAGGGGGGGGGGCTCCATCAGGCTGGCTTTCATTGCCTCCTGAAAGTCCTCGTTCGTAACGATAATCGGATCGGCGAGCAGTCGACTATAGCTCAGATTATCGCGGGCCGGCTCTTAGTGTCAGCACGAAATGCAAGATTGTCGAAGAACGACGTCTCGAAGTCCTCAGCCGCGCTATCATCGGCCCATATGTCCGGCCATCGCGGTCAACATTACGGAGCGGGGTACCGCTCCACCGCTTCAGGATTTGTGAGGCTTCGAGTGCGCGCGGCGATGAAGGCTTCGAAACGCTGCGTACGGTTCGGGATCTCCCTGGCGTCAAATTGGTGCGTCGACAGGAACGTCTCCATAGACGCCACATGATCCGAGATCGCGCGGTGGACCTCGCGACGACCGGCATGGCCTTGAAGCCGACCACCCAGCATCAATAGCTGTCGGCCTCGTTTCTCGTCCCTGCTGACGATGCGGCTCCTTACGCGATCCGCATAGGCGTTCGGCATTTATCGACCGAAAACCGTGTCGATCGAATATGGTGAGAGGGAGGTACGATAAATTTTGGCACTTGATGGTCGCGATTGATCGGATACGGAGCCCTCCAGAGCGCTGAGGAGGCTGAAGCCGAAACCGTTCGTCTCCGGGCTGGCGTGGCTCACGCCCGCCGATCCGGCGAGAGCGGCGGAAAGCTGGTCCCGATGTGCGGGTTGGATCTGGAAGGCGTCAAAGGTGAAGAGTCGTGGGGGCTGCGGCCGGTGGCAGAGAACCCCCGCAAAAAAAGTCGCGGAACGTATCGATCTTGTGCCTAACCACCACCCCACCGACATCTACTGCCTTCGCCAGCACAGCCTGTATGTAAGCGGAGGGCGCATCATGACGCCCGGCTAACCTTACCATCAGCTCGTGCCTGGAGCTTCCGGGGTTCGCGGAGCCGACGAACCAGACCGGATGGGTCCGATGGACGAACCGGAATAGCTTGGTGTGGAAGTGGACGGGGCTGCTATCGACGATGGCGACGACCAAATCGACGAACTTTTCGGCAAGCAGGCGCGAGCGGACCCGGCGCATGTCGTCCCAAGGCTTCGGGATCGACGTCTTCGCGTCCAAGCCCATGACGAAACGGATGCGGCAGTTCTTGCGCGAGCGCTTGGGAATGCCGGTGCACAACTTCACCAAGGGGTCCACGCTGTAGAAGTCGCCGAACATGGTGACTTCTGTCGCGTTCACGATCTCCCGCTTGAGAGCCTCCTCTAGTTGGTCGTGATCGATGTCGTCGCCGAGAGCGAAGCGGTGTGGCCGCGCGACGTAGATCGTTGGTGAGACCGTCATAGCTCTGGGCACCGACGTTCCTCTCAGATCACCATCGTTCTCCGAAGAGGTGCTGCACGTGCGAAAGCGAGGCCGGCACGACAGGATCCGAGCAGGTCATGCCCAGATAAGTGGCCGCGCGGGTCGCGCCGACGTAAATGTACTTGTCGAAGAGGTCGGGCTCGCGCTTCTCGAGCCGGTCGATGTCGATGAAGAAGACGGCCTCGAACTCAAGTCCCTTGATGTGCTCGACCTCAAATACTCGGACGTCGTTCTCCTGTCCCATGACTTGGCCGTCAGGACATGCGACCGCACGGATGTTGCGCTCCTCGAGAACATCGCTCAGGCCAGCCGCGAGCGGGGCCATGCTCGTGCGGTCGTTTACCAGCACGGCGATGGAGGGCAGTTGTCCGGAAAAGTCCTCGATTTCGCAGATCCTCGCCGCCAACCAGTCGATCAGCTCCGGCATATCGCAGAGGTTCGCCCCGAAGACCGGCTTCACGCCCTCATTTTCGAGATGCTCGGGCATTCGGGTCGCGGCGTTCCCGTCCGTTGCCGCGAGCGCACCCGCGAGTTCGTTCAGCCTGCGGCTCTGGCGGTAGGCGACATCGATCTCTCGCACCGCAATGTCGGGAAAGATCCAGCGGAGATGGTCGGTCGATCTCGCCCCCCAGACGGTCAGTCGCTGGTTGAAGTCGCCACACGCAAAGAACGAGTTGGTCCAAGGGCTGCCCAGCGCCGCCATGCAGGCAAGCTGTATCGGGGAAAAGTCGGTAGCTTCGTCGACGAGGATCTGGTTGCGTTGCAGGCGCGTGACGTCTCCGAGGATCTGTGGAGTTTGATCTCCGAGACGGCGCATGAGGTTAGTATCATTATGCATCGCAGCGGCATTGCGCAGCATGCCCAGCAAAATTACGTCGATCTCGAGGGGAGTGACTTCACCGATCTTCAACTGACTCTCGCGGTACCAACGACCTTCAGCCATTCGAGCTCTGCGGAACCCGCGATAGCGTGCGGGAACCCCCTTCACCAGCGCGGTGGGGCCGGCGAGAAGCAGTCGTGCCGCCCGCTGCACGACCACCAATTCGCCGACCTCGGCCATGTTCGGGATGGTTACCCCTCGCTCGGCGAGCCACTGCAGGATCTTACCTGCGCGACTTGTCCGTGCGACAGGCCTTTTCCTTGCCTCGCTGACCGCACGGGCGCGGAGCGCCTTCAGGAACGCGTCCTGCGCCGCCCTGCGTCCCTGCTGTGGCACCTCATCTTCGTCATCGCCCTCGTCCTCGGAATCATCCTCATCCAGATCCGGTGAGAGGGTCGAAATGAAGCGCGCTAGGTCGTCGAGGAGCGTCTGATCGGAGGCGACGAGCTTGGCGAGAGGGCGCCGCAGACGTTGTCGGACCTCCTCGTTGAGCCCGCTGACGGCCTTGCGCAGATCGTCGAACACGGTCGAGACGGAGGCGAGGGCCAGCACCGGGCGTGAAGAGCCGCTGGAGAGAAGCGCGAGGGCTCGACCGCCAATCCTTGCGATCGCCGGATCGGCCGCGCTCGCCACCGTCTCCGCTTGCGAGCGGACCTGCTCAAGGAAGGTGGTCGCCTGGAACAGATCGAAGTCCTCGAACCACGCAATCTGGTCGGTGATCGTCGCCGGCAGCAGCGCCTCGACGCGCTCGTTGATGACAAGCGATCCGCCAGAGGCCGATCGCAGGATCGGCAGCGAGCGCCGAGCAAGATCCCGGCGGTGATCGCTCCACGTGCGGATGCGCTGTTCGGGTGCGGCGACGCCCTCACGCGCGAACGCCTCTTTGACGTACTGCTTAAGCAGCTCCGTCGGCGTAAACATGAGCCAGGACTGATTGTGCGGCGGGGCACCGCTGCTGCCCGCGTCCGCCAGTTCCTGCTCCTCTTCCGATAGGAACTCGAAATCGATCTTCTGGCGAAGGCGCCTCACCAAGGTCGTGGTCTTCCCGGTCCCCGGCGGACCGAGGATCGCAAGACGGCTGTCGAGTGGAAGCCGAAAGATCTCGTCTTGGAACTTGTCGAGGATTGGCTGGTCACGCAGCTGCATCGCCGTGAGCACGGCCCTACGCAGGCCCTCCACGACGTTTGCCGCCTCGTCGTCATCCGCTAGCTGGCGCTCGAGCGCGTCGAGGTCGTCATCGTCGTAACCGGCCGCCGCAAGGAGTTCGCGCAACGAGGTAATGGTGAGCGGGCCACGCCCCTCGGACTGAAACACCGTAGGCCGTGAGTCCCATAGACCCCCGGTACACGCCGGCTTGAAGACGGACTTCTCGACGACCTCGAGATCGACGAATCCGGATGGAAGCCGGATCCGAGCGAACTCCCCCACTGGCAGTGCGGCCAAGCGGCCTTTGGGCCCAAGGCTGCTGCATAGCTGAACGCCGTGGCAGGTCACCGGCGTTGCCCGACATATGTACAGGGTTTCCCGCCTATCGTTCTCGTCGGCGACCACTACGCGGGCGATCGCGGGTTCGTCGCGAAGGTGGCGGTACGCCGAAGCGAGTTCTGCTTGCGCCCGGCCGAGGTTCTCGACGGCCTTGGCGGCGTTCATCCCGTTAATGCTCGCAAAGGCCTCGACGCCGGCGCTTCTCTGCCCCGACAGCGCGAGAGCCGCCCCGACGATCCGCTCGAACGTCGCGAGTGCGTCCTCGGCGAGGTCTCGCAGGATCACGGATCGGTTTGCCTCTGCTCTATCAGCAGGATTCGTCGCCACCATTCCGCCCCCCCAATGTTGCCTTGTAGCGAATTGAGCGCAGACAGTCGTAGATCGCAAGAACTTACGTGTCTGGCGGCGATCTCAACCGTTCGGTTGCCGTCTGGGTGCCTGCAAGCTGATCCGGTTGTGAGGTCGTCGCCTCGATGACCGGCACCGCGGCGTCCGGACGAAAGTACATGATGAGTGCGCTCTCGAGCTAGGCGGCGACGGCATGTTCGATCGGCTTAGAGCTGAAGACTCGCGTCGAGGGGCGATGACCAGTGGGCCGCCGCTCTCCCTCAATTTCATCCGCGGGCGATCAGCGTCACCAGACGTCACGAGTTGGCAGATTGCGACCCGATCGGCGCCATCGAAAAGGATCTCCGTACTTGACGGCGTTTGGGCGCGGCTCGTGCAACGCGCTCGCCACGCGTTCTGCGGCGGCAGCACCGTCGTGCGACAGTGCCAGACCTAATGCGACGACCTTCGGATGCTCCGCACCGAAGCAGTCTGTCCCGCGCACTGATGTGACGGTACCAGCCGCCCGAGCGACCGCGATGCCGAAGGCGCCGGAAGTTGCATCAGGATCCTTGGCGTCCGTGGTTTCCTCGATCTCGGCAGCCTTCCGGTCCGGTCGTGGCAGCTACAGCAAGGATCTGCTCTAACGCGACACCGCCCCCCCTGCTGCTGCGCAATTCCGGGTTTCACCAAGAAGAAGGATAAACTTCTACTCTCTAATCAGCCGCAATCATGCGAAGGCCCTGTCTAAGTTCCAACTCGTTAGCAGATTTGGGCAGCTCAGTCTTGTGACACCGTCATCAGCTGTGATGGGTACGGGGCGGCCAAGCCGCTCAGCTGATCCCAAGGACTTGATAGCCATTGCTAGTAGTCGTCATCATGGAGAATGACAGGCATCGCTTTGGGATGAACCGGAGCTACGATCGCGTTCGGCTCCGTCGTGAGAAGTCCATACGCGTTGCCGTGCTCCGTCGGCCGCCAAAAGCGAGCGAACGCGAAGATCGGCCGGCTTGGTACGTCAAACCAGTGGAGTGGCTTCTTGCCGTCCTCGCCAGGAGCAATCCCGTACTCGGAGAAGGAGGTAACGGGCACCAAGCAGCGACGCGCCAGCGTGGTCAGCATTGATCGCCAGAAGCTGGGACTGAGATTCCGCACGTTGGTCACGTACTTCGTCAGCTTGACCGATGGATCTCGCTTGTTGGGCACCTGGGTTGGCACGCCCCACTCCATGCGCCCGAGCCGGCGATCGTCGCCGTCCTTCACGATCACAGCGCCATAGAAGGGCGTCTTCTTGCAAGTGGGAAAGATGCCGTCGGCGGAGAAAGTCTCGTCGGGCTCATAGGGCGGCCGGATGCCAAACGTCGCCATCACCTCGGCCTGCTTGGCCGTGAGCCGATAGATGGGGTGATTGCGGTTCACACTCTTCGACGCGCACCGTGATCTGGGCCGGCATGGGGCCGGCAGAGCGGAGGGTGGTATGTTGCAGTATGTTGGGCTCGACGTCGTCGGAGGCGCGATGACGATCACGACCGATCTCAGCCGCGAGCTGGCGACGGCTTCCGCGGCGCTGCTGGATGAACCAGGAGCGACGGTTGGCCCGCTGCTCGCGACCATGCTTCGCCGGGCGGAGAGCGCAGAAGCAGGTTTAGCGCAGGCTGCGGCCCGCGCGCGCCAGATCCGTGCCGAGCTGGCGGCTCTGCAGGCAGCAGGGCAGCACGACCCACTGACGGGCCTGACAAACAGGAAGGGCTTCGAGGACCGCCTCGCCGGCGACCTCACGAGCCCAGTCTGCCTCGCTCTCGTCGATGTAGATGGTCTCCGCGGCATCAACGTGAGCCAATCGCCAGCAGTCGGTGACCGCCTTTTGAAGGTGGTGGCGCGCGCGCTCGCTGATCAGTGCCGCAGCCACCTCGTCAGTCGCTGGGAAGGCGGCACCGTTGCGCTGCTCGGCGAGGGAATGGACCTGCACGCGGCGGGTGAGATGGTCACCGCGGCATGCGAGATGATTGGAGCGCGCGAGATGAAGGTGCGAGAGAGCGACGAGCCGCTAGGCAGGATCTCGCTCTCAGCTGGCGTGGTCACTGCTCGCGGCCGAGACGCCCCTTCTCTGATTAAGGCGGCGCAGCAACAGCTTCGACGCGCCAAGCAGGCAGGTCCCCGTGGGATCGCAACGGAGGCTTTTGTAACGCCGATCTTACGTGAAAGGGGATGTCACGAGCTTCTAGTTGCCGTAGCGATTGACGGAGCCTTGCCTGCTCGGCGGGATAGACCCTTTGCAAAAGCGAACGGAGGCTTTTTTCCGGATGACCGGCTTAGTGGAGGAGATCCAAGCACACGCGATCGATCGAAACGCATCGGTTGCGGACCTGCTGAGGAAGGTAAAGCTCGCGGCTGTAAAGCTGAAGCTTAGCGATGCAGTTGGATGGGTAGATCAGGAGCTGAACGGCTGCGCCTATGACGCGGAAATCCCCGAGTATCGAGTCATCCGAGGCAGCATCTTCAGCCATTCGCCCTATCATGGCCAGAGAGAGCTGTCCGGTGATCCAGAAACAATCGTAAAGCTATCTACCCAGGAACTTCGTGAGCCGATCGCCTCGCTCGAAGACTTAGTAGCAGCTAAAGAACCCAGCACCTTGATGATTAAGCTTGACGAGGCTGTCATCCACCGCATCGGTCAAGCGAATGGTGGCAGGCACTTCCCAATCTATATCCATTTTACCTCTAGCGTACTGGTCTCCATCATCGATCGATTGCGCAATATGGCGTTCGACTGGGCCGTAGCGCTCGAGCAACAAGGGATCCTTGGTGAAGGAATCACCTTCTCAGTCGCAGAAAAGGAGAAAGCCGCAACGGCCGCTATGACAATCAATATTGGCACATTAAGCGGCGGGTTACATCAGGCGAACGTGACAGGAGATGGCAACCGAACCAACGTAAGCTCTGATTTTTCGACAAGAGAGAACTATGGCGTCCTCAACGACCTTAAAAGAAAGATCGAAAATGAAATCACGGATAAAGGTGACCAGCAGGCCATGCTGGCTCTGGTTGAGGAGCTGAAGAGAAGCGAGGGAAGGGCGGAGTTTAAGCTGCCGTTCGCAAACCTGATGGAATATGCGGCAAACTACGCAACTGTGCTCGGACCCTTTCTGCCAGCGTGGCTAAAATGCTGCCAGTATAGGGCTTTCAGATAAAAGCATTGTCATCGTAGCCCACACTATCGACTTTCGAGATCTCGCCGCTTAGCTGTAAATCAACATTCGTACTATTTGTAGGCTCAGATACCAAGGACAGTCGCAAGCCTGTCAGCGATAGGCGTAGCCACATCCTGCGCCTGAACGGCGGCCTCTTTGATGGCCAAAGCGTCTCGTCCCTCTAGCCTCCGATCACTGACTGCCTCTAGAACATCGGAAAGATCCATAAAAATCTCGATCGGTAGTCCAGGCAATTGTAGAAGGCGCGTCGCCGTAGTGGCGTATGCCGTAAACTGCGCACGTAGCTTATTTGTGTCACCGCCATCGACCTCCCGAGACCGGTAATACCTAGCCGCGTCCACGATGTCCTGCATCAGCATGTAGGTGCGCGTTGTGACATCTTCCTCCCACCTAGACCTGGCTTGCTGACCTTCCTTAAGCGTGCGCTGCGCGCGCCTACGGTCGAGATAATAGAATGCCGCCGCAGTACCCGCGCCGGAAAGGCCGCCGATTGCGCCAAACCAGTCTGCTACACTTCCCCATTCAACCGGCATATCGACCTTCCACTCATAGAGTGCTGCACTTGATCTCACGCACCTGATTAACAGGATCAGCGAATGAGGGTAGCTTATGCTGCAGCGATCGTTGAGGTATGTTGAAGCTGAATCGATGAACCGTGGTGCTCGGTCCTTGACCGACGCGCTTGAATAGCGGAACAAATGGGGAGCGAGTAGAGTCTAGTCCCTTGTGTTCGCCGCCCTCGATCCCCTCTCCGTGCTCGAGACGGCGGGGTGAGTGGCGCCCCGCCAATCTGGGGGGGAGGAAGAGCAGCGAGGCGCCAATCGAACCGCGGCTATCGGGGTCGGCTACGGTCACTCTCAGAACCTCGCCCACGCCGCACCGTTCCCGTGGAGCAAGAAAAAACAACACCTTACACCCGCTTGGACCACCTGCGCCGGGGTCGCGGTTGCTGATTGCTTTAGCGCTTCCGGTCATGCGGCCAACGCAGGCCGTACCTGTGCGGGCTTCGTGAAGGCGGACAGGTTCTCGACTCAGTACAAAATACCCGTTTTGTACTGAGTAGCTGGTGCGAGGCGGCTACGTGCGTCCGCTCAGGTCGAGCTGCCAGCGCCGGTAAACGAAGCCGAAAGCGCCGTCTGCCAGCTCCTCATACTCGATCGGCTTACCCGCCACATAGACGGTATGCAGGGTAGGCGAGGGCTGCTGTACCCGGCCGTTGAGCCCGCAAGCTTCCCAATTCGACACCGACACGTAGGCGCGGCCGCGACCATCCTCGTGTGGTAGCGACAACAGGCGGCGCTTGGCATCGAGCGTGCCGGCATTGCTCATGCGGTCGTGCGTGGGATTGACGATGATATCTGCCGCCTTCATCGCGGCTCGCGCCTCTTCGTCGACGAAGGCCGGCCGCAAGCGGCCCTGGACGATGTTGAGCTCGCCGCAGATCAACGCGAAGATTGAGCCGTGCTCACTTCGCAGTGTGCGTCGCGGGATCTTACGGCGAAACGCGACCAGGCCGGGGCTGGCACGATGACACGCTTCAAGGCTGGTGCTGAACGCCTGTCGACCGAACCGGTGCAACGCGCCGTCCCCGAGGATCGCGTACATGGCATGCGAACGGCCAAGCTCGTAGCGGCGGCGGCCATCGTAGTGCACCTCGGTCACCAGCACGCCTTGGCGTGGATCTTCGGCCACCTCCCGCGCTAGCCAGTGAAGCTGTTTACGCGAGTGCACGGCGTAGCCGGCAGTGACTAGCACGTCAGGGCGGTACCAGTCGGCCGCGGCAAGGATGAGGCGAACGCGGTCGCCGGGCGGCAGCATCATGTCCGGGCCACATCGAGCAAAGGAGAGGGTGCCGAGCTGGAGCCGACGGGCGGGCACCATCAATACTCGCTTGCCAGCATGATGGTCAGCAGCCGCATCGTCACTGAAGGATCGAGCGGATCCGGCGAGGCAAAGCGCATCTCGCGATCGAAGTAGTCGATTTTCCAGAACAGGCGCTCGCCCCCGAAGTTTAAGGCGCCAAAGTCGTGCTCGCCATGCGGATCATTGTCGGGCGTGAACGCGGCAAAGGCTTGCACCAGCTTCAGAATGTACGGCAGCGCCTCCTGTCCAAACGCGAACACGCCATCGGTACAAACCACTGTTCCCGTGGACAGCCGGCGACGAAAGGCATCATTGAGCCGCGCCATCGACGTTGGCGCCTCAGAGCCGGGAGCGTGCGTAATCGGCTTCGCAGTCATGCGAATTCTCCCATTTGTCAGTGGTGTGAAGGTCGTTGGCGCTCAGACCAGCCGGACCAGGCGGCGCTGCGCGTCGCGATCGCCTTGGATATAGCGCTCAGTGGTGGTCAGGTGGCGGTGGCCGGCGAGTTCCTGCACGTCGCGCAAGGATCCTCCGCTTCGTGCCAGCAGCCGCGCCGATCGCGTAATGAAGGTGCGGCGCCCCGAGTGTGAGGAGCAGCCCGCGAGGTCCAACTGAGCGTACGTGGCCGCAAACCAGTTGACGATGCTGCGCGGGCGCATGTGCGTGCCCCGCTCAGATCGTATCACGGGCCCGCTTCGTGGCCTCTGTAGCTCGGTATGTAGGATGCGCAGCGCATCTTTCAGCTCACCGTTAAGCGGCACATGGCGTGCTGTGCCGTTCTTGGCGATGCTTCCAGCTATCAACAACTGGTCGCCGACGCGACCGTTTGGCTGTAGCACCATAGACCAGTCGAGCCCGGCGATCTCACAGGCGCGTAGGCCGGCCTTGAAACTGAGCAGGACGATGACATGGTTGCGTGACGCATGCCGAAGAGCTCGTACGTGCCTGATTAGACGACGCACGTCAGCATGCTCCAGCACCCGAGCAGGGTGGGACATGATAACCTCCAACTTTCGTAATTACGACGCCGCCGCCGCAGCATTAACATACCACAGCACGGGCAATCGGTCAAAAGCAGCGACTTAATCGCAAGCTGCTCATAGCTTCGGGAGATGAACTACCTGTATGCGGTCAGTAATTGATCGGAGTTCAGAGGCTTGTCATTATCAATGACCGCCAAGATGCTCCCGACCGTTTGATTCGCTCCTTCCAAGGGTACTTAATGGTCGATTGCGGCCTCTCTGCTTTCGGGTGGACGGTCAGGTAAGCCAGCCGTCCGTTTCAGAAGCAGGAAACAGGCTTGATCGCCTGCTGGGGTGGATAGCTGCCCGTCCGATATCGAGCAGCCGGATGAGAGAACCGGACGTTCGTTTAGCGGGCAGGGCAGGGGTCAATCGCCGGCCGAGGGTGGATATCTGCCCGTCCGTGTGTGGACGCCCCTCCGGATGCAAGGGGGTGGCGGAGAGATTTTAGCGCGCGGGTTCAGCTGCTTCCGTGTGTCCGGCCTGTTGATGCAGCCTTCATCACGGCTGCTGGCCTGAATGGAGATCGCGGATCGGGTCCAAACCGCTTTCGCGCGCTCGAGGCGCTTGGACAGTGCACTGGTTATCCCGACCCCGTCTGCTGACCGTTGCGCCATTCCTCTCTGCTGACCTTCCCTGCGTCCCTGACGCCTCAAGCCTTGGCGGTTACGCCGCGGCAGGAGCTCTGTAGGTGCCGCCGTGCGCCATCAGCGCCCAGACGATCCGTGCCATCTTGTTCGCGAACGCGACGGTGACCAGCATGCGCGGCTTGCGCGCGAGCATGCCTGCCAACCACGCGCTGGCCTTGTCGGGCTCGCGCGCCGCGACCTTGGTTGCCGAGCTTGCCCCCAGGATCAGCAGGCGTCGCAAGCTGCGCTCGCCCATCTTGGTTGTACGTCCCAGCCGTTCCTTGCCGCCGCTCGAATGCTGCCGCGGAACGAGGCCGAGCCAGGCTGCGAAGTCGCGTCCCCGCCGGAAGGTGCTGGCGGCCGGCGCTAGCGCCACCAGCGCGGTCGCTGTCACGGGGCCGACACCGGGGATCGTCATCAGCCGCTTCGCGACCGGGTTCGCCTTCGCCCGGCTCGCGATCTCACGGTCGAGGAGGGCGATCTGCGCCTGCAGCCCCTGTAAGCCCTGCGCGATGACGGCTAGCACTGGCCGCGCCACTGCCGGCACGTCGGACGCCGGGTCGGCGACGATCTCGACGAGCTTGGCGACGTGACCGACACCCTGACGGACAATGTAGCCAAACTCGTTGAGGTGCCCGCGCAGGGCATTGATCAGCTGGGTTCGCTGGCGCACGAGCAGGTCGCGCGTGCGGAACACGACCGCCGAAGCCTGCGCTTCAGCGCTCTTACCTTGAACAAACCGCATCGTCGGTCGTTGCGCTGCCTCGCAGATCGCCTCCGCGTCGGCCATGTCGTTCTTCTGCCGTTTGACGAACGGCTTCACGTACGCCGGCGGGATCAGCCTGGTGTCGTGCCCGACCGCGGCGAGCTCCCGCGCCCAGTAGTGCGCACTCGCGCACGCCTCCATCGCGACGACGCACCGCGGCAAGGTCGAGAAGAAGGGCAGTACCTGATCCCGTCGTAGCTTCTTGCGAAACACGACCCCGCCGCTCGCATCCGCGCCGTGGACCTGAAAAACCGACTTCGCCAGATCGATGCCGACTGTGCTAACCTCACTCACGGACGCCTCCTGCAGTGGTGTTTCAACACCTCCACTTCTGGCACATCGATGCCGTCAGGGGGCGTCCACCCCAACGCTTTTGGGCGAAGGTCGAGAAAACCGGCCGATCGTTCAGCAGGCAGGGGAGGGGGTCGATCGCCGGCCAACGGGTGGTGAAGGTGTTGTCAAAGCAACCGCACCTGATCCGACGCTGGCGAGTTTCTTCCCCGTTCGCTTGCTCGATAGCAGGCGAACGAAGTCGATCTCGAAACCAACTCGAGAGAGTTCGCGGCATCTGACAGTCTTACGATAATAGCTGAACCGCCCAGCGAAGCGCAAGCCTCCGGCGCCAGGATAGATGGTGCGTTTCGTTCGGCGTAGCCTCTTTAAAAATCAAGCCCGCGCCGCTCGACCTCAGCCGAAAGCGCGTCCATCGCGGGATCTCCATCGTCCCAGGTCGTGTTCGACCACTCGGTGATAAGCTCCTGATCGCTCATTTCGGCGAGCGCTTCGGGCGTAAGCGGGGGCGAGTCGTCGGGCACATGATGATAGTACGCTTCATCAGCTGCTTAACCCACAACAAAGGGGCGGAGTACTGCTGGTTTTTTCCGGATCCAGTACCTACATACGTTCCATCGCCGGCTTTGAAATGTAAGCGTCGGCGGCTGAGAGACCTATGTGCTCCCGCTCTGGTGGGAGATGACCGTGGACCTCAATTACATCCTCGCCCGCGAGCAGGTGTCTCTCTACAATGCGAGCATCGCGACAAACGGGCCCGCGCGGATCGCGCACGAAGGGCTGGCAGCGGGGTACGGTCGCCTTCTTGCGGGTCAATCCTTCCCGAACCGCAAGCTGATTATAGAACCGGACACCCTGCCGCTCGTCGTGAAAATAGCGCCGGTCCCTGCCGATGGCGCATCTGGTGAAGTCAAGTGAGCCGGGCCATAAACGTCAACCTCACAGAGGCGACCGTCCGCGGCCTGGCAGCCGATCATCAGGCATCGATCAGCGCGTTAGAACCCCTGCCGTCCGGCGGTACTCGGGTGGTGTTTTCGCGCGCGATCGACGCCGAACAGATGCGTGTCATCTTCTCGGGTTGTATCATGCGAGGCGAGATCTCGCGTACTAAGTGGGCCAGCCATGGTGAATGATCACGATACACCTCCTCACCATCGAAGGTGGACTCAAACCGACATCACGGCATTGCGGGGGCTAGTACTGCGGGGCGCCTCAGCCGGAGAGATAAGCGCTTCGATGGAGCGACCACTGGACAACGTAGATCGCATGTTGGTGCGCTTGCGGCTGGTCCGCAGCGAACAGCACTACGTCTGAAGTGATCAGCTCTTGTGGACCGCAGTCCGTCATCCTCCTATCTTGCTGGCATGGCCATACCAGGCACGGTCGAGGTCAGCATCGGCACTCGCAGCGGAACGCTGACCTAAATTACCGAAACTCCGTCCACATCGAACGCCCCGCCTCCACCAGCTTCGTGACGATCCACCGCATCGCCTTAAGCGCCAGCCCGTGCGGCTTGCCGCGTGCGGTCTCCGCCGCGGTCCAGAAGGTCACCAGCATCTCATGATTGGGCAGGTAGGGGTGCAGCAAGCGCAGGGCTAGGCGGGTCGCGGGTACGCAGACATCCTCGTCTCGCGCACGCCGGCTGGCATCGTCAAGCACCGCCAGCGCCAGGTTCATCAGCAGCGCCGGCGATCAGCGTGCCCGGCTCTCGAGATCGTCGTGCCCCAAAAAAAGCTGCAATGTTATTATACGAGAGCAATCCTAGTGAGTTCGGGGTATAGCCGCACGGGCCGTTCCCCAGACGGCGCCCCCGTGATTCGGCGCGCTCCAGTCCCCTGTCGCGTCGGATCACACCTGGGACGAGGAAGCACGCATGGTTCTCGATGTGGCCCTGCGTGGCGGGTTTGTCCTCCTCAATGTGACCGCATCCGACCCCCGCTGTGTGCGATTAGTCCCCTCGGCAGCGATCGACCTGGCGATGCGGTTGCTAGCTGCGGCTATGGATGCTGACGAGACCGACAACGCGATATCATCGAGCGACTTCAATCCCGTGCCCTTTGAAGATCCGGCATGCGACTTCGACCAATGACTGGCTTCCGTGTGGTCATCGGTGACACTGAAGCCACGAGTGAAGGTGTTGAGCGCCACGCCACCTACTCCAAGGCAAGAAAATCAGCCCTACGATCGGCCGTAAACATCCTGCTGGAGAGACGATCCAGCACGGCGCCCCTGGTTGCCAAATGCGTCGTAACAAACGAACAATCGGGAACAACACGAGAGTTCACCGTTCAGATTGTGGTTAGCGGAGATAAGTTAAATCATCTGGCCGGACATGGCTAATCAGACCTAGGTTGAACTAACCAATGGGTTTCGCAGATACCAACTTCCGTCTATGTAGTACACTTCGCGCCCATCATTGGTGGCAGTCTTCGGCCCACGGCAGTGCAGCCCTCTTCCCGGCTCCACACCACCGATTTTGTACTTCTCCATCAACTTATAAAGGGTTGTTCTGCCAATCTGTAAACGCTTGGCGGCCTGAGAAAGGTTGTAGCCGCATCCCCGTAAGGCTTCTTCTATTGCTATGCGCTGCGCATAAGCCAGCGTTCCCTGCACGTTGTGCTTCTCGCCCGCCATGCCGCACCCCGAAACTTAGATTTGGCTTGGATGCTATAATCACGAATGCAACATGAATTGATCCGTATCAACGAAGGTGCCGATCATTCCTTACAAGTTAATCCGCTACAGCTAAGCTGAGACCAGCGGCGTCCATCACCGCGGCGCCGGCATGCCACCAGCTTAAGGATTCGCCAAATTGCCTCGGGCCGGCTCATCGGCTCGTGAGCGGCGGTGCCACGGCCAACCATCAGCACGATCCAGCCACCATCCGACATGCTTACCCTCGATGAACGCGACTTCTCCGAGCGAGCCGGTTATGATCGCCGCATGGTCATACCAAGCATGATCGTGGTCGGCATCGGCAGCGCCATAGGCACTACGATCGCGATGACACGCAATCTGGAGCTATTCGACCCTGAGCAGCGGAAGCGGAAGGCCACCTGCTCGCTGCTAGGGAGGAGCGCGCGGGCGAGGCCGTGATCTGGTCAACAACCTGCCGTCGCGCGCGGGGCCCGTGCCGTGCGGCAAGAGCCGTGGCGTTCCGTTTCATGTCATTGTGATTCAGGAAGCGCAGTTGGCCAAAAATAGATTCGCAGCTTGAGCATCGCGACTGCCAGCTCGGTATGGTGATCTCTTTCGGGAACAATTTGATGTTATGCCTGTCTGTCAGCTACCTGCCCGCTGCGCTGACACTGCGAGCTGGTCGAGCTTCCACGAGCTGATCTCCAGGAGGAGTCCCCGTTAGCTTTCGTTGAAGGCACTGAGTGGGGCACGCGCTTGGCTATGCGCTGTCCTCACGACAGCCTCGCGACCGGTGACGTAGGCGATGCGCTGGGCTAACGCCCGGTCGAGAACTCGCGCCTGCCGTTCAGGCGACGAGACCGGGCGATGCTGCGATTTCGACAGACGCGCACCTTACAGAAGTTCGCCTCGGTCCATGCCAACGTCCGCAACCACTTCAACCACGAACGCCATCTCGTCGAGGCAAGCTTACAAGCAGCGCCGCTCCGCGGCGCGGGAAGAGTGGCAAACACTCGCTAGCTGATACGCCACCGACCAAGGCCAAAGTGCGTCATGCCGATACGATTGCGTTAGCCTGATAGGGCCCGTAGGTGATCCGGTTGGCGTTGCTGATTTACGTCCCATCGGGCAGTATCGGGTGCCTTCACCCCGAGAGCAAGAACGTGCGCCTTGCCGCGTTAGGTTTGCGATCCGCGAGATCCGTCAGCCGGCCAACCGCTAGGCGGCACTGGCATGAAGCCATTGACCCACGCATCAAGTTCATCCAACCACTCGCTAAGCTCAAGCGCGCGAGGCGGCGTTAGGAACAAATATGCCTCATCGAAAAGGGCTCGTGCCCCTTCTGCAAACGCCCGGTGCACAATCAGTTCGGCCGAGGTGTGCACGCCACCCCCCACTACGCTACTCATAGCTTACGCACCCCGGCCGAAAGGGCTCAGCCTCTGGGGCGAGCTCACTACGGCTGTTGCACAATAAACGGACGCTAATCTTAAACCACGTTTATATTGGGAAACTTTAATAATCAGGGCGGAGCGAGGATAGCTCAGCCTGGCGGCGGCGCAACGGCGATGGCCAACCTTTTCACAAGATTATTAATACCATTTGGCTTGATTGATGCGGTCCTGCGCCTTCCACTTGACATAGGCATCCTCAGGCGTCTGCCTGCCAAGCAGCCTCATAGTCCTTCTGCGAACTCGTCGCCGCGCTGAAGGCGGCGACATAACGGTCGAGGACAAAGCGATCGTACAGCTGACGCTTGCCGGTGCGGGGGCACTCGCCATCGAGCGCTCTCAGCGTGGGCTTACTGATCGAAAGGTATTCGGACGCGATCTCTACGAAGATGAGGCGCGGAAAACGAATTCTCTATAAGACTTGAGGGAGCGTGATCGCCGCTTATGAACCGCCCTAGCTCCATGCGGCGGCAACCTCGACCTAATCGCCGGCTGCACCTCCGTTGGCGTGCCGCTGCGATGTGCCGACGGCGGGGGTGTCGACGCCGTTGATGAGGATGGCGCAGATCAGGGTACCCGCCTGATTGATCACAACGACCTTGAGAAGCCCGTCCGCCCAGAAGGCGCCGTCCACGATCTTCAGCACCTGACCAGCGATCTCGACTGCCAGCGACTTCGCTTCTGCGGGGCCAGGTAGCTCCTCGGTCTTTCTGCCGATCTCAGCAGAGCGATCGTAGATGACGAATTGATACTCGGGCATGGGCGTCCAATCAGCCGCCGCACGTCAGCACTCTACGAGCGAACCTGCATCGCGACGCATCGAGGGTGTGACCCGGCGCGAGCAGGGGGGGGGCGCGAACGCCGGGTCACGGGGGAGCGCCGCTTCGTTGGCGGTCGCACCATTGTAAGCGCACCTACTGCAACATTGCTCCGTGATAATAAGCAAACGGTATGAGCGAGATCAAGTCGCTTTGTTGCTGCACGTCGTTTCCGGACCAGAGCAGCGGCTAGGCCGCCTGCACCACACTGATCGCATTGCCGCCGGTCTGCGTGATATCGCATTGCCGCCGGTCTGCGTGATAACGTCCTCCAGATAGCACAGCTAGCGGGCGGGGGCCGATGATGGGCGGCCATGCCCGCTCCAATCATCAGGATGGAAGCGAATTAGACAGCCTGCCGGCGATCTAGCGCTTAGCAAACCTCGTCCCGTCCCGCCGCGGCATCCAAGTCGCTCATGCGGATAGCTGTGAGGATCTGGTAGGCGACATGCCTAGGCGCCGCGCTGGCGTAGGCTCGGTCAGACCAAACGCACCGGCTACAAGAGCGGTCAAAGGCAAGTGCATCCTAAGGTGCTTCAGCTACTATGCTAAGGACGTCAGTGCCGCGAACTCACTCGAGATGGTTCCGAGATTGCCTACGTTCGCCTGCCATCGAGCAAGCGAACGGCTTGAAAATTCGTCCGCCTCGCGCCAGGTGCGGTTGCTTTGGCAACACCCTCCTGTTTACTTCGGCCCAGTCGCGGGCACTTCCGTTTTCGGGCAGTAGTTACCTATCACTGATCCTAAGTGGGTTAGTACGACCTTGTACGTTTGCCGAAGCGGGCAAACGTCATTCACACCAGCGCTTCGTGCGGAAGACGTCTGCCTGCCACTCGGCGAAACGCTTTTTTACAACATTGATCGAGTATATAGATCCTGGCGTATAAGTGCAGGAGCGTGGTGCTATCTACCCACCGGATCGGAAAGGGCGGGGCGCGTTGCACCAGATCGTTTTCACTAGCAGGGCCGCCCGAAGCCTGTCGAGCGACGACGTGGCACGCCTATGTGATCAAGCGGCGCTCAGGAATGCAGTAGAGGAGATTACCGGACTTTTCCTATATGACGGAGCGCGGTTTTTATCTGCTCTTGAAGGTGAGGTGAAGGTATTGGAAAACACCTTCGCACGGATCATGTCTGATCAACGACATTTCGGTATTGAGATTCTGAGCAGCAGGGAGGTGCGAAATCGAGAGTTTGCTCGATTACCAATGAGTTGTCCGTTGACCAATGATGATCCACGCAGCACCAACGCCGTCGAGGTAGTGAAGTCCTCTGTCGCGGGCTTGTCGGATATCAAGGCTAGGGCATACTTCATCGGGTTTGCAAAACTTTTCAGATGATGGTTTGTAGCATGGCGTTCTCGTTGGAGGACGTCTACGTAGTTCTTTTCCTGCGATGCCGCCGCTGTGGGATGCACCATGGTTGAGATCGGTGATGACAGCGATGTTGCGCTACTCCGCCGCATGGCGCTACAGTGTCGAAATATCGCACGTGCGATCGACGATGGGTCAGCGCAAATGGCTCTACTGATCATGGATCGTGAGTTGAGCGAGCGTGCTGACGTCCTTGAGCAAAGGCTGCAGTCGTTGGGGCCGCACTAAGGACTTCGCAGTGGCTCTGTTGACGTACTAGTCAGTGGCTGGCTTGCCTCAATCTGGCACATCAGTGCGGAGGCTGCTGGCGATCGCCAGCAAGGCGCCTATCGATCGCTCGCTCAAGCTGAGATCATCGTCGCGCTCGTGCGCCAACTCGCGCCTGGTGTCAGCGGCAATGTCGACAATCCTGATTGCCTCGTCGGTGGAGAGCACGGCGCGTGCGATAAGGCCGTGAAGCAGGCTTTCAATGAGCAGCAACGCGGCTTCGCCCAAGCCTTGGTCGCCTGCATGCGGGTTCACGATATCGGCTCTTGGTGTCGCCTCTTCCATCACGTCCGTCGCGCTCCGCAAGCAGGCGAGAGTAAGCTGCTCCCAGCCGTCGGCGCCCATGCACGTGTCGACGATGGAACGATAATGGCAGGAATGGACCTATTTAGCCAGTCCTTTGTTGATCCTAATCAATAAAATCTAGCAATATTCATCAGCTAGGTATGCCAGTAGGCCTTTCTTGATGCAGAATCGGTTTATCGACAAGCTTGGCCATTACGTCGCGTTGAGCGAAGCGGAGGTCGACGCGCTGACGCGTGCGACGTCGACGTCTCGCAAAATAACCACGAAGACCGATCTGATCCGCGAGGGGGATCGGCCCGGACCCGTCTTCGTGATGCTCGAAGGTTGGGCGATGCGGTACAAGGTCCTGCCGAACGGCTCTCGTCAGATCATGGCGTTCTTGATGCCGGGCGACGCCTGCGACCTGCACATCGGCTTGCTTGCGCAGATGGATCACAGCATCCAGACGATCACTCCCGCCCGGGTCGCGACCATATCGCGCACGCACATGGATGAGCTGCTGGACAGATATCGCGGTATTGCGAAAGCGATGTACATCGCTCAGCTTGCGGACGAGGGAACGCTGCGTGCCTGGATCGTCAGCATGGGACGTCGCTCTAGCATCGAGCGTGTGGCGCATCTAATCTGTGAGTTGTTCGTACGTGCGCGCGGCGGGGATCTTACCTCAACGACCTTTGAAATTCCATTTTCTCAGATTATCCTCGCGGATGCGCTTGGCATGACACCGGTGCATATAAACCGCATGCTGCGCGAGCTACGGACGCGTGACATCATCAGCCTTCGTCGCGGGTCGATGTCCGTTATGAATCCGTCAGCTCTCGCCTCAGTCGCAGGCTTTGATGAAAATTATCTTCACCGCCGCGCGCGCTCACCCGCCTAGGGGCCCAAATCGCATTCGACGATTTCGGCACGGGCTTCGCTTCCCTCAACGTCCTTCAGAAGTTCCCGCTAACCAAGCTGATGCGGGCGATCTACGAGGTCAACGTGTTTGGCGCGATCCGGGCGACACAGCCCTTCCTGCCCCTGCTGAAAGCCTCTGCCGCCCCGCAAATTGTCATGATGTCTAGCAGCCTGGGTTCACTGGGGTGAGCGTCGGACTTCAACGCGCCGATGCGCTAGCCGTGCTGGTCGTGAACTCTGGCTTTGCCCTCACCGGCGATGCGCTTGAGCAAGATCCGGACGAAGTCGATCGCCTGTTCAGGGTCAACGTGCACGCCCCCTATCATGCCTCGGTCGAGGCAGCCCGGCACATGCCTGAAGGCGGGCGGATGATCGTGATCGGGTCGGTGAACGGCGACAGGATGCCCGTGCCTGGCATGGCTTCCTACGCGCTCAGCAAGTCGGCGTTGGAAGGCATGGCGCGCGGGCTGGCGCGCGATTTTGGCCCCCACGGAATTACGATCAACGTCGTGCAACCCGGCCCGATCAATACCGACGCGAACCCAGAGAGCGGGCCAATGAAGTACCTGATGCACGGCTTTATGGCGATCAAGCGCCACGGGCGGCCCGAGGAGATCGCAGGCTTGGTGGCATGGCTGGCCGGGCCAGCGGCTAGCTTCGTCACCGGCGCCATGCACACCATCGATGGTGCGTTCGGAGCCTGAGATCGCGTGGCCACCATCGGCATCATCGGCGCAGGCGAGGTGCGCAGCCACATGGCCCAACCATGAGTGGGACCTGTCCCGAGACCTGGCCGGCCTTCGAGGCTGGCCGGGTCCATCGCGTGGGACACATCTACCGCTGCTACGTAACCAACGCCGAAGCTGCCTGTAAGCCTAGATCACGCGGGGGCGAAGGATCCGCTCAGCGATCCCGCTCTTGGCGCTTCCTATCGGCCTTTCGAGCTCGGCTGATCGCGGCGGCATGCTCACGCGCCCGCTTCTCAGATGGCTTCTCGTAGTGGCGGCGCAGCTTCATCTCACGGTATATGCCCTCGCGCTGAAGCTTCTTCTTTAAAGCGCGAAGTGCTTGGTCGACGTTGTTGTCCCGAACGGTAATTAGCATACGGACTCTTTCCTGAGCTCTGATCGGCGCTGTTCGCGTCGTGCGTTACTCCGGGACGGACTGGCCGCCAAGAGGGCGGACGGTTGTCGAGCGCGTCTTCACCGCGCAGCGGCTCGGCAGGACCGCACATCCGCGAAGGCGACACGGTCATCCCGATCCGCGACTGGCTTTGCGACGCCTTGCAGCCTACAGCAACTAATCAACATCCAGCTCGCGCTCTATACGTCTCTTTTTCGCCTCGAACATGCGAGTGACAAAAGCCTTCAGGCCCTCTTTCGGGAAATTCGGGTTCGGCGCGCTGCCGCCCGTGCCGAGCAAGCCGCTCATGTTGAGATTGGCAAGCGTCTTTAGAATGCTAGACGCGCTCATGGTCGCGATGTGTCGCGGAATGCGGTCTTCAAGAACCTCGAGCTGATCGAGATGTTCTGCGAGGCTCAGGGCCGCGGCAGTGGACCTGCCAGTCTCCAGGCGATCATTGATGATGCGTTAAAGCTCGGACTGGCTGGCCTCAACGCTCTCCGTGCCACGGCGGACGTAGACGGCGCCTCGGCGGGCCTCCCCACTGCCGCTCTCCGCAACGAACGGCATGTGCTCGGAATCTGGCAATACGAGAACGAGCTGGAATTTCTTTCCCTGCAGGGCTCCGTAGTCCGAACTGTCGTAGGCGAAATCATGGATCGCCAGATCCTTTCGAAGCGCGTCAGGAACGAGGGCGTGCAGCTTCTTCGTTACGTCGACCTTATCCCTCATGGCGACGAGGCCGACCAGATCAAGGGTCATGTCCGCTCGCTCCCCAACGCCTATGACCAAGCAGCCGCCCCCACTGTTCCCGAGCGCCAGCACGTGTCGGACTAGTTTATCGTCCGACGGCCAATCCACCTTCAAGTCGAGGTTCGCGGCTTCGCCCGTGTTCTGCCTCAACAGCTACCTCACACTATCGCGCGTGGGATCCTGAAACACGTTGGCCAAGGCTTCCTTGAACCCGTGAATAGGCTTCTCTTCATCCGCCACGTCCATCTCCTGTCTGTTGTGGCTGTAGTGGAGAACGATCTCCTACTCTTCCAGCGTGTGCTTGAGCCTATTGCTCGCTGACTGCGGCGCCTACCCTTATCCTGAATGCAACCGTCAGCGGAAGCGCGGGACGAACACGATCATCAAGCCGCTGCACTGACGGGCATCTCATTCCACTCCCGGCCATCGAGCTCGCGGCCACCTGACTTGGGTCGTGGTCCGCCCCACTGCTTGAAGAAGAACGGGACCGCCTGGCGGGCGCATTCGTTCCTCACCTCACGAGCCCAGTCGATATGCATCGGACGGGCGCCCGGGCCACTCTCACCACCAGCGATGACCCAGTGGATGCCGCCGAGGTCCATCTCTCCGACGGCCCCAATCAGCGGCTCGAGCGACAGGAAGCGAACGGCAGCCGGCGCCTGGCGCAGATGATCGATGCGCGACCTGGCGGCGGCCTCCTCGACCGAAACCCCAAACCAGATGTGCGCCGGCGCAGAGTGCTCCGCGTAACGGCGCAACAGATAGTCGCGCATCAGCGAAGAACGCTTTGTCAACACCTGGAACACGTGCCAGTCAGCCCGCTCCATGGTGTCGAACACCTGATCCACGAACGCCGTCGGCACCTGCTTGTGGAACAGGTCGCTCATCGAGTTGACGAAGATCATGCGCGACCGCCGCCAGGCCAGCGGCTGCTCAAGCCGTTCGGATCGGAGCGTCAGGTCGAAGCCGCTCTCGAAGGGATGCCCGGGCACGCCCCGGAACCGCTCGGAGAAACGGGAGGCGTAGCAGTTGTCGCAGCCGGCCGTGATCTTGGTACATCCCGTCACGGGGTTCCAAGTCGCGTCCGTCCATTCGATCGCACTGCCGTCCGCCATCTCAAATCCCCACTCAGGAACAGCCTACAAACGGTGCCATATCGCGAATCACATCGCAAGGCGCTGGACAAGGCTCGTCGCCGAAGTCAAGTTATTGTTCGACGGCTGGAACTCACCGGTCGATGACGACCCGAGGTCAGCGACATGGCGACGATCGAGCGTGCCGAGCACCAGTTCGGAGGCGGATGGACCGAAATCAAGCTTGACGCCGTCTCGGACTACCTCAACTTCTACACCCAGGCGCTGAAGGCCAGACCTTCGCCCGACAACCCCTTCGAGACCTGGTATGTCGACGCCTTCGCCGGAACGGGTGATCGCACGATCGAGATCGACGATGGTGGGTTGTTCGCTCAACCTGACGCCACCATCGAGCGGTTGCGGCTCGACGGCTCTGCACGGCGGGCTATCGCCGTCGATCCGCCATTCCGCCACTTGGTCTTCATCGAGAAGGATCCCGGTCGCTTCGCCGCCCTGGAGGCCCTCAGAACCGAATTTCCACACCGCGACATCAGATGCGTCCCCGGCGACGCTAACGGCGAGCTCAAGAGCATCTTCGAGAACGGCCCGTGGCAGCAGCGTGGACGAACCACCCTGCAGCGAGCGGTCGTCTTCCTCGATCCCTACGGCATGTCCGTCCGCTGGGAGACGCTACGCTTCCTCGCCGAGACCGAGCGCGCCGACGTCTGGTATCTCTTTCCCCTTCACGCCGCCCTTCGCCAACTCAGCCACGACCACCGCATGCTCGATCCCGGCAAGCGGGCGGCCCTCGGCGAGATCTTCGGCACGGCCGATTGGGAGCAGCGTTTCTACCAGCAGCCGCAGGAGGCGCCAGCTGATCTCTTCGAGGCCGCCAACCGTGCCGGTCCGAAGCGGATCGCCAATGCCGGGAGCGTGGAGGAGTTCGCGGGGGAACGCCTCCGGACGATCTTCAGCTTCGTATCCCGCCCGATCCCTATCCTGACCCACCGCAAGCTCCAGCAGTTCTCCCTCTTCCTGCTCAGCGGCAACAAAAACCAGCGGGCCATCGACTTGATTGAGAAGGGCGTCGCGGCGCAGGTGAAGAAGTATGGTGGGCGGTGATCAAGCCGACCGTTGGTCGAAGCAGAAATATCCTCGCGGACGAAAGATCTGAAGTTGGACATGCAGCACGAGGAACGCCTCCGTCAGCAGCTAATGGACGGTTGGGCCAGAGGCACCGGTGATCCTTCGGCCACCGAGACGCAGACGAAGATTATCTCGCATCGGATGCGTGCTGACGAAGAGACGGCACGTTTCCATCTGCCTGCGATCCAAAAAATCGCCGATGGGCCGATGTTCGTCCCGACCGCGCTAATGATACTCCACGACTGCTATCGCCGCGGATGGGCTGTCGATGCCGATCCGGCAACCGCGCTTCGGCATCTTGAGGCCGCCGTCGCTGGTGGAAGCGAGAGCGCTCGCTGGTATCTCGCCACCTACCTTCTCGATGGCGACACGATGCGCTCGGTCCTCCCTCCCGACCCGCAGCGAGCACTGGGCATCCTTCGCAAACTGGAGCGCGGGGCAAAGGATGTGAGCGTCCGATCGCTGTCCCGCATGTCGGCGGCATCCTATCTGGTGCGACATGTCCCGATCCGCGAGCTCTCCGTGCAGGACCGGGAAATCGTCGATCAGTATGCCGACGATGAGGCTCAGGTCGCCAGCAGGGATTATCTGCCGCTCGCGCTCTTCTACGCTCAGGGCGCGGACGACACGGACTACTCGGGATACCAGTATCGTCGCTCGCGAGAACTTCTTCAGCGAGGTCTAAAATCACGAGTCGAATCTGTGAACCGCGCGTGCATGACCCAGCTTCAAACCTGGGGAGTTGCCCCCAAGCCAGCTCCAGTGCCGACCGCGACCGAGAAAGCCGTCAAAACGATCAAGGTCACTGGCATGCTCGGGGGCGTTGCTGCGGTGATGATTTTCTGGAGTTTCGTAGGCCTGTTCCTGCTCTCTGTGGCCGCGGCCATCAATGCGGTCATTGTTCCGATCGTGCTCATCGTCTTCGGGATAGCAGCGGTGCTAGCGTTTCTACGAAGGGGCTGAGATGCCAATCTCTACCCTGGGGAGCGCCGCAGCTTCATTAGCTTTGACAGCGCCCACTAAAATAATGAAGAACGCCGACGATCGCCGGCTCGAGCGCATGGAGTAGTGCGTCCCGACGCAGGTGCCCAGCAAGCGCGGAACGCTCGCGTGATTCCCTGCCTGCTCGCCATAACGCCCCGGCCCCCCGCTGGTCCGCTGATGATCCCGCAGCTCCGGCATATTGGCAATGCGTGCCGATCTTCTGTGAGGTTACGCCAGCCAGACAGCTGCGCGGACCGGTCGAATGTCTCGGGCCGATATGAACGAGTGACCGGAGTTGGGCAGCCGGCGGATGGGCCTGAGTGACCAGTTCTGGGTCGCTGCACACCAGCAGTCCAACCCTAATAGCGACGCCGGCAGCCGCTTTTGCCGTTGGCGGCTTAGCCTCGCCTATCCGGACGGCTTCCGTCGGCGAGAAAAGTTGGCCCGGCGTGGGGACACTGCCGGGCCAAGTCGGGAGGATGCAGCTCCAAGCTGCAGCTGTGCCCGTCAGCAGCCATCTTGATGGTTGACGGGCTAACGGATCTTGCTGCGACGAGCTGGCGATTGCTCCTTCCTAGTCCTTTCTGCGCGGCAAGCGGGCTGCTTTTCGCGCTCCTCAGAGTGCCCCGGCTCGCATCTGTCTAACGGCGAAACCGGCAGCTCGCGCGCTCATCGCCATGAACGTGAGGGACGGATTGACGCACGACGACGAGGCCATCTGCGCTCCGTCAGTGACGAAGAGATTGGACGCATCGTGCGCCTGGCTCCAGCCGTTCAGGACGGAAGCTCGTGGATCAGCCCCCATCCGCGCCCCTCCCATCTCGTGGATGCCGTCACCCGGAACGTGCTCCAGTCGCTCGCTCCTGACGTTCAGGACGCCAGCACCGCGCAGCATGGCCTCACCCTGCTCGCGTGCGTCGGTCATCATCTTCATCTCGTTGTCGCGGAAGGTGACGTTGAACTTCATGAGGGGAACCCCGAAGCGATCGACCTTTTCCGGGTGCAGCGATGCCCTGTTGTCCTCGTACGGCAGGCACTCCCCGTAGCCGCTCAGCCCGAAACGCCAACCATCGTACTGCCGCATCCCCTGCTTCATCGACGCGCCGAAGCCAACTGGCTTCGCGGGGTTGCGGGAGGCACGCCCCTGATAGGCGTAGCCTCGGCGGAACGGGACGCCGTCGTCGCCGGCGATGTTCCGGAAACGCGGTACGTAGACGCCCCCCGGCCGGCGCCCGTACTCGATGTACTCGGTCATGCCGGGGACATCGCCGCTGATGTTGACCCGGAAAATGTGATCCATGACGTACCGCCCGAGTGTCCCGCTCCGGTCAAAATGGCTCCTGCCGTCGGCTGCTCGACTGTTGAGCAGAATCTGGACGGAGGCCATCGCGGAGGCGCAGAGAAACACGAGCCGCGCCGCAATTACCTCGGCGTTCCCCGTCGTGGTGTCGACTACCCGAACACCGGTGACGCGCTTCGCAGCTGGATCGTACTCGAGGTTCGTGACCACCGCATCCGACCGAAGACTAAAGCGGCCTGTCGCCTGTGCTGCGGGGAGCGTCACCGCCTGACTGGAGAAATAGGCGCCGAACGAGCAGCCGCGGGCGCATTGCCATCTGTACTGGCACTTGCTCCGGTTCTGGTCGGGCTTGTCCTCGGTGATGTTACTCATGCGCGAGTGGATCAGCTTGCGGCCGGGAAAGGCTGCCTCGAGCCGCGGCTTCACCCACTCCTCAGCGATGTTCATCGATAGTGGCGGCATGAACTCGCTGTCGGGCAGCTCGCGCAGGTTCTCACGGGAGCCCGACACGCCGATGTAGCGCTCGACATAGCTGTACCATGGCGCAACGTCGTCGTAGCGGATCGGCCAGTCGATGCCGTGACCGTCACGCTTGTTCGCCTCGAAGTCGTGCGGAGCCCAACGGAACGTCCAGCGTCCCCAGATTAGCGACTTGCCGCCGACCGCGCCGGGGCGGATCCAGTAGAACTTGTCGCCTTCGTCAAAGGCGTAGGGGTTCAGCCGATCGTTGTTGTGGAGGTGCTGGTTGGCAGGCGAGACATAGCCGTGCGTGGCGATGAAATAGTCGCTCGCGACGAGCGGCGCGGGCATGTGATCGCGCGCCGGGATCTCGAACGGCGGCTTGCCGTCGTAGGTATAGTCGGTGCCATGCTCCACCATCCGGCCGCGATCGAGCATGAGCACGCGCAGACCCTTCTCGGTCAGCTCCTTTGCGGCCCAGCCACCGCTGACGCCGGATCCGACGACGATGGCGTCGAAGCGATCGGTCACCGCCACGTCAGGCCCCGGCCTGCCGCAGCAGCCGTCGAACGGTGCCGTAGCTCGTCGTGACGTCAGGCAGGTAGGGGGCAGGGCTGCGGTCATTCTCGACGTAGAAGTGCTGGACGCCGGCCGCTCGATTAAGCCTGAACAGCGTCGCATAGTCGAGCTTGCCGAGACCGACGCTGGTCATCGCGCCTGCGGCGGTCATGTCCTTGACGTGGTATGCGTAGATTCGACCTGGCACGCGGCGGACGATCGCCTCCGGTTCGCGCCCCGCTTTGATCGCCCAGAAGACATCGAGCTCCAGCTTGACGAGCGACGGGTCGCCGTTTGCGACGAGGTAGTCGAACAGAGGCATGCCGCCCGACTGGTCGGTGAACTCCCAGTCGTGGTTGTGGTAGGCGAAGCTCAGCCCCTGCGCCTGCAGCTCACTGGAGCGACCGTTCATGAGTTCGACCGCCTTCTTCCATCCCTCATCGGTTCGGGAGGCGGCGTCGACGCTGGCAAGGATCAGCGTGTCGGCGCCGAGCGCACGCGCCATTGTCACCGAGGCGGCGAAGTTCTCCCGAATGCCCTCGATGCCGACGTGGATCGATGGCGCGCGCAGACCCAGCCTGTCCATGGTCCGCCGAAGCATGGCGTGGTCCATGCGGTCGTACCCGCCGCCGCCATACTCGACCTCGCGATAGCCGATCCGCGCAACCTTCTCGAGCGTACCGACGGGGTCGGGCTCGAAGAGGGTCCGCAGAGTGTAGAGCTGCAGGCCGATCGCATGTTCGGCCCTCCGGGCGGCTGCCGGCGCGGCCGCAAGGGCGGTCGCGGCGCCGATGAAGGTGCGTCTGTCCATCATAGGTCGATCGTCCTCGCGGTCGAGGTTGGAAGGGGCCGGCATGCGGCCAATGGTCGCTCTCGCAGCCGACGCATCAGAAGCGAGCCCTGACACCCGCCGTGAAGCGGCGCTCGTAGATGTTCTGGTACATCGCCTGGTCCGGGAAGGTCAGATAGTAGCGCTCGGTCTCTCCGCTCAGGTTCGAGGCCTGGCCGTACAGCGTGATGTTGGGCAGCACGTCGTACGAGACGGACGCGTCGAGGTACTGAGTGGGGCGCTGGTATAGCGCGAGGCCGACGATGCCGTTGTAGTCGGACGAGACGAGGCGCTTAGAGCGATAGTTGTACGCGAGACGCGCCTGGAAACCGTACTTCTCGTACCAGAGCGCCGCGTTGATCTGGTGCTTCGAATTGTCCTGGAACGGCTGATCGTCACCCGCGAGATCGACCCGGCCGGTCCTTCCGAGCGAAAGCGTGTAGTTGGCGTCGAGGCCGAAGCCGCCGAGCGGTCCGTCCACGCCATAGTCGCCCAGCGACTGGCGCGCGGACAGCTCGATGCCCTTCAGCGTTCCGCCCGCACCCTGGACGACCGTGTTCACCGGGACCGTGCGGCGTATCACGCCGTCGTTGTCGGGCAGGTCGTCGCGGTTGATGGTGGCGTTCGCGATGAAGCTATCCACGCTGATGTAGAAGGCGCCGGCGGCGACAAGGCTAGAGCGACCGGTGTAATATTCGAGGCTGGCCTCGACATTGTCGGCGCGCCACGGGTCGAGCTGCGGGTTCCCCCGCGAGGTAGCGCCGTTTGCCGCGAAGATCGGCGGGTTGAAGGTCGTATCGATCGCGTAGTTGACGTTGAGCCCGCCACCCCATTGCGAGAAGTCGAGCAGCGTCATGGTCTTCGCGAACGCCGCGCGGGCACGGAGCTTGTCCGTCACGTCCAGCGCGATGTTGAACGCGGGCAGGATGTCGGTGAAGTCGCGGTCCGTGAAGATGTCGCCGGCGTCCACGCCGGAGACACCATAGGGCTGCGGTGCGCCGACGATATTCTGCCGAACCTTGAAGCGCGTGTTGACGACGCGGATGCCGCCGTTCGCCCGGAACGGCAGGCCGGCGAGCTCGCCCTCTCCGGCTACTTCGACGTACCCGGAGATCTGCCGCAGATCGATCGAGAACGAGTCCGCGGGGTTCACGTTCTCGCGGCTCCCAGGGTAGAGCGCCTCGTGGAAGGCCGCTGCGTCGTCCATAGCCTTGGGGTCAAGCACCCAGACCGTGGGCGTGCCCTTGGCCGGCAGCTTGACCTGCTTGAGGTTGTCCCGGAACGCGGGGTCGTTCAGCTGCCGCGTCAGCCCGGCCGTGTAGGCATTGCCCTGCGCGTCGAGTACCCGACACGCCGGGTTGTTCATGTTGACGTCGAACGCCTTCCACTTGATCAGGCAGCCCGCGGCAGGGTTCTGCGGATTGTCGGTGTTCCCGGCGTAGCGGGGCGACACCCGCTCGAACGAGAACTGGTCGACGCTCCGCTCCCCGTAACGACCGCCGGCCTTGATCCGCAGCTCGCTGCTGGGCTCCCACTCGAGATCACCGCGGAGTGCCCACAGGTCACCGTTCTGGCGAAGGTTGTTCTGCGAGGTAAGCGTCTTCAGGCCGTAGCGGGAGGCGTCCTGCGTCTGATCCAGGAACGTCTGCGGGAAGGTGTAGACCGGCAGCCCGCTGGTGTAGTCGATCGTCGCCTTCTGGCTGTAGACCCGGTAGCCGGTCGGGTTGAAGCGCCGGTCGCCACCGTCCGACGCCGGGTAGTTGCCGACTCCCTGATACGCCCACTGAAAGCCGTCGGTCAGGCTGAACTGCGCGTAGGACTGATCGAGCCGACGGGTCGCCTTGCCGTAGATGGCGCGCGCGGTGGCCTTGATGCCGTCGCCCTGCCAGTCGAGTTGGAGATTGTAGTTCTGCGATTCCGTCTTGATGCGGAACGTCTCGGAGTAGCTGTCGAAGTTGGGCTGGTCGTAGAGGTAGCTCTGGATTGTGTTCAGGTTAAACAGCCGCCGCTCGGTCTGGCCTCCGCCCAGGTTGACCACCTGCGAGACCTGCGCGCCGGTGTCGCGCGAGGCGGTCGGCACGAAGGGAGCGGTCTGCGAGTCCACCGGCTCGAACAGCGTGCCCGAGGTGCGATCATACTGTAGCTGCCGCGTGTAGAAGCCGTCGGCGGTCAGCCGCAGCGAGTCGTTGAACTGGTATTGGAACGACGCATTAGCGCCAAACCGCTGGCGGCTGGTGATGCGCGTCCAGGACGCGTGCGATCCGGGCGTCAGGTAGGTGTCGTTGGCATCGCCATCGCCGTTCAGGTCGTAGCCGAGCAGCGCTCCGCTGGCGTCGCGGACCGGAGTGCCCCGATTGACGCCGTTGTTGCCCACGGCGAAGTCGCCGGGAAGAGCGGGCGAGCCGTTGGCCGGGTCCCTTCCGAACTCGTTGCGTATGTTGACGCCCGCGTCCCGGATGCCCTGCAGGCTATTCGACAGATCCAGGTCGCTGTAGGCTGCCGATGCGAGGAAGCCGAAACGGCCGCTGTTGTACGACACGAGCCCGTTGAAGGACGGGTTCCACCGCTCGGTCCGGTCACCATACTGACCTTCCGCTGCTGCAGCGACCGTCAGGCCCTTCTTCAGGTCGAACGGCCGTCGCGTCAGCAGGTCGACCGTGCCGGACAGACCGGCCTGCTGAAGCGAGGCGGTCGGCGACTTGAAAACGGTCGCTCCCGAGAAGAGCTGCGACGGGATGTCGGTGAAGTTCGGTTGCACCGTGGTGACCGACGCAGCGCCGAGGAACTGCTCGCCGTTCAGCAGCGTCGTGACCTGGGGAAGTCCGCGGATGTTGACCGAGGCGCCCTCGCCGGCGTCGCGCCTGATCTGGACCCCCGGCACGCGCTGGAGAGAGTCGGAAATCGTCACGTCCGGCAGCTTGCCGATGTCCTGCGCGCTGATCGCCTCGACGACGCTGTCAGCGTTCCGCTTCACCTCGATCGATCGAGCCTGCGAAGCGCGGATGCCGGTGACGACGATGTCGGCGACGGGCTCGTCCTCCACGACGCTACCGACCTGCTCCGCAGGCGCCGCAATCGGGGCTGCGGGTGCGGAAGCCGTGGCGGCAGGTACCTGCTGACTGATGCGCAGGGCGACGGTGCGCCGCGGCGCGCCGCGAATGACGAAGGTGTTATGCCCCGCCGACGTGGCGGTCAGCCCGCTTCCGGCAAGTACTCGCTCAAGCGCCTCGGCAGGAGCAGCAGGCGAGGCCGGCAGCCGTGACATCTTGCCGGCGACATCGTCGTCGGCGAACAGGATCTGCAGGCCATTCTGCCGTGCCAACTGCTTCAGGATCATGCCGAGCGGAGCGAGAGACTGAGTCGACGTACTGGTCGTCTGTGCGGATACCGTGTTCGTTCCGGCAATGACGATCGCCGAAGCGGTTACGAGCAACCGCACTGCATTGCGCCTCATGATCTATCCCCTCCCACAGGCCTCCCGCGGTTGCGGATCGACCAGGCCGTGCGCCGTTGCGCCTGACATGTTTGACGGGCCACGTGAGCCAACCCGCAATCGCTGCCATAAAAATAATTGATCTTACGATATCCGTTGACAGCCGGCGGATTGCCGTGGTCCGTCCGCGAAAACACAACGAGAGAGGACGTCTGTGGCGAAGGCGCCGACAGCACGCGAGATGGCGACGGCGTCGTTCGGGGAACGCGGCCTGTACAAGCGCCTGCTCGCGTCCGTCCGTCGAAAGATGGGCGCGCAGGACGCGGAGGACGTCGTCCAGGACGCGTACGTGCGGCTCGCCAGCGCGAGCGAACGTGCACCGATCCGAGACGAGGGCGCGTTCCTGCACACCGTCGCGACAAACCTCGTGCGCGATCGTGGGCGCGCCGCCCTCACGAGGGCCATGTACGCCGGCGACATGGACGAGAACGTGGCCATCGACGATCCCGACGCATGGCAGGTGCTCTCCTCCCGTCAGCAGCTTGCTGTGCTGGAGAAGGCGCTAAAGGAGCTGCCCGAGAAGCGTAGGGCCGCACTGGTCCTCTTTCGCTTTGATGGCCGATCGCACGCCGAGATTGCGGAAATGCTCGGCCTGTCCGTCTCTATGGTTGAGAAGCACATCCGGGCCGCTCTGGAGCACTGCCGCCGACGGATGCGCGAAGCGAATGGCGGCCAGCGATGAGCACAGGACCTGTGGACAACGAACCCATTTGGCACGCGCTCGAAGGCCTGCGCGGGAGCGCGGTCGTCCGTGAAGCACGCGAGTACGCCGCTGCGGAGCAGATCAGGCTCCGCCGTGCAGCAAGGTGGCGACACGCTGCCGTGAACCGATGGTCGCTGGGCGGCGCGCTTGCCGCAGCGGCTGCCGTGGCGGTCCTCATGCTGCAGCCGAGCACCGAGACGTACGAGACCCAAGTGGGACAGATGCGCCAGGTGGCACTCGCCGACGGTAGCGTGGTGCGGCTGAATACCGGTACCGCGGTGCGCGTTAGGCTCGGCTGGTTCGGACGCGAGCTGGACCTGGTCAGGGGTGAGGCGCAGTTCAGCGTGGCGCATGACGCGTCCAGACCGTTCCGGGTCACGGCGCACAGGATGAGCGTGACCGCGCTCGGCACTGCGTTCGACGTGGTGGCCCTGCCTGGCCGAACGGCCGTTACGCTGATGCACGGGAAGGTGCTCGTCGAGGCTGCGGATGACCGCCGCGAGCAGGACAGGCGACTTACGGCTCCTGGGGAGCAGGTCAGGCTCGCAGGAGGGTCGCTGAGCAGGCCGGTCCGCGTGCGCCTGGATGCCGCGCTGGCGTGGCAGCGCCGGCTCGTCGACCTGAGCGGGCTGACGCTCTTCGACGCGCTTGCCGAGGTCAACCGCTAT
This sequence comes from Sphingomonas phyllosphaerae, assembly GCF_029623345.1. Classification (GTDB taxonomy): domain Bacteria; phylum Pseudomonadota; class Alphaproteobacteria; order Sphingomonadales; family Sphingomonadaceae; genus Sphingomonas; species Sphingomonas phyllosphaerae_C. Next base: position 60,373 of record NZ_JAPYKH010000015.1, read on the forward strand.
TCGGCCACCAAGATCGTCGTGGCAGAGCCCGAGCTGCAGCACGCTCAGATCAGCGGCGTCTTCCGCGCCGGAGACGTCGACGCCGTGAGCGCGGCGCTGAGCACCTACTTCGATCTGCAGGTGCTCAGGCGCGACGCGAGCCAGGTGGTCCTTGGCCGACGCTCTGCCGCCGTTGCCGGCGGCAAGCAAATCGCGAGCTGACGCCGCGCCGGCCAGATTCAACAAGAAAGGAGCGGGCATGACCTTGACGGCAGACGGGCTAGGGCGCCGATCGGTGCTGACCGCGATGGCCTCGCTTCCACTGCTGGCCTCTGCACGCGTCCTCGCCGCGGAGTCACGAGGGACTGCGGGTATCGGCCCCAACTTCCAACGCGTCGCTGGGGCCCAGCCGATCCTCCGTCCCGATCCGTCGGCTGTGTTCCACTGTCCGATGCGCGACGCCCCGATACGATGGCGAGCGCTGCACACCTTCAACCCTGCAGCGATCGTAATGGATGATGCGGTGTACGTCATTTTCCGGGCGGAAGACGACACAGGTATCATGAAGGTCGGAGGGCACACTTCAAGGCTGGGTCTCGCGCGAAGCGTAGATGGGCTGACGTTCGAGGCGCTGCCAAGCCCGGTGCTATTTCCGACGAAGGACGATCAGCGCGAAGCCGAATGGGATGGCGGGTGCGAGGATCCGCGGCTGGCGGCACGTGACGACGGCACCTTCGTCTGCACCTATACTCAGTTCAACCGTCGAACGACGCGCATCGGCGTCGCGACGTCGCGCGATCTTATGTTCTGGCACAAGCATGGGTCTGCCTTCACGGGCACGAGGTACGAGGATTTCCGAACCAAGTCGGCCGCCGTCGTCCACGAGGTGCGGGACGGCCGCATGGTCGCTGTGCGTCTGAACGGCCGATACTGGATGCTGTTTGGCGAGGGAGCGATCCACGCCGCCCATTCCGACGATCTCGTCCGCTGGACTCCGCTTGAGGCGTCGCCAGGCGTGCTGAAGATTGTCATGGCGCCACGCAAGGGACGGTTTGACAGTTCGTTAGCCGAGGTAGGGCCGCCGCCCATACTCACCGAGGCTGGCATCGTCGTGCTTTACAACGGCAGGAACGCGCGTGAGGGCGGCGACCGATCCCGGTCGCCCTTCGAGTACGCCGGAGGCATGGCGGTGCTTGATCCCGCCGACCTGACACACGTGCTGTCGCGGGCCGACGAGCCGTTCTTTAGCCCCGCTTTGCCATGGGAGCGCACCGGCCAGTATCAGGCAGGCACCACCTTCATTGAGGGTCTGGTGCCGTTCAGAGGCGAGTGGTTCCTCTACTACGGCTCGGCGGACTCGCTGGTGGGGGTTGCACGAGCACGAGCGATTTGATCAGCCGCGTTGCCTGATGGCGCCGACGCCCGTTGGGCCTCAAGTCTCAAGATGAACATGGGGTAATCGCGGGAGCGAGCTACCTCAATCAGCGATGACGTGGAGGAAGGTGGCTGTTCCCCGGTAGATGAAGGTGCGGGCTCACGACTGGCAGCCGGGCCCATACATCGGAACGGAGAACAGCCATGGGTGAGTATATCGGGCTCGACGTATCGTTGAAAGAGACAGCGGTTTCGATCCGGCGTGAAGGCAAGCGTTTGTGGCGCGGCAAATGCGCCTCGGATCCGCAGCTGCTCGCCGCGCTGATCCGCAAGCACGCCCGAGAGGTGGTGCGCGTGGTGTTCGAGACAGGACCGCTGTCGGTCTGGTTCTTTCATGCGCTGAGCGCGGAGGGGCTGCCGGCGATCTGCATCGACGCGCGCCATGCCAAGGCGGCGCTCGACATGGCGGCGAACAAGACGGATGCGAACGACGCCGACGGCCTGGCTCACCTGGCAGAGGTCGGGTTCTACAAGGAGGTACGGGTCAAGGGCTTCGACAGCATGCTCGCGCGCACGCTGGTTGCGGCGCGGACTCGCCTGGTGCGGATCGGCACCGAGCTGTCGAACCAGATCCGGGGCTTGATGAAGACGTTCGGGCTGGTCGTCCCGCCGGCGTCGGGCAGCAAGTTCGAGCGCCAGGTTGAGGCTCTGCTCGCCGGTAACGCCGACCTCGGCCGGATCATCCGGCCGCTACTCGAGGCCTGGCACGCCGTTCGCCTTCGCGCCGCGGAGCTGGGACGCAAACTGCTGGCGGACGCCCGGCGCAGCGATGCCTGCCAGCTGCTCATGTCCATTCCCGGTGTCGGCGTCTTGACCGCCACTTCCTTCATCACCGCCATCGAGGATCCGACCAACTTTAAACGATCGCGATCTGTCGGCGCCTGGGTCGGGTTGACCACCCGGCGCTACCAGTCGGGCGAGATCGACTATGACGGCCATATTTCGCGGCGAGGCGACAGCCATCTGCGCGGGCTGCTCTACGAAGCTGCGACCGTACTGCTGGTGCGGAGCCGATCCGAGTGCGACCTGCGCAAATGGGGGCTGCAGCTCCGCGAGCGGCTCGGCTTCAAGCGCGCCGCGGTCGCCGTTGCGCGCAAGCTGGCCGTCATCATGCACGCGATGCTGGTCACCGGCGAACCCTTCCAGGAGACACGCACCTCAGCCTGACACCCGAGCTCGTCCGCGTCGCAAGGCGCTGCGAGACGTCCTGCCGGGACGTAGGCCGACCCACTCCGCGACGCTTGTTGCATCCGTTGCCTCAACGGCAGCAGAATGCGTGATGAACCTCGGAGGGGTCGCCCCGCGAAGCCCCATCATGCGGCGGCACATGCCGACCGCGAAGACGACCATGCTCCCGGCAGCGGCATCTCAGAAGACCCTTGCGCCCGACGCGATTAGACGACAAGCGTCCGATGTTGGGTCGGCGCCAGGTGGCCCTGAGTGACCGAAATTGGGTCTCAGTGGAAGCGTTCACCTCGACTGAGCTGCTCGAGTATCTGCTCCATTCTGCGCGCGCGTGTCTCCGGCCGTTTGGCCGTCTGCAGGCGGTAGTAGATCGGGTACAGGTTCTTGCGGTCAAGCGTCCGGAAAAACGCTTCGGCCTCGGGCAAGGACGCTAACGCGTCCAGAAAGTCCTGTGGAATGACCATCTCGGCCGAGCCGTCATAGGCGGCATCCCAACGTCCATCGGCGCGCGCGGCCTCGACATGGGCGAGCCCGGCGGGGGTGATGCGCCCTTCAGCGATCAGCCGATCAGCGTGTTCACGATTTTTTGTTGACCAGCTCGATCCCGCCCGACGCGGCGTCAGACGCTGGAGGTAGGAGCGCTCGTCGCCGGACCGCTTTAAGCCGTCGATCCAGCCGAAGCGGATCGCCTCTACGACGCAATCGGCCCACGTGACCGAGCGCTGGCCCGATCCCGCCTTGTAGATGCGGACCCAGAGCTCCGCACTGTCCGCGTGGTGCTCAGCGAGCCAGCACGCCAGATCCTTAGGGCTCTCGAACGCGAGAGCATCGGCTTGAGGATTGGTCATCACCAGAAGCTAACGTAAGCGTATGTCGCTGAGAAGCGGCATGGCACCTTCCCAGATGTCGCCGTCAAATGGTTAACGGAGGCGAACGTCGTATGAACAAACGGCGGCTCTGGGGAGGCGTGCAGCTGGCGCTAAATGGCCGGTCTTGGGTCTGTCGGCTATCGGCAGACGATATCAAAGAACACGTAGGTCTCAGGCTCTTCAACTCCCTCTGCCCCAATCCTCCAGGCATAGTCGCGATCCCGCGCGAATGTGCGCATTGTAGAGCGTGCCGATTGCAGCGCAGCTGGATCCTGCCACCACATCGAAGCTACGAGCCCAGCGACTCGAAGATCGGCCTCGCTCTCCCGCACGCATCGCGCGCATGCCCGAGCGGCATCCATTGATGCGGCGAGAGCACCTAAATTGTAGCGATCACAACATAATTGCTTGAATTCGAACGCCCATGATCGGCTTGAGTCCGATAGCCAGAGATCGCACCTGCCGCCAGCGGAGTAGCGGCGATTGCCGCTCCATTTTTTCACAGACGCATACTCAGCCAAGCCAAGCAGTCCGCTGGCTGTGGCGGCCGAGCAGAGATGGCTGACGCTGGCCGTCTCATTGTAGGCGAAGGGATCGTCCTCAAGGTCGCACCACCATCGATTGGTGAGATGTGCAGCTGCTTCAATCCAGCGGCCCCAGAGCGCATTTTCGATGCGCCCTCGGTGACCCTGCAGCATTTCTGCGCGAATGGTGCGGTCCGTCTCGATCGGCTCAGAGAGGCTGACAAGTTGCTCAGGTATCACGGCATGAACCTCGCTGACCAGCTGGCGGCAAGATCCACCATCATGACTGCCATCAAACGGCTATCGTGGCTTTGAAGCCTGTCAATCTCGGCATGCGAAATTTACAAGCTTCAGCACCGATCGGCTCGCATCCGGGACCAAACTATGTCGCTTTCTTTGCCGCCGGCGAAGTAGGTGCCAGCAGGCTCTTAGCTAGCCCTGATCTACGAGCTCAACCCGAGAATCGCTGATGGCGTGTGCCCACCGAGGATCGTCTGCCGCTGCCACGCCGCGTCGTACGTCGACGGGGTGTCGTAGACATGAGGTTCGGCCGCCGGCCCAAATCTTCGGAATTATCCTCCGCAGATTGGCATCAGGAGCAATGGGGCTTCGTGCTTGCCAAGCCCGCAATCGCTGCAGCAGATCTCGCTTCAAGGCCTTCCCCCCCAAACCGGTGCAAAACACTGCGTGAGAAAAAATCGATATCGCACAGCACCTCTGCCAAGCGCAGCGCAAGCGATGGGCGATCGATCAACGCGCGAACGCACCGGTGCCCGCTCTTCTCGTACCCGTCTTTCATGGGCGGACTGAACTTTACTGGTGCCTTGAAGAGGTAGGCGCACTGACCACGCAAACGTGCCAGCGAGTTGACGGGCTTGATGGTCACGGTGGGGGCACCAAGCCAGCTGGTCAGTATTTTGCGACTGCGTAGGCGGTGGGCAACTGCGACCGGCTTCAAGCTGGGGTCATCTGTGTAGCCCAGAGTGTGAGCGTGCAACTCGATCATGCGACCGTGGCCGCCGCTGGGTACTTGGAGACTGCCTGAAGCTCAAGCAGGCCAACGGCATGCAAGCCGGTGAGGCCTAGCACCCTTGCGAAGTCACGCGGCAGCGCGCCAACTCGATGACGGTCTGGTACTCAGGGCTGGTGCCGACATCCCCAATGGGGGTGATGAAAAACCAGCGGCGACGCGTGCCGGGCGGGTTCCACAGCGGCTTTACCGCTTCGAATGAGATTTCGTACGCGCGTTTTCGAATTTTTAGATTGGCGAGGGAAGGGGTCTCCGACGGCCGCCCGTCAGTGCTCAACCCCAAAACAACACGCAGAGCGCTGCGCGCTACCGGGAATACGTCGGCTGTCGATGATGGCGTCGAGTGATTGCGCAAATGCGCTGATTGAGCGTGCCATTCGGCTATCGGGATGGTGCCACTTTATCGGATCGTAACCAGTGTCGTCAGGGACCAGCGGCAGGCGCATGATGCTCAACTCGATATTTTGTGTGTGTAGCGCTGGGTTGAGGCCCTGTGCATAATGGGAGCGCCGGCGTGTCATCGGGACAGGGCCGGAAAAAGGGGGAGGGCCAGATGAGTGAGTTGAGGGTGCTGAGGGGGTGGCTTAATGGTATGCGTCAGGGTGGCCTCCTTGATCCTCCCTGACGCACCCATGTTTACAGCAGGCGCTGGCCAGGCTTCTTCGTCTTCCGAGAACGTGGAGAACTGCCTAATTGCCAACGCGACTCCCGCCGCACCGCTTTTTTCGGATGACTACCGTTGACGCCGGCACGAGCCTTGCGCGACGCCCGCGGTGGCTTCGGCACGATGACGCTGTCGAATCTGTACGGCAGAAAATTCTTGCTGCCGAATTGCTGACGAAGCTGCAACCAGAACTGCCATACATCGGTAGCGCTCGGTACGATCGTGCCGGTGCGGGGTCGCTGCCGATGCCATGCCTCAATCTCGGCACGAAGCTGCTGCCGTATTTTCCGGCCAGCCCCGATGCCAAACACCAGACTGCAGAATTCGACCTGACTAAGGCCCTCGATGACACGCAATGCGAGTTCGGGCCGATACCCCTCGATCGTGTCCATGAGCAAAAACCGGGCGGGATCGGTCTTCGATGCCATTCGGTTCTTCGCGGAGTGCGGTGGCTTGATCATATATGCTGCCGTTCGGCGCACATCCAATTCACTGTCCCCAATAGGCTCGATGGTGACGGGCGGTGCGCCGAGCTTGCAGTTCCAAGCGTGTGAAGCATTGAGATTGGCTGCCGCCGCATTGTGATCGAAAGGCTGCGTCGTCCACGCAAGAACATGAACATGGTAGAGCAGGCTGCGCCCCTCTCCGCCGCCTGGGTAATTCACGAGGGGATGCACCTCGATCACGGCGACGGCGTCGAGGTTTAGCTTGGCAAGCTGACGACGCACCTTCGCCTCGAGAGTCGCCAAGGGCGCGACGGGCGAGCGGTCCGAAACGATTCCGACGTCATCCGTGAAGGTAAGCAAAAAGAATTTTAGTTTGGGGTCGCTTGCCCGGTGCGAGGCCATTGCCTCCGCGAAGAAGCGGCTTGCGCGTTTGATCGCCTCGGTGTCGCTGGCGAGAAGGCGCCCAGGGTGACCGTTGATCCCAGCTAGGGCGAGGACGAAGCTTTTTTGATCATCAGAGAGGCCATCGGTGCGCACGCTTGCACGAACTTTTTTCCGTATTTCAACAAAGCGATGATGCTGATTTTCGTGGACGGACCTGGGTGAGTTAAAAATCTTTTTGATCATAAGGTTGGCTCGAAATTGCCGCACGCTACCCTCCGCACACGTGGTAGACGTGTACGAGAGGGGAATGGTGGCGATGTGGTGGGTATTACAAAGCGCTTTGAGCGAGACTTGCTAACGCGCGACGAATTCTAGCTGCGACTGGAAAGATTTTCCTGCCCGGCCCGCATCAATGAATCGATGCTATCAACAAACACGAAGCGGCGGCGGCCGATCTTCGTGGATTGCAAGTGGCCGCTGTTGATCAGCTCATACACCTTGGTCTTTCCGACAGGAAGCACAGAGCTAACCTGTCGGATTGAGAGAACGTTACGATACATGATTTTTTTCCTCGTTCGCCTTTGGTGATCGCCGGCAAACGAGAATGATTTTCTGCGGCTTCGTTCGAAAACGGTATTCGGAAATCGTTCTGAAATATAAGCCATTGAAACTAGACAATAATCTTCCGAGGCTTCAGGCGTCTCCAGGTGTGCCTTGCGATCTCCCCCACTTGGTTCTGCCCGAGTCGTAAGGTGTCCCCGTCTGGCATGGTAAGACGGTGTTGCATTTCGACCTTAAGAGACTCGGCGGTGGGATAGGTGTCTTTGTCGAGGAGCCCCTCTTGCGATAGCTCCACAATCACCAGCCAGCCCGCATCTCGCGCACTTACGTCGTGCTTGCGCCCAACTTTTGATTTCTGAATTTCGCGAAATATATCCGGGAACAGCCTCTCCAATCCCTTGCGCTCGAGCGATACACCTCGAAACATTCGACGCCTTCGCGGCTTTAATGACAAGGTATAAAAGAATTGATTATAGGGCCATCTCCAGCGAGCCCTGTCGGGAATCGCATTGAGGTCGCTGCGCCAGTATTTCGTCGGAACGTCAATGTCTCGTTCGACCTCGCTGCACGTGGCATGGGAGCGCCATGCTTCAGACAGCTTTGTGTCGGTGGAGATCCACACACCCTTTGCTCTGGCTTGCAGATACCCGTCTCTTAAAAAGTCAGCAATGCTACTTTTGGCTGTTATGGGATCAACGTTTTTCCCGATCAAGTGCATGTATGCGTCGTTGGCGAGTATCCACTCAGATCCGTCGCTATCGTCCTGGTGATCCACGATCTTTAGATTTCCTGGTTCAAAAACAGCAGCCAGTTCTCCATCAGTTCACGCCGGCGATCAACGGCTGTTCCTCTCCTATATGCCCGTTCCGCTTTGTTCTGGATTGTGTGAGCGAGAGCTTGTTCGACAATTTCTCGTGCAAAATCAGTTTTGTCTCCGGCCCAGTCGCGAAACGTTGACCGAAAGCCGTGGGTGGTGACATGGCCGTAGCCCATTCGCCTCAGCAGCATCGACATGGCCATGTTGCTGCGCGTGGCACCGTTGACGGCAAAGATTGGTATGTTGGGGGTGACTACGGCTGGAGCGATTCGACGGAGTAGATCTATCGCCCCGGCGGATAACGGGACGACATGTTCGGCTTTGGCCTTCATCCGGGCTGCCGGTATCGTCCACAGTCGCTCTGTGAGGTCGATCTCGCCCCACGATGCGCCCAGCGCTTCCCCGCTACGCGCGGCAGTGAGGATGACGAACTCAAGGCAGCGGGCCGCCACCGCTTCACGCTGCCGCAACTTGGCGAAGAAGGCAGGGGCCTCTTTGAACGGGAGTGCGGCGTGATGCCCGCGTTGCAGTCGATCTTGCTTGGGCAGCAGTAGCGCGAGGTGCCCTCGCAGCATCGCAGGGTTAGAGGCGTCGCGTGGTCGGTGGCCGCGTGCCTTCGCAGCATCGAGGATCTTCTCGATGCGACCGCGCACGCGCTTCGCGGTCTCGGCCTTCTCGGTCCAGATCGGGCGGAGCACCGCGAGAACATCGTCGGTGTCGATCTCGTCCACCGGCTTGTCGTTGAGCGATGCTGCATGATCGCGCAGGCTATTGCGCCATTGCTGTCGATGCACCGGGTTTCGCCAACCTGACTCGACACTGGTTATGTAGTCGTCGGCAAACTCGGCAAACGCGGGCGCACGCTTCGGCTGTGGTTCCTCGTTGGGCGTGATGACCGTGCGGGGGTTCTGGCCCATGGCGACGGCTTCCCGCATTTCACCGGCGAGGCGCCTCGCTGTCGCCAGCGATACCGACTGCGCCCCACCTAAGCCAATCTCAACCCGCTTGCCGCACTCGGCGGTCATAAACACCCAACTGCGCGCGCCCCTCGATGTCACGCGCAGGTACAGGCCGCCGCCGTCCGAATGTCGACCCTCTTTCAGGCTAGCGACTTGCTTGACGTTCAGCTTGTTGATCGCGCGGGCCATGGCACTCCTTGGGGCTTGGTCGCCGGACACGCCTCTGTGCCCATTATTACCCACTTTGATGCCCACTTTTGGCGTGGTCATCAACGATCATTTGCGGTCATGGGCGCAGCGTGTAGGCGAAGGCGTGATCGAAAACCGGCAGAAACTCAAGGATAAGTGACCCTTGCCGGTCACGTGCGATCGTGAGCGGTCATTATGGTTCTAAAGACTCCGTCTCCGCCAATGCTGCTGCTAAAATCGGCAGGAAAGCTGGTGCTTTTGCTACGGCCGTCGCCTTGTTCCCACATTTATTCCCACACTCCGATGCGGTTTTGGGCGTTCAGCGATGAACCGCTACGAACGCTGAACTGAAAGGCCGAGCTTGCGATGTCGCAAGCCCTTTGTGTGCAGCATGGCCGTTTTTTGTATCCCATTTCGTCCACGTGCTCCGGTAATAGCTTCATCAATGACGCGCTACGCGCTTCACTGACAAGACTGTCAAAAGGCTACCCTCCAGGGGGGGGCGGGGACGTGGTGAGGCCGAAGCCGCCGTCGCTTAGAGCGGTTCCATCCTGATGCAGTCGGGCCCCCCGGGTCCGATTTGAGAGTACCCGTCCCACACGGGTTAGGGCTGTCGTCTACAAAGGTGATCCGCGGTCATCGAGCTCGGCCCAAATTACGCCGGTACGCCGCCCGCACAGCGACCGCGAAAGCTGCCCGGCTGTTTCGGTCCGCGGCTTGGCCTTCATGGCCGCTTGTGGAGGAGCGGCGGGAATTTAGGCATAAACCGCTGAAGTACCGCCTAGTCGTTTCCGACTGGCGACGTAATCGAGTCTCTTTACGGCGCAGGGATAGTGCGCAATCGCGGGCTCGGCGTGGAGAACTGCCTGCTCCGAGCAGACGGTAGTAGGATTTACACCGTTCGTTCAGCGGGCCGGAAGCGGGCTCGATTGCCAGTGGAGGGTGGAAAGCAGCCTGTCCGCTTACGGGCGCTCAGACGGGATAAGCGGCCGCTTGTTCATCCCCGGGCAATGGCAGCTAAGCGCCCCACTCGATACGTTCGCCAGGTCGGTCGTCAACCGCGAACGCTGTCATTCGTCCGTCGCCAATTTCGGCACTGGGGGACCGCTAATTGTAGAGTTTCCGCTCGGTGCGCCGAGCCGTGTTCGCAGATATGCCGCGACCAATTTGCGCAGGGGACCAAATCCACTATCGTCGGCGTCCACCGGGCAAAAGGCACGGAATAGCGCGGTGAAAGCCACGAGATGATTAGCCGAGACGTTCGACGCCTAGTCCTCATCCTCGAAGCGGAAGGCTACGGCTTTCTCGCGGGCGAGATCCTAGGCGAGGTGGATAGCGGGCGCTTGGTGCCCTCCGATGACGCTGGGGAAGGTGTTTCGCTGGAAGCGGCTTTCGAGACCGACCGCATTCCCGACGGAAGAAGCGAAGACCGACCTTGTCGTCGCCAACCTATCCCACTGGACGAGCAGCTGGCAGAGGCCATCGGAATTTTACGGCTCCGCTTGGTGGAGCCCGCGCGCAGGCTCGCGGAGGCGGAGCGGCTCGCGGGCGATCTGACGATCGGCGAGCCGGTGCGCTTCGCACTGATTGAGGATGACGAGGTGATCAGCGCCCGAAGCGACTTGGTCGCCCCAGGGGACGATCGCTTCGCCGTCAAGCTCGATGATCTGCTCGGCCGCATTCTGAGCGACGAGCCGCCGATGGAGGTTGGCTGATGCCGTTCGGAACGAAGGAGCGGAGGGAGCTCAGGAACCTGCTTCGGCAATTCCGCGCTGCCCATACATGGTCGGTGCTGCCGTCCGGCACCGGCAAGGCGCTGGAAGCGTGGGTCATGATGCGCATGGCCGGTGCGGCATCGGCTCATGGGTGGACCGTCCGTATACACGGCGGTGACGGCAATCCGTTGCCTTCCGGTGCGGACTTCCTGTTCCGCACTCAGCCAGGTCCCATCAAGGAGGCCAGCATTGCGGCGGTCGGCTACATCGCCTTAACGGCCCCGACGATAACACCCGCTTCATCCCAGATGGGGACAACGGCCTCAGCAAGCGACACGTTTGAGCTGCATGGCGGAATCCAGTGGCGAGGCCGCAGCGGCGCCCGGCACGAGTGCGACATCTCCCTTCTCCCGGCGGACATCGGTATCGCAATCCGCGGTACAACGGGAGGCGGTTATCCTCGCGGGCTGCCTATCGTTGCCATTGAGTGCAAGGACAAGTCGTCGGACGCTCCCCCGGACGAGATGCGACAGACGCTCGCGCGGCTGTTCGATCTAGCCTGCATCCAGCAGAGCTGGGACGGCGCGCCGCATCGCATCTTCGACGAGGCGGGCGTAGCGGGCTGGGGCGGCCGGGTTCCGCAATATCGCCCGTTCTTCGCCGCTGGCCAGTTTGCGATAGTGCGTGCCAGCGGCTTCGGACTCGGCGCATCGCAAGTGGGACACCACTACAACATCGCCCGCCACTCCGACGTTTACCAGCGACCGACGTCGTTATCGATGCGCGATCTTCTCGGACGGTTCACGCAAATTCTCGACGTCCTGACCTGAGCGAACGGCTACCGATGGACGGCAGCGGATCGACTGTGAAGGTGGCGGCCACCGAAAGTCGTCCCATATTGACGTGATGACGACGATCTATCTGGATGGATCTTGCTTCACTGGCGACGACCTGCTTCATGATCAGCAGCCGCACTTCGTGCTCGCCTCGTCGCTCGTCGCGGACGAGGAGGCGGAAGCGATCATGCGACGGTGCTTTCCTTGTTTACGGGAGCCGGAATTCAAGTTCAAGGTGCTTTGGCGCTGACGTGAAGTGCACCGCGACGGACTTCGCGCATTCGCCGCCAAATTGCCCGCGCTAGCGGATCGGGCTTTCCTGTTCATCGTGGACAGGCGCCCTATTTCGATGGTGACAGGAGCGGAGACTAGCGCTGGCTCTCGCTGATCGTCCATGCGAGAGAAAGTTCGCCGGCGCTGTGACCTCGCGTCACCATTTAGAGGGGGCGCCGCAGTGCTCGTCTCCCCGTCAGTCAATCCACCGAGGCTAGGGCACTTCTTTTGTAAACTTGCTCGGCGCCGGTGTCGTCACCAGCCCGAATACTGCCGAAGACTGGTAGATCTCGCTTGGAGAAGTCAGGGACCGGCGTTCTCGACGTTTCGCACCGTTTGACACCCAAGAGCAGCAAAATCGCATCTCGATGTCAGCCTTGCCGACTTGCGATCCGGGAAGCCGTGAGGCCGCAACTGGCCCAAAATCCGCTGGACCGCTCCGGCACAACCAGCCAGTCGGCAAAGCGCCCCCATAAGGGTCGTTGTAGCTCCGTCGCCCATCGCTCGAAAACGGACGTTGATTATGCTTGCTCGGAATGCCAGCAATTCCGAACAAACCGGCACGAATGGTCCAAGGTGCCGGTTGGCATAACGAGTTCCTCCGACAGGCAAGCCGGTGTGCTAGCTTTGAACCGTCTGATCGCGTTCTCTATAGGTCAACGTGGATCCAAAACCGATCCATTAGCGCCGCAGTAGCGGTATCATGGTTCCCAGTTTAGGCTCTGATCCTAGCGACAGAACCGGCGGAGGGCAGATGGCTGGGTGGACCGATGATGAACTGCGCCGCACGGCTGAGGCGTATCTCGCGATGTTGGGCGACGCGCGTTCCGGTCGGCCATATTCTAAGGCGAAGGTACGGCGAGCACTGATCGCGAGCCACCTCCCGGCCCGCAGCGAACAAGCAATAGAATACCGCATGCGCAACATCAGCGCCGTACTTGATGAACTCGGCCGCCCGACGCTGCCGGGCTACGTCCCCGCCAAGAATGTCGGTCGCGGCGTCTCAGCGCGCATTTGCGATGTTCTGACGTCCCTCCAGCCTCCGTCGCCGATCACTCCTGGCGCGACCGAGGCGGCAGCACTTGAGCAGGATGAAGATGCGCAGCCCGGCACAGTGCCGTCGCGTTCCCCTAGTGGCCTATCTGCAGTCCCGCCGCCGATGATCTACTTCAATATCGGCTGGATGCGCAACTATGCTGGTCCAAACGCTTCGGATCCGACGATCGGCAATCATGCTTATCTTGGTTCACATGCCCATGGCGCCGAAGCCTATAACTTTGCGCCTGAGCCGGGAGCGTTGCTCTATGGTTATCGGCCGCCGGGTAGCCGCGAGCGCGTGAATATTGATCGGCTCGGTGCGGCACCCGGCGATGACTATATCGACGGAGTAACCGTCGTTTGGATTGCGCGTGAGCGCTCGAGCGGCACCTCGGTGATCGTCGGCTGGTACCGGAACGCGCGCGTCTGGCGCAACGCACACTCGAGCGATCATGTACTGAACGGCGAACGCCACGCCTGGTCAGTGCAGGGCCGAGTCGCCGAGAGTGTGTTGGTACCTGTAATCGCCCGTGATTTTCGGGTGCAGAGCAGTCGCACCGCGCCGGGGATCGGCTTCGGTCAAAAACCGACCTGGTACGGACACCCCGATGTCGATCGCCGCGTCTGGAACTATATTCGTAAGTTCGGAGCGACTTCCTCAGCCAAGCCGGGCAAACCCAAGCGCCCGCCGCGCAATCAGGATCCCGAGCTGCGACGCGAGGTCGAACGTGCCGCCATCAATCACGCAAAGGCATACTATCGTCAGCTCTACGGCCCGGAGGCGGTCGAAAGCGTGGAGGTGCTAGCGAAAGGATGGGATCTCGAGATCGCCTGTGGCGGCGAGCCGCTGCTGGTGGAAGTGAAGGGCCTGCTGCGCGGTGAGCTCATCTGCGAACTCACGCCTAACGAGTATAAAGCTATGCGCGCCCTTGTGAACCGGCCTCGCTATATCGTTTATGTCGTAAACAACGCGCTGGCCGTCGCCCCGGATGCGCCGCTGCCCTCGGTCTTTATCCATGAAAAAGGTGACGTTTGGCGGACCGCCGACGGGAGAACGCTGAAGATCACGGAGAAAACCGGAGCGGTGCTGACCTGCTCCTGAGACTCGCACAGGGCAGCTTTGTGCCCCTAATCGGTCGTTGCATTTGCCATCTAGCGATCCCGAAAACCGTCACTTCTTCACTCAACGGAAGGGCGATCAAGGAGGCACGCTCATCTGGCTCCGCTCACCATTTCCAACAGGCGATCGAAGAGCTCTGGCAATGCTGCATTCGGGTCCAAAGCGTCGGAGACGACTGGGATGACCCCGCGACTCGCGAGCACCTCCTCCTGCACAACGTCGGGCCGGATCAGAAAGATAAACGACCGCGGTCGTCGCTCCGCGTAGGCCGTCGCATCCCAGGTTCGCTTCAGCTTATACAGAAGCAGCCGGAGGTTGAGATCCTTGAGGCTGTATCCCACGAAAAGTATCGTGCGACCCAAGACATCTGACCTAAGTTTCAGGTCCAGCGGGGATTCAAAGTTCAACCGCTCGAAATAGTCTGATTCCGTGATCACAAGCGAGTTGTCGTCCGAGAAGTCGCCGTGGAACTTGACCACATGCGTTTCGGCTGACTTGGCATCCGCGATATCGACAACCGACGCGATCTTAGAGACGTCTTGGCCAAGCAGCTTGAACACCCGTTCGAGATTGTTGTCGTAGTTCGTCGTGTAAACAAGGGGAAACCTGAGCTCGACGATTTGGCGGTGAACCGTAGAGGCGAGCAACCTCTCGTCGGAGACGTTCCAGCTCTTGTCCATCCAGCTGCGGAGCTCGCCGATGCTTCCTTTCTGTAGCTTGTAGAACTCCGCCACTTGGGCATAGTCCGCGCTGGGTCCAACGAGCACTTCGGGGTCGAAATCTAGCTCCCGAGCCATATGGTTTATCAGCTGCTGCCATGAAGGGAGCCCGAGCGGCTGGGACAGGCCAGCTCCTGCGAACAAAATCACTCTGCGATCGCGGATTTCGCGCGCAAGCATATCAAGCATCGGCCGCCTCCCTCAAATGGTCCGCGAGTGCGCTCAGGGCGAGCCGGCGCATCGATATGTCGTTCTTCTCCTCGCCCATCTCCGCGAACGTCCGTTCATGGCCATCGGGCACGAACACGCAATCCCACTGGAAGGACCGATCGCCGCGAGGCGCGGACGCGATGGTGCCGCGAATCTCCCCCTGAAACTGATGAATCTGGCGGCCATCGCAGTAGCCGATCCAAGTCCTTGCCACGAGGCCGCGCGTCTCCCCACGACCGAACAGCTCACAGAACCGGTCCGCCTTTAGCGAGTCCCAGAACGGCTGCGTGAGGCCACCCGGAAATCCGTTGAGCGTGTCGAGATGGAGACACGTCTGCTCGACGAACAACCGGTGACCGATTCGTCCGAAGGCGCGTAGCACCTTGTCCCTTACGATCGCCTCCACGTCCGCCGTCTGGATCTCGTCGATCGCTACGCTGATCGGCACCACTTCTGCGCCAAGCGGCTCTAGGATCTTCCGGGCCTCGGCGATTTTGTGTTCATTTTTCGAGAGGA
Organism: Sphingomonas phyllosphaerae; assembly: GCF_029623345.1. Taxonomy (GTDB): domain Bacteria; phylum Pseudomonadota; class Alphaproteobacteria; order Sphingomonadales; family Sphingomonadaceae; genus Sphingomonas; species Sphingomonas phyllosphaerae_C. The sequence goes on from NZ_JAPYKH010000015.1 coordinate 75,841, forward strand.
ATCTAATTCGCATCGCGCCTTCCACTTCCGTGCGGTAAGCTCTATCGCCGACGACCATGCTGGTCGACCTCCACGTCCATCTTCGCGGAACGCTGGTCCGTGAGGCCGTTCTTGCCCTCGCCGATCGCAACGCCATCTCGATACCGAGTTCTGTTCTCTCCCAGGCGCGATATGGCTGGTACGATTTCGCGTCCTTTCTGAAGGCCTACGACCTCATCACGTCGGTCGTGAGATCCGCCGCTGACCTCGAAATTGTGACGAGCTCATACCTCCAGCGGTGCGCGGCGGTGGGCGGCGGCTATGTCGAGTTCATGCTTTCGCCGCCTGACCTCGCCCGCACGGGAGTGCCGTTCCCCGAGCAACTGAAGGCTTTGGAGGCCGCAGCCGACCGTGCCGCCGAAGAATGGGGTATTCACTCCCGCCTCATCGCCACCGCCGTCCGCCATCTTGGGCCAAAGGCCGCCATCGCGGCAGCCCACATGGCTACCTCGATCCGCTCCGACATGATCGTTGGCTTCGGCTTGACCGGCGATGAGCACCGGTACGAGGTGGGCGAATTTGCTGAAGCTTTTCGCATCGCTCGGGCAGAGGGCCTCCGTACCACTGCGCACGCCGGCGAGCATAGGCCGGCCGAGACGGTGCTTGAGGCCATCGAGACGCTTGGGCTTGACCGCGTCGGCCACGGTGTCAGAGCCATCGAGTCGCCCCACGTCACAAGACAACTGGCGGAGGCGCAGATGCCCCTTGAAGTCTGTCTCCGCAGCAACCTCGCGCTTGGCCTCTATGCCTCCATCGCCGAACATCCTATCGGGCGACTCGCGGATGCCGACTGCACCATCGTGCTCGGCACCGACGATCCGGGCTTCTTTGATACAGATCTCGCCGAGGAATATGGCCTCGCCCTCAAGGCCCACCCAAGCCTTGGGATCGGAAGAGTTTCAGGTGCCGCTATAGCGGCAGCTTTTTGTGGCGAACCCACCAAAGCTGTGCTCGGCGACATGCTCGCCCGCCGACAGCTTGGTGACGCATAGACGCCGCAATGTCAGCCGCTCGCGCTGCGCTTTTCTTCGATCTTGAAAGCCGCCGCTCGTTCAGGCCTGCTTGTCCGGCCGGCTTGCGCGGAAAACGGCCGGTCCGGCGGATCGCGCCGACACCAACGATAACTCGACGGACTTTAGCCTCGCTGAAAGCGGGTTGACCGCCCCGTGCCCCTGTTCCAATTTCGTTCTTTCGCGAGGAAGGTGAGAGGCGGATCGGGTGAGGGCTAGCGTGAACACGGAAGCGCTGGCAGTGCCGGGCAGGTTGCGTTCCCTCTTGATCAAACAGCCCGATCCGATCCTGCTGATCGGTGCCGGGGCCTCCGTCTCGTCTGGTGTTCCCGCGGCTGGGCCCGCCGTTGAGCGCATGGCGAGGTGGCGATGGTGCTTAGACAACGGGCGGTCGCCTAACGATCCCAGCGTGCGGCCCGCCGACTACAGGCCGTGGCTGACTAAGCTGCCATGGTTCACACCGGACGCGGCACTCGCCGACCTCTATCCCACAGCGGTCAAGAGCCTGCTCAACGTAGCGAGCGACCGTCGCGAATTTTTGGAGGATATGATCAACCCGGCCGTCGGTCCTGGTCCCGGTTATCGGGCGCTCGCGAACATCCTGCACGCAGGCCACATTAGGACGTTGCTGACCACGAACTTTGACGAATGTCTTCAGCGAGCGCGGGAGCTCGTAGCGAGGCCTCACCACCTCGTCACGGTCAAGACGCCGTCCGACCTCGTTCGGTTCTCATCGGCTCCTGCCTACCCGCAACTGCTCTACCTGCACGGATCCGTGGAGCACCTGACCGACAAAAATCTAGATGCTGACGTGCAGACGCTCGATCCAAGCGTGGTAGAAAGGCTACGGCCGATGCTGCGCGACCACCCGATCATAGTCGTCGGCTATCGAGGCGCGGAGCCCTCCATCACGAGGGGCCTGTTTCTCGACAACGTGGACTACGCGAACAGCTTCCAGAACGGCGTTTACTGGTGCTTGCTGGAACGCGAGGCCGAACTCCCGCTCCCGCCCATGGTCGCGGAGTTGTCTATGCGCATCGGCGGCAACTTCAGCAAGGTTCCGATCCGCAACTTCGACGAACTTATGGAGACCGAGCTGTGGAAGCCACTCGCGGCAGAGAGGCGCCCGCGCGACGACCGCCCGGCGGTGGTGGCCTCCTCCGAGGTGCCGTTCGACATGCGTCCGGTGACTGAAAGATCCTTGAACGACATCGATCTTGTTTTACTGTTCACACGACTGGTCGGGTACATGGGCGTGCTGGGCAGCTGGGCGCCCGACGCATACGACCGCGACTGGACGGTAGAGACTGCAAAGTCATTTCACCTGATCGCGCAGCCGAATGAAGGCGCGGTGGTGCCGACGGCCGCCGGCCTGCTCCTATTTTCGCGCGACCCCTCGCACGCATTGCCCTCGGCCCGAATCAGCTTGAGGGTAGAAGGGCCCGTGCGGTGGCTGAAGGAATGTTTTGGCGAAGACGTTGAGCTCACCGGCGTGGGCGAGGACGCCGCCTTGCTTAGCGAGGTCAGCGGCAATCTCTGGTCGCAATTGGACCAGATCACCGAGCTGCTATCGTCCGTCAACCGCCAATTCCGCCTGAAGCAGGAGGTTTCGCGCCAGGTCCGCTCCTACAGTCCCCTCGCGCTCAAAGAGATGGCGGTTAACGCGCTCGTCCACCGCGACTACGAGACCGACGCGCTTGTTGAGATCCTCGTCACCCCGGCGCGGATTGAGACGCTAAGTCCGGGAGGGCTGATCGCTGCCGTAGCTGCCCAGATCTCCGGCGAGGGCCTCGAGAAGTTGATCAAGAGCGGACGCCGGAACATCAAGGGCTATCGAAACCCGGTCATCGCAGACTTATTCTACGGCGGAGGCCACATGGACCACACAGGGTCTGGGCTCTCAGACATGTGGCGCGAGACCATCAACAACAACGGCGACGTAAACTTCGGACCCGACAAGGGCAACGAGTGGTTTTCCGTGAGCGTGAACGCGCGCCCCGAGGCAGTTGACGAGATCACAAACACTGCCATCGCGGATGAAACGTATGCCTCCCGGTTTACCACCAACCTCCTGCCAGTTGTGTCGCTCCCTGCAAAGGTTTGGCACGCCGGGACCGCGGCGGCAAACAACCGTGCCTTATACCGAAGTGCGGACGAAGGCCTTGTTCCACCGGGGCTCGTCCAGGACGGGCGCTTCTACACGCTCTACGACCTTGACGGATTGGCTGACGACTTTCCGATCCCGTTCGACCCCGGCGACGTCGAGGCGATGGCATTCGACGAGTTACTCGACCTCCCCAACGGGACCAACATCGCCATCTACCTTCTTCAGGAGGCAGTGCTTGGCCACTGCAAAGCGCTCGGCATGCAGGTGGATCACCGCCGTAAACGCGCGCACTTCCCGCGCTTAGAAGACGGAGATGAGCGCCGGGTTACATACCAAGCCAAGTATAAGCGGGCGACGCGGACCGTTGTGAAGGTCCGAACGCGCCGCGACAGCGAGGATGTCCTCTACTTTGAGCACAAGGCTGTCTCGATTTCGATCCTGCCAGCAGGGGACGAGTGGTGTGTCGTGCTAATTCCCGGCTACGCGTTCACTCGTAACGGTTTCGGAAAGCTTATCGGGAGCGAAAAGATCAACAGCCTGTCGACGCGACGGGCGGCGAAGGACTTCAACGCCAACGTCCACAACGACCTGACGTTCTGGCTTGCGATGCTGACAGAGGGGGCAAGCGGCATCTTTTCGCTGATCCCAGACGTCGGTTCCGACCTTGAGCCGTTCGCCCCCAATCTCCTGCTCTCCGACCAGCTCGCCGGCGCGACGCTCAATTCGGCCGCATTCGACGACTTCGATCCGGACGAGGCGGCCCTAGACGCGGACATGGTCGAACTTGAAGGTGAGCTCGCGCACCTCGCCGAGCAGGAGGAATTTGACGCAGACGTCGCCGATGACGACGGAGAGCCCACTAGGTGACTAAGCTCAGTCTCCTCGAACTCCGCTCACCGCCGCTCCAGTTCGGCGGTGCCGCAAGCACTTCGGATCCTAAGGCCGGGCTGGAGGCGGCTGGTCCTTTTGACCTGCGGTTCGGCGCAGCGCGAAAGGACTCGATCGGCCTGGGCATTATCGGACCTCCCGACCTTGCCGATGCGACGCGGGCGTGGCTGGATCGTGTCGCCGCCGGCATCCCCACGCTCGCCGCCACAGCCTTGCGCAGGCCATTCCCACCGTTTTCGGCCGTCTACCGCAAGCGATTGGTCCATTCTCCATCCATGGCGATCCATTTGGAGGGAAATCCTGATCCGCTACAGCTCGCTCTGGCACGTGCTGACGAGTTTGAACGGTTCCAGGCGGTCGTCGATCTTTATGGCGAGGCTATGGAGCGGCTGGCCCGACGCGACGCTAACCGTCCCGATGTTGTGCTCCTCTGCCTACCCGACGCGGTGGTTGAGAGGTGTCGCACGGTCGAGCGGCAATCGACGGCCGAGGAGCGGGAACGCGCCAAAGCGATCCGAAATGCGCGCGCGAACCGGCAGGGAGACTTTTTCGATCTCTTGGACGACGTCGAGGAAGGCGCGGACGACCTCCTAAAGCGCGACCTGCGCCAAGCGCTCAAGGCGCGGGCGCTTGCCGCTAGGCTGCCGGCTCAGATCGTCACTACCCGTCTGGTCCACGACAGCGCCAAGAGCGAGGACCCGGCGACGCGCGCGTGGAATTTTTCCGTTGGTATCTACTACAAGGCGGGAGGGATCCCTTGGCGATTGACGCCACCGGGTCCGGATAGCTGCTTCGTGGGCATCAGTTTCCACCACTTCCGGACCAAGCAGCGTCACGTTGTTCAGTCCAGCCTCGCCCAAGCATTCTCCAGCGAGGGCGAGGGGTTCGCTATTCGCGGCACGGGCGTCCCCGTCGCGCCCGGTCAGCGCCTAAACGTACATCTGTCGGAGGAGCAGGCGTTTGACTTGGGGCAGAGGATTGTGGATGAGTACGCGCTTCGCACTGGCCGTGCGCCGCTAAGGCTGGTTATCCACAAGACCAGTCACTTCGACGCTGCCGAGACGGCCGGCTTCAACGCGGCCCTCGCCGACATCCCAATCGTCACGCTCGCCACTATGGTGCCCAGTGCCTTCAGGCTTGTGCGCTTCGGTCTCTACCCGCCTCAGGTGGGCACAGTTTGCAGCGTGAATGGCGCGCGTACCTTCCTATACACTTCCGGCCTTATCCCAGAGATCGAGACTTACCCCGGCCCGCATGTGCCCCAGCCATTCGAAATTAAGGCGATGGGGCCAGAGGATCCGATTATCGCAGCGACGGACATTTTTCACCTGACCCGCATGAATTGGAACACGGCGGACGTGCGCGGTAAGTGGCCCGTGACCCTCTCGTTCGCGCGACGCGTCGGCGGCATCCTTAATGAGTACGGCGAACAAGATCCGGAGGAAACGTCCTTTCGTTATTTCGTATAATAAGATGCGATGACCATCTTACCGTTTGCGTCACCGGCGTTGGGTCGTATGGCGCCGCGAGGCCCGGGGTCTGCTTTTCGCGTCCAGCGATCCGAAATCCGCCATTCCGGCCACGGCCCAGTTTCGGCCGGGCGCCTGAATGGACGTCCGCTTTCGAGAAGCGGGCGAGCGGCTGTGAGCGTCCGCACCTGGGTCCTCGGCACGAGCGGGCAGGGGGCCGCACACGCCCAAACTCAAGCCGTTCAGAGGCAGGAGCCACTTGCCTGAAACCAGACCTTCGTTCAGCTTCAACCCGTGAGCGACGCGGCAGGTCATCGGTGAGGATCGGGGGCAGGCAATCGCGCTGTTCGGGCACGAGATCGGCCACCTGCTGAACCGCGATTTCGGCCCTAGCCGCATCAACGTGGCCGTGGTTACGCGCGAAGCGGACGCGGACGAGTTCGCCGGCTGCGCGCTGGCTAAGCAGGGGGAGCAGTTCGAGTCCGCCGAGGCGCTTCTGAACAGACTGCGCGACGAGCAGGCTACCGATCACCCCAGCCGTCTTCAGGCGCTCGACGTTGCGCGACGTGGATTCGTCAATTGCGGGGGCAACGCCGACCGGCTCTGTCGCATTCCGGAAAATGGTGTCGAGACTTGGCGCACCGAAACGATCGAGCGCGGGCAGTCTGATTGGCGGGGTGGCGGCGGGTCTCCCGAGCGCTACTGCGCGGAGTTCCAAGAGACTCTGAAGGGCCGCTACACAGCTCCGGTCAACTTCCAGGTGGTGGCAAGCAGCGAGCAGAGCCGCTCCACATGTGGCCCATTCAACTGCACTCAGTACCAGTACGCCTGCACCGTGAGCATCAAGCGTGACCCTGTCTACAATCAGGCGAGGTCGCGGAACTGCCCAAATCCGATCCCCGCCACGCCTTAAGACGGCTCGAACCGGGGAGACCGGCCGCATACCGCGACCGGCCGCATGCTTTTCATATCGCCGCTACCGTCACTGGTGCTGATCCAGCGACTGCTCGGTAGCCGCCGCCACCTCGCAACGGCGAGCTGGTTCGCACCCAGCGGCACGCCCTTTCAGCTGCTCAGATCCCTGCAGCAAAAGGCCGCGCGTCCCTGGAGGGCTTCTGGCTGACTAACGCTGCTGAAGGCGGAACGACCAGTCAAAGAACAGGCCAACCATGGAAGTCGGTGACGGCACAGAGCTTATCGACTGAGCACCTACTTGACTTAGCAGTTATTCATGCCGAGCAGCTTACGTGCGAGCAAGACTGCCATGCGCTCGAATGAGTGAAGGATCGGAGCCGGGTCAACGAATTGCAACCGAACAGCCGGTTGCGGATTATCGGCGAGACCTGAAGGCTAGGGGCTGAAGTGGCAGAGGCTTAATCGCCGCATTCGCGACGATAATTCGTAAGAATCGACGCTTGACATCGAACGCACTCGCCATCCAGAAGGTTAGAGCTAGTATGCCGCGTGCCGAGCCTTGGGGGAGATCGGATGAAGTGTTTAGCTTTGCTGGCTGCCGTTGCGACCATCGCTGCTTGCAGCCACGTTGACACTGGACAGGTCGACTATCGTGTGGCGGATAATCCGGCTGCGATTAGCAATGCGACAATGGTGCCGATCGCGGGCAATCGCTGCGCAGACGATCAAGCAAAACCATGCGATCCGCTTCTGCCTTCAAGGGTGGTACGCCGGTACATGCCCGATAAGACTACTGGTTGGGACGCGCTCAAGAATGGCCAGATCTATTCCATCGAGATTGAGCAAGCGGTTATAGGTGATAACATTCTCGAGGGTAAGGTGTTGGGCAGGCAATTTGGGAAAACGGCTGAAATCGCCGTACTTGCCAACGTTTTTGAGTTCGCATCAGAAGCCGGAGACGCAGCGGCCAAACGCTTTCTTGAATCTGGAGAGTTTGCGGGAAAGGCCGATGATCCGAGCGACGTCGAACTAAAGCTTGTCTACTTTGGCGACGATGTTCAGCGGCACCAGGCTATGAACTTTTCCAACATTCCGCTTCGGGCGCGCACAGCCTACGGCGGGGGTTCGATCGGTATCCAGCTCGTCGTCATGGAGGTCGATGCTCAGGCCGGGCCAGTGTCCTCACTTTTGAAAACGCTTGCTCGCTTCGGCCAGCAGGCGCTGCCAGGCCCTGGCGAGGCGAAGGACATCTTATTTGACCTAGGCGAAAGCCTCTTGTCGGGCAGCCAGGACGACAAGCTACTCGAGTATCGGTTTGTGCTGTCTGCCGGCGGCGAGGACACCCGTGCCATGCAAGCGACTTTCGCTCCTGGGCGCTATGTGATTCGTCGAATGCAGAAGCGTGATGTCGATATGGGGTGGGGCGCGCTCCGCCTCGACCACAACACAGGTCGGCTATATCGAAAGTCTGCCGCATCTGGCGCCGACGGCGCCTACCAGGAGGTAAGGGACGACCTCTACATGGTCCTAAATGTCAGACGCTATCCTGACGGCACCAAGCCTGAGTTCTACGTGCAAAAGGAATGGTCGACGTTCCGTGATGCGCTGCAAGCGGCTTCGGATGCGAAGGCTGCGCCTTTAGATAAGGTCACGGAGCGTTTGGTTGGGGTGTTGGAAGACGGGCGGTCAACAGACTGGCGAGATAGTCTGTTGCTAAAGTGGGCCACGGTGACCAATCGTCTGGACTTATACTCCTCTCGCTACGCTTCGGATTTCGCCAAGGTCGACATGACCGGCTGCGCCGTGACCACGATGGAGCTTCAGCGTCGCCTCGACGCAGCCGATCGCGAGGCTCGCGACGCCATACGGGTCTACCGCGCAGAGTATCAGGCGGCCGCAGGCGCCGAGCGCAAGAATAAGGCGGGTGTGGTCACCGGTCAGGAGTTCAAGTCGGATGAACGCGAGCGCGTGGTCAGCGCTGCGTCGGGCTATTTCATGCCGTGGTCGACAACCGGAGCAAGTCAGACAACGTTTGCGGACGCAGCTTCTTTCGAGAAGGCCTACATCGATGCCGCTTCAACCGGCGACCTCGCGTCCACTGGGCTTGCTGCGGCTCAGGCCAAGGCATCCGCCAGCGCCTCATGCTCTAGCCTGCTCGTCAAATGAGGCGAGCAGCGGCGACAGCTTGATTTCTGGATGCGGTCGATCTCGCCGCAGCAGGAACTCGACTCGAGCGCAGTATTAGCTGCGTCGACTGCTCCAGAGCCGTAAATCTGTTCTCCTCATACACTCGAACAGGCAGATAGTTGCGCGAAATTTCTGCTGCCTGAGCGCCGAGATGAATGATTGGGGTGGATCCTGCGGGCTACTGAGCGACAGCGAGGTGTCCGCTTTCCTGCCAATCAGGCCAGCCCGACGGCGGCGCGAACGTCCGGAACGCTCCTTTGGCGAGCTGAACGAGCGTCCGGAGTTGGGAGACTGGGAGGGGCGTCTGAGTGACGGGTTCGTTGGTCGAAGTAGTCCGAGCGTCGCGATCAATCTCACTGAAAATGGCAGCGAGATCGGCACCCGTCGGTTCGACTTTCTGCGTCCCCACATTAAAAATACGGCCGTTTCGAAAGCGGTTGAGCTTGATCAACAACGGACATCGTAGTAGTATTTTCGAGTCATAGGCGAGGGGATCGCCATCGTGATGAAGCCGGCTGAACGAGCCTTCCTGATTTGCGCCGCATTCGCCCTAATCTCGGGCGCTGCCGTCGTCGGCTTGCCGCTTGCGGCAAGGGCGCCTGCGCAGGAGGCTGCAACTGCTTCACCCGGCCTCTCGACATCGGTCGATGCGTACTCCCGGCGCTATGCCGGCCTGTCCACGCCCTTCGACTCGATCATGGACGACCGCGGGACCGGATTCGCGGGCGTCGCAGGCACGCGCAACTTCCGCGTTGTGCTGCGCGGCATTCTCTATCGCGGCGGTGCCAACAACGCGTACGGCGACTTCCGGCTCGCCGACCAGAAGCGCCGTCAGGGACCCCTGCAGGCACGGGCGCTCCAGAACCTCTGTAAGGAAGGCTTCGCCGATGCGTTCTTCGCGTATGGCAATCGAGCGCTGCATGAGACGGTGAATTGCGCGCGGGACAGAGGATCGAACGTGCTCAGCTATCGAGGGCTACGACCACAATCGCCGGGCTCCGACCGCCGCGAGTTTCTCCGGATCTTGCACGACCAGATCACTGGCCCCGATCACCGCCCCGTCTTCGTGCATTGCTGGAATGGATATCACGCCTCAGGTATTGCGGCGGCAGTCGCTCTGCGGCAGTTCTGCGGGATCAGCGCCGAAGACGCGGTCGCCTACTGGAAATCCGAGGCCCCGTCGCTTCCGGAGCCTGCCCAAACGAAGTCAATCGATCAGATCCGGAACTTCAGCCCCATTCCAGAGCTAACGCTCACACCGGCGGATCAGAAGATCGTCTGCTACGGCGGCGCGCTAGTGGGGCAGAAGGCGGTCTACAGACTGCCGAAGGCGGCTTCTGCAACGCCTGCGCGAACCAGGTCACTGTGACCGTGCGGCGCAAGTGGGCTCTTGGCATCGCGCCGAGTCTCATGATCTTCTCAGCCGCACTCCTGCCGGTCTGCGCCGCTCGCGCACAACAGGCTCCCGAACCGACATCATCTCATCCCGGCTTCGACACCATCCGGCTCTACTCGGACGGCGCAGGGCCCAGTCATCTCTTCCGGCTGTCCCGCGATGCGGCATCGACCGGAGACGTGATCGGGATCGTCGACCCGCTGCTTTCCGCCATTCGCTTCTACGACGTGCAGGATGCGAACGCGCTGGCTCCTCTGCTGCGCGACCGTATCCAACCCCTCGGCGCGTGCGCGCTTCCCGTCGATTTTCGGCCGTGGCGCCTGCATGCATCAAGAGATGCGGTGACCATCGAGTCGGTCCCCACTCCCGGATCCGCAGGCTACCGCGTGAGGGTCGCCGATCTCAGAACGACCAACCTGCAGCTCGCTCGGACGATCACGTCGATCGCGGGTCCACGCCTAGCGGCCGCCGGCGCGATCGTCGACACGCAGGACTGGAACCCGTCCGCGGCATTCCAGTGCGGAGCCGTGTCGGCGCCGGCGCGGGTCTATAGTGCAGCGCTCGAACGGGCCATTCGAGGGAAGAGCAATCCAAACCGGACCATCATCCTTACCAACACCGCCGCAGCACTTGCCCCCGCCAATGCGTTGATCGTACGCACGCCGAGCGACACCAAGACGCGCATGATCAGCGCAAGAGAGCTCGAGCCGGCCGGCGGCGAGCGCTACGTCCAGACTGCCGAGGGCGCGGAAACGGCCGACGGGACGATCTCAATCACGCAGCGGATCATAGCGTTCGATGTATCAACCGGAAAACCTAAGGCGGAACTCCGGTTCGATCCCGCGACGATTAAAGGCAAGCTCGGCCTGAAGCCGGTGGCGGTGCTCTCGACGGGTGAGATTCTAGTGATGGGGAAGCAGCCGGCCGCCGGCAACACCTCAATCTTTCAGGTTTTTTCCTGCGGGACCCTGGTCGGCAAAACTCAATATCGCTTGCAAGTGTGTGACCGGACCGACAACGATATCGCCGCGCGTTCGAACGCCGACCTCGCGCCGGTTAGTCAGGATGCTCCGGCGGTCCAGGCGTTCGATACAGCCGATCCCGCCCCGTTATCCGGCTTGACTGCAGCCAGCATCTTCGCCGCCGTGACTGACGCCGTCGACCTCGATTTCTACGTCATCACCAAGGATCTGCCCATAGAGTGTCGCGTCATTGCTGGCTGCCCATCGGGGCACCAAGCCCCTCATTTCGTCCCGATTCGCGGTATCAGGCTTTCCCCGACGAGCTTCAGGCGGGCCGGCGTCCCCTACGCACAGACCGACAGCATCACCGAATGGAAGCGGCTATCCACGCTGACGCCGGCTCAGCTTGGCCAGTCTTTGGCGAGAGTCAAACAGCGCGCTGTCGATCTGCCCGGCAACCTCGCCGACAAGTTCGATGGCGACCTCGGCATCGACTGCTCCGGTCTGGTCCAGCTCGCCTGGCACGGCGATGGACACGCCCGATTGAGTACGGACTCGATTAAAAATTTCGAAAGTGACCTCCTGTGCAAGCGACACCTGCCGAGCACGGACTATCTCCAGCCCGGCGATGCCATCAACTTGAACTCCAGCAGCGTCCACCACGTGATGCTGTATGGCGCGGCGCTGAAGCTCGACGGTGCGAACGACGATTGGCTCATGCTCGAGTCGTCGAGTTCGTGCGACGGCGTCTGCTGGTCGATCTACGATCCCTCCTTCTTCTCCGGCTGGTCCATGTTTCGGGCGGCGGGCAGAAGCGACGTTCCATGTCCGGAGAAGATGCGTGTCGCTTCTGCGCGCCAATTGACCGTGAGGCGACGCTGATCGCAACGAGCGGGGTGCAACGATGAACACGTGGTCGCGTCGAAACGTCACCGTCTCTGTCCTGGCGGCGATGGCTGTGGGAGCGGGGAGCCCGCTGCTCGCGCTGAATGCTCCCGCACCAGCGCTTCCCGACGATCTCTTCGCCGATCTGCTGCGTGAGGGGGATTGGACGACTTCGGCTGACGACGACGCGCCCGGGGAGGCGATCCCGCAAGCCCTACTGCGGCGCATGTCTTCCGGACAGACCCTTGATACGGCGTATGGAAGCGGTGCCATCGGCCTGCTCGCGCTCACGATGGGTATCGCCCAATGGGGTATTTCCGATCCCGCCGGACTGCCATCCGATCCAGCCGGCAAAGGCTGGCGGACTCTGTCGGCGGGTAATCGCGGCAAGCACTTTATGAGCTACGCCACAGGCGGCGTAGGTCTATTTCACGCCGATCTCACTGAGCTTCAAGACTTCATCGATCGGGTAATCGGCCGTGGTCTCGTTCCTCTGCGTTTCCAGGGCGCGCTTCGCCGGACCCTCGATCCGGCTCGCTACCTTCGCCACTACGTGCGCTACGACGAGCTGCGTGCCGCCGGCCAATGCTCGTCGCAGCAGTTCACCGCGGACCTCCTGGGTGAACCGTTCCACCATCGCGACGAGAAAACCAGCTGCGCGCAATACGCAAATCCGAAACTGGCGGCACGTGACTGGCTCGTGTTCCGGACCTTCAGCCGCATCGGCTTGCGTGACGCGGATATCCAGCGCCAGTTGGCATCACGTTGGCTGCAGCGATACTGGGCGAAGACCATCGCTAAGGTGCCCCCGGGCGACGGGACGGTCGAGGAGGCGCTCGTCAACGTGCGGATTAGAAATTCCGAGAGCCGTGCGGCAAACGAGGCTTTCGAGACCCGCGTCTCCTCGGTTTCCGCACGGCTCGGTCGCCAGATGGCGGCATATCGCAAATACAAGCCCAGCGCATACCAACGGCGCTGTCATCTGATGTTGCGCCCGGTCGTGCTCTGGCGGCACTTCCAGGGCCTCGCGCCGCTGAAACTCGAAGGTCTTTGTCCCTAGGAGTGACGCGCTCGCGGCTCTTGATCGATCGGGAACCGCCGGAGCCGAGAGACCATCCAAGGTCCATGTTCTCGAGGCGTGCTACAAGGCTAATCCGAGTTCGCGTTTGGAAGCAGGCGGATGGTGCCTCTCCGGGCTCAAGGCCGGCCGGTAAGTCGGACTCGCACCCGAACGGGCGATCGGCTCTGGGCACGCGTCTTATTGGATGGTTTGCGTCCTACTCGCTCCTCCGCTCCCGGACGTCGTCGCCTACCCGTCCGACAGATGAACGAGCGACCGCTTTCGGGACGGCGGGAGGCACGGTCGAATGGCCGGGATTGGGTCACGCCAGCTGCCCACCGCCTATTGCAGAGGAGCGAACGCAGAAGACCCCGGGCGATGCCGGGGCCTTCATATCGTTGCAGCCGCTGTTACCAGCGCCAGAAAAGAAAGTTCTTTGAGCTCGCAAACCAGTTTACCCGACACCAGCTTCATCGATTTTACCATGTTAATCACCTTATCCATAAGCCCTCCTCCGATCTTCAGGACGAACCTGAGGGCGATGTGAAAGCAGGCGTGGACGGCGACGTGATGGACGATCAGTTCCCAGCCAAGGGCTGCACCACTCATGGTGAGCCTGTTGCGGGTCAAACCCGCGTGAGCACGAGGTAGGCGCGTGAGCGCGTCGATTCAAGGCTTGGCTGCGGCTCTCACCCGGATCTGACCTCTCGCAATTTTCGGTCGCGCGCAAAAATAGCGCGCCGCCCTTCTCACCAGATTGGCATCGACTGAACGGCGCCGACGAGGCTGTCTGCACGCATCAATTGACGTCCACCTGGACATGAATGGATGTCGGAAGTTGGAAACCGCAGAAACAGGTCGCAATGGCCGCAACTGGGTCGCTTGTCAGGTTCGAGGTTCGCCCCGTGACTTCGGTGCGGAATTGAATTCTGCTTAGGAGAACTCGGCCCGTACGGCTTCAGCCACGTCCGGCGGAAGCGCGGCGAGGACGCGCTCGTCGGTCCACTCAACGCTGGCGTCCTCAAATCTGATTTGAACCTCGACGGCCCTCGCGGGCATGTGGTTGGCGCTAGCCTCAATTCTGACCAAGCCGCCGCCTGCCTCTGTAGACCGAAACGCGAGTGCGACGTCCTCGTACTTCCTGCCCGGCCGAAAATCCTCGCAGCCATAAGAGGCGCGGCTTGCACCGAAACGGGGACGATCAATCCAACTCATGGCCGTGGGATCCCTGCGCGGAACCGGCTGAGCGAGGCTGAGGCCGACATCGGTGATGTCGAAAGAGGGCCTGACCTTTGGCGGCTCCGGCGGCGAAGGAGGCGTAAGACTGCCGAGTAGCCCGTCCGCGTCCTCGTCGTCGGCCAGAAGCGAAAGCTCCTCGTCCGTCTCTAGTTCTACAATCAAGTTTTCAGCGGAGGACGCGCCCACATTGTCGAGACCAAAGCGGACCTTAACCTCCGACGTACGACGCGCGACGTGCCTATCGAGGATCGACGTCCAGCGCTGAACCTCAAGCTCCCACTGGTTCCGATCCTCGTAGTAGCGGCGGATCGTCGGCTCACCAAACGCCTGCCCGCCAGCCAACCTAAGTTGGGCGTTGAGTCCGGTTCCAGCTGAGGGCAAGTCGACAGGCGGATGCAGCCGAATCAACCGGGCGGTCAGCCGGTTAGCAACGGCAGGTGGTAGCGGAGGAGGGATCAGCCGTCGCGCAACCACCTTTCCGTCGTCCTCGGCGCCGAGCACCTCGATTCTTACGTCGGCCTTGGCATCCTGTAGCTGCTTTATGCGCCGCTCCGCCTCCGCAAGCTTGCGCTGATCGTCCGACCGCTCGGGTGGGAGCAACCACCCTTCGGGAGGCGAGTGCGCGAGGATGCTTAAGTCGCGGGCGGTAACCCTTGGGCCGCTGTCGTGCGACATGATCTCGGCACCTTCGTGCGTGGCGGCCGCACCAACAAGCCGGTCATCCGGCTCAGCGGCATCTAGCCCGAGCGATTCGTAATCGACCCGCCGGCGCGGAGCGATTGAGAGGACCACTCGTACGGGTGCCTCGCGCAGCACGATCGAGCGGGACTCGGCCTCGGAGGCGGCGTCGATGAGCCGTAGCGCAGCTCGGGACCGATCACGTCGGCGCTGATTGGTTCCTACTTTGTGCTTGTCCAGTTCATCTATCACAGCCCGAGCTACGACGAGATCTACGGCCTTCACGCCGGGTATCAGCTCAGTCCAAGCGAGGTCCTTCAGGTCGCGCAACTGCAGGAAGCTGTTGGTGTCGAGGTAGAGGACCTTGTGCATCGCCCTTACCTGAGGGTGGTGAGGCCGTTGAACAAGATGCCCGTCCATCAGCTGCGGCAAGGCAGTCCGCCCGGGCGCTCCAGCAGCTCTAAAAACAAGGCGGAGCGCAAGGGTGTCGGATCCCCGTGAGGACTCCATGGGGCGCCTAACGAGGAGGTAGAACCGTCGGGGAACCATGAAGCGCTATGCTCGGGTTCGGGTCAGCTTTAGCAATGCCACGGTCGGCGAAAACGGCACGGAATTTTATCAACGCTTCGGCCCGCATGATCGAATGGCCGCAGCTGAGGCGTTTGCGAGCCGGCGTGAATGTCCACTTGTGGGTCCTCGACACGAGAGGCGAGGGAATCGCAAGCCGTTTAAAAGAGGCGAGGCCGCATTTCTCAGATCATGGGCGTTTGAGGTCGAACTGCCTCCCTGTTGCGGACTCGGCCGATCACGCCATACTGCTGGGATGAAGGCGGCATCAATCCTTTGGTCTTATGTCATTGGCGTGGCCTGCGGACTCATTGCTGGCCTGCTAGTGTTTTGCACGGCGGGAGTGTGGGTCCTCTTCGCGCTTTTCTGGGGCTGTAATCCGTCCCACCGCCTTCACCCCGATCTTGATCCCTGCTCAGACCTACTGATGGCCGCGGTGGTGCTTGCAGTCGCCTTCACGTGCTTGGCTGTTGCCGCGATTGGGTTCGTTGTTACGCGCCGCGTCGCTCGGCGATAGTTTAGGCAGTAGCCGGCTTTTGCGAGAGTTGGGCGTCGGCTACCCGGCCTAGATCCGATCAGGCGAGCGGTTTTGCGGCGCGTCAAGCGTGTCGGCTGCGGAGATAAATGGGCGTCCGAAGCTGGGAGCCGGCCAGAGCGCCGGGAGTGACGGCTTCTGGGTTCCGCCCAGGTAGGAGGGCGGCGGGGCAGCTCCCGACTAATTAAAGCCGTTCCGCGGTTAGGGTGTAAACGTCCACTCCGACGAGAAGATAGCTCTCACTTGCGAGCGGCTCGCAAGTGCTCCCCGTCAGGAGCCAACCGATTGAATCGGGTTGCAGCTTATCCCGATTCGACCGAGCTAGCCGCGTGAGCTGTGCAATCCACTTGTGAGAAGATAAAGCGGAGCTAAACCGGGGCGAGCTTGATAGCGTACCTCACGAATGGACCCATCAAATGGCAAGAACGAGATTCTACATTCCTGATGAGGTGAGGCAGGACATTCGAGAAAGACTTACGAGGAGAGTCGACAAGACTACTGAGGAATTTGACTCGTTTGATGAAGATGAGGACGTGGCCACCGGACATCTGGGCGCAAATCTGACAACAACCGGCCGCCAAGTTTCGGTGCCCGAGGGCGATCCCCCAGGTATTTGGTCGTGGTCACTAAGATATCATAAATTTCGAGGGCGCGGTCCAAGGGCGACCGAGAAGATACTTGGAGCCGACGGCGTCTTTGAATTGATTGTGGATCGCGGTGGATGGAAATCGGAAAAGTCCATGCTATTCCAGTCAAAGATGGAAGGCTCATCAGGAGCGAGGGAGCTGGTCGAGCAATGTGCCAAATTGTCAACTTGGAGAGAAGCCTCTGCGGTTTTCTCATATGGTGAAGCCGGCTTTACCGGCATGGCAATCGACGAGGTGTTAGCCGCGAAGGGAAATCTAGCTGTCGCCAAAGGGGCGCCATTAGGCGAATTTTTATCTGACGTCTTTGTTGAGTGCTTCATCGGGGACGCAGATCTTAAATATCATAGCAGAGAAAAAACTCTGTCCTGGATCGATCAGATGGGAGAGAGGATCTCAACCCGTTTCAAAGTTCGGCACAAATTCACTCTGAGTGTGAAACATCCAGCAGCAGTGTCAACGGCTCTGATGGGTAGTCATGAAATCTCTGCGGACGAGATTGCTCAGCACCGGATGAAAGTAAGCGAGCTTGACGTGCTCGGTGTTGCATTTAACGCTTCGGCGCAAGAAAGGCGTAAGGAAAAAAAGAGGCTAGCGAAGATTTACCATCCAGATTCGTGGTCTGACTTTTCCGAGTCAATCAAGAAAACCATGGAAGAGCGCGCTAAAGAGATTTTGAGCGTAAAGATCGCTCGGGACTAGCGATATCAATCCCCGTTGCCCTTAGCCGGAAATCTGCCTTGTGATGATCTCGAGCATAAAGGGGCGCAAAATAATCAAAGTGGTGCCTAATACCTTTGTAGTATAAAAGGTCAATCATCGGCAAGGCCGTCTGGCGCACTTATGCGTAAGGTCGCCTTTTCGATAGCAGCGGTCAGCCCCGACCCACCGGGTGAACGGCAGGAAAGTCCCACTTCTCGCCAATGTCCACCATCGCGCGACGGAGTGTCGGGTGAAGCTGAATGGGCGTCCGAAGTTGGGGAGTGCGAAACGACCGCCCAATGACCGATTGTGGGTCCTCGGCACGAGGGGGAGAGGGCGGCAAGCGCTAAAACCTGCCCTCGACACCGCGCCCGTTGAGGGCGTTCCCGCTCGCGGCTGTGCCCTTGCGCAGCATCCTGTTTAGGCTGGGGAACCCTCCTTCTGGCTCTGTCAAAGCTAATGCACCTGCGGCAGCCGGCGGGGTAGGGGAGGGCCATGCCCCGCCCGCGCAAGCCAGCCTCGCCCTTCCGCTACTTCAACTCGTCGCCGGAGGTGATCCGGCTGGTGGTGCTGATGTACGTGCGCTTCCCGCTGTCGCTGCGGAACGTGGAAGATCTGCTGTTCGAGCGTGGGATCGACATCTGCCATGAGACGGTGAGGCTGTGGTGGAACAGGTTCGGTCCGCTGTTCGCGGGCGAGGTGCGGCGCCAGCGAGTGAGCCACATGCGCGGCTTTCGTCATTGGCGCTGGCACCTGGACGAAATGTACGTGAAGCTGAACGGCGAGATGGTCTACCTGTGGCGCGCCGTCGACCACGAGGGTGAGCTCCTCGAGAGCTATGTCACTCGAACGCGCGACAAGAAAGCAGCGCTCGCCTTCATGAAGAAGGCGCTGAAGCGTCACGGCTCGCCTGAGGCGATCACCACCGACGGTCTGCGCTCCTACGGTGCTGCTCTGAGCGAGCTCGGCAACCGAGGGAAGCAGGAGGTGGGTCGCTGGGCCAATAACCGGGTCGAGAACTCGCACCTGCCGTTCAGGCGACGAGAGCGGGCGATGCTGCGGTTTCGGCATATGCGAACGTTACAGAAGTTCGCCTCGGTTCACGCCAACGTCCACAACCACTTCAACCACGAACGCCATCTCGTCGATCGCCAGACCTACAAGCAACGACGCTCCGCGGCGCTTGCAGAGTGGCGGGCGCTCGCCAGCTGATCCGACGCGAGCCGGCGGCGAGGCGCATCGTGTGGAGACGAGTTCGCATTAGACTGACAGCACCCGCGTGACGGATCTCGGGAACAGCCGTCACGCCCTGCTGATACGATGCCGGATCGCGGGAACCGCCGAGATACGGCTGTATGAGTCGGACCAGATGGAGTTGGCCGAGATCGACCGGCAGATCAGGGAGATCATGTCCGGCTGAGGCCAGGATCCCGTTGGCAGCGGACCTGCGGCTCAAGCGCCCCGGGCGAGGATCGTCGACCGCTCCCGTCCGCCTGGTTCAGCTAAGCTGTTCCTCCAGGCTCCGCGTGCGCGAGGTCACCTCGTCACCGGAGTGCTTGAGGAGGCGGGCTCGATCAGGAGCATGAACGAGAGGCAG
>NZ_JAPYKH010000016.1 GCF_029623345.1 Sphingomonas phyllosphaerae
ACCAGCCCTTGTACGCCGACAGCGGCGAGGGGTGCGGCGCACACAGCACCAAATGGCGCCGCGCCGCATCGACCTCCCGCACCAGCCCCACCTTGGCCTGCGCGTGCGCGCCCCACAGCAGGAACACCACCGGCTCCTGCTTCGCCGCGACCGCGCGGATCACCGCGTCGGTGAACGCCTCCCAGCCGCGCGCGCGGTGCGAGGCGGCGCGGCCGCTCTCCACCGACAGCACCGTGTTGAGCAGCAGCACGCCCTGCCGCGCCCAATGCTCGAGCGAGCCGTCGCGCGGCGGCGCCACGCCGAGGTCGCTCGCCAGCTCCTTGTAGATGTTGACGAGGCTCGGCGGCGGCTTGACCCCCGGGGGCACCGAAAAGGCCAGTCCATGCGCCTGCCCCGGCCCGTGATACGGGTCCTGCCCCAGGATCACGACTCGCACCGCCGACAAAGGCGTCAGCTCCAGCGCGCGAAAGCGTGCCTCGGCGCTCGGGAAGACCGCCTTGCCCGCCGCCGCCTCATCGCGCAGGAACGTCTGGAGCGCCGCCATCGTCGCGCATTCCAGCGCCGCCGCGAGCGGCGCCTCCCAGCTGGGGTCGAGGCGTGGCGGCCAGCTCATCTCAGTGCTTGCGGACGAACTCGGCGCGCAGCACCAACCCCTTGATGCCGTCGAACTTGCAGTCGATCTCCTGCGCGTCGCCGGTCAGCCGGATCGCCTTGATCAGCGTGCCGCGCTTGAGCGTCTGGCCCGCGCCCTTCACGTCGAGGTCCTTGATCAGCGTCACCTGGTCGCCGTCCGCCAGCAGGTTGCCGACCGAGTCGCGCACCTCCACCGTCGCCGCGGCCGCCTGCTTCTCCGCCAGCGCGGCGGCGCTGACCCACTCGCCGCTGTCCTCGTCGTACACGTATTTGTCGTCGCTCATGCTCGGTCCCTCACCCCTTCGTGCTCCTGCCGAAGCAGGAGCCCAGAGCCACAAGCGTCGCGCTCCGCGACACTGGGTTCCTGCGTCCGCAGGAACACGCGCGCGCTAGCACGCGTGGCGCTCCCCTCAGTGACGGAAGTGGCGCATCCCGGTGAACACCATCGCCAGCCCCGCGGCGTCCGCGGCGGCGATCACCTCCTCGTCGCGGATCGAGCCGCCCGGCTGGATCACCGCGGTGGCGCCCGCCTCGACCGCCGCCAGCAGCCCGTCGGCAAAGGGGAAGAAGGCGTCGGATGCAACCGCCGAGCCGATCGTGCGCGGGCTCGCCCAGCCCGCCTTGTCGGCGGCGTCCTTCGCCTTCCACGCCGCGATCCGCGCCGACTCCAGCCGGTTCATCTGCCCCGCACCCACCCCCGCGGTGGCACCGTCCTTGGCATAGACGATCGCGTTGGACTTGACGTGCTTGGCCACCGTCCAGGCGAACAGGCAGTCGGTGAGCTCCTGCTCGCTCGGCTGGCGCTTGGTCACCACCTGGAGGTCGGCGCGCGCCACCGCGCCGCCGTCGCGCGACTGGACCAGCCAGCCACCCGCGATCGACTTGGCGGTGAGCCCGTCGCGGCGCGGGTCAGGCAGAGCGCCGGTGAGCAGCAGCCGCAGGTTCTTCTTGGCGGCGAACAGCGCCAGCGCCTCCTCGTCGGCGTCGGGCGCGACCACCACCTCGGTGAAGATGCCCGTGATCGCCTCGGCGGTGGCGCGGTCGAGCGCGCGGTTGACCGCGATGATGCCGCCGAACGCGCTCACCGTGTCGCAGGCGAAGGCGGCCTGATAGGCCTCGGCCAGCGTCGCGGCGGTGGCGACGCCGCACGGGTTGGCGTGCTTGACGATGACGCAGGTCGGCGCCGCCTCGCGGAACTCGGCGACCAGCTCCAGCGCCGCGTCCGCGTCGTTGTAATTGTTGTAGCTCAGCGCCTTGCCCTGGACCTGCCGGGCCTGGCCGATGCCCGCGACGCCGTCGGACGCGGCGTAGAAGGCGGCCTGCTGGTGCGGGTTCTCGCCGTAGCGCAGCGTCTCGCCGGCGCGGCGCAGGGTCAGCGGCAGCGTGGCGGGGAAGGTCTCGCCCTGGTCGGTCCCTGCGAACCAGCGCGCGATAGCGCCGTCATAGCCGGCGGTGAGCGCATAGGCCTTGGCGGCGAGCCGCTTGCGCTCGGCGAGGTCGGTCTCGCCGCGCGCCACCAGCGCGTAATCAGCCGGGTCGGTGACGATCGCGACATAAGCGTGGTTCTTCGCCGCCGAGCGCACCATCGACGGGCCGCCAATATCGATATTCTCCACCACCTCGTCGCGCGCCGCGCCCTTGGCGACGGTCTGCTCGAACGGGTAGAGGTTGACGACGACGAGGTCGATCGCGGCGATATCATGCTCGCGCATCGACTGGGCGTGCGCTTCGTCGTCGCGCACCGCGAGCAGCCCGCCGTGGACCTTGGGATGGAGCGTCTTGACGCGGCCGTCCATCATCTCGGGGAAGCCGGTCAGGTCGCTGATGTCGCGTACCTCGAGCCCGGCGTCGCGCAGCGCCTTGGCGGTCCCGCCGGTCGAGACCAGCTCCACCCCCTTGTCGGCGAGTGCGATGGCGAGGTCGACGATGCCGCTCTTGTCGGAAACGGACAGGAGCGCGCGGCGGATCGGGATGATGCTCATGCGCGCGCGCTTACGCGGGCGCGCGCGGTGGCTCAAGCGCCTGTGCGGATAGTGGCCGCTAGCGCCCGCTCGCCGCGCGCGTCAGGTTGAGGAACACGTCCTCCAGGTCGGGCTCCTTGGTCGAGACGTCGACGATGCCGTAGCCGTCGGCCTGCACCGCGCCGAGCACCTCGCCCGCGTTCACCCGATCCTTGGCGTAGGTGATCTCGAGCGTGCGCGTGCCCTTCAACGCGATCTTCCCGAAGCAGGCGTTCTCCGGCACCACCGCGACGTCGCGGTCGACGGTGACCGCAACCACCTTCTCCTGTGCCTTGCCGACCAGCTCGGCGGTCGGCTCGTTGGCAATGACCCGGCCGCCGCTGATGATCGCGATGCGATCACACAATTCCTCGGCCTCCTCGAGATAGTGCGTCGTCAGCACCACCGTCACGCCCGCGGCGTTGAGGCCGCGGACATAGGTCCACAATTGCTGGCGCAGCTCGATGTCGACGCCGGCGGTCGGCTCGTCGAGCACCAGCACCGGCGGCGCGTGGACCATCGCCTTGGCCACCATCAGCCGCCGCTTCATGCCGCCCGACAGCGTGCGCGCATAGGCATTGGCCTTGTCCTCGAGATGGACCGCGCGCAGCAGCTCCATCGAGCGCCGCTCCTTCTTGGGCACGCCGTACAGCCCGGCCTGGATCTCAAGCGTCTCGACCGGCGTGAAGAAGGGGTCGAACAGGATCTCCTGGTTGACGATCCCGATCGACGCCTTGGCGTTGCGCGGGTGCGCGTCGATATCGAAGCCCCAGATCTCGGCGCTGCCGCTGGTCTTGTTGACCAGCCCGGCGAGGATGTTGATCAACGTCGACTTGCCCGCGCCGTTGGGGCCGAGCAGCCCGAAGATCGAGCCGCGCGGCACCTCGAAGCTGACTCCGTCGAGCGCGCGCTTGCCCGGCGCGCCGCCGACGCCCGCATAGGTCTTGCACAGGTCACGGATGGCGATCGCGGCGTCGGTCATGCGCGCGGAGGTAGGCGCGCGCGCGGGGCTTGCCAATCCTGCATGGGGCGGACGCGGCGGGATTGTCTCGCCGCGCCGCGCTTGCTAATCGCTCGGCCATGCTGCCGCCGCCCGAACTCGTCCGCGTCTCGCAACCCCGCGTCGCCTGCGACGGCGCGAGCGACATCCCCGGCGGCGCCGCGCTGGGCCACCCGCGCGTGTGGCTCCAGATCGACGAGCACGGCTATGTCGACTGCGGCTATTGCGACCGCCGCTTCGTGCTGATCGGCGGCCCCGCTGATGGCGCCGACCACAGCCAGCTGCCCGATATCGCCGAGGGTGCCAGCCCACAGTGATCGCGCGGTGGCGCGCACGCCCGCGCGCCCCTATCTTGGGGTGATGACCGACCCGCGCTCCTTCCTCTACCGTGACTCGCTCGATCCCGACGCGGCGCGGCGACTCACCGCCGCCGCGCTCGACCGCGCCGACGACGGCGAGCTTTACCTGCAATATCGCCGCGCCGAGGCGTTCGGCTTCGACGATGGCCGGCTCAAGACCGCGAGCTACGACACGCACGCGGGCTTCGGACTGCGCGCCGTCTCGGGCGAGATGACCGCCTTCGCGCATGCCAACGAGCTGAGCGCCGCGGCGATCGAGCGCGCCGCGGCGACGATGCGGCTGATCGATCCCTCGGCGCAGCCGCGCGCGGCCGCGCCGTCGCACACCAACCAGCGCCGCTATACCGACGCCGATCCGCTCGACCTCGTCCCCTTCGCCGACAAGGTCGCGCTGTGCCAGGCGATCGATGCCGCCGCGCGCGCGCGCGACCCGCGCGTGGCGCAGGTCTCGGTCGGGCTGTCCGGGACGTGGAGCGTGATCGAGATCGTCCGCCCGGACGGCTTCGTCGCCACCGACGTGCGCCCGCTGGTGCGGCTCAACGTCTCGATCGTCGCCGAGCAGAACGGCCGTCGCGAGACCGGTAGCTTCGGGCTGGGCGGTCGCTACCTCTACGACTCGCTGTTTGCACCCGAGACCTGGAACCGTGCGATCGACGAGGCGCTGGCGCAGGCTTTGGTCAACCTCGAGTCGGTCGCCGCCCCCGCGGGCGAGATGACGGTGCTGCTCGGCGCCGGCTGGCCCGGCATCCTGCTCCACGAGGCGATCGGCCACGGGCTGGAGGGCGACTTCAACCGCAAGGGCACCAGCGCCTTCTCGGGGCGGATCGGCGAGCGCGTCGCCGCCGCGGGCGTGACGATCGTCGACGACGGGTCGATCAAGGATCGTCGCGGCAGCCTCACCATCGACGACGAGGGCACGCCGACGGCCGAGACGCTGCTGATCGAGGACGGCATCCTGCGCGGCTACATGCAGGACCGGCTCAACGCGCGGCTGATGGGCGTGGCGCCGACCGGCAACGGCCGCCGCGAGAGCTTCGCGCACGCGCCGATGCCGCGCATGACCAATACCTTCATGAAGGCGGGGCAGGACGATCCCGCCGAGCTGCTGTCGCGGGTGAAGCGCGGCATCTTCGCCAAGTCGTTCGGCGGCGGGCAGGTCGACATCGTGTCGGGCAAGTTCGTCTTCTCCTGCACCGAGGCCTATCTCGTCGAGGACGGCAAGATCGGCGCACCGATCAAGGGCGCCACGCTGATCGGCGACGGGCCGAGCGTGCTCACCAAGGTCCAGGGCGTCGGCACCGACTTCGCGCTCGACGAGGGCGTCGGCATGTGCGGCAAGGGCGGGCAGAGCGTTCCCGCGGGCGTCGGCCAGCCGTCGCTGCTGATCGGCGGGCTGACGTTGGGCGGGACGGCGTGAGCGAGGTCGCGCGGCGCTAGAAGCCGGAGATCAGCATATCGAGCGCGGCGCCGATCTCGTAATCGTGCGCCGCCAGTGATGCCCGCCATGTTCGCAGCTCTTTGGCCGGGATGGCGGCGGCGAGATGTGTGAGCATCGTGTAAGAGCGGCCGTCTATCTCGAAGCGGGGGTTGAGCCGGCGATCTGGCCGAGCCCGCGCCGTCTCCCCGCTCACGTCATCGCTGAGCGGGATGACGAAGCGGCTGTTGAGCCCGCTTAGCACGTCGGCTTGGCAATCGACGACGAGCCCGCCGTGTGTCGTCACGTAGACGTCGAACTTGGCCATCAGAACAGGCGATAGCGTTCCAGCGGCAGGCCGTTCTCCTCGACCCACTTGTTGTTGGCCTCAACCCACTCGCGATTGTCTTCACGCCACCGCCGGTTTCGCTCCGCTTGGGCGGCTGCGCGGATCGCGGCCTCGGCCACCTGAGAGAGGTTGATGCCAGCATCGCGGGCCGCGGCAACGACGCCGGTGTCGATCGTCATATTGACCGATCGGCGCTTGCCCGAGGCGATGTGATCATGCTTCATGCGCGGAGATTATGCGCATGCCCACGGCGCGTCAAACCGGAGCCAGTTCGCGATGGCCGAGTTCTTCCCCGCGCTCACCGAGGCGCACCGTGCCTTCGTCGCGCGCCAGCCGGTGTTCTTCGTCGCCACCGCCGCGGCGGGCGCGCGGATCAATCTCAGCCCGAAGGGCATGGACTCGTTCCGCGTGCTCGACGACGCGACCGTCGCCTACCTGGACGTGGCGGGTTCGGGGAACGAGACCAACGCGCACCTGCTCGCCGACGGGCGCATCACGATCATGTTCTGCGCGTTCGACAACCCGGCGCTGATCTTTCGCATCTATGGCCGCGGGCGCGCGGTGCTGCCACAGGACGCCGACTGGGGCGGCCTTGCCGCCCACTTCACGCTGCTGCCCGGGACGCGTCAGATCTTCGTCGTCGCGGTGGAGCAGGTGCAGACCTCGTGCGGCTGGGGCGTGCCGCACATGGCGTTCGAGCAGGAGCGCGCCACGCTGAACACATATCATGCCGCCAACCCCGACTCGGCACGCTTCGCCAAATATGCGGTGCGCACCGCGAGCATCGACGGGCTGCCGGTGCGCAACCCGACCGTGGTGCCCGCCTGATGGCGTTGGTGGAGCTCGGCCGCTACGACCGCAACCTCGCCAACATCCTGGTCGGCCGGCTCGGATCCGAGGGGATCGACGCGCTTGCGTTCGACGGGGGCGCCTCGATTGCGGACGGCAGCTGGCTGCTGATCCCGGTGCGCGTGATGGTCGACGAGGATGATCTCGGGGCGGCGCGCCGGGTGGTGGACGGTGCCTGATTTTTAGGCACGTCTGTGGCAGTGCACAAAAGTTTAACAGTGGTTAACGGTTTATTGACAGCTTCCACCCGAGGCCATCCTCACCTCCTGCTCTCCTGACGATCCTCAACCCGCTCACATCGACATCCCCGCGGAGGCGGGGATCCAGACACGCTGAGGCTGGAGAATAGAGCCGCTACGACGGCGTTTATGGATCCCCGCCTCCGCGGGAATGACGAAGAGCAAGGAACGGGCGCGGCCAACCGCACTGCAGCCGCCTCCACGGACCCCGCTGCCAAAGCACTCGCGTCGCCAACTGGCACGTACCTTGCGAAGCGTCCCCCAGGGTAAACGCGGAAGGGGGCGCGATGAAGCTGGTCATAGCGATCATCAAGCCGTTCAAGCTCGACGAGGTGAGGGAAGCGCTCACCGGCGTCGGCGTGGCGGGGATGACGGTGTCCGAGGTGAAGGGGTTCGGCCGGCAGAAGGGCCAGACCGAGATCTACCGCGGCGCCGAGTACAGCACCAACATGGTGCCCAAGATCAAGATCGAGATCGTCTGCGGCAGCGACATCGCCGATCGCGTGGTCGAGGCGATCCAGGCCGCGGCCAACACCGGGGCGATCGGCGACGGCAAGATCTTCGTGCTCGACGTCGGCCAGGCGGTGCGGATCCGCACCGGCGAGACCGACGACAGCGCGCTGTGAGGGGGGACGGGATGAGACTTTCACGCACAATCGCCGCCGCGGGGGCGGTGGCGACGATCGCGGCGCTGGCCGCCGTGCCCGCGCTGGCGCAGGCCGCCGGGCCGGTGCGCGCGCCCAATGCCGCGCAGATGGCGACGATGGTCAACAAGGGTGACACCACCTGGATGATGATCTCGGCCGTCCTGGTGCTGATGATGTCGGTGCCCGGCCTCGCGCTGTTCTACGGCGGGTTGGTGCGCACCAAGAACATGCTCAGCGTGCTGATGCAGGTGCTGATGATCGTCTGCGTCGCCAGCCTGGTCTGGGTCAGCTGGGGCTACAGCCTCGCCTTCACCGGCGGCAACGCCTTCGTCGGCGGGCTCTCCAAGGCGTTCCTCGCGGGCGTCGGCCCCGGCTCCGCCGCGGCGACCTTCAGCAACAACGTCTATATCCCCGAATATGCCTTCATCTGCTTCCAGATGACCTTCGCCTGCATCACGCCGGCGCTGATCGTCGGCGCCTTCGCCGAGCGGGTGAAGTTCACCCCGCTGCTGATCTTCGTCGTGCTGTGGCTGACGATCGTCTATTTCCCGATGGCGCACATGGTGTGGTACTGGGCCGGCCCGGACTTCCTCGCCGACGCGCCGACCGACGCGGGCCTGCTCTACGGCTGGGGCGCGCTCGACTTCGCGGGCGGCACGGTGGTCCACATCAATGCGGGCATCGCCGGACTGGTCGGCTGCCTCATCATCGGCAAGCGTCACGGCTACAAGAGCGAGCCGATGCCGCCGCACTCGCTGACGATGACGATGATCGGCGCCTCCCTGCTGTGGGTCGGCTGGTTCGGCTTCAACGCGGGTTCGAACCTCGAGGCCAACGGCGCCGCCGCGCTCGCCTTCATCAACACCTTTGTCGCCACCGCGGGGGCCGCGGTCGCCTGGGCGGTGATCGAGCAGGTGGTGCACAAGAAGCCTTCGCTGCTCGGCGGCGTGTCGGGTGCGGTCGCGGGGCTGGTCGCGATCACCCCGGCGGCGGGCTTTGCCGCGCCGATGACCTCGATCCTCCTCGGCATGGTGGCGAGCGTGGTGTGCTTCTTCTTCGTCACCACCGTGAAGAACAAGCTCGGCTATGACGACACGCTCGACGTGTTCGGCATCCACTGCGTCGGCGGGATCATCGGCGCGATCGGGACCGGCATCGTCGCGGCGCCGTCGCTCGGCGGGCAGGGCTGGATCGACTACACCCAATTCCCCTCCGTCGCTGGCAGCTATGACATCGCCGGGCAGGTCTGGACCCAGATCAAGGCCGTGGTGCTCACGCTGGTGCTGTCGGGCGGCGTGTCGGCGGTGCTGTTCCTCGGGCTCAAGGCCACGATGGGGCTGCGTCCCTCGCTCGAGGTCGAGAGCGAAGGGCTCGACATCAACGAGCATGGCGAGCGGGCCTACAATTACTGACGAGATCGCGGGCGGCGCCTCAGGCCGCCGCCCGCCCACGACGTTCCTCCTGCGGACGCTCCTCGGCCCGGTATGGCGACATACCGGGCCTTTTTTTGCGTTCTGAGCAGGCGTGTTCCTGCCGTCGTAGAAGCATGATGAGCATCGCTATGCTGCACCCATGCTGCGCCGCAGGATGGTCAAGGGCGCGTTAAATCGCTATCTACGAAGGCGAGAGCCGGGCGACCCCGGGAATCGTGGCCCCGGCTCCGCAGAGGAGAGGATGTGCCATGACGACGATCAAACATGTCGGCGAGCAGGGCGCGGTGGTGGTCGGGGCGGCGGCCGCCTTCACCGCCGCCGTCTATCTCGCGCAATTCGCCGCCGACGCGGTAGTGTTCCTGGGCGAGTGGGTGTTGCGCTGAGGGTCGAAACGGTTGATCGTCGCGAGCCATCGAGGCTTCGCTGACGGCGTCGCGGACGGCTGTGGTGCTGCCCCACCTTCCCTTCGACCTTCATCGCCCGCACCTTCCACTTTCGTCATCCCCGTGGAGGCGGGGATCCAGACGCGCAGGTCCTGCCAGAAGTCGAGACGTCAGCGTGGAGGGATCCCCGCCTTCGCGGGGATGACCAGTGGGGGAGGCGGCCCGACCCGCTCGGCGTCGCCACCAGGGCCTTCAAAGCCCACCCCCTTCCGGGAACGTTCCCACGGCCCATTGTTCTCGCGGCGTGCGCCTGCGATATCTCCGGGCAAACGACGCCACGGGAGGGAAAACAGCGTGCGACCGATCTTGATAGGCCTCGCCGCCGCGGCGCTGTCCGCTCCCGCCACCGCGCAGGCGCCCGCCACCCCCGAACAGCTGGCGCAGGCGCGGGCGATCGTCGGCGACACCGCCGCGCGCCCGCAGACGCTCGTCCTCGCCGACGTGCCCCGCGCCACGGGCAAAGCGCGCGCGCTGCTCAACGGTCGCGACCTCGCCGGCTGGCACCCGTGGCTGGGCTACCCCGACCCGTCGGTGACCTATCGCGATCAGCCCGGTGCCGCGCCGATCGGCACGACGCGCGCCACCGCGGGCGACTTCGCCGTCCGCCAGATCGACGGCCGCCCCGCGCTCTGGGTCAAGGGCGAGACCTGGGGCGCGCTGGTCCACGAAGCCGACCTGCGCGACTATCACCTGCGGCTACACTATCGCTGGGGCGCCAAACGCTGGGCGCCGCGGCTCGGCCAGCCGCCCAACAATGGGCTGCTCTACCACACCCATGGCGCGCCGGGCGCGGTGTTCGGCACGTGGCAGCCCTCGGTCGAGTTCGAGATCATGCAGGGCTCGACCGGCATGGCGGTGGCGGTGGGGCGCGACGTGCGCCTGCGCACCACCGCCGCACTCGACCCGTCGCTCGTCTCGCCGCCGGTGCGTTATCGCCAGGGCGCGCGGCCGGTGGAGATCGTCAACGGCACGCTGATCTGGAACGTCGAGAACGCGCGCGACGCGGAAAAGCCCGCGGGCCAGTGGAACACGCTCGACCTCTACGTGCTCGGCGACCGCGCGGTCCACGTCGTCAACGGCGTGCCGGTGATGGTGGTGGACGGACTGGCAACGGTCGATGCCGCGGGGAAGCGGACGCCGCTGACGCACGGGAGCGTCCAGCTCCAGTCGGAGGGCGCCGAGACCTGGTTCCGCGACATCACGGTCGAACCGATCGACCGGTTGCCGAAGGTCGTCGTGAAGGAGTGAGGGAAAGATCCTCCCCGCTCAGCGAAGAGGGGGACCACGACGCGTAACGTCGTGGTGGAGCGGGCTCTCCTAATAGCACAGCGCCTTTGGAAGCCCCTTCCACCACCACGCTGCGCGCGGAAGTCCCCGTCGCCGTGCCGGAGAGGAGTGAAGCAGCAACTCGCGCTGTCCTAAGCGCCCGCAGCTGTGCCACAGGGAAGACATGTCCGTCGACCATCCCGATCGCCTCGAGGGCCTTCTGCGCCAGCAACTCAACGTCCGAAATTGGCCCAACACGCGCCAGCGACTCAACATTCGCAACATTCGCGGGCTAAGCGCATGACACAGAGCGATGTCCTGATCGTCGGCTCGGGCGCGGCCGGGCTCACCGCGGCGCTCAACCTGGCCGATCGCTTCACGGTCACCGTTCTCGCCAAGGGCGCGCTCAACGAGGGCAGCACCGCTTGGGCGCAGGGCGGGATCGCGGCGGTGCTCGAGCCCGGCGACACGTTCGAACACCATGTCGAGGACACGATGGTCGCCGGCGCGGGGCTCAACGACCGCGCCATCGTCGAGTTCGTGGTCGAGCGCGCGCCCGCGGCGATCGCGCGGCTGCGCGCGCTCGGCGTGCCGTTCGCCGAGGAGGGCGGCGCGCTCCACCTCACGCGCGAGGGCGGGCATTCGCACCGCCGCATCGTCCACGTCGCCGACGCGACCGGATGGGCGGTGCAGGAGGCGCTGCAGCGCGCCGCCGAAGCGCATCCCAATGTCACGCTCGTCCCCGACCAGGTCGCGATCGACCTTGCCACCAGCCGCCACGAGGAACGCTACTCGGGCGCAGGCAACGTCTGGGGCGTCTACGCGATCGACCGGCGCACCGGCGCGGTCGAGGTGCACACCGCGCGCGCGACGATCCTGGCCACCGGCGGGGCGGGGCGGACCTATCTCTTCTCGACCGCGCCGCGCGGCGCCACCGGGGACGGGATCGCGATGGCGTGGCGCGCGGGTGCGCGCGTCGCCAACATGGAGTTCATGCAGTTCCACCCGACCTGCCTGTACCATCTCGAGGTCAAGAACTTCCTGATCACCGAGGCGGTGCGCGGCGAGGGCGGGCATCTGATCAACCCCACCACCGGGCGGCGCTTCATGCCGTGGTACGACGACCGGCTCGAGCTCGCCCCGCGCGACGTCGTGGCGCGCGCGATCGACGCCGAGATCAAGCGCTACGGCCTCGACTTCGTCCATCTCGACATCAGCCACATGCCCGCCGAGTTCGTGCGCGCGCATTTCCCCAACATCCATGAGAAGCTGCTCGGGCTGGGAATCGACATGACCACGCAGCCGATCCCGGTGGTGCCGGCGCAGCATTATACCTGTGGCGGGATCGTGGTGGACCGCGACGGCCGCACCGACCTGCCCGGCCTCTACGCCGCGGGCGAGTGCACCCAATCGGGGCTGCACGGCGCCAACCGGCTCGCCTCCAACTCCTTGCTCGAATGCTTCGTCTTCGGCGAAGCGGCGGCGCAGCACATCGCGCAGCATTGGGACGCGCTGCCGCCGGCCCCTGCGGTCCGCGCCTGGGACGAGAGCCGCGTTACCGACTCCGACGAGGAGGTGGTGATCAAGCAGAACTGGACCGAAATCCGTCGCTTCATGTGGAATTACGTCGGCATCGTCCGCACCACCAAGCGGCTGGAGCGTGCGCAGCACCGCATCGACCTGCTGCGCAGCGAGGTGGAGGATTATTACGGCCACTTCCGCGTCACCCCCGACCTGATCGAGCTGCGCAACCTGCTCCAGGTGGCCGAGCTGATCGTCCGCTCGGCGCTCCACCGCCACGAGAGCCGCGGGCTGCACTTCACGCTCGACTGGCCCGAGACGCTCGCTGACGCGGCGGACACGGTGCTGGTGCCGCGGGCCTGACGCGTGACGGACGAGCGCCCCACCGTTCGTCGCGCCGGCGGTGGTGATCGTCGCAGCGGCGAGTCGCAGCGCATTGTGTCTGCGCCATTATTGTCCACAGGCACGAGTCAAGCGGGGTTGGTGGCGTCAGATATGGGTACTCGAACTTTCGGACGCCGCGCCGCGATCGTCGGGTGGACACTGCTGATCGCGGGCTGTGGCGCGGGCGCGGGCTCGGCGCTTATCCCCGCCGCGCCGCCCAAGCCGCTCGTCTCGATCCCGGTCCCGCTTGCGGCAGTGCCACCGCCCCCGCCGCCGCGCCGCTCGGCCGCGCCGCGCGCGCTCCAGGCGCGGGTCGAGCAGCTCATCCGCAACTTCCCGGGCAAGGCGGGTGCGGCGATCGTCGCGGTCGACGAGGATTGGGTGATCCAGCAGGGCGGCGACCTCAGCCTGCCGCAGCAGAGCGTCAGCAAGACCTGGGTGGCGATGACGGTGCTGTCGCAGCGCGACGAGGGCCGGCTCACGCTTGACGACCCGGTGCTGGTCACACGCGACGATCTTACCCTCTTCCACCAGCCGATCGCGGGGCTGGTGACGGGCGGCGGCTATCGCACCACCGTCGGCGGGCTGCTGACTCGCGCGCTGACGCAGAGCGACAACACCGCCAACGACCGGCTGCTGACCGTGGTGGGCGGACCGGCCGCAGTGCGGCGCTTCATCGCCAAGCACCAGCTCGGCGCGATCAAGTTCGGTCCGGGTGAGCGGCTGCTCCAGAGCGGCACCGCGGGGCTGACCTGGAACCAGTCGATGGCGCTGGGGCGCGGCTTCGAGGCGGCGCGCGCCCGGCTCGACCCGGCGGTGCGCCGTGCCGCCTTGCAGCGCTACATCGACAATCCGCCCGACGGCGCCGCGCCGGTGGCGATCGCGGGCGCGCTGGCACGATTGGCGCGCGGCGAACTGCTGAGCGAGACCTCGACCCGGATCCTGCTCGACACGATGGCGGCGTCGCGCACCGGCCACGCGCGGCTGCGCGCCGCCACGCCGCCGGGCTGGAAGGTGGCGCACAAGACCGGGACGGGGCAGGATTTCGGCGCGCGTAATGCGGGCTTCAACGACGTCGGGCTGCTCACCGCGCCGGATGGTCGACGCTACGCGATCGCAGTGATGATCGGCGACACCGCCGCGCCGATGCGGATGCGCCAGCAGTTGATCCAGAACGTCTGCGCCGCCCTCACCGGTGCGCAACCGCGCGTGGCGGGTGGGGACGAGGACGGGACGTGAGCGGCGGGTCAGCGCGGAGGGTCGATCGCTGACGGTGAGAGGCGCATGACGCCGAGCCACAACCCCGGTTTCCCACACGGCCAATCCGGTTTAGGGCAGCGCGATGCCGCACCTCTATCTCGTCGACGGATCGGGCTACATCTTCCGCGCCTACCATCGGCTGCCACCGCTGACCAACAAGCACGGCGAGCCCGTCGGTGCGGTCTACGGCTATACCACCATGCTGTGGAAGCTCGCCGACGAGCTGCACAAGGCCGACGGGCCGACGCACATGGCGGTGATCCTCGACAAGAGCTCGTCCACCTTCCGCAACGAGCTGTACGACCAGTATAAGGCGCATCGCCCGGCGCCTCCCGAGGACCTCGTCCCGCAGTTCCCGATGATCCGCGACGCCACGCGCGCTTTCTCGCTGCCGTGCATCGAGGAACAGGGCTGGGAAGCGGACGACCTGATCGCCAGCTACACCAAGGCCGCGCTGGCGCAGGGCTGGCAGGTGACCATCGTCAGCTCCGACAAGGACCTGATGCAGCTGATGACCGATCCGTCGGTCGACATGCTCGACACGATGAACAACCGCCGGCTGGGTCCCGAGGCGGTGGTGGAGAAGTTCGGCGTCGGCCCCGACAAGCTCGGCGACGTGCTCGCGCTGATGGGCGACAGCGTCGACAATGTCCCCGGCGTTCCCGGCGTGGGGCCGAAGACCGCGGCCAAGCTGATCGTCGAGCATGGCGACGTCGAGGCGGTGCTCGCCGCCGCGCCCGAGATGAAGAAGGGCAAGCTGCGCGACAATCTGATCGAGCACGCCGCGGCGGCGCGGATGAGCCGCCGACTGGTCGAGCTGGCCTGCGACGTGCCGCTGCCCGACACGCTCGACTCGCTCGCGCTGCCCGCGGAGGGCATCCCGCAGGCACCGCTGCGGGCCTTCCTCGAGCATCACGGCTTCCGCTCGCTGCTCACCCGGCTCGGCGAGGTCGCCGAGGCGACCCAGCCCGAGACCGTCGGCGCCCCCGCCGAGGACGACGAGCCCGCCTGCGACCACGACGGCTACGAAACCGTGGTCGACGAGGGCGCGCTCGATCGCTGGATCCAGGTCGCGCGACACCAGGGTTGGGTCGCGATCGACACCGAGACCACCGCCAAGGACCCGATGCTGGCCGAGTTGGTCGGGGTCAGCCTCGCGCTCGCCCCCAACCTCGCCTGCTACGTCCCGCTCGGCCATGGCGGGAGCGACATGTTCGCGGAGAAGCCGGCGCAGCTCGACCGCGACCTCGCGCTGGCGCAGCTCAAGCCGCTGCTCGAGGATCCAAGCGTGCTCAAGATCGGGCACAATCTCAAGTATGACCTGATCGTGCTCGAGCGCGCCTATGCGGCGCAGGGCGGGGTCGCGCTCGCGCCCTATGACGACACGATCGTGATGAGCTTCGACCTCGACGCCGGGCGCCACGGCCATGGCATGGACGAGCTCGCCGCGACGCACCTGTCGCACAGCTGCATCGCCTACAAGGACGTGGTCGGCACGGGCAAGAAGGCGCTCGGCTTCCACGAGGTCGATCTCAAAGCGGCGACGCGCTACGCCGCCGAGGACGCCGA
The DNA here is from genome assembly GCF_029623345.1 of Sphingomonas phyllosphaerae. Classification (GTDB taxonomy): domain Bacteria; phylum Pseudomonadota; class Alphaproteobacteria; order Sphingomonadales; family Sphingomonadaceae; genus Sphingomonas; species Sphingomonas phyllosphaerae_C. Next base: position 15,367 of record NZ_JAPYKH010000016.1, read on the forward strand.
TGTCACGCTGCGGCTGTGGCGGCGGTTCAAGCCGCGGCTGCCGATCGAGGGCTCGACGCGCGTCTACGAAATGGTCGACCGCCCGCTGGTCGCGGTGATCGCGCGCATGGAGCGCCACGGCATCAAGGTGGATCGCGCCAGGCTGGCGCAGCTCTCCGACGAATTCTCCACCCAGATCGCCGCGCTGGAGACGCAGGTTCATGGCCTCGCGGGTGGTCCCTTCACGATCGGCAGCCCCAAGCAGCTCGGCGACGTGCTGTTCGAGCGTCTGGGGCTTAAGGGCGGGCGCAAGGGCAAGAGCGGGGTCTATTCCACCGACGTCACCGAGCTGGAGCGGCTGGCCGCCGACAAGGACTCACCCGGCGCGGAGATCGCCGCGCGCGTGCTCGACTGGCGCCAGCTGACCAAGCTCAAGAACACCTATACCGACTCGCTGCAGGAGCAGATCCATCCCGACACCGGCCGCGTCCACACCAGTTACTCGCTGACCGGGGCGCAGACCGGGCGGCTATCGTCGACCGATCCCAATCTCCAAAATATCCCGATCCGCACCGAGACCGGGCGCCAGATCCGCGACGCCTTCGTCGCCGACGCGGGCAACGTCATCCTCGCCGCGGATTATTCGCAGATCGAGCTGCGCCTCGCCGCGCACATGGCGGACGTACCGCAGCTCAAGGAAGCGTTCGCGCGCGGCGACGACATCCACAGCCTCACCGCGCAGGAGCTGTTCGGCGAGGTGACGCGCGACACGCGTGCCTCCGCCAAGACGATCAACTTCGCGATCCTGTACGGCATCTCGCGCTGGGGTCTGGCGGGGCGGCTCGACATCTCGGCGGACGAGGCGCAGTCGATGATCGACCGCTATTTCGAGCGCTTCCCCGGCATCAACCGCTATATCGCGGAGACGCTGACGCAGGTGCGCGAGCGCGGCTACACCACGACGCTGTTCGGGCGGAAGACGCATTTCCCGCGCATCCGCAGCAAGGTGCAGCACGAGCGCCAGGGCGCCGAGCGCGCCGCGATCAACGCGCCGATCCAGGGTACCAGCGCCGACATCATCAAGCGTGCGATGGCGCGGATGGAGCCGGCGCTGGCGGCGGCCGGGCTGGGCCATGTGCGGATGCTGCTCCAAGTCCATGACGAGCTCGTGTTCGAGCTGCCCGAGGGCGACGTGGACGCGGCGCGTCCCGTGATCGAGCGCGTGATGGCAACCGCGGCCGAGCCGGCGGTGACGCTCGACGTGCCGTTGAGCGTGGAGATCGGCGTCGGCGCGAGCTGGGGCGCGGCGCATTGAGGCGCCGGCTTGAGAATCGATCCTCCCCGGCACGGGGAGGGGGACGGATCGCGAAGCGAGTGGTGGAGGGCGCTCGCCTCAAACGAGACGCTTCGTGCGCGGAGAGCCCCCTCCACCAGCCTGCGGCTGGTCCCCCTTCCCGCGAGCGGGGAGGATTGTTCGAGCTCGGCTCGCCATCGCCCGCGCACGACCGGTACCGCGCCGCATGACCGCGACCGACCAACCCGACGACATCGCCGCGCTCGCCAAGGGCGGGCGCACCAATGTGGCGGGGTTCATCCTCAAGCTCGGCGCGCGCATCCCCTTCCTGTTCATCGCGGGCCATCTCTACGGCGCCGCCTTGGTCGGGCGCTTCGCCATTGCGGTCGTCGTGGTCGAGCTCGCCGCGTTGGTGGCGACGCTCGGGCTCAAGCGCGGGCTGGCGCAGGCGCTGTCCTCGGCCGAGCGGCCGCACAACCATGTCGTGTTCGACGCGCTCGCGCTCGCATTGGTCGCGAGCCTGATCGCCAGCGCGGTGCTGTTCACCTTCCCGCAGGCGATGTACCCGAATTCGGCGATCGGCGGGCTCGACCGTCTCTTTCCGCTGATCATCCTCGCGCCCGCGCTGAGCGACGTGAGCCTCGCCGCGCTCGCCTATCGTCTCGACATCAAGGCCAGCGTCACCGCGCGTGCGATCGTCGAGCCGTGGACGCTGTCGATCTTCGCCTTCCTCTTCTCCTTCTTCACGCTCAAGGACGGGCTGGTGCTCGCTTATGTGGCGTCGATGGTGGCGGCGCTGATCGCGAGCATCGTCCCGCTGCTGCGCAGCTATGGTGTGCCGAGCGGCTGGTCGCCGCACCTCAGCGTGCTGTGGCAGATGGCACGTGCCAACACGCCGCTCGCCGGGGCCGACGCGCTGGAATGGGGCAGCCGCAACGTCGACCGGCTGATCCTGGGGACGCTGTTCGCGCCCAACGTGGTCGGCATCTATTACATGGCGCAGCAGGTCGCCTCGTTGCCGCAGCGGCTCAAGACCAGCTTCGACCCGATCCTCGGCCCGGTGGTGACGCGGAGCATCGCGCGCGGCGACCTCGGCGCGATCGCGCGCCAGGTGCGCCAGGTGGCGTTCTGGATCATCGCCGCGCAGCTCGCGCTGGCGCTTACCGCCTCGATCCCGCGCAAGGCGGTGATGGCGACGATCGGCCCGCAGTTCACCAGCGGCGCCGCGGCGATGGTGTTCCTGCTGTTCGCCGAGGTGTGCGCTTCCACCGGCGCGGTCGCGGAATCGGCGCTGGTGTACCTCGCGCGGCACCGCAACCTGCTGATCTCCGCGACGATGCTGGTGATCCAGATCGCTTTGTCCTTCGCCTTCATCCTGCTGATCCGAGATGCGGGCTATGGCATCACCGAGCAGGCCGCGGGTGCGCCCGTCGCGCTGCTGCTGGTGCTGCTGCTCACCTCGTTCGTGAAGGCGCGCGTGCTCGGGCGGCTGCTCGGCGCGCCGGTGTCGCCGATGCGCTGGCCGCTGCTGTGGGCGGCGCTGGCGGGGGGCGCGGTCGGGGGTGCGTTCACGCTGCTGCCGCCGGGGTGGCGCTGGCTGCAGGTGTCGGCCGGCGTACCGGCGACGATGGCGGCCTATCTGTTCGTGATCTGGCGCTATGCCTTCGGCCCCGAGGACCGCGCGTTGTTCAGCAAGATGCCGACCGCCGAGGAAGCGACCTTGCCCAACGAGGGCAGCTTCATCCGCTAGGCGCGGCTATTCCACCAGCGCCCAGTGCAGCTCGCCCTGGCCAAGCGCGCGCCCATCGTGGCTCAGCACCGCGACGGGGCGGATCGGGCGGCCGTCGCGCACGTCGACCAGCACCGGCGAGGCGGGGCAGCCGGTCTCCCAGCGCTCGCCCCATTGCCGCAGCGCCACCATCGTCGGCAGCAGCGCCCAGCCCTTGTCGGTGAGGCGATAGACCACCTTGCGGCGATCCTCGGGCACCGCGCCGCGCTCCATGATGCCGTGCGCGACGAAGCGCGCCAGCCGGTTGGCGAGGATGTTGCGCGCAATCCCCAGCTCCTGCTGGAACTCCTCGAAATGCTGCAGTCCGTTGAAGGCGGCGCGCAGGATCAGGAAGGCCCAGCGCTCGCCCATCGCCTCCAGGGCGGCGGGCAGGCTGCATTCGGTCCAATTCTCGCGCACACGCCGCTGTTCCACAGGCCACTCCGTCACGCGACGCTAACCCGGCGACCGCGCCCGCGATAGCCGCACCGCGCGTGAAGCAACACGCCGACACGTTTTTTTCGGCATCGTTGTTGCATTGTCACCGTGGATGTAAGCACATTGGATAGGTGCTGAGGCAATATGAACTGATCGATCGCGTGCTCGCCTATGATCCCGAGGCGGACGAGGCGATGTTGAACCGTGCCTATGTCTTTTCGGTCAACGCGCACGGCACTCAGAAGCGCGCCAATGGCGATCCCTATTTCAGCCACCCGATCGAGGTCGCGGGCATCCTCACCGAGCTGCGGCTCGACGACGAGACGATCGCCACCGCGATCCTGCACGACACGGTCGAGGACACGGTCGCCACCCCGGAGGAAATCGAGCGGATCTTCGGCGGCAACGTCGCGCGGCTGGTCGACGGTGTCACCAAGCTCAGCAAGATCGAGGCGCAGACCGAGAACGAGCGCGCCGCGGAGAATCTGCGCAAGTTCCTCCTCGCGATGTCGGGCGACATTCGCGTGCTGCTGGTGAAGCTGGCCGACCGGCTGCACAACATGCGCACGCTCCACTTCATTCCCAAGCCGGAGAAGCGCCGCCGCATCGCCAAGGAGACGATGGACATCTACGCGCCGCTCGCGGAGCGGATCGGCATGTACGAGTTCATGAAGGAGATGCAGACGCTCGCCTTCGAACAGCTCGAACCCGAGGCCTATCAGTCGATCACCAAGCGGCTCGAGCAGCTCAAGGAGGGTTCGGGCGGCGACCGCATCGCCAAGATCGGGTCGGGGCTCAAGCTGCTGCTCGGCCGCGCCGGGGTGGAGGCGCAGGTGTCTGGGCGCGAGAAGCATCCCTATTCGATCTGGCGCAAGATGCAGGAGCGCCACATCAGCTTCGAGCAGCTCTCCGACATCATGGCGTTCCGCGCCATCGTGCCGAGCGAGGAGGATTGCTACCGCGCGCTCGGCATCATCCATCGCCGCTGGCCGATGGTGCCGGGGCGGTTCAAGGACTATATCTCGACGCCGAAGCGCAACGGCTATCGCTCGCTGCACACCAGCGTGATCCACGCCGAGAACCGCCGCATCGAGATCCAGCTGCGCACCCCCGCGATGCACGCCGAGGCCGAGTTCGGGCTGGCGGCGCACTGGGCGTACAAACAGGCGGTGGGCGGCGCCGCGGCGCTGCGCCCGGACTCGCAGCAGGACTGGATCAAGGACCTGGTCGAAATCCTCGACACCGCGGCGACGCCGGAGGAACTGCTCGAGCACACCCGAATCGCGATGTACCAGGATCGCATCTTCGCCTTCACCCCCAAGGGCGAGCTGATCCAGCTGCCTAAGGGTGCGACGCCGATCGACTTCGCTTATGCAGTCCACACCGATCTCGGCGACCAGGCGGTGGGTGCGAAGATCAACGGCCGCGTCGTGCCGCTGTCGACCGTGATCGAGAACGGCGACCAGGTGCAGGTGCTGCGCTCCAAGGCGCAGACGCCGCAGCCCGCCTGGCTCAAGGTGGCGATCACCGCCAAGGCGCTGGCCGCGATCCGCCGCCACCTGCGCAATACCGAGCGCGAGCAGACGATCACGCTCGGCCGCAAGCTGTACGACGACATCGTCCAGCGCCTCCCCGCGCCCCTGGCCGAGAGTGCGCGCGACGAGGCGCTCAAGCGGCTCAAGCTGCCCGACGAGGCCGCGTTGCTCCAGCAGATCGCGCGCCGTCACCTGTCCGATGCGCAGGTGATGGAGGCGCTGATGCCCGGTTCCGCCGGCGCCGACGTGGCGGAGGCGCCGCCGCAGTCGAGCGCGATCTCGATCGAGGGGCTGGCGCCGGGCGTCGCCTATGAGCTGGCGGAATGCTGTCACCCGGTGCCGGGCGACCGCATCATCGGGCTGCGCCGCCCCGATGCCTCGATCGAGGTGCATGCGATCGACTGTGGCGTGCTCGCCGACCTGGCCGAGCGTTCGGACGACGAGACCGACTGGATCGACGTGCAATGGGGCCACGCGACCGAAGGCGCCACCGCACGCATCTCGGTCGAGGTGCGCAACGAGCCCGGCGCGCTTGGCATGCTCGCGACGATCATCGGCCAGCACAAGGCCAACATCATCAACCTGCGGCTCGACAACCGCGACTCACGTTTCCACACCAACCTGATCGACGTCGAGGTACACGACGCGCACCAGCTGATGCGGCTGCTCGCCGCGTTGCGCGCAGCAGAGTCGGTCAATGCGGCGGAGCGGGTGTGAGGACGATCCGACGATACGGTTCAGGCGCTACTTCCCCAGCCGTCATTCTCGACTCGTTTCAGCATCCACCGCGCCGCCTATTCTAACAGACGTGGGCCAACCGCGCCGGATCGACGGTCACCTCGCGGGAATAATGCACCGCCATCTCCCCACATCGGTTCATCGACCAGCGCCGTCCGGCTGCAACCGCGCGCCGGTTGTGGCATTGATGCCGCGATCGGAGGACCAGCCATGTACCGACAGCTCATGTTCGCCGCCGCGCTGGTGGCCGCGGCGCCCGCGACTGCGCAGTCGATCTCGCCGCAGGATCGTGCCACCGGCGCTCAGGCCGACCCGCAGCTCGTCAAGGAGTTCGGCGGGCGCTATAGCGGCCCGCAAGTGGCGCTGGTCGAGCGCGTCGGGCGGCGCGTCGCGGTCCAGTCGGGCCTATCGAACGCGCAGAGCGACTTCACCATCACTTTGCTCGACTCACCCGTCGAGAACGCCTTCGCCATCCCGGGCGGCTACGTCTATGTCACGCGCCAGCTGCTCGCGCTGATGAACTCGGAGGCCGAGCTCGCCTCGGTGCTGGGACATGAGGTGGGGCATGTCGCGGCGCGCCACAGCGCCTCGCGCAACCGCACCGCGACGATCGGCGGCGTTCTCGCGGGCGTGGTCGGTGCGGTGGCGGGCAACGGCGCGGCGGGGCAGCTCGCCAGCACGGTCGCGCGCGGCGGCGCGCAGCTCTACACGCTGCGCTACGGCCGCGAGCAGGAATATGCCGCAGACGCGCTGGGCGTGCGCTACATCACCGCGGCGGGCTACGACCCGTATGCCGCGGCCGACATGCTCGCCTCGCTCGACGCCGAGACCGGGCTCCAGTCCGCGGCGGTGGGTCGCAGCGGCCAGCAGCTGCCGAGCTGGGCGTCGACCCACCCCAACGGCGCCGACCGGGTCCGTCGCGCCGCGCAGCTCGCCCAGCAGACCGGCAAGCCGATGCTCGATCCGCCGCCCGAGGATACCGCCTTCCTGCGCGCGCTCGATGGACTGGCCTATGATGCGAAGGGCTCGGGCAAGCGGATCCGCATCCGTACGGTCAAGGCGGGGGACACGGTCGACACGCTTGCGCGCCAGATGGCCTATGACTCGCTCCAGCGCGAGCGCTTCCTGACGCTCAACGCACTCGACGACGACGTCCGGCTCACACCGGGCCGGCTGGTAAAGGTCGTGACGAAGGAGTGACGATAAGCTATGGCGGGGACCCATGTTCCCGCCCGCGCCCCCGCCCGCGATCACGCCGCCGGCCGCCGCTCTCCCCGACCTCCCGCCGTCGCTCGCGACCGCGTCGCCCCGGCCCGCGCTGTCGGTGGTGGTGCCCTGCTACAACGAAGAGGCGACGCTGCCGCTGCTGCACGCGCGCGTCAGCGCCGCGGCGCGCGCGGCGGTGGGCGACGACCATGAGATCGTGCTGGTCAACGACGGCTCGCGCGACGGCAGCTGGGCGGCGATGCAGAAGCTCGCCGCGGCCGATCGGCGGGTGGTGGCGATCAACCTGTCGCGTAACCACGGCCACCAGCTCGCGCTCACCGCCGGGCTCGACTTGTGCGCGGGCGAGCAGATCCTGATCATCGACGCCGACCTGCAGGACCCGCCCGAGCTGCTCGCCGACATGCGGGCCGTGATGGCGCGCGACGGCGCCGACGTGGTTTATGCGGTGCGGCGCAAGCGCGAGGGTGAGACCTTCTTCAAGAAGGCGACCGCGGCCGCCTTCTACCGCGTGCTCGACCGCGTCACCGACACGCCGATCCCGCTCGATACTGGCGACTTCCGGCTGATGACTCGGCGCGCGCTCGACGCCTTGCTGTCGCTGCCCGAGCAGGCACGCTTCATCCGCGGCATGGTCGCCTGGGTCGGCTTTCGCCAGGTGCCGTTCGCCTATGATCGCGCCGAGCGGCACGCCGGCGAGACCAACTACCCGTTCGCCAAGATGATGCGGCTGGCGCTCGACGCGGTCACCGGCTTCTCTACCGCGCCGCTGCGCTGGGCGAGCCACCTGTCGGTGATGCTGGCGGGCTGCTCGCTGCTGCTGCTGGTCTATATCGGCTACGGCTATTTCAGCGGCGAGCGGGTGCAGGGCTGGACCTCGACCATGCTGGTGGTGGTGGTGCTGTCGGCGATCCAGATGTTCGTGCTCGGCATGATCGGGGAGTATCTCGGCCGGCTCTACATCGAGGCGAAGCGGCGTCCGCTGTACCTCATCGCCGACGTCGCGGGCACGCCGGGCAGTCGCGCCACGCTCGGCTTCCAGGCGGCGATGCCGGGAGAGCGGGTGGGGGCGTGAGCGGACGGGTCCTTGCCTAGGCGACGACCGTTGCCGAGCCCGGACCCGACAACCATCGTCATCCCGGCCCCGTGCCGACTTCCACCTTCCGCAAGAGCAACGCCCGAGGCGTGCGCGGCGCGATGGATCCCGGCTCAAGGCCGGGATGACGGAGGTTGCACGGCGGTCCTGCTTCGATAGAGGACTGCTACGCCGCCTCGGCGTCCAGCCCGTAGGCGGTGTGGAGCACGCGCACGGCGAGCTCGGTCTCGTCCTCGTGGATCAGCACCGAGACCTTGATCTCGCTGGTCGAGATCGCCTGGATGTTGATCCCACGTGCGCCGAGCGTGGTGAACATCGTGCTCGCCACGCCGGCGTGGCTGCGCATGCCGACACCGACGACGCTGATCTTCGCCACGCGCGTGTCGTGGATCAGCTCGCCGAAGCCGATCGTCTCGCGCGCCTGGTTGAGCGCCTCGATCGAGCGCGCCAGGTCGGCGGCGGGCACGGTGAACGTCACGTCGGTCGCGCTGGTGCTGCTCGCGCCGTTGCTCGCGCTCTGGTGCGCGATGTTCTGGATGATCATGTCGACGTTGATGTTCGCCGCCGCGAGCGGCTCGAAGATGCTCGCCACCGTGCCGGGCTGGTCGGGCACGCGCGTCAGCGTGATCTTGGCCTCGTTCTTGTCATGCGCGATGCCGGTGATGAGCTGGCGTTCCACGTCGTCGATCTCCTCTTCGCCCACGATCATCGTGCCGGGCAAGGTGTCCGCCATCGGTGCTCCATCCCCGTCGGCGCGGCCGGTGAACGACGACAGCACCTGGACGCGGACCTTCTCCTTCATCGCCAGCCCGACCGAGCGGGTCTGGAGCACCTTGGCGCCGACCGAGGCGAGCTCGAGCATCTCCTCGTAGGTTACCTTGGCGAGCTTGCGCGCGCGCGGCACGATGCGCGGATCGGTGGTGTAGACGCCGTCGACGTCGGTATAGATGTCGCAGCGGTCGGCGCGGATCGCCGCTGCGACCGCCACCGCCGAGGTGTCCGAGCCGCCGCGCCCGAGCGTGGTGATGCGCTGCCCCGGCGCGACACCCTGGAAGCCCGGGATCACCGCCACCGCGCCGGCGGCGAAGCTCTCCTCCAGCGCGTCGGTGTCGATCGTGTCGATCCGCGCCTTGGCGAAGGCGGTGTCGGTGCGGATCGGCAGCTGCCAGCCGAGCAGCGAACGCGCCGGCACGTTGATCGCCTGCAGTGCGATCGCGAGCAACCCGCTGGTGATCTGCTCGCCCGCGGAGACCACGACATCATATTCGCGCGGGTCGTACAACGGCGACGCCTCGCGGCAGAAGCCGACCAGCCGATCGGTCTCGCCCGCCATCGCCGAGACCACCACCGCCACCTGGTTGCCCGCGGCCGCCTCGCGCTTCACCCGCGCCGCGACCGAGCGGATGCGCTCGATCCCCGCCATCGAGGTGCCGCCGAACTTCATGACGATCCGCGCCACTGCCGTGTCCAAACGCCTTGGGTGAAGAGGGGCGTCCTGATAGGAAGCACGCATGACCGACGCAAGCGTAACAACCGCAACCACTTCGCCGCATCACGCCTCGGTGCTGGCGAAAGAGGCGACCCACTTCGGTCGGCTGGCGCGCGACTGGTGGGACCCGGCAGGGTCGTCGGCAATGCTGCACCGGCTCAACCCGGTGCGGCTGCGCTATCTGCGCGCCGCGATCGACCGCCACTGGGACCTCGACGACCGGTCGTTCGCGCCGCTGGCGGGGAAGCGCGTGCTCGACATGGGGTGTGGCGCGGGGCTGCTTGCCGAGCCGCTGGCGCGGCTGGGCGCGGCGGTGACCGCGGTCGACGCGGCGGCGGAGAGCATCGCGGTGGCATGCGACCATGCGGCGCAGAGCGGGCTGACGATCGACTATCGCGCCGGCGGGGTCGAGGCGGTGGCGGCCGAGACCTTCGATCTGGTCGCCTCGCTCGAGGTGGTCGAGCATGTCGCCGACGCGCGCGCCTTCGTGGCGGGGCTGGCGGGCGCGGTGACGCCGGGCGGGCTGCTGGTGATGAGCACGCCCAACCGCACCTGGCTGTCCCGCGCTGCGCTGGTCGAGGCGGCCGAGGCGCTGGGCCAGATTCCGCGCGGGACGCACGACTGGGACAAGTTCCTGACACCGGATGAGCTGGGGGCGATGATCGCGGCGGCGGGGCTGCGGGTGACCGACGTCACCGGGCTGACGCTGGGAGCGAGGGGCTTCGCGCTGGGGAGCTCGACCGCGCTCGATTATTTCGTGACTGCGGTGCGGTAGGATCACCCGATCCTCCCCGCTCGGCGGGTAGGGGGACCGCCACGCGCAGCGGGGTGGTGGAGGGGCTCTCCGCCAATGCGCCGGCCGTTTGCGAAACCCCCCTCACCAGCTTGCGGCTGGTCCCCTCCGCGCGAGCGAAGAGGATCTACGTGCCGCGTGTGGCAGGGATCTCGCTCACCCCCGCTGCTTGCCCGCGTCACGCTCGACCCATTGCGCTCCGTTGCGTCGGCACGCCGCACTCACCACGGGGAAGTCGAGATCGGTGTTGCGCGCGAGCACGTCGGCCATCGCCGCCTCGCACTGCTGCACCGTGGCGTAACGCGCGGGTGCGACGCGCGCCTCGGCGCAGGCGCTCGCGCCGTCGCCGCAGCCCATGATCGCCATCACGTAGAACACCGCGTCCATTACCGCCTCCGTTCGGCGTAAAAAACGATCGCTGTGACGCGACGTTCCGATTCGCACGCGACGGTTGACGCTCCCGTTCCGGCACACGACATCTCAGGCACATGCCTCCTGATCGTCCCGCCGCCCCCGGCACAGAGCGTCCGCTGCTGCCGACGCTTCGCCGCTTCCTCCCCGATCTCTGGCCGAGCGACTCGCCGGGGATGAAGCTGCGTGTCGCGGGGGCGCTGGCGCTGGTGGTCGTCTCCAAGCTGGTGCAGGTCTATGGCGCGCCCTTCGCGCTGCAGGGCGCGGTGGACGGCATGGCGGTGCCGACCACGCCGGTGTCGCTGATCGTGCTGCTGGTGGTCGGCTATGCCGCGGCGCGCTTCGGCACCACCTTGTTCGACAATCTGCGCAACACCGTGTTCGAGAAGGTCGGGCAGGAGGCGACGCGGCGGCTGGCGGCGCGCGTGTTCCGCCACCTCCACCGCCTCTCGCTGCGCTTCCACCTCGAACGCCGCACCGGCGCGGTCACCAAGGTGGTCGAGCGCGGCACCAAGAGCATCGACACGATGCTTTATTTCCTGCTCTTCAACATCGCGCCGACGATCCTCGAACTGGTGCTGGTGCTCGGCATCTTCCAGGTCAAGTTCGGCTGGCAGCTGGTCGTCGCGACGCTGGCGATGGTGGTGCTGTACATCTGGTTCACGCGCACCGTCACCGACTGGCGCTCCTCGCTGCGCGAGCGGATGAACGATCTCGACACGGGCGCCGTGGCGCATGCGGTCGACTCGCTGCTCAACTTCGAGACGGTCAAGTATTTCGGCGCCGAGGAGCGCGAGGCGAAGCGCTACGACGGTGCGATGCGCTCCTACGCCGAGGCCGCGGTGAAGAGCGAGAACAGCCTGGCATGGCTCAACATCGGCCAGGCGCTGATCACCAACCTGATGCTCGCCGCCGGCATGGCCTGGGTCGCCTGGGGGTGGAGCCAGGGGCGCTTCACCGCGGGCAACGTGGTGCTGGTATCGACGCTGCTGTCGCAGCTGTTCCGCCCGCTCGACCTGCTCGGCATGGTGTATCGTACGATCCGCCAGGGCGTGATCGACATGGGCGCGATGTTCGACCTGATCGACACGCCGCCCGAAGTGGTCGACGCGCCCGACGCGCCCGCGCTGACGGTGCGCGACGCGCATGTCCGCTTCGAGGGCGTGGCGTTCGGCTATGATGCGGGGATGCCGATCCTCAAGGGGATCGACATCGACGTCCCTGCGGGGACCACCTGCGCGGTGGTCGGCCCGTCGGGCGCGGGCAAGTCGACGCTGGCGCGGCTGCTCTACCGTTTCTACGACGTCGACCAGGGACGGATCACGATCGACGGACAGGATGTCGCGCGCGTGCGGCAGGACTCGCTGCGCGCCGCGATCGGCATCGTCCCGCAGGACACGGTGCTGTTCAACGACACGATCGGCTACAATATCGCCTACGGGCGCGAGGGCGCGGGCGCGGGCGACGTCGCCGCCGCGGCGCGCGGAGCGGCGATCGCCGGCTTCATCGAGCGCCAGCCCGAGGGATACCAGACGCGCGTCGGCGAGCGCGGGCTCAAGCTCTCGGGCGGCGAGAAGCAGCGGGTGGCGATCGCGCGGACGCTGCTGAAAAATCCGCCGCTGCTGATCCTCGACGAGGCAACCAGCGCGCTCGACAGTCGCACCGAGGGCGAGATCATGGAGACGCTCGCCGCGATCGAGCGCGGGCGCACCACGATCGTGATCGCGCACCGGCTTTCCACCATCGTTCATGCCGACCAGATCGTGGTGCTGGAGGCGGGGCGCGTGGTGGAGCGCGGCAGCCACGCCGAGCTGCTGGCGCGCGACGGGCTCTACGCCGCGATGTGGGCGCGCCAGGCGGCCGAGAGCGAGGAGGCCGAGGAGGCACCCGTCGCGGTGGCGTGAGCTCCGTGGCCGCCGATTACCCGATTGCGAGCTGACGTGCTCGTGCGCGAGCAGGCGCCCAGAGCCACAGGCCGACCGCTTCCGGCCCTCGGCTCCGGCGTTCGCCGGAGCACGATGTAACGTTAGCCAGCAACGATCTAGACGACCCGCCGCTCGTCGCCGCGCAGCGTCAGCACCTCGACGCCACTGGCGGTCACGGCCACCGTATGCTCGAACTGCGCCGAGAGCTTGCCGTCCTGCGTCACCACGGTCCAGCCGTCGGCGCGCGTGTCGACGCGGCGGCTGCCCTGGTTGAGCATCGGCTCGACCGTGAACACCATGCCCTCACGCAGCGCCGGCCCGGTGCCGGGGCGACCGAAGTTGAGCACCTGTGGCTCCTCGTGCATCTCGCGCCCGATGCCGTGGCCGCAGAACTCGCGTACCACCGCATAGCCGTGCTTCTTGGCGTGACGCTCGATCGCGGCGCCGATGTCGCCGAGCCGCGCGCCCGGACGCACGGCGCCGATCCCCTGCCACATCGCCGCCTGCGCCACTTGCACCAGCCGCCGCGCCGCGGGCGCCACGCTGCCGACGGCGTAGGTCTTGCTGGAGTCGGCGATATAGCCGTTCTTCTCCAGGGTGACGTCGAAGTTGACGATGTCGCCGTCCCGGATGATCTCGGCGGCGTCGGGCACGCCATGGCACACCACCTGGTTGCGCGAGGAGTTGAGCACGTACTGGAAGCCGTACTGCCCCTTGCTCGCGGGGCGCGCCTGCAGGTCAACGGTGATGTAACGCTCGACCAGGTCGTTGACTGCGAGGGTCGACAGGCCGGCGAGCGGCTGGCGGTCGAGCATCTCGAACACCGCGGCGAGCAGTCGCCCGGAGACCCGCATCAGCGCCAGTTCGTCGGGCGTCTTGACCATCTTAGGCAGCGACGGCGCGCAACTGCGCCGACTCGTATCGGCGGCGCACGATCTCGTTGAAGCTGAGCGTCGGATGGGCCTCGGCAAGCATGCCGATCGTCATCCAGAACTCGGCCTGAGCGTTGATCGAGCGGCACATCACCGCGCTGGCGCGGCGCGCCTCGGCGTGCAGCTCGTCGTCGATCTTGACGATGCCCATCGGTCTGGTCCTTGGCTGGTGAGCGATACGGGGCGTATATGAAGCATAGTGTCCGGCGGCAAGGGAAAGAGCCCGCGACGCCGCGATCCCGGGCACCGCTCGCCGCTCCCGTCGCCTGCCCGCCTTGCCCCACCGCCACCACGCTGCCACAGCGACGTGCCACTACCAGGGGACAGCGACCATGATCGTGCGCAGCGACGAATATCAGGACGTGGCGGTGCCCGGCGCGGGGACGATGCGCACCCATCTGTTCCGCCCCGCGATCGACGGGCGCTTCCCCGGCGTGCTGTTCTTCTCCGAGATCTACCAGGTGACCGCGCCGATCCGCCGGCTCGCCACGTTGCTGGCGGGCAACGGCTATGTCGTCGCGGTGCCCGAGGTCTACCACGAGTACGAGCCTGCCGGCACGGTACTGGCCTACGACCAGCCCGGCACCGATCGCGGCAACGCGCTGAAGATCACCAAGCCGGTGGCGCAGTACGACGCCGATTCGCGCGCTGCGCTCACCGCGCTGGCGGCGCATCCGGCGTGCGACGGGCGGCTCGCCACCTTCGGCGTCTGCCTCGGTGGGCACCTCGCCTATCGCGCCGCGCTCGACCCGCGCGTCGGCGCCGCTGCCTGTTTCTACGCCACCGACATCCACTCGGGTACGCTGGGCGAGGGCCGCGCCGACGATAGCCTGGCGCGCATGGACGCGCTCCAGGCCGAGGCGATGTTCGTCTGGGGGCGGCAGGACCCGCATGTTCCTTTCGCCGGGCGCGAGGCGATCCGCGCGCGGCTGGAGGAGGTGGGGGCGCGCTACGAGTGGCACGAGGCCAACGCGCCGCACGCCTTTCTGCGCGACGAGGGGCCGCGCTACGATCCGGCGCTCTTCCTGCAGAGCGTGGCGTGGACGCTCGCGCTGTACCGCCGCGCGCTGGGGTGAACGGTCGCCGTCCGCCCGTGCCGCGACGCCCGCTTCACGCCGCGACGCGCTGTTCCAGCGTGGCGACGAAGGCGTCCGCCACCATCGGCCGCCCGATCAGATAGCCCTGCACCAGGTCGCAGCCGGCGTCGCGCAGCAGCGCGAGGCAGCCCGGCTCCTCGATCCCTTCCGCCACCACCTTGAGCCCGAGCCCGTGCGCGAGGTCGATCGTCGAGCGCACCATCAGCGCGTCCGCCGGATTGAGATGCGCGTGCTGGACGAAGCTGCGATCGATCTTGAGCTCGGACAGCGGCAGCTCGCGCAGGTAGGTCAGCGTCGACTGGCCCGTGCCGTAATCGTCCATCGAGATCGCGACGCCCTTGGCACGAAAGTGGCGCAGCTGCGCGGCGGCGCGCTCCGGGTCGGCCAGTGTGGCGGACTCGGTCACCTCGAAGATCAGCCGGTCGGCCGGCACCGCGCCCGCGTCGAGCAACGTGTCGACCGCGGCGCTGAACCCCGGCTCGGCGATCAGCATCGCGGAGAGATTGATCGCGACCGAGACGTCGTGCCCGCGCGCGCGCCAGTCGGCGAGGTCGGCCACCGCGCGCGCGAGCACGTGGAGCGTCAGTGCGCCGATGCGGTCGGTCTGCTCGGCGAGCGGGATGAACAGGTCGGGGCGGATCATCCCGCGTACCGGGTGGCGCCACCGCACCAGCGCCTCGGCACTGGCGACCCGATCGGTCGCAAGCGCGAGCTTGGGCTGGTAATGAACCTCGATCTCGCCGGCGGCGATCGCCTGATCGAGCTCGCCCATCAGCACCAGCCGCCGCTCCAGCGCCTCGGCATCGACGTGCGCGTGGCGCCAGAACGTGCCCGCGGCCGCAGCGGCGTCGGCGGCGCGGGTCGCGCTCACCAGCCGGTCGTGGATCGTGCCCTCGCCCGCCGAGACGCCGAGATGCACCGCGGCGTCGGCGCGGCGGCCGAGGATCTCGACCGGCTCGGTCAGCGTCGCGCGCAGCGCCATTACCAGCTCCTCGACGTCGTCGCCCGGCGCGTCGACCGCGAGCAGCCGTTCGCCGACACGATAGACGGTGGCGCCCACCGTCGCGCGCAGCCGGTCGGCGATCCGCAGCAGCAGGTCGTGCCCGGCGCGCTCGCCCAGCAGCGTGATGAGCGCGTCGGCGTTGCCCAGCGACGCCACCAGCAGCGGCGTCGGCACGGCAGCGTCCCTGTCGTGCAGCAGCGCACGGCGATTGGGCAGACCGGTGTCCTCGTCGACGCGGCGCTGGCGCTCGAAGCGGCGCGCGAGATCGAGCGCGCCGCGCGCCAGCCCGGTCGCGACCACCAGCACCAGCGCGGGGGCGAGCGGGAACACCGCCTGGCCTGCGACCTGCGCCCATACCGCCACCGCGAACAGCGTCACCGGCGCGGCCAACGCGAGCCCCGCGGCAACGGCGCCGCGCCGCACCAGCAGCATCGGCGCGGCGAGCAGCAGCGCGAGGAGCAGCGGCAGCGCGCTGCTGCGCTCGGCCGGCACGCCCGCGAGCAGCGTCTCGGCGGCGAGCGCCTGCACCACCACGCCGGGGATCACACCCCAGTGCGGCGTGGCGTAGCGATCGCCCATCTCGATCGCGGTGGCGCCGATCAGTACGTCGCGCCCGCGAACCGCGGCCGGGTCGAAGCGACCGTCCCGCACCGCGACGAAGCTCAGTCGCGGCAGCCGCGTCGGATCGATCCCGCCGTCGATCGGGAAGAAAGTGTCGGCTGCGCCCGAGCGGTGCGCGATCAGTGCGGAGAGCGACGGTCGCGGCATCTTCCCGGTGACGGTGCCGAACGGCGCGCGGCGGACGATGCCGTCGGCGTCGGGCTGCATGCTCACCGAGGCGAGCGCGGCACCGGCGCGCAGTGCGGGCAGCGGCAGCGAGTCGATCGTGCGGCGGTCGTCCGAGCGCGCGCGCTGCGCGAAGGTGGGCAGCGCGATCAGGCCGGGTGCACGTCCGATCGCCCGCGCCAGCGCGGCATCGCCTGCGCCGGGGCCGGCCGAGGAGAAGTCGACGTCGAAGGTGATCGAGGCGGCGCCCGCGGCGCGCAGCCGGTCGACCGCGCGCGCATAATGGTCGCGCGACCAGGGCCATTCGCGAATCGCGGCGACGCTGGCGGCATCCATCTCGACGACGACGACCTGCCCGCTCGGCGCGTGCACCCAGGCGGCGGAGCGCGGCGGATCGAGCAGTCGATCGACCCGCGCGCCCAGCCCGCTGAGCGCGGTGAGCAGCGCGAGCGTGAGCGCGGCGGCGAGCGCGAGGGCGCGGCGGTGACGCAGCAGGCGGCGGCGGCGGGGGCTCAGCATGCAGGCTGCGCCCGGCGGCTGGTGGCGAGAGGCGCACCTGCCCCGCCCGCGAGCATGGCAGCTTGCACCAAGCCGCCCGCTTCCCCCCACGCACCACCCCGGCGCACGCCGCGAGCCGGTTGGGCGGACCGCTGCGAGTTTACCCCGTCGTTCCCCACCTGGACCCCGGCGTCCGCCGGGGTGGGAGCTGCGGGAAGAAGATGGCGCTGTGCCACGCTCGCATTCCCATGCGCCTCAACTTGCCTGCCGCCCCGCATCAGAACACCCGCGACAACCGCAGCGAGATGCGCGGCCGGCGGTTGCCGGTGTCGAACCGGTCGGCGTTGAGCGGGAAGGCGACCTCGACCATGCCGTCAAGTCGACCCGCGCCGGCGCGCACGCCCAGCCCGGTCGAGGCCAGCGTCCCGCCGCCGAACCCGTCGCGCAGGTTGCTCACATGCCCCCCGTCGACGAAGGCATAGCCCTGTGCGCGGTCGATCACGCCGGGCACCACGCGCCCGGCGTCGGCGCGGAGCTCGGCCGAGGCCATCGCGCCCTGATCGCCGGTGCGCTCGGCATAGTCGTAGCCGCGAGCGAAGCCGGGGCCGCCGAGCCCGATCTCGGCGGTGGCGAGCAACGGGCGCGAGGCGAGCTGCGCCGCCCCCGCCAGCACCGCGCTGAACGGCCCGCCGAGCCGGCGCGTATAGTCCATCTGCCATGTCGCCAGCACGAAGCGCGCGTCGCCGTCGCCGCGCGACAGCAGCGCGTCGCCGGCGTGGCTCACCCCGGCGAGCGGCAGCCCGACGACGCCGGCGAGCTCGCCGCGCAGCGTGCCGCCGGCGACGGTCGCCTGGCCGTTGAGCGAGGCGGTCGCGGTGGCGAGCCGATCGCGGCGCAGCCGTGCGCCCTTGAGCGTCTGGGTCACCGTCACCGCGCGCAGCTCGGCACTGCCCCACAGGCTGCGCGCGCGGGTGCGCACCAGCGCACGCACGTAGCTCACCGACAGGTCGCCGCTGCGCCCGACCACGTCGAGCGGCGCCAGCGCGGCGCCGGGGTTGGAGCGCGCGACCGAGCCGGCCACGGCCAGCACCGAGCCGGCCGAGTCGACCGGCGCGGCGTAGCGCGCGCGCAGGAAGGCGAACTCGCTCGGCTGGAAGGGAGTCTGCGCGACGATCAGCGCGAGCTCGTCGCCGTCGCCCGCGAGCCCGCGCAGGCTCGCGAGCAGGGTGGAGCGTACCGGGCCGACCTCGGCGCTGCCGCGGTTGTCGAGCTGCGCATAGGCGCTGGCGCGGTCGCTCGCGATCGTCACCAGCAGGATCCCGAAGCCGTCCTGGCGGACGTAGCGGGTGTCGGTCACGCGCACGCCGGGGACGTCGCCGACCAGCAGCAGCGCGCGCTCGAGCATTTTCTGCGTGACCGCGCCGCGCCCGGTGAGCGCGTGGACCAGCAGCGTGTCCGCGGCCTCGCTGCGCGCGCCGATCACGCGCACCGCGTCGATGCGGCCGAGCTCGACCTCGACCGCGAGCACGCCGTCGGCCATCGGCTGCGCCGCGATCGACGCGGTGGCGAAGGGGTAGCCGCGCGCGCGCACGGCGCTTGCCACCTGGCCGGCGAGCGTCGCCAGCGCGGCGCGGTCGAGCGCGCGGCCGATCACCGGCGTCACCGCGACCGCATAGGCCGATTCGGGCACGCGGTCCGCACCGCGCACGCGCACCGCGCGCACCGGCGGGGTCAGCGCCGCGCCGGCGGCGGCACGGCTGGCGGCCTCGACCTCGGTCGGCCGCGCGCGCTCGGGCTGCTCGAGCGAGGGGCGCGGCAGCGCGCGCGCCGCGATCGTCGGGTCGGCGCGGTCAAGCGCGGTCTGTGCCGCGGCGGGCATGGCCGCCAGCGCGGCGCTGCCCAGCAGCGCCAGACGGATCGTGATAGTAGCTCGCATGCGAACGCCCCTGTTGTCGCGACGCGACCTAGGCGGGAGCGGGTTCCGATTTGGTTACTTCAGCCGCGCCATTTCATTAACCAGCCGCCCTAAGTTGTTCGCAACGCTCTCCTTCTACTCGACTGAGTCGGCGCGCCTGGCGGGCCGAGGGAGAATCAAATGCGTAAGCCGATCGTGGCGCTGCTCGCCGCTTCCACCGCCATCTTCGCGCCGTCCGCGAGCGCCGGCACCGCCGGCTGGCGGATCAGCGAGGCAATGGGCGACGTGCAGGTGACGCGCGCGGGCGTGTCGAAGGTCGCCACGCGCGGCAGTGCGATCGCGGCGGGCGACACGGTCACCACCGCCAAGGGGGCGCGCGCGGTGCTGGTGCGCGGCACCGAGTTCATGCTGGTCGCGCCGGGTTCGCGGCTGACGCTGCCCGCGGCGACCGAGGCCAAGGGGATGACACGGATCGTCGAAGAGTTCGGCAACGTCGTCTTCATGATCAAGAAGAAGATGACGCCGCATTTCGAGGTGCAGACGCCGTATCTCGCCGCGGTGGTGAAGGGGACGACCTTCAGCGTCAGCGTCGGCGGCGCCGGCAGCGCGCTGCAGGTGATCGAGGGCGCGGTCGAGGTCGCCACCAGCGACGGCGGCGCGCACGACCTGCTGACCCCGGGGGCGGTGGCGCAGGTCGGCGCTGACGACCGCTTCCGCATGGCGATCGAGCGCGACGGCGTGCGCCGTGTGATCGAGTCGCCGGCGCGGCCCAAGGAGGCGCCTGCGCCGGCGCTGCCCGTTGCGCTCGAGACCGCCGCGGCGCCCGAGCCGGCGGCTGCCCCAGTCGACGAAGCGGCGCCAACGGCGCTTGCCGCCGTCGCCCCAACCGTCGCCGCAGAGCCGGTGGCGGCGAGCGCCGCGCCAGTGATAGCCGCGCCGACGGTCGTCGCGGTGAGTGAGACAGTTTACGCCGCCCCGGTGGCATTGGCGGACACCACCGGCGGGCTCGTCCAGGGCACCACCGCGGCGGCGGGCGGCGCCAGCGCGGCGCTCGCGGCGGTGGCGAGCGCGACCCGCACCGCCACCGAGGCGTCGACCACCACGGTCAAGGTGGTCGAGATGGCCGCCGAAGTGGCCGGCGCGCGTGCCGAACAGGCGAGTGCGAGCGCGGCGGCGGCGAAGAGCGCGGCCGAGAGTGCCGCGGCGGCCGAGGTCAAGGCCGGCGCCGACCGTGCCGCGGTGGAGGCGGCGGCACAGGCACGCGCGACCGAAGTTGCGGCGCAGTCCTCCGCGCTCGCGGCGGCGCAGGCCGGCGTGGAGCAGGAACAGGCCGCGGCGGCACGCGCCGCCGCCGCCGCGCAGGCGGAGGCGAGCGCGCAGGCGGCGCAGGCGGCGCTCGTCGCGCAGCAGCAGATCGCGGCGGAGCAGGTCGCGATGGCCGATGCGCAGGCCAAGGCGGCCGCCGAGCAGGCGACGGCGGCGGCAGCACAGGTTCAGGCCGAGGCGACCGCAAGCGCGACCGCGCACGCGGCCGAGGCGGCACGTCAGGCGGCTGCCGACGCCGCGACGCTGGCCGCCGCGATGGTGGCGCAGCAGACTGCGGCGCAAGCCTCGGGCGATGCCGTGGCCCAGGCGGCGGCGGCGAGCCAGGCCCAGGCGGCGCAAGCCGCCGCCGCGGCATCGGCGGTGCAGGCCGCGCAGGCGCAGGCGCAGGCCGACAGCGCCGCCAAGGGCGCCGGCAACGCCGCCGCCGCAGCGGTGCAGGCGGCGATCGCCAAGGCCGCGCGCGATGCCGCCAAGGCGCTCTCCGACGCCGCCGCGCAGAAGGCGGCGCAGGACGCCGCCAAGGCCGCCGACCAGGCGCAGAAGGCCGCCGATCAGGCCGCCAAGGCCGCCGCCGACAAGGCCGCCAAGGACGCGGAGAAGGCAGCCCGCGACGCCGACAAGGCGGCCAAGGACGCGGACAAGGCGGCCAAGGAGGCAGCGGATCAGGCCGCCAAGGCCGCGGCCGATGCGGCCAAGGAGCAGGAGAAGGCGGCGCGCGACGCACAGAAGGCCGCCGACGACGCCGCCAAGGCCGCGCAGAAGGCGGCGGACGATGCCGCCAAGAAGCCGCTTCCGGGCCCGCTCGATCCGCTCAAGCAGGTGGTCGACCTGTTGCTGCCCAAGAAGCCCTGACGCGCGACCATTGCGCCGCCCGGTTGCGCGCGACATGTAGGCGCGTCGCACCGGGAGAGAGTGAATGCGCCTGAACGCCGCGCTGTTGTTGACCTCGACCCTCGCGCTGGTCGCCGCCGCGCCCGCGCCGCAGGCCGCCCCGCCCGCGGCGCCCACCGCCGCGACCCAGGCGGCCGATCGCGCGCTGCTCGCCTTCCTCGACCAGGCGTTCGACGAGCAGCTCGCGCTCAGTCCCGAGGGCCAGACCCAGCTCGGCCTCAAGACCAGCGAGGACCGGCTCGACGATTACACCGACGCCGCGCAGGTGCGCGCGCGCGACCTCGCCGAGCGCCAGCTCGCCGTGCTGCACCGCCGCTTCCGCCCCGCGCAGCTCGGCGAGTCGGCGCGGGTCAGCTACCGGCTGTTCGAGGAGCAGGTGGCGCGCGACCGCGCCTCGTTCCGCTTCCGCCAGCTGCGCTTCCCGGTCTCGACCAACGGCAGCCCGGCGGGGTCGATCCCGGTGCTGCTGATCAACAACCACCGCGTCGACACCGTCGCCGACGCGCAGGCCTATGTCGCGCGGCTGCGCGACACCGAGCGCGTGATGCGCGAGGTGGCCGCGACGATGCGCGCCCAGGCGGCCAAGGGGATCATCCCCAACCAGGTCAATTTCGCCCCGGCGCGCGCCGACGCGCTCAAGGTCGTCACCGGCGCGCCGTTCGACGCCGGCGCCGATTCGACGCTGCTCGCCGACTTCCGCAAGAAGGTGAGCGCGCTCGACGCCCCCGCCGCGACCAAGGCGCAGCTGCTCGCCGACGCCACCGCCGCGCTCAAGGGTCCGTTCCGCCAGGGCTATACCGTGCTGATCGCGGCGCTGGACGAGATCGCGCCCAAGGCGACGGGCAATTACGGCGCCTGGCACCTGCCGGACGGCGCGGCCTATTACGCCGACCGGCTGCGCGAATCGACCACCACCGATCTCAGCGCCGAGCAGATCCACCAGCTCGGGCTGCAGCAGGTGGCGGCGATCCGTGGCGAGATGGAGGCCGTCAAGCGCCAGGTCGGCTTCACCGGCACGCTGGAGCAGTTCTTCGACAAGGTCCGCACCGACCCGTCGCTCAAATATCCCAACACCGCGGCAGGTCGCGAGCAGTATCTCGGCGACGCGCGCGCGGTGATCGCGGGAGTGATGGCCGCGGCGCCGCGCTATTTCCGGGTGCTGCCCAAGGCGCCGCTGGAGGTGCGCGCGGTGGAGAAGTGGCGCGAGGGCACCGCCTCCACGGCCTTCTACAACCCGCCTTCCGCGGACGGGACGCGGCCCGGCATCTATTATGTCAATCTGGTCGACATGAACCAGACGCAGAAGGTGCAGGTCGCGGGCATCGCCGCGCACGAGGGCGCGCCGGGGCACCATTTCCAGATCGCGCGCCAGCAGGAGCTGGCCGATCTGCCCAAGTTCCGCAAGTTCGGCGGCTACGGCGCCTATATGGAGGGCTGGGGGCTCTATTCGGAGCGGCTCGCCGACGAGATGGGCGTGTACAAGACGCCATACGATCGCTTCGGCATGCTGTCGCTCCAGGTGTGGCGCGCGATCCGGCTGGTGCTCGACACCGGCATTCATTCCAAGCGATGGACGCGCGACCAGGCGATCGCCTATTTCCGCGCCAACAGCTCGGTGTCGGACACCGATATCGCGCGCGAGGTCGACCGCTACTTCAACTGGCCGGGGCAGGCGACCAGCTACATGGTCGGCCAGCTCAAGATCGCCGAGCTGCGCGCGCGCGCCGAGCGCGCACTCGGCCCCACGTTCGACATCCGCGATTTTCACGAAGCGGTGCTGAGCCAGGGCGCGCTGCCGCTCGGCGTGCTGGAGGAGCAGGTCGATCGCTATATCGCGGCGAAGAAGGGGTAAGCCGCGCCGCGCCCCATTCGCGCTTGACTGCGCCGCGCCCGGGAGGCACCCGGCGGGGATCGCGGGCGATCGTCCGCCCGCGCCCGGAGGAGTGATCCCGTGCGAGTCGCCATCGCTACCGACCATGCCGGCTTCGCGCTCAAGCAGGAGCTCAAGGCCTGGCTCAACGAGCAGGGCCACGCCGTTACCGACCTCGGCACCGATGGTACGGCCAGCGTCGATTATCCGGACTATGGCCGCGTCCTCGCCGAGACGATCGCCTCGGGCCGGGTCGAGCGCGGCATCGCGCTGTGCGGGTCGGGCATCGGCATCATGATCGCGGCGAACCGCAACCCGGCCGTGCGCTGCGCCTTGGTGTCGGAGCCTTATTCCGCCGCGCTCGCGCGCAGCCACAACGACGTCAACGCGATCGCGCTCGGCGCGCGACTGATCGGCCTCGACATGGCCAAGCAATGCGTCGCCACCTTCCTCGCGACCGATTTCCTCGGCGGGCGCCACGCCGCCCGCGTCGACATGCTCAAGGAGCCCGTATGAGCACCAACCCCGCCCACCAGCTCACCGCTGCGCCCGACGGCTTCTTCGACCGCGGCCTCGCCGAGGCCGATCCCGCGGTGTTCGCCGGGATCGAGCATGAGCTGACCCGCGAGCAGACCCAGATCGAGCTGATCGCCAGCGAGAATATCGTCAGCCGTGCGGTGCTCGAGGCGCAAGGCTCGGTGTTCACCAACAAATATGCCGAAGGCTATCCGGGCAAGCGCTATTACCAGGGCTGCCACCCGTCGGACGAGGTCGAGCAGCTCGCGATCGATCGCGCCAAGCAGCTGTTCGGCTGCGGCTTCGTCAACGTCCAGCCGCACTCGGGAGCGCAGGCCAACGGCGCGGTGATGCTCGCGCTGGCCAAGCCGGGCGACACCATCCTGGGGCTCAGCCTCGACGCCGGCGGCCATCTCACCCATGGCGCGCGCGCGGCGTTGAGCGGCAAGTGGTTCAACGCGGTGCAGTACGGCGTCGACGCCGAGACGCATCTGATCGACTATGACGCGGTCGAGCGGCTCGCCGCCGAGCATAAGCCGCGCGTCATTATCGCGGGCGGCTCGGCCTATCCCCGCCACATCGATTTCGCGCGCTTCCGCGCGATCGCCGACCAGGTCGGCGCGACCTTCATGGTCGACATGGCGCATTTCGCGGGGCTGGTCGCGGGCGGGGTGCACCCGACCCCGTTCGGCCACGCGCATGTCGTCACCACCACCACGCACAAGACGTTGCGCGGCCCGCGCGGCGGGATGATCCTCACCGACGACGAGGCCATCGCCAAGAAGATCAACTCGGCGGTGTTCCCGGGGCTGCAGGGCGGCCCGCTGATGCACGTCATCGCCGCCAAGGCGGTGGCGTTCGGCGAGGCGCTGCGCCCCGAGTTCCGCGGCTATGCCGCCGCGGTGGTGGAGAATGCCAAGGTGCTGGCGGCGACGCTCAAGGAGCGTGGCGCCGACCTCGTCTCGGGCGGCACCGACACGCATCTCGCGCTGGTTGATCTCACCCCGCTGGGCGTCACCGGCCGCGATGCCGACGAGGCGCTGGAGCGCGCCGGGATCACCTGCAACAAGAACGGCATCCCCAACGATCCGCTGCCGCCGGTGAAGACCAGCGGCATCCGCGTCGGCTCGCCCGCTGGCACCACGCGCGGCTTCGGCACGGGCGAGTTCCGCGAGATCGGCAACATGGTCGCGGACGTGCTCGACGGTCTCGCGCAGAAGGGCGAGGCGGGGGACCCGCAGGTCGAGGCGAGCGTTCGGGACCGTGTGCGCGCTTTGTGTGCGCGCTTCCCGATCTACCAATAGGAGACTCGCCGATGGCGACGTTCGACGACAAGGCGCGCGAAGTGCAGAGCAACGTCAAGGGCACGCCCGGGCTGGGCAAGAGCATGGCGAAGTGGAGCGCGCTCGGTGCCGTGGTGGCGATCCCGGTGCCGATCGTCGGACCGGTGTTCGGGGCGATCGCGGGTGCGGTCTATGCCTATCGCAAGGGTACCAAGAACCGCGGGCTCTAAGCCGCGCGCGCTGCAACGGGTGAACGACTGAGATGCGCTGCCCGTTCTGCGGCCATGACGCGAGCCAGGTGAAGGACAGCCGCCCCACCGACGACGGCGCGGCGATCCGTCGCCGCCGCCAATGCGAGGGCTGTGCCGCGCGCTTCACCACGTTCGAGCGCATCCAGCTGCGCGAACTGACCGTGGTGAAGAGCGAGCACCGCCGTGAGCCGTTCGATCGCGAGAAATTGCTCCGCTCGATCGCGATCGCGGCGCGCAAGCGCCCGGTCGAGCCGATCCAGCTCGAGAAGCTGGTGAGCGGCATCCAGCGCCAACTCGAGACCAGCGGGGACGCCGAGATCTCGGCCAAGCGCATCGGCGAGATGGTGATGGACGGGCTCAAGGGGCTCGACTCGGTCGCCTATATCCGCTTCGCCAGCGTGTACCGCGACTTCAGCGAGGCGCGCGACTTCGAGGAGTTCGCCGGCAGCGTCGAGGAGGCCGGGCGCGAGGGGTGAGGCAGCGCGCCCGCTTCCGTGCCGGTCAGCGATTGATCTCCGCCCGCTACCGTCGCCCTCCGATGCGCCTGCCGCTTCCCCTCGCCGTTCGGTTCGAGCAGCATCGAGCTTGCCGAGATGCGTCCGTCGAGAACATAGGCCAGCGATGAGCTTCTACGTCTACATCCTGCGCTGTGCCGATGGCAGCTACTATACCGGCCATACCGAGGATCTGGAGCGCCGCGTCGCCGAACATCAGGCCGGCACGATCCCCGGCTACACGCATGACCGCCGGCCCGTGGAGCTGATGTGGTCGCAGGATTTCGCCACCAGCGCCCAGGCGCTCGAGCGCGAACTCCAGGTAAAAGACTGGTCGCGCAAGAAGAAGGAAGCGCTGTTCCGCGCCGACTGGGAGGTGGTCGCGGAGGCGGCGCGTTCTCGACCGCGCGTCTCGGCTGCGCTCGATGCTGGCTCGAACCGAACGGAAGAGGGGCAGGCGATGAATCAGGAGGAAATGGTCTCAGCCACCGCCCCGTCCCCGGTCATCGTGCTGGTACGCCCGCAGCTCGGCGAAAATATCGGTAAGGCCGCGCGCGCGATGCTCAATTTCGGGCTGACCGAGCTGCGCCTGGTGGCGCCGCGCGACGGCTGGCCCAATGCCCAGGCCGGCCCCGCCGCCTCGGGCGCCGACGTCGTGCTCGAGCGCGCGCGCGTGTATGACAGCGTCGCCGACGCGGTGGCCGATTGCGCCCATGTCTACGCCACCACGGTGCGCAAGCGCGGCGTCACCAAGCCCGTCGTCACCCCCGCGGTGGCCGCGCGCGCGATCCACGCCCACTCGGGCCGGTCGGCCATCCTGTTCGGCCCGGAACGGTCGGGGCTCGAGACCGACGACGTCGCGGTGGCGCGGACGATCGTCACGGTGCCGATCAACCCGGAGTTCGGCAGCCTCAACCTCGCCCAGGCGGTGATCCTGGTCGCCTATGAATGGTCGAAGGGGCAGGCGCTCGCCAGCCCGCCCGAGACCGAGCTCGCCCCGCCGGCGCCGCAGCAGGAGCTGGACGGCATGATCGCGCAGCTTGACGCGCTGCTCGACGAGGCGGGCTATTTTTTCCCGCTCGACCGCGCGCCGGCGTCGCGGCGCACGCTGCGGACGATGCTGACCAAGCCCGGCTGGAACAGCCAGGAGGTCCGCACGATGCGCGGCGTGCTCTCCGCGCTGGTGCCGCGCCCACCGCGTGGCTGAACCCGCCGCTCAATCAATCCGTGGGGTCTCCGGTCGTCCGCCCAGATAGGCCGAGGCGGGCGCGTGGAAGGGGAAGCCCGCCGCGGCGACGCGGTTGAGGATCAGCTGCATCGAGCCGTGACGCGCCTCGCACGCCATCGCGCTGGCGCGTTCAAGCCAGGCCGGGTCAACCAACGTGCCCGAGCGCGTGCGCATCAGCGGGCCGCTCGGCCCCGTCATCGCGGCGATTCGGCGGCGTACCGTGGTGTCGGGCAGCGACAGCGCGCGCGCGATCGCGGCGACGCGCACGGCATGGCTCTGGCGGAAGGTCGCGCCGCTCTCGCCGCGCGCCGCCAGCGTACCGCCTTCGGCGGCGAAGCGCTGCGTGTTGGCATGGAGGATCGCGGAGAAGATCGCGGTGTCCACCGCCTCGGGGAACAGGTTGCGGTTCTGATCGACCAGCGCCAGCACCAGATCGAGCAGCCCGCAGATCCCGTCGGTTTCGGTGAACTGGCCGACCGAGCGGATCGTCGGCAGTTCGATCGCACCCGCGGCCGTGGCATCGGCCACGAAGCGGACGAAGCAATCGTGCGCGTAGCGCAGCTTGGCTTTGATGAAGCGGCTGCGCCAGAAGCGCGGCGACATGGTCACCCCGGCGTCGATCCGATGGCACAGCCCCGAGTCGATCAGCGCGGCGATGTGGCGGCGCACCGTCTCGAACGGCCGCCCGAGCGACAGCGCCGCCGAGTGGATCGAGATCGCGCCGTCGCGCTCGGGCTTGGTCAGCGCGGTGCGCATCAGTAGCGCCAGGACGAGCAGACGGTCGACGTTGCCGCGCAGCGGCCGCAGCATGGCGATGTTGATGCCGGTATGCAGCTCGGCGATCAGCCGCACCTTCTGATGAATGGGCATCGAGAGACGAACGCTGGCATGAGCGGGGGGCATGTCAGTCTGACGTCGCGCGGCCGTCGCATAATTCGGCACCGTGCTGGTCCTTTCACATCGAGTAACCATCGCCGTCAAGACAATCATTCCCGAATAAAGACAGACGAGTGTCGGCGTTTTCCAATGGTTGCACGAGCTCCCTGCATAGCCGTGCAACCCGCCGACCTCCGCAAGGCCTTTTTCAGCGGAATGAGTACATTATACGGTAAGGTGGAACCGTCGCACAGGTGCCTTTTACCCAATATGGTTGGTAGATGATCTTTTCGTCAGTTGAAGTTCAGCTTAGCGGCGGGCGTCCGAAACAGTCCTCACGTTGCGTCGTCTGGCGCCCGGGAGACAAGATGTTGCTCCGAGCCTGAGGCAGATCAACTGGCCTGGTTGGTAACCATTGGCCGCGCGGGTGATCCGGCAGCTGGCGGCACAGCGTCCAGAGGCGCCGGGTCGCCGCGCAACGCCGAATCGAGTCGCGCGCGGTCCAGCTTGTTCTCCCACCGCGCCACCACGATCGCGGCCACCGCGTTGCCGACGAAGTTGGTGAGGCTGCGGCACTCGCTCATGAAGCGGTCGACGCCGAGGATCAGCGCCATGCCCGCCACCGGGACGGTCGGCACGATCGACAGCGTCGCCGCCAGCGTGATGAAGCCGGCGCCGGTCACCCCCGCTGCGCCCTTGGACGAGAGCATCGCCACCGCGAGCAGCAACAGCTGCTGGCCGAGCGACAGGTCGACGTTGCACGCCTGCGCGATGAACAGCGCCGCGAGCGTCATGTAGATGTTGGTGCCGTCGAGGTTGAACGAATAGCCCGTCGGCACCACCAGCCCGACCACGCCGCGATCGCACCCGGCCGCCTCCAGCTTGGTCAGCAGCCCCGGGAGCGCCGGCTCGGACGAGGAGGTGCCGAGCACCAGCAGCAGCTCGCCCTTGAGATAGGCGATCAGCCGCAGGATCGAGAAGCCGTGCAGCCGCGCCACCACGCCCAGCACGCCCAGCACGAAGATCAGCGAGGTCGCGTAGAAGGTGAGCACCAGCCCGCCGAGGTTGACCAGGCTGCCCGCGCCATATTTGCCGACCGTGAAGGCGATCGCGCCAAACGCGCCGATCGGCGCCGCGCGCATCAGGATCGCGACGACCTTGAAGACGACGAGGTTGAGCCGCTCGACGAGCTCTAGCACCGGCCGCGCCGGCTCGCCGACCAGGCTGATCGACACGCCGACCAGGATCGCCACCAGCAGCACCTGAAGGATGTTGTCCTGCGCCAGCGCGGAGGCGAGCGTGGTCGGGATGATCGCGAGCAGGAAGCCGATCAGCGAGGTCTCGTGCGCCTTGGCGGCATAGTCCTTCACCGCGCCGGTATCGAGCGTGGCGGGATCGACGTTCATGCCCGCGCCGGGCTGGACGACATTGGCCACGATCAGCCCGACGACCAGCGCCAGCGTCGAAAAGAACAGGAAATAGCCGAACGCCTTGAGCGCGATCCGCCCGGCCGAGCGGAGTTCGCTCAATCCCGCGATGCCGCTCACCAGGGTGAGGAAGATGACCGGCGCGATCACCATCTTCACCAGCTTGATGAAGGCGTCGCCCAGCGGCTTGAGCGCGGCGCCGAGCGTCGGGTGGAAATGGCCGAGCAGCGCGCCGGCGACGATCGCGACCAGCACTTGGACGTACAGATGCTGGTAGAAGGGACGCGGCGCGGGCGGCGGCGCGGCGGCGGGGATGACGGTCATGGGCCTCTCCTGCGTCCGGCGGTCGGACGTCTCGTCATCCTAGGATACGCGCGTCGGGCGATCGCGCCAGCGCCGCTGCCACGCGCCCGGAAAGCCACGGAAATGCTGGCGGATCGCCCTCCTGCCGACGCCGCGACGACGACCTGGCGTGCGGATTTCCGCGGCGGGGCGGGCGCGCCTGTGCCGAAGTTCGCGCGGCGCGGCGGGTCGGCACCGCCGACGCATCGCGCAACGTCGCGGCGGCCGGCGAGTTGACCCGGCATGACCGACCCCCGCACCGAACCCGCCGCCACCCGCACCGAGACCGACGCGCTCGGCGCGATCGAGGTACCCGCCAGCGCCTACTGGGGTGCGCAGACCGAGCGCAGCCTCGAGAACTTTCCGTTCGGCGCGCGTGAGCGGATGCCGATCGAGATCGTCCGCGCGCTCGCGCTGGTGAAGCAGGCGGCGGCGCGGGTGAACCGCCGCCACGGGCTCGCTGCCGAGAAGGCGGAGGCGATCGAGGCCGCGGCGCAGGAGATCACGCAGGGGCTGCTCGACGACCAGTTCCCGCTGGTGATCTGGCAGACCGGCAGCGGCACGCAGAGCAACATGAACGTCAACGAGGTGATCGCGGGCCGCGCCAACGAGATTCTCACCGGCCAGCGTGGCGGCAAGGCGCCGGTCCACCCCAACGACGACGTCAACCGCGGCCAGTCGTCCAACGACAGTTTTCCCACCGCGCTCCACGTCGCCTGCTCGCTCGCGGTGCGCCAGCGGCTGATCCCCGCGGTCGAGCGGCTGCACGCCGCGCTTGACGCGCGCGCGCGCGAATGGGCCGGGCTGGTCAAGATCGGCCGCACCCACCTCCAGGACGCGACGCCGCTGACGCTCGGCGACGAATTCTCCGGCTACGCGCACCAATTGTACCGCTGCATCAAGCGGATCGAACCCGCGGTGGAGCAGGGTACCGACAAGCTCGCGCAGGGCGGCACCGCGGTCGGCACCGGCCTCAACGCGCCCAAGGGCTTCGCGCGCGACGTCGCCGCCGAGCTCGCGGCGATCACCGGCGTGGCCTTCGCGCCGGCGGAGAATTTCTTCGAGGCGCTCGCCAGCAACGATCCACTCGTCCATCTCTCGGGCGTGCTCAACACGCTGGCGGTGGCGTGCACCAAGATCGCCAACGACATCCGCCTGCTCGGCTCAGGGCCGCGCAGTGGCCTCGGTGAGCTCGACCTGCCCGCCAACGAGCCGGGCAGCTCGATCATGCCGGGCAAGGTCAACCCGACCCAGTGCGAGATGCTGACGATGGTGGCGGCGCAGGTGATGGGCAACCACGTCGCGGTCACCGTGGGCGGCGCGCAGGGGCATCTCGAGCTCAACGTCTTCAAGCCGATGCTGGGCGCCGCGGTGCTGCGCTCGATCGACCTGCTAGCGACCGGGTGCGAGAGCTTCGCGCTGCGCTGCGTCGACGGGCTGCGCGCCAACGAGGCGCGGATCGGCGAGCTGGTCGAGCGCTCGCTGATGCTGGTGACCGCGCTCGCGCCCGAGATCGGCTATGACAATGCCGCCAAGATCGCCAAGCACGCGCACGAGCGCGGGCAGACACTGCGCGAGGCCGGGCTGGAACTGGGGCTGGTGGACGAGGCGACGTTCGACCGGGTGGTACGGCCAGAGGCGATGCTGGGGGAGCGGTAGAAGGCGGCACTGCGGCGCGTCACCGTGACGTCCGCAAGCTCGTTCGATGCTTTGCCTCACACCATTGCCGTCATCCTGAACTTGTTTCAGGATCCACTGGTGCGCCGGCATCGCGACCGCTAAGTGCGCGGATCGGTGGATCCCGAAACGAGTTCGGGATGACGCCAGCTAAGGGGCAAGCGGCGCGTCAAGCTTCCGCCTTGGCCCGGTGCGCACGCCCGATGTGGCGCCCAGGTCAGTCCATGGCGTCAGGCGCGCTCCCCGCCCGATCCTACCGGAAATTGTCCGCGTAGCTCTGTAGCTTGAGCGTCTTTGTCGGGGTCGGGATAACGGTGTAGCGCAACCCCTGCTGCTCGGCATACGCCACTGCCGCCTCGCACGTCGGGAAGCCCAGCTTGATCTGGTCGCGCGTGTCGCCGCTGCCGGCCCAGCCGGTGAGCGCATCGGCCTTCTTGGGCTCGCCGGGCTCGAATTCGAGCTGCCAGTGATCGGTGCGGGCCTTGCCCGACTGCATGGCGTTCTTCGGGCGCTGGTAGATGCGGGCGGTCTGCATGACCGGCGTCATACGGGTCACGCGCGAGTCAGGCAATCGTTCCCGGCCGCCCCCGCCACACGGCCGCCGCAATCTTGCGGGGCGCGACCGCGCACCTATATCGCGCTTCGTCATCGCGGTTGCGCTGCCGTAACGGGGCGTCGCCGCAACATTACACGTCAACGCAGGGGCTAGGCAAAGCACTCATGGCAAAAGTTATCGGGATCGACCTCGGCACCACCAATTCGTGCGTGGCCGTGATGGAAGGCGGCAAGGCCAAGGTCATCGAGAATGCGGAGGGCGCGCGCACCACGCCGTCGATCGTCGCCTTCGCCAAGGACGGCGAGCGGCTGATCGGCCAGCCCGCCAAGCGCCAGGCCGTGACCAACGGCGACAACACGATCTTCGCGGTGAAGCGGCTGATCGGCCGCCGCTTCGACGATCCCGTCACGCGCAAGGACACCGAGCTGGTCCCGTACAAGATCGTGCGCGGCCCGAACGGTGACGCGTGGGTCAGCGCCGGCGGCAAGGAATACAGCCCGTCGCAGATCAGCGCCTACACGCTGCAGAAGATGAAGGAGACCGCCGAGTCGTATCTCGGCGAGACGGTCACGCAGGCGGTGATTACCGTCCCGGCGTACTTCAACGACGCCCAGCGCCAGGCGACCAAGGACGCCGGCCAGATCGCGGGTCTCGAGGTGCTGCGCATCATCAACGAGCCGACCGCGGCGGCGTTGGCCTACGGCCTCGACAAGCAGGACGGCAAGACGATCGCGGTCTATGACCTCGGCGGCGGCACGTTCGACGTCTCGGTGCTCGAGATCGGCGACGGCGTGTTCGAGGTGAAGGCCACCAACGGCGACACCTTCCTCGGCGGCGAGGACTTCGACAACAAGATCGTCGACTATCTCGCGCAGGGCTTCCAGAAGGACGAGGGCATCGACCTCACCAAGGACAAGCTCGCGCTCCAGCGCCTCAAGGAGGCCGCGGAGAAGGCGAAGATCGAGCTGTCGTCGGCGCAGTCGACCGAGGTCAACCTGCCCTTCATCACCGCCGACCAGAACGGCCCGAAGCACCTGGTCAAGACGATCACCCGCGCCGACCTTGAGCGGCTGGTCGAGGACCTGATCAAGCGCACGCTCGACCCGTGCAAGAAGGCGCTGGCCGACGCGGGCGTCTCCGCCAATGAGATCAGCGAGGTGGTGCTGGTCGGCGGCATGACGCGCATGCCGCGCGTGCGCGAGATCGTGAAGCAGTTCTTCGGCAAGGACCCGCACACCGGCGTCAACCCCGACGAGGTGGTCGCGATGGGCGCGGCGATCCAGGCGGGCGTGCTGCAGGGCGACGTCAAGGACGTGCTGCTGCTCGACGTGACCCCGCTGTCGCTCGGCATCGAGACGCTGGGCGGAGTGTTCACGCGCATGATCGATCGCAACACCACGATCCCGACCAAGAAGACCCAGGTCTACTCGACCGCCGACGACAACCAGCAGGCGGTGACGATCCGGGTGTTCCAGGGCGAGCGCGAGATGGCGGCGGACAACAAGCTGCTCGGCCAGTTCGATCTGGTCGGCATCCCCCCGGCGCCGCGCGGCGTGCCGCAGATCGAGGTGACGTTCGACATCGACGCCAACGGCATCGTCAACGTCTCGGCCAAGGACAAGGGCACCGGCAAGGAGACCCAGATCCGCATCCAGGCCTCGGGCGGTCTCTCCGACGCCGACATCGACCAGATGGTGCGCGACGCCGAGTCGTTCGCCGAGGAGGACAAGAAGCGCCGTGCCGCGGCCGAGGCGAAGAACAATGCCGAGTCGCTGATCCACACCACCGAGCGTCAGCTCGCCGACAATGGCGACAAGGTCGACGAAGCGCTCCGCGGTGAGATCCAGGGCGCGATCGACGCCGCCAAGAAGGCGGTCGAGTCGAACGATCCCGAGCAGATGAACGAGAAGAGCCAGGCGCTTGCGCAGGTCGCGATGAAGCTCGGTCAGGCGATCTACGAGAAGCAGGCCCAGAGCGAGGCCGCGCCGCAGGGCGAGACCGCGCAGGCCGACGCGCCCAAGGATGACGTGGTCGACGCCGAATTCTCGGAAGTCGACGACCACAAGGCGTGATCCGCGCCGGAGTGAACTGACATGAACCTCTCCCGTCATACCGGCGCAGGCCGGTATCCCGTGCCGCAGACGAGACCGCGCGCGGCACTGGACCCCGGCCCTGGCCGGGGTGACGGCGACGGGCGCGGGGGCGCTGCATGACTGAAATCGACTATTACGAGCTGCTCGAATGCGAGCGGACCGCGGACGCGGCGACGATCAAATCGTCGTATCGCAAGCTCGCGATGAAATACCATCCCGACAAGAACGCCGGGTGCAAGGACAGCGAAGCCAAGTTCAAGGCGGTCAGCGAGGCCTATGACTGCCTCAAGGACCCGCAGAAGCGCGCGGCCTATGATCGCTTCGGCCACGCTGCCTTCAAGAACGGTGGCGGCAGTGGCGGCGGCGCGCAGGATTTCTCCGGCTTCTCCGATATCTTCGAGAGTGTCTTCGGCGAATTCATGGGCGGCCAGCGCGGCGGCGGGCGGCAGGTGCGCCGCGGCGCCGACCTGCGCTACGACATGGAGATCACGCTGGAGGAGGCGTATCACGGCAAGGAGACGGAGATCACCGTCGACATTTCCGCCGCATGCGACACCTGCAACGGCACCGGCTCCAAGCCGGGCACTCATGCGCACACCTGCCAGCACTGCCACGGGCACGGCAAGGTGCGCGCGCAGCAGGGCTTCTTCGTGGTCGAGCGGGCCTGCCCCTTGTGCCACGGCTCGGGTGAGGTGATCACCGATCCGTGCGCCGACTGCCGCGGCGAGGGTCGGGTCGAGAAGACCAAGACGCTCGCGGTCAACGTGCCGCCGGGCGTCGACGAGGGCACGCGCGTGCGCCTCACCGGCGAAGGCGAGGCGGGCGCGCGCGGCGCCCCGCCGGGCGATCTCTACATCTTCCTCCACGTGAAGCGGCATTCGATCTTCGAGCGCGAGGGTACGACATTGTTCGCGCGCGCGCCGATCAGCTTCACCACCGCCGCGCTGGGCGGGACGCTGTCGATCCCCGGGCTCGACGGCAAACGCCACGAGGTCAAGATCCCTGCGGGCATCCAGTCGGGCAAGCAGCTGCGCCAGCGCGGCGCGGGCATGCCCGTGCTCCAGGGCCGTGGCACCGGCGACCTGGTGATCCAGGTTGAGGTGGAGACGCCGTCCAAGCTCAGCACGCGGCAGCGCGCGTTGCTGGAGGAATTCCGCGAGACCGAGACGGGTGACGAATGCCCGCAGAGCCAGGGCTTCTTCTCGCGGCTCAAGAACGCGATCGCGGGCGAGTGAGCGACGTGGACGCAACCGCGCCAGCGACTCAACATTCGCAACATTCGCCGGCGACGCGCTGTGGCCTGGTTGCGGTCGTGGGCGCGCCCAATGCGGGAAAGTCGACCTTGGTCAACGCCTTGGTCGGGCAAAAGGTAGCGATCGTCAGTCCCAAGGCGCAGACCACGCGCGCGCGGCTGATGGGCGTCGCGCTGGAGGGCGAGACGCAGCTGCTGCTCGTCGATACGCCCGGCATCTTTGAGCCGCGTCGCCGGTTCGATCGTGCAATGGTGGCCGCGGCGTGGGGCGGCGCCGAGGGTGCCGACGTGATCGCGCTGGTGGTCGACGGCAAGGGCGGGCTCGGCCCCAAGGTGACCGAGATCGTCGAGTCGCTGAAGGACCGGCGCGAGCCGATCTACCTCGTGCTTAATAAGGTCGACCTCGCCGACAAGCCCAAGCTGCTGGTCCATGCGGAGAAGCTCAACGCGCTTCTGCCCTTTGCCGAGACCTTCTTCATTTCCGCGCAGACCGGCGACGGGCTGCCTCAGTTCAAGCAGGCGCTGGCGGCGGCGATGCCGGCGGGGCCGTGGCATTATCCCGCGGATCAGGTGTCCGACGCGTCGGAGCGTGCGCTGGCGGCGGAGGTGACGCGCGAGCAGCTCTACCTCCAGCTCCACGCCGAGCTGCCTTATGCCAGCGTGGTCGAGACCGAGAAGTTCAGCGAGCGCGAAGACGGCTCGGCCGAGATCCACCAGCAGATCCTCGTCGAGCGCGTGACCCAGCGCGCGATCGTGCTGGGCAAGGGCGGCACGCGCATCCGCGAGATCGGCGCGCGCGCGCGTGCGGAACTGGCGGTGCTGCTCGACCGGCCGGTCCACCTCTACCTCCACGTCAAGGTCAAGCCCGGCTGGGACGAGGACCGCGGCGTCTACCGCGACATCGGGCTCGACTGGGTGGAGTGAGGCGGGGGTGGCAGGCGCCTCCCGCGCCGCACCCACTGCGCGTCACCCCGGACATGGTTCGGCATCCACCGTGCCGCGCACCTCACCCGGTGGCGCTCGCGGGACGGTCGATGAACTTGCCGACGCCCGGTTCGTCCTAACCGTTACCGGCCGGTGACGGGCCGCGAGAGGGGTGAACGAGACGACGCCATGGCGGTGCTGACGCGGCTGCGCGACTTCGTTAGCGAGGAACGCTGGGAGTTCGCTCCGCACGAGCGTCCGGTCATGCCCGGCTCGCCGGGGTCGCCCGAGCATCCGCGGCGCCGTCGCCTCACCTATGCGCTGGTCGGCACCCTGGTGGGGCTCACCGGCGGGTTCGGCAACGCGCTGGTGGCGGCGAACACGACGACGCTGGCGGGCGCGCTGGGGCTCGACCCGTCCGAGATCGGGTGGCTGCCGACGGTCTATGTGATGACCAACGTCAGCATCAACCTGCTGCTGATCAAGTTCCGGCAGCAATTCGGGCTGCGCCCGTTCGCGATGCTGTTCATCGGCATCTATGTCGCGGTGACCTTCGCGCATCTGTTCGTCCACGGTTTCGCCTCGGCGATCGTGGTGCGCGCGGCGAGCGGGCTGGCGGCGGCGCCGCTCTCCACTTTCGCGCTCTATTATTTCATGCAGGCGGTGCCCGCGAACTGGCGGCTGCGCGCGATCGTGCTCGGCATCGGCGTGCCGCAATGCGCCACCCCGCTGGCGCGGCTGTTCTCCCCCGAGCTGCTGGCGATGAGCCAGTGGCGCACGCTATATCTGTTCGAGCTCGGGCTCGCCGCGCTGAGCCTCGCCGCGGTGACGGTGTTCCGGCTGCCGCCCACCACGCGCCAGCCCGCGTTCGAGAAGCTCGATTTCGTCACCTTCGCGCTCTACGCCGGGGCGATGGCCCTGTTCGCCGCGGTGCTCGGGCTGGGACGGTACGTGTGGTGGACCGAGGCCCGCTGGATCGGCTGGGCGCTGCTCGCCGCCATCCCGATGCTCGCCGCCGCCTTGGTGATCGAGCATCACCGCGCCAACCCGCTGATCAACACGCGCTGGCTCGGCAGCGCCGACATCCTGCGCTTCGCGGTGGTGACGCTGATGGCGCGGATCGTGCTATCCGAACAGACCTATGGCGCGGTCGGGCTGCTCACCGTGCTGGGGCAGAACAACGACCAGCTGGGCACCTTCTTCACGATCATCTTCCTCGCCACCGTGGCGGGCTTCGTCGCCAGCGCGGTGACGCTGAACGTCGAGAGACTGGCGCATCCGGTGATGCTCGCGATCGGGCTGGTGGCAGTGGCGGCCTGGGTCGATTCGTCCGCGACGAGCCTGACGCGCGCGCCGCAATTGTATCTTACCCAAGCGACGATCGCCTTCGCGGGCGCGTTCTTCCTCGGCCCTTCGCTGCTGTTCGGCATGACGCGCGCATTGCAGCAGGGGGCCGGTCACGTGATCAGCTTCATCGCGCTGTTCGGCGTGCTCAACTCGATCGGCAGCCTGGCCGGAACCGCGATCCTCGGCACCTATCAAATCGTCCGTGAGAAGGCGAACAGCGCCGCTTTGGTGCAGGCGATCGACCCGACCGACCCGCAGGTGCAGGCGCGGCTCGCCGCGGGGGCGAGCGGCGTGGCGCGCGTGGTCGGGGACACCGGGCTGCGCTCCGCCGAGGGCGGCGCCTTGCTGTCGCAGGCGGCGACGCGCGAGGCCAATGTGCTCGCCTATGACGATCTGTTCCGGCTGATCGCGGTGCTCGCTGCGCTCACCTTCGTGTACCTGTTGTTCCTCCTGCTGCGCCGCGAATGGCGCGCGCGCCGTCAGAGTATCGCATGACCGACACCCGATCGCCTGTCGCTGCCGGACCTGTGACCGAGGAGCGCGCCGCCGAGGAGCGCGCCGCCGCCAGCTCCGCGGCGCCGGTGGGCTCGGGCTGGCGTCCGCCGCGGCTGTCGCGCACCGCCACGCTGCTGATCACCTTGCTCGCGGTCGCGGGGGTGCTGGCGGTGCTGGCGGCGTGGCGGATGTGGCCGTTCACCAGTGACTATGAGTCGACCGACAACGCTTATGTCCGCGGCCGCACCACGGTGATCGCGCCGCAGGTGTCGGGCTATGTCGAGCAGGTGCTGGTGCGCGACTTCGAGAATGTTCGCGCCGGGCAGCCGCTGGTGGTGGTCGATCGGCGAATCTACGCGCAGCGCGTCGAGCAGGCCGAGGCGCAGGTCGAGAATGCGCAGGCGACGCTGGCCAACAGCGTCCAGGCCGCGGCGAGCCGTCAGGCCAGCTTCGGCGGGCAGGAAGCGGCGTTGGCGAATGCGCGCGCGCAATTGCTGCGTGCCGAGGCGGACATGAACCGCGTCAACGACCTCGTCACCGATGGCTCGGTCTCGTTGCGCGAGCGCGACCAGACGCTCGCCACGCTGCGCCAGGCGCAGGCGCAGCTCCAGCAGGCGCAGGCCGCGCGCGAGATCGCGCGACAGGACATCCGCACCGTCGCGGTCGGTCGCAGCGGGCAGGAGGCGGGCGTGTCGGGCGCGCAGGCGGCGTTGCGGCTGGCGCGGATCGACCTCGCCAATACCGTGATCCGCGCGCCGGAGGCGGGGCGACTGAGCGAGGTGGGGGTGCGGGTCGGCCAATATGTCACCGCGGGATCGCAGCTGATGTTCCTGGTGCCGGCCGAGACTTGGGTCATCGCCAACTACAAGGAGGCGCAGACCGCGCGGATCGCGGTGGGCCAGCGCGCCAGCTTCACCGTCGACGCGCTCGCCAACGCGCGACTGGCGGGCCGGGTCGAGCGGATCTCGCCCGCGGCAGGAAGCGAGTTCGCGGTGCTCAAGTCGGACAATGCCACGGGCAATTTCACCAAGGTGCCGCAGCGGATCGCGGTACGGATTCGGATCGATCCCGGGCAGGCGCTGGCGGCGCGGCTGCGCCCGGGCATGTCGGTGCAGGCGCGGGTCGACACCGCCGGCACGCCGGCGCCGCGATGAGGGTCGGTGGCCCGCATGGAGTCGGTGCGCACGTCGGCGACGCTGGCTGCAGTATTGTCGCGAGTGCTGGTTGCTGGCCGCCGCCGTCAACCCACGCTCTTCCGTCATCCCGGACGTGTTCCGGGATCCACGGTCCCGCACATTCAGCGGCCTGCGAACGTGCGGGCGGGTGGACCGCGGACCAAGTCCGGGGTGACGGCGGGCGTGCGAAGAAGGGCTCAGGCTTCACCAGCGTACCGCCGATGCGTCGCTGCGCTCCCCGTATCCTCTACGCGCTTCTTCTCCCGCTCCTCCTCGCCGGCTGCGCGCTCCCCGGGCCCCGCCACCCCGCGCCGCCCGACGCCACCGTCACGCCGCCGCCGGCGTGGCGCAGCGCACTGACCACGCCCGACGCCTCGCCGGTGAGCGCCGCCTGGTGGCAGGGTTTCGGCGACCCGGTGCTCACCGCGCTGGTCGAGCGCGCGCTGGCCAACAACCTCGACGTGCTCGCCGCCGCCGCGCGGGTCGAGGAGGCGCGCGCCGCCGAGGCGCTGGCGCGCGCGCAGCTGCTGCCCCAGCTCGGCGGCACCGTGCCCGAGACGCAGGGCCAGTCGATCAGCGCGCTCGGCACCACCGCGCGCTCGGCGGCGGTGCAGCCCGGCGTCCAGCTCAGCTACGACCTCGACCTGTTCGGGCGGCTGCGCCAGTCGAGCCGCGCCGCGCGCGCGCAGCTGCTCGCCACCGCGGCGGCGCGCGACACGGTGCGGCTCGCCACCACCGCCACGGCCGCCTCGAGCTATGTCACACTGCGCGCGCTCGACCAGCGGCTGGCGATCGCGCGCGAGACACTGGCGGCGCGCGCCGAGGCGTTGCGGATCGCGCGGCGGCGCTATGAGACGGGTTATGCGTCGCGGCTCGAGTACCGTCAGGCGCAGGCGGAATATGCGGGCACGCAACAGCTCGTCCCCGCCGCCGAGCTGGCGATCGCGCGGCAGGAGAATGCGCTGGCGCTGCTGACCGGCGACTCGCCACGCGTGGTGGCGCGCGGGCTCGCGCTCGACCGGCTGACGACGCCGCCGCTGCCGGGCGGGCTACCCGCGCAGCTGCTGCGCCGCCGCCCCGACCTCTTCCAGGCCGAGCAGACGCTGGTGGCGGCAGACCGCACGCTCGACAGCCAGCGCGCGGCGATGCTGCCCAACCTGTCGCTGACGGGTGCGGGCAACCTCGTCCTCTCCACCGCGCTGGCGCAGCCCGAGGTGATCTTCTCGCTCGGCGCAAGCGTGCTGGGGCCGATCTTCGACGGCGGGCGGCTGCGCGCGCAGGAGCGCGTCGCCACCGCGCGGCGCGACCAGGCCGCCTACGCTTATCGCCGCGCCGCGCTGGTGGCGTTCCGCGAGGTGGACGACGCGCTCGTTGGGGTGCGCCGCACGGGTGAGCAGGCCGACGCGCTGGCGGCGCAGGCGGCGGCGTCGCGCGGCGCGTTGGAGAATGCGACCAACCGCTACCGCGCTGGCTATTCGGCCTATCTCGAGCAGCTCGACGCGCAGCGCACCTTGCTCACCGCCGAGCTGTCGCTGGTGCAGGCGCGCGCCGACCGGCTGACGAGCTATGTCGCGCTGTACCAGGCGATGGGTGGGGGGTGGACGCCGGCCGAGGTGGCGGCGGTGGCGCGGTGACGTCGTCTCTTGTGCTCCTGCGGCGGCAGGAGCCCAGGACCGCAAGTACCAAGTGGCGTTGTTTTGCTCGGCCCTGGGTTGCGGCTTTCGCCGGAACCCGATGGCGTAACCCGCGAGTTAAGCAACGTCGCAACGATTCCCTGTGTGGAAGGGAGGGGTCGATGGTGGCCGCTGCGCAAGACGCGGCGTGAGGAGATGACGTTCAGTCCGACGTCCCCAACAGGGAGGGGCTTTGCGCGGGCTCCTCTTCCTCCGCCGCCAATGCCTCGCGGCTCTCCACCTCCGGCTGCTTCCACAACGCGGTCAGCAGGTAGAATACCAGGTTGCTCCCCTGCGTCAGCGCGCCGCCGGCGAGCAGCAGCCCGGCCATCGCCTCGCGCGGGCCGTTGATCGTGCCGCTCATCTCCAGCGCGGCGCTGAGGAACAGCAGGTCGCGGTTGGGGACGATCGGCAGTCGCGAGATCACCATCTGCGCGGTGAGGAACACCAGCCACACGCTCCACGGTTCCTGCGGCAGCACCACCGCCCATTGCGTCGCCTGGAGCAGCACCACGCCCGCGATCCGCGCCACGTGGATCGCCAGCACGCGCGCGGCGAGCGGCAGCGGCATCGCGATCAGCTGGCGGCGCAGGCGGAACAGCAGCGGTACCAGGAACACCGCGCCGACGCCGCCCGCGATCAGCAGCGCCGGCCCCGGATCGAGCCACGCCGCGATGCGCCGCCCGTTGCCCGCCGCGGCGAAGCCGAGCAGCAGCAGCAGCGTCACCAGCCCCGACGACACCGCCGAGAGGATCGCATTGTCCTTGAGCCCGATCGCGATCGTCTTGCTGCGCAGCCCGATCACGCGGCGCAGCCACACGAACAGGTAGAGCTCGCCGGAATAGCCGACCAGCGCGCTGTTGAGGATGCGCTTGCGCACCAGCACCGGGAAGGCGCCGGGTAGCGGGCGCGCGAAGATGGTGCGGAACACCACGATCTCGGAGGCGGGGAGCACCAGGAAGGTGACGACGAACAGCAGGTAGAACAGCGGATTGGTCGGTAGCGACCGCGCCACCTGGCCCCAGCCGATCGCGTTCACCTTGAGCACCATCCAGGTGACCATGCCGGCGAAGAACAGCACGCGCGCGACCCAGCCGAGCCGGCGCACCCACGGCCGCTCGCCCCACGCCCGCCAGCCGCCGGCGGGCGGCGCGTCCGCCTCGCTCAAAACAATCCCAGTGCGCGCGACTGCGCGACATAGGCGTCGAACGCGGCACGCTGCTCGGGGGTCAGCCGGAACGCGGAATAGCCTGCGGTGGTGCCGGTCCACTGGCGCAGCTTCCACTCGACGATCTGAGCCGGGCGCAGCGCCAGCCGTCGCTCGAAATGGCCGCGGTCCCAGGTGTTGCTGCCGTGGAAGCAGCGGATCAGCAGATGCGCCTCGGCGCGCGGGATCAACGCCGTGCCGAGCCGCAGCCAGGCGTCGCGGAAGGTGCTGTCCTCGCCCTTACGCTCCTTGGGGTAGCGGATGTCGTCGCGGCGACGGTGGACGATCGTGCTCGGCGCGCCCCCCTTGAACCAGCTGAGATAAGGCCGATCGAGCCAGGCGGGATCGTCGAGGTGCATCAGCGTCGCCTCGGCCCACACCGCGGCCTT
Organism: Sphingomonas phyllosphaerae; assembly: GCF_029623345.1. GTDB lineage: Bacteria > Pseudomonadota > Alphaproteobacteria > Sphingomonadales > Sphingomonadaceae > Sphingomonas > Sphingomonas phyllosphaerae_C. The sequence continues at coordinate 57,580 of NZ_JAPYKH010000016.1, forward strand.
GTCGCCGAGCGTCGCGACCGAGCGCGCCAGCCGCTGCGGCGCGAACCAATCGTCGTCGTCCCAATGCGCCATCAGTTCGCCGCGTGCGAGATCGAGCGAGAGGTTGCGCAGCTCGCCGAGCGTCGTCGCCGGATTCTTGGGGAGGCGATGGTGGATCAGCCGGTCGGCGGGGATGCGCGCGAGGATCGGGGCATAATCCTCGCTGCCGTCGTCAACGATCACCAGCTCGCGGTTGGGATAGGTTTGCGCCAGGAAGCAATCGACCGAGCGTTCGGTCAACTGGCGCCGGTCGGCGGTGACCATCAGGCACGAGACGCGCGGGCCGGCGTCGTCGAAGGGGCGGTCGGCAGGGCGGGAGGAAGCGGGGAAATCGTTCACGGGCCTCAACCTAGGCAGCGCACGTCGGCACTGGTACGGGCATGCGACCCGGGCCCATGACACGCATCATCTTCGTCCTCACCTATCCGACCTACCACGGCGTCGCCGATCCGGCGGAGTGGCTGCGATGGGACAATCGCGACCGTCGGATGCCCGCGCTGTTAGCCGCGATGGGGGTGGATGTCGAGTTGTGGGGCGTCGCCGAGGCGACCGCCGAGCATCGCCCGGCGGCGCCGATCGGGTTGCCCTACACGATCCGGCTGTACGCGCGCAGCGGCGGGGGGGCGAAGTCGCGCGATCATTACAGCGACGCGATGGTGGCGGCGGCGCGCGCGGATCCGGCCGATCTGTTCGTGCTGATCGGTACCAACGGTGGCGCGGGCTATCGCCTCTACGAGCGCTGCCTGCGCCCCGATCGGCGGCGCTTCGCGCTGATCATCGGCGGCGATTACTGGAGCCGGCTGGTACCACACGCCCACCTGCTGCTCACCGAGAGCGCGGTGCAGGAGGAGGCGCTGGCGGCCGGCGGCTGGCTGCGCCGCGCGATCCCGCGCGAGCGGATGGAGCGGCTGCCCAAGACGATCGACACAGAGCTGTTCCGGCCCCAGGTGGCCGAGCGCGCCTGGGACCTGCTCTCGGTCAGCCGGGTGACGCGATGGAAGAGCTTCGCCGAAGTGGGTGCGCTGTCGCGTCAGCACCGCGTTGCGGTGGCAGGCGGGGGTCCGCAAGAGGCGGTGATGAAGCGGCGCTATCCCGCGATCGACTGGCTCGGCCACGTGCCGCACGCGCGCATCCCAGATCTGCTGGCGCAGACCGGGTTGTTCTTTCATGCCGGGCGGCGCGACTATTTCCCGCGCGCCATCCCCGAGGCGATGGCGTGCGGCAGGCCGGTGGTGGCCTTCGCCGACCGGATCGGCGCCGACGTGCTGCCCGACGCCTGCGGGCTGCGTGTCACCGAGCGCGACTATCGCCCGCTGGTGGCGGCGCTGCTGCGCGACGAGCGGCGCATGGCGGAGATGGGCAGGGCGGCGCGCGCACACGTGCTGGCGACGCACGGGCCGCGCTCGAGCGCGCCGGCGTGTCGCACATTGCTGCGGCTGGCGGAGGCGCGCTGATGCGCTGGACCTTCGTCATCGCCTATTACAACGAGGAAGCCTATCTCGCCGACACGCTCACCAGCCTGGCGGCGCAGACACTGCGGCCCTTCCGGCTGGTGCTGGTCGACAACGGCTCGACCGACGCCTCGGCGACGATCGCGCGCGCCTTCGCGAGCGACGGCATCGAGCTCGTCCATCTCAGCGAGTCGCGTCCGGGCAAGATCGTGGCGCTGGAGCGTGCGATGGCGGCGATTACCACCGAGTTCGTCGCGTTCGGCGACGCCGACACCTTCTACCCCTCGCATTATCTCGCGACCGCCGCGGCGGCGCTCGACGCTGATCCTCGCGCGGTGGCCGCGATGGCGACTGACGTGCCGCTCGATCCAGTGAAAGCGCGGCGCAAGCGACGTCACAACCGGGTCGTGAGCCGCTTGTGGCCCAAGCAGACCCATACCGGCGGGTTCGGCCAGACCTTCCGCTCAGCCGCGTTGATCGCGGCCGGGGGCTATGCCGAGCGCTACTGGCCGTACGTGCTGATGGACCATGAGATCATGCAGCGCGTGGTGCAGCAGGGGCGGGTGGTCTACCCCTATGACCTGTGGTGCGTCCCGTCAGACCGGCGCGGGGACCGGCGTCGCGTGCGCTGGACGCTGGCGGAGCGACTTCTGTATCACCTCACCCCGGCGGCGGCGAAGGACTGGTACTTCTACCGCTTCCTCGGCCCGCGGCTGGCGCGGCGGAAGCTCGGCCACCTCAATCTGCGCGAGAAGACGTGGGAGAAGGACTCTCAATCCTCGCCGGCACGGGGAGGTGGCAGCGCGGAGCGCTGACGGAGGGGGCGCTCCGCTCACGGGCCAATACGAGAGAGGAGAGCCCCCTCCACCACCGCGTTGACGCGCGGCGGTCCCCCTCCCCGTACCGGGGAGGATCTACCCGAACCTCCCCCCTCAGGATCAGGCTCGGCTCCTTACGCCACGTCGAGCACCAGCCGTCCGTCGCCCTCGTCGACGCGCACAATGGCGCCGTCCTTCACCTCGCCACGGAGGATCGCTTCGGCGAGCGGGTCCTGCAGGTAGCGCTGCACCGCCCGCTTGAGCGGCCGCGCACCGTACACCGGGTCGTAGCCGACCCGCCCGAGCCATGCCCGCGACGCGTCGGTCAGCTCCAGCGACACCTTGCGGTCGGCCAGCAGCTTCGCCACCCGCGCCACCTGGATGTCGACGATCGGGCCCATGTGCGCCTGGCCCAGTCGGTGGAACAGGATCACCTCGTCGAGCCGGTTAAGGAATTCCGGCCGGAAGTGCGCGCGCACCACCTCCATCACCTGCGGCTCGACCGCCTCGACCGCCTGCCCCTCGTCGAGGTTCGCCAGATACTGGCTGCCCAGGTTCGAGGTGAGAATGATCAGCGTGTTCGAGAAGTCGACCGTGCGGCCCTGGCCGTCGGTCAGCCGGCCGTCGTCGAGCACCTGGAGCAGCACGTTGAAGACGTCGCCGTGCGCCTTCTCCACCTCGTCGAACAGCACCACCTGATAGGGCCGGCGCCGCACCGCCTCGGTGAGCACGCCGCCCTCCTCATAGCCGACATAGCCCGGCGGCGCCCCGATCAGGCGCGCGACCGCGTGCTTCTCCATGAACTCGCTCATGTCGATCCGCACCATCGCGGACGAATCGTCGAAGAGGAACTCGGCGAGCGCCTTGGTTAGCTCGGTCTTGCCGACGCCGGTCGGCCCGAGGAACAGGAACGAGCCGAGCGGCCGGTTGGGGTCCTGCAACCCCGCGCGCGCGCGCCGCACCGCGGTGGCGACCGCGCGCACCGCCTCGGCCTGGCCGATCACGCGCTTCCCCAGCACCTCCTCCATGCGTAGCAGTTTCTCGCGCTCGCCCTCGAGCATGCGGTCGACCGGCACGCCGGTCCAGCGGCTGACCACGCCGGCGATGTCGTCGGCGGTGACCTCCTCGCGCAGCATCGCACCCTTGGTCGCCCCCGCCGCCTCGGCGAGCTGCTTCTCCAGCGCGGGGATGCGCCCGTAGGAGAGCTCGCCCGCCTTGGCGAGATCGCCCTGTCGCTGCGCCTGCTCCAGCTCGAGCCGCGCGGCGTCGAGCTGCTCCTTGAGCCTGGCCTCGCCAGCGATCTTGTCCTTCTCGGCCTGCCAGCGCGCGGTCAGCTCGGCCGACTGCTGTTCGAGGTTGGCGAGCTCGTCCTCCAGCGTCTCCAGCCGGTCGAGGCTGGCGGCATCGGTCTCGCGCTTCAATCCCTCGCGCTCGATCTTGAGGCGCAGGATGCGGCGGTCGAGCGACTCGATCTCCTCGGGCTTGCTCTCCACTTCCATGCGGATGCGGCTGGCGGCCTCGTCCATCAGGTCGATCGCCTTGTCGGGCAGGAAGCGGTCGGTGATGTAGCGGTTCGACAAAGTGGCCGCGGACACCAGCGCGCCGTCGGTGATGCGCACGCCATGATGCAGCTCGTACTTCTCCTTGAGCCCGCGCAGGATCGAGATCGTGTCCTCGACCGTGGGCTCGCCGACGAAGACGGGCTGGAAGCGCCGCTGTAGCGCCGGATCCTTCTCGACGTGCTTGCGATATTCGTCGAGCGTGGTGGCGCCGACGCAATGCAGCTCGCCGCGCGCCAGGGCGGGCTTGAGCAGATTGCCCGCGTCCATCGCGCCCTCGGACTTGCCCGCGCCGATCAGCGTGTGCATCTCGTCGATGAAGAGGATGATCGCACCCTCGGCGCCTTTCACCTCGTCGATCACGCCCTTGAGGCGCTCCTCGAACTCGCCGCGATATTTCGCGCCCGCGATCAGCGACCCCATGTCGAGCGCCATCAGCGTCTTGTCCTTGAGCCCGTCGGGCACGTCGCCGTTGGCGATGCGCAGCGCCAGTCCCTCGACGATCGCGGTCTTGCCGACGCCGGGCTCGCCGATCAGGACCGGGTTGTTCTTGGTGCGGCGTGCCAACACCTGGATGGTGCGGCGGATCTCCTCGTCGCGCCCGATCACGGGGTCGAGCTTGCCCGCGCGCGCCGCCTCGGTGAGGTCGCGCGCGAACTTCTTGAGCGCGTCGTAGCGGTCCTCCGCGCCGGCCGTGTCGGCGGTGCGGCCGCCGCGCAGCTGATTGATCGCCTGGTTGAGCGACTCGGGTTTGGCACCGGCGGCCTGGAGCGCCTTGCCCGCGGCGGTGTTGAGGCTCAGCGCCAGCGCGACGAGCAGCCGCTCGACCGTGACATAGCTGTCCCCCGCCTTCTGCGCAATCTGCTCGGCCTGATCGAGCACGCGCACCGCGTCGTTGGAGAGGCCGGGCGAGGACTGCGCGCCCGGGCCGGAGACCGACGGCAGCTTGGAGAGCGCGAGGTCGGTCTCGCTGACCGCGCGACGCGCATCGCCTCCCGCCGCCTTGATCAGGCCCGCGGCCATACCCTGCTCGTCCTCGAGCAGGGCTTTGAGGAGATGCTCCGGCGTGATCTGCTGATGGCTCATGCGGATCGCGACGGTCTGCGCCGACTGGAGGAAGCCCTTGGCGCGATCAGTGAATTTCTCGAGGTTCATCGTGACGCCCTGTTGTTCTTTCGGGGGAGATGGTGTGTCTTTCGGGCAACACAAGGGGCAGGGTTGCGGGCGCTGGGCGGGGATGGCACGGCCACGCGACATCGCTGCCACCCCGGCGGACGCCGGGGTGGTGCACGGCACCTCAGGAGATCATCGTGGCGCGCATCCTCATCACCGGCGGTTGCGGCTTCGTTGGCCGGCACCTCGTCGCCCGGCTGGCGCGCGAGGGCGGGCATGAGCTGTGGATCATCGACGATCTCTCCACCGGCAAGCCGCCCGCCGAATGGGAGGTGCCGCAGCTCCGCACGCTCGGCGAGGAGGGCGGGGTGCAGCGCCATGAGCTGCTCGGACTCGACCAGCAGGTGCGGCTGATCCGTGCCGATTTCGTCGCGGTGGCGCAGGCCGAGCTGGGGATGACGCCATCGCTCGGGCTCGCCCCGCTGCCGCGCTTCGACGAGGTCTATCATCTCGCTTCGGTGGTCGGCGGTCGCAACGTGATCGACAACGACCCGCTCGCGGTCGGCATCGACCTCGCGGTCGACAGCAGCTTCTTCCTCTGGGCCGCCAAGGTCGCGCGGCCCGAGCGCATCCTCTACGCCTCGTCGAGCGCGGCCTATCCGATCGACCTCCAGGAGGCGGGCGAGAGCCGCGCCCTGCGCGAGGACGATATCTCCTTCGACAAGCGCCTCGGCCTGCCCGATTACACCTATGGCTGGAGCAAGCTGACCGGCGAGTACCTCGGCCGCATCGCGCACGAGAAATACGGGTTGAGCGTCGGGGTGGTGCGGCCCTTTTCGGGTTATGGCGAGGACCAGGACGTGGTCTATCCCTTCCCCGCGATCGCGCTGCGCGTGGCGGCGCGGCGCGACCCGGTCCGCGTCTGGGGCTCGGGCGAGCAGACGCGCGACTTCGTCCATATCGACGACGCCTGTGACGCCTGCGTGCTGGTATGCCGCGGGGCGAGCGACGCGCGCGCGTTCAACATCGGCACCGGCACGCCGACGCGCTTTCTCGACCTCGCCGCGCGAATGGTCGCGATCGAAGGCTATGACGCGCCGGTGATCGGCACCGCGGGCAAGCCGGTGGGGGTGGCGGAGCGCTACAGCGACTCGTCGCGTATCCGCGACGAGCTCGGCTGGCGCCCGACGATCGCGCTCGACGACGGTATCAGCCGCGCGCTCGATTATGCGCGGGGACGGCTGGAGCGGGGGATCGAGCCGGAGATGTGAAGGGGCGTGCGCCGCTTCTCTTCTGTTCCGTTGGACCTTCTGTTCCCCGGCGAAGGCCGGGGTCCAGGTGGGATAGCAGCGGCGGGACTCAGCGGCGTTGCCCAACTGGGCCACGGCCTTCGCCGGGGAACGGGTGTGAATGCTCGTCCCACCCCAAGCACCACCCCGGCGGACGCCGGGGTCCAGTTGGGGAAGGCTGGTGGATCTCACCACCGCCATTCCACCTGGACCCCGGCGTGCGCCGGGGTGGGAAGGGAAGCGACGCCGGCCTCTGCCCTCTCACGTCACCCCCGCCCGCTGATCTCCGCCCCCGCCTTGGGATCAAAGCGCATATTCACGAACAGCGCGCCGAACGAGATCGCGGTCACCGTCCAGAACGCCGCGGTGAAGTCGGGGAAGTCGGGTCGCACGCGCCCCGCCGCCGCCATTGACACGTGCAGCGCGGTCGCTCCCGCGCAGATGCCGAGCGACAGCATCAGCTGCTGGAACGTCGAGTAGAAACTCGTCGCCGCGCTCATCCGCTCCTTGCCGATCTCGTCATAGGCGATCGTGTTGTAGGCGGTGAACTGGAACGACATCAGGAAACCCGACACCAGCATCACCGCGAAGATCGCGGGCAGCGGCCAGTCCGGGCGGAACAGTCCGCACGTCGCGTAGCTGGCCGTGGCGAGCAGCCCGAGCCAGACCAGGCTGGTGCGAAAACCGAAGCGGCGCAGCAGCCGCGGCGCCACGCCCTTCATCCCGAACGAGCCGATCGCGGTGGCCAGCGTCATCGAGCCGCTCTGCGCCGCGCTCAGCCCGAAGGCGAGCTGCAGCAGCAGCGGCAGCAGGAAAGGTTGCGCGCCCTGCGTGATCCGCGTCAGCGAGCCGCCCAGCACCGAGAGGCGGAAGGTCGGCACGCGCATCAGCGAGAGGTCGAGGATTGGATGGTCCGACCGCCCCGCATGGCGCCAGTAAAGCGCCGCCGCGCCCGTGCCCACCGCGATCAACGTCGCGGCGAGCGTACCCTCGCCCTGGCGGCTGGCCAGCTCGAAGCCGAACAGGAGGCAGCCGAGCGCCACCGCGGAGAGCAGGAAGCCGGGCCAGTCGAAGCGATGCACCGAGGGCTCGCGCACGTCGACGATGAAGCGCCCGACCAGCAGGATGCCGATCACGCCGATCGGCAGGTTGAGCCAGAAGATCCAGCGCCAGTCGAGATAGTCGACGATGAATCCGCCCACTGGCGGTCCGACGATCGGACCGATCAACGCGGGCATGATCAGCCACGACATCGCCGACACCATGTCGCGTTTCGCCACCGAGCGCAGCAGCACCAGCCGACCGACCGGCATCATCATGGCGCCGCCGATACCCTGTGCGAAGCGCGCCAGCGCCATCGTCGTCAGCGACGGCGCGAGGCCGCAGGCGAGCGAGCCGAGCACGAATACGCCAATCGCGGCGCGGAACACGTTCTTGGCGCCGTACCGGTCCGCCACCATGCCGGAGGCAGGGATGAACATCGCCAGCGCGACCAGATAGGAGGTGAGCGCGACGCTCATCTCGGGGGCGCGCACCGCAAAGTCGCGCGCCATCGTCGGCAGCGCGGTGGCGAGCACCGTGGCGTCAAGATTTTCCATGAACATTGCGCAGGCGATGATCAGTGCGACGGTGCGATAGCGCGGGTTGTGCGGTTCGCCGCCGTCATGGTCGGCGGTGGTCGCCACCGAGTCGCCGGCGGGGACGATGCCGTCGCGCACCTCCGAATTGACCGAGGCGATGCCGCGGCGGCGAGGGCGGAGCAGCGGTGGCAGGAGGTTCATCGCGGACGTTAGTGCGCCTCCCCGGCGGCGTGATCAACCGCATCAGCCGCACGTTTGCCGCATCGCACAAAAAGCTTGTTTGTCGTGACGAAAGACACTATTGTGCAGTGCAACAAGAGGAGCGATCCTGATGGTGAATGAAGCGCCATCCGCGACGGAGACTGTCGTGGCGGAGACATCGTCGGCCCGGCGCGTGCGCGCGCCCAAGCGCTCCCAGCCTGCCGCCGCGGCGGCCTCCTCGACGGCTGCACCGGCGCTCGCCGTGGCGGCGTCACCCGCGCCGGCGATGGTCGACGCGGCCACACTGCCGGCGGACGACACCGCCGGTCAGCCCCAGCCACCGGTGGAGCAGACCGCCGGCCCGACGCCGTCGGCAGAAGCCGCGGCCCCGATCGCAGCGAAGGAACGCGAGATGACCGACACGATGACGTCGTTCGCCGATAAGGCACAGGAAGAGACCCGTTCGGCGTTCGCCAAGACGGGCGAGCAGGCCCGTTCGACCCTCGAGAAGGGCCGCAAGGTGGCCGAGGACATGGCCGATTTTGGCAAGGGCAACGTTGAGGCGATGCTCGAGTCGGGGCGGATCGTGGCGCAGGGGCTCGAGGCGATGGGTCATGAGGCCGCGGCGTTCGTGCGCGAGCGCTTCGACAGCACCGCCACCACGGTTCAGTCCTTCGCGTCCGTCAAGTCGCCGACCGAGCTGATGCAGCTCCAAGCCGATTACTGGCGCGGCGCGTTCGACGCGATGGTCAAGGAGGCCTCGCGGTCGACCGAGGCGACGCTGAAGCTGGCGGGCGACGTTGCCAAGCCGCTGCAGAACCGCTTCGCGATCGCCGCCGAAAAGATCAAGTCGGTCGCCTGACACGGCTTGAACCCGCCTCGAGTGGTGCGGGCTGGCGGGCGGTCGCGGCGACGCGGCCGCCCGCTCGCGTTCGGCTCCCACCGCCTCGGCGCCGATTCCCGGCGCCGCGGGCTTGCCCTCACCCGAGTCGATGCCATATCCCGCCGGGTGGCGATGCAGCAGCATGATTTTTCGATGATGGTCGACCCTCGCATGGTGGGTGAGGACAATGACGCGGAGAACGGCGGGACCGGTCTCGGCGTCGCGACTCGCACGCGCGCGCGTACCAAGAAGCCCACGCCCTATCGCGTGCTGATGCTCAACGACGATTACACGCCGATGGAGTTCGTCGTCCTCTGCCTGCAACGTTTCTTCCGCATGTCGACCGAGCAGGCCACCCAGGTGATGCTCCACGTTCACCAGAAGGGCGTCGGCGTCTGCGGCGTGTTCAGCTACGAGGTCGCCGAGACCAAGGTCAGCCAGGTGATCGATTTCGCCCGGCAGAATCAGCATCCGCTGCAATGCACGCTGGAGAAAGCCTGAGCGTCGCGAGCGAATCGCGGTTTTGCCCTCATCCTCTCCTGTAAGGGGAGGTGGCAGGCCGCAGGCCTGACGGACGGGTGTCGCCGGTGGTAAGCTCAGCGACACTTGTCGGCCGTGTCACCCCTCCCGCGCTGCGGGCGCCACCTCCGCCTGCGGGGGAGGATTGGTTGGAGGGAGCCGCGTCACTCGTCCACGCTGTGTTCCCGGCGCCACGCTGACCGTCCGGGCTGCGGCAAAGCATCGGCATGGTAACCACTTCTCCACCGCTGCACGGTTAACCAGCGACCTTAGACATTAGCTGTCTTCGGGGAATCGCATGTTCGCGGGTATCGGCCTGGTTATCCTTCTCGGCATGGTGTTTGGCGGTTTCGCCATCACCGGCGGTGCGCTCGGCCCCGTGTTCGAGGCGATCCCGCACGAGATGCTGATCATCGGCGGCGCCGCCGCGGGCGCGCTGATCATCGGCAACTCGGGCAAGGAGCTCAAGGCCATGGGCGGCGGCGTCGCCAAGGTCTTCAAGGGCCCCAAGTACAAGAAGCAGGATTATCTCGACGTCATCTTTCTCGTCTCGAAGCTGATGAAGATGCTGCGCATGGAAGGGCCGATCGCGCTCGAGCCGCACGTCGAGGACCCGAAGTCGTCCGCCGTCTTCGCGGAGTATCCGAAGCTGCTCAAGGACCACACGCTGGTGAACCTGATCGCGGACACGCTGCGCCTGGTCGTGGTGTCGTCGGGCACGCTCGACGTCCATGCGGTCGAGGACGTGATGGACAACGCCATCAAGACCCACCACCACGAGGTCGAGGGTCCGCACCACACGCTCCAGAGCCTCGCCGACGCCTTGCCCGCGCTCGGCATCGTCGCCGCGGTGCTCGGCATCGTCAAGACGATGGGCTCGATCGACAAGCCGCCGTCGGTGCTGGGCGGGATGATCGGCTCGGCGCTGGTCGGCACCTTCATGGGCGTGCTGTTGGCTTATGGCATCGTCAACCCGCTCGCCAGCCGGCTTCAGCAGGTGATTTCGGCCGACGGGGCGATCTATCACGTCGTCAAGCAGATCATCATTGCCTCGCTGCACGGTCATCCGCAGCCGCTGGTGATCGAGGCGGCGCGCTCGGGAATCGACCACAAGAACCAGCCCGGCTTCGCCGAGGTGTTCGACGGCCTGCGCGGCAAGTAAGCGGGAGCGAGTAAGCCATGGCCAAGGCCCCGCACGGCGCGAACGTCCCGCCGAAGATCATCTATAAGAAGATCTACATCGAGGGCGGCGGTGGCCACCATGGCGGCGCGTGGAAGGTCGCCTACGCCGACTTTGTCACCGCGATGATGGCGTTCTTCCTGCTGCTGTGGCTGCTCGGCGCCACCACCGAGAAGCAGCGCAAAGGCATCGCCGACTATTTCGCGCCAACGCTGATCGACAAGAAGCGCGTCGGCATCGGCGGCAACGGGCTGTTCGGCGGCGAGTCGCTCACTTCCAAGATGAAGATGGGGCCCAAGGCGGGCATGTCGGACATCCGCGCGGTGGCGATCGTCACCTCGACGCCACAAAACGCCGAGGTGAAGGGCTTCGGGCCGAAGGGCTCGCTGCGTAGCGCCGCCCAAGCCACCAAGGAAGATACCAAGAACTTCGCCAAGCTTCGCGATGAGGTAATGAAGCGCATTGCGGAGACCAAGGAACTGGCGCGGCTGGCCAAGCACATCCGCTTCACGATGACGCCGCAGGGGCTGCGCATCGATCTGGTCGACGACGCCGATTACTCGATGTTCGCGCTCGGCACGACCGCGCTCGAGCCCGAGGCGGCCGAGCTGATCGGGCTGGTGGCGCGCGGCATCAAGGACATGCCCAACCCAATCATGATCCGCGGGCACACCGACAGCCTCGCCTGGGGCGATCCGCGCGCGATGAACAACTGGATGCTGTCGTCGGGCCGTGCCGAGGCGACGCGCCGCCGGCTCGCGCTGGCGGGGCTGCCCGAGATGCGCTTCAACCGGATCGAGGGCGTCGCCGACCGCCAGCCGATGGTGGCGGACAACCCGCAGGACCCGCGCAACCGCCGCGTCGCGATCACGCTGCTCTACCGCGCCGGCACCTTCGGCGACTGAGGCGCGCGGCGGCGCGGCCGCATAGCCGCGCGTTATAGCCTGCGCCGCGCACGCCACTGGCGGCGCGGCGCGGCGCCGCTACGCTCGCTGCTCCCTTCCCGCGAGCAGGTGCGCGATGATCCCCGCCCCCTATCTGCTGTACCTCGGCCATTCCGACGACGCCGTCGGGATCAAGACCTCGCGGGGGCTCGCCGCCTTCCGCCGCCATGATTGCGTCGGCGAGTGGCGCCACGACGACAGCCCGCTGACGCTCGGCCTGCCGCGGCTCGACCCGAGCGCGGCCCGTGCGGCGGGTGCGCGCACGCTGGTGCTGGGCATCGCCAATGCCGGGGGCACGCTCGCGCCCGATTTGATTGAGGACGCGCTCGCCGCGATCGCGGCGGGGCTCCACGTCGCCGCCGGCCTTCACCAGCGGCTGCGCGACCACCCACGGCTGGTCGCGGCGGCGGCAGCGGCGGGCGTGACGCTGTACGACGTCCGTGATCCGCCGCGCGACCTGCGTGTCGGCGACGGCAAGCACCGCGCCGGCAAGCGGCTGCTCACCGTCGGCACCGACTGCTCGGTCGGCAAGATGTACGCCACGCTCTGTCTGCGCGACGAGCTGCGCGCGCGCGGAATCGCGGCCGACTTCCGCGCCACCGGACAGACCGGAATCCTGATCGCGGGTGAGGGCGTGCCGGTCGACGCGGTGGTGGCGGACTTCATCAGCGGCGCGATCGAGGCGCTGGCGCCTGCGCGCGAAGACGACGGTTGGGACCTGATCGAGGGCCAGGGCTCCCTGTTCCACCCGTCCTTCGCGGGCGTCTCCACCGGGCTGCTCCACGGCGCGCAGCCCGCCGCGTTGCTGCTGTGCCATGACCCGTCACGCGCGCACATGCGCGGCCTGCCGCATTATGCGCTGCCCGGGCTGGACGAGTGTCTCGCCGCCAATTTGGCGGTGGCGCGGCTGACCAGCCCCGACGTCCGCGCGGTGGGAGTCGCGCTCAACACCGCCGCACTCGACGAAGCGGCGGCGCAGCGATCATGCGAGGAGAGTGCGGCGCGCCTTTCCATGCCGTGCACCGACCCCTATCGTTTCGGCGCTTCGCCGATCGTCGACGGGATGCTCGCATGTTTCGCACCGTAGCCGCGCGCCACGACTCCTATCCGCTGCGCGCGCCGTTCCGCATCGCGCGCGGCAGCAAGACCACCGCCGACGTGGTGACCGTAACGGTGACGCAGGGCGCTCACGTCGGTCGCGGCGAGGGCGTCCCCTATGCGCGCTACGGCGAGACGGTCGCGGAGTCGCTCGCCGCGCTGGCGCAGGCGGCGCCGCTGGTGGAAGGCGGCGCAGGGCGCGACGAACTGGCGCGCGCGCTGCCGCCGGGCGCGGCCCGCAACGCGCTCGACGCCGCACTGTGGGACCTGGAAGCGCGCGCAGCGGGCAGCAGCGTGGCCGCGCTCGCCGGCCTCGCCGCGGCGGCGCCGGTCGCCTCGGCGATCACGATCGCGATCGACATTCCCGAGGCGATGGCGGCGGTGGCAGCGCGCCACGTGCGCGCGCCGCTGCTCAAGGTCAAGGTCGACCGCGCCGCGCCCGAGGCGCAGATCGCCGCGGTGCGTGCCGCGGCGCCCGGCGCGCGGCTGATCGTCGACCCCAATGAGAGCTGGGGCGCTGCCGACCTCACCGGGCTCGACGCCTTCCTCGTGGCGCAACGCGTCGACCTGCTCGAGCAGCCGCTTCCCGCGGGAGAGGACGAGGTGCTGGCGGTGCGGCGGCCAAGCGTGCCGGTGTGCGCCGACGAATCGCTCCACACGATCGACGACCTCGATCGGCTCGCTGGGCGCTACACCCATGTCAACGTCAAGCTCGACAAGGCGGGCGGGCTCACCGCCGCGCTGGCGCTGGCGCGCGCGGCCGAGGCACGCGGCTTCGGGCTGATGGTGGGCTGTATGGTGTGCTCGTCACTGGGGATCGCGCCCGCGCTGCTGCTCGCCGGCGGCGCGGCCTTCGTCGACCTCGACGGACCCTTGTGGCTGGCGGAGGACTATCCCGACGGGGTGGGCGACCGTGATGGCATGCTGACGCCGCCCGCGGCGGGGTTCTGGGGTGGCGGGCCGGTGGACGCGGGCGCGGGTCGGGACGGTTGAGGCGCGAGTACGGCGTTGAAGCCGCAAATCGGCATGCCCCGCTACGGCGCGAGCGGAAATCGTTCGGGTGAGGGTCCTTGCCGAGACTCAACCATGTCCTCCCGGCCTCGCGCCAGGATTCGATCGACCGCGAGCGCAACGGCTGTGGTACGCGCGACACGATGACGCCCGGCTCGAGGACGCGATGACGGCCGGAGGGCCACGATGCGTCCGCTCCAGCGCGGATAGGTCTGTCCCCTTCCTCAAGGGACCGCGCGAGCCACGCCGCGCATGACCGCGCGCTGGTTCGCCATACCGCTGTGGCAGCGCGTTCTTACCGGGCTTGCACTCGGACTCCTTCTCGGCGCGCTCTGGCCCGAAGGCGCCGCAGCGATCCGATTGGTCGGAGAGCTGTTCGTCCGCCTCATCCGCATGCTGGTCGTCCCCGTCGTGCTCGTCACCATCGCCGCGGGGATCGCCGCACTCGGCGACCCGCGTCGGCTCGGGCCGATCGGCGGACGCGCGCTCGGCTGGTTCGCCGCCACGACGCTGGTGGCGGTCGCGCTCGGCATGGCGTGCGGGCTGCTGCTGCGGCCGGGTGCGGGCGTGCACTTCGGCGGCGTGGCGCCGCACGCGCTCGGCACGCCGCCGACGCCGGCCGAGCAGCTGCTCGCGATCGTGCCGACGAATATCGTCGAGGCGCTGGCGCGCGGCGACATGCTCGCGATCATCCTCGTCGCGGTGCTGCTCGGCACCGGCAGCGTCGTCGCGGGCGAGGCGGGGCGGCCGGTGACCGCGTTGCTCCAGGGGCTCGCCGCGGTGCTGCTCCAGGTGGTGCGTGGCGTGATGGAGCTGACCCCCTTTGGTGTCGCCGCCTTGGTCGCCAACGCGGTGGCGAGCGGCGGCGCAGCGGTGTTCGTCCATGTCGGCTGGCTCGCGCTCGCCGTGGTGCTCGGCGCGTTGGTGCAGCTCGCCTTTCACGCCGCGCTGCTGCGGCTCGTCGCACGGCGCGGCGTGGCGCGCTTCTTTCGCGGCAGCGCCGACGCGCTGGTCGTCGCTTTCTCCACCGCCTCCTCCTCCGCCACGCTGCCCGTGGCACTGCGCGTCGCCACCGACCGGCTCGGGATCGAGCGCGCGATCGCGGGGACAGTGCTGCCGCTCGGCGCGAGCGTCGGTAAGGACGGGACCGCCCTATACGTCGGGCTGCTCGGCCAATTCGCGCTCCAGTCGCTCGGCGTCGTGCCGGACCTGACGATGCTGGTCATGATGTGGCTGACCGGCGCGCTGGCCGCCTTCGGCACCGCGCCGGTACCGTCCGCGTCGCTGTTCATGCTCGCCGCGATGCTGTCTGCGGTGGGAGTGAGCGCCGAGCAGACCGCGCTGGTGGTGGGGCTGGTGCTGCCGTTCGACCGGCTGCTAGACATGACGCGCACCGTGCCCTCGGCCTCGGCCAATCTCACCGTCACCGCGCTGGTCGCGCACGCCGAGGAACGCGCCGTGCTGGCCGCGCCGCCCCCCGCGGGCTAGACGCCATGTCGATGAATCTGCGGCACATCGAGATCTTCCACGCGGTCTATGTCAACGGCTCGGTCAGCGCCGCGGCACGCGCGCTGGCGGTGTCACAGCCTTCGGTGTCCAAGACGCTGCGCCATGCCGAGTCGCTGCTCGGCTTCGAGCTGTTCCAGCGGGTCAGCGGCCGCCTCGTGCCGACCGAGGACGCGCACGCCCTCTTCGGCGACGTGGCGGAGATCCAGGACCGCGTCCGCGCGCTGCGTGAGGCGGGACGCAACCTGCGTGCCGGCGCGGGGACGACGCTGCGCATCTCGGCGCTGCCGAGCCTGGCGCTGGGCGTGCTGCCGATCGCGGTGGCACGCTTCCTGCGTTGCCACCCGCGCGCGCGCTTCGACCTCCAGACCGTCCACCACGACGACCTGCTGCGCAAGCTGTACGAGCGCGAGTGCGACATCGCGATCGCCAACGAGGTGCCGCGCGGCGCGCCGCTGGGGCAGAGCTGGCTCGGCGAGGGCGAGCTGGTGGTGCTGTACCGCGAGCACGACCTGCCGGCCGCGCCGCCGCGGCTCGAGCTGGCGCGGATCGCGGGCCACCCCTTCATCACGCTGGCGGCGAGCGGGCCGATCGGACGGCTGTTCACCGACGAGCTCGAGCGGCTCGGGCTCGAGCTTGACGACATCGCCTCGGCGCGCACCTTCTACATCGCCGCCGCGCTGGTGCGCGCGGGCGTGGGGCTGACCGTGGTCGACAATTTCACCGCGGACGCGGCGATGCAGCCGGGGCTGGCGACGCGCTCGCTCAAGCCGCCGCTGACCTTCGACGTTCATGCCATCCACTTGCTCGACCGGCCGCCCAGTGCGCTGGCGGGCGAGTTCCTCGCGCTGCTCTCCGACGTGATCGAGGGGCGATGAGGCGCGCGCTGCTCGCGCTGGCGCTGCTCGCCGCCGCGCCCGGCGACTGGCCGCCGGGGATCCGGCTGGGCCTGCTGGTGGTCGACGCCGACGGGCGCGAGCTGGTCGCCGAGCGCGCCGACGAGCGTTTCGTCCCCGCTTCCAACGCCAAGCTCTTCACCGCCGCTGCGGCCTTCGCCACGCTCGACACTGCCGCACCCGACGCGGCCGGCGGCGCGACGGTGCGACTGGAGGGGCGCGACGTCGTGCTGGCGGGGCATGGCGACGCGCGGCTGTCGAGCGCGTCCGACTGCCGCGTCGACTGCCTCGCCGATCTCGCCCGCGCAATCGCGGCGCGGACCCACGTGGTGCGTGACGTGATCGGCGACGACACCGCCTTCCCCGACGAGCGCTGGCCGGCGGGGATGAGCTGGAACAACATGGCGGGGCGCTACGGCACCGCGATCTCGGCATTGACGGTGGACGACAATGTCGTCGCGGTGACGGTGACGCCGGGCGCGCGCGACGGGGCCGCCGCAACGGTGGATGGCGACGATTATTATCGTCTTGAGTCGCGCGTGATCACAAGCGGCACGAAGTCGTCGCTCGGTGCGACGCGCGTGCCGGGGAGCGACCTGCTCCGCGTCGCCGGCACCGTCCTCGCGGGCGGGCGGGCCACACTGTGGGTCGCGATCGACGATCCGGCGCATCGCGCGGCGTGGCGGCTTGCGGCGCTGCTGCGCGCGGCGGGGGTGCGGGTCACCGGGCGCGTGACGGTGCGGCACCGGCCCTCCTCCGGCGCCGACGACCCGGCGCGGCGCGGCGCCACGCCCCTGCCACGCGTGCCGGAGGGCGCCGTGCTCGCGCGCCTGACACCGCCGCCGCTCGCCGACGACCTGCGCGCGACGATGAAGGCGAGCCAAAACCTTCACGCCGAACTGCTGCTGCGCCGCGTCGGCGCGACCCGCGGCAGCGGCTCGGTAGCGGACGGTCAGGCCGCGGTGCGCGCGCTGCTCGACCGCGCGGGCGTGGCGCACGCCGCGACCGAGTTCGCCGACGGCTCGGGCATGTCCAGCTACGATCGGATCACCCCGCGCGCCGCGGTGGCGCTGCTGCGCTGGACGCAGGCGCAGCCTTGGGGCGCGGCGTTTCGCGACACGCTGCCGGTCGGCGCGGTCGACGGCACGCTGACGCGTCGCTTCGCGAACACGCCGCTCGCGGGCAAGGTGTTCGCCAAGACGGGGTCGCTCAACGCCGCCAATGCGCTGTCCGGCTTCCTCGTCGCGGCGAGCGGGCGAACGCTGACCTTCTCCGCGCTCGCCAACGACATGGCCGACGACGCCTCGGCGACGCGCGCGATCGACCGCGCGCTGGTGGAAGTCGCGGCGCGAAACTGAACGGAGCGCCCGGCGGCGCGACAGTCGGTTACACTTTCACGTGCGCGCTGGGACAATTTCGCGAAGGATGCCGCCTATCTCTCTCATCACCGGGCCGCGACGCCGCGGCCGATTGTAAAGGAGCGTGACATGAACCGTCTCAAGACCGTGATCGCCGGGCTCGGGCTCGCCGCCGTCGTGGTGCCGGGGATCGCCAGCGCGGCGCCGTGGCAGTCGATCAACCAGCGTCAGGCGCGGCTCGACCAGCGCATCGACCAGGGCATCCGCTCGGGCGCGCTCAACCGCAACGAGGCGCGCCGACTACGGCAGGAGTCGCGCCAGCTCGCCGCGCTGGAAGGCCGCTATCGCCGCGACGGGCTGTCGGCATCGGAGCGCCGTGACCTCGATCGCCGTTTCGACGCGCTGAGCGCGCGCGTGCGCTACGACAAGCACGAGGGGCGCCGCTATCGCTGAGTGTTGGAGGCTCGCCCCTGATCACGGGGCGGGCCTTTCACACGCTTGGTGCCTTCCTCTACCGTCCGTCACCAGCGCCTTCCCACCTGGGCGCCGGCCTTCGCCAGGGATAAGCGAGGAAGTAACGCTTCACTCTATTTCCCCTTCAGCAGCGCATCGTCGATGTCGTTGGCGCGCTGCCAGGCCGGGCGGGTACGGACACGGTCGAGATAGGCCATGAAGGTCTCGCGCGGCTCCAGCAGGCCGAAGCTGGTGAAGAAGCCCACTGCGCTGCCGACGAACACGTCCGCCGCGGTGAAGCGGTCGCCCGCGACGTAATCGCGCTTCTCCAGCGCGCGCTCGAACGCGTCGACCGCGCGCGCGAAGCTGGCATAGCCCACCATCACCTCGCGCTCAGGCGGCACCTGCACGCCAAGCGCCTTGTCAACCATCGCCGACTCCAGCGGCCCCGAGGTGAAAAACAGCCAGCGGTAATAGGCCGCGCGCTCGTCGCCGCGGGGCGCCAGCGCGGCCTCGGGGAAAGCCTCGGCGAGGTAGGCGCAGATCGCCGCGGCCTCGCTCACCACCTGGCCGTCGTGGACGATCACCGGCACCTTTCCGAGTGGGTTGGCCTCGAGCAGCGCGGCGGGCTTCTTGTCGAAGTCGATCACCACCGATTCATAGGGCGCGCCGATCTCCTCGAGCATCCAGCGTGCGCTGCGGCTGCGCGATCGGGGGTGCGTGAAGAAAGTGAGCGTCATCGATCAGGCGTCCAGATGCTGGTGGAGGAAGGCGGTGGTGCGCTGCCAGGCGAGATCGGCAGCCTGCTTATTGTAGCGCTCCGCTGCGGTGTCGTTGTTGAAGGCGTGGTCGACGCCCGGATAGGTGAAGGCCTCGAACGGCTTGCCGGCAGCGCGCAGCGCGGCGACCCAAGGCTCGGCGGTTTGTGCCACGCGCATGTCCTTGCCGGCGTAGTGGAGCAGCAACGGCACCTGGAGCTTCGCCGCCTCTGCGGGATCGGGCGCGGGGCCGTAATAGCTCACCCCCGCAGCCAGCGCCGGCCCGGCGGCGAGCGCGACGCGGTCGACCAGCGCGCCGCCCCAGCAGAAGCCGATCGTCCCGACTTTGCCGTTGCCGTTGGCGCGGTGGCCGAGTCGCTTCACCACCACCACCGCGGTGGCGATCGTGGCGTCATAGTCGAGCGCGCCGATCAGCTCGCGCGCCTTGTCCTCGTCCGCCGGCGTGCCGCCCGCGCTCGATAGGAAGTCGGGTGCGAATGCGAAGAAGCCGGCCAGAGCGACGCGGCGCGCCACATCCTCGATATGCGGTTGGAGCCCGCGATTCTCGTGGATCACCATCACCGCGCCGAGCTTGCCCGAGGCCTTCCGCGGCGCGGCGAAATAGCCGGTGATGCTGCTGCCATCGGCTAGTTTGAATCCGCCTTTTCGCGTGGTCAGCCGCTTGTCCGCGGGGTCGACTTGCGCCGCGGCGGCGGGGCTGGCGGCGATGCCGAGGATCAGCGCCTCGGCCGCGGCGGCCGAGCCCGCCAGCGCGGTCATCTGGCGCAGCAACGTGCGCCGGTCGCGATGCTCGTGGGTGTAGTCGTCGTATAGCCGCACCGCGGCGTCGCGCAGCCCAGGGTCGTTCCGGTCCATCGCCCGCTCCCGTGATTCGTCGCTTCTCGAGCGCGAGCCTAGCGGGGCAGGGGCGGCGGGGCCATGCGCGAGTGGCCCCGGCTCAGCGCGTCTGCATGCGGATGCCGAACCGGAGGGCGCGGCCGAGCAGGTCGCTGTAGGTACTGTTCGCCGCCAGCCCCGTCTCCGGGAGCAGCAGCGGCCAGCGATCGAAGACGTTGGTCACGTTGACGAACAGCTGCGCTTCGGCACCCGCCATCGGCACCTTGGCGGTGAGATTGAGGTCGGCGTAGAACAGCCCGGAGACGTGGTTGTCGTCATAGGTCGGGAATTGCGTCGTCGAGAGCGGGCAGCTCGTCTGGCACTCGATGCCGTTGGCGGCGTAGCGCCCGGAGCTCACACCGCGACCGATCCCGGTGATCGAGAAGCCCGGACCGTCATAGCCGACGCTGCCGCGGTAGAGCCAGGTCGGCGTGCTCGCCTGGCCGCCATTCACCCCGACCGAGTCGAGCACCACTTGTCCCGGCACGCCGGTGTCGAGCAGATTGTCGATGTAGCGCGTCGCGACGCCGCGCAGCGTCAGCGCGCCGGGGGCGGAGACACCGAGCGAGTCGAGCGCGACGCGGTAGGAGGCGTCGATGTCGACCCCGCGCACCAGCTGGCGCGCGGCGTTGAACGGCTGGGTGCGGAACAGCAGGTACGGCTGGGTCGGCGTCGAGCGCACCGGGTCCTGCGCAAAGGCGCTGCAGAATTGCTGCTGCCCCTGCTGGCACAGGTCGATGATGTTCTGCGCGCTGAAGCTGCTGATCGCATCGTCGACGTCGATGCGGAAATAGTCGACCGACAGGTTGAAGCCCGGCACCCAGCGGGGCGTGAGCACCACGCCGGCGTTCCACGAATCGGCCTTCTCAGGGCGCAGGTTGAGGTTGCCGGTCGCGGTGGCGGAATAGCCGAAGCTGGCCGGACCGTTGGCACCGTCACTGGTATAGGCGGGATTGCGCACCGAGTCGCTGTTGGCCGCGCCGGCTTGAAACAATTCGTTGAGGTTGGGCGCGCGGATGTCGCGCGAGCGTGTGACGCGGAAGCGGATGTCCTCGACCGGGCGCCAGGTCGCGCCCGCCTTCCACGTCGTGACATAACCTGCGGTGGAATAGCGCGTCGCGCGCGCCGCGCCGTTCAGTTCCAGGCCGAGCCCGAGCGGTACCACTGTCTCGAGATAGGCCTCCTTCACGTCATAGCTGCCGTTGGTGGGCAGGTAGTTGCCGACCGACCAGGCATTGGCGGTGCTGGTCTGCGTGACCACCGGCTGGAACTCGGCGGGGACGAAGCCGGTGATCTTCTCGCGGCGAAATTCCGCGCCGAGCGCGAGGCTGACGTCGCCCGCCCAGGTGGCGAAGGGGTTGAACGCGACGTTGGCGCCGGTGACCCACTGCTCCACCGTCTCGTCGCGATAGGGGTCGCCGAGGACGTAGCGCACCGCGGCGGGATCGGCGACGCCGACGCCAAGCCGGTTGAGCGGCACGCAGCCGGGCGCGTCATTGGCGGGGTTGGCGTCAGCGTTGACGCGGCAGGCGATCGTGCCGCCGGCGAAGACGGCGTCGGTCGCGGCGTTCATCCGCGCCAGGTTCATCACGTTGCGCAGCTGCTCGCGCAGCTCGGCGCGGCCGTACTGGCCGTAGACGTTCCAGCTCGCGGGACGGCCGAACGCCTCGGTCTTTCCCTCCGCCCCAATGACATAGCGCTGCACCTCGCGACGGTTGTCGACCGCGCGGAACGGCAGGTCGGCCGAGGAGGTCGCGATCGTGACGGTGTTGATCCCGCTCAGTAGCGCGGGGCCGAGCGTGTTCTGGAGGAAGGCGTTGTCGCGCTCGTAGGTGATACCGGTCGAGAGATTCGGCCCGGCGTTGAAGAAGACGTGCTGGCGATTGTACGAACCCTCGGCGAACAGCTCCACGCCGTCCGCCACCTCGAAGCCGGCGCGCGCGAACACGCCGTGGCGGTCGTCTTCGGGGTCGAGCCCGATGCGGCGGCCGGTGTCGTTGATCTGCCAGTCGCCGCCCTGGGTCAGCGTCGGCGCCGCGCTGCCGCCCGGCGCGGGGAAGGTGAGCGCGCCGTAATTGTACCGCTGCACCGCGCCGCTCGCGCCGAAATAATAGCCGCGCAGCCGGTTGGCGGTGCCCCCCGACGAGGCGGTGACGATCCCGCCCGGTGTCGAGTTGACCGCGCCGACCTGGCGGCGGATCAGGAATTGCGGGGTGGTGCTGGTCGCGGTCCAGTTCGGGTCCTGGATGCGGACATAGCCGGTCGCGTTCCAGTCGCGATCGACCTGGAAGATGCCGTCGCGATGCGCCAGCTCGGCGCTGACGACGAGGTGCCCGCGCCCGCCCGCGAAGCTGAGCCCGCCGGTGACCGCGAGCGAGTAATTGTAGCCGTCGCCCTTGTCGGTCACGCCGCTGTCGGCGCTGACCTTGATGCCCTCATATTGCTTGTCGAGCACGAAGTTGACGACACCCGCCACCGCGTCGGAGCCGTAGGCGGCGGAGGCGCCGCCGGTGACGATCTCGACGCTCTTGACCAGCGCCTGTGGGATCGTGTTGACGTCGACCAGTCCGGTGATGGTCGAGGCGACCGAGCGGCGGCCATCGAGCAGCACCAGCGTACGCGTCTCGCCGAGGTTGCGCAGGTTGAGCGCGTTAATCCCGGCCTGGCCGCTGCTGAGGTTGAGCCGCGAGTTGGCCGGGCGCGTGGAGCCGGCGAGCGCGGGGAGCTGGTTGACGAAATCGGCGATGTTGTTGCTGGGCGAGCCGTTCTGGATCTCCTCCTGGCTCAGCACGGTGAGCGGGGTGGGCGCCTCGAAACCACTTCGCAGCACGCGCGAACCAGTAACGACCACATCGGCCCCGCCTTCCGGTGCGGCCGCCTCGGCCTGCGCCGTGGCAAGCTCCCCCGCGGGCGGCGTCTGCTCCGCCGGCGCGGTCTGCCCCGCGGCGGGGAGCGCGAGCGCCGCCAGCAGCGTGCCGCCGGCCCATCCCGCCAGGAGCGCGCCGCGTCCGATGTGCCGCCGTTTTGTCATCTCTGCCCCCTATGACCCGCGAGGGCCGCTGCGTTCGGCCGGGCCGCGCGGCCCGCCGTCGCCTCCTGCGCGACCCCCGCGGCCGCGGTCGTTCGAGCGCCGGGCGTGTCGGGTATCGTCGCCGAAGGTGAAGCGGCGCGGCGGGAAGCGTCAAGCGCTTCGTCGTTTCGCAGCGTTGTGAGTGGCATAGACGCGGGGCATGGGTCCGAGCCACGCGTGCGGATGGGTGCGGGACGCCGGCGGTGTTGCGCCCAGCGGCCGTGTTCCCGCGAACGCGGGAACCCAGCGCCAAGCAGAACATCGGCGCGAGAGGCGAGACGCTCGGAGGCTCCCGCGTGCGCGGGAGCAAGAACAGAACCTCGCGGCCCACGCGAAGGAATATGGCCGTGTCACCATAGCCGCGGCCTATGCCCCCACCGCCGATCGCGGCTCGCGCCCGCTAGCATGCGCGTGTAGCGTCACCTCGCTCGCCGCCGGCACGACAGGGAGACCCAATGCTCGACCGTCGCTCGTTCCTGCTCGGCAGCGCCGCGACATTCGCGCTCGCCCCGGCATGGCGCGCACGCGCGCAGACCGCGCCCGCGTCGTCGCGCACCCTCGCCGCGGGTCTCACCGCACCCATCGAGATCGTCGACGATGTCTACGGCGTGCCGCATATCCGCGCGCAAACCATCCCCGACGCTTTTTTCGGCCAGGGCTATGTCGTCGCGCGCGACCGGTTGTTTCAGATCGACCTCGCGCACCGCCGCGAGCTCGGCCGGCTCGCCGAGGCGTTCGGCGCCGACTTCGCGCCGCACGACGCCACCGCGCGGCTGTTCCACTATCGCGGCGACCTCGACGCCGAGCTGTCGCGCGTCCCCCCGGCGGTGCTGGCCTGCGCGCGCAGCTACGTCGCCGGGATCAACGCGCGGATCGCCGAGGTGACCGCCGACCCGGCGCTGCTACCGCCTGAATATCGCATCCTCGGCGTGACTCCCTTGCGCTGGGACGTGCGCGACTTTGTGCTCGCGCGCGGCGCCGCTGCGGGCAACACCGACGACGAGCTGCGCCGCGCCCAGCTCGCCGCGCTCGGTCTGCTCGCGCTCGACGCGGTGGTGGCACCGCTCCGCCCCGCCGCGGTGCTGCGCGTGCCCGAGGGGCTCGACGTCGCCGCGGTGAGCGACGGCGACCTCGCCGCGCTCGACCTCGGCGGCCTGCCCTTCGGACCCGAAACGCCGACGCGCGGCGAGCGGCTCGACGCCGCCAACGCGGGCAGCAACGCGTGGACCATCGCGCCGTCGCGCAGCGCGACCGGGCGCGCGATCCTCGCCAACGACCCGCATCTCGGGCTGGGCGGCTTCGGCCCGCGCCACGTCGCGCATCTCAGCGCGCCCGGGCTCGACGTGATCGGCGGCGGGGCGCCCGGCCTGCCCGGGATCATGCAGGGACACACCGACCGTTTCGCCTTCGGCCGCACCAATTTCCACATCGACCAGGAGGATCTGTTCGTCCTCGAGCTCCACCCCAGCGACCCCGAGCGTTACCGTCACGCCGGCGCGTGGAAGGCGTTCGACTCGCGCACCGTCGTGATCCCGGTACAGGGCGCCACGCCGCACCGTGTGACGCTGCGCCACTCGGTCCACGGCCCGGTGGTGAGCCACGATCCGGCGAAGCGCCGCGCCACCGCGCTGGCCTCGATCGCGATGCAGCCGGGCGCGAGCGGCGCCTTCGCGATGATCGCGATCAATCTCGCGCGCGACTGGCAGGGGCTGAAGGCGGCGTTCGCGCTGCATCCCTCGCCGACCAACTTCCACTACGCCGACGTGGCGGGGAACCACGGCTGGCAGGTGGTCGGCTTCGTGCCGCAGCGCAAACGCGGCGAGGGGCTGCTGCCGGTGCCGGGCGACGGTCGCTACGACTGGACCGGCTACCGCGACTATCGCGTGCTGCCGAGCGTCTACAACCCACCCGCGGGCTGGTTCGCCTCCGCCAACCAGGACAATCTGCCCGCCGGATGGCCGCGCGACCGCGTCCCGGCGCACTCCTTCCGCGATCCCTATCGCTACGAGCGGATCGCGGCGGTGCTCGCCGCGCAGCCGCGCCATACGCTCGCGGACAGCGTCGCACTCCAGCACGACACGCTCTCCGCGCCGGCGCGACAGCTGCTCGCGCTGCTGCCCGCGGGTGGGTCGCCTGCCGCGACGCTGCTGCACGGCTGGGACGCGCGCGTCGACGGCGACAGTGCCGCCGCGGCGTTGTTCGAGATCCTGTGGCGCGAGCTCGGCCAGCGCGCGCTCGCCGCGATCGTGCCCGAGCGAGCGCGCCACCTCGTCACCGAGATCGCGCCCTCGGTGCTGCTCGGCCTGCTCGCCCGCCCCGACCGGCGGCTCGGTGCGGACCCGGCCGCAGCACGCGACGCTTTGCTCGCCGCCGCGCTGGCGAGCGCCTGGGACCGTGCCGTCGTGCTGATGGGGCCGGACGCGCGGACGTGGCGCTGGGACCGGCTCCACCGCGTGACGATCCGCCACCCGCTGTCGCGCATCCCCGCGATCGCCGCCGCCTTCCCGCCGATCGAGGGCGGCGGCTCGGGCGGGGACAGTTACACCGTGATGGCGCGCTGGCTCGGCGACGGACCGGACTGGCGCACCCGCGGCGGGGCGAGCTATCTCCAGGTGATCGACGTCGGGGATTGGGACCGCTCGCTGATGCTCAACCTGCCTGGCCAGTCGATTGCGCCGACGTCGCCGCACTATCGCGACCAGTACGCGCCTTGGATCGCGGGACGGATGCTGCCGATGCTGTTCGGGCGCGCCGCGGTCGACGCGCAGGTCGCGATGCGGCGGACGCTGCTGCCCGCGGATGTGCGGTGAGGCGCGCGCTGCTCGCGCTGCTGCTGGTCGGGGCGGCGCCTGCACCGACACTACCCGACGTCGCGATTCGCGGCGGCACGGTCTATTCGGGCGCCGACGCAGCGCCGTTCCGCGGCGACGTCGAGGTGAGCGGCGACCGGATCAGCTATGTCGGGCCGCCGCGGCGCGGCAAGGCAAGGCGCATCATCGACGCGCGCGGCAAGCTGGTCACCCCCGGGCTGATCGACGCGCATACCCATCCCGACACCTACCTGCGCTCGCCCGATGCCAAAACACGCGCCAACATCGCCTGGCTCGCACAGGGTGTGACAACGATCGTCACCGGGGTCGACGGCTATGGCACCCCGGACGTCGCGGCCGACTCACGCGCGCTCGCCGGTAAGGGAATCGGCACCAACACCGTCCCCTTCGTCGGCTTCGGCGCGGTGCGGCGCCGCGTGCTGGGGGCATCGGCGCGCGCGCCCGACGCCGACGAGCTGGCCACGATGCGCGCGCTGGTGGCAGGTGCGATGTGCCAGGGCGCGACGGGCTTCTCGACCGGGCTGTTCTACGCGCCGCAGCGCTATGCCAGCACCGAGGAGGTGATCGCGGTGGCGCGCGAGGCGGGATCGCGCGGCGGACTCTACGACACGCACCAGCGCGACGAATCGGACTATTCGATCGGGCTGATGGCCTCGACCCGCGAGGCGCTGCGAATCGGGCGCGAGGCGGCGATGCCGGTGCATATCGCGCATCTCAAGGCACTCGGCGTCGCGGTCCACGGCCAGGCGCCCGCGCTTGTCGCGCTGATCGAGGCAGCGCGCCGCGCCGGGCAGGAGGTCACCGCCGACCAATATCCGTGGCTCGCCTCGGGCTCGGCGGTGGACGCCGCTTTGGTGCCGGGTTGGGCGCTCGACGGCGGTTACCGCGCCATGATCGCGCGCTTCGACGATCCTGCGGCGATGGCGCGGATCCGCCCGGAGATGCAGGCCAACCTGCGCCGCCGCGGCGGAGCGGCCTCACTGTTGCTGACCAGCGCGGGCCAGCCGTGGACGGGGCGGACGCTCGCGCAGGTGGCGGCGGCGTGGCGGGTCGACCCGATCGACGCCGCGCTCCGCATCCTGCGCGCGCCCAATGCCGCGCGCACCGACCCCGCAGGGGCAGCGGTGGCGAGTTTCAACATGGTCGATCGCGATGTCGACCTGATCATGCGCCAGCCCTGGGTGGTGACCAGCTCGGATGGGTCCGACGGTCACCCGCGCCAGTTCGCCACCTTTCCGAGGAAATA
The DNA here is from genome assembly GCF_029623345.1 of Sphingomonas phyllosphaerae. Lineage (GTDB taxonomy): Bacteria > Pseudomonadota > Alphaproteobacteria > Sphingomonadales > Sphingomonadaceae > Sphingomonas > Sphingomonas phyllosphaerae_C. The sequence goes on from NZ_JAPYKH010000016.1 coordinate 84,280, forward strand.
TCGGGTCTACGTCCGCCAGCGCCGCGTCATCACCCTGGCCGACTTCGTGCGGCGTGCGACCGGGGCGAGCGCGGATATCTACCGGCTGGTAGGACGCGGCTACCTACGCGCGGGCTATGCCGCGGACATAACGGTGATCGATCCGGCGCGCTACGCGCCGCGCGCGGATTACCTCCACCCGCGCGTGCCGAGCGCGGGCGTCGCCGCCGTGCTGGTCAACGGGCGCGTGGCGCTGGTGAACGGCAGGCCGACGGGCGCGCTCGCCGGGCGCGTGCTGCTGCGCGCGACGCCGCGCGGCTGCTGAGCCGGTCATACCAGTGCGGGGCGCGGGTCGACATGGGTGCGGCGCGAGGCGTGGCGGCGCAGCCCGATCAGCGGGCGCACCGGCCCGATCGCGCGACCGATCAGGTAGAAGGCCCAGCAGCCCGCCACGGTGGCCGCCACCAGCAGCGCGAACTCGGCCCAGCCCGGCAGCGCCAGCGGGCGCAGCGCGTCGGCGGCGAGCACGATGATCGACTGGTGCACGATGTAGAAGGGAAATACCGCCTCGGTCAGCATCGGGCGCCAGCGCTGGTCGCGGTTCCAGTGCGAATCGGCATAGCCGATCAGCGCCGTCACCGCACTCCAGCCCTCGACCGCGCGCGCGATCGAGAAGATCGTGCCCCAGGGCGCGGGCATGGTGTTGCCCGGCCAGCGGATCTCGATGCCGGCGACGAGCGCATAGGCGGCCAGCGCGAGCGCCGCCGCGGGCTTCCACTGGCGCACGAAGGCGGCAAGCGTGGCTGGCGCGCAGGCGAGCGCATAGCCAAACAGGAAGGCGGGAAAGTAGCTGGCGTGCGCGACCCAGTCGTCGACCAGCGCGTGCGTCTCGCGCGCGCCCGGGAACAGGACGAAGTTGACCAGCACCATCCAGGCGATCGGCAGGGCTAGCAGGGCGGGCCCCCGCATTACCCAGGCGAAGCCTTGCTGCGCCGTTGTGGTGACGATGGCGGGCAACAGCCCGGCGGCAAGGGCCAGCACAAGTGTGTAGATCCACAGATAGCCGATGAACCACAGGTGGTTCCAGGTCGGCAGCAAGAGCGGCCCGAGCATCGCGAAGCGCCAGTAATCGTGCCAGTAGAAGTACAGGAACCCATGCGGATAGCCGAACTTCTCACCGAGCTCGACCCAGGGCTGCACCGGCACGATCACGGCCACGCCGAAGGCGAGCGGCACTAGCAGCCGAAGCGAGCGCTGCCGGGCAAACCGCCACGGCTTCTTGTTGCGGATCATCAGCGCGCGGCTGGCGTAGCCGGACACGAGGAACAGCAGCGCGAGCCGCCACGGATTGGACGCCATCATCGGCACCGCCACCCACCAGGCGCCTGGCAGCTTGGCGTGGAAGTCCCACGGTACGAACACCATCCCGACATGGTAGAGGATGAGGATCGCGAACGCCCCGATGCGGAGCCAGTCGAGGCCATAATGCCGCTGCATCGCGGCGCGACTAGCATTAACGCCGCGATTACGCGAGGCGGGGAGGTCAGCCGTGCCGCGGAGCGCCGGGCGGGAGCCCCCGCGGAGGGGCGGAGCCTGCACCTGAGCCTCTGCCTTTCAACCGACACGCCGCGCATGTATATGGAGCGCCATGTCCATTCGTCCGTGGCGCGATATCACGCGCCGAGAGAGCCGCCAGATCATGGTCGGCAACGTCCCCGTCGGCGGTGGCGCGCCGGTCACCGTGCAGACGATGACCAACACGCCGACCGAGGACGTGCGCGCCACGGTCGACCAGATTCGCCGCTGCGAGGACGCCGGCGCCGACATCGTCCGCGTCAGCTGCCCCGACGTCGCGTCGACCACCGCGCTGCGCCAGATCGTGCGCGCCGCCGCGGTGCCGATCGTCGCGGACATCCACTTCCACTATAAGCGCGCGCTCGAGGCGGCGGACGCCGGCTCGGCGTGCCTGCGGATCAACCCGGGCAATATCGGCTCGTCCGAGCGCGTCGCCGAGGTGGTGCGCGCCGCCAAGGCCAATGGCTGCGCGATCCGGATCGGCGTCAACGCGGGCAGCCTCGAGAAGGACCTGCTCGAGAAATACGGCGAGCCCTGCCCCGAGGCGCTGGTCGAGAGCGCGCTCGATCATATCAAGCTGCTCCAGGACCACGACTTTCACGAATATAAAGTGGCGGTGAAGGCGTCCGACGTGTTTCTCGCGGTGGCGGCCTATCAGCAGCTCGCGGACGCGGTCGATTGTCCGCTCCATCTCGGCATCACCGAGGCCGGCGGGCTGATCGGCGGCACGGTGAAGTCGTCGATCGGGATGGGCTCGCTCTTGTGGTTCGGCATCGGCGACACGATCCGCGTCTCGCTCTCGGCCGAGCCCGAGGAAGAGGTGCGCGTCGGCTTCGAGATCCTCAAGGCGCTCGGCATCCGCAACCGCGGCGTGCGGGTGGTGAGCTGCCCGAGCTGCGCGCGCCAGGGCTTCGACGTGATCCGCACCGTGCAGACGTTGGAGGAGCGGCTCCAGCATATCCGCACGCCGATGTCGCTGAGCGTGCTCGGCTGCGTCGTCAACGGCCCGGGCGAGGCGCGCGAGACCGATATCGGGATCACCGGCGGCGGCAACGGGCGCCACATGGTGTATCTCTCCGGCGTGACCGACCATCACGTCCAGGACGCCGACATGGTCGAGCATATCGTCCGGCTGGTCGAGGCCAAGGCGGCCGAGATCGAGGCGCGCGACGCGGCGGCGGCGGTCGCGGCGGAATAGGTCCGGTGCTATAGGTCGGGTCGTGGGGGCCCTGACATGACCTATCATGCGGAGGTGATCGCGGGGGGCAAGATCGTCATTCCCGGCGACCTGCGTCGAGAATTCGGGATCAAGGACGGCGACACGCTGATGCTGGACAAGGACGGGTCGGGCCGCCTCTCGATCATGACGGTCGAGCAATCGGTGCGTGAGTCGCAGCGGCGCGCGCAGGCGATCTTCGGCGATGAGTGTAGCGTCGAGCAGTTCCTGCGGGAGCGTCGCGCCAACTGGGGCGGGGAATGAGGGCCGTCGTCGACGCGTCGGCCATCATGGCATTGATGCTCGGCGAACCCGGGGCGGAGATCGTGATCGCGGTGGTCCGGCGAAGCTTGAGGTCGGCGGTGAACGTGTCGGAATGCTGCGCGCGCGGCGTCGAGCGTCAGGCGAGCGTGGAGCAGGTGCTGGAGATCGTCCGCGGCTACGACGTCGAGGTGGTGCCGTTCGACCTCAACGACGCGCTCGCGGCGGGGAGCTTGCGGGCGTCGACCCGATCCATCGGCGCGTCGCTAGGTGATCGCGCCTGCCTCGCGCTTGGGCAGCGTCACCATCTTCCCGTGCTCGCTGGCGACCGGCGCCTGGCCGCGATTGATCCCGCGCTCGGCATCGACGTGCGCCTGATCCGTTGACCGCCACGCGCGCGCTCTCGCCCGCGCTCGCCTTCGCGGTGGCGGCGGCGGGGATCGGGCTGTTCTCGATCATGGACGCCTTCATGAAGGCGCTGACGCTCGCGCTCGGCGTCTACAACGCGCTGCTGTGGCGCGCGCTGCTCGCCGCGCTCATCGGCGGCGCGGTGTGGCGGCGCGGCCGCGGGCGGCGGCCGACCGCGCGCGCGCTGCGGCTGCACGTCCTGCGCGGCGCGATCACCACGGCGATGGCGCTGCTGTTCTTCTGGGGACTGGCGCGCGTGCCGATGGCGCAGGCGATCGCGCTCACCTACATCGCCCCGCTGCTCGCGCTGCTGCTCGGCGCGCTGTTCCTGCACGAGCGTGTCGGCACGCGGGTGGTCGTGGCTTCGCTCGTCGCGCTCGCCGGGGTCGGCGTGATCCTTGCCGGACACGCGCGGCTGGCGCTCGCGCCCGACGGGCTGCACGGCGCCGCCGCGATCCTGGCGTCGGCGGTCCTCTACGCCTGCAACCTGGTGGTCGCGCGGCTGCAGAGCCAGGCCGCCGACGCGCGCGAGATCGCCTTCGTCCAATCGGCGGTGCTCGCCGTGCTGCTCGGGCTCGCCGCGCCCTGGCTGGCGACGGTGCCGCCGGTGGCGCATTGGTGGCAGATCGTGATCGCGGCGGCGCTGGCGACGGGCTCGCTGTTCCTGCTCGGCTTGGCCTATGCGCACGGCGAGACCGGCTTCCTCGCGACCACCGAATATACGTCGTTCGTCTATGCCGCGCTGCTCGGCTGGGCGGTGTTCGGCGAGCGCGTCGCTACCACCACCTTGGCCGGTGCGGCGATCATCGTTGCGGCGTGCCTCTATGCCGCGCGACGTCGCGCGACGCCGCTGGCTGCGCTAGAGGGGGCGGCATGACCGTCTCGATCCGTCCCGCCACCGCCGCCGACGTCCCCGTCATGCTGCGCTTCGTGCGCGAGCTCGCCGCCTATGAGCGCGAGCCCGACGCGGTCGAGGCGACCGAGCCGATGATGGCGGAGGCGCTGTTCGGCGCGTCGCCCGCGGCCGAGGCGCTGATCGCCGAGCGCGACGCGGCGCCGGTCGGGTTCGCGCTCTATTTCTTCACCTATTCGACCTGGACCGGGAAGCGTGGGCTGTGGCTCGAGGACCTTTACGTCACCCCCGAGGCGCGCGGCAGCGGCGCGGGGGCGGCGCTGCTGCGCGCGCTCGCCGGCGTCGCGCTCGATCGCGGCTGCGCGCGCTTCGAATGGACCGTGCTCGACTGGAACACGCCCGCGATCGACTTCTACCGCGCCAAGGGCGCGGTGGCGCTCGACGCGTGGACGACGCAGCGGGTGAGCGGCGACGCACTGGTGACGCTCGCCGGTCGCGGCTAACATGGCGTGGCTTTGGTTGATCGCGGGCGGGCTGTGCGAGGTGGCGTTCACCACCTGCCTGCGCCACGCCGACGGCTTCCGCGATGCTGGCTGGACGCTTGGTTTTGTCGCCGCGGTGTCGTTGTCGATGCTGCTGCTGGACCGCGCAGCGCGGACGATCCCGCTCGGCACGGCCTATGCGGTGTGGACCGGGGTGGGCGCGCTCGGCACCGTGCTGATCGGCATCCTGTGGTACGACGAGCCGGCGACGCCGCTGCGGCTGCTGCTGATCCTCGGCGCGGTGGCGTGCATCGCCGGGCTCAAGCTGCTGGGGCCGGCGACGTGACGCTCAATCGCGCGCTGGTCGACTGGGTGGCGGAGGCGATGGCGCCGCTCGGTGAGATGACGCACCGGCGGATGATGGGCGGCGCGGCGCTGTACCTCGACGGCGTGATCTTCGCGCTGGTGACGGGCGACGGCGCGTTGTGGTTCAAGGCCGATGCGGCGAGCGACTTGGATTGGGACGCGGCTGGGTGCGACCGCTTCCGCTACGCGCGCGCGGGCAGAAGCGCCTCGATCAACTATCGCCGCGCGCCCGAAGACGTCCACGATGACGCGGACGCGATGCGCGCATGGGCGATGCTGGGGGTCGCGGCCGGGCGGCGCGCGGCGAGATAGCGGTGGCGTGACGCTCGGGTCACAGCGATGCGTGCGCGGAGAGTCCCCACCCCCGACCCCTCCCCTGAAGGGGGGAGAGCAGATGGGGCGACATCCCCCTTTCCTCCAGGTCAGGCGTCGGGGGTGGGGACTGTCCGCGCACGCAACGCTGT
>NZ_JAPYKH010000017.1 GCF_029623345.1 Sphingomonas phyllosphaerae
CGATAGCGCCACTACCGTGTTCCTGCGCACGCAGGAGCCCAGGGCCATGCGCCCCACCGATCGTGGCTCTTTGCTCCCGCTCACGCGGGACCACGAGAGAGCATCAGATCCTCTCTCACCGCCAGGCGGTAATCACACCCTTCTCGTCGAGCGTGTACAACGTCTGGTTGGCGACGATCGGGGCGAGCGAGAAGCTGTCGCCGGCGCGGATCGTGGTCTGCACCTTGCCGTCGGCGACCGACAGCGCGACCAGCTCGCCCCGCGAGTTGGTCAGCCAGAGCTGCTCGCCCGCCAGCACCGGCCCGAACCAATTGTACGGGTCCGAGCGCTTCTCCTCGTTCTTGTAGGCGCGCAGCTGGCTGATCCAGCGGATCTTGCCGTTGGCGCGCGACAGGCACACCAGCCGCGCGTCGTCGGTGACGACGAAGATCCACTCGCCCGCGATCCACGGCGTCGAGATGCCGGCCAGGTTCTGCTCCCACAGCCGCTGGCCGGTGGCGAGCTCGAGCGCGATCATGCGACCGCCCTGCCCGATCGAATAGACACGACCGTCCTCAATCACCGGGTCGGCGTCGATGTCGGCGAGGCTCGACACCGAGGTGGTGATCGAGGTGCGCGACAGCGCGTCCTGCCACAGCGAGCGGCCGTTCTCGTAGCGGTAGGCGTTGAGCTCGCCGCTGGAGAAGCCCGCCACCACGGTGCCTGAGCTCGCCGCGGGCGCGGCGACGCCGAACACGCCCTGCGTCTCGAGGCTGGCGGTCTGCGTCCACACCACCTTGCCGTCGGCCTGGTTGAGCGCGACGATCTGATTGTCCTGGCTCAGCACATAGACCTGGCCGTTGGCGATCGTCGGCGCGCCGCGCAGCGGGCCGCCCGGCTTGGCGCGCCACAGCACCGCGCCGTCGGCGGCATTGGCGGCGATCACGTCGCCCAGCCCGTCCGTGGCATAGACCTTGGCGTCGTCGTAGCTCACCCCGCCGCCGAAACGCGCGGCGCGGTTCTCGTCGCCCTCGGTGATCGCGCGGGTCCACAGCTTGGCGCCGGTGTCGGCCGCGAAGGCGTTGATCACGCCGTCGACGTCGACCACGAACAATTTGTTATCGGCGATCACCGGCGTGGCGGCGAGCCGCGCGCGGTTGCTGCCGCCGTCGATCTCGGCGCTCCAGCGCCTGGCCGGCGCGGCGGCAAGCAGCAGATGGCCCATCGACTTGGCCGCACTGCCGCCCGGCTGGGTCCAGCCGTCGTTGGCCGCGGGCGTCGGCAGCGTCACCTGAACGTCCGCGAGCCCCTTGTCGATCTCGGCCGGGTTCTCCGACACGAGGATCGGCACGCGCTGGCCGACCGTGGGCGTCTTCTTGGGCGCGCTCTTGAAGATGCCGCAGCCGCTCAGCCCCACCAGCGCGGCGATCGCCACGCCGGTCGCGAACCTCGTCCTCATCGCTTGCTCACACCTTCATCTTTGGCCGGCGCGACGGGCGCCTTGGCATTCTTGGCCGGCGCGGTCGGCGCCTTGGTCTCCAGTACGCCCGCCATCTGAACCGCACGTTGACGCAGCGAGCTGGGCACACCCGAGTCGGCGGCGATGCGTGCGAAGGTCTGGCCGGCGAGATCGCGACGACCCTCGCGCAGATAGGCCGCCGCCATCAGCTCGCCCGCGCTGCCCAGCCACGCCCCGCCCGTCACCGCAAGCGGACGCATCCGCTCGACGATAAGCTGCGGCTGAAGCTGGTCGAACTCGGCGCTGGTCTGGCGGATCACTGCCAGGTCGCGGAACGGTTGCGCGAGCGAGGTGTCGGCGGCGATCTTGGCGAAAGCCGCCGCGGCGCCCCGCAAATCGTCCTTCTGCAGCAGCACGTCCGCTTGGGTGAAGCGCGCGGTGGCGCGATAGCCGTCGCGAGACGAGTCGCTCAGCGCGGCGAGCGGCGCCGCGGCCGCCTTGGTGTCCTGCGCGGCGAGCGAGTCGAACGCCTGCTGCAGCTGCTCGCCCTCGCGCTCGGCCGCGACCGACTGGCGGTGCTGCCAGAACAGGAAGGCCGCGAGCGCGGCGAGCGCCAGCACCACGGCGGCGATGATCGCCCGGCCGTAACGCTTCCACACGTGGATCGCCTGGTCGCGCCGGAGCTCGTCGTCGACCTCGCGCAGGAACGCTTCGTTATTTTGCGGCGTCAGAGCCACCGATCACTCCGGGCTGAAGGGGAACCGCCGCGCTGTAGCGACTCGGTCGGCGCGAGGAAAGAGCACGCGCGAGTGCTTCGTGCCGCACCGCCCGCCGGCCCGACCCGCACCCTCACTCCCTCGGTGCGTAGACTTGGTCTGCGCCGGGGAAGGCGCGCGCGCGCACCTCGTTCGCATAGGTCGCCACCCGCTCGGCGACATAACCCGCCATGTCGCCGTAGCGCTTCACGAAGCGCGGCGTACGCTCGAACAGCCCGAGCATGTCCTCCGTGACGAGCACCTGGCCGTCGCACGCGGCGGAGGCGCCGATGCCGATCGTCGGCACCGCGACGCTGGTCGTGATCTCGACCGCGATCGGCTCGACCACGCCCTCGATTACCAAGGCGAAGGCACCGGCCGCGGCGACCGCGCGCGCGTCGCCGACGATCTTGGCGGCCTCGGCCGCGCTGCGTCCGCGCGCGCCATAGCCGCCGAGCGCGTTGACCGCCTGCGGGGTGAGCCCGACATGGCCCATTACCGGGATGCCGCGTTCGGCGAGGAAGGCGACCGTGGGCGCCATTGCGGTGCCGCCCTCCAGCTTCACCGCCGCCGCGCCGCTCTCCTTGAGCAGCCGCGCCGCGCTCTCGAACGCCTGCTGCGGCGACGCCTCGTAGCTGCCGAACGGCATGTCGACGACGACCAGCGCGTGATAGCTGCCGCGCACCACCGCGGCGGCGTGCGCGGCCATCATCTCGAGCGTGACGGGAACGGTGGAGGGAAGACCGTAGATCACCTGTCCGAGGCTGTCGCCGACCAGCAGAAGGTCACACTGCGGGTCCATCAGCTGCGCCATGCGCACGGTATAAGCGGTCAGCATCACCAGCGGCTCGCCCTCGCCCGCCGCGATCGCGCCCTTGCGCTGGCGGATCGCGGGAACCGTGAGCCGCTTCATCGGCGCGGCGACGGGCGTGGCGCGGCTGGTGGCGGAGTCGATCGTAAAGGTAGTGGACATGCTCCCTGCTACTCCGGCGCGCTCACCCGATCCAGCCGCGCCGCGCGGCGAGATGCGCGAGCTGGAGCGCGACCGCGCCGACCAGCAGGATCAGCAGCGGGAAGAAGAGCGTCCCCGCCCCGCGTCGCGCGAGCAGATCGGTCATCGCGAACAGCCAGCCGAACTGGATCAGCGCCGCGACCAGCGACACGGTCAGCGCGGGCACCGCGAGCCGGCGCCGCAGCAGCAGCGCCAGCGCGCCGACGAGCAGCCCGAGACTCGCCACCGCATAGTCGAGCCAGTACCAGCCCGGCAGCGCGGCAAGCAGCGCGTGGTCTGCCGGGTCGGCCGCCGCGCCCGCGCCCGCCATCAGCTGCGTGACGCAGGCATAGGCCGAGAGCGCCGCCCAGAGCAGCAGCGCGCCGACAAGCAGCCGGTACCAGACGGGCGCGCGCACGCGGCTCACCCCAACATCGCGGCATAGCGCTCGGGTGCGAAGCCGACCTCCACGCCGCCGTCATGGACCAGCACCGGTCGCTTGATCATCGCGGGCTGCGCCAGCATCAGCGCGGTTGCGCGAGCTCGGTCAAGGTTGGTGCGATCCTGCTCGGACAGCTTACGAAAGGTGGTGCCCGCGCGATTGAGCAGCGGCTCCCAGCCGAGCCGATCGATCCAGGAGTCGAGCAGCGCGGGATCAAGCCCGTCCTTGCGGAAGTCGTGGAAGCCATGAGCGACATGGTGGTCGGCGAGCCAGCGGCGCGCCTTCTTGACCGTGTCGCAATTGGGGATGCCGTGGAGCGTGACCATGCGCCCGCCGTGACACCGCCGAGCACCGATGGGAAGCGCCGTCAGACGCCCAACGACGCCGGCAACGTCGCTCCGCCGGCGGCCATCGATCCGGTCTGTTCGAAAACGGTCGGGGCGCCAGGTTTCGAACCGGCGACTTCCACATCCCCCGTGTGCATCTGTGAATTCCGTCGTTTTTCACCTGTTGATCTAAGTCAACGGAGCGACCGGGCTGAACCGTGACGACTTCCCCTGCGTTCAGTCGCCCGAGCGCGGCGGGTCGCGCCACATCCTCTTCATCACCGATCGGCTCTTCCAGTCGGAAATGGTCGCCCAGTCCGAGGGCAAGCACCACACCGCCGGTGGCGTGTGGAACTGGGACTGAGAGATCGAGCTGGTCGGCACCGGCAAGCAGGTCGTGCTGCCAGGTAGCGTCGCGGACGAGATCGAATTGCAAACAGACGTATGGTCTGACCGCCATCATTGCTATGTTGTCGCGCCCGCGACACGCGGGCCGGACCATTCCGCGCGCGGATCGTCACAAACCACGCTCATGCCTTCGCCCTTCGTTGCGCGCACCGGCAGGGAGGTTACGTCAAACCGATCCAGGCAGAAGATGTTGATGCCGAAATGGTCGGGGGCAGCCCGCTTTCGATGGAAGACGTAGATACCGCAGCGCGAGCAGAAATGATGTTTCGCCTTCATGCTGTTCCATTGATAGGTGGCGAGCAGTTCCTCCCCCTGATCAATCCGCACCGCCGCTTCCGGCACCTTTACCATCAGAACGTTGCGCTTCACGCATAAAGGGCAGTCGCAGGTCGTCAGTTCGTCGAGATCGTGAGCGACGGTAAATCGAATGCCACCGCAGTGGCAGCTACCCGGGTACGTGCTCACCATTGCGCCACCCCTTCCAGAAAGAAAACGCATGCACCTTCGAGCTCGACGCGATCGCCATCGAGGCGGCAGCGCAGCTCGCGGCCACGCGCGGACGCCTGGAAGGCGCGAAGGTCTGTCTTGCCGAGCCGCGCCGCCCAATAGGGGGTCAGCGCGCAATGCGCGCCCCCGGTCACCGGGTCTTCGGGGATACCCTTGGCCGGGGCGAAGTACCGGCTGACGCAATCATAGTCGCCGTCCCCCGGTGCGGTTACGACCACGCCCGCGCACGGCATTATCGCGATGGCGGCAAAGTTCGGAGCAAGCCTGCGCACGTCGGCCGCCGCGGCGAGCCGGACAACGAAGTTGAAGCCATCCCACAGGGTCTCCTCGACCGATGCGCCAAGCGCGGCCGCAAGCCCGACGGGCGCCTCCGCCGGCGCGCAGCGCCGGGCCGGGAAATCCATGACATAGCCTCGCTCCGAACGCCGGACGGTCAGCGGTCCACTTGCCGAATGGAACATGACCATCTCGCGGGCAGGCTCCAAGCGATCCAGTACCACGGCCGCGCTCGCCAGCGTCGCATGGCCGCACAACGGCACCTCCACGATCGGCGTGAACCAACGAATGCGAAAGTCGCCGCCATGGGGAACGATGAAGGCCGTCTCGGCGAGGTTGTTCTCGGCCGCCAGCGCCTGCAGGGTGCAGTCATCCGGATATGTCTCGAACAGCATCACCGCCGCCGGATTTCCCGTGAACCGGCGAGCCGCGAAGGCGTCGAGTTGAAAGAGGCGAGCTTGCACCCGTCCGAAGTAGCGGCGGCACAGCGGCTCTTCCAGCGTGTAAGAAGGCGGCCCATCCCCGCAAAGGAACTACCGCTGGTAAGGTGGCCCTTTCGATCGCGCCGACAGGCGTCCGCAGCATCCGCTTTCCCGCAATCTGTTCCCGATTGCTCATTCCAAGAATCCCCCGTTGAAGATGGTGTGCGGGTGAGCCGCCCCAAAGAAGCGTAGCGCCTTCTCGCCATCGACCGCAGTGGATATGCGGTAGCCTGCGCCCTTAAGGATCTTGCGCGCTAGGGCTCACCACAAGGTTGATATCTGGCCAACGCTCCAGGACGGTACGTGCCAACGCTAAACCGTTGGTTCCCCCAGGCATCCAAATGTCGGTAAGGAGGTGGCGGATTGCGGCGCCGCCGTCCGATAGCTCAGGCGCAGCCCTTGCGTCCCCGGCCTCTCAGATTGGCGCCCCCGAGGCATCGAGCGCGCTGACGATCTGCAGCCGGACGAACGAGTCGCCCTCGACAGCGAGCGATCGTCCTGACACGCTACCTCCACCGCAAGCCGACCACCTCATGGCGATCCGTCGCTCAAAGAGGCAGGAATCAACTTAGTCCAACAACCGATCTCAGTAATTGAGCACGATGCTTCCAACGCTTCGACGCAGGGATCTCGCTGCTGAAAAGCGAGGACGAGCTTCAACCACGCGAGGTCTGCGCACCTTCGTTCACCAGGTACCAGATCCCGTCGACGAGACGAACGCTCGTTTGCTTGCCAGCAGCTGGCCTGCGGCGAGTGGGACCGACCCCGGCTTCTGCCGCGACGGCCACATCGACATCGAAGCGCTTGATCAGCCGGTAAAGCGTTGTGCGCCCTACTCTAAGCTGACGAGCAGCATGGGTGAGATTGCAGCCGTTCTCGCACAGAGCCGCGACAACCGCTGCTCTTTGGGCGAAGGCCAACGTACCCTCTACCTCACATTCGTTAGTGGTCATGCATCCCTCCGGCTTAAGACGTATTGCGGCACCTAGATGCAGACGATGCCGCAGAGCCAAAGGCGCCTATTAGACGCCGTGTAGCGGATTGAATGTTAACGGCAGACGAACCAAACTCAGCGACTCGCGAGCACTTGCTCCTTACCTCACCCTGATGGTCAGCCCAGCGCCTTACGGTTCATAAGCATTGCTGGGAATATTAGGCCGTCGGTGAGATTTTGGATCGTATGTCTGCTGCCTGAACAATAAACAGGAATGTATGAATCAACCGAGCACCAGGCAGGTCGTTTTTGAATCGCACATGGGCGGCTGTGAGGTCCACATCATGCCGGTGCACTTAGACTGTGGCAATGAAGCGATTTTACCAAAGAAAAAGGTAGCTTGACGAAACGCCAAGCTACCCTGCAAATCCAACCTCTACTTTAAGACGCGATCGAGGCTAAACCTACTTTTCGCCATTGTCCTTGACGCCGACGACGGGGACATCAACCTCCGTCTTTTTGGTGCCCACGACGACCTTCTTGCTGTCGACGTCCACCTTCGGCAAGGCGCCAGCCTTCGTGCTCACATCGACCTCTGGCAGCTTCCCACCCTTCACATCGGCGCTCCAGAAGCCGGTTGCGAAAAGCAGTATGACGACGAGAAGGATGATGCCAGCGATGATGGCTAGCGTACGGCCAGCGCCGCCACGGCGCACGACAACGCGATCGTCGCCGGCACGATAATCAGCCACGTTCCCTCTCCTTATCTTGCTGTTTTCCGATGCTAAAACTCCGGTATGTAGAGGTTGTTCCAGTCCCGAAATGGAGCAGCCGCTCGCTTGTGGTGCATGCGCACTAGGCGAAGGCAGGCGAGCTTCAGCGCGCTTGTCCTCTTCCCCTCTCGTCTTCAGGGACCCAGAAGCAGCGTTCAAGCGCTTGGTATCGAAGACCATCTTTCGGCATATGTTGATGTTGAGCGTTCCGCCGACCGTCGTCGTCCAAGCGCTCGCAGCGGCTGCAGTGTCAGGCCTCCGCCTTCAACGCTGCTGCACGACGAGGATCGTGCCGTCCTTCATGACCAATCTCACGCGGCGTAGCGCAGCAAGGTCGCTGGTGGGATCACCCGAGACCGCAACCAAGTCCGCGAGCATACCAGGCTTCACCGCGCCAAGCCGATCACCGACCCGCATCCAGCGCGCGTTACCCGAGGTGGCGGCAACCAGAACCTCCGTCGGCGTCATGCCGGCCGCCGCCATCAGCACCATCTCGCGTGCATTGCTGCCGTGGGCATAGACGCCCACATCGCCGCCCATGCAGATCGGCACGCCCGCCCCACGCGCGCGATGGAAGCTCTCGCGCGCCGCCCGAACCGCCGGCGGCGCCGGCTCCGCGCCGGTCCAGCCGCGGTAACGCGCGCTCGCGTCCGCGGCGGCGAGCGTCGGGCACAGCGTGATCTTCTTGGCGGCCATGCTGGCGAAGATTGCGTTCGTCCCGCCATAGCCATGTTCGATCGTGTCGACGCCGGCCTCCACGGCGCGGCGCATGCCCTCCGGCGTCGACGCGTGCACCGCGACCGGGCGCCCGGCGTCGTGCGCCGCCGCGACCGCTGCCCTGATCTCGTCCAGGCTCAGCGTCGGACGCGAGTCCTCACCGGCGCGCCAGCGATAATCGGCGTAGAGCTTGATCCAATCCGCCCCGGCAGCGATCTGCCGCCGCACCGCGGCCACCATCTGCTCGGCCCCCGACACTTCCTCCGCGCCCTGCGGAACGACCACGCCGGGCTCGAAGCCTTTCGGACCGTAAGCGCCCAGCGCGACAATCGCGCGCGTGGCGACGCTCAGGCGCGGCCCTTCGATGATCCCTTGATCGATCGCCTGCTTCAAGCCGACATCGGCATAGCCCGCTCCCTCGGTGCCAAGGTCGCGCGCGCTCGTGAAGCCGGCGCGCAACGTGGCGCCGGCGTTGGCGACCGCGCGTGCGGTGCGCAACGCGAGCGGTTCGTGCAGGACCTGATCATCCCAGCTCGCCTCGTCATACGGGTGGAGGAAGAGGTGGCCATGTCCTTCGATCATCCCCGGCATCAGCGTGTCACCGGAAAGGTCGACGATGCGCGCGTCGGCTGGAGCATTGAGCGCCGGACCGACCGCGACGATGCGGTCGCCGCGCACCAGCACCTGCCAGCCGGCGTGCACCTTGCCATCGATGCCGTCGAACACGCCGGCAGGCCTCAACAGCAAGGGCACCGGGTCGACCGTCGGTCGCGCACCGAGCGTCGCCGCGGAGCCGGCGAGCAGCAGTGTGATCGCGAGGGTAAGCGCCCGCCTCATCATTCCCTTCTCCGATGCAACAGGTATCGTGACGCGTAACCCTCTTCGCTGCCCGTGCCTACCATCGTGCCGGTCGACCATAGGCGTGACGGCCAACGCTGTGCGCAGGCGCGGGTCACATCTGACACTCAGGCCACGCTGGCCGTGCCGGACATCGTCCTCGTGAGACGCCGCGCCTTGGTCGTCACCGACATCGTACCGCTCGCCGGGCTGGGCGCCGACGCGATCACCGGCCCGGCGCAACAAGACCCGCTCGTGAACGGTACGCCACCGGCTCCCATGCGCAAACACCGGTTAGCGTGACACGCCAACCGGCACGCGGCGGACCTCTTTCCCTCAGCGTTGCAACACCGTAATGAACGCGGCGGAGAGTTCCGGGGGAGATCGAATTTGCGCGCTTTTCTGCTCGGTGCCGTGGCTGCCTCCTTGATCGGCACACTCTCCGTGCCGGCGAGTGGCCAGTTTGGCATGCTGAAGAAGCTGGTGCCGGGCGGCATCAACCTTCCGACGTTGCGCAAAGAGCCGATATCCACCAGCCTCGCCGACGCCCGTTGGTCTGACCCGACGCAGGATGATTTTACACCTCCTGCCCCCAAGCGCGCGCTGACCGACCTCCAGCGCACGCCTGCTGGCGGCTTCATCCTCCAGCCCGGCTACTACAGCTTCCACGACCAAAGCTATTGCCTACATGCCGGTACGTATGGGCCGGGCGGCGGGGACGGGTATCTCTACGCGCCGCCGCTCGGTGCGGCCAAGGATGCGGTCATCACGATCGTGCGCAACTCGGTCCAGCACCCTGAGATACAGCAGCACGACATTCAGACGCTCCTTTGGGCGATCGTCGCCCGCGCGAGGCTGGAGGATCTCTCCACAGAGCATAAGGCCATCGCGGCGCAACTGCTGTCGCCGCGTCAACTCGCCGCGCTCAACCGATCGGTACTGGACCTGATGTCGCAGGGGCCGATCGCCGACAATCTGCCGCACGAGATACGTCAGGCAATGCAGGCCGAAGCGGATCTGCGCCGCATGCTGGTGACACCCGGCACCAGCTTCGGCGAACTCGAACGCGTCGCCGTGTTGGCGGGGGCAGCTCCCACCGGCAAGGACAGCCTGGAGGTGCCGAGCGGGCGCTGGAGCCGTCATCCGGACGGGTATTGGGTGCGATACCTCCCGATGAGCTACTCCAACACCGTCGTAGAGCTCTGGGTACCGAATGACGCTTCTGGCGTCGGCGTTGAATTCGACCCGGCGACCCATATAGCGGTGCCCGGCAACACCGCTCGTCAGCGCCTGATCCAGTCCGGACGCGCATACAGGACGTCGTAGCATCGCGGCGCAATCCGCCAGGCGAAAGACCCTTTGTTTGCGGAGTTGTCCGTCTCCCGGAGCTTTTACGTCGAAGTGCAACATGTCCGGCTGCCATTGGGCGCTCGCGCGGAACTGGACCGGGTCAAACGCCACCTACGAGTCGTGTAGAGAAGGCCCGTCGACGCCCAAACCCGTCAGGAAGCTGCAGGGATAACGTCGATACTTGCGCCATTTCAACGGCCGATTCGGCCGTTGATGGTAGCACCTCATCGAAGCGGCTGCTCCTTTGAAGAGGAGCGGGCATGTGGGTTTCAATCGAGGGAAAACAGGATGCGAGCACATTGAGGATGGTGGCGTGGCTTGCTCGATCCCGTGCCGCTTCGACCGGCTGCGGCGATGGCATGCCCGTCGACAGAGTCGGCCATGACCAATCGTTGCTTGTTCTCGCCTCGGATCTCGAACGGATCGCGGCGGCCATCGATCAACGCGGCGACGATCCTTCATGGTGAGCGCGTAAGCGTTCGCCTGAGGGTTGAACGAGCGCTCGCCAGGTTGATGAAGGATCTTACCGAGCTTGGGATACGGCTTAGGCGACGTCACTGCCCTGCCCTCTCGCGCTGCAACGGGCGGATCCCCGCAATGTGCAATCCGTGAAGACCCACCATCGGTCGTTCAGGTCCGCCACCGCGCTCCCTGACTCTGACCATCTGTTCAGCTAACTCGTCCGTCGCTCCGACATGGTCCGAGGAAGGCGGATCTTTTGGTCGTTAACAAACGTGCCGTAGCAGGCGGCGGCTCAGCCAACGCCGCGCGGGCTCGTCGTAGAGTCTGAGGCTGGCGTACGCGATCACCACCGCCGCGACGACGAGCGCCGCGCCGACGGGCGCGCCGATCCGCGCCGGCACCTTCCGATCGGCCACCCAAGCGGTGTAGACGTAGATCAGCGGATAATGGGTGATGTAGAGCGGGAAGGACAGGTCGCCGAAGAAGCGCGCGATCCGCACGCCCGCTCCGGTCGCGGCCCGATGCCCCGCGCCGATCGCGACCACCAGCGGGAACAGCAGCAGCACGCAGGCGGCATCGTACAGGCCGTTGCTCCAATGATGCGGCGTGTTGCCCCAGCGCGGCAGCGCGAGCGCGACGATCAGCAGCGCGGCGCTGATCGCGAAGGCGTGGCGGTGGGGCAGCCGCCAGCCCGACCGCATCAGCAGCATGCCGGCAAGGAACGGGTAGCACAGCCGCGCGAGGCCGACATGCACGCCCGCGGCGTCGAGCGACCAGCCGCCGATCAGGTCGCGCCGTGGCCCGAGCAGCGCCACCTCGAGCAGCAGCGCCGCCGCCAGCGCCGCGAGCACGGTCAGCGCGCGCGCCGACAGTCGCCGCAGCACCAGCGCATAGGCCATGTTCGCGACATACTCGTAGAACAGCGACCAGGCCGGCCCGTTGAGCGGGTGGATCTCGTCCCAGCCGCGGATGTCGAATTGCTTGGGGAGCGGCAGCAGCGTGCAGCCGAGCAGCGTGACCAGCAGCATCTGCCACACCGGCGTCGCCGCGATCCTGGGGAACAGCTCGCCTACCTGGAGATAGAAGAGCGCGGCACCCCACAGGCTGCCCAGCACCACCATCGGCTGGAGCCGGATCAGCCGGCGCAGGTAGAATTCGCCCTGTCGCATCCGTCCCCAGCGGTCGTCATAGGCGTAAGCGATGACGAAGCCGGACAGCAGGAAGAAGAAGTCGACCGCGAGGTAACCGTGGTTGATGATCTGCCGCGTCGGGTCGCCGCCGGCATAGGCCTCGAAGGTGTGGAACAGGACGACCATCAGCGCCGCGACGCCGCGCAGCCCGTCGAGCACGACATAATGGCGCTTCCCCGGCGCCGTCGCGTCGGTCGCCGTCGCCGCCGCGTCCGATGCGGCACCCGGCGCCGCGCCGCTCACGGTCGCCGGGTCAGCGCCACGATACCCGCGGGCGGCGCGGCGATGACATGCGCGCCCCGCGTCAGGTCGATCAGCGTGCGCGACACCACTCGCCCTTCCGCGTCGGTGGAGCGCGCCTCGTAGCGGCCGAGGTCGCGCGTCGCCTCCACCACGAGCCGCGACGCCGCGGTGGCATTGACCAGGTCGATCGCGCGCGCCGACGCTTCCAGCGCGATGGCGCGATCGGCGTAGGCGGCGACGATCTGCTTGTCGGCGGTCGTGGCGCGGACGAGCTCATATTGCGCGTTGATCCCTTCCGGACGGAAGCGCCCGTCGAGCAGCACGTCCCGGTTGGCGCGCCAGTAAGCGAGATAGTGCGTCAGCATCGCGGCGTGAGCGGGCGTCAGCGTGTCGAGCCGCATCGACACCTGGGGCACCGCGAACAGCGTGTCGAGAAGCTGGAGCGCGGCGGTGTCGCTCGGCTCGTCGGCATGCCACACGATCGGGTCGGCGTGGACCGGGGTCGCACCGGCGAGCAGCCGCAGGTCGACGATCCGCTGGCGGTTGAGGATCGACTCGTTCGGCGCGTCCGAGGCGCGCAGCATGTTGCCGAAGGTGCGGATCACCGGGCCGCTATAGGGCTGGCGGAACTCGATCATGACGTCGGGGCGAACCGCGCGCAGCGCCGTCATCACGTCCACCATCAGCCGGTTGACCGCCTCGTAGACCGAGGCGATGTCGCGCCTGTCGGCGCGATCGAGGACCGTGGTGTCGTCGCTGCTGAACATGTCGATGAAGTCGAGCTTGAGCCCGTCCCATCCCCAGTCGCGCACCGCGCGGCGGAAGGTCTCGACCAGATAGGCGCGCACCTCGGGGTAGCGCGGGTCGAGCACGTTGGTGCGCTGCTCCGCCCAGCGCCGCAGGATCTTGCCGCGGAAACGCGGCAGCACCGCGGCCTCGTCGCCGACCAGCGGCACCGAGAACCACAGCATCCCCTTCATCCCGCGCGCGTGCAGCGCGTCGGTGACGACTCGCATCCGCCGCAGCCGCTCGGGCCGCCAGTCGCCCGCATGCGCGTAGCCGCGGTTCGTGTCGCCGGTCTGCCAGCCGTCGTCGACGATCATCACCTTGAACCCGTGCCGCGCCGCTGCCTCGGCCTCGGCCAGCACCGTCGCCTCGTCGACCGCCTGGTGATAGCTGTACCAGGTCGAGTCGAGCGGCTCGCGCGCGCCCGGCGGCGCGGGCACCGGCGCCTTGCCGGGCTGGCGCGACCACCAGGCCGCGACTTCCTCGAGCGCGTCCGCGACGGGGATCGCGCGCGTGTCGAGGCGCAGGCTGGTGGTGTAGCGCGTCAGCGGCGCGTGGCGCTCGCTGAACAGCTCGACGCTGCCGTAGACGCGCACGTCCTCCTCGCGCAGCTTGGCCGCGAGCAGCACCGGCGTCACCGCCTCCTCGACGGCGACGGTGAGCCGGTTCTGCTCGCCGCGCCCGTAGAGCGCCAGCACCGGCGCCGCGGCGGTGAGCGTCGAGCGCAGCCGCGTCGACGCGAAATCGGGCACGATCGTCCGGCCCAGGCCCGCGTCGGGTGTCCACATGCCGGCCATGTCGACCGACGGCTGCGACCAGCGGATCGTCAGACGCGGCGGGGGCGCGGGCGTGGCGCGCGTCAGCGTCAGCACCGCGCGCGCGACGCCGGGTGCGATCGGCTTGGCGCGCAGCTCGAGCGCGAAGCCGTCGAGCGCGCCCGCGACGGTCAGCTCAAGCCCGGCGACGGTGAGACTGCGACTCGTCTCCGTCGCCGCGGGTGGACCCGCCCGCGCCACGGCGGGGGCCGCCAGGAGGCAGGCGGCGAGCGCGCCGGCGAGCGCCACGTTCCTCATGACGCCCTCCCCGCCGCGGTCAGAACTTCAGCCGCGCGCCGAAATTGTAGCGCGCGCCGGTCTCCTGGAGCAGCAGGAAGCGCTCCTCGATCGCGGACCATTCGTGGATCCGCTGGTTGGTGACGTTGACGCCCTGGACGTAGATCTGGACGTTGGGCGTGATGTCGTAGCCGACGTTGAAGTCGAACTGGCCGTAGCTCGATCGGTTGCGCGGCCGCCCCTGGTCCGAACGGCACGAACGCAGGTATTCGGACCGCCAGTTGTACGAGCCGCGGGCAGAGATGCCGTATTTCTCGTAGAACACGCTGCCGTTCGCCGAATGCGGCGAGAGGCCGTTGTAGCCGCACTCATAGTCGGCCAGCGAGGCGTCGCGCTCGGCCTTGCTCTCGACATAGGTGTAATTGCCCGCGAGGCCGAAGCCGGACAGCGGACCGGGCAGGAAGTCGAGCGAGTACTGCCCGCCGACCTCGATGCCGCGGATCCAGCCGGTCTGGCCATTGCGCGTACGCGTGTCCTGGAAGGTGCGGCCGAAGCGCTCGACCGGCAGCGTCTGCAGTTCGAGGAAGTTGCTGAGGTCCTTGTAGAAGGCGCCGGCGCTCAGATAGCTGATCGAGTTGAAGTAATATTCCAGAGAGATGTCGTAGTTGGTCGACTTGAACGGTTCCAGCGTCGGGTTGCCGCCGCTCGACTGCGGCACCGAGACGCGGCCCCCGTACGAATTGTCGACGCCCAGATCGGTCAGCGTCGGTCGGGTGACGGTCTGCGAGAAAGCCGCGCGCGCGATGAACTTGTCGGTGACGTTGAACTTGATGTTGGCCGACGGCAGCGCGTTGACGTAGCTGTTGCGGATCGAGACCGGCGTCGAGTCGCCGTAGGTGAAGACCAAGGTGTCGTCGCCGCGCGTGTTGGTGATGTTGATGACCGGCTGGGCGAAGCCGCGCGACACGGTCTGGGTGCGCACCACGCGCACGCCGGCGTTGGCACTCCAGCTCTCGCCGCCGAACGACATGGCGATATAGCCGGCGAGCAGCCGCTCGTTGACGTTGGCGGTGCTGCCGACATTCTCGCGCACGCCGTAGGGGCCGCCGGGCAGCGCCAGCAGGCGCGCCGCCTCGGCGGCCTGCTCCGCCGCGGTCCGTCCCTGGCGGGCGCGGGCGAGGTTGGCGGGATCGGAGAGGAAGGCGATCACCGCGTCGGTGTCGTAGGTGAAGAACTGCCCGGGCGCGTTCTGCGCGCCGGAGACGCCTTTGAGAAAATTGTCGAGCGTGTACGGCGACAGCAGCGACTGGTCGACCGGGATGTCATAGCCGCAATAGGCGCAATTGCCGTCGGAATTGCTGAAGAAGCGACGGATCTTGGTGCGATCCGAATAGGCCATGCCGATCCGGACCGAGCGCAGCACGCTGTCGTGGATCTTATAGTCCGTATCGATGTGATATTCCGAGCTCGTGTCGCGCACGCGATTGGCATCGATGCCGGTGAAGTGCGCACGCATCAGCGACGGGTCAGTGATGTTGCCGAAGTTGGACGCGGTCGGCACGTCGTCGCCCACGTTGAGGTCGAACCGCGGGCTGGTCTGCGCGAGCGAGCCGATGACGACGAACTGCGTGGGGTTGCGCTGCGTCGCGCGTGTCCGCGACGCGTCGAGCCGCACCTCGACGTCTTCGGTCGGGTTCCACTTGAGGTTGCCGCCGACCTGGTAGGTCTCGGTGCGACGGTCGTTGTTGTTGACGATATTGTCGTTCTGCGAGAGCGACACGCGGTCCGCCAGCAGCGGGTTGGCGGCGAGGAACTGCTGCCCGGGCCGGTTGAAACCGATCGCCGAGGCGGTGTCGTCGAGCTCCAGGCCGATATAGGGCGCCGAATAGAAGTTGGCGAAAATGTTCCGGTGCGTGAACACGTCGAACTTGGAGTAGATGCCGTCGACCGTCAGCAGCAGCTGGTCGGTCACCTGCGCCTGGACCGCGCCCGCCAGGTTGATCCGGCGACGCCGATCGAGCTGGCGCGCGAAGGCGAGGTTCTGCGGCACGTTGACGGTGGCGCCGGTGTTGCCCAGCGCGCCCGTCGTCAGCCCGGTCGAGCTCGCGCTGCCGTTGACGACGTTCTGCGGTCCGAACAGCCAGCCATCGGTCTGGATATAGTCGAGCTGGCTGCGCCGGTCGGTATAGGAGCCCGACAGCACGATGCCGAGCGTCTTGGCCTCGTTGGTCAGCGAGGTCACCGCCGAGAAATCGGGACTGAGCTTCTCGCGCAGCGTGTCGTAGATGCCGCCCGCCGAGGCGGCGACGTGGAAGCCGCTGCGGCCGTCGAGCGGGCGCGCCGTGATGACGTTGACCGTGGCGCCGATGCCGCCTTCCTGCAACTCGGGCACGCTCGACTTGAACACGTCGGTACGTTGGATCATGTTCGACGACAGCACGTCGAACGAGAACTCGCGGCCGGGATTGTCGGTCGCCATCACGCGGCCGTTGACGAGCACCGTGTTGAACTCGGGCCCGAGCCCGCGCACCGTGATGAATTGGCCCTCGCCGCCCGAGCGGTCGATCGCCACGCCGGTGATGCGCTGGAGCGATTCCGCGATATTGGCGTCGGGGAACTTGCCGACATCCTCGGCCGAAATGGTGTCGACGATCTGCTGTGCGTCGCGCTTGATCCGCGCCGACGAGGCGAGGCTGCCGCGGATGCCGGTGACGACGATCTCGTCGGAGACGTCGCTCTCGCCCGGCCCGACCTGCGCCGCAACGGGCGTCGGCTCCTGCTCCGTGCCGGGCGGGCTGGTGACGGGCGCCCCCGCCGCGGGCTGCGCGGTCTGCGGTGTGTCCTGCGCCGAGGCTGGAGACGCGACGATCATTCCGCTGGCGAGCAGCGCTGCCTTGACTGAAACCTTCATTTCAATCCTCCCCGATGTGAAGGCCGATCTGCGCCGACCATTTGTTATGATCTATCTGGTAACCAGTCTCGGCAGCCTTGAGCAAGCGCTATTCTCAGCCTTTGATCGGAATAGCGCTGCTCTCACCATCGCTGTAAATTTTGCCCAGTCCGTGCCCGACCCGAGCGATCGAAGGTATTGTGCTTGGCCAGTCAGCTCAGGCAAGGACGCTTGCTCAGCAGACGCTAGCGACCTCATCAGCTATATCGGTGGCTCGTCCGCAAACGGTGCGTATGAAAACGCGGCACGCGATGTGACAGTGACCGACTCTCGGCCATTCAGCCTGCCCTTCCCGTCCGCTCACACCGGTCATTCGTTAAGGCGAGGATCGAGGCAGCGATGTCGAGCGGTCGTTCACGCGTGTGGCTCTTGCGTCGGTGGCAACGCGGGCAGGTGACGGCTCGCCCTGGTCTCCAGTAGCCGGATGAGTTCGGGCTGCATGAAGGCGTAGTCGTCCGGTATGTGTAGGCAGACCACGCGCCTGTCCCCAAGAACCGCTCGGAAGCGCCGCTGCAGCTTGCTCCGGTGCGCCTTCTCCATGACGAAAATCACATCGGCCCACGCGACCAGCTCGGCCGTAAGCGGATTTCCAGCATCGTGGTTGGTGCCGGCGGAGTCCACCTCCAGGTCCTGCCGGCGCGAGAACACCTGCTCGGCCGATGGGCTGCGCAACCTGTTCTGGCTGCACACGAACAGCACCGTCTGTACGCGGGCGCGCTTCAATCCCAGCCCCTAAAGGCCGCGCTAGGCGAGCGGACCGCGAGAATGCCTGTAACGCCATTGATCGCGTGGATGGTGAGCCGTGTAAGTGCCATCAGCCCGGCGCATGATAATCGTGCCGTCCCCAGGGCTGCCGCTCGGTGGCGGCTCTTTACCGAACGCTCGCTTGCAGAGGCATCTACAAGCCATCTGGAAAACGGCAGAAATCCTACCTATTTCCTTGGTCGGGGCGACAGGATTCGAACCTGCGACCCCCACACCCCCAGTGTGATGCGCTACCAGGCTGCGCTACGCCCCGACCGAGGGGGCGCCTCTACGCGCGGTCGCCGGGCATTGCAAGCGGCTAGGCACGGGGTGCCGCGGACGGCACGCGCCGTGGCGGGGCGAGCCTGTGTTGCGCGCGCGCCCCGGCGATGATAGCGGCAGCGGCTTCGTGCGGCCGGGTTTCGGCCGCCCCAATGTCATGCACGGAATTCGATGCTCATTCCTTCCGCTTACGCGCAGACGGCCGGTGGCGCCGCCCAGAGCGGCGGCCTCGCCGGCTTCATCAGCCTGGCGCCGCTCCTGCTGGTGTTCGTCGTCTTCTATTTCCTGATGATCCGCCCGCAGCAGAGCCGGATGAAGTCGCTCCAGAGCGCGATCGCCGCGGTCAAGAAGGGCGATTCGGTCGTGACCGCGGGCGGCTTGGTCGGCCGCGTCACCAAGGTGGAGGAGGGTTTCGTCGAGGTCGAGATCGCGCCCAACACCCGCGTCCGCGTCGTCAAGGCGACGCTGGCGGAAGTGACGCCGCTCGGCGGCAAGCCGGCGAACGACTGACATGCTGGACTTTCCCCGCTGGAAAGTGACCGCCATCTGGCTCGTACTGGCGGTGCTGGCGTCGCTCTCGATTCCCAGCTTCCTGCCCGATCGGGTCACTCAGGGACTCGGCTTCACGCCACCGCAGATCAACCTCGGGCTCGACCTCGCCGGCGGCAGCTACCTGCTGCTCGAGGCCGATACCAACGGGCTGGCCGCGGCGCGCGTCGAGGCCATGCGCGAGCAGGTGCAGACCGAGATGCGTCGCCAGACTCCGCGCATCGACATCGGTGAGATCTCGAGCCGCAACGGCCAGCTCTCCTTCCTGCTGCGCGATCCCAGCCAGGTCGATGCCGCGCGCGAGCGACTGCTCCAGATCACCGGCACCGGCGCGGGGATGACGGGCCAGCGCCAGTGGGACATCCAGGTCGTCGACACCAGCCGCTTCGTGCTGACGCCGACCAAGGCAGGGCTCGACCAGGCGATCAAGACCGCGATGAGCGACACGGTCGAGGTGGTGCGCAAGCGCATCGACGCGCTCGGCACGCGCGAGCCGACGATCATCGGCCAGGGCACCAACCGCATCGTCGTGCAGGTTCCCGGCCTCCAGGATCCGCAGCAGCTTAAGGCGCTGGTCGGCAAGACCGCCAAGCTCGAGTTCAAGCTCGTCGACATCAACGCCGACGCGCAGGCGCTCGCCAAAGGTGAGGTGCCCGCCGGTGACCAGATCCTGCCCTATCCCGGCAACCTCGGTGGCATTCCGCTGATCGCGGTCAAGCGCCAGGCGATCATCACGGGCGACATGCTGAGCGACGCGCGCCAGGAGTTCGCCCCCGAGACCAACGCGCCGCAGGTGGCGATCACCTTCGACAGCCAGGGCGGCCGCCGCTTCGCGCAGGCGACGAAGGAGAATGTCGGTCGGCCATTCGCGATCGTGATCGACAATCAGGTGATCTCGGCGCCCAACATCAACGAGCCGATCCTCGGCGGCCGCGCCTCGATCAGCGGCGGCTTCACCGTCGACAGCGCCAACCAGCTGGCGATCGCGCTGCGCTCGGGCAAGCTCGCGGTCGACCTCAAGGTAGTGGAGGAATCGACCGTTGGCCCCGATCTCGGTGCCGACTCGATCCGCGCCGGCATCCTCGCCTCTGCGGTGGCAGTGGCGCTGGTGGTGGCGTTCATGCTCGTCACCTACGGCCGCTTCGGTTTCTACGCGAACCTCGCCGTGGTCATCAACGTGTTCGTCATCCTCGGCGTGCTCGCCCTGATCGGCGGCACGCTGACGCTACCGGGCATCGCCGGTTTCGTGCTGACGATCGGTACCGCGGTAGATGCCAACGTGCTGATCAACGAGCGCATTCGCGAGGAGCGCCACCGCGGGCGCGGGGTCGTCCAGGCGGTTGAGCTGGGTTACAAGGAAGCCAGCCGCACGATCTTCGAGGCGAACGTGACCCACGCCATCTCGGGCATCATCATGTTCCTGCTGGGCTCCGGCCCGGTGAAGGGATTCGCGGTGGTGTTGCTGATCGGCATCGCGACCAGCGTGTTCACCGCGGTCACCTTCACGCGCATGCTCGTCGCCGGCTGGCTGCGCCGCACCAAGCCGAAGACGATCAACATATGATCGCGTGCAGCTTCGCCGTCATGCGATCGCCCCTCCCCCCCGTCTCACCACGGCCGACGCCTTCGTTTCACGGGGTTGTGGGACGGCACGGTGATCAGACGTTGGCACGGCACCCGCTCCAGGCGGTGACGAGGTAATATGAAACTGCTCAAGCTCGTCCCCGACGACACCAACATCGATTTCGTCCGGCTGCGCGGCATTGCCTTCGCGCTGACGTTGCTGCTCAGCCTGCTCGCGGTCGGCCTCACCGTCTACAAAGGCCTCAACTTCGGCGTCGACTTCGAGGGCGGCCTGATGATCGAGGAGAAGTTTGCGCAGCCGCCCGCGATCGAGGCGGTGCGCGCGACGGTCGACTCGCAGGGGCTCGGCGAGGCCAACATCCAGCCGATCGGCGACGGCAAGACGCTGACGATCCGTCTGCCCGTCCAGAAGGGCGGCGACGAGGGCGCCACCAACGCCGCGGTGCGTAAGGTGGAGAGTGCGCTCGCCGCGAAATTCCCGGGCAGCACCTTCCTCCGCTACTCGACCGTGTCGGGCAAGGTGTCGGACGAGCTGATCCGCAACGGCGTGCTCGCGGTGGTGCTGGCGATCCTGGGCATCGGCCTGTTCGCGATCTTCCGCTTCGAGTGGCAGTTCGGCGTCTCTACGATCGTCGCGATCGTCCACGACCTGCTGATGACGCTCGGCTTTTTTGCGATCACGCGGTTCGAGTTCGATCTCAACATCGTCGCCGCGGTGCTGACGATCATCGGCTATTCGATCAATGACAAGATCGTGATCGACGACCGCATCCGCGAGAACATGCGCCGTTATCGCAAGATGGACATGCGCGAGATCATCAACCTGTCGGTCAACGAGACGCTGCCCCGCACGGTGATGACCTCCGTGACGATCCTGCTCGCGCTGCTCGCGCTGCTGTTCCTCGGCGGCCACGTGCTGCGCGGCTTCACCGCGGCGATGATCCTGGGCATCATCGTAGGCACCTATTCGTCGATCTACGTCTCGTCGTCGCTGCTGATCTCGCTCGGCCTCCGCGCCGAACCGGAGGGCGGTGCCACGCCGAAACGCAGCGGCATCGAGAACGCCGAGCGCGTCGGGCCGCGCAGCTGATGCGGATGGACCGCGAGCGACCGGCACCGGGGCCGCTCGTCCGCGGCTTCGGTGCGGGCGGCTACCGCGTCGACGCACCCGATGGGACGATGGGGGTCTACCCCGCGCTGCTGCTCACCGCGACGCGCGCCGACATTTGGTCGCCGCCTCCGCTGGAGGCGCTCGACGAGATCGCGCTGGCGCCGCTGCTCGGTGGCCCGATCGAGTTCCTGCTGCTCGGTACGGGAGATACGCTCCGCCGCGCGCCCAAGGCGCTGACTGCGGTGCTGGACGCACGCGGGATCGGCGTCGAGGCGATGGACAGCCGCGCCGCCGCGCGCGCGTGGGGCGTGCTGCGCGCCGAAGAACGACAGATCGCTGCGGCGCTCTACCCGCTGGATTATTGAGCCGCTGCCGTGCTCCTGCGAACGCAGGGGCCCGAGGCTGGGAGCGCTGCGGCCGGCGCCGCTGGGTTCTCGCGTGCGCAGCAACACGGCCGCGTTGAACTCTCCCCCGCCCCGCCGGTTGTCGCCGCAACCCTACGGAGACCGCCCGCTATGCTCGCCTCGCTGTTGATCGCCGCTGTGTCGGGCATGCGCGCGATGACCCCGCTCGCCACCGTCGCCAACGCCGCGCGCCGCGGCGAACTGCCGCGCGACGGCAGCGCGCCCGCGCTGCTCGCACACCCGCTCGTCTCCGCGGGGACGCTCGCGCTCGCCGCCGGTGAGCTCGCCGGCGACAAGATGAAGACCGCTCCCGATCGGATCATCATGCCCGGCATGATCGCGCGCGTTGCGACCGGCGCCTTCGCGGCGGCGAGCCTCGCCCCGCGCAAGCAGCGGGCATTCGCGGCCGTGCTGGGCGCCGGGGTGGCGGCCGGGTCGTCCTATCTCACGTTCCGCGCGCGCGCGACGGCGATGCGCCGCTACGGCCAGACCAGCACAGGCGCGGTGGAGGATGCGATCGCGCTCGGCACCGCGGCGCTGGCGGTGCGCGCCGCGCGCTGACACCAGCGCCTATTGGCAGTCGCGCGGGCATCGGCTAGGCCGCGCGACGGGGCCGGTTTCCGGCTCCACGATCGCGCCGGTGCCCCGACGAGGGGCTCAAATGGGAATGCGGTGAGGGGAGTACTCCCCGAATCCGCGGCTGTCCCTGCAACTGTGAGCGGCGAGCGAGCGGCACATGCCTCCTGCGCAGGCGGGAGGCGGTCACTGGAGCGCGGGGTTCGCCCCGTCCCGGGAAGGCCGTGCCGGGAGCGACGACCCGCGAGCCAGGATACCTGCCGGCGCAGGGTCGCTCTTGCCTTTGGTCCAGGGGATGGCCGGGCACGGTGTTCCGTCTGAGCGACGAAGCCATGCGGTCGGGGCCGCAGCGGCGCGTGGCACGGGCGACGGCGGGCGCCCGTCCGTGGTGCGCGCCGGCCGACCTTCGGCCCCGGTCCACGCACCGTCGCGGCGCCCCGAAGGAACATCATTGCGCAACCTGTCCAAGGTTCCCGTCACCGTCGTCACCGGCTTTCTCGGCGCGGGCAAGACCACGCTGATCAGCCACCTCATCCGCCACGCGAACGGGCGGAGGCTCGCCGTCGTCGTCAACGAGTTCGGCACGCTTGGGGTCGACGGCGCGATCCTCGAGCATTGCGCCATCCCCGACTGCCCGGCCGAGAATATCGTCGAGCTCGCCAACGGCTGCATCTGCTGCACCGTGGCGGACGACTTCATCCCGACGATCGAGCGGCTGCTCGCGCTCGAGCCGCGCCCCGATCATATCCTGATCGAGACGTCGGGGCTGGCGCTGCCCAAGCCGCTGCTGAGGGCGTTCGACTGGCCCGCGATCCGCTCGCGCGTGACGGTCGATGGCGTGATCGCGCTGGCCGACGCGGAGGCGGTCGCCGCCGGCCGCTTCGCGCCCGATCCCGCTGCGGTCGCCGCGCAGCGCGCCGCGGACGACGAGGTCGAGCATGACACGCCACTCGCCGAGGTGTTCGAGGACCAGCTCGCCTGCGCCGACGTGGTACTGCTCACCAAGGCCGATCTCGCCGGCGCTGACGCGGTGACGGCGGCACGCGCGATTGTGCTCGCCGAGGCGCCGCGCCCGGTTCCGATTGTCGCGCTGGTCGACGGTGCGATCGACCCCGGGGTGATCCTCGGGCTCGGCGCCGCGGCGGAGGACGACCTCGCCGCACGCCCGTCGCACCACGACGGGTTCGACGACCATGAGCACGACGATTTCGACAGCCTCGTTCACGAGCTGGGCGAGATCGACGATCCGGCCGTCCTGTCCGCAAGGCTGGCGGCGCTCGCGCGCGACCGTGACGTGCTTCGGGTGAAGGGCTATGCGGCGGTGCGCGGCAAGCCGATGCGGCTGCTGGTGCAGGCGGTCGGCGCCCGCGTGCGCACCAGCTACGACCGGCCATGGCGCGCCGACGAGCTGCGCCGCACCCGGCTGGTAGTCATTGCCGAGCGCGGGCGGGTCGACGCGGCGAGCGTCGGGGCAGCGCTCGCCGGCTGATTTAGCCATGCATGTCCTCTTCCGTGAGACGCACGGGCTCGACGCCGCGGCCGCGCCGCGCGACCTCGCGCAATCGCCCGCCGATCTCGCCGTCCTCTCCTTCTCGGACAGCGACGTGCAGGCCTTCGCCGCGGGCTGGCACGCTGCCGCAGCGAGCGGCGCGGCGCTGCCGTCGCTGCGGCTCGCCAACCTCGCCGAGCTCGCGCACCCGCTATCGGTCGACACCTATGTCGAGGCGACGCTGGCGCACGCGCGCGCGATACTGGTGCGGCTGATCGGTGGGCGCTCCTATTGGAGCTACGGGTTGCAGCAGCTCACACGGCTGGCGGAGGAGCGCGGCATCGCGCTGGCGGTGCTCGCCGCGGACGGGCGCGAGGACGCCGCGCTCGACGCCGCCTCGACACTGCCGCTGGCCGAGCTGCGCGCGCTGGCGCGCCACTGCGACGCGGGCGGCGCCGGGGCGGCGCGGGCGGCGCTGGCGCTGCTCGCGCGCGCCGCCGGGCTTGACGCCGCGCTGCCGGAGGAGGCGCCGCCGCTCGCCGCGGTGGGCGCCTGGGCGGAGGGGGCCGCGCCCACCTGCCCCGCCACGCTCGCCTTCGCGGTGACGCGGCCGCGCGTGCTGCTCGTCTTTTATCGCTCCTATCTGCTCGCCGGCGACGTTGCGCCGATCGCGGCGCTGCGCGAGGCGCTCGCCGCGCGCGGGCTGCCGGCCGCCACGCTGTTCGTGCCCTCGCTCAAGGTGCTCGAGGCGCGCGGCTGGCTGCGGCGCTGGGTCGCCGCGCTCGCGCCCGAGGCGATCGTCAGCGCCACCGCCTTCGCCGCCGGCGATGCCGAGGATCCGTCCCCGCTCGACGGCGCCGGCGCGCCAGTCTTCCAGGTGGCGCTGGCGACGTGCGACCGTCGCGACTGGGCCGACTCGGTGCGGGGGCTCTCGCCGGCGGACCTCGCGATGCACGTGGTGCTGCCCGAGGTGGACGGCCGCGTCTTCGCCGGGGTGGCGAGCTTCAAGGATGCGACCGCGCGCGATCCGGCGCTGGAGTTCGCGCGGCGCGTGCACCAGGCCGATGCGGCGCGAGTCGGCGCGATCGCGGATCGGGTCGCGGGCTGGGTCGCGCTTGGGCGTCGACCGCGCGGCGAGCGGCAGATCGCGCTGGTGCTCTCGACCTATCCGGGCAAGAGCTACCAGCTGGCGCACGCCGTCGGGCTTGATCCGCTCGCGTCGGCCGCGGCGATGCTGCGCGACTTGGCCGAGGTGGGCTATGATGTTGAGGCGGGCGGGATCGAGGCGCTGTGTGGGGTGCCCGCGGCCGGCACCGCAGACGTGCCGCCCCGGCGAACGCCGGAGGCCAGGTGGGAAGGCTCCTGCGATAGCGCCGCGAGGTCTCCCGACCGGATCCCAGCATCCGGCGAGGCGATCACGCGGTTTGGTGACGATCGCTTTCTCCGCGTGCCGGCGTTGGAGCCCTCCCTCACGTGGCCGATCGCCGACTATGAGCACGCCCTTGCGGCGCTCCCCCGCGCGCTCCAGGAAGCGCTGACGGCAACCTGGGGCACCCCTGCCGAGGACCCCGCGGTCGCGGGCGAGCGCTTCCACTTCGCCGCCCTGGAGCGCGGCAAGGCGCTCGTCGCGCTTCAGCCCGAGCGCGGCGACCCACGCGCGCGCGGCGACGACTACCACGACGTCGCGCGGGTGCCGCGCCATGCCTATGTCGCCTTCTATCTCTGGCTGCGCGCGCGCGGCATCGACGCGATCGTCCATGTCGGCGCACACGGCACGCTGGAGTGGCTGCCGGGCAAGGCGGTGGCGCTGTCGGACGAATGCTGGCCCGAAGCACTGATCGGCGCGACCCCGCTGATCTATCCTTTCATCGTCAACGATCCCGGCGAGGCCGCGCAGGCCAAGCGCCGCGCCGCCGCCGTGACGCTCGGGCACCTGCCCCCGCCGCTGGTACGCACCGAGGCCGGTGCGGGGCTTGGTCGGCTCGAGCTGCTGCTGGACGAGTTCTCCGCCGCTGACGGGCTCGATCCGGCGCGGCGCGAGCGGCTGATCCGCGACATCGCCGACGAGGCGACGGCTACCGGGCTCGCCGCCGAGCTCGACCTCGCCGGCTGCGCCGGCGACGCCGAGCGAGTCACGCGCATCGACGCCTTCGTCTGCGACGTGAAGGACGCGCGCTTCGGCGACGGGCTGCACGTCTACGGCCGTGGCGAGAGCGGCGCGGCCGAGCGTGACGGACTGCTCACAGCGCTCGACGGGCGGCGCGTCGCCGCCGGACCGGCGGGCTCGCCCGCGCGTGGCGCCGCGGTGCTGCCGACCGGGCGCAACCTGTACGGCGTCGATCCGCGCGCCACGCCATCGCGCGCGGCGCATCGCCAGGGTGTAACGCTCGCCGAGGAGCTGCTGCGCCGTCACTTGCAGGATGAGGGCGATTACCCGCGCACTTTGGTGGTGGATCTGTGGGGCTCGGCGACGATGCGCACCGCGGGCGAGGAGTTCGCGATGGCGCTTCACCTCCTCGGCGCGGCGCCGATGTGGGACGATGGCTCCGATCGCGTGACGGGGGTCGAGATCCTGCCACTGGCGCTGCTCGATCGTCCGCGGATCGACGTGACGCTGCGCATATCGGGCCTGTTCCGCGACACCTTCCCGCCGCTCTGCGCGTTGTTCGGCCAGACCGTGCGCGCGCTTCACGAGCGCAACGAGCCGCGCGACCTCAATCCCTTCGTTGGCGAGGCGGCGGAGCCGCGCGTCTACGGCCCGGCGCCCGGCGGCTATGGCGTCGGGCTCGGCGACAGCATCGAGCGCTACGGTGAGCCGGGGCGCGCCTCCGCTGGCGCGCGGTGGCTCGCCGCCTCGTCGCACGCCTATGACGATGCCGTCGCTACCCCAGCCGGGCGCGACGATGCTGCCGCGCTCCGGCGTCGAGTGGCCGCAGCCGAGGCTTTGGTCCACCCGCACGACCTGCCCGAGAGCGACCTGCTCACCGCCGCGGACGTGGCCGCGCATGTCGGCGGCTTCGCGGCGGCCAGGGCGGCGCTGGGCGGCGAGGCGCGGTTGCTCCACCTCGACAGTCGCGACCCGACGCGCCCGCGCGCCCGCTGCATGGACGAGGAGATCGCGCGGGTGATGCGCGCGCGCGCCGCCAACCCGCGCTGGCTCGCCGGCATGATGCGCCACGGTTATCGCGGCGCGGCCGAGATCGCGGCGACGCTCGACCATCTCGCCGCTTTCGCGCATCTCGCGCGTATCGTCCCGCCCGCGCTGCTCGACCTCTACCACGATGCCACGCTCGGCGACGCGGCAGTGCGCGACTTCCTCGCCGACGCCAATCCGGCGGCGCTGGCGGCGATGCAGGCCCGCTTCCGCGCGTTGCACCGCTCGGGTCTGTGGTCGACGCGGCGCAACGCGATCGTCGCCGCACTCGGGGATGCGGCATGAGCGCGATACGCGGCTGGTGCCCGAGCGCGTGGCGGCCGATGCTGGCAGGCGACGGGTTGCTGCTCCGCGTCCGCCCACCACTCGCGCGGCTGACCCGCGCGCAGGCGCTGCTGGTCGCCGAACTGGCGACGGCGTACGGCAACGGTGCGATCGATCTCACGCGTCGCGCGGCGCTTCAATTGCGCGGCTTCGACGAGGCGGGCTGGCGCGCGGCGGTGGACCGCCTGGTGTCGGCCGGGCTGGTCGATCCCGATCCCGCGATCGAGGCAGTTGCGCTCACGGTGGCGCCGGACTGGCGTGAGGGCGACGACACACATCGGGTCGCGTGCGCGCTGACGGCGCGACGCGGTGACCTGCCCCCTCTTCCGGCCAAGTTCGGGATCGCGGTCGACGCGGGTGAGCGCTCGGTGCTCGGCGACGCGCCGGCGGACCTGCGGGTGGAGCGGGGCGTCGACGGCGGGCTGATCCTGCGCGCGGACGGGCGAGCGAGGGGTGTTCGCCTGGGGCGCGGGAAGGAGGTCGACGCGATCGTGGCGCTGGCCGACTGGTTCGCCGCGAGTGAGGGTGCGACCGCGGGCCGCATGGCGCGGCATGCGGCCGTGCTGCCGGCCTGGGCCTCGGGGGGTGCCACGCCGCTCGTGGGCGAGTTGGAGGGCGAGCAGGTAACGCCGCGCTACGGCCGCGTCACCGGCATTGAACTGGCGTCGCTTGCCGACAAGCTCGAGGCGCTGCGGGTCACGCCGAAGCGCTCGCTGCTGCTGGAGCGTGGCGCGGCGCGTGTGCCGGCACCCCCAAGCTCGTCTAACATCCCTTTCTGGAAGGAGAGGCGGCACGCCGAAGACCTGTTGGAGGGATGTCGCGGCGCGGGTATGTCGCTGACCTCACCGGAGGCGACATCCCTCCACCAGCCTGGGGCTGGTCCCCCTGCCGTACCAGGGGAGAATAGGGTTCGCGTCAGCGGCGCCGTACAAGCACGTCCAAGGTCACCACTTGCTTCTGCACCGCACCGTGCCCGCGTGGACGCCTGCGTCGGTGCCCCTGCCTGTCCACAGGCAAGCGTCGTCACGCGCGCGCTCGCCGACCTGCTCGCCGCAGCGCCGCTCGCCGGTCCGATCCACGTCTCCGGTTGCACCAAGGGCTGCGCCCGCAGCGCGCCAGCCGCACTCACGATCGTCGGGCGCGGTGGTCGCTACGACCTCGTGCGCGACGGTCGGGCCGACTCGCCCCCCTTTCGCCGCGGCCTCACCGCCGCGGCGCTGCTCGCTCAACTCGGAGCCGATTGAATGCGACCTTCCCACGAGACCGACGGCGCGACGATCTACCGCCAGTCGTTCGCCATCATCCGCGCCGAGGCCGAGCTAGGTCGCTTCTCGGCCGGGGAGGAGCCGCTGGCGGTGCGGATGATCCACGCCGCGGGCCTCGTCGCTTTGGCCAGCGACATCCGCTTCTCGCCTGGTTTCGCCACTGCCGCGCGCGCGGCGCTGGCCGCGGGCGCACCGATCCTGTGCGACGCGCGCATGGTGAGCGAGGGGGTCACGCGCGCGCGGCTGCCCGCCGACAATGCGGTGATCTGCACGCTCCACGATCCCGCCGTGCCATCACTCGCCACGGCGCTGAAGACCACGCGCTCCGCTGCCGCGCTGGAATTGTGGCGCCCGCATCTCGGCGGCGCGCTGGTCGCGATCGGCAACGCGCCGACCGCGCTGTTCCACCTGCTTGCGATGCTCGACGACCCCGCCTGCCCGCGCCCCGCCGCGATCATCGGCTGCCCGGTCGGCTTCGTCGGCGCGGCCGAGTCGAAGGCGGCGCTGTGGTGCGAGGCGCCCGTGCCGTGCGCGATCGTGACGGGACGACTCGGTGGTAGCGCGATCACCGTCGCGGCGGTCAACGCGCTGGCGAGCGCGGCCGAGTGAGCGCGGGCACGATCCACGGCGTCGGCCTGGGGCCGGGCGCGGCTGACCTGATGAGCGTCCGCGCCGATCGACTGGTACGCGGCGCGCAACACCTGGCCTTCTTCCGCAAGCGCGGGCGGCCCGGGCACGCGCGCCGGCTGGTGGAGGGCATGCTGCGCGCCGATGTCGTCGAATATGCGATGGAATATCCGGTCACGACCGAACTGGCGGTGAGCGATCCGGCGTATAACGCGCAGCTCGCCGCCTTCTACGCCGAGAGCGCCGCGCACCTAGCCGCGCTCGCCCGCGCCGGCGAGGAGGTGGTGGTGCTGTGCGAGGGTGACCCGTTCTTCTACGGCTCCTTCATGCACCTGCACGCGCGGTTGACGGGCGAAGTGCCGGTGGCGGTGGTGCCGGGCGTCACCGGCATGTCGGGCGCCTGGACGGCGAGCGGTGCGCCGATCACCTGGGGCGACGACGTGCTCACCGTCGCCACCGCGACCCTGCCCGAGGCCGAGCTGACCCGCCGCGTGCGCGACACCGACGCTTTGGTGGTGATGAAGGTGGGTCGCCACCTGCCCAAGCTGCGCCGCGCGCTCGCCGCCGCTGGTCGCGAGGACGCCGCCTGGCTGGTCGAGCACGCCGCCATGCCCGAACAGCGAGTCGTCCCGCTCGCCGAGGCGGGTGAGACCGCGCCTTATTTCGCGATCGTGCTGGTGCACGGTCAGGGTCGGCGCCCGTGACCGTATCGGCGAACGTGGGCTGGCTTGCTATCGCTGGGCTCGGACCCGGCGGCGAGGCACTCGTCACGCCCGAGGTGAGCGCTGCGCTTGCCGCGGCGACCGACGTGATCGGCTACGTGCCCTACGTGCGTCGCGTCGCGCCGCGCGCCGGCCTGACCCGCCACGGATCGGACAATCGCGTCGAGCTCGATCGCGCGCGCCACGCTTTGTCGCTCGCCGCCGCCGGCGCGCGCGTCGTGGTGGTGTCGTCGGGCGATCCCGGCGTGTTCGCGATGGCGGCGGCGGTGTTCGAGGCGATCGAGGCGGGCGAGCCGGACTGGCGCGCGCTCGACGTGCGCGTGCTGCCCGGGATCACCGCGATGCTCGCCGCGAGCGCGCGCGCCGGCGCGCCGCTGGGTCATGATTTCTGCGCGATCAACCTGTCGGACAATCTCAAGCCCGCGGCGCTGATCGAGCGTCGCCTGCGGCTGGCGGCGGAGGCCGACTTCGCGATCGCACTCTACAATCCGCGCTCGGCCGCTCGGCCGGACGGGCTCGACCGCGCGCTCGCCGTGCTGCGCGGGGCCTGCACCGACTCGCGCCCGGTGCTGTTCGCGCGTGCGGTGACGACGCCTGCGGAATTGCTGCGGATCGTGCCCCTGGCGGAGGCGCGCGGCGACATGGCGGACATGCGGACGGTGGTGATCGTCGGCTCGAGCCGGACGCGGGTGATCGAGCGCCCCGGTGCGCCCTGGCTCTACACCCCGCGGTCGGTCGCGTGATCGAGCCAGTCGAGCACCGCCGCGACACTCTCGCACGTCCGCCGCGGCGGCAGCGTGGGACGGTCGATCATCAGCACCGGCACGCCGAGCGCGCGCGCCGCCGCGAGCTTGGCCGCGGCCCCCTCGCCGCCCGCGTTCTTGCACACGATCAGCTCGGTGCGATGCGCCTCCAACAGCCGCCGGTCGCCCGCCGTGGTGAACGGGCCGCGGTCGATCACCACTCGATGCGTCGGCAGCGCGGGCGCGCGCTCGGGCGGGTCGACGAAGCGGAGCAGATAATCGTGCTGCGGCCGCGCCGCGAAGCGGTCGACGTGCATTCGTCCGAGCGCGAGCATCACCCGGCGCGACGGTCCGGCGAGCGCGGCGACTGCGGCGTCGAGGTCGGCCGCGAAGGTCCAGCGATCGCCCGCGCCCGCGCGCCACGCCGGCCGGGTGAGCGCGACCAGCGGCACCCCCGCCTGCTCGGCGGCCGCGACCGCGTTGGCGCTCATCTGCGCGGCGAAGGGGTGGGTCGCGTCGACGAGATGCGTGACCTGCTCGATACGCAGCCAGGCGGCGAGTCCCTCGGCGCCACCGAACCCACCAACGCGCACGGGCACCGGCTGCGCGCGCGGCTGCGCGGTGCGGCCAGCGTAGCTCAAAGTCGCGCGCACGCCCTTCTCCGCGACCGCGGCGGCGAGCGCGCTCGCCTCCGTGGTGCCGCCGAGGATGAGAAGGTGCGGCATGGCTGAGCGGGGTCCGTGGCTGACGATCGTCGGGATCGGCGAGGATGGACCGGCGGGGCTGTGCGCCGCAAGCCGCGCCGCGCTCGACCGCGCCGCCCACGTGTTCGGCGCGCCGCGCCAGCTCGCGCTGCTGCCGGCCCTGGCGGCGACACAGGAGCAATGGCCCGTCCCCTTCGCCGCGGGTGTGGAGCGGCTGCTGGCGCGGCGCGGCCGGCCGACAGTGATGCTCGCCTCGGGCGACCCCTTCTGGTTCGGCGCGGGCGCCACGGTCACCGCGCTGCTCGGGCGCGACGAGTGGGTGGCTTACCCCGCGCGCTCTACCTTCGCGCTGGCGGCGGCGCGGCTCGGCTGGCGGCTGGAGGAGACCGCCTGCCTTGGTCTGCATGCCGCGCCACTCGGCCGGCTGCGTCCGCTGCTTGCGCCCGGCGAGCGCGCGATCGTGCTGGTACGCGACGGTGACGCCGCCGCGGAGACGGTACGCTATCTCGTCGCGCAGGGCTTCGGCGCCAGCGCGGTGACGGTGCTGGAGGCGCTCGGCGGTGCGCGCGAGCGCGTGTGCACGACCACCGCCGCGGCATGGGATCTCGACGATGTCGCGCATCCGGTCGCGCTCGCCATCGCGGTAAGCGGCGACGGCCGCGTCATGCCGCGCGCGAGCGGGCTCGCCGACGACTGGTTCGCGCACGACGGCCAGCTCACCAAGCGACCGCAGCGCGCGCTGGCGCTCTCCGCCCTCGCGCCGCGCGCGGGCGAGCTGCTGTGGGACATCGGCGCCGGATCGGGCTCGATCGCGATCGAATGGCTGCTCGCGCACCCACGCACCGTGGCGGTGGCGATCGAGCGCGACCCGGTCCGCGCCGCTCGCGCCCGCGCCAACGCCAACTCGCTCGGCGTGGACCGACTCCGGCTGGTCGACGGCGCGGCGCCGGCGGTGCTGGCCGACTTGCCGCCGCCCGACGCGGTGTTCGTCGGCGGCGGGCTCTGCGACGCGCTGCTCGATTGGTTGTTCGGCTCCCTGCCTGCCGGCACCCGGCTGGTGGCGCACGCCGTGACGCTGGAATCGGAGGTGCTGCTCGCCGCGCGGCATGCCGCGCACGGCGGCGCCCTGCTGCGGGTGGAGCTGGCGGAGGCGGCCGCGCTGGGCAGGCGGCGCGGTTGGCGCACCAGCTTCCCGATCGTGCAATGGAGCGTCACCCTGTGATCGTCGCCGGGTTCGGCTGCCGCGCCAGCGCCACTGCGGAGTCGCTCGACGCCGCGCTCGCCGCCGCGGCCGAGGGGCGATCGGTCGACCGGCTCGCCGCTCCGGCCGATCGTATCGCGCTGCTCGCGCCGCTCGCGCGCGCACGCGGCCTCCCGCTCATCGCCGTCGCGGACGACGCCCTCAGCGCGATCGTCACCCCGACCTGCTCACCCGTCAGCCTCGCCGCGCGCGGCACCGGCAGCGTCGCCGAGGCCGTCGCGCTCCACGCCGCCGGTCCGAACGCACGCCTGCTCACGAGCCGCCGCATCTCCCCCGATCGACGCGCCACCTGCGCGCTCGCCCAAGGAACTCCATGACCGTTCACTTCATCGGCGCCGGCCCCGGCGCGCCCGACCTGCTGACGCTGCGGGGCCGTGACCTGATCGCCGCCGCGCCGGTGTGCCTCTACGCCGGCTCGCTCGTCCCGGCCGCGGTGCTGCGCCACTGTCCGCCGGGCGCTCGAATCATCGACACCGCGCCGCTGTCGCTCGACGACATCGTCGCCGAGATCGCCGCCGCGCACGCCGCCGGGCAAGACGTGGCGCGGCTGCACTCGGGCGACCTCTCGGTCTGGTCCGCGGTCGGCGAGCAGCTGCGCCGGCTGCGCGCGCTCGACATTCCTGTCACGGTGACCCCCGGCGTCCCCGCCTTCGCCGCTGCGGCCGCCGCGCTGGAGAGCGAGCTGACGCTGCCCGGCATCGCGCAGTCGGTGGTGCTCACGCGCACGTCGGGCCGCGCCAGCGCGATGCCGCCGACGGAGACGCTCGCCGCCTTCGCCGCGACCGGCGCGACGCTGGCGATCCATCTCTCGATCCATCGCCTCGCCGAGGTGGTGGAGACGTTGCTGCCGACCCACGGCGGCGACTGTCCTGCGGCGGTGGTGTGGCGCGCGACTTGGCCCGACGAGCGCGTGGTCCGCGGGACGTTGGCGACGCTCGTCGGCGCCGCCGCGGGTGGCCCTGAGCGTACTGCACTGATTCTCGTCGGTCGCGTGCTCGGCGCCGAGCGCTTCGACGAGAGCCGGCTCTACGCCGCCGACTATGACCGTCGCTTCCGGGCAACCGCCGGGCCGGCGACGTGACGCCGGGCCTGATGATCGCCGCCCCCGCCTCGGGCAGCGGCAAGACAACGGTGATGCTCGGGCTGCTCCGCGCGCTCGCCGACGAAGGCGTGGTCGTGCAGCCTTTCAAGAGCGGCCCCGATTATATCGATCCGGCCTTCCACCGCGCCGCGTG
Source organism: Sphingomonas phyllosphaerae (assembly GCF_029623345.1). Lineage (GTDB taxonomy): Bacteria > Pseudomonadota > Alphaproteobacteria > Sphingomonadales > Sphingomonadaceae > Sphingomonas > Sphingomonas phyllosphaerae_C. The sequence continues at coordinate 33,694 of NZ_JAPYKH010000017.1, forward strand.
CCGGCGCGACTCCTACAATCTCGACGGCTGGGCGATGCCGGGCGCGCTGCTCGACTCACTCGTCGCGCGCGCGGGTGACGCCGAGCTGGTGCTGGCCGAGGCGTCGATGGGGCTGTTCGACGGCGTCGCGACGCCGGGGCAGAGCGGTACCGGCGCGGGGGCGGAGATCGCGCGACGCTTCGGCTGGCCCGTCGTGCTGGTGCTCGACGTCAGCGGCCAGGCGCAGTCCGCCGCCGCGACCGCGCTCGGCTTCGCGACGCTCGACGCCGGGGTGCGGATCGCCGGCGTGATCCTCAACCGCGTGGCGAGCGCACGGCACGAGCGGCTCGCGCGCGCGGGCATGACATCGGCCGGGATCGCGGTGCTCGGCGCGCTGCCCCGCGCGCCCACTCTGCGTCTCCCCGAGCGCCACCTCGGCCTCGTACAGGCGGACGAGCATTGCGACCTCGAGGAGCGGATCGCCGCCCACGCCGCCTTCGCCTGCGCGCACCTTGACTTGAGCGCCCTGCGTGCTCTCGCCGCGGGCGGGCTTGCCGGATCGGCTACGTCTCGGATCGACCCGCCGGCGCAGCGGATCGCGCTCGCGCAGGACGCCGCCTTCTCCTTTACCTACCCGCACCTGCTGAGCGGCTGGCGCGCGGCGGGGACGACGCTGCTCCCCTTCTCGCCGCTTGCCGACGAGCCGCCCGCAGCAGACGCCGATCTCGTGTGGCTGCCCGGCGGCTATCCCGAGCTCCACGCCGGCCGCATCGCCGCCGCCACGCGCTTCCTCGAAGGGCTTCGCGCGCACGCCGAGACGCGTCCTGTCTACGGCGAGTGCGGCGGCTATATGGTATTGGGCGAGGCGCTGGTCGACGCGGACGGCACTCACCACCGCATGGCAGGGCTGCTCGGATTGGTGACGAGCTATGCGACGCGGCGGCTGCACCTCGGCTATCGTCGCGCGACGCTGGCGCGGCGCCTCGGCGCCTTCGCGCCCGCCACGACACTGTTCGGACACGAGTTCCACTATTCCTCGATCCTCGCCCAGCCGGATGCGCCGCTCGCCGCCGTGACCGACGCGGATGGCGTCGCGGTGGCGGAGACGGGCTCGGCGCGCGGCCATGTCAGCGGCAGCTTCTTTCACCTGATCGCGGCGGCACGATGATCGCGCTCAGCCTCATCGGTATCGGCACCGGCAACCCCGACCATCTCACCCGCGCGGCTGAGGCGGCGATGCGCGCCGCCGACCTGATCCTGCTGCCGCGCAAACGCGCCGAGACTGCCGAGCTGCTCGATTTGCGCGCGGCGATCTGCGCCGCGGTGGTCGGCGACGCGGCACGGACCGCGACCTTCGATGTGCCCGGGCGCGATCCGGCGCTGCCCTACCTGGACGGGGTCGACGCGTGGCACGGCGCAATCGCGGCGGCGTGGCGCGAGGCGATCGCACGCCACCTGCCCGGCGGTGGCCGAGTCGCGCTGCTCGTCTGGGGAGACCCCTCGCTCTACGACAGCAGCCTGCGCATCGCCGCGCGGCTCGACGCCGGCGCGATCCCGGTGATGGTGGAGGTCGTGCCCGGCATCACCAGCCTGCAGGCGCTCGCCGCGGCGCATGCCATCCCGCTCACCGCGCTCGGCGCGCCCTTGCTCGTCACGACCGGGCGCCGGCTCGCCACGGAGGGCTGGCCCGGCGACATCGAGATGGTGGCGGTAATGCTCGACTCGGGCTGCGCGTTCGAGCAGCTGGACCCGGCGGGCACGACAATCTGGTGGGGCGCCTATCTCGGCATGGCGCAGCAATCGCTGCTCGCGGGTCCGCTCGCCGCGACGGCGCCCGCGATCCGCGACGAGCGCACGCTGCTGCGCGCGCGGCACGGCTGGATCATGGACTGCTACCTGCTCCGCCGCGACGCAGCTCGCGCAGACGCCAGCGATCGGTGAACGACAGCGCCACGGTGGCGAGCGGCGCGACGTCGATCGCCAGCGTCGCCGTCATGGGCAGCGCGAGCGCGTGCGCCAGCGCGGCGCGGATCACCGCGGCGTGCGTCACCGCCAGCCAACGCCCCTCGCCCGCCGCGGCGAGCGGGTCGAGCCACGCACCGACCCGCGCACGCACCGCGTCGAGCGACTCGCCGCCGGGCGCCCCGCGCTCAGGGGCAGCGATCCAGGCGACCACCTCGTCCTTGGGCAGGGTGGCAAGCGCGCGGCCGCGCCACGCGCCGGCGTTTTGGTCGGCGAGCGCCGGCTCGTCCGTCGCGACCAGGCCCAGCGCCTGCGCGGTCTCGCGCGCCGACCGCTCGGGCGCGACGACGCAGCGCCACGACGCCGCCGGGCCGAGCCGCAGCGCCTCCACCTTGGCGAGTCCAACGGGATCGAGCGCGTCGTCCGGCTGAGCGAAGCGCGCGGCGCGCGTCGCGTCCGTCGCGCCGGCGCAGAGCAGCAGCAGGCGAACGGTCATGATGGGGCTCCTGCTCGGTTGACGCGGTGCCGCTCAGCCGCCACAGCTGCGTGCCTCAGCACCGGGCGGGAAGCCGGTGAGACTCCGGCGCGGTCGCGCCACTGTGATCGATGGCCTCAGCGCTGTCGAGAGTCAGACCCCGCCCGGCGCATCAACCCGCTATTCCGGGCGCGCTTCCCCGGACTGGAGCCGAACCGATGACCAGCCGCGTCGCCGCGCGCCCGCTCGCCGCCCCCGCACCTGCTCCCGCCGGTGCGATCCCGCTCGCCGAGATTGCTCCCTGGGCCGTCTTCGCCGCGATCGTGGCGCTGATCCTGCTCTATTTCGTCAGCACCGAGCAGGGCGCCTTCGCGCTGTTCAAGGGCATGTACGTCCACGAGTTCGTCCATGACGGACGGCACCTGCTCGGCTTTCCCTGCCACTAAGCGCAGGGTCACATCATGACAGGGCTGCTGCTTTGGCGAGGGATGCTCGCCGGGCTCGCCGGCGCGTTCGTCGCCGCCACCTTCGCACTGATCGTCGCGGAGCCGCACGTCGACGCCGCGATCGCCTTCGAGGCGCGCCATGCCGCGCAGGCGGGCGGGGTCGAGCTGGTGTCGCGTGCGACGCAGAAGACGCTGGGGCTGTACACCGCGATGATGCTCTACGGCACCGCGCTGGGCGGGCTGCTCGCCATCGTGGTGGCGGCGTGCCACGGCCGCATCGGCGCGATTCCGCCGCGCGCGCTGGCGCTGCTGCTCGCCGCATTCGCCTGCGTCGTGCTGGTGCTCGCGCCCGCGCTCAAATACCCGCCGACGCCGCCTGCGGTGGGACTGCACGAGACCGTGCGGCTGCGCACCGGCGCCTTCCTCGCGATGCTGGCCGGCTCGCTGATCGCCGCGCTCGCCGGCGCATGGACGGCGCAGCGGCTCGGCGCGGTGCTCACCCGGCTCGATCGCTGGCTCGCGGGCGGGCTGGTCTATCTCGCCATCGTCATGCTCATCGCCGCGCTGCTGCCGCCCGTCGACGAGGTGCCCACCGACTTTCCCGCCTCGCTGCTGTGGCAATATCGCGTCGCCGCGATTGCTGGGCAGATGATCTTCTGGCTCATCACCGCCGAGCTGTTCGGCCGGCTCGCGCAGCCGCTGCTCGCGCCGCGGGTGGCGCGGTGACCGCGACCGAGCAGCGGCACACCGAGAAGATGCGCCGGGTCCAGGTGAGCCGGCGCGCGATGATGGCGACCAAGACGCAGGAGAAGGGCTTGCTGATCGTCCACACCGGCGCGGGCAAGGGCAAGACCACCGCCGCCTTCGGCATGGCGGTGCGCACGATCGGTCACGGCATGCGCGTCGGCATCGTCCAGTTCGTCAAGGGTGCGATGTCCACGGGCGAGCGCGCGGTGTTCGACGCCTTCCCCGACCTCGTCACCTTCCGCGCCATGGGCGAAGGCTTCACCTGGGACACGCAGGATCGCGCCCGCGACATCGCGGTGGCGCGCACCGCTTGGGAGGAGGTGGCGCGGATGGTCGCAGACCCGTCCTATGCGATGGTGATCGCCGACGAGCTCAACATCGTGCTGCGTTACGACTATCTGCCGGTGGACGAGGTGCTCGCGGTCGCTGCCGCGCGGCCGGCAATGACGCACCTCGTCGTTACCGGTCGCAACGCACCCACCGCCCTGATCGAGGCCGCGGACCTCGTCACCGAGATGACCCAGGTCAAACACCCGTTCCGCGGCGGGGTGAAGGCACAGCCGGGAGTGGAATTCTGATGGTCGTTCTCCGCGCCGTCCCATCCGGCACCTCGGTGGTGGCGTGCACCACCTGCCGCCACAGCGCCGAAGCGCGCGAGGACGGCGACGGCGCGCGCGGCGGTGCGCGACTCGCCGCCGCGCTGCGCGCGCTGCAGGCGAGCGACCCGGCCTATGCTGCGGTGGCGATCGAGGAAATGCCGTGCCTGTTCGCGTGCAGCGACTTCTGCACCGTTCACCTGCGTGCACCGGGCAAGGTCGGCTATGTGCTCGGCCGGTTCGCGCCCGATGACGACGCCGCGCGCGCGATCCTCGACTATGCCGCGCGCTATGCCGCCACCGAGACCGGCCAGGTGCCGTTCAAGGAATGGCCGGCCGGCGTGAAGGGGCATTTCCTCACCCGCACTCCTCCCGAGGGCTATGTCGTCGCATGATCCGGCTCGACACGCCCGCCGCACTCGACGCCGCGCTGCGCACCCTCCCCGCCGCGAACGCGGGCGCACGCGCGGCCGCGGCGGCGCGGCAGGCTCAGCTCACCAAGCCGCGCGGGTCGCTCGGCCGGCTTGAGGAGATCGCGCTGTTCATGGCCAGCTGGCAGGCGCGCGCCATCCCCAAGCTTGCGCACGGCCGGGTCGCGATCTTCGCGGGCAATCACGGCGTCGCGGCGCGCGGCGTGAGCGCCTTTCCGCCCGAGGTCACCGCACAACAAGTGGCGAACTTCGCCGCCGGCGGTGCCGCGATCAACGCCCTCGCCGGCGCTGCCGGGCTGGAGCTGACCGTCACTGCGCTCGAGCTCGACCGCCCCACCGGCGATATCGCCGAGGCCGACGCGATGAGCGTGGCCGAGTGCGGCGAGGCGCTGATGGCCGGAGTCGCCGCGGTCGAGCCCGGGCTTGACCTGCTCGTTCCCGGCGAGATGGGCATCGCTAACTCTACCGTCGCCGCCGCACTCTGCGCCGCCGCGCTCGGCGGCGACGCGGCGGACTGGGTCGGCCCGGGCAGCGGGGTGAGCGGCGCGGCGGCGACGGCCAAGCACGACGCGGTTGCGCGCGCGCTGACGCGTCATCGTGCCCGTGCCAACACGCCCTTCGAGGCGCTGCGCCGGCTCGGCGGGCGCGAACTCGCCGCCATCGCGGGCGCAGTGATCGCGGCGCGCCACGCCTGCGTGCCGGTGCTGCTCGACGGCTTCATCGCCACCGCCCCGCTTGCACCGCTGGCGGTAACGGCACCGACGATCACCGACCATTGCCTCGCCGGCCATCGCTCGGCCGAGCCCGGGCACGCGCGGCTGCTCGCCGGGCTCGGTCTCAAGCCGCTACTCGCGCTCGACCTGCGGCTCGGCGAGGCAAGCGGCGGCGCGGTCGCCGCCGCGGTGGTGCGCGCCGCGCTCGCCGCGCACGAGCGCATGGCCACCTTCGCCAACGCGGGGGTGAACGCGGGGTGACCGCCCCGGTCACGCTCCACCTGATGCGTCACGGCGTTACCGCCCAGGCGGGGCACCTCAACGGCGGCAGCGACGTGCCCGTCACCGCCGCCGGGCTGGCGAGCTGCGTCGCCGCTGCCGCATCGATTGGCTTCGCGCGGGTGGTGACCTCGGACCTGGCGCGCGCGCACGATTGCGCCGTCGTGGTCGCGAGCGTGGCCAAAGTGCCGGTCAGCACGGACGCACGCTGGCGTGAGCTCCACTTCGGCGAGTGGGAAGGCCGTCACCCCGACGTGCTCGACCCGGAGCGGCTCGCCGCCTTCTGGGCCGACCCGGACGGCGCCGCCCCGCCCGGCGGCGAGCGCTGGTCGACGCTCACCACGCGCGTCGGGGCGGCGTGGGAGTCGCTGACCCCCGACACACTCGTGCTCACCCATGCCGGCGCGATCCGCGCCGCACTGGCGGTCGCGTGCGGGCTCGACTCGCGGCAGGTGTGGATGTTCGACCTGCCCTATGCCGCGACGGTGACGCTGCGACGCTGGCCGGGCGCAACGCCGGTGACCCAGATCGCCGCGCTGCGATGATCCGCTCGCTTATCGTCGCGCTCGGCTTTCTCACGCGGCTGCCGCTGCCGCGCGTGCAGGTGAGCGAGCGCGACTGGGCAACCTCGATCCGCTGCTACCCGCTCGCTGGCCTGATCGTGGGGGCGATCGTCGCGGCGGCGGGCGCACTCGGGGCCGCGCGCGACCCATGGCTCGGTGCCCTGGCGGCGCTGGTCAGCTGGATCGCGCTCACGGGCGCGCTCCACCTCGACGGGCTGAGCGACCTTGCCGACGCGCTCGGCGCTGCACACGGCGACCGCGCACGGCTGCTGCGCGTCCTCGCCGAGCCGCAGGTGGGAAGCTTCGGCGTGGTCGCGATCACGCTCCAGTTGCTCGCGAAGCTGGTGCTGCTCCACGAACTGCCGCGCGGAGGCTGGTGGACGCTGCCGCTGGTCGCAGCGGCGGCGCGCGCGGGGCCGCTGGCCTGGGCGCGCTGGCTGCCGCCGCTCAAGCCCGGACTTGGCGCGACGCTGGCGGGCGCGGTGCGCGCGCGCGACCTCGCCGGTTGGGGTGCGCTGCTGCTCGTCGCGGGGGTGCTTCAGCCGGCACTGTTCGCCGCGCTGCCGCTGATCGGGCTGTACGGCTGGTGGCTGAAGCGGCGGCTCGGCGCGATCAACGGCGACGCGCACGGCGCCGGGGTGGAACTGGTCGAGACCGGGCTGCTCGTAATGGTTGTCGCGTTGGGCTGAGCGTCGGTGATCGCGCGGGAGCACCTCACCTCACATCGCGCCCGCCGCGCTCGCCAGCGCCAGCAGCGCGTCCAGCTCGAGATGCCGCTCCAGCGTCGCCGCGATCGAGTCGAGCGCAGCGTCGATGTCGGCACGGTGGTCCACCCCGCCGCCCGCGACGCCGAGCGGCGCGAGCCAGGCGCGGCGCTGCTCGGCGAGCGCGAACAGCCCGTGGACATAGGTGCCGGCCACCAGCCCGTCGGCCGACGTGGCACCGTCCTCGCGACCATCGTCGAAGCGCACCGGCGCGCGCGCGGCATCGGCGCCCGCGGTGAGGCCGAGGTGCATCTCATAACCCTCGAAGCGAGCGCCGTGCGCCGCTCCTGCGACCGCAACCAGCCGCTTGTCGCCGGCCAGCACCGTGGTGACATCGAGTAACCCGAGCCCCTCGACCGTCTCCGCCGGCCCCTCGATCCCGCCGGGATCGGCGACGCTGCGGCCCAGCATCTGATAGCCGCCGCACAGCCCGAGCACCGGCCTGCCGCGGCGGACATGCGCGCGCACGTCGATGTCCCAGCCCTCGCGCCGCAGCGCACGCAGGTCGGCGATGGTCGCCTTGGAGCCGGCGAGCACGATCAGCGCGGCCTCGGCTGGGATCGGCGTGCCGGGTGGGACCATCACCAGCTCGACCTCGGGCTCCAACCGCAGCGGGTCGAGATCGTCGAAATTGGCGATATGCGGCGTGATCGGGCACGCCACCACGATCCGCCCGCCTCCCGCGGCGGGGGCGCGCTGGAGCACCACCGCGTCCTCGCTCGGCAGACGGCGCGCCTCGGCGAGCCAGGGCACGACGCCGTAGCCACGCCAGCCGCTGCGCTGCTCGATCGCGCGATAGCCGTCCTCGAACAATGCGGGATCGCCGCGGAATTTGTTGACGAGGAAGCCGCGCACCATCGCGGCGTCGGCCGGATCAATCACCGCGCGGGTGCCGACGAGCGAGGCGATCACGCCGCCGCGGTCGATGTCGCCGACCAGGACCACGGGCACGTCGGCGGCGCGCGCGAAGCCCATGTTGGCGATGTCGCCCGCGCGCAGGTTGATCTCCGCAGGCGACCCCGCCCCCTCGACCACGACCAGGTCGGCCGCACGCAGCAGCCGGCGGTAGCTCGCCAGCACCGAGTCGAGCAGTCCCTCACGCCCCTGCCGCCACTCGCTCGCGCGCAGTACGCCGCGCACACGACCGTCGACGATCAGCTGCGACGTGCGGTCGCCCTGCGGCTTGAGCAGCACCGGGTTCATGTCGCTGTGCGGCGCGACCCGTGCGGCGAGCGCCTGGGTCGCCTGCGCGCGCCCGATCTCGCCGCCGTTGGTGGTGACCGCGGCGTTGGTCGACATGTTCTGCGGCTTGAACGGACGTACCGACAAGCCGCGGTTGGTAAAGGCGCGGCACAGCCCGGCGACGAGTACCGACTTGCCGACGTCCGACCCCGTGCCCTGAAGCATCAACGCGCCCATGCGACCGCCCCCGCCAGGCACCACAGCAGCAGGCAGCCACGGCGGTAGACGACCAGCGCGCGGCGAATGTCTCGCGCGTCCAGATCGGCGCGACCGTCACCGATCCACGGCTTGTCCGCCACCGCGCCGTCATAGGCAACGGGCCCGGCGAGCCGCACGCCCAGCGCGCCCGCCATCGCTGCCTCGGTCCAGCCGGCGTTGGGCGAGGCGTGGCGGCGCGAGTCGCGCCACAGCACGCGCCAGCCTCCCCCGCCCGCCACGCACAGCAGCGCGCCACCCAGCCGCGCGGGCAGCCAGTTGGCGAGATCGTCGGTGCGCGCGGCCGCCCAGCCGAAGGCGCGCCAGCGCGGCTCGCGGTGGCCGATCAGGCTGTCCGCGGTGTTGATCGCCTTATAGCCCCACAGGCCCGCCGGCCCGAACAGCAGCAGCCAGAACAGCGGCGCCGCGACGGCGTCGCAGAAGCTCTCGGCGAGGCTCTCGATCGCAGCGCGCGCTACCCCCGCATTGTCGAGCGCGGCAGTGTCGCGCCCGACGATGCGGCCGACCGCAACGCGCGCGGCGGCGAGATCGTCGCGCTCGAGAGCAATGGCGACGGGACGGACGTGATCGTCCAGGCTGCGCTGCGCGAGCCCAGGCCAGGCGAGCAACGCGATGGCGAGCCATGCCGGCGCGCCCAGCGTCGCGCGCAGACCGCGCTCCGCCAGCCAAGCGATGCCGGTGGCGACGACGATGGCGGCGCACAGAGTGACGGCACCGAGCAGGCGGCGCTCGCGCCGTTTTGCGGGGGTGAGATGGTCGGGTTCGTCGGCGGCGGTCGCACCCGACTCTACAATTCCAGCATCAGCAGCGGGCGCGACCTCCCCGCTGACCTTGCCTCTGCCGTCCCCCCGGCGAAGGCCGCGGTCGAGCCGAAAAGGCTCCTGTTGCTGACGCGTGCCGGCGCTCAGCGCTGAGGTGCCGCGTAAGAACGATCCTGTCTCCGCTTCGCCGCGGGCTTGTACAGGAATTCCCTCCGATGCTCTTCTCTCACCCGCTGCGGTGGCGGACGGCTGGATCCCGGGCCAAGACGGGGATGACGGCGGAAGGTGGGGAAGCGCGGTCCCATGGCTGACACTTGCGCGAGACGGTGCCGGCACCACCGCATTCCACCGCCGCTCGCCCGCCGCGATCACGCGCGCGATCGCGCCCACCGGATGGCCCACGCGCGCGTAGAGCCACGCGGGCCAGCCCAGCGCCGCGTCGAGCGCGAGCGCCACCAGGACGGCGGGCTCAGCGATCGCCGAGTGCCGCGTCGAGCCGGGCGAGCGCCGCCGCGTCGCTGGGCAGGCCGACGCGCAGCCGCTCGGGCGCCTCGTTGAACGGGCGCACCAGGATGCCCGCGCGCGCGAGCCGCTCGAACAGCAGCGGCACGTCATCGCGCTCGACCAGGCGGAACAAGGGGCAGGCGCCGATCGGCGCGAGATCGTGTGCGGTCAGCACGCCATCCAGCGCCGCGCTCGCCGCCGCCAGCCGCTCGCGCGTCGCCGCGATCCAAGCGGTGTCGCGGTAGGCTGCGGTGCCGATGCGCAGCGCCGCGGTCGAGACCGGCCAGCTGCCGAGCCGCGCCGCCAGCGCGCTGACCAGCGCCGCTCCGCCCGCGGCGAAGCCGAGCCGCACGCCGGCGAGCCCGAAGAACTTGCCGAAGGAGCGGAACACCAGCACGCGGTCATCGCGCGCCAGCAGCGGCAGCACGCTCGCGCCGGACACCGCGTCGGCGAAGGCCTCATCGACCACGAGCACGCCGTCGCGCTCGGCGAGCGTCTGCGCCAGCTCGATCAGCCGCGCGGCGGGCCAGCAGCGGCCGTCGGGATTGTTGGGGTTGGCGAGCAGCAGCGTGCCGCCGCCGCGCGCCACGGCGTCGACCGCGGCGGCCTCGATCGATGTCGCGCCCGGCAGCGCCGCGGCGTGGGTGCGGTAGCTCGGCGCGACGACGTGCCACGGCCGCGGCAGCGCCAGGCCGGCGAGCGCACGCAGCCCGATCTCGCTGCCGGGCAGCGCGGTGATCGCCGCCTCGTGCGAACCGAAGGCAGCGGCGGCGGCATGGTGGAGCGCGCTCAGCTCAGCGGGCGACGGCAGCGCGCGCAGCGCGGACAGCGGCATGTCCGCGCCCTCCCACGCGAAAGGGTTGATCCCGGTGGAGAGATCGAGCCATGGCACGGGCGCGTCGGGGTAGAGGCGCGCAGCGGCATCGGCGCGACCGCCGTGATAGGTCAGCGCGGCGGCGGGCGCGGGCGGAGGGTCGGTCAACAGCATCGGCGGCTCGTCTTTCGCCAGCCCGGCGGCCGAACACAAGGCGGGAGTGACGATGACCGAGGAGCGAGTGACGTTGGTGCTGGGCGGCGCGCGCTCGGGCAAGAGCCGGCACGCCCAGGCGTTGGCGGAGGCGCAGGGCGGTGCGCCCGTCTTCGTCGCGACCGCGCAGGCGCTCGACGACGAGATGCGCGCGCGCGTGGCGCAGCACCGTGCCGACCGCGATGCGCGCTGGCGGACGGTCGAGGCGCCGCACGCGCTGGCAGAGACGATCGTCGCGGAAGGGCAGCCAGGATCGGTGCTGCTGGTCGACTGCCTCACGCTCTGGGCGTCGAACCTGCTGCTCGGCCAGGAGGATGCGGCGCTCGCGCTGGACGCTCTCGATGCCGCGCTGCGCGACACTGCCGCACGGGTGGTGCTGGTGACGAACGAGGTGGGGCTCGGGATCGTGCCCGACAACGCGCTGGCGCGGCGCTTCCGCGACCTGGCGGGGACGATCAACCAGCGCGTCGCCGCACGCGCGGACCGCGTCGTGTTCATCGCCGCCGGGCTGCCGCTGGTACTGAAGTAGTAGGGAAGGCCCGCGACGTCGTGACCCTCCGACGACGGCCCCTCCCCCGTCAGTCCGACCTTGAACCGGGATCCGAGGTGCCGCGTACACACCGGGGGCGGCGAGCGCGAAGCGACGGATGCCGGGTCAGGCCCGGCATGACGGACGCGGGATCGTAGGATGAAGCGCTTCTGTCCTCCTGCGCCGGCAGGGGCCCAGGGTCGCGCGCGCCTCGCTCCCTGATCCTGGGCTCCTGCGTTCGCAGGAGCCCGCCATGGCTCAATAGCCCGCGTAATCCGAGAAGCGCGTGATCGTCGGGTCGAACTTGAGCACCACCTTGCCGGTCGCGCCGTGGCGCTGCTTGGCGACGATCAGCTCGGCGAGGCCATAGACCCGCTCCATGTCGGCCGCCCAGCGCGCATGATCCTCGAAGACGTTGGCCGAATCGCCCTCCATCGGCCGCTTGGGCTCGCGCTGCGCGGTGTAATAATCCTCGCGGTAGACGAACCACACCATGTCGGCGTCCTGTTCGATCGAGCCCGATTCGCGCAGATCGGAGAGCATCGGGCGCTTGTCCTCGCGCTGCTCCACCGCGCGGCTTAGCTGGGAGAGCGCCAGCACCGGCACGTTCATGTCCTTCGCCAGCGTCTTCAGCCCGCGGCTGATCTCCGAGATCTCCTGCACGCGATTGCCGTCGCCCTTGCCCGACCCCGACAGCAGCTGGAGATAGTCCACCACCACCAGCCCGATCTCGTTGTTGTGGCGACGCTGGAGCCGGCGCACGCGGGTGTGCAGCGCGCCGATCGAGAGGCCGCCGGTATCGTCGATGAAGAACGGCAGGTTCTCCAGCTCGGCCGCCGCGGCGGCGAGCTGCTCGAACTCGGTCTTGCTGATCTTGCCCATGCGCAGCGCCTCGGAGCTGATCCGCGACTGCTCGGCGAGAATACGCGTGGCGAGCTGGTCCGCGCTCATCTCGAGGCTGAAGAAGGCTACCTTGGCGCCGACCGATTTGGACGGCGGGATGCCGTCGCGCATGTCGCGCATCCAGCGCTGCGCCGCGTTGAAAGCAATATTGGTGGCGAGCGACGTCTTGCCCATGCCGGGACGACCGGCGAGGATCATCAGATCGGAATGGTGCATGCCGCCGATCTTGCCGTTGACCGAGTCGAGCCCGGTGGTCACGCCCGACAGGTTGCCGCCCCAGTTGAGCGCGCGCTCGGCCATCTTCACCGCCGCGGTGCTCGCCTGCGCGAAGCTCTTCACCGCATTCTCGGTGCCGCCGTCGGCGGCGACGCGGAACAGTTCCTCCTCGGCGGCCTCGATCTGCGCGCGCGGGTTGACCTCCTCGCTGGTGTCCATCGCGCGGTCGACCATCGTGTGGCCGACCGAGACGAGCGCGCGCAGCAGCGCGAGGTCGTAGATCTGCTGCGCGAACTGACGCGCGCCGATCAGCCCGGCGCCCGAGCCGGTCAGCCCGGCGAGATAGCCGACGCCGCCCAGCTCTTTCATCCCCCCGTCCGCCTCGAACATCGGGCGCAGCGTCACCGGGGTGGCCAGCATGTCGGTGGCGCGCAGCGACTTGATCGCGGCAAAGATGCGGCCGTGGACCGGCTCGTAGAAATGCTGCGGTTCGAGCCGGTCGACGATGTCGTCGGCGAGGCGGTTGTCGATCATCATCGCGCCCAGCATCGCCGCCTCGGCCTCGACGTTGCGCGGCAGGTGGACGGGCTCGGACGATGCCGGCGGTGCGAATGCTAAGGTGGCCATCCGGCAGGCTATACGCGGCCGACGCGGCAAGCGGAACGGCACCGGCGCAGGAAGCTGTGGATGACTCGATTGTGACGGCGGCGCATCGGCTCTATCGAGCGGGCGCATGGCCGATCCGCGGATCATCGACATCGAGCTGGACGAGCGCACCATCCTGTGGCGCTCGGCCGACATCGAGCAGGAGCGCCGGATCGCCATCTTCGACCTGATCGAGGACAATCAGTTCGCCCCGCAGCGCGCGCATCCCGACGGCTATGCCGGGCCGTACAAGGTGCGGCTGTCGGTCGAAGAGGGCCGGTTGGCACTGGCGATCCGCCGCGCCGACGACACGCCGCTCGAGACGTTGGTGCTGGGGCTCGCGCGCTTCCGTCGACCGATCAGAGATTATTTTGCGATATGCGACAGTTATTATCAGGCGATCCGCCAATCGACGCCGCAGCAGATCGAGACGGTGGACATGGCGCGGCGCGCCATCCACAATGAGGCCGCCGAGCTGCTGCGCGAGCGGCTGGACGGCAAGGTGGCGATCGACTTTGACACCGCGCGGCGTCTCTTCACGCTGATCTGCGTTCTTCATATCAAGGCATAAGTTTTATCATGTGGGGTTTGGGAAGGATCTTCTTGATTCTGAGTGCGATCGCGCTCGCGGGTGTGGCGGCGTGGCAGATCGCCTTGCGCTGGCGCCCCGCCGTCGAACGCTATCCGGTGCAGGGTGTCGATGTGTCCGAGGCGACCGGCGCGGTCGAGTGGCCGGTGGTGAAGGGCGAGGGCGCCGACTTCGGCTATGCGGTGGCGACGATCGGCGCGACCGCCCGCGACCGCGCCTTTCAGACCAACTGGGACGAGATGGCGCAAGCGGGGCTCCGGCGCGGAGCGATCCACGTCTTCTCCTTCTGCCAGCCGCCGCGGGCGCAAGCCGACTCCTTCAACACAGTGGTGCCGCGCGACTCGCAGGCACTGCCGGTGGCGGTCTCGTTCCGCTACGCCGAGGACTGCGCCGAGCGACCCGAGCGCGCCGCGCTGGTGGCGGGCGTGGCCGACATGATCACGCGGATCGAGACGCATACGGGCAAGCCGGTGCTGCTCAAGGTGGCGCGCGACGTCGAGCGCGATTATCGGCTGACCGAGGCGTTCGACCGACCGCTCTGGGCAGTCGGCAACTTCCTCCGCCCCGGCTACGGCGCGCGCGTGTGGCGGATGTGGCGCGCGACCGACCTGCGCCACGTCGACGGAGTCGAAGGGCCGGTGAACTGGGATGTGGTGGAGTTGGGATGAGCGAGCGGGATCAGGATCAGGCGCGGCGACTGATCGCGGCGGCGCGCGCGGCCGCGGTGCACGCACACGCGCCTTACTCGCACTTCGCGGTCGGCGCCGCGGTGCTGCTCGATGACGGCAGCGTGGTCACCGGCGCCAACGTCGAGAACGCCAGCTACGGCCTGTCGCTCTGCGCCGAGACGGTGGCGATCGCGACCGTCTCGGCCTCGGGTCGGCTGCGCCGGGTGGTGGCGGTGGGCGTGATCGGCGGTGCGATGGACTCCGCCGGCCGCGCCACCGGCGACGCGCCGGTACGGCCGTGCGGCCGCTGCCGGCAGGTGCTCAACGAGGCGGCGCAGCTGAGCGGGCGCGACCTCGCGGTCTATTGTGCCGGCGCCGAGGGGGAGACGGTGGCGAGCTACCGCTTGTCCGAGCTGCTGCCGGACGCGTTCGGGCCGAGTGATCTGGGCGTGCGCTGAGAGGGGCGGCGTCGCAGTAGTGCCGAGTGCCTCCGCGAGCCGCTACGCAGATCCTCCCCGCATGGCGGGGAAGATCTCGCCGGTCACGGCTTCGCCATCGCCGCCATCGGCATCATGTTGTGGTCGAGATGCGCCATGATCCACAGCGTGCCCCCCACCGTCAGCGCCACGATCAACACCCCGAAGGCGAGCGCCAGCGTGTTGTTGGTGTTCTCTGGCCCGCTGGTGATGTGGAGGAAGAAGACGAGGTGCACCCCCATCTGCGCCACCGCCAGCACCGCGAGCAATATCGGGATCGCCGGCGCCCAGACCGCGCCCGAGCCGACCAGCGCGAACGACGCCACCGTCAGCAGCAGCGCCAGCCCGAGCCCGGCGAGGTAGGTCGAGAGCCGCACCGCGCCCTCCTTCTGCCCGCCGGGTGCATGGTCGAGCCGGCGATCGCCCTTCTGCTCGGTCATCCCATCACTCCGTACAGATAGACGACGGTGAACAGCGCCACCCAGATGATGTCGAGCGCGTGCCAATAGAGGCCGAAACACAGCAGCCGGCGCTCCACCGCGTCGGTGAAGCCCAGCGTCGCCACCTGCCCCATCATCACCGTCAGCCACACCAGCCCGACAGCAACGTGCAGCCCGTGCGCGCCCACCAGCGTGAACAGCGCAGAGAGAAAAGCGCTGTGTGTCGGTGCCGCGCCGTCGAGGATCAGGTGGGTCAGCTCGTACAGCTCGATCGCGAGAAAGCTGAGGCCGAGCAGTGCGGTAAAAGCCGCCCAGAGATAGGTCGCGCCGGCGCGCTGACGCACCGCCATGATCGACATGACGCCGCAGGTGAAGCTGGAGAAGAGCAGGCACAATGTCTCGACGAAGACCAGCCGCAGCTCGAACAGCTCGCTCCCCTCCGGCCCGCCGGCGGTGTTGGGCGCGAGCACCGCATAGGCGGCGAACAGCCCCGAGAACATGATGATGTCGCTGAGCAGGAAGATCCAGAAGCCGAACGCGACGGTGACCTGCTTGGGCGCGGGGCCGCCCTCGCCGTGGCCGGGCGGGTCGCTCTTCGCCCCGCCGTCGCCCTCGTGGCGCGGGTCGGCAATCTCGCCGCTCATGCCGCCGGCTCCAGCGCGCGGAGCTCGTTGACGCCGATCTCCTGCTCACCGGGCTGGTGCCACGCGATCCACAACGTCGTCGCGAAGCCGGCGAGCAGGCCGAGCAGCACCAGCCACCAGATATGCCACACCAGCGCGAAGCCTGTAAGATAGGTGAAGAAAGCGCCGACGAAGCCGTAGGCGCTGTTGCGCGGCATCTCGATCGGCACGAGCGGATCGGGCGTCTTCTCCGCCTCGCCGCGTTTCATCAGCGCGAGCGCGTCGCGCCCTTCGACCTGGGGCAGCCGCGCGAAATTCCACGGCGGCGGCGGCGAGCGGGTCGCCCATTCCAGCGTGCGCCCGTCCCACGGGTCGCCGCTCGCGTCGGCTAGCGAGCGGCGCTCGCGCACCGAGACGTAAAGCTGCATCGCCAGGCACGCGATACCGCCCAGGATCAGCAGCGCGCCGAGCCACGCCGCGATCAGCCAGGGCTGCCACGCCGGGTTGTCGTAATGCTGGAGCCGCCGCGTCATGCCCATCAGCCCGAGCGCGTAGAGCGGCATGAAGGCGAGGTAGAAGCCGCTCACCCACAGCACCACCGCGGCCTTGCCCCAGCCGTCATGCAGGCGGAAGCCGAACGCCTTGGGAAACCAGTAGGTGTAGCCAGCGAAGGCGGCGAACAGCACGCCGCCGATGATCACGTTGTGAAAGTGCGCCACCAGGAAGACCGAGTTATGGAGCACGAAATCGGCCGGCGGCACCGCCAGCAGCACGCCGGTCATGCCGCCGACGACGAAGGTGGGGATGAAGGCCACCGCCCATAGCATCGGCACCTCGAAGCGCAGCCGTCCGCCGTACATCGTGAACAGCCAGTTGAAGACCTTCACCCCGGTCGGCACCGCGATGATCATCGTCATCACGCCGAACACGCCGTTGACGTCCGCCCCCGCCCCCATGGTGAAGAAATGGTGCAGCCATACCATGAAGGAGAGGACGCAGATCGCCAGCGTGGCAAGCACCATCGAGCGATAGCCGAACAAGGGCTTGCCGCTGAACGTCGCAATGATCTCGCTGAAGATGCCGAAGGCGGGCAGCACCAGGATATAGACCTCGGGATGCCCCCAGGCCCAGATCAGATTGACGAACAGCATCTGGTTGCCGCCCGCTTCGTTGGTGAAAAAGTGGAAGCCGAGGTAGCGGTCCAGCGTCAGCATGGTCAAAGTCGCGGTCAGGATCGGGAAGGCCGCGACGATCAGCAGGTTGCTCGCCAGCGCGGTCCAGCAGAAGATCGGCATCCGGGTATAGCGCATGCCCGGCGCGCGCATTTTCAGGATCGTGGTGACCAGGTTGATCCCGCCCAGCAGCGTGCCCGCGCCCGAGATCTGCAGTGCCCACAGATAGTAGTCGACCCCGACCCCGGGCGAGAAGGCGCGCTCGCTTAGCGGCGGGTAGACCAGCCAGCCGGTGCGGGCGAACTCGCCGACGACGAGGCTGGTGTTGATCAGCAGCACGCCGGTGGCGGTGAGCCAGAAACTTACCGAGTTGAGCGTCGGGAAGGCGACGTCGCGTACGCCCAGCTGGAGCGGCACCGCGAAGTTCATCAGCCCGATCATGAACGGCATCGCCACGAAGAAGATCATGATCGTGCCGTGCGCGCTGAAGATCTGGTCATAGTGATCAGGTGGCAGGAAGCCCTTGTCGGTTCCCACGGCCATCGCCTGATGCGAGCGCATCATCAGCGCGTCGGCGAAGCCGCGGATCAGCATGACCAGCGCGAGCAGGCAGTACATCACGCCGATGCGCTTGTGGTCGACCGAGGTGATCCACTCGCGCCACAGATAGGGCAGCCAGCCCTTGAACAGGATCGTCGCGCCGGTGCCGAGCAACACCACAAACAGCACGCCGGCGGTGACCATCACGATCGGTTCGTGCAGCGGAATGGAGTCCCAGCTCAGCCGTCCGAGCAGCGTCACTTACCGGCCTCGGCGTCAGCTTCGCCCTGGTTGCTGGCGTCGCGCGGGCGCTCCGCCGCGGGCGCGCGTTGTGCCACGATCGCGTCGAACAGTCGCGGCGGCGCGGTGCCGAACATCAGCGGCTGAGCCACGGTCCCGCGCCGCGCGAGTTGGCGGTACCGCGCCTCGTCGAGCGGCGGCGCCGCGCGCGCCTGCGCTACCCAGGCGGTGAACTGCGCCGCGGGCAGCGCGTCGACGGTGAAGGTCATGTCGGAGAAACCCTTGCCGCTGTAATGCGCGGCGATCCCGGGATAGCGCCCGGGTCGGTCGGCGGCGAGGCGGAGCTGCGCCTCCATCCCCGCCATCGCGTAGATCTGGCTGCCGAGCTGCGGCACGAAGAAGCTGTTCATCACCGTCGCCGAGGTCAGCCGAAAATGGATCGGCGTGCCCGCCGGTACGATGAGGCGGTTGACCGTGGCGACGCGCTGATCGGGGTAGAGGAACAGCCACTTCCAGTCGAGCGCGACCACCTGCACCTCGATCGGCGCGACCTTGGCTGGGATGGCGCGGCGCGGATCGAGCAGATGCGCCCCGACCCACCCGGTGCCGCCCAGGAACAGAACGATCATCGCCGGCACCGACCAGATCAGCAGCTCGAGCTTGCCCGAATAATCCCAGGCCGGGCGATAGCGCGCGCGGCGGTTGCCGGCGCGGAACCACCAGGCGAAGGCGATCGTGGCCAGTATTACCGGCACGACGATGAGCAGCATCGCGCCGACCGAGTCGAACAGGATCTGCTTTTCGGCGCGCGCAACGGGTCCCTGCGGATCGAGCACGCCGGCGCTGCACCCGGCGAGCGCGAGCGGCACCACCGCGATCCAGCGCCGCATGGCGCTCACGCCGCGGCCACGCCGTCGACGCTCACCCGTGCCGCATCGATCAGCACGCCGCGGATGCGCACGCGCTTGGCGATGTGATCGACCGGAACGCGCTGGAGCTCGAGCACGAAGGTGCCGCCGCGATCGCGCTGGAGAACGAAGGCGCCGCCCTCGCGCACCAACGTGCCGGTCTCGTCGACGGGGCTGCCCGGCATCGCCATGGCCGCGCCCATGCGCCCTCGCCGAAGCCGACGCAAGCGCCACGAGGCTGCGCCACGTCAGGCGCTCCGACGCGAGCGGTGGTGGGCCCGGCAGGACTCGAACCCGCAACCTAGCCGTTATGAGCGGCCAGCTCTAACCGTTGAGCTACAGGCCCGCCCGCGTCGGTGGCGCCACGTAGCGGCACGCCGGGGCGGCTGGCAAGCCGGCTCAGTTCCCGCTCTGGGCATGGTCGCGCGGCGCGGCACCGTCATCGCGCGGCGCGGCACCGTCATCGCCCGGCGCGGATACCGGCGACGCGCTCGGCAGTGCCAGCCGCAGCCGCTCGGGCAGGAAGTCGAGCCGTCCGCCCAGCTCGACCGCGAGGTTGCGCGCCAGCCGCAGCGCGAAGCCGGTGCCGAGCAGCGGCGCTCCGTCGTCGTCGCTCGCCGCCTCGTCGTCGAGCGCCAGCAGCGCGGCCTCGTCGCGCCCGGCCAGCGCCGCGGGCAGCGCGATCGCCAGCGTCACCGACTCGCCGGCGGCCTCGACCGCGATGCCGAGCAGCTCGCCGCGTGCCGCCGCGGCCAGCAGCGTGGCGAGCAGCCGCTGCACCAGTCGCTCGGCGGCGTGTGCGTCGGCGGCCCAGCACGCCGCGCCGGGTTCGGGCAGCGCCAGCGCACCGCCACGCAACGCGGCGAGCGGCGCCAGATCCTGCACGACACGGGCCAGCAGCGGGGCGAGCGCGACCACGTCGTCGCGCAGGTCGAGCGCCTTGCCCTCGAGCCGCGCGGCGAGGTCGAGGTCGTCGATCGCGCCGATCAGACCGGCGACATGGCGCCGGATCGCGGCGGCGCGGTCGCGGTAGCGCGGCGGCACCGGACCGAGCAGTTCCTGCTCGATCAGCTCGGAGAAGCCCGCGATCGCGTTGGTCGGCGTCCGCAGTTCATGCATCAGCCGGCGCAACCCCTCGGCGCCGACCCCTCCCGCGACCGACCGTGCCGCGGCGGCGCTCTCCTCGGCGCGCGGCCGGCGCGCGCGGCCGCGGAAGCCGACGAAGCTGCCGCTGGCGAGATCGAACATCGGCGCCCCGGAGATCCGCCAGTCGCCGCCCACCGCCGACTCGCCCGGTACGTGCAGCCGCGCGTCGGCGAAGGTGGCGCGCTTGCGGAACGCTCCCGCGGCGACGCCGTCGACGCTATGATACGACGGCGCGACTGAGCTGTCGTGGCTGAGCGAGAGCCCGATCAATGCGCCACGCGGTCCGGTGTCGACCCAGCGGATAATACCGGCGGCGTCGGTCTCGAAGCGGAAGGCGTGGACCCGCGCGGGCGGCATCTCGCCCAGGCCGAGCGCCGCACCGCGCTGGCGCTGGTACGCTTCGATGCGATGGACGAGGTCGGCCACCTCGAAACGCTCTCCCGCGTTGCCCGCCGAAGGCGCGCTCGCCTCGACCGCGGGTGCTGCCTCGGGCTCGGGCAGCGCATAGTCGGTTGACCCGAACGCCTCCAGCGCACGGCACACGGAAGGCGCGAGATCGCTGCGCCGGCGCAGGACGCTGCGGCCATGCGGGCCGAGCCGTGGCAGCAGCAGATCCCATTCCTCGGGGGCGAGCCGGGCGACCCGGAGCATGGTTGCGGCGATCTCGGGCGTATCCTCGGCGAAGAAAGCGACAAGGGCGGCGGGCGGATCGGCGAGCGCCAGCCCGCGCGCCGCCGCGGCGCGCACCTCGGCGGGGATGGTCGTGCGCAGGTCGCGAAGCCGCGCCACCAGCGCGGGCTCGGCGGGAGCACGCCCGCGTCCGATCAGGTCGACCAGCTGGCGGAAAGCCGCGCGCGCGCCGAACGCCGTCGAGACGTCGGCGGCGAGAACGGTCTTCAGACTGTCGTCGAACCGCACCGGTGAGAAGCCTTCTGCTGCTGTGATCGGCGCGCCCGCGGCTCGCCTTGGCCGTTCATAGAGCGGCCCCGAAACGGTCGCTAACGCTCATTGCGGCGCAAAAAGGGGCCATGTCGCAGCTTGGCACAATTGCGCTGCCACGCAATTTTATTGTAGCGGGGCGTTCCGAAGCTATCGCGAAACTGCGCGATCAGCAGCTAAGAGGCGTCATGACCCTGGACCGTATCGACCGGCAAATCCTCGCACTGCTGCAGGAGGACGGGCGCATGACCAACGTCGATCTCGCCGAGCGCGTCGGGCTCACCGCACCGCCGTGCCTCAGGCGCGTTCGCGCGCTGGAGCAAGCCGGTGTGATCCGCGGCTATCACGCCGAGTGCGATCCGTCGCAGCTCGGCTTCCCGATCACCGTCTTCGCGATGGTCAGCCTGCGCAGCCAGGCCGAGCAGGATCTCGCCGCCTTCGAGAACCACGTCGCGGCGATCCCGGAGGTACGGGAGTGCCACATGCTCAACGGCGAGATCGATTTTATTCTCAAGATCGTCGCTGCCGATCTGGAGAGCTTCCAGCGTATTCTGACGACTAAGCTCACGTCGGCCCCCAACGTGGCGAGCGTAAAGTCGTCGCTGACGATCCGCAGTTCCAAGTCGCAGGTCGGCGTCCCGATCGCCTAGCTCCTCCCTGCTCGCGGGAGATGGCAGCGCCAAGCGCTAAGGAGAGAGATCGCCGCGAGCGCGTCGCTGCGTGACCTCTGGATCAAGCGCGTCGTGTGCGCGGATCGGCCCCTCCACCATGCTGCGCATGGTCGCCCTCCCCGCTTGCGGAGAGGATTAGCCGCGCCCCGATCGGAGCGCGGCCGTCACCTCATGCCTGCGGCGGGTGATCGAGAAACTCGATCCACCAGGCGGCGATGTCCGCGCGCGGGCTGCCCTGCACCGCCTGAAAAGCGGTCTTGGCACCCGCGGTATCGCCCGAGTTGGCGAGCGCAATACCGAGGCGCGTGTTCACCGTGTTGGCATCCACACCGCCCTTCTGGAGCGCGGTGCGGTACAGCGCGACCGACTTGGCCCACTCGCCCGTGCCCAGATAGGCGTCGGCGGTGCTGGCGGCGAGCTTGCCGTCCGCCGCCTTCTGCGCGCGCGCTTCGACCGCGGTCATCGAGCCCTCGTTCGAGATCGACTTGTTCGACGCCGCGAGCAGGCTGTTGGCGTTGGCGCTGTCAGCCGGGATCTTGCCCGCGGCCTTGCCCTCGGTCAGCACCGCCTTGGACTCCCACGGCAAGCCCTGGTCGAAGGTCCACTGCGCGTAAATCTCATAGTCATACTGGTCAGCCAGCGACTTGCCGGTACGCAGCAGGCGGAACAGGTCGACCTTCTGATTCTTGTCGAGCGTCGCCACCGCCTGCGTCTGGATGCCCCAGAAGGTCAGCATGTCGCGCCAGTTCTTCTTGGTCGGATAGGCCGCCAGGTAGCGCCGCATCCACGCCACCGTCTCGGCGTTGTTCTTCGCCTGGTTGTTCTTGGCGATGGCGTATTTGTAGATGTCCTCGCTCGGCTTGGTACCGGCGGCGACCTGCTGGTCGACCATCTTGGCGAGCGCGGCCGAGCCGCCCGCGACATCGCCCGAGTCCATCTTCAGCTTGACGAGCTGGAGCGGCAGGTTGGGGTCGTTGTAGCCGAGCTGCTGCGCCTGTTCGAAGAAGCGCGACGCGCCCGCCGGATCCTTGGCGTTGGCCGCGATCACGCCGCGCTGATAAGCGTAGCGCGCCTTGTCCGCCGGCGGGGTGCGCGGGCTCGCGATCAGCGCATCGAGCGGCGCGGTCAGGCCGGCCGAGCCGCCGCCGCTGTCCATCTTGATCGCCTCAAGGTTTAGCCGCAGCGCCGCCGCGATATACTTCTCGTCGTCGGTCTTGGCCGCGGCCTCGACCTGCGCCACCAGCGGGGTGGCGGTGTTGACGTCCTTGGCGGCGAGCGCGGTCTGCGCCTGCGCCGCGGGGCCACGAACTTCGTTGCTGAGCTTCAGCTGCGAGCCCTGGTCCTTCTTCTCATCTTTCTTCTGCGCGAGCGCGGGCTGCGCGAGCGCGACGGTGGCACCGCCGGCGAGCAGCGCGGCCATGACGGCGTTCGAAAGCATCTTCATCGACAGGTCTCTCCGAAAAAAATCGCGCCAGAACGCGCGCCGAAAAAATCTCAGGCCAAACGCTCGGGTGACGCTCTAGTGCCGGTCACGCGGCGGTTCAAGGAAGCGTGGGTGACATTGCGTGTCGCCGCTGAACCGCGATTGAACGTGCCTCGGGGGCGGCGTAGGGCGGCGCAATGATCGCCGTGCTGTCGCCAGCCAAAACGCTGGACCTCGAGACCCCGCCCCCCTTCCCTGCCACCCGCGCGCGCTTCGCTGCCGAGGCCGCGACGCTGGCACATGCCGCCTCGCACCTGACGCAGAAGAAGCTGGCCGAGCTGATGAAGATCTCGCCCGCTTTGGCCAAGCTCAACGCCGACCGCTTCCGCGACTTCGACACCGCCGCGGAACGCCCCGCGCTCTACACCTTCGCCGGCGACGTCTATACCGGGTTCGAGGCGAAGACGCTCGACGAGGCGGCGGTGCGGTTCGCGCAGGACCATGTCCGCCTGCTGTCGGGTCTCTATGGCATGCTGCGCCCGCTCGACGGGATGCGGCCCTATCGGCTCGAGATGGGCACGCGCTGGGCGCCGCGGAAGAAGAAGCTGACCGACTGGTGGGGTGATCGCGTGGCCACCGCGCTCAGCGAGGATCTCGCGGCGGAGGGGTCGGGCGCCGTGCTCAACCTTGCCAGCCAAGAATATTGGGAGGTGGTCGCGGACCGGCTGCCCGCGGACGTGCACGTGATCGCGGTCGACTTCCGCGAGGCGGACGGCCGCTTCGTCAGCTTCCACGCCAAGAAGGCGCGCGGGATGATGGCGCGCTATCTCGCCGAACACCACGTCACCGAGTTGGACGGCATGAAGGCGTTCGACACTGCCGGCTATCGCTTCGCCGCCGACCAGAGCGACGACTCGCGCTGGACCTTCGAGCGCGCGGCATGACGCGCGCGGTGGTGATCGGCGCGGGCGGCGGCATCGGCGCCGCGCTCGCGGAGGCGCTGGAGGAGGAAGGCCAGGAGGTGCTGCGGCTCGCGCGCGGCGACCTCGACGTCACCGACGAGGCGTCGATCGCGGCCGCCGCGGCGCGCGCGGGCACGCCCGAGCTGGTGGTGGTCGCTACCGGACTGCTCCACGACGGCGAGCACGGACCGGAGAAGGCGCTGCGCGACCTCGACCCGGTCTGGCTGGCGCGGCAATATGCGGTCAACGCGATCGGGCCCGCGCTGGTCGCCAAGCACTTCCTGCCGGTCATGCCGCGCAACGGCCGGTCGGTGTTCGCGGCGCTGTCGGCGCGGGTCGGCAGCATCTCGGACAACCGGCTCGGCGGCTGGTACGGCTATCGCGCCAGCAAGGCCGCGCTCAACCAGCTGATCCGCACGCTCGCGATCGAGGACAAGCGCCGCAACGACCGTGGGCTGGTGGTGGCGCTGCACCCGGGCACGGTCGACACGCGGCTGTCCAAGCCATTCCAGCAGCGCGGGCGCGACCTGTTCCAGCCCGGGCGGGCGGCGGTGCAGCTGCTCGACGTGCTCGACGGGCTGCGCCCGACCGACAGCGGCAAGATCTTCGCCTGGGACGGCGCGGAGATCACACCTTAGATCCGTGCCCCGGCGCAGGCCGGGGCCCAGTGGGGCGACGATGGTGAATCTCGCGGGTGTTTTTCCACTTGGGCCCCGGCCTTCGCCGGGGCACGCGCACCCCCGCATCGGGTAACGCCCCTCACGCGCACGCGCGCGTAAGCGTGACTTTGTGGCCGCGCCGTCCTACACCCCGCCCAACAACGATTCCGCAAAAGAAAGAAGCATCTTGGCCGACGACACCGTCCTCGCCGATCCGTCTGACATCGCCCCCATCTCCATCGTTGAGGAGATGAAGACCAGCTACCTCGATTACGCCATGAGCGTGATTGTCGCGCGCGCGCTGCCCGACGTGCGCGACGGCCTCAAGCCGGTCCACCGCCGCATCCTCTTCTCCGCGAGCGAGAGCGGGTTCCT
Source organism: Sphingomonas phyllosphaerae (assembly GCF_029623345.1). Classification (GTDB taxonomy): domain Bacteria; phylum Pseudomonadota; class Alphaproteobacteria; order Sphingomonadales; family Sphingomonadaceae; genus Sphingomonas; species Sphingomonas phyllosphaerae_C. Next base: position 58,523 of record NZ_JAPYKH010000017.1, read on the forward strand.
CTACAACCGGCCGTACCGCAAGTCCGCGCGCATCGTCGGTGACGTGATCGGTAAGTACCACCCGCACGGCGACACCGCGATCTACGACGCCTTGGCGCGCATGACGCAGGACTGGTCGATGCGGCTGCCGCTGATCGACGGCCAGGGCAACTTCGGCTCGATGGATCCCGATCCGCCCGCGGCGATGCGCTACACCGAAGCGCGTCTCGCCAAGTCGGCCAATTACCTGCTCGACGACCTCGACAAGGACACCGTCGACTTCCAGCCCAATTACGACGGCAGCGAGCGCGAGCCGCAGGTGCTGCCCGCGCGCTTCCCCAACCTGCTCGTCAATGGCGCCGGCGGGATCGCGGTCGGCATGGCCACCAACATCCCGCCGCACAATCTCGGCGAGGTGGTCGACGCCTGCTTGGCCTATCTCGACCGGTTGGTCGAAGGCGGGGCGCCGATCACGACCGAAGAGCTGATGGAGATCGTCCCCGGTCCCGACTTCCCGACCGGCGCGATCATCCTCGGCCGCGCCGGCGCGCGCTCCGCCTATGAGACCGGGCGCGGCTCGATCATCGTCCGCTCGCGCCATAAGATCGAGACCGGGCGGGGCGATCGCACCTCGATCGTGCTGACCGAGATCCCGTTCCAGCAGGGCAAGAACGCGCTGGTCGAGAAGATCGCCGACGCCGCCAAGGAGAAGCGCGTCGAGGGTGTCAGCGACATCCGCGACGAGTCGAACCGCGAGGGCGTGCGGATCGTGATCGACCTCAAGCGCGACGCCACGCCCGAAGTGGTGCTCAACCAGCTGTGGCGCCATACGCCGGCACAGGGCTCCTTCCCGGCCAACATGCTGGCGATCCGCGGTGGGCGCCCCGAGCTGCTCAACCTGCGCGACATCATCGCGGCCTTCGTCACCTTCCGCGAGCAGGTGATCACGCGGCGCGCCAAGTTCGAGCTCAACAAGGCGCGCGAGCGGGCGCACATCTTGCTCGGCCTGGTCATCGCGGTGACCAACCTCGATGAAGTGGTGAGGATCATCCGCGGCTCGTCGAGCCCGGCGGAGGCGCGCGGCAAGCTGCTGGCGCGCGACTGGCCGATCGCCGAGATCGCCTCCTATCTCCGCCTTGTCGAAGCGCTGGAGACCGACGTTGCGGGCGACACCTATCGGCTGAGCGAGGTGCAGGTCCGCGCCATCCTCGACCTGCGCCTGCACCGCCTCACCGCGCTCGGCCGCGATGAGATCGGGGACGAGCTCAAGACGCTGGCGGACTCGATCACCGAGCTGCTCGCGATCCTGTCCGATCGCGTGAAGCTCTACGCGGTGATGCGCGAGGAATTCCGCGAGGTGCGCGAGCAGTTCGCCACTCCGCGCCGCACCGAGATCGCCGCCGCGGCGGACGGGATCGACGACGAGGACCTGATCGAGCGCGAGGAGATGGTCGTCACCGTCACCATGGCGGGCTACATCAAGCGCACCCCGCTCGACGCCTTCCGCGCCCAGGCGCGCGGCGGCAAGGGGCGCAGCGCGATGGCGACCAAGGACGAAGACGTCGTCACCAAGCTGTTCGTCACCTCGACCCACACGCCGGTGCTGTTCTTCTCCACGCTCGGCCGTGTCTATCGCATGAAGGTGTGGAAGCTGCCCGAGGGCGGTCCCGCGACACGCGGCCGGCCGATGATCAACCTGCTCCCGCTCGAGCAGAGCGAGACGATCTCCACCGTGCTGCCGCTGCCCGAGGACGAGGCGGAATGGGGCAAGCTCCACGTCATGTTCGCCACCGCGCGCGGGTCGGTGCGGCGCAACAGCATGGACGCCTTCACCAACGTGCCGTCCAACGGCAAGATCGCGATGAAGTTCGAAGGGGAGGACGCCGACGACCGGCTGATCGGCGTGGCGCTGCTCGACGAGGGTGACGACGTGCTGCTCGCGACCAAGTGCGGCAAGGCGATCCGCTTCGGCGCCGACGAGGTGCGCGAGTTCCAGAGCCGCAACTCGACCGGTGTGCGCGGCATCGCGCTCAAGGGTGACGATCAGGTGATCTCGCTCTCGGTGCTGCACCGCGCCGGTATCCGCGACCAGGAGGAGCGTGACGATTATCTCCGTCACGCGCCATGGAAGTCCGAGGATGCCGAGCGCTCGCCACGGATGATGGACCAGCTGCGATTTGAGGAGCTACGCGCGCGCGAGCAGTTCGTGCTGACGGTCTGCGCCAACGGCTATGGCAAGCTGAGCTCGGCCTATGAATATCGCCGCACCGGACGCGGCGGCCAGGGCATCACCAACATCGACAATATCGCGCGCAACGGCGCGGTGGTGGCGAGCTTCGCGGCGAGCAAGGCCGAGCAGCTGATGCTGGTCACCGACCAGGCCAAGATGATCCGCATGCCGCTCGCTTCCTTGCGTGTGATCGGGCGTGGTTCGGCCGGCGTGCGCCTGTTCAACGTCGCGACGGACGAGCATGTCGTCTCGGCCGCGCGGATCGACGAGGAGCCCGAGCCCGAGGACGCCGCCGAGGCTGCCGTCGCCGCCGAGCTCGACGAGGCCGCGCCGGTCGCCGCGAGCGACGTGCTGACGCTGAACGACGGCACCGGCCCGGACACGCTGGGCGAGCAGGTCGACGAGAGCGACGACGAGGACGGGGAGCCGGCGTGATGGCGGACGAGCGGCCGATGCTGGCCTATAAGGTGCTGACCGGCGAGCAGGTCGCGGCGCTGGAGCGCGAAGGACGGTTCGACGGCGCACCCGTCGACCTCGCTGACGGCTACATCCATCTCTCCACCGCGGCGCAGCTCACCGCGACGGTGGACAAGCATTTCGCCGGCCAGGACGATCTCCACGTCGCCGCGGTCGACCTCGAGGCCTATGGCGACCGCGTCCGCTGGGAGGCGGCACGCGAGGGCCAGCTCTTCCCGCACCTCTACGAGCCGCTGCTGCTCGAGACCGTTGTCGCCTACGGACCGCTGGAGCGGCTGGAGACTGGGGCGGTGAAGCTGCCTGTCGCCGGATAAGGTGAGGGGGGCGGGAGCGTCGAGCTCGCCTGCCCCCTTCCACCGTCATGCCGGACTTGATCCGGCATCTGTGCCGCCACGAGCAGGCCGGGCCGGACCTCATTGTCCAAGTCACCACTCGCGCCACCGTCACCCCCGACTTGTTCCGGGGCCAACTCGTCCGCTCAGGCGACCGACGGGGACGCGGCACGATAGATCCCGAACCATTCCCGGCATGATGGATGGGGAAGGCGCGGAGAAGACGGAAAAGCCTCAACGCATCGTGCTTCCAGGCGCGGGAGCCCAGAGCCACCCGCGTCGTCGCCCGTGACCCTGGACTCCTGCGTTCGCAGGAGCACGCGCCGGCTTCCCTCACGCGTACAGATCCACCACCTCGCGCCCCTCTCCGACCGCGTCAAGGAGCAACGTGCGGTGGCAGTGGCACGGGTCGCGCTCGAAACACAGCAGCGCGCTCGGCCGCTCGTCCGCCAGCTCGAGCATGCGCGCCGCCGCCACCTGCGCCTCGGGCAGCGCGAGCTGCGCCTCGTACACGGCGGTGAGCGTCGCCACGTCGCCCTTCTTGGCGGCGTCGCGGCCGGGCTTGGGCGTGCCGAGCGGCTTGAGGTGGACGTAGTCGATCCCGGTTTCCTTCAGCGCCGCGGCGAGTGACGATTTGGAGAAGCCCGGCCGCCGCGACAACGGCAGCGCGCGCACGTCGATCACGCGCCGCACCCCTGCCGCGGTCAGGGCGGCGAGCAAGGAGTCGACCGTCGTCCCCTCATAGCCGATGGTGTAGATCGTCATCGCGCCACGCTGGGCGCGCGCACCTGACAAGGCAAGCACGAGGCGCTATCGCGCACCCCATGGAACATGACATTCACGTGATCGGCGGGGGACTTGCCGGGTCCGAGGCGGCGTGGCAGCTGGCCGAGGCGGGGTTCCGCGTCCGCCTCTCCGAGATGCGCGGCGGCGGCGACACCACCCCGGCGCACCACGGCGACCATCTCGCCGAACTGGTCTGCTCGAACAGCTTCCGCTCCGACGACGCCGAGAGCAACGCGGTCGGCCTTCTCCACCAGGAGATGCGCGCGCTCGACTCGTTGATCCTGCGCGAGGGCGACCGCCATCGCGTGCCCGCCGGTTCGGCGCTGGCGATGGACCGCGACGGCTTCTCCGCCGGCGTTACCGCCGCGCTGCAAGCGCATCCGAAGGTGACGATCGTACGCGAGCGCGTCGACACGCTGCCCGACACGCCGGCGATCATCGCCACCGGGCCGCTCACCGCGCCGGCACTTGCCGAGCGGATCGCGGGCGAGACTGGCCGCGACGCGCTCGCCTTTTTCGACGCGATTGCGCCGATCGTCCATCGTGACTCGATCGACCTCGACACCGCCTGGTTCCAGAGCCGCTGGAACAAGGGCGACGGGACGGACTATATCAATTGCCCGCTCGACAAGGACCAGTATCACGCCTTCGTCGACGGCCTGCTCGCCGGCGAGAAGACCGAATATCGCGAGTGGGAAAACGTGCCCTATTTCGAGGGCTGCATGCCGATCGAGGTGATGGCGGAGCGCGGGCGCGAGACGCTGCGCTTCGGCCCGATGAAAGGTGTCGGCCTCGACGACCCGCGCACCGGACGCTGGCCTTATGCCGCGGTCCAGCTGCGCCAGGACAACGCCCACGGCACCTTGTGGAACATCGTCGGCTTCCAGACCAAGCTCAAGCACGCCGAGCAGGTGCGGCTGTTTCGAACCATCCCTGGGATGGAAAAGGCCGAGTTCGCGCGGCTCGGCGGGCTGCACCGCAACACCTTCATCCGCTCGCCCGAGCTGCTAGACCCGCAGCTGCGGCTGCGCTCGCGCCCGAACCTGCGTTTCGCCGGGCAGATCACCGGCTGCGAGGGCTATGTCGAGAGCGCCGCCATAGGGCTGCTCGCGGGTCGCTTCGCCGCCGCCGAGCTGCGCGGTGAGGCGACGCCGCCCCCCCCGGTGGAGACGGCGCTCGGCGCGCTACTCGGCCATATCACCGGCGGCGCCGAGGCGGAGAGCTACCAGCCGATGAACGTCAACTTCGGCCTGTTCCCGCCGATACCCGGGCGCACCAAGAAAGCCGATCGCAAGAAGCTGTACACCGATCGCGCGCGCGCCGCGCTCGCGGTGTGGATGGCGCCGTGAGGTAAGAGACGGCGCGGGAAAGAAGGCTCCTTCCCCGCGCTAATACGTCGATCGTCGATCGGTGAAATTTGGTCACCCAGTCGATCGTCGGAGTGAGCTCCCAACCCTTCTGGCTCGACGAATAATTCTGGTCGACGTGGATGCCAGCGCATTGTGTCAGCGGCAGGCCGCCATAGCCCATGAAGCAATGGTCCGCGTAACCATCCTGAACCTCATTGTCCTTGGCGATATACCAACCACTTCCGTCGTCGCGGAAGCACGAGTGGCTGCCCTCCGAACACGTCTTGCCGGTCACCAGCGGCGCCTGTGATGCCGCGATCGCCTGGCTGCCGCCGACGAAGACATCATGCTCACCGTTGATCACGCGCAACCGGTCACCGCTCTGCGTGTGCTTACTGTCGGCGACGCCCTCGCTGAGATTATAGAAGCCAGTGTAGGCCGACCCGGTGCCTTGACCGGAAGAGGCGCGCACGCGCTTGTTAGAATCGTTCGACAGGACGGAGATGATCGAGCCTTGGCTCAGGCCGCCGGTGACGACGCCCTTGGAGCAATCCGCCTTGTCCGAGGCACATAATTTCGAGATGGCGCTGACCGCACTGGAGCTGTCGAAGATGGCATTGGCGCGCGCCTTGATCACGGAGCAATCGCCGAAGCGCGCGTTGGCATATTCGACGGAGGCGGCCACGAACCCGCGCTCCGCCGCCGCCTCGATCGCGGCGTTCGCCCACAGGCTGACGTAGCTCTCATCAATGCTACCGATGCGGACGTACACCGGATAGCTGCCCGCCGCCATCGGACGAACACCGGAGATATGATAGCCGGTACCGTCGACCGTGTAGGTGGTGGTGAAGGTTTCTGTCTCGTATCTTGTACTGTCGGCGCCAGCGTGACCGGCGGCCGGAGCAAGCATCAGCAGCGCGGCGGCACCGCCGGCGCGTAAGATTTTCGTGATCGGGAATTATATGATGGTGCGACCCTTTTTCAAGGACGCGTGCCGACTGACCTACGCACGACAGTAGAGCCTGAGACAAATACTTCAGATCTTCATCATTCAATTTTGGCTTATTGGCTCTGCCTCTCGCATCTTTATTCTAGTCGATACTTCGGATCGCAAGGTAATTGAGCGAAGTCGTCCCGTCCATTCTGCACAGGCTTGCCATCACGTCACGCACCCTCAATCGTCGTGCGGCGGTTCGGGGCAACGCGCTGCCGCACGTGCCTTGCGTTTCGGAGCGGTAGCGGCGAACTCCTTTTCGTCGAGCGCGCCCGACCGGTCGCGATCCGCCGCGGCGAAACGGTCGACGGTCCGCGCCGCCCATTCGTCGAAGCTGAGCTCGCCGTCGCCGTCTCGGTCCAGTTTAGCGAAGGCCTTGCGACGGGGCTCGAGATATTCCGCGCGGGTGACCTTACCGTCGCGATCGCGATCGAACCGCTCGAAGCGCCGGTGCGCGCGGGTGATGTCGCTCACCTCGGGCAGGTCGGGTGCCGGTGCGGACTGCACAGCGGTGTCGCTCGGCCGCGCCGCCGCGGCAACGTTGGTCGGCGCTCCCGAATGCGCCTGACCGCCGACGATCAGCCAGCCACCCGCCACCAGCAGCAGGGCGGCCACGCCGCCCGCCAGATACCGCCACATGCGTCATCTCCCCACCCAGTGCGGCGAGGCTATCGAGCGCCGCCGAGGGCCTGCAAGCCCCCGCCGCTATCGCCCGGAAAGGCGGTGCCAAAGCAGTCGCAATGCGCGCGTGGGATGACCTGCCGGCCGGGTCGGGCGCGTGAGGTCGAGTCGCGCGAGCCATGCAAGCGCGCCCAGCGGGCGGGCGCGCGCCGGCCAGCGCCGGTCGAGCGCGCCCGACAAGCGGGACAGCGCGGCGGCGTGGGCGGCGGCCGCCAGCACCGGGTCACTCAGGTGCCGCGCCACATCCGCTAAGGCCCAGCCCTCCCCCGCCCGGGCGATCGTGTCGTTCGCCGGCGTCGCCAGCAGCGTCGCGGCCGCGCCGAAAAGTCCACCGCCGCGCGCACTCGCATGCGTCTCCAGCGCGCCGATCGTCAGCGGCATCTCGAGCAGCGCTTCCCAGCCCTCCACTTGCCGCGCCAGAACCCTTCCCGGCACGCTCGCAACCACTGCCTGGTTCAAGGCGGCCAGCACCGGCTCGGCGGGTGCGGGCGCAAGGTCGAGTGTCTCCAGCGCCTCGTACCACCAAGTGAGCCGCATCTGCCCCACCAGCGGCTCGCGTGTGGTGCGCAGGATCGCGCCGAACCGCTCGTCAAGCGCGAGCAGCGCGGCAAGGCCGTCGCGCGCGTCGGCGGTGGCGTAGCCGAGCACAAGCGCGCGCTCGGTCGCCGCACCGGGTAACGTTGGGGATTTATCAACCTTGATCACGCTAACGGTCGCTCCACCACGTTCGCGCCGCCCGCGCGCCGGAAGGTATCAGATGCGCAGCCGATCCCGCTTGTTCCCCTCGCTCCGCCAGCGGTTGTCGCCGCTCCTGCGCGATCGGCGCGGCTCGACGATCGGGATCATGGCGGCGGGACTGGTCGTCGGCATCGGCTCGCTCGGCAGCGCGATCGACATCGGCCGCATGTATATCGTGAAGTCGCAGCTGCAAGCCGGCGTCGACGCGGCCGCGCTGGCCGGCGCGCGCGCCTTCGGCGTCACCGACAACAGCCCGAACAGCCGCAGCAAGCAGGTCGACTCCTATTTCGACGGCAATTTCTCGCGCTCGCCCGCTTACATGGGCACCACCAACGTGATCGTCACGCCGACCTTCGCGGTCGTCAACGGCGTCAACGTCACCACCGTCAACGCCGCGGCGACGCTCGACATGTCGTTCATGCGGCTGTTCGGCTTCCGTGAGGTGACGATGCGGGCCGCGGCCAAGGCCGAGCTTCAGCCGCGCTCGCTCGAGGTCATGGTGGTGATGGACAACACCGGCTCGATGAAAGACTATCTGTCGAACGGCAAGACGCGGATTACCGCGCTGAAGGATGCCGCCAACAGCTTCGTCGACATCCTCTTCCAGGGCGGTACGCAGCGCAAGGACCTCGCGCTGGGGTTCGTACCCTATGACATCACGGTGAACGTCGGCAATCTGCTGCTGGCGCGCCGGTCCGACTCGGTTGCGCCGGTACAGGGATTTAACACCACCGCGGAGGCGAACAGCTACGGCACGTGGCCGGCAAACCCATATTACTGGAAGGGTTGCGTGATGAACGACACGACGGTGCGCGACCTCAGCGCGGATCGGACCGTGTCCGAGCCCGGCGCCTGGGACGTGACACGCACGCTGCCCGGAGAGGGTGGCAACAACAAGCCCGTCATGCCCTATTTCATCCCGCCGATGTACGTGCCCGCGCTCGCCAACAGCGCCGCGACCAGCGCGGAAAAGGCCAACAAGGCTGGCGAATTCTATAACATCTTTGGCAGCGAGCCGAGCAACAACCTGTATCGGCTCGACACCACGTCCTACGGCGACGCCGGCGGCGATTACCTGGCGAACAGCACGGCGTATCGTTCCTGGCTGTACGACTATTACATTGCCCTCAATGACGGCAGCGCCACGAGCGACGACGACGTGGTGCGCCTCAGCAGCCCCAAGGGCAACTATTACGACCCGACGTCGGGAAACCGCCTCTCCACCAATTGGTACATCGACTGGAAACGGATTCCGAATTATTACACAAAATGGGCATCGGCGCCGGGCACCTCCAAGGTGAACCCTAACGGCGGCATCACCGACAATCCCACGCAGAACACCACGCCAGGCAAGAGCCCGAACTGGCAGTGCCCCGAAGAGGCAATGCTGCCGCTCTACAACCGGCCCAAGACCGATTACACCAATTACATCCGAGATTCGAACGCGGCGATCTACCCGGCCAACGGCACGATCCACCACGCCGGCCTGCTCTGGGCCTATCGGCTGCTGGTGCGCGACGACGTGTTCCTGCGCCCGCGTCCGCTCGGGCTGACCGCGGAAAAGCCGCGCCGCGCGATCGTGTTCATGACGGACGGCATCAACGAGGTCGGTCACAGCCAGAACGGCTATATCGACCGCACCTTCACCTGGTATGGTCGCTGGTCGGACAAGACCCTGTCGACGTCGGACGACGCCAATGTCGTTAAGACGCAAATGCTGCGGCGGTTTGCCAAGACCTGCGCCAATATTCAGCGCGAAAATAACGCGCCGCAGGTCTATATTATCGCGCTGGTGGCCAACAGTGCCGATGTCAGCTCCGCTTTCGACGCCTGCGCGCCCGGCCGCGTGTACCGCACCACCAACGCCACCCAGCTCAACGCCGCGTTCCAGAACGTCGCGGCCGAGCTCGTCGACCTGCACCTGACGCAATGACGCGAGCGCTCACCCTGCTCCGTGACCGTCGCGGCGCCACCGTGATCGAGTTCGCGCTGATCCTGCCGGTGGTGCTCAGCGCTGTGTGCGGCACGATCGAGCTCGGCCATATGCTCGTCGCGCGCATGGTGCTCGACGGTGCCGTGGTCGAGGCCGCGCGGGTCGCCACCGCGAGCGTCGACAACAGCCAGGCCACGCGCGACACGGTGATGCGGCAGAGCATCACCAATGCGATGGGCAGCTTCCCGCTCGCCACCGGCCAGCAGATGTCGATCGACACGCGCGTCTTCGCCGACTTCAGCACGGCCTATCCGGAGGTCTATGCCGACGCCAACCGCAACGGCAAATACGACCTGGGCGAGACCTTCACCGATCGCAACAAGAACGGCAGATGGGACCCTGCCACGCCGATCACGGGGACGATGGGCGGCGCCGGCGACGTGCTGAGCATCACGGTGCGCTATCCCAAGAAGGTGCTGTTCGGCTTCCTCGGCACGCAGTGGGCGATGGGATCGCTGATCAACCTCTCGGCCACCACCGTGGTGCGCAACGAAGCCGTGAGCCGCACCTCGTGAGCGCCCGCGCTCTGCTCGCCCGGCTCGCGCGCGAGCGCCGCGCCGTGGCCATGCTCGAGCTCGCGCTCGTCATGCCGCTCTTCCTCGGTTTCGTGCTCACCGGGCTCGAGTTCGCCAACTGGGTGATGGCGAACAATCGCGCGCAGCGGCTCGCCTCGATGACGGCGGATCTGGTGGCGCAGAGCGGCGTCGGCTCGGTCGGCGCGAGCGAGAAGCAGATCTACGACCTGTTCAGCGCGATCGACATCACCGCTCAGCCTTTCGACCTGCGCAACCACGGGCGCGTGGTGATCAGCAGCGTGAAGGGGACCGACAACGACGGCGACGGCGTCATCGAGAAGCGCTTTCTGTGGCAGCGCTTCGACGGCAATTACGTCGCGGCGACCCCGCTGCTCGGCTGCGCACAGTCGAGCGCGCTGGCGACCCTGCCGGCCAGCCGGGCGCTACCGCTCGACGAGATCCTGTTCCACGTGCAGGTGACCTACGATTACCAGCCGCTGATCAGTCGGCGACCGTTCGGATGGATCGACCTCGGAACCGCGATCACTCGCACAGCAACCTATCGCGCGCGCAGCACGCAGTTTCAGTCGCCCTCGTCGGTCGATCAATTCCCGGCCAAGAGCAAGTGCACGACGGTGGACGGGCTCTGAGTGAGTCGCAGGCGTTAATTGCAGCTATGGCGCCATCCTGAACTCGTTCCAGGACTCACCGTCGCGCGCCGTCTCGCGCTGAGGATGAGGGGCAGCGTGGATCCTGAAGCGAGTTCAGGATGACGGCTGCGATAGGGGCGACCTAGCATGGAGGCGGGTAAGTGGCGCCGGCGCCACATCACCCGCCTCGCACGTGGGATCACTTCCGGTAGGTCACCTTCTTCACCGTGGCGACGATCTTGTCCGCGGAGATCAGCGCCAGCTTCTCGAGGTTGGCAGCGTAAGGCAGCGGCACGTCCTCGTTGGTGACGCGCAGCACCGGCGCGTCGAGGTCGTCAAAGCCCTGCTCCATCACCACCGCGGCGATCTCCGACGCGATCGAGCAGGTCGGCCAGCCCTCTTCCACCACCACCAGGCGGTTGGTCTTGGCGAGGCTCTTGAGCACCGTCTTGGTGTCGAGCGGGCGTAGCGTGCGCAGGTCGATCACCTCGGCGTCGACGCCCTCGCCCGCCAGCTTCTCGGCGGCCTCAAGCGCGAGCCCGACGCCGATCGAGTAGCTCACGATCGTCACGTCCTTGCCCTGGCGCATCACGCGCGCCTTGCCGATCGGCAGCACCCAATCGTCCAGCTTGGGCACCTCGAACGAGCGGCCGTACAGCAGCTCGTTCTCGAGGAACACGACCGGATCCTGGCTGCGGATCGCCGCCTTGAGCAGGCCCTTGGCGTCGGCCGCGTCATACGGCGCGATCACGATCAGGCCGGGGACGCTGGCGTACCACGGGCCGTAGTTCTGCGAGTGCTGCGCGCCGACCCGGCTCGCTGCGCCGTTGGGGCCGCGGAACACGATCGGGCAGCGCATCTGGCCGCCGGACATATAGTTGGTCTTGGCGGCCGAGTTGATGATGTGGTCGATCGCCTGCATCGCGAAGTTGAACGTCATGAACTCGACGATCGGCTTGAGGCCGCCCATCGCCGCGCCGGTGCCGACGCCGGCGAAGCCATATTCGGTGATCGGCGTGTCGATCACGCGCTTGTCGCCGAACTCGTCGAGCAGGCCCTGGGTCACCTTATAGGCGCCCTGGTACTGCGCGACCTCTTCGCCCATCACGAACACGCGCGCGTCGGCGCGCATTTCCTCCGCCATCGCGTCGCGCAGCGCCTCGCGGACGGTCTGCTTCACCATCTCGGTGCCCGCGGGCACGTCCGGGTCGCTCACCTCGGATTTGTGCGCGGCGGCCTCGAACAGCTGACGCGCGCCAGTGTCGACCTTCTCCTGCGCAGGGTGCGCTGAGTCCTCGACCGTGTCGGACTTCTTCTGCTCGTCAGCCGGCGCGTCGCCGCGCGGCGAATCGTCCTTGGTCGCGGCGGCGCCGGCCGAGTCCGCTGACCCCGCCTCCTCGCCCTCACCGGCGAGCTGGAGGATCACCGTGCCGACCTTCACGCCGTCGGTGCCCTCGGCCACCAGGATCTTCGTGACGGTGCCCTCGTCGACCGCCTCGAACTCCATCGTCGCCTTGTCGGTCTCAATCTCGGCCATGATGTCGCCCGACTTCACCGAGTCGCCCTCCTTGACGAGCCACTTGGCGAGCGTGCCCTCCTCCATCGTAGGGGACAGCGCCGGCATCTTGATGTCGATCGCCATCTCAATACTTCTCCACCAGGACGTCGGTATACAGTTCGGCCGGTTCGGGCTCGGGAGTGCTCTCGGCGAAGTCGGCCGCCTCGTTGACCTGCTTGCGGATGCGCTGCTCGATTGCCTTGAAGTCCTCTTCCTTAGCGCCGTGCGTCTCGCTCAGCGTGCGCTTGACCGCCTCGATCGGGTCGGACTTGTCGCGCACCGCCTGGACCTCGTCGCGCGAGCGGTACTTGGCCGGGTCGGACATCGAGTGGCCGCGGTAGCGATAGGTCTTCATCTCGAGGATGATCGGCCCCTTGCCCGCGCGCACCCAGGCGAGCGCCTCCTCTGCCGCGCCGCGCGCCGCCAGCACGTCCATGCCGTCGATCTGCAGGCCGGGGATGCGGAAGCTCTCGCCGCGCTTGTACAATTGGTCCTCGGACGAGGCGCGGTTAACGCTGGTGCCCATGGCGTATTGGTTGTTCTCGATCACGAAGATGATCGGAAGCTTCCACAGCTCGGCCATGTTGAAGGCCTCGTACACCTGGCCCTGGTTGGCCGCGCCGTCGCCGAAATAAGCGAGGCAGACGCCGCCATCCTCGCTGTACTTGTGCTTGAACGCGAGACCGGCGCCGAGCGAGACCTGCGCGCCGACGATGCCGTGGCCGCCGTAGAATTTATGCTCGACGCTAAACATGTGCATCGAGCCGCCCTTGCCCTTTGAGATGCCGGCCTGACGCCCGGTCAGCTCCGCCATCACGTCCGTCGGCGGGATCCCACAAAGCAGCATATGGCCGTGGTCGCGATACCCGGTGATCACCGAATCGGCCTCGGTCAGCGCCGACTGGAGCCCGACCGCGACCGCTTCCTGGCCGATGTAGAGGTGGCAAAAACCGCCGATCAGGCCGAGGCCGTAGAGCTGGCCGGCCTTCTCCTCGAAGCGGCGGATCAGCAGCATGTCCTCGTAGAATTTGAGCAGCTCTTCCTTGCTGGCCTCATACGGACGCGGGTCCGATGGGCGCTCGCGATTCGTCTTCATCGGGTCGGCGGGGGGCGTATCGCCGGCGATCGCCGGGCTGCGTGCTGGGGCTTTTGCCACGATGGACAGGACCTCATTCCTTGGGGAGATGGGCGCCTATAGGCGCGGGTCGCGTCGGACTGCAAACCCCACCGGGTTGCAAGGGTTTCAGCGCGGGTCTAGGCCGCTGGTCCGATGCACGCCCCGATCGACCCGCCGGCCGCGCCGCGCCACCCCTTACGCATCGCCAATTTCCGCGCTTACTGGCTGGCGCGCTTCTCGGGCACGATCGCGATCAGCGCGCAGGCGATCATCATCGGCTGGCAGGTCTACAGCCTCGCGCGCCAGACGATGGACATACGCGACGCCGCCTTTCTCCTCGGCATGATCGGGCTGGTGCAGTTCATCCCCTTGTTCCTGCTGACCCCTGTCGTGGGTCTGGTGGCGGACACGGTCGACCGCCGCTGGATCGTGCGCGGCACCACCACGCTGCTGGTGCTCAACGCCGCCACGCTCGGCCTGCTGACCTGGTCGGGCCAGCTCGGCCTCCCATATCTTTTTGTGTCCGCGGTGCTGATCGGTATCGCGCGTGCCTTTTCGGGACCGGCTTATTCAGCGCTCGCGCCGAACCTGGTCCCCAAGGAAAGCCTGCCGACCGCGATTGCGATCTCCTCGATCGCCTGGCAGTTCGGCACGATCGCGGGACCGAGCGTCGGCGGGCTGCTCTACGCGATTCACCCGGACGTGGCCTATGGCGTGATCTCGGGGCTGCTGTTGCTCGCGCTCGGGCTGATGTTCCTGATCGGCAAGGTGCCACAGCCGCCCGCGCAGAAGGATCGCCGCCCGCTCCAGCGGATCCTCGACGGTTTCTCCTATGTCCGCCGCAACCGCTTGGTACTCGCGGCGATCACGCTCGACCTGTTCGCGGTGCTGCTGGCGGGCGCGACCGCGCTGCTGCCGATCTTCGCGCGCGACATCCTCCAGGTCGGTGCTTCTGGGCTGGGCGTTTTGGCCGCGGGCATGGGGATCGGTGCGGCGAGCACCGCGATCTGGTTCTCGTTCCGCCCGATGAAGCGCAACGTCGGCGTCAAGATGCTCGCCTCGGTGGTGATCTTCGGCCTCGGCATCCTCACCTTCGGCGTGGCGACGCAGCTGACCAACGCGCTCGGCATCACCCATGTCGCGCTCGGCGCGGGGCTGCCGGTGCTACAGACCGACTTCCTGCTCAGCCTCGTCGGACTGATCGTCGCGGGCGGCGCGGACATGGTCTCGGTCTATGTCCGCACCTCGCTGATCCAGCTCCACACCCCCGATACGATGCGCGGCCGCGTCAGCGCGGTGTCGCAGCTCACCATCTCGGCCTCCAACGAGCTCGGCGAGGCGGAGAGCGGGCTCATGGCGTCGCTGCTAGGGCCGGTCGGTGCGGTCGTCTTCGGCGGCGTCGGCGCGATCGCGATCACCCTGCTGTGGGCGCGGCTCTTCCCGGAACTGAAGAACGCGCGGACCTTTGACCCGCCCGAGATGCTAGAGACAGAACCACAGCACGGAGTAGCGCAGCCATGAAAGCCCAGACCATCCTGGAGACGATCGGCAACACGCCGCATATCCGGGTCCGCAAGCTCTTTCCGGGCTCGGAGGTGTGGATCAAGTCCGAGCGCTCCAATCCCGGCGGCTCGATCAAGGACCGGATCGCGCTGGCGATGATCGAGGCGGCCGAGGCGTCGGGCGCGCTCCAGCCCGGCGGCACGATCGTCGAACCGACCAGCGGCAACACCGGGATTGGCCTCGCCATGGTCGCCGCGGTGAAGGGCTATAAGCTGATCCTCGTCATGCCCGAGAGCATGAGCCTCGAGCGCCGCCGGCTGATGCTCGCTTATGGCGCGCAATTCGACCTTACCCCGCGCGAGAAGGGGATGAAGGGCGCGATCGAGCGCGCGCTCGAGCTGGTCGAGCAGACGCCGGGCGCGTGGATGCCGCAGCAGTTCGAGAACCCCGCCAACGTCGACGTCCATGTCCGCACCACGTCGCAGGAGATCCTCAACGATTTCCGCGACTCGCCGATCGACGTGATCATCACCGGCGTCGGCACCGGCGGGCACATCACCGGCGTGGCCGAGACGCTGAAGAAAGAATGGCCCAACCTCAAGGTCTTCGCGGTCGAACCTCAGGCGTCGCCGGTGATCTCCGGCGGTCAGGCCGGGCCGCACCCGATCCAGGGCATCGGCGCGGGCTTCATTCCCGCCAACCTCCACACCCAGGCGCTCGACGGCGTGATCGAGGTCGACGCCGCGGTGGCCAAGGACATGGCGCGCCGCGCCGCGCGCGAAGAGGGCATGCTGGTCGGCATCTCCTCGGGCGCGACGCTCGCCGCGATCCTGCAGAAGTTGCCCGACCTGCCCGACGACGTGCGCGTGCTCGGCTTCAACTACGATACCGGCGAGCGCTACCTCTCGGTGCCGGACTTCCTGCCGGAGAATTGAGCTGAGCGGCATCGGTACGCGGACGGGCGCGATCCTCGGCGGCATCGCGCTGCTGGCGATCGCGGGCCCGGTGGTGGTGATCCAGCGCGCGCCAGCGGTGCCGCGCGCGATCGCGGCCAAGGTGCGCCCGCCGCAACGGGTCGCGCCGCCGACCGAGCTGCCGGAGGTCGAGCCCGTAGAGCTGCAGGACCTCACCGCCGAGGAGGCGCGCGCCTATAATGCGGGCATCCCGTTCGTGCGCGGGCCCAAGCCAGCGGCGCAGCCGTTCCGCTTCGCCGGCGACGCGGCGGCGCTGGCGCGGGCGACCGACTGCCTCGCCGCCGCGGGCTGGTACGAGGCCGGCGACGATCCGGCGGGACAGCGCGCGGTGGTGCAGGTGGTGCTCAACCGGCTGCGCCACCCCGCTTTCCCCAAGACGGTGTGCGGCGTCGTCTTCCAGGGCGCGGAGCGCAGCACCGGCTGCCAGTTCACCTTCACCTGCGACGGCGCGCTGGCGCGGCATCCGAGCCCGCCCGCGTGGGACCGTGCGCGCAAGGTCGCGGCCGACGCGCTGGCGGGCAAGGTCGAGAAGAAGATCGGCTACGCCACGCATTATCACACGGATTGGGTGGTGCCCTATTGGAGCTCCAGCCTCGACAAGATCGCCGAGGTCCACACCCATTTGTTCTTCCGCTGGACCGGCTGGTGGGGCACGCCTCCCGCGTTCCGCCGCACGGTGTCGAGTGCCGAGCCGGTCATCGCCGCACTCGCGCCCGTGTCGCCCGCGCACCAGCTCGGCAGCGCGCTGACCGAGGCCGATGCCGCGACCGCCGCGGCGGCGCCGCTGCTGGCGGGCGCGCCCGGTCCGGCACCGGCGGCGACGTCGCTGCCGGGCGACGACGACGCCTTCGCGATGCTGCTGGGCGGTGACTCGCCGGAGCGCTACGTCGACGCCGCGCGCGCGGCATGCGGCGAGCGCGCGCGCTGCAAGTTCATGAGCTGGACCGACCGTGCGCAGCTGCCGGGAAGCGCGACGATGACGCCGCTGCAGATCGCGGCGATGTCGTTCAGCTATCTCCGCAACAAGGACGCGGGCATCGAGCGGATGCTGTGGAACTGCAAGGAGTTCCCGCGCACCGGCCCGGGCCTCTGCATGCGCCGCCAGGCGGTTTCGCAGCTCGCGCCGCCGTCGGGGCCACTGCCAGCGGGGCCGGAGC
The DNA here is from genome assembly GCF_029623345.1 of Sphingomonas phyllosphaerae. GTDB lineage: Bacteria > Pseudomonadota > Alphaproteobacteria > Sphingomonadales > Sphingomonadaceae > Sphingomonas > Sphingomonas phyllosphaerae_C. The sequence goes on from NZ_JAPYKH010000017.1 coordinate 75,556, forward strand.
CGCTCGATGGCGTGCGACGGCGTGAGGGAGCGGGCGGGAGAGGCCTCTCTCCTTCGGGCACAACCGGTGAATTGCGCCCCGCGCAAGCGCGGTCGGACCGACCTGATGCTAACGCCGCCACGAACGCTACCGGCACGCCGAAGCCCCGCCCTCAGCCCCTTCCCTGAAGGCGAGCGCAGCGAGACCGTTAAATCCTCCCCGTTCGCGGGGACGGGGACCGCGCCCGCAGGGCGGGGTGGAGGGGGGCTCGCCCAGACCGCACCGGCCGGTATGCGTCCCCCCTCGTCAGCGCTGACCCGCTGCCACTGGGGGCGAGATGCTGTGCCCCCGGACACCCTCTTGGCTTAACCGGGGCAAGCCAAAGCCCGCACTCCCCACGAGCGGGGAGGATTTCGTCGCATCGGGGTCGCGACGAGCACCGGGCAATACCGCGCCGCGAACGCACCGACCCGCACGCGGAGTCTCCCGCTCAGCGTTAGCGTGCCGTCAACTCCCGTCCCCGGGGAGGATCTGAGAACCGCTCCCTCACGCCGCCGCGAACATCTCCGGCGGCAGCGCCATGATCGCCTCGGCGCCGCCCTCGATCTTGCGCCGCAGTGCGCCCGCCTCGGGCAGCACGCGCTCGGCGAAGAAGCGCGCGGTGACCAGCTTGGCGTCGAGGAAGGCGGCGTCCCCCGCCCCTTCCGCCTTGAGCCGCGCCGCCGCTCCTGCCATGCGCAGCCACATCAGCCCGACCGCGACCACGCCGACGAGGTGCATGTACGGCACCGCCCCCGCGCCGACATTGTTGGGGTCCTTCATCCCGTTGGCGAGAAACCACATCGTCGCCGCCTGCAGCTCGCCTGCGGCCTTCTCCAGCCGCGCGGCCACCTCGGCGGTGGCCGGCTCGGCCTTGCCCGCCGTGATCTCGTCCATCACCAGCTTACCGAACGCCTGCACCGCGCGGCCGCCGTTGAGCGCGAGCTTGCGCCCGACCAGATCCATCGCCTGGACGCCATTGGTGCCCTCGTAGATCATCGCGATGCGCACATCGCGGACATACTGCTCCATCCCCCATTCGGCGATATAGCCGTGCCCGCCGTAAACCTGCTGCGCGTTGGTCGCGATCTCATAGCCGCGATCGGTGCCGACACCCTTGATCACCGGCGTGAGCAACCCGAGCAGGTCGCCCGCCAGCTGGCGCTCGCCCTCGTCGGTGGCGTGATGCTCGAGATCGGCCTGGAGCGCGCCCCACAGACACAAAGCGCGCAGCCCCTCGGTCCAGGCCTTGCCCTCCATCAGCATGCGCCGCACGTCGGGGTGGACGAAGAGCGTGTCAGCCTTCTCGCCCGGCTCGGCCGGCCCGGTCAGCGCGCGGCCCTGGCGGCGATCCTTCGCGTATTGCACCGCGTTCTGATAGGCGGTCTCCGCCACGCCGAGCCCCTGCAGCCCGACGCCGAGCCGCGCCGCGTTCATCATGATGAACATCGCGGCGAGCCCCTTCATCTCCTCGCCGACGAGCCAGCCGGTGGCGCCGTCATAGTTCATCACGCAGGTCGAGTTGGCGTGAATGCCCATCTTGTGCTCGATCGAGCCGCAGGTCACCGCGTTGCGCGCGCCGAGCGAGCCGTCGTCCTCGACCAGCACCTTGGGCACCACGAACAGCGAGATGCCCTTGGAGCTGTCGGGCGCGCCAGGCGTCTTCGCCAGCACGAGGTGGATGATATTGTCGGTCAGGTCGTGCTCGCCCGCCGAGATGAAAATCTTGGTGCCTGTTATCGCATAGCTGCCGTCGGCCTGCGGCTCGGCGCGGGTGCGGATCAGGCCCAGGTCGGTGCCGCACTGCGGTTCGGTCAGGTTCATCGTGCCGCCCCACTCGCCCGACACCATCTTGGGCAGATACTTCTGCTGCTGCTCGGGGCTGCCCTTCACCACCAGCGCCGCGATCGCGCCGTGCGCCAGCCCGGGATACATCGCGAACGCCATGTTCGCCGAGATCATATATTCCTGGAAGGCGGTGGAGACGACATGCGGCATTCCCTGCCCGCCGAACGCCTCGGGCGCGCTCAGCGTGCCCCAGCCCGACTCGACGAACTGCCGGTACGCCTCCTTGAACCCCTTGGGCGTGGTGACGCTGCCGTCCGGATGGCGCGTGCAGCCCTCCTGGTCGCCCGACTGGTTGAGCGGGAACAGCACCTCGGCGACGAAGCGCCCGCCCTCCTCCAGCACCGCCTCGACCGTGTCGGGCGTGGCGGCGGCGAAGCCGGGGACGTTGGCGTAGCGGTCGAGCCCGAGCACCTGCTCGAGCACGAAGCGGGTGTCGCGGACGGGGGGAGTGTATTGCGGCATCGTCTCAGCTTTCCTTGGCTTTGCCACCCTCGACCACCGTCAGGAACTCGGCCAGCTCGGTGATCGCGGCGTCGATATCGTGCTTCTGTTGGCGGAGCGCGGCGATGCGCTCGCGGCAGCGCTCGATCGCCACCGCGCGCTGCTTCTGCCGGCCGTCGCCGACATCGTAGAGGTCGATCATCTCGCGGATGTCGGCGAGGCTGAACCCCACGCGCTTGCCGCGCAGGATCCACGCCAGACGCGCGCGGTCGCGGTGCGAGTAGATCCGCACCATGCCGCGTCGCTCGGGCGCGATCAGCCCCTCGTCCTCGTAGAAGCGCAGCGCGCGCGGCGTCACGCCGAACTCGGCCGAAAGGTCGGTAATGGTGAAATGATCGCGGTCCGCGCGCGGCGGCACGACGGCATAAGCGGCAGACGCGTCGAGAAGGTCGCTCATGACCAAGGGGTAGCTTCCCTTTACGTGAACGTCAACTACGCGGCCGGTCGCGGGCGCTGCCATCGGCGACGCCGTTCGCTCCTATTCGTCCCCGCACAGCAGGCGACCGTCTGCGCCGCGCGTGCGGATCGCCTCCGCAGCCGAGTCGCTCCATCGCTCCAGTCGCAGCCCCGCCAGCGCGGCGCGTCCCGAACAGCGCGAGTCGCACGCGATCGGCAGCGTGGCCGGGACCACCAGCGCGTCGCCGTCGAACGCCAACGCCACGGCGCAGCCCGCGCCCAGATCGGCGGCCAGCGTTGCGCCGATCCGACCGACCCCGCGCGCGACGCAGCGCTGCCCCGCGCCATAGTCGACGCTCGCACCGACACGGACCGTCCCGTCCGGACGCGGCGCAAGGCAAAGCCGCGCCGCCTCTGCCGCGAAGACGCCGACCGGGCGCGCTCGCGCCGCGGCAGGCACCAGCCCAGCGCTGGTCGCGGCGCGTTCCAGCGCGGCACCGGCAGGCGGCGAGGAAGGCGTCGGCGTCGCGCGCTCGCAGCCGGCGAGCAGCAGCATTGCCAGCGCGAGCACGCGCCGGCTCACGCTGCGGGGCTCAGCGCGCCCTCCGCGCGGTCGTCGCCGAGCGCGACGTCGCGGTAGAAGCAGCTGCGCGCGCCGGTGTGGCAGGCCGGCCCGGCGGGATCGACGATGAGCCACAAGGCGTCCTGGTCGCAGTCGACGCGCAGCGCGACGACGCGCAGCACGTTGCCCGAGGTCTCCCCCTTCTTCCACAGCCGTCCGCGGCTGCGCGAATAGAAGGTGGCCTCGCCGCTGGCGCGCGTGGCGGCGATCGCCGCCGCGTTCATATGCGCCACCATCAAAAGCTCTCCGCTGGCCCGGTCGGTCACCACCGCGGTGACCAGGCCGGCGGAATCGAATTTGGGCAGGAAGTCGCTGCCGGTCTCGCGCGTGTCGCTCATGCCGATCGCGTAGAGCGAGACGCGGCTGGTTTGAAGCCAGCATGTGTGTCGTGCTTCGTGCTCCGGCGAAGGTTGGGGCCCAGCTGGTGGAGCCTTTGTGAGGGTAAGCCCGGCTCTTCCCGCCAGGGTTCTTCCGCGAAGGGTCCGTCGCGAGCGACCCGCTCACGCCACCGCAGCCTTCCCACCTGGGCCCCGGCCTTCGCCGGAACACGAGCGTACCGCCGCAGCGTCCGCCCAACCTGGATCAGGAACCAGCCTCGGTGCTGGAACGTAACCCCCGCGATGACCGACCTTTTATGGCTGCGCCAGGATCTCCGCCTCCACGACCAGCCCGGCTTGATCGCGGCCGCGCATGGCGGCGCGGTGATCCCCGTCTACGTGCTCGACGACGACGCGCCCGGCGCGTGGAAGATCGGCGAGGCGCAGCGCTGGTGGCTGCACCACAGCCTCGCCGCGCTCGCGGCAGCGCTCGAGAAGAAGGGCAGCCGGCTGATCCTCCGGCGCGGCCGGGCGGCCGACGTCCTGCCCGCGCTGCTCGACGATGCCGGCGCCGAGCGCGTCCATGCCATCCGTCACTATGAGCCATGGTGGCGCGACGCCGAGATGGCGCTCGGTGACCGGCTCTGCCTGTACGACGGCAATCACCTCACGCGGATCGAGAACGTCACCACCGGGAGCGGGGCGCCGTACCGAATCTACTCGTCCTTCTGGAAAGGGCTGCAGCCGCACCTGCCGCCCGGGAAGCCGCTCGCTGCGCCGCGCACCATCCCCGCCCCCGACACCTGGCCGCAGAGCGACTCGCTCGCCGACTGGAACCTGCTGCCGACCGCGCCCGACTGGTCGGGCGGGTTCGACTGGACGCCGGGTGAGGACGAGGCGCTGCGCAAGGTCAAGCAGCTCGCGCTCGACGGCTATGAAGAACGACGCAACCTGCCGAGCGAGGAGGGCACGTCGCGGCTGTCGCCGCATCTCCATTTCGGCGAGGTGTCGCCGCGCACGGTCTGGCACGCCACCGACGGCGCTGACACCACCTTCCGCAAGGAGCTGGCGTGGCGCGATTTCACCGACGGCGTGGTGAGCGCGCTACCCGATTACGCCGACGTCAACGGTCGCCGCCGCTACGACACGCTGCCGTGGCGCAGCGGCACGGCGGCGGAGCACGACCTGCGCGCATGGCAGCGCGGGCGCACCGGCTATCCGATCGTCGACGCCGGGATGCGCCAGCTGTGGCAGAGCGGTTGGATGCACAATCGCGTGCGGATGATCACCGCCTCGTTCCTGGTGAAGCACCTGCTGATCGACTGGCGCGAGGGCGAACGCTGGTTCTGGGACTGCCTGGTCGATGCGGACTATGGCAACAATTCGGTCAACTGGCAGTGGATCGCTGGCACAGGGGTGGACGCCAATATGTTCGGGCGGATCATGGCGCCGATCGGCCAGTCCGAGAAGTTCGCCGCGGGCGACTATATCCGCCACTGGGTGCCCGAACTCGCGCATCTGCCCGACGCCGCGATCCACGATCCCGAGGCGGCGGGATGCCGCCCGAACGATTACCCCGCGATGCTGATCGGGCATCGCGAGGCGCGCGAACGCGCGCTGGCGGCGGGCAAAAAGGTGCGATAGGCGGCGCGGCATGGATGCCGCGACGACCCGCCCTCCCCCCGCCGACCTCGGCAGCCGGATCGTGGCACCGCTGTTCCACCGCATCCTCGACCGCGTCGACCGCGGCCTGGTGTCGGGCGCGATCGAGGCCGAGCTGCCCGACGGCACGCGGCGATTGCTCGGCGGGCACGAATCGGGGCCCGTCGCGGCGGTGCGCGTGGTCCGCTGGCGCGCTTTGTGGCGGCTCGTCAGCGCGGGCTCGATCGGCTGGTATGAGGGCTGGGAAGCGGGCGACTGGACCAGCCCCGATCCCGTTCCGGTGTTCGACCTGTTCATGCGCAACCGTGCCGCACTGGGCGATGTCGCGCGCGCCAAGCGCGGAGCGAAGCTGGCCGCCCGGTTGTTCCACCGTCTGCGCCGCAACGATCGCGGCGGCGCGCGGCGCAACGTGGCGGCGCATTACGATCTCGGCAACGATTTCTACCGTGAATGGCTCGACGAGACGCTGACCTATTCGAGCGCGCGCTACGATGCACCGGACGAGCCGCTCGCGCAGGCGCAGCGCCGCAAGCTGGTGGCGATCCTCGCACGCACGGGGGCGAGCGCGGGCCAGCGCGTGCTCGAGATCGGCTGCGGCTGGGGCTCGTTCGCCGCGACCGCGGCGGCGGCGGGGGTCGGCGTCCATGCGCTGACGCTGTCGACCGAGCAGCGCGACCATGTCGCCGCGCGCGCGCTGCCCGGCGTGAGCGTGGCGCTGTGCGACTATCGCGACGTCACCGGCGTGTACGACGGAGTCGCCTCGATCGAGATGGTCGAGGCGGTCGGCCCGATTTACTGGCCAGCCTATTGCGCGACGCTGGCGCGCGTGCTGCGCCCCGGCGGTCGCGCCGCGCTCCAGCTGATCGCGATCGCGGACGACGTATGGGATGCGTATGCCGGCGGGGTCGACTTCATCCAACGCTACATCTTTCCCGGCGGATCGCTGGTGTCGGTCAGCCGCTTTCGGGCGATCGCGGCGGCGCACGGGCTGACGTGGCAAGACGAGGACCGGTTCGGGCTCGACTATGCCGAGACGCTGCTCGAGTGGCGCAGTCGCTTCGACCGAGCCGCCGCGGAGGGCCGCCTGCCTGCGCGGTTCGACGCGCGCTTCCAGCGGCTATGGCGCTATTATCTGATGTACTGCGAGGGCGGGTTCCGCGGCGGCGGCATCGACGTGCTTCAGGTCACGCTGGTGAAGGAGTAGCGGTCCGTTGATGCGGCGCCCCCATCCATACCCGTCATCCCGGCCTTGAGCCGGGATGCAAGTCTCCGCGAAAGCAACGCTTTCGCAAGGTGTGGCGGCATAGATCCCGGCTTAAGCCGGGATGATGAGCAGGGCGAACACGACGAGCAGAACCGAGCAGACGAGATGGAAGCGAGACGTCGCCGACTAGCCTACCCGCTCGCGATAATTCGCCGCGAACCCCTCGATCGCCAGCGCCGCGATCCGCGCCGCGACCGCCTCGGGCGGCTTGACCGAGGCCGGGTCCTCGCCCGGATATGCCCGTGCGCGCATCTTGGTCCGCGTCGCGCCCGGATCGAGCACCGCGACGCGCACCTTGCTCACCTCGGCCATCTCGTCGCCATAGGCCTCGAGCAGGGTCTCGAAGGCCGCCTTGGACGCGCCGTACGCGCCCCAATAGGCCCGCGGCGTGCGCGCCACCGACGAGGTCACCCCGATCACCCGCGCCCCGGCCGAGCGCCGCAGCATCGGGTCGAACGCCTGGATCATCGCCACCTGCGCGGAGACGTTGAGCGTCAGCACCTGCGCCAGCTCCTTGGCGTCGATCGCGGGCACCGCGGCGAGCGAGCCCAGCATCGCGGCGTTGAGCACCAGCACGTCGAGTGCCTCCCAGCGCTCGCCGATCGCGGTAGCGAGCCGCGCGATCGAATCGCTCTGCGCAAGGTCGAGCGGCGCGATCGTCGCCGAACCACCCGCGTCGAAGATCGCCTGCTCGACCTCTTCCAGCCCGGCGGCGGTGCGCGCGGTGAGGACGACATGCGCCCCCGCCACGCCAAGCGCGATCGCCGTGGCGGCGCCAATCCCTCGGCTCGCGCCGGTGACCAGCGCGAGCTTGTCCGTCAGTGGCTTGCTCACGTCGCTCAGTTGACCCGCTCGGCCAGGATCGCGAACTGATCGACCGAGCTGCTCTCGTCATGGTCGGTCAGCGTGGTGGGATAGTCGCCGGTGAAGCAGGCATCGCAATATTTTGGACGGATGTCGGCGCGGTGGCTCTCGCCCAGCGCCTTGTAGAGCCCGTCGATCGAGACGAACGCCAGGCTGTCGGCGTGAATAAAATCGGTCATCCCGCCCAGGTCGTGCTTGGCCGCGAGCAATTTGGCGCGCTCTGGCGTGTCGACGCCGTAGAAACAGCTGTGGCTGGTCGGCGGCGAGGCGATGCGCATGTGCACCTCGGCCGCGCCGGCCTCGCGCATCATCTGCACGATCTTGAGGCTGGTGGTGCCGCGCACGATCGAGTCATCGACCAGGATCACCTTCTTGCCCTGGATCAGCGCGCGGTTGGCGTTGTGCTTGAGCTTGACGCCGAGGTGGCGGACCTTGTCGCCCGGCTGGATGAAGGTTCGGCCGACATAATGCGAGCGGATGATGCCGAGTTCGAACGGGATACCCGACTGTTGCGCATAGCCGATCGCCGCGGGCACACCCGAGTCGGGCACAGGGATCACCAGATCGGCGTCGACCGGCGATTCGATCGCAAGCTGCGCGCCGATCTCCTTGCGCACCGAGTAGATCGAGTGGTCGTCGACAATCGAGTCGGGGCGCGAGAAATACACCCATTCGAAGATGCACGGCCGTGCCGCCAGCTTGGCGAAGGGGCGGATCGAGCGGACCTGTCCGTTCTGCACGATCACCAGCTCGCCCGGCTCGACCGAACGCTCGAACTCGGCGCCGACCACGTCGAGCGCGACCGTCTCCGAGGCGAAGATCACCGCGTCGCCGAGGCGCCCCATCACCAGCGGGCGGATGCCGAGCGGGTCGCGGCACGCGATCATGCCCTCGGGGGTCATCACAATCAGCGAATAGGCGCCCTCGATCTGCTTGAGCGCGTCGATGAACTTGTCGAGCAGCGTGCGATATTGGCTGGTCGCGACGAGGTGGATGATCGTCTCGGTGTCCGAGGTCGACTGGAAGATCGAACCGCGCCGCACCAGCTCGCGCCGCAGCCGCATCGCGTTGGAGATGTTGCCGTTGTGCGCGATCGCGAAGCCGCCTGACTGAAGCTCGGCGTAGAGCGGCTGGACGTTGCGCAGCGCGGTCTCGCCCGTGGTCGAGTAGCGCACGTGCCCGCACGCCACCTCGCCCGCGAGCGCGCGGATGATGTCGTCGCGGTCGAAATTGCCAGCGACATGGCCCATTGCGCGGTGGGTGTGGAAGTCGTGGCCGTCGAAGCTGGTGATGCCGGCGGCTTCCTGGCCGCGATGCTGCAGGGCGTGGAGCCCCAGCGCCACCAGCGCCGCAGCGCCCTCGGAGCCGGAGGCGCCGAAGATTCCGCACTCCTCGTGCAGATGGTCGTCGTCGAACGGGTTCGTGGTCAGCATGTGCGGAGGCTCGCCTGGTGCGTGGCCGCATATAGCGACTGTCGCGCGAATGTCATCCGGCTGTGGGCGCTTGCGGAGGAAGCTAGCGGCATGGGGCGTGTGCAAGCCAAATCCCTCCCCTGTCAAAGGAGGTGGCGTGCGTCGCGCGTGAAGGGATATCCACGCTGACGAGCCACCTGACGGTGCCAGCGGCGACACCCCTCCACCACTCCCCTGCAGGGCAGAGTGAGTAGTCGGCGCTCGAGCTTCCTGAGCGAGCAACGATCAGGCGGGCACCCCCTCATACACCGCCGCCAGCCGCTCGATCACCGCGACGTGGCGCGCCGCGATCGCCAACACGTCGTCGCCATAGCCGCCACCCACCGTGCTCGCCAGCGGCGCGCCCCGCGTCAGCGCGAGTTCGGCCACGAGGCGATCGCGCCGGGCCAGCCCCGCGTCACTGAGTGCCAGCCGACCAAGCCGGTCGCCGGCGAAAGGGTCCACCCCGCCCTGGTAGAGGATCAGGTCGGGCCGCAGCTCGTCGAGCAGCGGCACCAGCGTCTCCTCCAGCTTAGCGAGATAGTCGTCGTCGCCGACCGCGTCGGGCAGCGCCACGTCCACCGTCGAGCATGCCTTGCGCACCGGGAAGTTCTTCTCGGCGTGGATCGAATAGGTCGCGATGCCGGCATGACCTGCGGTGAGCGCCGCGGTGCCGTCACCCTGGTGGACGTCGACGTCGACGATCAGTATTCGCTCCGCCGCGCGCTCGGCGGCGAGCCGCACCGCCGCCACCGCAAGGTCGTTGAACACGCAATAGCCCGCCCCCGTCGTCGCGAGCGCGTGATGGCTGCCGCCCGCGGTATTGGCGGCGAAGCCGTGCGCCAGCGCCAGCCGCGCCGCCAGATAGGTACCGCCCGGCACCAGCGCGGCGCGACGCGCGACCACCTCCGTCACCGGGAAGCCGATGCGGCGCTCCTTCTCGCGTGGCACCGCGGCGGCGAGCACCTCCGCGACATAATCGGGATCGTGCGTCGCCTCGAGCCAGTCGCGCGGCATCGCTGCGGGTTCGTGCCACGCCACCGCCGCGCCGCGCTCCAGCAGCAGGTCGCGGATCGCGCCGTTCTTGCCCCAGCGATAGGTGCTGCGCGCTGGCGCCTCGGTGACATAGGCGGGATGGTGGACGACCCGGATCATCCGCCTAAGATAAGGCGAGGATCGCGGCGCGCCATCGCGCCCCCGCAGAGGAACGCGCATGACTGACCGACCCGCCCCCGAGATCGAACGGACGCCGTTCGTCCGCCCCGACGTCGCGGCGTTCCTGACCTATCTCAACAGCGTGCCGGGGCCGAAGATGCACGAGCTGCCGCCCGGGGAGGCACGCGCGGTGATGGTCGCGATGAAGGACGTCGCCGACCTGCCGCGCGGGGAGCTGGCGGTCGTGCGCGACCTCACCGTGGCCGGCCCCGGCGGCCCGCTCCGCGCCCGGCTGTTCGACGCGCGTGAGACGCGCGCGCCGGGCCCGGCCGTGGTGTTCTTCCACGGCGGCGGCTGGGTGATCGGCGACCTCGACACCCACGCCAGCTTCACCGCCGAGATGGCGCGTCAGCTCGACCTGCCGGTGATCGCGGTCGACTATCGCCTCGCTCCCGAGGCGCGCTGGCCCGCCGCGCCCGACGATGCCGAGGCGGCGGCGCGCTGGGTGGCGTCGGGGCCGGAGACGCTCGGCCGCGGCGTGACCGCCCTGGTGCTCTCCGGTGACAGCGCGGGCGGCAATCTCGCGATCATCGTCGCCGCGGCGCTGCGCGACCGGCCCGCGGCAGTGCCGGTGATCGTACAGGCGCCGATCTACCCCGCCACCGACGCCAGCCGACCCTATGCCTCGTTCGACGCTTTCGCCGACGGCTATCTGCTCACGCGCGAGGGGATGGTGTGGTTCAACGACCATTACGCCGGAGACCCGCGCCACCCGCGCTTCTCGCCGCTGCTGGGCGACGTCGCGGGCCTGCCGCGGGCGGTGATCGTCACGGCCGGGCTCGACCCGATCCGAGACCAGGGCCGCGCCTACGCCGCCGCACTGGCGCAGGCGGGCGTCGCCGTGACCTTCCGCGAGGCGCAGGGCAACATCCACGGCTTCATCACGCTGCGGCGCGCCATTCCCTCGTCGCAGGGCGACGTCGCCGGCTTCCTCACCGCGGTGCGTGCGGCGGTCAGCGAGGCCGAGGGTGAGCGCGTGCTGCGCCAGGCGGCGGGGTGAGGAGCTTCCGCCCCGCCGCTCGCGGAAAAAGCCAGGCTAGGCACGGGACAAGCGAACAACGGTTGCGCGGGGCCCTACCCGCCGCCCATGTAGCGGGCATGGCAAGCCTCCTCGATCCCGACGCGCGCGGCCGCGTCATCCTCGTCGGCGCGGGACCGGGCGATCCCGGGCTGCTCACGGTGCGCGCGGTGGAAGCGTTGCGTGAGGCCGATGTCGTCGTCCACGACGGGCTGATCGACGACCGCGTGCTCGCGCTGGCGCCCGCGACGGCGCAGCGCATCTCGGTGGCCAAGCGCCGCGCGCGCCACACCTTGCCGCAGGAAGCGATCAACGCGCTGATCGTGGCGCACGTCCGCGCCGGCAGCGTGGTGGTGCGGCTCAAGGGCGGCGACCCGTTCATCTTCGGGCGCGGTGGCGAGGAGGTCGAGGCGGTGCGCGCCGCTGGTCTCGCCGTCGAGGTGATCCCGGGCGTGTCGGCCGCGCTCGGCTGCGCCGCCGAGGCGATGCTGCCGCTCACCCACCGCGATCACAGCTCGGCGGTCACCTTTGTCGCCGGCCAATGCAAGGGACTGACCGATCAGGATTGGTCCGGGCTTGCCGGACAAGGCCGCACATTGGTGATCTACATGGGCGTTGCCACCGCCGAGGCGATCGCGGACAAGCTGATGGCCGACGGCGTCGCGCCCGACATGCCCGTTGCGGTGCTGGAGAAGGGCACGCTGCCGGGGCATCGCGCGCTGCGGACGTTGCTGGCGGATCTCGGCGCGATGGTGGCGCGCGAGCAGGTCGCCAGCCCTGCGATCATCGTCGTCGGCGAAGTGGTTGAGCTGTCCGACGCCCAGGACCGGCTCGCCGGCTACGCGCGCGTTGCCGAGAGCGTCGGGAGCCTCTCGGCATGAGGCTGGTGACGGGCAACGACCTACCGACCGGCGACGTGGTCTGGTGGGCGGGCGGCAGCTGGTCGCGCCACATCGAGGATGCCGTCGATGCGGGCGATCGCGCCGAGGCGATCGCGCGCGAGGAAGAGGCGGCGCGGCGCGTCAACGTGCCGTACGTGATCGAGGCGACCGCGACCGCCGAAGGCCCACGCCCCGCGCATATCAAGGACCGTATCCGCGCGCTCGGCCCGACCGTGCGCACCGACCTGACGCTCAAGCCGGCCGACCCGAATGCGGG
>NZ_JAPYKH010000018.1 GCF_029623345.1 Sphingomonas phyllosphaerae
ACGTCGTTGCCGAGGCCGCCGAACAGCAGGTCGTTGCCGTCGCCGCCGTCGAGCGTGTCATTGCCCAGCCCGCCGCTCAGCCAGTCGTGCCCGCCCAGACCCGCGAGCGTGTCGCCGCCGAGCCCGCCCGACAGCCGGTCCTCGCCCGCGGTGCCGGTGAGCCGGTCGGCGAAGATCGTACCGGCGCGCGTGATCCCGTCGGCGATGCCAGTGACGGTCACCTCCACCGTCGCGCTGCTGGTCTGCCCGGCGGCGTCGGTGACGGTGTAGCTGAAACGGTCGGTCGCGGTTGCGCCCGGCGCGAGCGCATCGAACGAATCGTCGTCGGCGACGTAGCGCAGCGTCTGCCCCGCCGCGTCGAAAGCGACATGGCCGAGCGTGCCCCGCGTGTCGACCGCCGCGATCGTCAGCGTGTCGCCGGCGTCGGGGTCACGGTCGTTGCCGAGCAGCGTCGCCCACAGGTTGGCGCTGGTGGCGTCCTCGTCGACGCGCAACGCGTCCGCGGCGGCGACCGGCGCCTCGTTGACGTCGCTCACCGCGATGGCGAAGCCGTGCTCGGTGGTGGCGCCCGCGCTGTCGGTCGCGCGCGCGACGATCGCGTGGCTCGCCTCCGCCTCGTGGTCGAGCGCGGTCGTGGTGGTGATCACGCCGGTCCGGTGGTCCACCGCGAACAGGCCGCCGGCGTCGTCGATCAGCGCGTAGTGCAACGTATCGTTGGGCGTGTCGGTCGCCGACAGCGTGCCGACGATCGTGCCCGCGGGCAGGTTCTCGGCGACGCTGGCGTGGCTGAGCGTCAGGTCGCTCGGCGCGGCGCCGACGAACAGCAGCGCCACCTGCGGGTCATGGTCGGTCGGGCGCTCGCCCGCCGCCTGCGAGTTGAGATGGACCGAATCGTAGCTCGCGCCGCCGACCAGCCCCTGGGTGACGAGCACATTGTCGATCTGCTGCGCGTTGCCCTCGAACAGATAGGAGTAGCGCTCCTGGTTGGGCAGCAGCGTGTTGAGGTTGGTCAGCACGCCGCCCTTGGCCGGATCGGTCAGCTGGGTCTGCGCGTCCTCGAAGTAGAAGCCGTTCCAGTCACCCAACACCGCGATGTTGAGCGCCGGGTCGTCGGCGAGATGCTCGGTGATGTACGCCTTCACCCCGGCCGCCTGCGCGGTGCGCGCGGCGTCGCCGGCGTTGACCGCCGGCTGGTCGGCGCCCTGCAGCGGCTCGCTGCCGAGCCGCGAGGTGAGGTGGACGTTGATCGCGGTCACCGTCTCGCCGGCGAAGGTGAACTGCGCCACGAGCGGGTTGCGCGTGCCCTGATAGGCCGCGCCGGTGATCAGCTCGGCGCTGCCGTCGACGTAGCCGACGCGGTCGGTGTTGTAGAGATAGCCGTTGCGGATGTTGCCGCCGGGCTCGCCCCCTGTCGAGCCGGCTACGGTGGGCGCCACCTCGACATAGGCGTAGTGCAGCCCCGACTGCGCGTGGATCGCGTTGATCAGGCCCTGCGCGGTGACGGTGCCGGACAGGTCGGCGCCGCTGCCCGCGCCGTCGGCGTCCTGGATCTCCTGCACCGCGATCACGTCGGGCGCCTTGAGATTGTAGACGATGTCGCCCGCCAGCACGTCGAACTTCTGGTCCGACGTGTCGAGATTCTCGAGATTGTAGGTGGCGATCGAGAGGTGGTTGCTGTCGCCCGCCAGCGACGTGACCTCGCGCGCCAGCGTGACGTCCCGGGTGACGCTCACCGCCTCGGTGGCGATCACCTCATATTGGTCGAACGAGTAATTGACCACACCGGTAACGTTGCTGAGCTGGTCGCCGATCGTGTAGCCCGGGTGGAAGCCGGCGAAGACGCCGCTGTCGTCGTCGATCTGGATCTTCTCGGGATTATAGTCGCCTGGCGCGATGGTGATGCCGCCTCGATCGTTGACGCCGGTGGCGCCTTGGCCGTGCGAGGCGACCACGTCGGTCTCGCCGAAATCGTTGGTGTTCGACACCACCTGGGGCGCGTCGATCGTCACGCGCATGCCCTCAAGCGATTCCCAGAAGTCCAGCCCGTCGTGGCGCGGATCGAATTGGGTGAGCCCGTCGTCGTCGAGCACCTCGCTCGGCGGCAGCACGCCGCCTTGGCCGATCACCATCGCGGCGGGCAGCGCGTTGCCGCTGCTCTCCACCGTCACGGTCGGACGGATCAGCTCGGTCAGCGTCAGCCCCTGCGCGTCGCCGGCATATTCGGTCACCGTCGCGGCGACGGACACGCCGTCGCCCACCGTCACCGCGGGTGCGGTGCTGGTGAAGACGAAGATGCCGTCCGATGTCGCGTCGTTGCCGTCGCCGTGCGCCGACTGGAGATAGAAGCCGTTGGTATCCACCGCGGTGACGATGCCGGTGGTGGTGACGCTCTGGTCGACATAGGCGGAGCGGTGCGCCTCGCCCTGGATCGCGCCGATGCTGAGCGCGATCGGGTCGTCGTTGACGATCGTGCCGGTGGCATGCGCGACGTCGACCACCACGTCGCCGGTGGTCGCGCCGAGCGTCAGCGACAGCGTCTCGTTGGGCTCGCCGAAGGTATCGCCGTGCACCGGCACGACGATCGTCCTGCTCTCCTCGCCCGCGGCGAAGCGGACCGTGCCAGCGAGCGCCGCGCCGGGAGCCAGGTCGTCAACGCCGGCGGTGCCGTCGAGGTGGATGGCATAGTCGACGCTCGCGGCCAGCGCGGTGCCGCCGGCGCGGCGCACGGTGAAGACCAGCTGGGTGACGCCGTCGTCCCCCTCGGCCACCTGCGCGTCGGCGACGCTGATCCGCCCGGTACCGATGGCGGAGAGGAAGCTCTGCCCGGCGTTGACGCTGCCGAAGCTGCTCGCCTGCCCCGCCGCCCAGGTGAAGTCGGCCGCGGTCGCCCCCGCGCCGGTGAGCTGGAGCGAGAGGCCGGTCGCGGGGGCGGGGTCCTCGGACACGCCGATGTCGGTGCTGGTGACGCCCGCCGCCGGCGTGCCCGCGGCGGCGGTGAAGGTCCCCTCGTAGGAGAGCAGCTGGACGACGCTCCCGTCGGGCGCGATCAGCGCGACGCCGTCGGCCCCGCCGTTCTGGATGCCCACGCGCGCGAACGACAGCGCACCATAGCCGGCGCCCTCGTCGTCGATCGTGCCGGTCAGCGCCAGCGTGTCGTACACCGGTGCCGCGGCGGGCGTGTTCGAGCCGTTGTAGAAGACCAGGCGGTAGCCGCCGAGATCGGTGCCCGCGGCGCCCGCGACCTCGATCGCCTCGCCGGCGTCGGTGCCGACATTGTCATAGTGGATCTCGTTGATGAAGACGTCGGGCATCGCCGCACTCGCGCTGAAAGGTTTCTGTAAAGTTTAGACAGAGTTAGCGGCGCAGTGTGACAGCTATGTGGCGCTCGGGCAGCGCCGCACTTGCGCCTTTACGTCCGACGAAAGCGGTATGCGCCGAATTGTGGCAGCGCAGCGCACGATCGGCAGCCGTTCTACCCACCGAACTCATGCCGCGCGGCTTGGGTATGCCAGGATTTGCGAGCTGACCCGCTTGCGACTCCTTAAGCGCGTGAACACCAATGGCGCACGATGGCCAGTCCGAAAAGCGCAACGTCGCACGAGCATAACCAACAACCAGCCGTCAATTGTCGCAATGACGCTGCCTCATCAGGAAAGCTGGTCGATCTCATAGGCGGGCGCACGGAGTTAGATAGATTGCATTGCCGATCAACAATGGCGCGCCGTCTCGCTCGACAAGTGCCGCCAGCCACTTGGTCGCCGCGCCCGTGCCTAGCGTCGTCATAAGCGTTGCGTCCGCATCGCTGATTTTCGTCGCGCTTATCTCGCCACGATCGCCGAGTAGTCTGACCGTGGCACCCATACCCCCGATCACGTGCGTACTGACGTGGACGGAGCCGCACAGCGGCAGGCTCCCTCCCATCGCTGCCTGCACCCCGCCCGCGGTCGCGGTGAGATCGAGAAGGCGCTCCGTTGTCCCGTCGACGTCGACGAACGCGCGGCCGGAGCGGATGCCGTCGAGGATAGCCCGCGTCGACAGTTCGTTCGCCTCGATCACCGTGGTCGGACGCCCGACACGCGACGGACCGGTCACACCGTCAGGATCGTGACTGTCGCTCCCCGCGATCGCTGTGACACGATCCCCGGCGTCGAGCCGCTCACGCCATCGCGTCAGCCCCGTCATGGGGCCGGTGGTGACCGCGCCGTTGATCACCTCGATCGCGTCGACCTGGCGCCAGTCGGTGTCGGGCCATGTCCAGCCGCACCCCATGCAGCGCTCGCCCGACGGCAGTCCGGGGTGGTTGAGCGAGAACAGCGCGCCGGCGGTGTGCGCGTCACGCTGCAACGCCGCCACGCCCTCGCGCCCCGCGAGCCGGAAGTCGACAAAGCGCGTTGGCGCGAAGATGTTGGCGTGGCCGTGGAAGGTGGTAAGCTCGACGCCGGGGATCAGCAGCAGCGGCGCGACCCAGGGCTGAAGCTCGCGCAGCGCGGAGAAATGCGCGACGGTGTTGTGGTCGGTCACCGCGACAAAATCGAGCCCCGCCGCCGCGGCCGCAAGGACGGTGCGGAACAGCGGACACGGCACGCGCGCGGGAACCGCCGCGGCGGCGGTAGCGCGGGTGGCGCAGGAGCCGTCACTGTTGGCGTCGTGGAGGTGGAGGTCGCCGCGGTACCAGGCGCGGCCGCTACGCAGCGGCGCGCCCTCGGCCTGGACCGTGGCGGCGCGCCCAGCGGCACGATCGAACCAGAGCTGGACGCGGTAGCGGCTGTGCGTGCCGGCGCGGATGTTCGGCACGCCGAGCATCACCTGCCATGTGCCAGCGGGAAGCGGGCCGGCGAGATAGCCCGGCGTCGCGTCGGTGGTGGCCACCGTCACGCGGTCGCGCGCGCCGCCGCTCCAGCCGCGGAAACGCGTCGGATCCCACAGCCCGAGGTCGACCACCGTGTGGTCCGCCTTGTCGTAGCTGAGCGCGAGCGTGATCCGCTCGACGCCCGCAGGCACGGTGACGGGAACGGCGCGATAGGTCTCGTGGTCGGCGCGGGTGAGCTCACCCGTGAGAGTGATATCCTGAGCGCGCGCAACCTGCGGGACGAGAAGGAAGACCGCGAGGAAGGTCAGGAGCAAGCGGCGCGCATCGCCCTTCTCCTTCCAGAGCGAGGGCGACGGCTCCCGAAGCGGCGGCCGACGTGAGGGACGAGAAAGCGCCACGCCCCCGCTCAGAACCGCACGTCCACCGCGAAGCGCACGTTGCGCCCGAGGATCGGGCGGCCGATGAACAGCGAGTCGGTCGCCTGGCCGCTGGTCAGCTCGCCCGCGCGCGGGTTGCCCTCGGTCAGCCCGAGCGCGTTGGTGAGATTGTCGCCATAGGCCCAGAGCGATACGCGGTCGGTGAGCGCGAAGCGCGCGCTTGCGTTCAGCACGGTATAGGCCGGCAGCTCCGAGGTGTTGGCTGCGTCGGCGTAGCGCTTGGTGTAATGTTCGACGTCGCCCTGTACGCGCAGCCGATCGCCGAGCAGCGTCACCGCCGGGGTGGCGCGCAGCGCCAGCTTGGGCACGCGCAGCAGCTGGTTGCCCGAGTAATCGCGCGGCGTCAACGTCGTGCCCGACAGCTCGTTGTAGCGCAGGTCGCGGAAGGTCGGATCCTGCGCGGTGGCGTTGAGCGTGAAGTCGAACCAGCGCACCGGCCGCACCGTCGCCTCGAACTCCAGGCCATAGGCACGAGTGTTGGTGTAGATCGTCTGCTGCGTGTAACCGCCGGTCGCGGCGTCGAACTGGAAGTTGCCGATCGAGTAAGCGTCAAAGTCGGTCAGGAAGGCGGTGGCATAGGCGCTCAGCAGCGGGTCCGCATATTTCAGGCCGGCCTCGTACATCCGGATGCCTTGGGTCCGCGGCTGCGCGGTGGCGCTCGTGATGAAGCTGCCGACGCTCGGCAGGCGGAAGGCCGAGGTGTAACGCGCGAAGACACCCGCCACGTCGGCGAACTGCCAGTCGACGCCGATGGTCGCGCCGACCCGATCGAAGGTGCGATCGAAGCCGACGAACTGGCCGTTGCCGGTGAGCACGTTGTTGTCCGCCAGCGTCGCGGGGTCGCCGAGGTTGACGCTGGTCGACCCTTCCTGCGCGCCGTCGGTCTGGACATGCTCGTAGCGCACCCCGCCGTCCACCCGCACGCTCGGCAGCAGCTGCCACTCGTCCGAGGCATAGACCGCCCAGGTCGTCTGCTGCCCGCTGCCGTCCGCGAACTCGGAGCCGTAGCGCGACACGCCGTTCTGCGTCGCCGCGCCGACCACCTGCCCGGCCGCGTTCACCGCGACGAAGTCGAGCAGGCGCGAGTTGTCCGACACGTCCTGCAGCGTAGTCGCCGAGTAGCGCCGGAAGGTCTCCTTCACGCGCGCGAGATAGCCGCCGATCGCGACGTCGTGGCTCTGGCCGAACAGCTCGAAGCGGCGGCTCAGCCGCAGGTCGTCGAGGAACTCGCTCTCGATCACCGTCACCGGGCGCGCGCTGTTCTCGAACACCAGCCCGTTGCCGTTCTGCGCAGCGAGATCGAAAGCCTCGCCCGTGTCGGTGTAGCGCAGCCGCGCGTCGCTCGCGCCCGGATAAGCCGCGAGCAGCGCGGCGCGGCGCGACGCGACATAGCTCGCCGCGGTCGCAATTGAGGCGGGGTAGACGCCGTTGCGGACCGTGTTCGACGAGCGGTAGCGCGCATTGTTGGTCAGCTTGAACCCGTCGCCCATGTCCCAGGCGGCGAGCACCGAGAATTGGTCGAGACGGATGCTGGTGCCGTCGGTGTTGTTGAAGTTCACCGGACCGTTCGCGCTGCGCAGCGTGAGATAGGCCGAGGCGCGACTGGCGGTGGTGCCGTAATGCGGGTCGAAACCCGGTATGCCGGTGACCTTGCCGTTGCGGTCCTTGGTCAGCGGGATGCCGGTGTAGAAGATCGCGTTGTCGTCAAGGTGCTTGTAGCTGAGCGTCAGCTGCGCGTCGCCGAAATCCTTGGCGAGGTCGGCGCGCACCTGGCCGCCCTTGTTGCCGGTAAAGCCGGGATCGCGCACGCCCTGTTCGTTGCGGTAGAAACCGCCGACGCCGAGCGTCCAACCGTCTGCCAGCGGCGTGCCGACCCAGCCGTCGAAGCGGAACAGCTCGGCGGTCGGACCGTAGAGCACGCGCGCGTTGGCGCTCAGCGCGTCGCCGGGCTTGCGCGTGATGTAATTGACCACGCCGCCGGGCGCGTTGGAGTAGAAGATCGAGGATGGACCGCCGCGTACCACCTCGATCCGCTGAACCGACTCGTCGATGCGATAGGCCTGGTCGGCGTTGAGGTAACCGAGCGCGGGATCGTGCTGCACCGGCAGGCCGTCCTCGAGCAGATTGATCGAGCCGAAGCCGTCTACGGGGATGCCGCGGGCACGCACGTTGCCGCTGCCCTCGCCGCCGGACGCCTCGACCCAGAAGCCGGGGACCGACTTGAGCGTCTCGGTTACGCTCGACGGCGCGCGCGAGCGGATCGCGGCGTCATCGAGCGTGGTGACCGAGTAGCTGGTCTCCAGCTTGGTACGCTCGCCGCTGCCGGCGCGCCCCGTGACCACGATCTCGTCGCCCTCGGAAGATGCCGGCTCGCTGCCCACGGGCGCCGGCGCGGTTTGTGCCCGCCCTGAGACCGCCGCGAGACAAGCAGCACCAGCACATAGGGACGCGAAAACTCTGGCTCTCATCATTCCCACCCGTTGCGAATTTCAATCACTTGCGGGTCGGTTAGGGCAAAGGCATGTCACTTCCGAGACAAGCCCGTCGAACAGGCGGGAACGGTTCGACGGCCTCGGGCGATAGTAGACCGCACCCGAAGCGCCCACCTCGCGATGCCTCATGCGTGGCGGTGACCCAGGACCGGACGTTCCCGGCGCTCTGTCCGGCTCCCAGCTCCCGACGCTCATTCATCTCCGCGGCCGCACGCGTGACGCACCGCAAAGCCGTTCACCTAGTCGAGCCTTGGCAGGTTAGCCGCGCCTCGTACGCTTTCGTCTTGAGCGCGCGGCCGTGAAGCTCTCTGTCGATCGATACTCCGGGCCAAGGGTGTTTTTCGTATGCCGATCGAACCTTCGATCACCGCGAGCACCCGCGGCACGGAGCAATCGTGAACATCTCCAAAGCAGGAAGGCTACCCACGACACGCTGGCAGTTGTCGAAACGGCTGCAATCCCCAGCTCCGCTGCATTGTATGGCCATTTCAGAAATATGAGTGGGGCAAGCGGAACAACGACGGCCCAGAGCGAGAGCGTTGCTCGCTTCGCATAGGAAGGATGCTGGGCAAGGTCACGATCAACGAAGCGACGCAGGCGGAGGTACATGCTCATGGAGCCACTCTAATGTTGGCGCCGATGCCTGCAATTAGCGTTGGACATCGTTTGCCATGCGAATATCCGCAGGGTGCGATGCCCACCTGCCTTCCATCCAGGCCGAGCAACATCGCGACTGAGGCGTCTGAGATCTGGCAGGAAAGCGGCTGGTCGGGTCTCGGCAAGGCAACCGGCGATAGCTGCCGCCGCTGTTGACGTTCCATCTTCGAGAACGATCCGTTTGGGACTTTTTAGGTCTGGATGCCTTGGTAAGAACCGCGAATAACGGTACGTCGTTTTGGTGAGGTGTGGCGTGGCTATAATCCGAGCTGCTTTTCTGGTTTGCACAGCCATCCTCGCCGATGCTTCAATCGCCCAATCAGTCACCCCAATTTTGCCACCGCAGGGCGAAGCGTCCGCTCCCCCGACATGGCCCTCGACCCATCCGCTTACTCAGGCCGACCTGCTTGTGCTTCGTCAGGCTCTGGGGCCAAAGGATGAGCGGACACCGAGGCAGCGCTGCTTGGACAAAGAGCGGCGCAGGCTTGGCGGGCACGTTTCCGATCTCGCTGCGGCCGCTATTGACCTGAAGTGCAGTCAGTTGTGACATGCCGCTCAAAGGGCGTCCGTGAACAAGCGACCGCTTTAAGGCGGCTGGATTGCGTAGCCGGTGGCAAGGTTTGGGCGCTAGCGGCCTCTTCCCCTTGTGCCGAGGGCCCATTCCCGGTCACTCTGGCGCCCCTCCCCGCTTACCAACTCCGGCAGCTCGTTAATCTCGCCGCTCGAACCACCCGGGCGCTCCGCGCAGCGGTCCGGCTGGTCTCATTGGCAGCTTTACGGACTATCAAATTTGATTCTGCCTTGGATTGCGCCCCTGAGCGTTTGTGCGTGGCCAAATGCGGCCTCTCCCCCGCAAAGCCTACATCAATGGCAAAGCGGTGACGTCTAATCTTACCGCCATCTCGGCGTACGACGTTAGTCTAAGTAGGACGGAATGATGTAAACAAACGGAGTCAGCGGTCGTTCGGAAAGCTTAGGCAAGATGCCCCATATAGCTGCACCGAGATCAGGAGGTAGGCTGATGACCGTAATCAACTCGAACACCTCGGCCCTGCGCGCTACCACCGCCTCGAACAGCGCGAACAAGGCTCTCTCAGTCTCCATGGAGCGCCTGTCGACCGGCAAGCGCATCAACTCGGCCAAGGACGACGCCGCCGGCCTCGCGATCAGCAAATCAATGGCCTTGCAGATCCGTGGCATGAGCCAAGGCATCCGCAACTCGAACGACGGCATCTCGCTGGCGCAGACCGCGGAAGGCGCCCTCGGCGAGGTCTCGAACATGCTGCAGCGCATGCGCGAGCTCACCGTCCAGGCCGCCAGCGGCACCTACTCGTCGACTGACACCGACTCGATCCGCTCGGAGCAGGCCGCGCTGAAGGACCAGATCAGCTCGATCGTCACCACCACCTCGTTCAACGGCAAGAAGCTGTTCGACTCGACCGCGGCGACGGGCTTCTCGATCCAGACCGGCGCCAACATCGGCGACACCGTCACGCTGAAGTCGGTCGACTTCTCGACGGGCGGCAGCTCGAAGCTTGCGGTCGTCACTGCGCTGGCGTTCGACGCCGCCGGCACCAACGCCACGCTGAGCCAGTATGACGACGCAATCGTCGAGGTTTCGGGCGCGCGCGCCTCGCTGGGTTCGTCGCAGAAACGCCTTGAGTCGGCGGCGAACAACGCCACCGCCAACGTGACGAACCTCACCGACGCGCGCAGCCGCATCGAAGACGCCGACTTCTTGACCGAGACTACCGCGCTCGCCAGATTTCAGATTGTAACGAGGACTGCGACAGCGATGCTGGCTCAGGCCAATCAGACGCAGGAGGGGGTTATGGCGCTGCTTAGATAGGATCGTTCGGCACCCGTTTCGCTCGTCCCGAAGATCGGCTCACCATGCTGTTCCCAATCTATATGCCTTACGCCCGAATGACCCGTGAGCTGTGATTGGCTGTTGGCACGACGCCTGGAGGCTTGAAGGCTTGATCCCCAGGGCGCCGTCATCGGAGCGATAATCGGCTTTGTTTTAGGTAGTGCCTTATGCGGCTGCGCGCTGATTCGGGCGCGTCGCCGTTGAATCCTCAAGGATCCTTCGCCGTCGCCATCATACCAACTGCAGCTCTGGGTTGAGAGGCAGACCCAAGATCGGCCATACAGCGAGGCTTGACTATCCATCGAAAGCTGACGTCCGTTCATGTCCATCGCTGGGAAGGTACGAGCGGTAGCCCTCTCCCGATGTGAAGGTGAGAACGGCACGGCGGCGACCAACGTCCAGCGTCAGCTCAACTTTGTGACCGCCTCCAATTGGCCTTAAAGGTTTGACCCTCCTCGACTTCGCCCCGGGTGCAGGAGCCATCACGCCGCGCAGCGTCGCGACCAAGGCTTCGCCGTTCACCGCGGATGCATCGACATCACCGGACGTCGCAAAGGTCGTCGAAAGTTCCGGCACCAGACGCTCGCATTTTGATGATCAGGGCGCCGCTCGGGGCGTCCGGCAGCGACATTAACAGGTTCTCGCTGGGCCGCTCATCAGCTGGCAGGTTCCCGACCGGACGCGCCTCGGCACCCGCATCGCCGCCGCGCATGCGGAGAGCGACGCCGCCTACGCCCGCTTCGACGGCGCGGTGCTCACCGCCTTTCGCGAGACCGGGTGCTGTCAGTCTAACGCGAAATCGTCTCTACACGATGCACCTCGGCCATGGTGTGCGGGGAATTAGATGGCAAGCGCCTGCCACTCGGCGAGCGCCGCGGAGCGGCGCTGCTTGTAAGTCTGGCGATCGACGAGGTGGCGTTCGTGGTTGAAGTGGTTGTGGACGTTGGCGTGGACCGAGGCGAACTTCTGTAACGTTCGCATCTGCCGGAACCGCAGCATCGCCCGCTCTCGCCGCCTAAACGGCAGGTGCGAGTTCTCCACCCGGTTGTTGGCCCAGCGACCCACCTCCTGCTTATCGCGGCTGCCAAGCTCCGTCAGCGCAGCACCGTAGGAGCGAAGACCATCGGTGGTAATCGCCTCAGGCGAGCCATGGCGTTTGAGCGCTTTCTTCATGAAGGTCAGCGCCGCCTTCTTGTCGCGTGTCTTGGTGACGTAGCTCTCGAGGATCTCGCCCTCGTGATCCACCGCTCGCCACAGGTAGACCATCTCGCCGTTTAGCTTCACGTACATCTCGTCCAGGTGCCAGCGCCAATGACGGAAGCCGCGCATGCGGCTTACCCGCCGGCGCCGCACCTCACCCGCAAACAGCGGACCGAACCTGTTCCACCACAGCCTCACCGTCTCGTGGCAGAGGTCGATCCCGCGCTCGAACAGCAGGTCTTCCACGTTCCGCAGTGAGAGTGGGAAACGAACGTACATCAGCACCACCAGCCGGATCACCTCAGGCGACGAGTTGAAGTAGCGGAACGGGCTGGCTGGCTTGCGTGGGCGGGACATACCCCTCTCCTACCCCGGCGAGCGCCGCAGGTGCATTAGCTTTGACAGAGCCATCCGGTCAGCGTGGCGTTCGGCTAACGTCTTCATGGCAATTGTCCTTGTTCAGCAAAGGCGCGGTAATCGCGCCAGGCGTCGGGTCGTTTGGGATCGAACGCGGGCGCTGACGGCGGCACGGGCTCGCCAGGAGCCGCCACAGGCGCGATGATGGACGCGGCCGCGGGATAGCCCGCGATAAGCACCTGACGCGCTCCTAGCCCCACCCTGGCGCGCCCGCACAGCGCTGGCAGGGCTTCGCCCCACAAGCGCGACGTGGCCGCACCGCTGATCGCGCCCAAGGCAACGATGCGTTCTTCAGGTTCGTCATAGCGGGCATAGACGACAGCTTGCCTTGGACGCCGCGAACGGCTTTGCCGCTCTAGCCGGCGAACCCGCGTGCGAAGGCCAAGGTGCCGGCTCATTTGCCTTCGACTTCATCAAGCCGTTCGGTCAGCTTCTCAACGGTTTCACGTTCAAGGGCGCGACTAAGTTCAGTCAGCGCGTAAATTAGCTTCGACCCTTTGGAAGTGTCGATTGCGCCAACTTTCATGCCGCGATACACCTTCACCATTTCCCGGCGAATTTGCGCGCCATTCTCTAGGCGAAGCCGCTTCCCCTCACCCGCCTTAGCTTTGGCAGGGGGGAGAGGGTCAGCCGCAACGGCCGCCTTTCCGGCGGGTTCACCCCAATCGGCGTTACCGTTCGTTGCGCCATGCGCGGGGTATTGCTGCCATCCCTGTGCCAATGCTTACAATCCAAACGCGCCCGCTCGATAGTCTGCTAGCGCTAGACACCCTTGCTATTCAATAGCTCTTGCGGATTCAACACTACTTTTCACCAGCACGTGTCATCACCCAGGGTTCTTCTGTGAAGCCTCAGCTTGCGCTCCCTCAAACTCCGCGATCTGCTGAGCCATTTCAAACGCCAGCCTATAGGCCGCGACTCGCGAAGCCGCATCGTTGCTCGCGTCCTCGGCTATCCTCATTATGTCGGCTTGAACTTCAAGCACCGACTTGGACACCAGCCGCTTTGGCTTATCGTTACTCGCCTTACCCTGAGCCTCCATCTCACGCCAAATACGTATGGCATCGCCAGGCACATAGCCGCCGCTGTCGCGTTCGATCATGCTCGGCTCCCAGAGCCATTGGCTCATTTCATCTACTCCTATGCCCAAGAAATGAAGTCAGGCGTCGCCCGCCACCTGACCCCGGTTCAGGTCATCGTTGACCCGCGTTGACGCTCATGTTGCGGGCCGCCGCTTGCTGTGCCCGAACCCTCCAGGCGCCAGGCTCAGTGCCAGCAATCAGCTTTGCGAACATGCCGGCGCTATCGTTCCCGGCAGCTTCGGTCTTCATCATGGCGCTCAACAAGCCGTTGCGAAGACGTAGGCCATTGGGGTCAACCTTCATCAGCACGCGAGTGGAGATGGTGTCGCGCACCTCCTTGGGCACGCCGGTAAGAAAGGTGGATTGCTCGATGATTGTCGCCAGGATGGCGTTATCGCCATCATCAATCATCTGCGAAATGGCCTCCATCCGTTGCGCCAACGACATTCCCTGAAGCGTGCCCACAATCGCGTTCGTCAGCGTGGGGTCAGCCTTCAGGCCGGCTTTCTCGGCAAGTTCGCGTTCGACACGCTGATACTCGCCACGCAGGCTTGTCATCGCCGCCCCAAGCCGTTGCTCAAAGGTACGCTGCGAATCTTCAACCCGCTGCCGAACTTTTTTATCGTGAGTGGCGGCGCGATCTTCGCCATCCTGGTTGCCGCGATACTCGTTGTCCGAGTTAAAGGTCTCGCGGCCGAACTTAAGCGCATCGCTGGCCGCCTTAAGAGCCAGATTGCCACCGAAGGCTCCGTAGTCGATTTGCGCTTCGTGCATCGTGTGGGGCGGACCTTCCCGCAGCGACGCCAGGGGCACGTCAGGGTTATGCTCGGGTACATTGAAGATAGACATTCTAGCTTTCCTTCGGTTCGGCGGATCAGTGGTCGCCGGAGGTTTATTTACATTGTTGATTAAACGTGGTTCTTGTGACGGCTCTGCCGCCAGCCTGACCTTTCGTCTTACCTTCGGCCGCCTGGTCGAAGCGGGCGAACAGTTCCCCAATAAGCCGGCGTAGGTTTTCAGCCTTTGTCATGTTCATGGTCCTTGGAAGATTTTGAGGCTTTTAAGCCGATGGTTGAAACGGTACACGGCGGATTCCCTACGTTTTCTCCTGAAATTTGAGGTTTTAATGTTTTAATGCTTGTGGTTGCCTTCAATTTCTTTCATGCATTTTTGATCATACAGAACTAAACCGCTAAACATCAAAAGTGGTGGTTTTCTGCCTTTTACGCGGTAAAGCCGCCTTAAAAGATCGCTCAAGCGCCGGCTCCTGCGGCGTTCAAGATTGCTTGCGGATCAGACGGCGAGAAGGCTAAAGCTTGCTTGCCGAACCGCTCGATCATCTGGGCGCGGGGAATTTCACGAATAATGTCGGCTTCACACAGCGACTTTAGGCCGCGCTCTACAGCCGCCTTCGGCCCCTGCTTGTCATCTTTGAACGAAGCCGTTGCATATAGCCGCTGCTGAATGTGGGCTTTGGTAATGACAAGTGCGTCGTGCATTGGCTTCGTGCCATGATACTTGGCGCAAGCCTCCCAAGGCTTTGTGCAATATTCAGCGATGACACGCATTATTTCACGCTCCTGCCTCGACTGACTGCCGGCCAGTTGGCCAACGTCACCAGCTTCAAAGCGCGTCAACAACGGCATGACCTGACTGACGATTATGTTGGTTGCCCACATTGTTTCGTTAATCGTGACGACGGGATCGTTGGGGTTAATGCCAACCGCGCACAGCGTTGCGAGCTTCAGCGCCTTTAGGTGCGCCCGATTCCACAATTCTCGATATATTTCGGACGTGTTGGCATTAATTTGATCCGTCACCCACTGGCCAAACTCGCGAAATTTCGCCTTGGCGTCAGCATCAGCCTGGACAACGTGAACATTATGCCCGCGATTGAGTGCCAGCGCCGTAGCGCATAGGTCAGCCAATGCCTGTGTCAGCATAGGGTTTGGCGCCATCGCGGGCGCCTCCTGAAGCGGCGCACGACTGCCCTTAGCTTCTATCAGCATGAAGCGTGGCAGTAGGCCGCTGAGCACCACGCTATCGTTCAGCGCCTCATAGACGACGCCAGGAACGCTTTCGCCTAGCAGGGTCAGTGAGGGAGCTTGGATAACGTCGGTTTGCTTGTCGCGGTCACTGTAGGCCATCGGGTCAACGACGCTGCCCGCCCCTGACTTCCCATAGAGGTCAAGTAGCGTGGCCTTCAGCATTTCATCATTTGGGTTGGCTTTTGGCGAGGATATGGCTTTTAACTTATATCCAAATTCACCGATGACGCTGACGATGGAAGGTTTCTTATCGAGCCACTTCAGCAAACCAGCAGATGATACAAGCGCCGGCCCTTTAAAGTCGCCAGCCGCTGGAACAGTCTTGGTGACGGCATTAAACATTTTAGCGATGCCGGACGCCGCGGCTTCTTTTCCCATGCCAGTAGATGCCAGAAGCAATATATATTGGTTCAATCCGGCATTGGTGTAGGTGTTGTATGATTTGCCACAAATGCCAGCGATAAAGGCAATTGCGCCAGCCATGGCAATTGCATGATTGGGGTGTGGCGCAGCTTCATAGATAAAACGCCAAACGTCTCCTACCAAGCCAGGCGGTATAGCTATCTCCTCTTTAATTGTAGGTAGAGGAATAATAGCGTTAAGATGCGGCGGCGTTATGGCTCCGCTGTCGCGTCCTTGGTGGATAGGCCGGCACGCCCGGTTCTCTGTGCCGGCCTGTTCACTAAAAATCATAGCCTACGCCACAACCTGGCGTGCTTCAGCAACCTTACGCTGAATGAAGCGGTCGAGGTCCGCTTCAAGCACCACCGTCTTTTTTGGCGTCAGTTTGATGCGCTGAAGTTCACCTGAAGCGAATAGCTCATATATGGCGGATTTCTGAAGGCAGAGCCGACGACTAAGTTCCGGCAGGTCGACGAAGCGTGGCGGCTTCGGCTCAGTGTCTATAAGCATGGCGATTTCCTGGCATTGCGCCAGCCGCGACATGAAATAAGGGCGGCTGGCATGTGAACGCCGCCGCCCCTAGGGCTACTCGACAAACCCCGACACTTACCCACCCTGTGTCTTCTAACGAAGAACCGGCCTAACCGGTGATAAGCTTCAGATTCCTCGGCTGCTCGCATGTCCTAATACGGGCCGATATGGTCTGTAAAGGATAAAAGGCGATGCCCCTGAATTTTTCTAAGCGTAGATACAGACAACGTTAAGCCAATGCCGTATACATTGAAACTTCGTTGTCACCTTCAGGAAGTATGCCACAGTAGTCACCCCAAACCTTCATAATATCTTTGCGAAGGTCGAACAGGTCATCATATTGGTAAGCACCTTCAACCTTGTTGGGATTTGTGTGGGCTAGCGCTAGTTCCAGCGCTTCACGCGACATGCCGCGTTGTTTTGCTCCCCATTGCCGGAACGACGCCCGCATACCGTGGGCAGTCACGCCAGGTCGCACCCGCTTCAAGACGTTCGACACCGCCACGTCGGACAGGAGGCCGCCCCGCTCACCTGGGAATATGCGAGGGTGATCGCGCACGCGCTTCTCCCGCATGGTCTCCAGTATCTCTAACGCCTCGGCACACAAGGGCACCCGGTGCCGCTCACCGGCCTTCATGCGCTCCCCCGGTATCTCCCACACCTCGCCGTCGATTTCTGCCCACAACGCGCCCCTAGCCTCGCCTGAACGGCACGCCGTCAGGATCGACCACCGCAGGAGTCTGGCGGAGGTGCTGTCGCTCTTGCGCAGTTCGGCCATGATCGCCGGGATTTCCTCCGGCGGCGCGGATGCGTGATGCTTTACGCTACTTGCCTTGCGAGCTTCCAGTTTGAAGGCATGGGCGGGATTGTAGCGGTGGGGCTCGCCTTCTTCCTTCGCGGCTTCCTCAAGAATGACGCCAATTCGTTGCTTCACCCGCTTCTGTGTTTCGGCCAGCGCGGCCAAACCGCGTTGAGTCAACACCGCCTTGACGTCGCCATAGGTGATTTCGCCGGGTCGCTTGTCACCGAAGCCCACGGCTGCGCCAACGGGTTTGAACTCATATACCCATTTGCTGAACGTTGACGGCCACTGATCGACCGCCTTTTCGTTGCGAGGCTTGCCGTGCCGTGGGGTGGCGCGAAGATGCGCGATGTAAGCTACGGCAAAATGCTTGAACGTCAGCGCCGCCGCATCGTGCTTAGGCTTCAGCACGGTCTTAGGATCGGTGCCATTGCGAACAGCCGCGCGCATCCGTTCAGCCAATTCGCGGGCCTCGGCTAAACCGCGCTCTTTCGTGCCAGCCTTTCCAAGCCCGATTTCGACTACCTTGCCGTTCGACTGATAGCGAAAAACCCAGCTTCGGGCACCTGTGGGCTTCACCTTCAGAAGCAAGTTCGGGGCAGCAGATTAAGAACCGGGTTCCGCCGTGTCGACCTGACGTGCCGCCATTACCTTTTTCCCCGCCATTTCCGCCACCTTCGCCGGCTCGGACGCCAGGAAATTGCCGGCGGTCCGTTCTTACTTCTGGTCCTATACCATAGGGCGAACCGATGCGGAATCATGCGGGAGAATGCGGACGAAGAGCACAGGTTGAGCCAACGAAAAAATGGCGGTTTTCTGCCGTTTTTTGGCTGAAAACCTCACATTTTGGGGTGGTATGTGGCGGTGCTGTCAGTCTAATGCAAACTCGTCTCTACAAGATGCACTTTGACCTTCGTGGACGACGAGTCAGCTGGCAAGCGCCTGCCACTCTGCCAGCGCCGCGTAGCGGCGCTGCTTGTAGGTCTGGCGGTCGACGAGGTGGCGTTCGTGATTGAAGTGGTTGTGAAGGTTGGCATGGACCGAGGCGAACTTCTGTAGCGTTCGCATCTGCCGGAACCTCAGCATCGCCCGCTCTCGTCGCCTGAACGGCAGGTGCGAGTTCTCGACCCGGTTGTTAGCCCAGCGACCCACCTCCTGCTTTTCGCGGCTGCCGAGTTCGCTCAGCGCCGCACCGTAGGAGCGCAGCCCGTCGGTGGTGATCGCGTCAGGCGAGCCGTGCCGCTTGAGCGCCTTCTTCATGAACGCGAGCGTTGCCTTCTTGTCGCGCGTCTTCGTGACGTAGCTCTCGAGCACCTCGCCCTCATGATCCACCGCGCGCCATAGGTAGACCATCTCGCCGTTCAGCTTCACGTACATCTCGTCCAGGTGCCAGCGCCAGTGACGGAAGCCGCGCATCCGGCTCACCCGCTGGCGCCGCACCTCGCCCGCGAACAGCGGACCAAACCTGTTCCACCATAGCCTTACCGTCTCGTGGCAGAGGTCGATCCCGCGCTCGAACAGCAGGTCCTCCACGTTCCGCAGCGACAACGGGAACCGCACGTACATCAGCACCACGAGCCGGATCACCTCCGGCGAGGAGTTAAAGTAGCGGAACGGACTGGCTGGCTTGCGCGGGCGGGGCATGCCCCTCGCCTACCCCAATCACCTGCGCAGGTGCATTAGCTTTGACAGAGCCGTTCAGTCGATCCTGGCTGGGTGCGCACCCGCATGGGCGGCAGGTCGGCACCCGTCGATCTCGACACCGGGCAGCGCACGCAGAGCCGGTTGGCGGTCAGCGACGATCCCGCAACGATGACGAGCGGCGGTTATTGGCATGACCGCCAGCGTCAGAAGCTCGCTCCCGAGGCGCTTGACCTGGCGTTTCAAGACGAATTGCTATCGCGACTGCTAGAACTGACTGGCGTTGAGTTGCCTGGCAGCGACTAACTCGACCCATAAACGGTCACGCAGGATCACTTGGCGGTCGCTCGACTTCGGCCGATCGTTCATCTCACGTCCGAGCTTCCCGGACGTCTCACGCAGCTCTCCGGCGGGCATGCTTGGGAGGTAAGCTGCCGTCAGGGCGTAGACAAAATGCGGCCTCGAATGAACAACCGGAGCGACGGTTTGATTGTACCAACGGTGCTGTGAGCCTCGTATGTGCGGATTTTCGGTAGGCCCGTGTTGTCCGCCAGAGGGTCAGGCTTACGCGGCTGAAAGTGCTGCCATCTCGCGAACGCCGGCGTCACTCACCTGCCAGGCTCGAGCTCGGTGGGTAAGCCACACGGCCCCCTTTAAGGAGAAAGCGAAGCGGCGACCGCGAGATGGGACGTAAGCTCGATTGTTTGTCGCCCGGCAACAACGAAGCGTTCAGACAAAGCCGTCATCACGTCGTCGACGCTGGCCAAGCATGGCGGTGATTGACTAAGGGGCCATTGATGCAGCGCATTCCGATCCTCGACGGCTGGCGCGCGCTGAGCATCCTGCTGGTACTCGCGGGGCACCTGCTGCCGCTCGGACCGCACGGCTGGGGGCTCAACGGCGCGGTCGCGGCGAGCGGCATGGCGCTGTTCTTCACCCTGTCGGGCTTCCTGATCACGCAGTTCCTGCTGCACCGGCCCGAGGTGGTGCCGTTCCTGCTTCGCCGGCTGTTTCGCATCGTGCCGCTCGGCTGGGGCGCGATGATCGTGCTGGCGTTGGCGAGCCGCGCCGGCGCCGAGTCGCTCGGCGCCAACCTACTGTTCGTGGCCAACCTGCCGCCGACCGCGCTGCTGCCCGGCGGCGAGCACCTGTGGAGCCTGTGCGTCGAGGTGCAATTCTACGTCGGAATCGCGCTGCTGGTGGCGCTGGGCGGCCGGCGCGCGCTGTGGCTGTTACCCGTTCTGTGCGTCGCCGTGACGCTGACGCGGGTGGTGCAGCAGGCGCCGATCAGCATCTTCACCTGGCAGCGAGTCGACGAGATCCTGGCCGGCGCGACGCTGGCGCTGCTGCACGCGCGCGCGCCGCGCTGGACAGCGTCGCTGCCGCGCGTGCTGCCGCTGCTGCTCTTGCCGCTGCTGCTCGCCTCAGGCCACGAGAGCACCGGCGCGCTGATGTATCTGCGTCCCTATCTCGCCGCGGCGACAGTCGGCAGCTCGATCTACGCCGCGCCGGCGTGGCTGCGCGCTGCGTTCGGCTCGGCGCCGGCGCGCTACGTCGCCGAGGTCTCCTACGCGGTCTACGTCTTCCACGCGATGTTCGCGGCGAGCTGGCTCGGCAGCGGCGACACGCTGGCGCGCTACGTCAAGCGCCCGCTGCTGTTCGCCGCCACCTTCGCCGCAGCGCACGTCTCCACAGGACGTTTTGAGCGGCCGATGATCGAGCTCGGCAAGCTAATCGAGCGCCGCTGGCTTGCTGCGCGTTGCCGTCTTCAGGCGCCACTTTCGCCACGTTCTTAATAAAGCCTCAACCTTGGTCGTTCACTTGCAACTGAGCGCCCTCACGGCGCAACTCCCTATGAGGGCGACTTGAAGCATGCTGCGACCTATGCTCCACCTGCCATTCACAGCACGCTCAGCCGGCCACGGAGACGCCGCGGCTCCCGCCGGGAATTTTGGAGTTTTCATGGCTCGACAGCTACTCACTGCTGGTCTCATCCTCAGCTTCTCAGCATGCGGCGGCTCCGCCGCGGGCCGTGGCGTGAGTAGTTCGACGCTTCCAATCGCTGTCGTCCAGGCTCCTAGCGCCGGGCTGGCCACTCCGAGCGCGGCATCCAGCCCGGTCGCGGCACCGGCCGCCTCTGCTACGCCCGGTAGCGTCGGCTTCGCCCCCGAACCGGAGCCATTAGCAGTGGCGCCCGGCCCTTCCTCCCTGACAGCTTTGAAGGGCGTAGTTGCCGAGGGCGACTCTATCTCTGTTTTTTGGGGCGGCAACTACACGGGCATTTTCGCCGCTGCTCACCCGAAGATCACATTCACCGGCCTAGCGGTCGGTGGTGCCGGCATCTCTGACGTTGGCGGCGGAAA
Organism: Sphingomonas phyllosphaerae; assembly: GCF_029623345.1. GTDB lineage: Bacteria > Pseudomonadota > Alphaproteobacteria > Sphingomonadales > Sphingomonadaceae > Sphingomonas > Sphingomonas phyllosphaerae_C. The sequence continues at coordinate 20,753 of NZ_JAPYKH010000018.1, forward strand.
CGGCTTGGTCCAGCGCCTGCCCAAGTTGATCGCACTCAAGCCTGCGGTGGTCACGATCTTGATCGGCGCCAACGATCTACCTGGTAAACGTTACGTGAGCACCTGGGCGTGGCTCGACGCCCTCTGGGCTTATGTCGCCGAGGTGAAAGCGACCGGGGCCAAGGTCATTGTCGGCACCGTTCTGCCAATCTGCCTACCACAGTATCCGGATCTTACGTCCAGCCAAAAAGAGCGCCGCGCGGTTGCGAATGATGCCATTCGAGCCGAGGTCGGAAAGCGGATCGACGGTGTATTTGATCTCGCGCGCGACCCGACGGTCGGCAACGACGAGGCGGCGTGTGACACAACCATCTATAGCGATGGGCTTCACCCGACTGCCAAGGGGCAGGAAGCCATCGCGAAAGTTTACAGCACCGCGGTCGAGGCGGCGCTTCGGTAAACCAGCCGACGCCGGCTGCGTCGGTGAAGAGATTGCACAGCTTCATTCATTGTAGGCCGCACACCTACTAGACGTAAGTTCGAGCCATCTCACTAAGATAGCTCGAATTCTTACCGTTCTCAGCCCATTCCATGATCATCGTGCTCCAATCTGCCGCGGCCGTAACCCGCTCCCACGTCATTGGCGCGGCGCTGGAGAGCGCCGCGTAGAGCTCTGTGTCACTGGCGAGTTGCCGAATTCTCGCCAGCAATGCCTGATGATCTTGTGCCTTGAAAAGCAACGCATCCGCTCCATCAGTGAACGCCGCCGCAAAGATGGGGTGATCGCTGCAGATGATCGGAGTTCGCGAGGCCAATGCCTCGAACAGGACGAGTGGGAAGCCTTCCTGGAAGCTGTAGCGGCTCGGCACCACCACCGCGTCGCTCTCACGCATGACCTGAAAAGCTTCCTCATTGTCGAGGAGACCGGTAAAACGCACCTGCTCGCTCACTCCTAGCGATGCCGCCAGCTGTCGCATCGCTGGTATATCACCTCGACCGACAATCTTCGCGTCGACGATGAGACTGTCGCCGCGCGACGCAGCGACCGCCCTGATCAGGTCGGGAACACCTTTGCTTTCGATAACGCTGCCGACGAAACACAGCGAGAAACGATTGCCACCCTCACGCCGCTTCGAACCGTGCTGTCGCGGGGTCCTGGCGAAGGGCACGTTCCAAGGAAACAGCTTTTCCCGCCGCACCCCCGCGTCGGCGAGCAACTTCGTCGCGGGTACGCCGTGGTTCGCGACGAACTCGAAGGCGCTACTGTTAAGCAGGTGACGAAGCAGGAAGAGGTTCACACGCGCGCGGAAGCTACGGCGATCGAATGAGTCAGCCAGTACTGATAGGCCCCGCTTCCCCGTCCGCCAGACAGCATGGTGTAGCGCCAAACTTGGGAAGTGACAGACAATCGCGGCGTTCGGGTCGCGCTTCAACGCAGCCGTCAGACGCGGATCACGATGATGCCGGCCGCCCAAGCCCGTTGCCGTTACGTTAGGCGCGATGACGACAGCGTCGGATTCCGCCTCCATAAGGCTATAGAGATCCACCCGGTGGCCACGCGAACCTAGCTCCACAAAGGTTCGGATAAGTTCGTCGTGTGTCGCATATGACTGCGACTCGCCAGCGTCGTACCGCCGCGCCGCCTCGACGAAGTCTCCGGCGTAGAAGTAAATTGAGATACCATCTTTCGACATGATGTCTGGCGCCCACGATCGCTGTGTAGTTGGTCCGATCTCGCCCCTGCTACAGTCGATGCATTAAGAAGAGCTGGTGCGCCGGCGCACCCAGCCCAGCCTGGAACATCGCCGCTCGAAGGACAAACGCGGTACCGAGCAGGATAAGCGTGGCAAGCACGTCCTGTCGGGCGAAGCCGATCCCGTGCCTCGCCTGCCCTATTGAGAGGCACGCGTACCGAAGGCACTCGGCCGCCACAAGTGCCGCCCCTGCCGCGACGATACCGTACGACTGAAGCGCGAGCGGGAGGAGCACCAACAAGCCCGCTAACTTGGCGACGCTGCCGAACGCGCTGAACTTGGGCGCACCAAGCCCCAACATGACGTTCTCATTCAGCGTGTTCAGGATCATCATCCAGGCCGATAGGCAAACCCATGGAAGCAGCACCGCCGCTCCATGGTAGCGTGAATCGTAAAGGAACGAGACCAGTACGTCCGACACCGCGACGAACGAACCGATCGCTGCCGCCGAAGCGAACACGAATTGTCCACGCCGGTGCGCCAGGCGGCGCTGCAACTCAGCACCGCGCGCGTCACTCGCGGCTACCGACGGAAAGACAAGCTCACTTCCAAGCTTGACGCTGAAAGACGCAAATACGTCCGCAAGCGACCGCGCGATCCCATAAACGCCTAGTGCCGCGAAGCTGACGTACTTTGCGAGTACCAATCTGTCCAAATTGGACGAGAGGAAAAATACGACCGACGAAACAAAGACCCATTTGCCAAACCCAATAATCTCAAAAGCGTAAGTTCGATCAATCATCGGGCTGTACCGCAGGTCCCGAAGAATGAAGTATGAGAGAATGGTCGGCATACATGATGCGAGCACGTTGCCAATGACAAGCCCAAGTATGTCCGGAGACAACCAGGAGGAGAGGATCAGCGCGACCGTCCCGAGTAGCGTCGAGACAACCTCGAACGTTGCTGTGCGATGGGTCGCGAGACGCTTGACCGCTAGTGGCAGCCCGATGGATGTTCCGCCGGTCAGGATGAAGAATGCCGCCATGAAAGGCAGAACGAAGCTTAAACGTGGATCATCGTAGTAGGATCGGAACACCGGGACCAGAACAAACGTCAGCAACGCCAGCAGAATTCCACGTAGTATCTGCAGAGTCCAAGCCGTGTTGTAGAACCGTGGATCCTCTGCGTTCTTCGAGCTAACAACGTTTTGCGCTATACCGATATCAGTGAATAGCTCGATACCGACGCGCAGCGTCGTCAAGAGAATCATGACGCCGAACAAGTCTGGCGCCAAAATCCGCGTGAGGACTAGGTTCGAGCCGAAGCGGATTGCCTGAACGATCCCGTAGCCGGCTGTGGCCCAGCCGAGCCGCTTTAGCATGAGCTCAGGCACATGAAGCTGCTTAAAGAATCCGGAGAAAGAGCGAGTGTTATCTGTCATCTGAGAGAGCTCAAGTCATTCCATCCTCGTTACACCGACACACGATCGGTTTCGTGGCACGGAGCATCAGTTTTAGTTCCATGAACGATGAGCCACAGACGAGCCAGATGCTGATCGGCCAGACCCTCGTGTTGAATGGCTATGTCGACTAATGATGCTCCGCTGTTTGGGCGACTGTTCTGCCACGGCCTGGGATTGCCACTAAACGCCTGCTCGTCTTCCACTCGAACGGACCCTGTTGGACCAATTGCTGGCCATTGCCCAGGTCACCGCCCGAGCAATTTAGCATCTTATCGATGCAATTGTCCGTCCATAGCTTCATGACCTTGTCGTCCCATGCGCCGAACCAGTCGGCGTGAAAGGTCGATCCGGCCGTCATTCGACCCATACCCGGCATATCGTCCGACGACAGGTACCAACTCGCCGCGCCATCGTCATCGACCGTATACCATGCACCCATGGTGAAGGCGGGTATGACATACGGGTGAGTGGAGGGGCAGCGCGGAGAGCCTTGGCTCCCATAGCTCGCGGTCGCCATATGGTCGCGGTGATTAGGGCTGTCCAGTCTTTGCCCGTCCCAGCAATCGGGAGCGTTGATGATGGCGCCCAGCCGCGCTCCGGCGGGACAATTCTGCGCCGCTTCGGCGATGGTGCGATAGTGAGCGCTCTTTGCACCAGGCCCGTCGCAGTTGAAATAGCCCCCCGCCGCGCTCGGTCGATGAGTGATCATGTCGTAGCCGAATATCATTCGAAGACCGCGTGGGATTCCGGTGCATCCCCGTGGCGCCATGCGCAGGCAATCCGGAGAAGAAGCCGGATGACGCTTGTAGTAAATCGTGACATAGTCGGGACGAACGACGTGCCCACGACCGTCAAGCATCGCTGGCATCCAATAAGCCGAGCGATTGGCTGTGTTCATGCAAGTGCTGCTGCCGCGTGAGCGCAGCGTCTCGTAGGTTGAGTAGGCATCCCCTGTCGTGTTGCCAAACCACTGATGAAGGTGGCTCTTCCCCGGCTGACCTGGGAATACGATAGGGTCGTCATAGCTGACCTGACCGGGCTGGCAGATAAAGCGGAAAGCGCCGACCGTGTCAGGCCTGGAAGATGGCGGCACTATCCCCGTTCCACCGGTCGGCTGTACCATCGTCCGAAGCAGCTCCCGCGAAGGAATTTCGGATGGCTCTTCCGCCACGTCGCCGCCGACCTGCGGCACGCTCACGTCGCCGTGCGGGTTCGCTGCGCCGGGCACACGCGGCTCCACCGCGTGCATCGCAGGGGCTTTGCCCTGCCCGCCGGTCACGACCAGCTCTGCCGGGTGCTCATCAACCCTTAGACCCGAGCTTGTCTGCGCGTCAGCGGGTGCTGAGACCGCTGCCGCGAGCAGAAAGATGACGGCCCAACGATGCAAGACAATCCTCCAAGTAGGCGTGACGCCCTCGCGCCTGCGCTCCATCCCGAACGCCCTATGATCATCGGCGGCACGGGGCAATTAGGTGAGCGATATCGGGAGCACCGATTCGGGATTGATCGACGAGCAGACGCGGCGCAGCCACCTTCCCGTGAGTCAAATGCGCACGAGGCAGCTTATTTCAGGCCGGGGCCTACCCTCGAGCGGGATCAGAGTGGGTAAGATTTCTGGTCACCTCGAGGCTTCAGCCTAACAATCAAACCGAAATGGTTGGATATGTTTTACCGATGCACGGCGCGGCAGAGATCACGAAAAAAGGCTCGAAAAATTGTCTCTGTTTGAACCGATCTGCATCTAAGTGCCCTTGTCGGCGGCTCGCAGGATGTGACAGGTCGATTACTTACCCGGGGGGGGAGCTTAGGGCATGGCCGGATCGGTCGCTTACTTGATTAACCAGTATCCGAAAGTTAGTCATAGCTTTATCAGAACGGAGGTGCTGGCCCTCGAGGCGCAAGGCGTCGCGGTGGAGCGCTTCGCCGTCCGCGGCTGGGACTCGGAGATCGTGGACCCGCTTGATCAAGAGGAACTCGCACGGACGCGGTACCTTCTGCGCGGAGGCGCGCCACCACTCGTCTTGGCGGTCGTTCGCGCCGTGGTCCGACGACCGCGGCGATTCGTCACCGCCCTCAAGATGGCTTGGCAGCTCTCACGCGGTGGTGAGCGGGGCTTCCCCCTGCACATGATATACTTGGCAGAGGCCTGCCTGCTACTGCAGTGGATTGGCGCGCTGCGTCATGTCACTCACGTCCACGCGCACTTCGGCAGCAATGCCGCCGTTGTCGCTATGTTAACACGAACGCTGGGAGGTCCGTCCTACAGCTTTACCGTTCACGGACCGGAGGAGTTCGACAAACCACTGCAATGGAAGCTTCGCGAGAAAATCGCAAACGCTGCATTCGTCGTCGCGATCACTAGCTACTGCCGCAGCCAATTGTACCGCTGGTCAGCCGCTTCTGATTGGGCGAAGATCGAGGTGGTTCATTGCGCGGTGGATCCACGCTTCACCGATGTCGAGATTACCAGCCCGCCAGCGACCGACACGATCGTGTCGATTGGCCGATTGTGCGAACAAAAGGGTCAGCTTCTCCTCATTGAATCATTGGCTGTGCTGCGAGAACGCGGGGTGCGCCCGCGACTGGTGCTGGTGGGCGACGGCGAGATGCGCTCCACGATTGAGCGCGCGATCGCCGCAGCGCGGCTCGAAGAGCAAGTGGTGCTAGCGGGCTGGGTCGACGCGAGCGGAATCAGCTCCCTCCTTGATGGCGCGCGCGCGTTGGTCTTGCCGAGCTTCGGCGAGGGACTTCCGGTGGCGATCATGGAGGCGATGACGCGCGGCCGTCCTGTGCTCTCCACCTACATCGCGGGCATACCGGAGTTGGTGCGTGACGGCGTCGATGGTTGGCTGGCGCCGGCCGGAGACGTCGGTACGCTCGCAGACTGTATCGAGCGAATCATGCTGGCATCGCCCGAGACGCTGGCGGAGCTAGGCTCGTCTGCGAGGGCTCGTGTCATGGCCCGGCACGTTCCGCTTCCGGAGGCAGCGAAGCTGGCGCGCCTCTTCCGAACCGCCGCCGAGCAGACGCTGGCATCACCGACTCCGACGCCGCTCCACAACCTCGTGGAAGAAGTCGCGGTAGCGCGCGGCCACGCTTGACCAACTGTATCGCGCCGCGTGAGCGCGGCGCGATGCGGCGGCGTCATTGTCACCCGCGGCGGCGAGCGCTCTGGCGATCGAGCCCGAAAGAGCGGCTCGATCTCGACTATCGCAAAGGAACTGATCGTCACCGACAACCCACCGGGTTCGAGGGCTGTCGTGGGCAACGACAGGCAGCCCGCTCGCCATCGCCTCAATAAAGACGTTCCCGAACGGCTCGTCGAGCGACAGGTGCAAGAAGGCGTCGCAGGAGCGATACAGTGTCGGCATCTCAACGGCAGGTGCGATGAGTCGCGTGAAACGCCCTGGCATCAGCGTACCAGCGAGATTATCCACTTCGGCGCGCTCCGGCCCGTCGCCGGCGCAAACGAGATGCACGTCGGGCAAGTTGGCTACCGCGCGAACTCCCTCGTCGACTCGCTTGCTACCAATCAGCGCACTGACCATCAGCACCACCGGCCCCTTCGCCGGAAGACCGAAGCGCGCACGGTGTGGCTCACCAGGAGAGAAGCGGTCGAGCGCGACACCGTTCGGGATCAGAGCCGCGGGCCATAGCGCCCTGCCCGCGTCGTAGTAGTCGGGATTGATGCAAACCAGACCGTCGCATGCGAAGAAGCGATACTCGCTGTTGCGCGCCCGCACCGGCCAATCGCCGTTCTGAGTAACGAAAACATGCGCGGGGCGAGGGCCCAGCGACGGTCGGCGCAGCGCCCAATGAACGAACGGGAAGGAGCAGGCGACCGTCACATCATAGTCTTTCGGCCGGTACTGCCGCAGCAGACCGGGGACGAAGCTAGCTTCCTCGTAGGAGGTGTCGTCTCGAAGCGCGGGCAATCGCGGTAGAGCTTCGAAGCGCGCGCGCGACACCGCGCCCGCGTGCAAAAAACGATACGGCGTGCCCGGTCGTGACGCGCCCGATCCAATTAAAGTCACCTCGTCCCCGCCGCGGACGAGCTCGTTCGCAATAGAAATGACCGCGACTTCTGCCCCGCGCTCGATTCGATGCAATCCGGGGAGAGCGAACAAGATCCTGAGCGTCATGCCGCCACCCACCCGAGGGCATAGCGCCGACACAAGCGACAGCCACAATCCGGCACAACTATCAAGACAGGAGACATAAACAGGACCTTGGGTGTCGGGCGCCCCCAATGGACGAGAGACGTTGGGTCGCTTATGCGTGAACCGATGAACGAAGCAAGCATTGGCGTTGTCGTGATTGGCAGGAACGAGGGGGAGCGTTTGCGCGCGTGCCTAGCATCGGTCGCGTCCGTGGCGGGGCGTATCTACGTCGACTCGGGTTCAACCGACGGCAGCACGGCGTTAGCCAGAACGTTAGGCTTCAACGTCGTCGACCTCGATACAAAGCAGCCGTTCACTGCGGCCCGCGCGCGCAATGCTGGCATGGCAGCACTGCTGCACGATCACCCGCAGCTTGACTTCATCCAAACAGTTGACGGCGACTGTGTCATAGATTCGGAATGGCTGGCTGTCGCGAGTGCCGACATGGCCGTCGACGCGCGCCGAGCGGTCGTATTCGGCCGCCGGCGGGAGCGGCGACCGGAGGCGAATGCCTACCACGCCGCCTGTGATGACGAGTGGAATGTCCCACTAGGCGAGGTAAAATCGTGTGGAGGTGACGCCCTGCTCCGGGTTACGGCAATTCGTGAGGTGGGCGGCTATGACGATTCCCTGATCGCGGGCGAGGAGCCGGAAATGTGCCTGCGCTTGCGGGAGCGCGGCTGGCGCATTTGGTCGAACGGCGAGGAGATGACGCTGCATGATGTTGCGATCACGTTGATGAAGCAGTGGTGGCACCGCTCGCGGCGGACAGGCTACGCCTTTGCGGAGCTAGTCGACCTGCACAAAAGCAATGCAGATCCAAGCTGGCGTCGCTTACTGCGTAGTAGTCTTGGATGGACAGCGATCAACACCTTGGCATTGACGGGCATCCTCGTTGCCATCTTTGAGGATGGGACAGCAATCAAGGCGGCAGCACTCGTGCCGGCCATAATCTCAGCGATTCAGCTGCTGCGTATGGCCAATAGCAAACGGCACAGTATGGGGTGGATCCGCTCGGGTCAGTGGTCGGCACTGATGATGATTGCCAAACTTGCCCAAACAGCCGGCTGGCTTAGGTACAAGCAGCAGAGCAACACTGGCGCTCGCTCAGCGCTTATAGAATATAAAACCTAGCAGCTTGCCCTTTTGACAATTTGCCGTAATCACTGCCCAAATCTTCTGGTGCTTCGCTCTAGGGTCAGGACTCGTTGATCACAGCCAGAAGATGACAGTGGCAGCGAGCGCGACCGCGGAGAAGAATGCGGTTGGGCAGCGGTCGTAGCGGGTCGCGACGCGGCGCCAGTCTTTGAGGCGTCCGAACATGATCTCGATGCGGCTACGTCGCCGATAGCGCCGCTTGTCGTATCTGACCGGCTCGTTGCGGGATCGCCGGCCCGGGATGCAGGGCTGGATGCCTTTGGCCTGCAGAGCGTCCCTGAACCAATCGGCGTCGTAGCCGCGATCACCCAGTAGCCACTGCGCTTTTGGCATATCATCGAGCAGCGCTGCCGCGCCGGTATAATCGCTGACCTGGCCCGCCGTCATGAAGAAGCTCAAGGGTCGGCCGTTCGCGTCGGCAACGGCATGGAGCTTGGTGTTCATGCCGCCCTTGGTGCGGCCGATCAAACGGCCGAGATCCCCCTTTTTACCCGCAGGCTCGAGGCCGTGCGGTGCGCCTTCAAGTAGGTGGCGTCGATCATCACCGTCTTCGGCTCGGCTCCCGCCGCCGCAAGCCCTTCCATCATCCGCGTGAACACGCCCGCCGCGCCCCAGCGCTTCCACCGGTTGTAAAGCGTCTTGTGCGGCCCGTAGGCGCTGGGCGCATCGCGCCACCGCAGCCCATTGCGGTTCACGAACACAATGCCGCTCAACACTCGTCGATCATCAACGCGCGGCTTGCCGTGGCTCCTGGGAAAGAACGGCCGCAGCCGCTCCATCTGATCGTCCGTCAGCCAAAACAGGTCGCTCATCCGGGTCTCCTTGCAGAGCCTGAATCAGATCGCGACGCTCACATCAATGGGTCCTGACCCTAGCAAGCTCCTTCAAACGAGAATACCTCTGACGCAAACCGCCTAGCGTCACGATCGGAGCAGAAGGTAATTCTAATCCAGCCTTTTTTCTCGCAGCTGAAAAGACGCCAGCTACTGTCAAGGTGGACTCCACGAGCGCTTTTGCTATTAAATATATCCGCTGCCGTAAGCACACCAAGCTCCTCACGCTACATAACCGTTGCCTTAAGCCGACTAGTTAGTGATTCACGTAAATTAGCTTGGTTAGTGCGGAGTTGACCTTTTTAAGAGCAGCCATCCCGGCTCAACGGCCCGATTTCCGATTCCGGTCCCTCATTCATCTAAGTCCCCGCGCCCTCTTGGAACCGCGTTTAGCTTAGATAAGTCGATCTAGCCGTCTGACCGCGCAGGGAGTTCGCCGCGCCCGCGCTGCTATAGCAACAGCGGCCACCTCGCCCGGCAGCTTCCAGGGATCCTTCACTTGATACCGAGACGCTAGCGCGGTATCACGCTCCTTAAAGATCGCCCAGTGCCCCGCGGGGCCTTCACTCATTAGGGCCGCGGGTGCGTCTGTGCTTCAAGCGGAGCGTCGCACCCCAGCCGTAGCAGCCACGTTACGCAGGCCAGCGCGACGCAAATGGCCACGAACAGAAGGACGAGAAGGCCGAGGACGGCCTCCTTGAAAATAACCATGGATAGCCCCCACTAGCCCCCGCTAGTCGGCCACTCACTCCCATGATTTAGCCTTCGATCATAGAGCGCTGCGTCTGCTTTGTCTCCAGATGGGACTGGTCAGCAGGAGCGATCACAATGTGAGGGGGGCCGGGGCTGCGACGGCTGGATGGTTGGAAACGACGGTGCAGCCTGTCGGCCGGTTCAGATTGGACGACTGGCATCTACAAAGCAGGGATCAAAGGCCCGTTGAGAGGCGAAGCATCTATGTTGAGAAGCTGATCTCAATCGAGCCGGCACTTCCGCAGGAGAGGCACATGTCCCTGTTCTCAGATCTACGGTTCTCGCCGATAACGACGACCTCGGCCGGATCATTCGGCCGCTGCTCGAGGCTTGGCACGCCGTTCGCCATCGAGCCGAGGAGCTGGGACGCAAACTGCTGGCGGACGCCCGGCGCAGCGATGCCTACCAGCTGCTTATGTCCATTCCCGGCGTCGGCGTCCGGCCCGCCACTTCGATCATCAGCGCGATCGAGGACCCGACCAACTTCAAGCGGTCGCGATCTGTCGGCGCCTGGGTCGGACTGACCACACGGCGCTATTGATCGGGCGAGATCGACTATGACGAACATAACTCCCGACGTGGCGACAGCCACGTGCGCGGCCTGCTCTACGACGCCGCGACCGTACTGCTGGTGCGGAGCCGATCCGAGTGCGACCTGCCCAAACAGGAGCTGCAGCTCCGCGAGCGGCTCGGCTTCGAGCGCGCTGCGGTCGCCGTAGCGCGCAAGCTGCGTCACCATGCACACCATTCTGGTAGCCGGCGAACTGTTCCAAAAGACACGCGCCTCAGCCTTACACCCGAGCTCGTCCGCGTCGCAAAGCGCTGCGAGACGTCCTGCCAGGACGTAGGCCGACCCACTCCGCGACGCTCGTTGCACCCACCGCCCTAAGGGCACCGGAGTGGTGTTGTCAAAGCAACCGGACCCAGCGCGAGGAAGCCGGATTTTAACCCCGTTCGCTTGCTCGATGGCAGGCGAACGAAGACAGTCCCGAAACCAGCTCGAGAGAGTTCGCAGCACTGACAGCCTTAGGATAGTATTGAAGCACCCTACGATGCACAAGCCTCCGGCCACCCGCGGAGCCGGTGCGTTTGGTTTGACAGAGCCTGTGATAGGCCAGCTCACTGTCGCGCCCGGGCTGCCGCCCGAACTCGCACAGGGCCTGTTCGCGGAGCCGGGCACGTTCGATGTCGCCGTCCGCTTCGCGCAAGGACCCGGTGAAAAGCTTGGCGACCGTGTCTCGACCGATCGCGGCATGTCGATCAAGGTGTTCGGCGTCGAGGGCGCCAAGCTGCCTGGCCATGACGCACCGACGCAGGACTTCGTTCTCGCCAGCGGGACAACCTTTCCGGCGGGGACCGCCTGGGGCTTCCTCTCGCAAGCCAAGAAGATAGGCTTGACGGTTCCCATGCCTGAGGGAGTGAAGAGCGCGGCCGCCTCTGTCGCTCACAACATCAACAAGGTGCTGAACGCCGTTGGTGCGGGTCCAAGCCCGACGCTGGACTTCTATGGCCCCCCCTTCAGCCACCCGCTGGTCGAGGAATATTTCAGCCAGTGCCCGGTGCGCTACGGCGACCATGTCGCGAAGATCGGGGCCTTTCCCGTTTCAGCCGAGCAACATGCGCTCGCCGATTGGCAGCTCGACCCGCATCAGGATGAGGATGGCTTCCGCCATGCCGCGGTCGATTACTTCGAAGGCAACGACGCAGTGTTCGAGCTTCGGGCGCAGCTGTGGACCGATGCCGGGACGCAGCCGATCGAGGACACCTCCGTCGATTGGCCGACAAGCGAAAGCCCATATTGTACCGTCGCCACGATCCGACTGCCGCGGCAGTCGGCCTATGGTCCCGACCGCGTCCGCTACTTCGACGAGGTGATGACGTTCCGCCCGGCCCATAGCCTTGAGGTCCATCGCCCGCTGGGCGGCGTGATGCGCGCGCGCATGCAGGTCTACCAGGCGCTCAGCGACTTCCGTCACCGTGAGAACGGCGTCGCCGCCGCCAACACCGCTACCATCCAGGACATTCCAGCCTGAGCTGAACACCAGTCCTGACGACAGTGAGAGGACAATCATGAAGCTGCAAGGCAACCACGACGCTCAGGCGGGGAATGCATAATGGCGCGCTTTTCCAACAAGGTCATCGTCATCACGGGTGCCGCCTCGGGGATCGGTGAAGGGGTCGCGCGTCGCTTCGCTGAGGAAGGCGCAACGCTGGTATTGGGCGACATCGACAAGGCCGCGCTCGACAAGCTGGCGGGCGAACTGCACGGCACAGTCGAAACCCGCGAGACCGACGTGTCCGATCACGCTGCATGCGAGACGCTCGTCCAGGCGTCGATCGATCGCTTCGGTCGGATAGACGTGCTGGTTAACGACGCGGGCGTCGATCATCTCGGCAAAGTCGATGAAGGCGACTTCGCCGAATTCACCAAGGTGATTGAGACCGACCTCTACGGCGTCGTTCACATGAGCCGCGCGGCGATCCCCCATCTGCGCCAATCGAAAGGCTGCATCGTCAATGTGTCGTCGGTGTCCGGGCTGGGCGGCGACTGGAACCATAGCTTCTACTGCGCGGCAAAGGGCGCAGTGAGCAACTTTACCCGTGCGCTGGCGATGGACGAGGCGAAGCACGGCGTCCGCGTCAACGCGGTCAACCCGTCGCTCACCTACACCGCGCTGACCGCGGGCATGAAGGAGCAGCCCGAGTTGATCACCAAGTTCGAAGAACGCATCCCATTGGGCCGCGGTGCCGAGCCCGCCGACATTGCGGGGGTAATCGCGTTCCTCGCGAGTGAGGATGCGCATTTCGTGACGGGCGTGAACCTGCCAGTCGATGGCGGCCTTACTGCCTCAAACGGGCAACCGCCGCTGTCTTGATGGATGTGAGGCGGGCCCTCGCGCCCGCCCAATATTCGGGATGTGAGCATGCCCCTGATGCCAGATTCATTTAAGGGCAAATTGCTCAAGCCGATTGATTCACGTCGCAGCAATTTGACCCAGATACGGTCACTCAGACCCTCCTCCCCGCTTCTCCAAACCGGACGCTCGTTCAGGTCAATTTCCGATAAGCAGCCAATCGCCCTGGCCGTTGGGGCTTCGTCCGCAGACTCGGGAGCCTGTTGCAACGGCTACTTTGAACCACCGTTGCCGAGAAGCTAGAGGCTCATCCCGGCACGGATGAACACGGTTCGTCCGTTGAAGCCGAAGGGCGAGATCGCATTGTAGGGCTGCGTTCCGGCATTGTCTGCGCCGTTTGTGCCGGCCGCGACGCTGGCCACGGTGGAGGCGATGTTCTCGTCAGGGTAGATGCTAAACAGGTTCTGCGCGCCCGCGCTGAAACGAAGCGCAGGCGTCGCCTGCCACGACAGTTCGATGTCCGTCAGCACCTTAGCGCCGAACTTCTGGACGATGTCGACATTGGCCAGGTTCGCCGCCGCTGCGACACGCTGCGTATCGTAGCCCGGCGTCAGCACGTCGGCGCGCGCGACGGTCACGTTCGTTAGCGCCACCGTCGACACCTCGCCGTAGCGCGTACTCGTCACCGACAGCATCACCCGCCCACGCGTGTAGTTGAGGTCCAGCGTCGCCTTCGTCCGCGGCAAACTGTCGGAGAAACGCAACTGCTGCGTCAGGTCGAACAGCGGCGTGGTGATGCCCAGCGTGGCGAGCGGCGCAGGCGTTCCGGCGATGCGGTCGAACGCAGTCTTGGTGTAATTGCCGGCCAGCGTGCCGGTGAACAGGCTGCCGTCGTCGAACCGATGGCGAGCGTTGACGACGAGGTCGACGCCCTTTGTGTCGGTGTCGACTGCATTGGTGATGTAGGAGATCGCGCTGAAATTGCCTGCGCCGCGGCTGGCGAGAAAGGCGGTGAGCCGTGCATCCTGGAACGTGGACGAGATGGCGATGCGGTCGCGCAGCCTGATCCGATAGGCATCGAGCGTCGCCGTCACGCCGCCTCCTTCGAACACCAGCCCGGCCGAATGATTGTTCGACCGCTCGGGCCGGAGGTCGGTCGCCCCCACCAGCCGCGCCGCCGCACTGTCAACCGCCGCGACCCGGACGATCGCCTGCGTGCCGTTGAGGATGAGGGTATTGGAGGCGTTGTATCCCTGCTGTGCCAGCGCCGGCGCGCGAAACGCGGTGTTGTAGGAGCCGCGAAGCGCGAGGCCGCCGACGAGGCCGAGGCGACCGGCGACCTTGTAGTTGGTCGTCGCGCCGAAATCCGAATAATGCTCGTGTCGCACCGCGGCCTGAAGCAGCAGGCGATCGAGGAAGGTCCGTTCGACCTCGCCGTACACGGCCCAGCTGCGCCGCGAGACGCTGGCCCGGTCGTCCGGTCCGGCGCTGGGCCCCGGCTGGGCGCCGATCGGTCCGACACTGCCCGCTGCCGGCCCGTCGACGATGCGCACGCCGCCGTCGCGGAAGCCGTCGATGTCGCCGGAGAACAGGCGATAGGTTTCCTCCCGATATTCGGCGCCGATTGCGATGTTGACCGGCGCGCCATCGCCGATCGGAATGGCGCGGGTGAGGTCGAGATTGTTGGCCCACTGGTAGAAGTCGGAGCCCAGCCGGTAGAAGCGCCTTGGCGAGGCCGCGCCCAGGGTCACGTTGACGCTGTTGTCGTAATGGAGGTCCTGCGTGCTGACGCCGTAGACGCTCGATACGTCCCAGCCGAACCCTGCGAGGTCGGTGCCGCGAAGCCCCGTCGCAATCGAGAAGTTTTCCAGCTGCGAATCGAGCACCGGACGGTAGCCGTCGGGATAGAAGGCGCGCAGCGTCTCGTTCTGCCCGGCCCGGCGGAAGAAATATTCGATGTCGCCGTCCAGTCGGCTGTAGCCGCCGAACGCGTACACCTCGACGCTTTCGGAGGCGGGCGCGACGAAGTTGGCGAACAACTGCCTGTTGAGGCTGGGCTGGTCGCCGAAGCGAAAAACATTGCGGTCGATCGTCGCCTCGCGCGGATCGAGCGCGCCGTTCGCGGGCGTCAGTCCCGTGCCCGAGCCGTAATTGCCCGAGATCGCGACGGGACGCCCGGCGGCGTTGGTGCCGAAGTACTGCTGCCGCGTGTCGAGCCGCGAGCGGTTGGTGCCCTCCCCTTTCTGCAGCGATGCTGTCAGGCGGAAGGCGCCGTCTGCGCCGACGCGCACGCCCGACGAGATGCTGGCCTCTCCATAGGCGCCGTCCCCTGCCGTGGTGATGCCGCCGGTCATCTGCGCGCGTGTGCCGACCGAGCGGTCGAGCATGAGATTGATAACGCCCGAAATGGCATCCGACCCATATTGCGCCGAGGCGCCGTCGCGCAGCACCTCCGCCCGTTCGAGCGCGAAGGAGGGAATGGCGTTGAAGTCCACCGACACGTCGCCGCGTCCGACGCCGTTGGAGGCGTTGAGGTCGGACGACGTGTGGCGCCGCTTGCCGTTCACCAGCACCAGCACCTCGCCCGGTCCCAGCCCGCGCAGCGACGGTGGCTGGAGATAATCGCCGACGCCTGATCCGAGCGGGCGCGGCGTGTTGAAGCTGGGCACCTCGACCTTCAGCTGCTGGATCAGGTCGACCCGGCCGCTCTGCTGCAACTGGTCGCGCGTGATTGCGTCAACCGGCGTCGGAGAGTCGGTCGCGGTACGCCCGCCGAAGCGGTTTCCGGTGACGATGATCTCATCCTGCTCGGTCTCGATCGACTCGACCGTGTCCATCTCGATCGGCGCCGCCCGCGCGTCAATCGGCGACGCGGCGAGCGCCGCGAGCATCGCGGTCGCGGCGAGCCGCTGATCCGTCCCTGTCACTTAAATCCCCTGTCGATGCGGCAGATCGATCGCGAACCAACACGATCGCATGTGCGATGTGATGTTGCATCGTATCATTATCGTTGGCAAGAGGAGCCGCATGACTGGACAGCACGCAACCATCCACCTTCGTGATGTGACGCTCGCCTATGGCGACCACCTCGTCCTTAACGGTCTTACCCTCTTAATCGCGCCCGGCAGCGTCACCGCGCTGCTCGGCGGCAACGGCGCGGGCAAGTCGACGACGCTGTCGGTGCTGCTCGGCTTCGCCAAGGCGGAGGGCGGCGAGGTCGCGGTGTGCGGGATCGATCCTGCCATCGACCCCGATGGCGCACGTCGTAGGATCGCGTACCTGCCGGAGAATGTCGCGCTCTACGAGCATCTCACGGCGCGAGAGAATGCCGAGTACCTCCTCGCCCTGTCCGGAGAGCGTCAGGACCGCGCCGCTATCACCGGCGCCCTCGCGGCGGCGGGGCTTCAGGAGCGGGCGTGGGATCAGCGGCTCGGCAGCTTCTCCAAGGGGATGCGGCAGAAGGTGGCGATCGCCGTGGCGCTGCTGCGCGAAGTGCCGGTGCTGCTTCTCGACGAGCCGACCTCGGGCCTCGATCCGCGTGCCACCGCCGACTTCAACGTACTGCTGGCCCAGGTCCGCGATCGCGGTACCGCGGTGCTGATGGTCACCCACGATCTCCTGTCGGCGACCGATGTCGCCGATCGGATCGGCTTTCTCGAAGCCGGCCGCCTCGCCGACGAGGTCGCCGCGAGCGGTCCCGATCGTTTCGACCTGCGTGCCCTTCACGCCCGCTTTCAGGTCGCCACTGACAGGCTGGCCGCGTGAGCGCGGCGACGCTGATCGCGCGCGACGAGCTCCGCCTCCTGCGCCGCAACCGCGTCGCGGTCATCGCCACGATGCTGTTGGTGCTGCTCACCCTGGTGGCGGTGGCGACCAGCTGGGCGCACCAGCGCGGCATCGCCGACCTGCGCGACCGTCAACAGCACGGTGCGGAAACCGCGTTCAAGGCGCAACCCGATCGCCATCCGCACCGCGTCGTCCACTACGGCACCTTCATCTTCCGGCCGCTCGGCCCGCTCGCCGCTTTTGATCCCGGCGTGGACGCATTTACCGGCAATTCGATGTTCCTTGAGGGCCATCGCCAGAACAGCGCCAATTTCGGCGACGTGCGGCAGAGCTCGCTGCTCGTGCGCTTTGGCCAGCTCACGCCCGCCTTCGTGCTGCAGATCGTCGCGCCGTTGCTGCTGATCTTCCTGGGCTATGGCGCACTGGCCCGCGAGCGGGAGCGCGGCACGCTGCGGCTGCTGATGCTGCAAGGAGTCTCGCGCCGTTCGCTCGTCGGCGGCAAGCTCCTCGCGCTCGGCACCGTGGCGCTGGTCGCGGGGCTGCCGGCGATGATCGGCTTCGTGGCGATAGCGAGGCAACCCGGCGCGCTGGCACTGCCAATGCTCATCACCGCGGTCGGCTATCTTGCTTATCTCGCCTGGTGGACGGTCGTCATACTGCTTGTCTCCGCCACGGTCCGCCGCAGCCGCGACGCGCTGCTCGCGCTGGTGGCGCTGTGGGCGGTCACCTCGGTGCTGCTTCCCCGCGTCGTGCCGGACGTGGCGAGTGCGGCAGTGCCCTTGCGCAACCGGCTTCAGACCGACGTCGCCATCGCGCGGGACCTGCGGCAAATGGGCGACAGCCACAATCCCGCCGATCCGCACTTCGCCACCTTCAAGCAGTCCGTGCTCGACCGCTACGGCGTGGACCGCGTCGAGGACCTGCCCGTCAATTACAAGGGCGTGGTGGGGATGGAAGGCGAGCGGCTGACGTCCTCGCTGTTCGCGCGCTATACGGGCGAGAGCTACGCAGCGCAGGATCGGCAGATCGCGCTGGTCGATGCGGCGGGCATCCTCAGCCCCACGATCGCGGTCCGCGCGCTGTCAATGGCCGCCTCGGGGACCGATTTCGCCGGCCACCGCCGCTTCCTGGACCAGGCGGAGGCGTACCGCTACGCGCTGGTGCAGCGATTGAACCGGATGGAGGCGGAGGACGTCAGCTACGCCGACGACATCGCCGAAGATGCAGGGGCCGATCGCCGCAAGCGCGTGGCGGCGACGAACTGGTCCGCCATGCCCGACTTCTCGTTCGCGCGCGCGAGCGGCAGCGATCTCGCGCGTGGCGCGTTGCCGGGCCTCGCCATCGTCCTCGGCTGGCTAACCGCCGCAACCATGATGCTGGCGCTCGCCACCCGCCGCTTGGGAGCACGCCGATGAGCCTGCTCCGCTATGAGCTTCGCCTTCTCGTCCGCCAGCGGCTGACGATGTTCGTGCTAGCGGTGCTGACCTGCCTCACCGTCGCTGCGCTCGCCGCCGGCATGGCGGAAGTCGCACGCCAGCGTGCCGCCATCGCCGCCGTCCCCGCTGCACAGGCGGAGGACATCGGTGCCGTCGCCGCCTGGATCGACGCGAAGAAGGACGCAGGCAGCGCCGCCTATTACAGCTTCCATCCGACGTGGAACGCGCCGGCGCCGCTCGCCTTCGCGGCAATGGGGATGCGCGACGTTTCCCCCTACATCCTGCGGATCCGCGCGCTGGGGCTCGAGGCGCAGATCTGGGACGGCGATACCTTCAATCCCGAGCTCGCATTGCCGGGCCGCTTTGACTTCGCTTTCGTGCTGGTCTTTCTGGCGCCGCTGTTCGTCATCGCGCTGTTCCACGACCTGCGCTCGGGCGAGCGGGAGGCGGGGCGCGAGCGGATGCTCGATGCCCTGCCCGGCGGGCGCGGGCTGTGGCGCCGACGGGCCGGGCTCAGGCTCGCGCTGCTCTGCGCCGCTTTGGCGGTGCCGTTCACCGTGGCGGCGGCGATAGAAGGCGTGGCGCTCGGCACGATCCTCGCCGTGCTGGACGTCATTGTCGCCTATCTCCTTTTCTGGTCCGCAGTCGCCGCACTGGTCGGGCGGCTACGCTGGAGCTCGGTTGCCAATGCCGCGACGCTGGCGGCGACCTGGCTGGTGCTGGTGCTGATTGTGCCAACGCTCGCGAACGTCGCCGTCAACGCCGCGCTGCCGGTGCATCAGGGCGCGGAGATCGCGATGGCGCAGCGCGAGGCGGTGAACCAGGCCTGGGACATCCCACGCGAGCAGACGATGCGCCGCTTCTACGCGCGTCATCCCGAATGGGCGGACTCAGCGCCGCTCGGCCCCGCCTTCCACTACAAATGGTATCTTGCCTTCCACCAGAACGGCGACGAGAGCGTCGCGCCCCGCGTACGCGCCTATCGCGCGGGGCTGGAGGATCGCGATGCCGCCAGCCGCGCGCTCGGCTGGGTCCTGCCCTCAGTCGGCGTGCAGGCGCTGCTCACCCGCCTCGCTCGGACCGACCTTGCCGCACAGCTGGCGTATCAGGACCGCATCCGCGCGTTTCACCGGCGGCTTCGCACGTTCTACTACGGCTATCTCTTCCGCGACCGCTCCTTCGCCAAGGCCGATTTCGCGCGAGCCCCCCGATATGAGGAAGTCCCCAGTGGCTGACGCAAACCAGACCTTCCTCGACATGTTTGCCGATCCGGAGCGCGTCGCCGCTTATGCCAAGGGTCCGCCGCGCTACATGCCCGGCTACGAAGCAGTCCAGCGCATGGCCGGCGTGCTTCTGGCCGAGCAGGCGCCCGCGAACGCGCACGTGCTGGTACTCGGAGCGGGTGGCGGGCTCGAGCTGAAGGTCCTGGCGGAGATGCAGCCGGCTTGGCGCTTCACCGGCGTCGATCCCGCCGGAGCGATGCTCGATCTCGCGCGGGCGACCCTTGAAAACCATGCCGAGCGGGTCGAGCTAGTGGAAGGGACGATCGACGCCGCCCCCGCCGGACCATTCGATGCCGCCACCTGCCTGCTGACTCTCCACTTCCTGCCGAGGATGGAGCGCGTGCGCACGCTGGCCGAGATGCGGCGCCGGCTCCGCCCAGGCGCCCCCTTGGTCGTGGCGCACGCTAGCTTCCCGCAGGACGAGCCGGCGCGCAGCAGGTGGCTCGCCCGTTACGCCGCCTATGCGCTGGCATCCGGCGCCGATCCGACGGAAGTCGAACAGGCGCATACGGCGGTGGCGAACAGCCTGACGCTGCTGACGCCGGAAGACGACGAAGCGTGCCTGCACGAAGCGGGCTTTGGCACGATCGAACGCTTCTATGCCGCGTTCACATGGCGAGGTTGGGTCGCAAGAACCTGAGCAGCCCGGGTAATCGAGTGCGAGCATCGACTCCTAAGAACGGCCTTCGATCTAAGGCCGCTGATCGCGCCAGACCGCAACATCTTTGCCCGGCTACTTTACTCCCCGGCTACATCTACGATGTCTCGGTTGGACAAGCCGGTGTCCTCATCGTGAAGATAGCGGATTAGCTCGTCCACTTCGGCTGGGCCGTAGCTGAGATCGAGCGCATCCATTTTGATTGACGCAAACGAGCGCTCGTCCTGCGGCATGTCCTCTACGATCGCTACGCATTGCTCAGCGAGCCCTGCAAGAGAGGCTGCGAGGTGGGATTGCCGTTGTCATCGCTGACGTAAGCAGTAGCAGGCTCGCTCAAAGGGTAGGTCGCCATGCCAGATCTCCGATATGTCCGCGAGGAACCTGCGTGCCGAGATGTAGGGCTCAGACCGGCAGGTCCGCAAAAGCGAACTTGCCGGGAAGAACGATGGACCAAGCGCATCGGGCCCGACCGAGGACGCCAGCCGTTCAGCTCCTCCGATAGGAGATGTTACATGGTTGATCAGGCCGAACGCGACGACGCTAACGATGGCGGCGCCAACGATCCCGGTGAGAACGGCGAAGACAGGGACATCCTCGGCAAGGAGCAGGAAGATCTTAACGCCGAGGATCTTAAGGGCGATGGCCGCACCGAGGATGACACCTCTGACCTGCCCGAGGCGGAGACCAAGTACCTAGGTGATTTCGCGTAGGTCATCCCCTTGCTCGAATGAGACGGAAGTTGAAATGGCTGCGCCGCCCCATGAGGATGGTGGCCGGCGCAGCGTATCGGCTGGTCTAGACCCGACAACTGTCACCTACCGATAAGGAATAAGGGTCCGTTGAACGCGAAGCATCTATGTATGGGATCTGATCTCGATCGAGCCGGCGCTTCCGCATGAGAGCGTGCATGTTCCTGTTCTCAGATCTACCGTTCCGTGACTGAACATGCGCCGCAAGGCAGCGTTCGTGTTCACCCTTGTGCGCGACGTGGACAGACCGGTCGCGGCGGCGCTTACCAAGGTCGAGCAGTCATTCATCAGGTACCGCCGGCCTAGATGTGTGGTCATGTAGTCTGCCAAGCTTGGCCCTTCGCCGATCCGGTCGGGAAAGCGTTGGGCTATATCGCTGCGAAGCCGGTCGTTATGCAAGGAAAGCGCCGCATTGCCGAGCAGTCGATAAGGAGCGCCGCGTGAATTCCGCCAGCCGCCGGGATCAGTGTTCCTGACCCATGAGATACCCTCGGCGGACCATGGGCCAAGGTGAGCAAGCGCTGCGCTTTCCAGAGCAGCATACGAATGCTCAGGGGCGTCACACCGATGTGCGATGCTAGCTGCTGCGCAGACAAGGGCCTGTTGTCCGCCTTCACCGATGGGTCTGTGCCGAACGTCGGCACCGCAGTCGGCGCATCGCAGCAGATTAGCGAAGACGTTGCGTTTAGCCGCGCTCCCTCCGCGGCGCCGATTACTACAGATGGACCAAACCTGAAGGAAGACCTCGGGTTCGATGATCCTTGGAAAGTAGCCACCGACGACACCGATGGGCAGCCGGTTTTGCACGTTGCGTTTGTAAACAAACTCGTAGAGCGGAAGCGCGCCGGTAACCCGGCGATTGTTAATCAAAGCCGCGATCGTGGTGCGTTCCCAGGGGCCGTTGATGCTCCAGCGCGGCACCTGTTCCTCGTTGAGCGCCTCAGCAATCAGCTGTGGTGGCTGTCCCTTCTCCGCGTCGGTGAAGATGCGCTTCAGCAGCTCCGCCCGCTCGGGGATCGGAACAATGCGTCCATCCTCAAGGGTTAGCCATTCGGGCAGTCTGGTGCTTAGAACCTTGGACGCGACGGCTTCACGTTTCCGCGTCCACGCTTGGCGCGCGCGCATCGACTTGGTGGCGCTCTCCTCGTTAGCCCGTATGAACACAAGCAAAGCGTAGATGAGACCTAGCGGATCGTCGGATAGGCTCTCCTCGGAGTAGAGCCGATTGTCCGCTAGCGAGACCACGTTGACGCCGGACACAACGAGGTTCGTGAGAATGGCTTGCGCTCGAAGAATGTTGTCACGGCTGAGCCGGTCCAGGCTCTCGATCAGTAGGAAGCTACCCTCTGGGATCTGACCGGCTCGGACCGCCTCAAGGAAGCAGGCCAGCTCGCCATGAGCGGCGTTTTTGCCGCGAAAGCCCGAGACGCCCAGGTCGCGATAGGTAAGCTCCTCGTCTAGGCGCAGACCGTGCTGCTCGGCATAGGCTCTCGCCAACGCAGTCTGCCGTGCGAGGCTGTCGCCGTTCGCTTGCGAGGGACTGCTAAATCGTTGGTACGAATAAGCTCTGATCGGCGCTTGTGCGACCTGTCTCGCCAACCTCATCCTCCGCAGCTGATTGGCGCTTAGATGCAGGTTAACTGCTCTCGTTTGGCAATCCCCTTTGTGCCGCCTTTGCTTCTAGCAGGTAGGAGGGCGATGACTGAGTATGCGGGGGCTGACATATGCTGATCGATGATCCCCTTTGCCTTCGGCGTGAAGCTGACCTCTGTCGTCGGATCGCCGGTATGTTCGGGCAAAGTCCTGACGCAGACCGGCTGAGGCTTGAAGCTCTCGAGCATGAGATGCGAGCTGACAGGGTCGTACGGCATAGAAGAGACGCGCAGATCGCAGCGCAGCGAATGCGCCGTGGTCGCTGATCAAGCGGGCTGAACATTCAACCCACTAAGCCGGTTCCGGCCGCGATCGAGATGCTGGCGAGCGCGACTAGCGCCAGATATGCCGAATCAGCAAGCTATTCACCGGGCTAGTGCGTGCGGAGGGTCGTGCTCTCATCTTCTCTCCTGATCGACTAAGCGTCGTTGGGTGCGAGAACATCGCGGAAGAGCGATCGATCCACCGACGCGCCCCACCGTCAAATAAGCGTTCTGCCCAGTCCGCACGCATATCGTCAGCTCATAACCCTG
This sequence comes from Sphingomonas phyllosphaerae, assembly GCF_029623345.1. Taxonomy (GTDB): domain Bacteria; phylum Pseudomonadota; class Alphaproteobacteria; order Sphingomonadales; family Sphingomonadaceae; genus Sphingomonas; species Sphingomonas phyllosphaerae_C. The sequence continues at coordinate 43,745 of NZ_JAPYKH010000018.1, forward strand.
ATATGTGCGGGCGGTGAGCGCATCATCCTCGCGCTCGACCGAGACAAAGCAGTCGGGGCTGGTGGACGCCGACAACTCCGCTTTCCAGACCACCGCATCGCCCGGCTCTGTCAAACCAAACGCACCGGCTCCGCGAGCGGGCGAAGGCTTGTGCAGCGCAGGGTGGTGCTGTCAATCTAATGCGAACTCGTCTCTACACGATGCAACTCGCCCCCGGCTCGCGTCGGATCAGCTGACGAGCGCCTGCCACTCAGCCAGCGCCGCGGAGCGGCGCTGCTTGTAGGTCTGGCGATCGACGAGGTGGCGTTCGTGGTTGAAGTGGTTGTGGACGTTGGCGTGGACCGAGGCGAATTTCTGTAAGGTCCGCATCTGCCGAAACCTCAACATCGCCCGCTCTCGTCGCCTAAACGGCAGGTGCGAGTTCTCCACCCGGTTGTTGGCCCAGCGGCCAACCTCCTGCTTCTCGCGCGTGCCGAGCTCGGTCAGCGCGGCACCGTAGGAGCGCAGACCATCGGTGGTGATCGCCTCAGGCGAGCCGTGGCGCTTGAGCGCCCTCTTCATAAAGGCGAGCGCCGCTTTCTTGTCACGGGTCTTGGTGACGTAGCTCTCTAGAACCTCACCCTCGTGATCCACCGCTCGCCACAGATAGACCATTTCGCCGTTCAGCTTCACGTACATCTCGTCCAGGTGCCAGCGCCAGTGACGAAAGCCGCGCATCCGGTTGACCCGCTGGCGCCGCACCTCACCCGCAAACAGCGGACCGAACCTGTTCCACCATAGCCTCACCGTCTCGTGGCAGATGTCGATCCCGCGCTCGAACAGCAGGTCCTCCACGTTCCGCAGCGAAAGCGGAAAGCGCACGTACATTAGCACCACCAACCGGATCACCTCGGGCGACGAGTTGAAGTAGCGAAACGGACTGGCTGGCTTGCGCGGGCGGGGCATGCCCCTCTCCTACCCCGCCCGTTGCCGCAGGTGCATTAGCTTTGACAGAGCCATTCCGTGACTTCCGAACCGGCCGCCTCCACCACTTCGGTGCCATAGGCCATGGGGATACAGCCAATGACGGTCGGCTGCCGTCCTGTCGCCGACGCCTAGGTCGTGGGAGTTCAGGGATGACAGCGCCCACTCAACTTGGTTTGCGGAAGCGGTAAATGATGCGGTCAGTCTTGCCGCGGATCGCGGGATCGAGCGACAGCTTCGAATGGTCATCGGCGGGGTTGCGCAGCAGATCGGACTCGGCTTCAAGCTTGAACCCCGCATGTTCGAAATCCGCGCGGAGCTTCACCGGGTCGATGCGGTGGAGCTTTCTAACGACATCACGTGTGTCGCCGCCGGGCGCGGCGACGTGATCGACGACGCCGACAATCCCGCCTGGCTTGGTCGCCGCGAAGATTTTGGCGAGGAACGCGTCCGGGTCCATCCGCGGAAACTGGAACTGTTCGTTCTCCCAATAGGTGTCGTGGTAGACGAGGTGCATCAGCACGAAGTCGAAGCTCGCAGGGTCGAGTGTCAGATCGGCGGCGGTGCTCGAGATCAGGCGGACATTGGGAACGCGCGCGACAAGGCCGGCGAAGTTCTTCTTGCCTGCATCGTCGAGCAGATTGGCGGGCTCCCACGCGACCACCGCACCCTTGGGACCGACCGCGCGGCCGATGATCTCGGCATAATAGCCGACGCGCGTGAACGGGGCGGTGGTTCCGGTGAACAGGTCAAGCGCGCGGTCACCCTGTTCTAGCCCGAGAAACTTCAGCACCTGGACGGGCTTGCGGCTTTCGTCGAGCGCGACCGAATCGGCCGGCCTCCCCCGCGCGGCGACGGCCGCCCGCACGTCGGCGGGAGCAGTTTGGGCCGCCGCCTTCGGCAATGGCGCGGCGAGGATCAGCGACAGCAGGAGCGGTCTTAAAATGCGCATTTGGTTTTCTCCGATGGTGCCGGTCACTGGATGACGAGAATGCCAACCGTCTCAGTCCGGAATCATGACCTTCCTGAAGGTCTTCCCGGGCTTGATCACGCGATCGGCTCGCCTGGTTTGGCGCGCTCGGTAAAGAGCTCTGTTCATAATTATGTGTGTCAACGTGCGCTAAGCTCATCGCTGTTGTGAGGAGGTGGAGCATCAGCAGGGTTGTCACCAGTGGGAACCGGAAGACTGAACATCAACCAAGGACGTTTCACCCGGTCTTCACCGCCTGCAAATAGCGGCAAACGATTGAGTTGGGTGGCGGTAACGTAGAGCCTACCCCTCCCATCAACAGACGGTGCGATTGGCCAGATCAGTTCCGGATCGCGCGCCAGCATCCGGGTCCCGCCGTTCGGGGTGCGGAGACGAACCGCGCTATTTTCCGCATCGGTCATGAATAGATTGCCGGTCGGATCACGGCACATGCCAGCGATCCACGGGCGATCAAAGGTAAAGGCGACCGTTACGCGGGCCGCGATCGCGGCGTCATCAAGGGATGGGTCCTTCAATACGGAAACGGGAACCGCGAACATCCGCCGCCCGAATAGACAGCAGAAATACAGGGTCTCGCCATCAGGAGCGATCTCCAGCAGATCGTTGTGGATGTAAACTGGCTTTCCGTCTCGCTCTAGCCTGCGTCCTTCGATGATAGGTACGTCTTCCGGTCGGCACCGCATGAGAGGATGGCCAGAAAGTATCTTGCGGGAGGAGCCGTCACGTAGATCGACGATAACGAAGGCTCCGGTCTTCGATTCAGTCAGGATCGCGTGATCGCCGTGAATGCGCAAATGACCAAAGCGTTGGTTTTCACCCATGACGCTCCCGTCGAAGCCAATGGTACGCACCACCTGATCCGACGCTAAGTCTATCTGCACAATCTTCGCAGCCCCCCAAATTCCTTCACCGAAACCCGGTGCTGCGGCATCCACAACCCAGAGGTTGCCGCGAACGTCGGCGAAAATACTGTTGATGTCGACAAATCGCTTCAGCGGCTCGTTTTGACCATCCCAGCTATTCCAGCGATCACCAGGAAACGGTCTATGGCTGCCGTCGACCGCGATTTCGACAACGCCCGGCGTTGGACCGATCCAGGCAGGGATGCTTGCAAACAGCCTTCCTCCTGAAAAGACGGCTCCATTCCAAGCTAAATCCGGTGCTTGGGCAATGAGCTTGAAGCGTGAGGCGGCTTCCTTTGCCAGACCAACGCTGGGTAATGCCGATGTAACTGCTCCCATCATTGTCGTCGTCACCACATCCCGCCTGGTCATCGCGCGAGCCGCAGAATCATTTTCAAAGCGATGGATCATTTCACGTGCGCGACAAGGCCGATCTGGCCCGGCGCAACGTGGTCGGCCATGGTGTGGCGATCGGGGAAGTCGCCGCCATTTTGCGACCGGAAGGGGATGGGCGTGTCGGTGAACAGCCCAGCGAGACGCTCACGCCATGCTGCCTTGATCGCCTCCAGTTCTTCCGCGGTGGAGACATGACCCGCGCCATAGACCGCGTGCGTCGGGAGCACGTCCATGCCGGGGTAGAACAGCGCGCCATGGGTCAGCGGGAACAGCAGTTGCTCGATCGGCCCGTTGATGCCCCGTGGGCCATAGTCGGCTGCTGGGCCGCCGGCCTGCACGTTGACCAGCGCTCGCTTGCCTTTGAGGATGCCCTCGCCAAAGCGGAACTCGTTGGAGCCGTTCTGATAGCCGTAGGCGAAGCCGAAGGCATAGACCCGATCGATCCAGCCCTTCAGGATCGCGGGCACGCCGTACCACCACAGTGGAAACTGCAGGATGACAGCATCGGCTTCGAGCAGCTTCTGCTGCTCGGCGGTCACGTCAGGCGTCTGGTGCCCGTTTCCGTAGGCATGGCCTGACTCCATAATGAACGACAGCCGTTCGGAGTTGTCGCGCACCGGAAAGTCATCGGCGTCATAGACCGCCTTCCACTTCATGCCGTAGAGGTCCGAATGGACCACGCTGTGCCCCGCTGCCGACATCGTCTCATCGGTCACGTCGACAAGCTGCCGCGTCAGCGAAGTGGGTTCCGGATGGGCGTAAACGATAAGTACCTTCATGGTCCAATGCCTCGGATGGATGCGATTGCAGAACTTGAGGACGATCTTGCCGAAGTGGCCGCCAGCTCCTGTAGCTGAAAGGCATCGGCGAGCAGGCATGAGCGGCCTATCACCGGGTATGCGCAGACGGCGGCGAGACGTGGACTAGGTCAAGCTGACGGTCGGCATTGCCGACAGTCAGCCGCCTTTTTGACTACAATACACTTCAGCCGGCGCGAGCGCGAAACCTACCCGTTGATGGATCAGCCTCTGCGATCAGCTGCCCGCTGGCACGGCACCGATCTGCTGCATCAACCCGAGGAGATCGGGCTGACCGCGCTCGCCGACGATCTTCCCGTTGGCCATGGCATAGAAGTTCATGGTTTGAATGGCGATCTGATTTCCGGTCGCCGGTACTCCGAAGAAGGTGCCGCCGTGTGTGCCACGCATCGTCCATCTTGCGGCGACCTTCTCACCCTCGACGACCAACTCCTCGAGCGTCCACTGGACGTCCGGGAAGCCGCCGCGCATCACCTCGACGACTTTGAGCCAGCCCGTCGGCCCCACGAGCGGTTCGCTTTGGAAAGGAACGTAAAATTTCGCATCCGCCGCGATGAGTTCCTGACCAAGCTTTCCGTCGGCAGTGTTGATGAACTGCGCGAAGCGGGGCATGAAAGTATCGGCTACGTCAGACATGATGTTCTCCTGAATGGTATGGGTGATGTCTATCCCCGGGCGATTAACCGTGGGCTGCCCGAGCCTGGACTGGCGATCTTTGAACAGACCGCCGTCGTTGCTTTTGGCTTCTAGCGGCCGTCGCCGCTTGTGCCGCGAACTGCGGCAACCAGCCCGTCAAGCCATTCCTGATGACCGTTGAGCATGGAATTCGGCACGGTCGTCGCCAAGTCCTTGGCCGGCGCACCGTTCTGCGTCTCCTGGGTCAGGATGCGGACACGCCCCCCCTCCAAGTCCTCGATCAACCAGGCGTGGTGTACGTCCAGGCGGCCATCGCCCTCGCCGCCCCAACCGTGCCAGCCAACCCGGCCGGGCTGGTCGCCGGCCGGGGCGACGTACTCCACTACCTCGGCGTTGATCAGGAAGCCGAACGTATCGAACGAGAAGCGGCGGCCGAGTGCGAGGGCTGGACCATCGCCGTTCGGGAAGCGCACGTTGGCGCTGTTGGCATAGTAGCTCGGCCAGCGCGTCGGCTCGGTGAGGAACGGCCAAATCTCGGCAGCGGTCAGCCCGGCGACGATGGCCTCGTTCGTGACGAAATTATCGGTGTAGCCGGGGACATAGCCTTGCGGCCATTCGATCGCGTTCATCATCGTATCTGGCTCCTTGGTGTTGCGTATTTCGTCGTTGAACATCGCCGCCGGGGTGGGCGGCCGACGCTGGCAGAATCAAAGCTCCGCCCAATCAGGCTCTCTGCGTCCTGGCGACCTCGAGAGCGCTGATCCCCTCCAACGCCAGCCCGTATCCGACGCCCTCATCGATGATGCGGCGGAGCTTATGTGTGAGGGCGATGCGGGCATAGCTGGTCGTAAGGTTGGGCAACGCGGCGAGCGTTTCCGCGATCTCGTGGGCTCGGGGCAGGAGCGCTTCTCGCGGCACGACCTCGTTGACGGCGCCCCACTCCTTGGCGGTGGCAGCGTCGAGCTCCTGCCGCATCAGGATGAAGTACCTGCCCCTTACGCTGCCGATGACCTCGGGCCACATGAGGTTCACGCCGTCACCGGCCGTCACCCCCATCCCGAGGTGCGGCTTGTCTTGAAAGACCGTCTCTGGCGTCACCAGGACGATGTCGGTGAGAAGCACGTATTCGGAGTGAATCCGCGTCGACCCGTTGACCGCCGAGATCATCGGCACCTCGATGTCGAGGATGTTCATGAGGACCTTGCGGCCGTCCCGGAAGATCTTGTTGTATCCCTGCGGGGAAAATTCGATGCCGTCCGCGGAGAACTCCTCCATGAAGGTGTCGCCGGTGCCGGTAAGAATGACGACCCGGTTGTCCGGATCCTGCCCAACGTCGTGGAACAGGTCCACGAACTGCTCGTGCGTGTGGCCGTTGAAGACCAGGCTATTCCCGTCGGTATGGAGCGCGATCTCGAGGACGCCAGTGTCCGATCGCGTTAGCCGGGCATTCGGAAATCCGTCGCGGTAATCGCTGAAGTTGGTCATGCCCTGCTTCTTTCATCCCTCTTCAGATCGTTGCGCGCACATCTTTGGTGTTGCCCATCAGGTCCGGTCGATGCCGGCGACTGCGGACGATCAGCCCTGAATGCGCTGCGGCCGTGACCTAGGCCCGGCCTCTGGCACGTCGCCCGCCCCTCCGGTCGGCGCGTCGACAATAGGAATCTCGCCGTCGCCGGGCGGCCCTGACCGCCCGGCATCGGTGTTGATCTTTATGCGTCGTTCGGATCGGCAAAGTGCGCGACGAGGCCGGTCTGGCCCGGCGCGACGTGGTCGGCCAAGGTGTGGCGATCGGGGTAGTCACCGCCATTTTGCGACCGGAACGAGATTGGCGTGTCGGTGAACAGTCCGGCAAGACGCTCACGCCATGCTGCCTTGATCGCCTCCACTTGCTCCTGCGTGGAAACGGCCATCGTGCTATGGACCGCGTGCGTCGGGAGCACGTCCATGCCGGCGTAGAACAGCGCGCCGTGAGTCAGCGGGAACAGCAGTTGCTCGACCGGCCCATTGATGCCTCGCGGGCCATAGTCGGCCGCCCCGCCGCCTGTCTGCACTTCGACCAGCGCTCGCTTCCCCTTGAGCGCGCCGTCGCCGAAACGGTAGTTATTGGTGCCGTCCTTATAGCCGAAGCCGAAGCCCCAGACGAAGACCCGCTCGATCCAGCTCTTCATGATCGCGGGCACCGAGTACCACCACATCGGAAACTGAAAGATGACAGCATCGGCCGCGAGTAGCTTCTGCTGCTCGACCGCAACGTCGGACAACTGATGCCCGCTTTCGTAAGCGTGGCCGCCCTCATGGATGAGTGACAGACGTTCGGGGTTCACACGCTTTGGGAAGTCATGGGCGTCGTACACCGCCTTCCACTGCATACCGTAGAGGTCCGAATGCATGACGGTATGTCCCGCTGCCGACAACGTCTCAGCGGTCACGTTGACCAACTGCCGCGTTAGCGAAGTGGGTTCGGGGTGCGCGTAGACGATGAGAACCTTCATGATGATCCCTTCCTGTTAGTTATTGGGGTGGTCAGTATTCGACGACGATCTTGCCGAAATGGCCGCCAGAGTCCTGGAGCCGGAAGGCGTCCGCGATTTCGGCCAGCGGAAAGGAGCGATCGATCACCGGGTGGCCGCGAACGGCCTCGATACCGCGGATCAGGTCCAATTGGTGACGGCGACTGCCCACGATCAGGCCCTGAAGCCGCTGCTGCCGCGCCATGAGCATGGCTGTCGGCACCTCGCCCCCCATCCCGGTCAGCACTCCGATCAAAGAGACGTGGCCGCCGACACGCGCGGCCTTGATCGACTGCGCCAGCGTGCCCGGGCCGCCCACCTCCACCACGTGATCGACGCCGGCCCCGCCGGTGATCTCCCGCACCCGGTCGCCCCAATTCTCGTCCTGGCGATAGTTGATGACGTGCGCAGTACCCATCGCGCGGAGCCGCTCCAGCTTCTCGTCGGAGGCAGAAGTCGCGATGACCGTGGCGCCCATGGCCCGGGCAATCTCCAGCGCGAAGATCGACACGCCGCCCGTGCCGAGGACCAACACGCTGTCGCCGGCCTTGAGGCCGCCGTTGACTACCAGGGCGCGCCAGGCCGTCACCCCGGCCGTGGTCAGGGTCGCGGCGGCGGCGTGGCTCCAGCCGGCCGGCGCGCGCGTGAAGGACGTGGCGGGCGCCACCACCACCTCTCGGGCGAAGCCGTCGATCCCGTCGCCCGGCGTGGTGGCGAAGTCGGCGACGGTAGCCTCGCCGTCCAGCCAGGTCGGAAAGAAGGTGGATACGACATGGTCGCCGGGCTTGAACTCCGTGACGTCGGAGCCGACCGCTTCCACGACCCCGGCGCCATCGGCCATGGGGATGCGCCCCTCGGCGCAAGGCAGCCGCCCTATCACCACGCCCAGATCGTGGAAGTTCAGGGAGGTGGCGTGCACGCGCACTCGGATGGCGGTCGGTCCGGGTTCGCCGGGGTCGGGGAGGTCCATAAGCATCAGACCGTCGAGCCCCTGCTGCGGATAAGCCTGGATAGCTTTCATAGGGGAACTGGTATCCGTGCCGTCGATTAAGGTGCTGCGGGATTTACCCCGCTGCTTATACATGGCGCGGTAATCGTGGGTCTTGAAATCGAAACTTTTAAGTGGAGTCATCCAAAAGATGGATACCAGAAATCTCGATCTCGGACTTCTCGCGACGCTCGAGACCCTGCTCGCCGAGCGCAACGTCACACGCGCCGCGCGCCGACTAAATCTCAGTCAGCCTGCCTTATCGGCACGGCTGGCGCGGCTCCGTGAGGCGCTCGGCGATCCGCTCCTTATCCCGGGCCAGCGCGGGATGGTCCTGACCCAGCGGGCACTCGATATGATGCAGCCACTGCAGGAGGCACTCGAGGGTGTTCGCCGGGTCGTCGAGCAAGGCGCGCCGTTTAATCCGGAGACCCTGCAGGCGACGGTGGTGATCGCGGCGAGCGACTACGTCCAGTATGCGCTGCTCGCACGCTATTCGGTCGTTTTGCGGACCGAGGCGCCGATGATCCGCATCGCTTGGCGCTCGTTGCCCGACCTGATGGCACTCGCGACACAATTAGAGCGTGGCGAGGTGGACCTGGCACTGGCAAGGCCCGAAACCGCGCCCGAGGGAATGCGCCAGCACCAGCTCTACGAAGAGGAGTATGTGGTCATCGCACGCCAAGGACATCCGGTCGTTCGCGGCACCCTCGATCTGGACGTGTTCTGCGCGCTGGACCACGTCGTCGTTTCAACTAGGGGCGGCGGCTTTTCCGGGCCCACCGACGCGGCTCTTGAGGCGATCGGCCGCCGTCGTACCGTTGCCCTGTCCACGTCGGGCTTCCTAATCGTGCCGGAGATCGTGTCACAATCCGATATGATCGCGGTGCTTCCACGTCGGATCGCGAACGGTTGGTCAGACCGACTGCAGGTGCTGGAACCGCCACTCGGCGTACCCGGATTTGCCATCGCCTGCATCTGGCACGAACGCACGACCAACCATCCAGCACAAAGCTGGCTGCGTGACAGGCTCGCTGCGTTGGCGTGACGTTCGATTCACGCCATGCGGGCAAGAAGGTCATCGACTCGCGCGGTGGCGAAGGCGGTGAAGCTATCGGCGACACCATAGGGGATCAGTAGCTCACGGCCGTGCACCATCGCGCCGCAGCTATAGACGACGTTGGGCACGTAGCCGTCGCGCTCGTCGGGGCTCGGCTGCAGGATCGGTTCGGGCGTCCGTGCGAGCACGCGGGACGGATCGTGACGGTCGAGCAGCGCCGCGCCCATGCAGTAATTTCGCACGGCGCCGACGCCGTGGGTCAAGACGAGCCAACCCTCGTCGATTTCGAGAGGCGAGCCGCAGTTGCCCATCTGTACGGCATCCCAGGGGTAGAGCGGCTCAATCAGCTTGGCCCCGCCATCCCAGGTGTAGAGATCGTCGGAGAAGAGCAGCCAGATGCTCTCGCCGTCCTGACGGCCCAGCATCGCATATCTGCCGCCAATGCGCCGCGGAAACAATGCCATGCCCTTGGCGCCCGCCGCGTCGCCGGCGAGCTTGCGCATCTCCCAGAACCGGAAGTCGGTGCCGATCAGCATCTCGGATCGGGCGTGCATCCCGTCGAAGGCGGTGTAGGTGCCATAGTAAGTGGTGCTGCCGTCGTCTTCGACAAAGCGGACCAGGCGGACGTCCTCGATGCCCTGCCGCTGGCTCGGCAGGAGGGGAAACAGGACGGTCTCGGAGACAACACGGCTTCCGCCGCAATGAAGTTCAAGCCGGGCCGTATCGTCGGCGATCGCCATGTCGTCGACGATCGGTGCCTGGGTAGTCGGCCCGACCGAATCGATCAGCACACCGCCACCCGGCGTCCATAGGCCCGTTCGAAAGCTGACGGACGAGACGTGGCCTTCGCCGATGCCACGCAACGACATGACGATGCGCAGGCTCCCGTGGGGCACGTTCTGTTGATCAGGATGGAGCACGACGCTCGGATTGAAGAGCGCTGCCGCCTCGAAAGCATATTCCTCCGTGAAGAACGCGCCGATCAGCCGCTGGCGCGGGGCGTCGATATCGGCCGATGCGGGCAGCGCCGGCCGAATTGCGTGGAACCTTCGCTGAAGCGTGGCCTCGACATCGCGATGACGGCCATCCATGGCCTTCAACACGGCGCGCAGGGCGGTGTCCACCTGCGTGTCGTCGAAGCTAAGCACCCGGTCGGCCACGACCTCAAAGCGCGATCGGCCATTGTCGTGGCCCTGCGGGTAACCCGGCGCGAAAGGCCGGATCACCGTTCGCGCTGGATCGGGCTTCAGCATGGCATCATGGTGATGGAGCAGCATCGTGTTGCTTGAGGGTTGCCGGCCCGCCAGCCAGGCGCCGAGCTCAGACCAGCGCATCATTTCATCCTATCGCTCGCGCCCGCGGCGCTCTGTGCAGGAGCGCGCCGAGACGCGCCTGGACCGGCACGGGTTGATCGAGCTGCCTGTCGAAGCGCATTAATGTCAGGCCTTGCCGGCGGGTGCGAAGCGCATAGCGACGCCGTTCATGCAATATCGAAGGCCGGTCGGTCGCGGACCATCGTCGAACACATGACCGAGATGGCCATCGCAGCGCGCGCAGCGTACCTCGGTGCGGACCATCCCGAGCGTCCCATCGCGGTGCTCGGTGACGGCATCGGGCAGATGGGTCCAGAAGCTCGGCCAGCCAGTGCCGCTGTCGAACTTGGTGCGCGACGCGAACAGGGGAAGCGCGCACCCCGAACACGCGAAGGTGCCGACGCGGTGCTCGCTAGTGAGCGGGCTCGAGTAAGGCCGCTCGGTTTCGGCGTGGCGAAGCACCGCATAGGCCGATGGGGACAGCCGCCGACGCCACTCGGGGTCGGAGAGCCGCAACGGTTGCGGCCGAGCCGCCAAAACCGGTCCGGCGTAAGCGGCAGCCAGACTACCAGCGAGCGCAAGCGCGCTGGTGGCGAGGAACGTTCGGCGGTCGTGAGTCCGGGTCATGTGCGATCATACGCCCGGAAAGACCGGGCGGTTACGCTGTAACGCCGAACGAGGATGCTGCGTAGGAGCTGGCGTCTGAGGAGTATTCCGCTCATGCGTACATTGTCTCAAGTCGCGCTCGGGAGCGCGCTGGCCTTAGCGATCGCCGCAGGAGCGGCGACTGGCGGTCGGGCGTCGGCCGAGACATTCGTCGATGCACCGCAGCCTCGCGTAACGGCGCCTGCGACCGGCAAGATCGAAACCGCGATCTTCGCCGGCGGCTGCTTCTGGGGCGTCGAAGGCGTCTTCGATCATGTGAAGGGCGTCCTGTCGGCGACGTCCGGCTATGCCGGCGGCAAAACGGGTTCGGTCAGCTATGAGGCGGTCTCGACCGGCACGACGGGCCACGCGGAAGCGGTGCGGATCGTATTCGATCCAGCCAAGGTCAGTTATGCCGAGCTGTTGCGCGTCTATTTCTCGGTCGTCGTTGATCCCACCACGCTCAACTATCAGGGGCCGGACCACGGCACGCAATATCGCACGGCGTTGTTCCCGCAGTCGGCGAGGCAGGAGCGGATCGCCCGTGCCTATCTTCAACAACTCACACAGTCACGGACTTTCCCGCGCCCAATCGTGACCAGTATCGAACACAGCAATACCTACTATCCGGCCGAACAATACCACCAGAACTTCATGGCGAAGAATCCGACCTACCCGTATATCGTCATCAACGATCGCCCAAAGGTAGACGCGCTCAAGAGCATGTTTCCGCGGCTCTATCGTTCGTGAGGGAGAGGCGGTTTTCGTCGGGTTTGTAACCGATGCGAGCCGTCCGGCGTAAATCTGACCGGAGCGTGGATGGCAACGACCGAAGCCGAACTCAAGTCGCTGATGATCGGCAGCCTCGACGGCGACGCAACGGCGCATAGCGCGTTGCTGCGCTCGCTGGTGCCTTTGCTACATGCCTTTTATCGCCGGCGCGTCCCCAACGGGGAGGATGTCGAGGATATGGTACAGGAGACACTGATCGCCGTGCATGCGCGTCGTGCGACCTACGATAGGGAGCGGCCGTTCACGGCGTGGCTCTATGCCGTCGCGCGGCACCGCATGATCGATCACTTCCGGCGACTACGGCAAACGCTTCCGATCGAGGACGTGGAATCGATTCTCGTGATCGAAGGCTTCGAGGAGGCGGCCAATGCGCGTGTCGACATCGATCGGATGCTCGACACGCTATCACCCAAACAGGCGCGTGCCATTCGGGATACGCATTTGAGCGGCCACAGCGTCGCGGAAGCGGCCGCCGGCGCCGGCATCGGAGAGTCGGACGTAAAGATCTCTGTGCACCGCGGCCTGAAAGCGCTCGCCGCGCGTATTAAAATCACATGAAGATGACCACCGAACATTTGATCGAGACGCTCAGTCGCGACGTGCCGCGTGTGTCACGCTACGCGCTCGTCAAACGAGTCGCACTGGGCGTGGCGGCCGGTGGTCTCGTAGCGATGATCCTCGTCAGCCTCGCCCTGGGTGTACGGCCCGATCTCAAGATCGCGATGCATGGCTTTCCTTTCTGGATGAAGTGGACCTACACGACGTCGTTGGGCATCGGGGCGATCTACGCAATCACGCGCCTGGGTCGGCCGACGCCGTTCTCGCTGCGCAATCTCTGGCTCCTGGCGATCCCCGCCTTGATTCTTACCGGGATCGGCGTCGGCGAACTCGCGCGGACGCCGTCGGGAGACTGGTTGGCGCTGTGGCTCGGGCGAAGCTGGACGCTCTGCCCCTGGCTGGTGCTGGCGCTCGCGGCGCCGATCTTCGCGGGCCTGCTATGGTCGTTCCGCAGGCTTGCGCCGACGAACTTCAGGGCCGCCGGTGCGGTCTCGGGGCTCGGGGCGGGCGCATGGGCAGCGACGATCTATTGCCTGCATTGCCCGGAAGAGTCGGCGATCTTCGTGCTGACGTGGTACAGCCTGGGCATTCTGCTCGCAGCCGGAGCCGGAGCATTGCTGGGACCGCGGCTGTTGCGCTGGTGACCTGACTGCTGCTCAAGGAATGCCGCCCGCCTGTAACCGATCGCCAAGCTGCTGCGCATGAGCCCCAAAAGAAGGGGCCGATATGAACATTCGCTACGTTCCGACCGATGCCGTGATCGTCGCCGGACTCCGATGGTCGATCGTTCTGATATTCGCGCTGTTCGGCACCGCGAAGTTCGCGGCCTATGAAGCCGAGGGCGTGGCAAAAATCGCCAGTCACTACCCGCTGTTCAGCTGGATGTATCCGCTCTGGGGCGAGCGTGGCGCGAGCAATGTGATCGGGACGATCGAATTGCTGACCGGCGCGATAATCGCAATCGGCGCGATGTCGCCCCGAGCGAGCTTCGTCGGCGGCGCTATGGGTGTCTTTACCTTCTGTGTGACGCTGAGCTTCTCGCTCGGCGCGCCCGCTTTCTGGCAATCCGGCTACGGCGCGCCCTTCCTGGGCTCGACCGGCCAGTTTCTGATGAAGGACGCCGTACTGCTGGCGTCCTGCTTCGCGCTTGCCGCTAACGGTCTGCGCCGAATGCGGATAACCGCAGGAGCCGCTCGGTGATCAAATTCTGCTACCACCCCGAACCCAACCCGGCGAAGATCGCGCTGTTTCTGGAGGAAGCGGGCCTCGACTATGAGGTCATGCCGGTTGACTGCAGCAAGGGCGATCAGCACTCGCCGGAGTTTCGGGCAATCAATCCGAACGGTAAGGTTCCCGCGATCGTCGACACCGATGGCCCGGGCGGCCGCGAAGCCCGGGTGTTCGATTCTAACGCAATTTTACTCTACCTGGCGGAAAAGTCCGGCAAGTTCCTCGGGGCGGCTGAGAACCGTCCGGAGCTATTATCTTGGCTGCTGTTCATTGCCTCTGGCCTCGGCCCCTACTCGAGCCAGTCAGTGCATTTTCAGTTCGCGGCGCCTGATGGCCTGGATTACGCGGTAAACCGCTATCGCCGCGAAGCGGAGCGCCATTATCAGGTGCTCGATGATCATCTCGAAGGACGCCGCTACATAGTCGGCGACGACTATACGATCGTCGACATGTCGGCCTGGGGGTGGCTCGAACGCGCTTCACGGGTTCGCAAAGGCGAGGATGATCCACTTTCTCCCTGTCCCAATTTGAAGCGGCTGTTCGACATCGTCGACGCCCGCCCGGCGGCCGTTTGCGCCCGGGCGGTCGGCAAATACCATCCCTTCAAGCGCGAGAACGACGGGGAAATCAAGCGCGCGCTGCTTCCATCCAACAATCCTTCCTGAGCCGTAACCGAACATGGCGAGGCTGCGTAGGAGTGGCGGGACGCGGCTCGCCAACGCCCCCAGGATACCCGAGCGAGCCGTGTCTTCGCGCATCCACCAAGGCGTCAGTGGGGACGCGAACAATCCGACGTCCATTTTCCCGAGGAGAAGTTTCATGCGCAACACCCTGATGATCGCCCTTTCCGTCCTCGCTCTTGGCGGCGCGGCCCCCGCCTTCGCCCAGGACGCGATGGCATCCCACGACCAGATGAAGTCGACGAAGATGTCGGCTGCCGACATGAAGAAGATGAAGGCCTGCAACGCCATGTCGCACGACGCGATGATGAAGGATCGCAAGTGTGCAGCGCTGGTGAAGGCTCATCCCGACATGATGAAGCACGATGACATGATGAAGTCCGGCAAATGAGCAGTCCAGGGCGCCGCGCTTCGGCACGGCGCCCGATCCTATTCGAGGCGCTGTTCATGGCGACGTATGATGATCCCGCACGCACGGTTCTGAGCGATGACGGCGAGGCACCCGCCCCTGCCGCACCTGTCGGAGGCGATCTCGTCTATCGCCAGCGTCGCCCTGTTCGGCTCTGGCATTGGCTCAACGCACTGTCGATCTTCGTCCTGCTGATGAGCGGCATGATGATCTTCAACGCGCATCCGCATCTTTATTGGGGCCGATATGGTGCAAATCAGGACATGCCGTGGCTGGAGATCGGAGCTCACGACGATCAGGGCTATCTCCGGGTCGGCCCGCTAACCGTTCCGACCACCGGCTTTCTCGGCGTGGCGGGTGGGCAGCATCGGGCCTTCCCGCCGCTGGTAACGATCCCGTCGAGCTACAACCTCGCCGGCGCGCGCCAATGGCATTTCTTCTTCGCCTGGTTGCTCGTCGTGCCCGGGCTCCTGTTCTGGGCATGGGGCGTCGTTTCCCGGCACGTCCAGCATGACCTTGCGCCCACTGCTGAAGAGCTGCGCCCGCGCAACCTCTGGCAGGACATCAAGGACCATGCGCGCCTGCGATTTCACACCGGCGAAGCGGCACGGCGCTACAATATCCTTCAGAAGCTCAGCTATGTGGGCGTGATCTTCGGGCTTCTGCCAATCATCGTGCTGACCGGCCTTACCATGTCCCCCAGCACCGATGCGGCTTGGCCGTGGCTTATCGATCTGTTCGGCGGTCGCCAGTCGGCGCGCTCGGTCCATTTCATCTGCGCCGCTCTGTTGGCCGGTTTCATCGTCGTCCATCTGACGATGGTGGTGCTCGCCGGCTCGCTCAACGAGCTGCGCTCGATCATCACGGGCTGGTATCGCCTACCGAAGGAGCGTGGCCAATGACGATGCTCACCCGCCGCCGTTTGATCGGCTCGCTTGGCGCGGGTGCCGGAGGGCTGCTGCTCGCCGGCTGCGACCGGATCGCCGCATCGCCCAAGGTCCAGGAGACTTTGAGCCTTGGCGAGGGGTTGACGATGCGCGCGCAGCGGCTTGTCACCGACCGCACCGCGCTCGCACGCGAGTTCTCGGCGCTCGACATGTCGCCGGTGTTCCGAACCAACGGCAACACCTTGCCCGCAAGCGAGGCCTATCAGGCCCATGCCGCCAATGACTTTGCCGATTGGCAGCTCGTCGTCGACGGTCTCGTGCGGCGTCCGCAGAAGCTCTCGCTCACCCAGATCAGATCAATGCCGGCGCGTACCCAGATCACGCGCCACGATTGCGTGGAGGGCTGGAGCGCGATCGGCAAATGGACGGGTCTTCCGCTCAAGCTCGCGCTTGATGCGGCCGGCGTGCTGCCGTCCGCGCGGTACGTCGTATTCCACTGCGCCGACGATTTCGACGGCGATCCTTACTACGAGAGCATCGACCTGGTCGACGCCTATCATCCGCAGACAATCCTCGCCTGGGGGATGAACGACCAGCTTCTTCCGGTCGGTCACGGCGCGCCTCTCCGCCTCCGCGTGGAGCGGCAGCTCGGATACAAACAGGCGAAGTACGTGATGCGCGTTGAGGCGGTCGACAGTCTAGCCCGGTTTGGCGCCGGGAAAGGCGGCTACTGGGAGGATAGCTCCGACTACCAATGGTACGCCGGGATCTGACTCGTTCCTTGAAATCTTGAAGGCGGCGAGCGACTGTCGCAACGCGGGGCGGCGAATTTGATAAAGTAGCGCATCTTTGGCGGCAGATCGCCGCGCGCGGCATGGGCCAGGGTGACGGATTCCGGCGGAATCTTTGTCACTCGTGAGAATGATCTGGAAGGCGCCGGCGGCGGCAGCGGCCGCTACCTGCTAGTGGAGCAGCAGGGCGGCGCCGACGTGGCGGGCGCCGCTTCCGCAACAGCATCGGCCGTCGAGGCAATAGGGCCAGGTACACCGGACTTCCCGGCGGTGCTCCTTTGCTCGGCAGACCGGCGCGGGCCGCCGAGTGCTCGAGCGGCGCTTCGAGCGAAGCGGCAGGTAGCCTGGCGAGTTCGGCGACCGTCTCGGTGCGCCATGCCGGTGGAGCTGGTCGGAGCTCGCGCACACATGCGGTGCCCGCATCGCACCGGGTACAGGGCGCGTCCTTGGCGGAGGTCCGTAACCTGGCGCCGATGACGACCGTATGCTCCTCTGAAAGTTGCTTCAAAGGAGAAGCGTGATGAAAGGTCGATTTTGGGTGTCCGGCGCGGTGAGCGCGGCCGTTACTTGCGTCACGGGCGTCCTCGCTGCGACAACGGCGCCCGTCAAAGCAGTGGGGGGCGCTCCCGTCGTGGTCGAGCTATATCAGAGCCAGGGGTGTTCATCCTGTCCGCCGGCGAACGCCAACCTTAATGCGATCGCCGATCGGGCGGACGTGATACCGCTTTCGTTCGCCGTCACCTACTGGGATCAGCTCGGTTGGAAGGACACCTTCGCACGGCCGCAGTTCACCGCGCGCCAGTGGGATTACGCGCGCAGCGGGGGCCGATCCTCGGTGGCGACGCCGCAAGTGGTGATCAATGGCGGGCGACAGACGATCGTCGGCAGCAATCGCCAGCAGCTCGAGGCGGCAATCGCAGCGGCTCGTCACGAAGGCGGCCCGGCCATCTCCGCGAGCGGCAATCGCGTGTCGGTCGGCGCGGCGACTGAAGCGAAGCCTTCGACGGTGTGGTTGGTAAGGTACGATCCGCGGGTGAATAACGTACCGATCCGCGCAGGCGAGAATGGCGGGCGGACCTTGCCTCACCGCAACATTGTTCGTCAGCTTGAAGCGCTAGGGACATGGTCTGGGCGCGGGGTCAGCTTCGCACTGCCGGCAACGCCAAACCCCGCCTTTCGAACCGCCATTCTTGTGCAGGCCGGCAAGGGTGGTCCGATCACCGCGTCGTCGCGGCTATAACCCTCCTCGACGCAAGTTCCCCGCCTTCAATGGCAGAGCTCCGCGACGAAGGGTAAGGTCTCGTTGATCACGGCCAGAAGATGGGCTTCCACACTTATCGTGCGGCAGAAGGCATGGCGCCAAAGGTATGCACCGTCGCCTACCACCTCCCGCCTGCCCGAAAGCCGCCGTTCCGATCTCCACCCTAGAAGCTGACGTTCCACCTTCGCCCAGGCGAATCATCGGGCCGGCCTGCGCCGGCCCAGGAAGCGGCCAGGCCGCAAACGCCGCCTACTGAGCAGGTAAGCAGCATCTATGCGCCGCACCGGAGGCAGTGCGAAGGCCGACCCGCACGGTGCGGGCGAGCTCTGGTTTCTAAGCGGCAGCCGCGGGCGTGCCGCAGATCTGGAAGGATCAGCATGTCAGTCGAAGTCACCCCCGTTCTCGGCAAGGCCGACCGGAAGATCTTTCTCGACCTCCCCTGGTCGATCTACCGGAACGATCCGAATTGGGTGGCGCCGCTCAGAGGGGAGGCGCGCGATCTCATAACGCCGGGCGGCAATCCGTTCTTCTCGCATGCCGACGCCCAGTACTTCCTCGCGCGACGCGACGGGCAGGTCGTCGGTCGGGTTTCGGCCCATATAGATCATCTCGCCCTGACCGTGCCGCCCAAACAGGGCATGGGACCGGGAACCGGCTTCTTCGGGCTATTCGAGGCCGCCGACGAGGAGAGCTCGCTCGCGCTCATCGCGGCAGCGGAGGACTGGCTTCGCGGGAAGGGCATGACCCGCGTCCTGGGTCCTGTGTCCCTCTCGATCTGGGAGGAGCCCGGTCTGCTTATCAAGGGGCACGACCACCCGCCTACCGTCATGATGGGGCACGACAGCGCCGCCTATCGGCCGTGGATCGTGGCCGCGGGATACGAGCCGGTCAAGCAGCTCAAGACCTGGGACCTGGACATCACCCGCAGCTTCTCGCCGCTCCTGCAGCGGGTGATAGACTCCGGCCATCGGAACCCGCGCATCCGGGTCAGGCAGGTCGACAAGTCTCGCTTCGAGGACGAGGCGGCTATCATCATGGCCATTCTCAACGATGCCTGGGGCCGCAACTGGGGCTTTGTGCCGATCACCGACGAGGAGGTCGCGTTCACGGGGAAGAAGCTGAAGCCTATCGTGTTCGAGGACCTCATCCTGATCGCCGAGGTCGACGGTGAGCCGGTCGCCTTCATGATGACCCTCCCCGATCTCAATGAGGTGCTCAAGCCGCTCAGGGGCTCGCTTCTGCCGTTCGGGTGGGCAAGGCTGCTGCTGTGGCTGAGGCGGCCCAAGGTCCGCACCATGCGCGTGCCGCTCATGGGCGTCGTCCGGCGTCTGCAGTCGTCGCGCATGGCAAGCCAGCTCGCTTTCATGATGATCGACCAGATCCGCCAGGCCTCCGTCAGGAACTACGGCGCGACGCGCGGAGAGATCGGCTGGATCCTCGACGACAATCAGGGAATGAACGCGATCGCGGAGGCGATCGGCAGCAAGGTCAACAAGGTGTATCAAATCTACGCCAAGTCGCTCTAAGGGAAATGATTATCGTGTTGAGAGCAGGCGGTTGAACCCACCCCTGCTCTCGACGCATAGCGAAGTACAAGGGCGGGTGGACAACTGCCGGTCCGCTATCGGGCGGTCTGGTGTTGTCAAAGCAACTGCACCTAACGCGAGATGGGCGAGTTTCTGCCCCGTTCGCTTGCTCGATGGCAGGCGAACGAAGGCAATCTCGAAACCAGCTCGAGAGAGTTCGCGGCACTGACAGCCTTCGGATAGTAGCTGAAGCACCCTGCGATGCACAAGCCCTCGCCCGCTCGCGGAGCCGGTGCGTTTGGTTTGACAGAGCCGCGGAAAACATTCTTCGTGTCGCGTTACGGGCACTACGCGCGCCAATTGCGACCGACTCGATCGCGCTCGACTGTCAGGCGACGGCAGGCTTGGCTTTCTACCCACAGGATGGGCGTGCCGCGCGAGACCTGCTTAAGACGGCTGATCTGGCCCTTTACTCTGGCAAAGCAAGCGCCCGGGGCGAACTCTCGCGATTCCGGCCTGAGATGCGGGCGACCATGCAGCGGCGTACGTCGATGCTCTCGGTAGCCCGCATGGTCGCTCGCAACGATCGCGTGATGCCATTCTATCAACCGAAGGTCAGCTTGAAGGATGGCAAGCTCTCAGGCTTCGAGGCGCTTCTGCGCTGGCGGCATGACACGGTAGGTGTCCAAGGGCCCGATACGATCGCGGCCGCCTTCGACGATCTCGCCGCGGCAATTTCGCTGGGTGAACGGATGCTCGAGCGGGTCTGCGCCGATCTCGCCCGTTGGCGCGACAATGGCCTGGTGCTCACTCGCGTGGCGCTGAACCTGTCACCTGCCGAGTTCCGCCGAGACGATCTGTTCGACCGCATCATGGGTCAGCTCGGTCGCTATGATTTACCGGCCGAACTCCTTGAGCTAGAGGTAACGGAGACTGTGTTCCTCGGTCGCGGCGCGGACAGCGTCGGCGGGACGCTGGCCGCGTTCCATCGTGCCGGTGTCACGGTCGCGCTGGACGATTTCGGCACGGGCTACGCCTCACTCAAGCACCTGCGAGAGTTCCCAGTCGACGTCATCAAGATCGATCGCAGCTTTATCGCGGATCTCCTGAAAGATTCAGGCGATGCCGCCATCGTCAACGCGGTGCTGGGTCTGGCGAACCAACTCCAGATCGCCGTAGTCGCTGAAGGCGTGGAGACGCCCGAGCAGGCGGCCTATCTGCTCGCACGAAATTGCGGCCACGCGCAGGGCTATCTGTTTGGCCGCCCGATGCCCGCGGATGCAGCAGAGGCACTGCTTACCCAGACAGTGAAGGGCGGGGGCTCTCACTAGAAGCTGTCGATCGTACCGGCCGAAACCGGCTGCCGAGCCGGCTCCACTGCTTACCTCTATACACTGCAGGCTATTCCCCGCCTTCTTCGTGTCACCATGGCGGCGCGCTCGCCGATGTCGAAGCTCTGCAACGCTGCCTGCGTCCCGAGGTTCGATCACGAGTACAGATGGCTCCGCGAGTTCCGAATGCATCTTGGCGTGCTTCGATCTCGCGCCTTGGCATCACGCGCGCGATGCGTGGTCTTCCGGCGGTGATGGTAGCGAGTTCCCGTCGTTCATAGCGGGCTCGGTCGCTGAGCCAGAGGTCTTCTAGTAGGCAGTACTGCTATTGATCTCTCTCACGAGACTGGAAGCCTTTAGCGCCTGCCCCTCCCGCGATTTCAGGCGACAACAGGTAGCTATATCCTGCGAGCTTGCTCCGCTACTAGCAGCTCCTTTTTTACAACGACAAAATCGCCGTAAGCTACGAAAGCGGCCTAGATTACACGGCGCGACCGTCATCATAGCTCGCTGTAAGCGGTACCAGATGTGCCATTGACGGAGATGACCTACGGATCATCGTTGCACCACCTCGCCCCGCATCGGCGCGAGCTTCGCCAAGAAGCGATTCTGCGCGACAAATGGCACTCGCTCGGCAGTCATGGCCCGTTGCAGGTTCTCGACAAGGCGGTTCATATCGGCTTGTTGCACGCCCATGTTGGTGTGCGCCGTGCGCATGTCTCGTCCGGTGTACCTGCAACCCGCATTGAGGATGTAGCAGAACTGCTCAAAGATCACCCGTCGAAGCCGAACTGCATCCTGGTTCCTGAAGATCTCGCCGATGTGCGGATCCGCGAAGTTCGCCGCAACGAAGCTATCGACAATACGCCGGATACCGGCCTGACCGCCGAAGTCACGCGCCATGCGCTCGCCGGAGAATGGCTGTGCCCCTGCGTTGCTTGGGGCAACGCGATATGGTGCGACCGCTTCTTCACCCGGCGGCGTCGGCGGTGCGTCCTGCGTCGTCGCCGCCAGAAAGACAGTCAGTAAGATCATCATCGAAAAGCCTCCCGTTGAGCAGGTCGCGTCAGAAGCTTCCCTGAAGCTGGACCAGCAGCCCGCGCTGACCATCGACGGTCGCTATCGAACCGAGATCGGCATAGGCCACAGTAGCGGTCAGGTGCCGGCCGATGCCGTACGCCGCGTACACGTCCCAGGCATCGTCCTCGCGAGCGATCGCGAGGTTGCTAGACTTCATCCGGTATTCGCCACCCGCGACGAACCGGCGGCTGAACTGATAGGCGAGTGAGCCCTCCGTGACGATACGCCGCCGTGACCCGTTCGGTCCGCCGAAGCCAAGCAGCCCAAGCTGGTTCGCCTTCGTCGCGCGAACGGTGGCGTTCACCAGCAGTGAGTAGTTCAGGAGTAGCTTGGTGGCAGTCGCATACAGGTCGGCGCCTGAGCGGTCGCGCGCGCCGACGGCTCGCGCTACGAGCGGGTCGAGGCTCTTCTTGTACTGAACGCCGATCGCCATCGCCGGCAGCCACGCCGGACCGAAGACCGCATCACCGACCAGCTTGCCCTTAGCCCCCCAGACATCCTGGTCGAAGGTGAAGTCGTTTCCGAGACCCAGGGTTTCTCCGACCTTGTTGGTGTCGAATGCTTGACGCGCGTAGCTGACCTCCATCCGATCCCGAAAGCCGATTGCCACCGAGAAGGCGGCCAGGTCGTAGTCGGGCAGCGTGACAGCGGTGATTGCGGCCTGTGCCCCGACGCCGTCACGCGTCTCGTTCCCGGCGATCACCGCCCATGGTGTGAGCCCCCCCCCGGAGCTCCCCTCCACAGTCGAGATCCCGTTCGTCAAAAGGAGCTTGCCGGAACCTCCCACCTGCTGCGCGGCCGCAGGGCTTGCCGCGGCGACAGATGCCAGGAGGAGCAGGTGATTTGAGCGCGGTACCATGTCGCTTGCATGGCAGACTGTGGTTAAACACCTCTTGACGCGGCGTCAGCAGGAACGCTGCGGCGAGGCCGTTCATCGATGTTTGACGACTGCCTGCCATAAAGGGGCATGAGCAGATTCGCCCTGATTGCCTGCGTCGGCGCGCTTATGGCAGCGCAGACCAATGCGGCGACCCTCTCCGTCCACGTCGTCGATGCTGGCGGACAGCCGATCCCGGACGCCGTGGTCACCATCCGACCGGCCACGGGGACTTCCGCCCAGCCGATCCGCTTCGCGTGGCGCATGACGATGCTGCAGAAGGACATCGCCTTCAACCCGCATGTCCTGATCGTGCCGGTGGGCGCCACCGTCGCCTTCCCGAACGAGGACAAGGTGCGCCACCACGTCTACAGCTTCTCCAAGCCGGCCCGGTTCGAGCTGAAGCTGTTCGGCCGCGATGAGACGCGCAGCTATACCTTCACCGCGCCGGGGGCGGTCGCGCTCGGATGCAACATCCACGACACGATGAGCGGCTTTATCAAGGTAGTCGACACGCCGTTCGCCGGCAAGACCGATGCCGCGGGCAACGTCAGCATCCCCTCGGTGACCGCAGGCCCAGCGACGCTCACCGTCTGGCATCCGCGCATGAAGGCGAAGGACAACGAGGCGAGCTTCGCGCTGCTCGTCTCCCCGAGCGGCGAAGTGTCGCGCGAGCTGCGACTTAGTCTGCGCTGACGGCTGTGCTTGTCGTGATCCAGATCGCATGCGCGATGCGGCGCCGCATCGTCGGCTCGCTCTCGGCGAAGCTGACGCTGTTCTATGCGACGCTGATCGCCGCCATTGTCGTGGCGACACTCGGGACGGCTAAGGCAGGGATCAGCGGCTATGCAGAGCGCATGATCCGGAGTGAGATGGTAAGCGGCGCCGCGGTATTCGATCGCGTCATCACGATGCGCTACACCCAGCTCGGCGATGCGGGACGCGTGCTCGCCGCCGACTTCGGCTTTCGCACCGCCGCTGCGACCGGAGACGCGCCGACGATCGCATCGGCACTTGACTCGCTACGTGGACGATTGCGGCTTGATCAGGCCGTCTACGTCTCGACCGAAGGCCTAGTGATCGGCTTTCGCGGCACGCTGGCGCAACGGGAGGCTACGGCGCTGCGCGACGCGCTCGAGGATGGTAGCACCAGCGGCATCCTGACCATCGGCGACCGACACTTCAACGCCACTGCGGCTGAGATCCGTGCCCCGGTGACGATCGGGTGGGTCGTCTTCGCCAATGCGCTGGATGCACGCGAGATCGCACGCCTGTCGCGCCTGTCCGCCATCAACCTCTCGCCGCGGGTCGTGCCCGCTGCCGCCCTTTCCCCAAGCGAGCGCTCCGGCGACGTCGCCGAGCGGCGGGTCGGGCGCGAGGACATGCTGCTGCAGGCCACGCCGCTCGCCACCTTTGGACGCGGACGCCCGCAGATGTTGGTGCTGCAGTACAGCGTGACACGAGCTTTGGGTGAGTACGCCCCCATTCTGTGGCTGCTGCTCGCCTGCGGCCTGACCGGGACCGTCTTGGCCGCGGTCGGCAGCTGGCTCCTCGCACGACGGATTACTCGCCCCATCGCGACGCTCGACGCCGCGGCTCGGAGAGTGGCTCAAGGCGAATACGCGCAGGTGCCGGTCACCACTCGGGACGAGCTCGGCACGTTGGCTGAGAGCTTCAACCGGATGGTCGACGACGTCGGCGAACGCGAGCGCCAGATCACCCACATGGCGCTGCACGATGGCTTGACCGGACTGGCGAACAGAGTGCTGCTGGGAGAGCGCCTGAGTGCGCTATCCGCCCATCCCGCATCCGGCCGGCAGCATGCGCTCTTCTGCCTTGATCTCGACAACTTCAAGGTCGTCAACGATACGCTGGGCCATCCAACAGGCGACGCGCTGCTTTGCGAGATCGCTCGACGCCTCTGCGACGTTGTGGAGAACGGCTTCGTCGCGCGGCTTGGCGGCGACGAGTTCGCCTTGGTCGTCGATGATGTGCGCTTCTCTCACGTCCGCTTCGCGCATGAGCTCATCCGCGCCGTTTCGGAACCCTGCGTCGTGAACGGGCACCGCATCGTGCCCGGTACGAGCGTAGGGATCGCCATCCTCGGACCGGACGGTGAAGACGCGACGACACTGACGAAGAACGCGGATCTGGCGCTATACCGCGCCAAGCACGAGGGTCGCGGCGGCTATCGCTTCTTTGAGGCCGCGATGGACGCGGAGGCACAGCGACGCCGACAGATGGAACTCGATCTCCACGACGCAATCGAGCACGGTCACCTTTTCCTGATGTTCCAGCCCCTGTTCAACCTGTCCGAAGCGCGCATCTCTGCGTTCGAGGCGCTGCTGCGCTGGCAACATCCCGAACGTGGCACGATCCCACCCAACGACTTCATCCCGCTGGCCGAGGACACCGGTTTGATCGTCCCGATCGGCGCCTGGGTCATTCGCGAGGCATGCAGGATCGCATGCGATTGGCCCGATCACGTCCGAATCGCTGTGAACGTCTCGCCAGTACAGTTCCGCAATCCGGGCCTGAGCGCGGTGATCCTCCAGGCACTCGCGGAAAGCGGGCTTGCGCCCGGTAGGCTGGAGCTGGAGATCACCGAAAGCCTGTTTATCGACAATCCCGAGACAACGCTGGCGTCGTTGCATAGCCTGCGCAATCTTGGCGTGCGGGTAGCCCTGGACGATTTCGGCACGGGCTACTCTTCGCTCAGCTATCTCCGCTCCTTCCCTTTCGACAAGATCAAGATCGATCGCAGCTTCATCATCGATTTGCTGAGTAGTGATGGTGCAACCGCCATCATAAAATCGATTACGACCCTGGCCGAAGCGCTTGGAATGGAGACAACGGCCGAAGGCGTCGAGAACGCCGGCCAGCTAGACATCCTTCGCGCGCAAGGCTGCAGCCACATCCAGGGTTACTACTTCAGCAAACCCATCGGGGCGAACGAGGTCGGCGCATTGATGGCGCCAGACGTGGATGGCGACGCCAGCTCGCAGACGGCACCTACAAACATTCGACAAGCGTCTGTAACGTCGATGTGAGCGGCGGGCGCTGTCGAAGCAACTGCACCTAGCTCGATATAGACGAGTTTCTCCCTCGACCGCTTGCTCGATAGCAGGCGAACGGCAGATATCTCGAAACCAGCTCGAGAGAGTTCGCAGCACTGACAGCCTGACCTGCTCTCCACAAATCATGCCATTGGTAAGTTAGCTCGTCAGATGGAGACGAGCGATGCGGCCAGGCCGTTATACCGAGCAGCGAGAGTGGGTACGCACGTACATCAGCACCACCAGCCGGATCACCTCAGGCGCCGAGTTGAAGTAGCGGAACGGGCTGGCTGGTTTGCGTGGGCGGGGCATGCGCCTCCCCTACCCCGGCGAGCGCCGCAGGTGCATTAGGGTCAGGACTCGTTGATCACAGCCAGAAGATGACGGTGGCAGCGAGGGCGACGGCAGCGAAGAAGGTCGTGGGGCAGCGATCGTAGCGAGTGGCAACCCGCCGCCAATCTTTGAGGCGGCCGAACATGATCTCGATGCGGCTGCGGCGCCGGTAGCGACGCTTGTCGTATCTGACCGGCTCGTTGCGTGATCGCCGGCCCGGAATGCAGGGCTGGATGCCTTTGGCCTCGAGCGCGTCCCTGAACCAATCGGCGTCGTAGCCGCGGTCGCCGAGCAGCCACTGCGCTTTTGGCAAATCATCCAGTAGCGCTGCCGCGCCGGTGTAGTCGCTGACCGGGCCGGCGGTCATGAAGAAGCTCAAGGGGCGGCCGTTCGCATCGGCAACGGCGTGGAGCTTGGTATTCATGCCGCCTTTGGTGCGCCCGATCAGGCGGCCGAAATCCCCTTTTTAACCCGCAGACTCGAAGCCGTGCGGTGCGCCTTGAGATACGTCGCGTCGATCATGACCGTCTTTGGCTCGGCGCCGACCGCAGCCAGACCCTCCATCATTCGCGTGAACACGCCCGCCTCGCCCCAACGCTTCCAGCGGTTGTAGAGCGTCTTGTGGGGCCCGTAGGCGCTGGGTGCATCGCGCCAGCGCAGCCCGTTGCGGTTGACGAACACGATGCCGCTCAGCACCCGCCGGTCATCGACCCGCGGCTTGCCGTGGCTCTTGGGAAAGAACGGCCGCAGCCGCTCGATCTGCTTGTCCGTCAGCCAAAACAGGTCGCTCATCCCGGTCTCCTCGCGGAGCCTGAATCAGATCGCGACGCTCACATCAATGGGTCCTGACCCTAAGGGAATCTTACGCGGCTAACGTATGAAGCGAGGCGATCACGCGGTCTTGCCGGTACGGTTTCGCAAAGAACACCGTCTCCGCTGGCATAACCGTCCGCGGCGGCAAGGGCTTCCCTGATGTCATGATGATCTTGATCGGCGGCCAACGGTCGCGGATGCACGCGGCCAGTTTGATGCCGTCCAGCCCGCCGGGCATGTCGATATCGGTGAAGACGATCCGGATGTCCGGCCTGCTCTCCAAGATTGCGATCGCCTCGGCAGCATTCGCCGCTTCCACCGGTTCGTAACCGGCATCCTCCACCACCTGGGCCGCGAACAGCCGCAGCAGCGGTTCGTCCTCGACGACGAGGACGATCGGTATGGAGCCTTGATCGGAATTGGTCATCGGTTCCTGCTACGCCTGTGCCAGATGCTCGACGGAGGCCCGCAGGTCGGCCTCGAATCCATCGGGTTCATAACGGAGTTCGGTTCCGCCCGTTCCAGTCAGGCCGAGCCGTATCAGCTTGGAGCCGAAGCCTTTCCGGCTCGGCGCGACGACCGGCGGACCGCCACGCTCGCGCCAGCGAACGATTAGCGACGCGGTCGGGCCGCTGCCCTCGATGATCCATGTGAGTTCGACGTGTCCGCCCTCCATACAGAGCGAGCCATATTTGCACGCATTCGTCATCAGCTCGTGAATGACGAGCGAAAAGGAGAGCGCGGCGCGCGCGCCCAGCGGCACCGAAGGACCATCGAGGGTCACGCGCTCGCCGAAGCCGACCGTTTCCACCACCGCCTCGGCCACGGTCTGCAGGTCCGCGTCCTTCCAGCTCTTCTGAAGCAGGACGTCATGCGCGGCGCTCAGCGCGACCAAGCGGCGCTCGAAACTCTCCACGGGCTCGCGCTCGGATACGGCGCGCAGCGTCTGGCTGGCGATCGCCTGAACCATCGAAAGCATGTTCTTCAGGCGATGGCTGATTTCGCCATTGAGTACAATCTGCTGCTGCTCGGCACGCAGGCGCGCGACGCCTGCCTCGAGCCGGTCCGCGACGCTGCGCAGGAACAGCAGTTCGTCGGGCGTCCATGTCCGTGGTCGTGCGGCATTGACGATGAAGATGGCGACCGTGCGCCCGCGTTCCCGAACCGGCATGTTCACCAGCGCGCCGATATCGAGTGCGTGCATCGCAGCGGTATTGGCCGAGGTGCGATGATCGGTAGCCACGTCCTCGATGACCAATGGTTCGCCGGCTACCAGATCGGCGCGCAAAGCGCCGTAATCCGCGAAGCGGTGACGCCCGGCGATGCTGGCGACGCCCGGCGCGGTCCAATCCGCTTCCACATCGACGATCTCCACGTCGGGATCGACCACGCCGAAGCTCGCTCGCTCCACCTGAAGGACGCGGCCAACGACGGCAGCCGCGGCGGCAGTCATCTCGACTGCCTCCTCGCTGGCCCGGATGCGCTCGCCGATTTCAATCAGCGCGGATTGCAGATCCAGCAGGCGGGCGCTGATCTGCGCGGCGCGTCGAAGATCGAGCTGATCGGACACCTGCCGTCCGAGCGCGCGCAGGAGCGTCAACTGTTCGGGCGTCAGGCCTTCCGGGCGCGGTTCCGTATCGATCACGCATAGCCGTCCGACGACGACACCGGAGCGCAGGACCAGCGGGGTGCCAGCGTAGAAGCCGAACGCCCGCTCACCAGTCACCAGCGGGTTCGTGGCGGTGCGGGGATCGCGCGTCAGATCAGGAATGACCAGCATGTCAGCTTCGTCGATGTCGATCTGGCACATTGACTGGGCGATCTCGGTTTCGCCCACGTCCAGGCCGACGCGCGCCTTGAACCATTGCCGGTCATGATCGAGGAGACTGATAAGCGCGATTGGCGTGTCACACGTCCGCGACGCAATGAACACGATGTCGTCGAACGCCTGCTCTTCGGGAGTGTCGAGCACCGCCAATTCTCGTAGCGCGCCTGCACGACGCGCAGCCTGACTCTGTGGCAATTCCCGCCCCTTCCAATAGCCTGGCCGTCCCCCCGGACTTCCGGACATGCATAGCCTTAGCCGGGTATGAGGCGGGCGGATACGAGCGAATTGCAGCGCAGGTCGCCGGCCATATTTGAGGCGATTAAGCGGGTGCGCGGCGGAGGCCGTCGTTTCAGATCAAGGCTGCCAGCGTATCAACTCGGACATCGTAGCGAGATTTTGGGTTCTGTCAGTCTAATGCGAACTCGTCTCTACACGATGCACCTCCGGCTTCGTAGGCGACGGGTCAGCTGGCGAGCGCCTGCCACGCTGCGAGCGCCGCGGAGCGGCGCTGCTTGTATGTCTGGCGGTCGACGAGATGGCGTTCGTGGTTGAAGTGGTTGTGGACGTTGGCGTGGACTGAGGCGAACTTCTGTAACGTTCGCATCTGGCGGAACCGCAGCATCGCTCGCTCTCGTCGCCTGAACGGCAGGTGCGAGTTCTCCGCGGTTGTTGGCCCAGCGACCCACCTCCTGCTTTTCGCGGCTGCCGATTTCTTTCAGCGCCGCACCGTAGGAGCGCAGCCCGTCGGTGGTGATCGCGTCAGGCGAGCCGTGGCGCTTAAGCGCCTTCTTCATGAAGGCGAGCGCTGCGTTCTTGTCGCGGGTCTTGGTGACGTAGCTCTCCAGGATCTCGCCTTCGTGATCGACCGCACGCCACAGGTAGACCATCTCACCGTTCAGCTTCACGTACATCTCGTCCAGGTGCCAGCGCCAATGGCGGAAGCCGCGCATCCGGCTCACCCGCTGGCGCCGCACCTCGCCCGCGAACAGCGGACCAAACCTGTTCCACCACAGCCTCACCGTCTCGTGGCAGATGTCGATGCCACGCTCGAACAGCAGGTCCTCCACGTTCCGCAGCGACAGAGGGAAGCGCACGTACATCAACACCACGAGCCGGATCACCTCGGGCGACGAGTTGAAGTAGCGGAACGGACTGGTTGGCTTGCGCGGGCGGGGCATGCTCCTCTCCTACCCCGCTGAGGGCCGCAGGTGCATTAGCTTTGACAGAGCCGTCGGACACAATCAGGTCCCATCCTCCTGCTCGGGAGACGATGCGTGATGGATGCACAGCAAGTCGCTACCGAGATGGCCGCTCCGGTGCCTTCAGGGCCGGCGAGGCCTGCTGGTCTCCTCCAGGTCCCGGACAGGCTCAAGGCCACAGCAACACGATGCCCGGCAACCGCGAGCGGCGAGGTCGTTGTCTGTGGTCGAGCCGATCAGGAGCAGTTCCGCCTACGCCCTCTGCCGGACCTCCCCGAGCCGAGGAGCATCTTGAGCACGCCGCTTCGTCTTCAACTTGCGCCTGGCGTTACCATAGGTGCGGTCGGAGGCGCAGGCGTGGGCGTGCGGGTGGAGTTCGGGCCGGGAAAGAAAAGCGGCAGCGACTAGCCGGCACCTCAAGCGCCTTCCAGCCCCTTGAGGCCCGTCACGAGCCCCGCACGCATCCCCTCAACTATTCCGACGACCTCGTCGCGCTCGGCTTCCGTGAGGTCGCCCGCCGCGTACGGTCCGGCACGCCATCCTGGACCATTGATGACCCTGAGGTCGCGGACACGACGCACGGCGGCCAAGAACAGGTTGCGATCCGCGTGGACCATCTCGTCATGCCACGCGGGGTGACTACGCTCTAGGCGAGGCAGGAGCGCTTCATAGGCTTGGAGCCGCATGTTGCCCCGCTCCGTCACGATGGTCGCTATCTCGTTGGCGGTGTAGATCAACTCGCCGATTGGCAGGGCTGCACGACCGGCTTGGGCTGGTGAAGGCGCTGGCGCGACGTTCACGCTCGCTCGGCCTTTTCGGTACACGAGCACCGTGTAGGCGTAGAGCAGCAAGAGCCCCCCGACTGCGTAGAAGAGCGGCGCCCAGCTCTTGACGGACTGGGCCACCTCGGATGGGCTATGGTCCATCGTGATCGGGAAAATGACGGCAGACGCCCCCCCGATCACACCGAAGAGAGGAAGCCGCGCCTTAAGTGCCTGCAAGTCCACCAACGATCCCCCGCCGCCCGGTCAGCGCATAGCGTCTCCCCTCATCGCCTCAAAGCGCTTGCCCGTATGTTCTTGGTGTGTTCCTTGTGTGCAGCATGTCCCTCAAGGCCCGTCGAGTCGTCATCGAGCTATCTTGGACATCCTGCGAGAGGCGATCGAGCATAGGCCCGAGGAGGAGGCTGGGCTCAGGCTGGCCCTCAGGTGCCTCATGGGCCTGGGCGTGGACAAGGCGCTCCTCAGGGCCTTCTAGGAGGCGTTGAGCGCCGAGGTGGCCTTAGGGCGGCGGCATGGCTTGGAGCGCGCCTACGAGGCCGTGAGGGGCGCTGTAAGAGCCAAGGTCGTGTCACCCAACCCGAAGCTGTGAGTGTCGGGGTTTGGCAGGAAAGCGGAACGTCTGCTTACGGGAACGCCGAGAGCGATAGCCGACATCACGCGGCACAGCCTTTTCCCGAAAACGATGGTTCATTGGGAAAGGTGCGGCTTTCCCAAACCTCGCTACATCGCCGAACCCAGCTAACGGTTGCCCACCACCATGCCGGTGAAACGAGCTACGCACCGGGCTTGGCGATGCTATCGAGCGCCTGGGCCAAATCGGCGATTAGATCATCGCCATGTTCGAGCCCGATCGAGACGCGAAGCAATGACTCCGGCGCGGTGGTCGCCGGGCCTTCGACCGAGGCGCGATGCTCGACCAGGCTGTGATTACCGCCAAGGCTGGTCGCGCGGGTGAAGATGGTCAGCGCCGCGGCAACCGCCATCGCCTCGTCACGTCCGCCATGCACCTCGAACGACACCATGCCCCCGAACTCGCGCATCTGCTGGGAGGCGACCTCATGGCCGGGGTGCGAGGGCAGGCCCGGATAGTGGACCCTGGCGACGGCTAGATGCCCTTCGAGGTAGCGACTGACCGTGAGGGCGGTGGCGCTATGAGCGCGCATCCGGGTCGGCAGCGTCGCAATCCCGCGCAACGCCAGCCAGCTATCGAAGGTGGACGCCAATACGCCGCGGTGACGCTGGATGGCGCGCAGCTCGTCAAGATGCGCGCCGGCCTCCCGCACGATCGCGGCACCGGCCATCACGTCGCTATGCCCGCCGATATACTTGGTCAGCGAGTGGACGATCACGTCCACCCCCTGCTCGAACGGGCGTTGCAGAACCGGCGTCGCCCACGTGTTGTCGGCGACGGTGGCGAACCCGGCGGCCTCGGCGATCGTCGTCACCGCGGCGACATCGACGATGCTGACCAGCGGGTTGGAAGGCGTCTCGATCCAGACGATGCCGGGCACGCCGTCGCGGCACGCCGCCTCGATGGCGGCATGGTCGGCCATATCGACCACGATCGTTTCGAGCGAGCGGCCGAACGCGGTGTCGGTAAGGAAGGAGCGAACGCCGAAATACATATTTCTTGGCAGCACAAGCCGGCCGGGATGATCGAGACGCAACGCCTCGATCGACGCCGAAATCGCGGCCATGCCCGACGAATAGGCGACCGCGGCCTCGCCGCCTTCCAGCGCCGCGAGCGCGGTTTCGAGCGAGCGGCGGTTGGGGTTGTCGTCCCGGCTATACTCGAACCCGCGGGAGAAGCCGCCATCGGCGTCGCGCTCGAAGGTGGTGGACAGGTGAAGGGGCGCGCTGACCGCGCCGGTAGCCTGGTCCACCTGGCGGCCGGAATGAACCGCGATCGTCTCGATCTTCATGCCTCTCTCCTGCTTAATTGCGTGATGACGGTCATTCGACCGCGAGCGTTTCGCGGATGATGGAGCAACCGGGGATCAGCGTACGAAGCCCCAGCTCAAGACACGTCGCAGCATCGTCCAATGCCTCGATCGGCATGGCGTCGAGGCTTTCCAGCACGAACCACATGCGCCCGGTGAAGGTGTCGAGCCGGGTGCGGGCTCCCTGTCGCCAGTTCCAACGCCGGCACGTCACGCCCACGTCGTCACGCCAAATCACCTCGCCGGGGGTGGGATGCTCGATCGCAGGCTCGCCATTGGCGATCGTGTCGAACGGCTCGCTGCCGTCGGCGACCGTGAGCCGCGGTGCGCCGGCATAGGCGTCAATGTTCTCGCCTCCCACGGGCACGGCAAAGAGCAAGCTCACGGCATTATAGAGATCGACCACGGGGTTGATCGCCGGCAAGCTGCCGTCCTTCAGGACGCGCTTGCGGAGCGCCTGCGCGGAACAGGGCGTGCGGTTGGGTTTGGCACCGAAGCTGACATAGACCTCCGCCCAGCTCGCAAGGTGCGCCTCGGCCCATGCCGGGCCACCTTCCCGAACGGTGCGGCACGCACCCGCCAGAATAGCGGGATCAAGCGCAGCCGGCGCTGCACCGTGCGCATCAACGAATAGGTTTGCCGCCCGAAACCCCGGCGCGATCGGCGCCATGGCAGGGTCGATGGTCGGTTGCGGGAACATGGGCGGCGCTTCCGGATCGATGGTCAGCGACGAACGCCGACAAGCCAAGGGGCGGCGTAGTGGTGGCGGACGGCCACCACGGAGGCCTGCAACATCATCTGCCACAAGCCGCCGCGCTGGGCGGTGTGCGATGGGGTTGGCTGCGATCGTGCACCTGGGGAGTTCCGAACTGCATGGGACAGGGTTGCGGGCATGGATACCTCCAAGACGATGGTGCTGGCCGTTGCGGGTCGTCCCTTATCTGGTGCCTGACCGCCGGTAAGTGAAACTCATCCCTCTTACTGGCGTGAAGCCTCGCTTCACGTCAGCTCGCGAGCAGCGACTGCACAAATGGCGGTGGTGAGATGGCGGAGTGTAGCGGCGTGGAGCCGAGCCACGGTCCAATAGAGCTTCACGTCGA
The DNA here is from genome assembly GCF_029623345.1 of Sphingomonas phyllosphaerae. GTDB lineage: Bacteria > Pseudomonadota > Alphaproteobacteria > Sphingomonadales > Sphingomonadaceae > Sphingomonas > Sphingomonas phyllosphaerae_C. The sequence goes on from NZ_JAPYKH010000018.1 coordinate 77,440, forward strand.
GGCGGAGGGCGGGCTGCAGCTCAACGAGCCGCCCCGATGCCAGATGCTCCTCCACGAGCTGCACCGGCTTCATGCCCCATCCGATGCCGGCAAGGATGAAGTCGAGCAGGCCGTGGGTCGAAGGCACCCAATGGACGGGGCTGGCAAGGTCGATGCCGTGTGCCGCCCGCGCCCACCGGGCCTGCATGGCGTCGTGCCGGTCGAAGCGGATGTGCGGTGCACGTACGAGGCTGTCGGCCGTTACCCCGTCGCCGAAATAGCGCGCGAGGTACGCCGGGGTAGCGCACGCAGCATAACGGAGGGCCCCGAGCGGGATGGTCTTGCAGCCCTGGACCGGCTCGGGATCGTCGGTGACCGCCGCCAACACCTCATTGGCGCGGAGCCGGTCGGCCGTCCGCGCCTCGTCATCGAGCGTCAGGTCGAGCGTGATAGCCGGGTCGGGGTCGAAGGCGGCGATGGCGGCCGGAAACCATGTCGGTAGACTGTCGGAGTTGACGGCAATGCGAAGCGTCACCGGCGCGCCGGCTTCGGCCGCACCGCGGCCGAGCGACGGGGCGAGGTCATGTTCGAGGAGGCGGACGCGATCGAGGTGCGCGCAGAGCGTGCGGCCCAGCTCGGTCGGCTCGCACGGCTGGCCGCGGACGATCAGGATCGCGCCCAGCCGTTCTTCCAGCCCGCGCACACGCTGCGAGATGGCGGACGGAGTGATGCCAAGCGAAGCGGCACCCCGCTCGAACGTGCCCTCGCGCACTATGGCGGAGACAGCGGCGATCGAGGCGTAATCCAGCATCATGAAGCTATGCTTCATTCGATGTAGTTAAACAACATTCTCTCAAAAGGTGGTAATGGCTACGTTCGCGGCAGCGGCGACGACGTTCCCGCCTCCGCTCATGGGGTATCAAGACCGGGACGGCCCGGCAGCTCATCATCGTGGAGGCTGCTGTGGCGTGGGTCGTGCTTGTCGTCGGAGGATTGTTCGAGGTTGTGTGGGCGTTCGCGATGAAGCATTCGCACGGCTTCACAAGGATCGTGCCGAGCACCATCGCCGTTGCCGGGGTAGTGCTGAGCCTTGCGCTGCTCTCCTGGTCGATGCGCTCGCTGCCGCTTGGCACCGCCTACATGGTCTGGACCGGGATCGGTGCCATCGGTGCGTTCGCGGTCGGCATCTTGGTCCTTGGAGAGCCGGCCAATGCGATGCGGCTGATCGCTGCGCTGTTGATCCTGAGCGGGCTCGTCATGATGAAGCTCGCGACGCCGTAGGGGGATGAACGATGAAGGAGCTGCTGCTGGTCTATGTCGCCTATGTGATCGCGGCGGGCAGTCCCGGCCCGAGCACGATGGCGATCATGAACGTCGCCATGGGGCAGGGGCGTCGCCCCGCGCTCGCGTTGGCGGCCGGCGTCGTCACCATGTCGTTCGCCTGGGGCCTGATCGCCGCAACCGGCCTCTCCGCGTTGCTGACGCGCTACGCGCAGGCGCTCGTCATCCTCAAGGTCGCGGGCGGCCTTTACCTGATCTGGCTGGCGTTCAAGTCGGCGCGAGCGGCGCTGTGTGGTGACGATGCAGCGGTGCCCGCATCACGCGAACGTCCGGGCGCGAGCGCACTCTACCGGCGCGGCGTCCTCATGCACCTCGGCAATCCCAAGTCGGTGCTATCCTGGCTCGCGATCATGACGCTCGGCGTCGGCCCGCACGCTGCCACCGGGCGGGTGGTGGCGGCCTTCCTCGGCTGCGTCGCGCTCGGCGCCATGCTGTTCGGTGGCTATGCTCTGCTGTTCTCCACCGCCCCGATGGTGCGCGGCTATGCGCGCGCGCGCCGCTGGATCGAGGGAACGCTGGCTGTGGTGTTCGCCGGAGCCGGCATGAAACTCCTCACCCTCCGCTGATCCGAAAGGCGCGTTTGTGTCCCAGCTATTCACCGGCCTGTCGGCCTTTCCGCTGACCCCGGCCGATGGCGATGGGGTGGTCGATACCGCGATGCTCGGCATCTTGGTCGAGCGCTTGGTGGCGGCGGGCGTGGACTCGATCGGCCTGCTCGGCAGCACCGGCATCTACGCCTACCTCGATCGCACCCAACGTCGCCGCGCCGTAGCCGCCGCGATAGAGGCGGCCGATGGGCGGGTGCCGCTGATCGTCGGCATCGGCGCGCTCCGCACAAGCTGGGCGATCGACCTCGCCCACGACGCAGAACAGGCCGGCGCATCGGGCCTTCTGCTCGCGCCGGTATCCTATGCGGCGCTGACGGATGGCGAGGCCGCGGCACACTACCGTGCGGTCGCCGGCACCACGCCGCTGCCGCTGTGCATCTATAACAATCCCGGCACAACCAATTTCAGCTTCTCCGACGCGCTGATTGGCGAGCTGGCCGCGCTGCCGGGCATCGCCGCGATCAAGATGCCGCTGCCGGCCGGCGAGGACTATGCCGGCGAGCTGGCGCGACTTCGCGCCACGACACCTGAGGCGTTCGCGATCGGCTACAGCGGCGATTGGGGTGCGGCTCCGTCGCTCCTGGCGGGGGGCGATGCCTGGTACAGCGTGATCGCCGGCCTGCTGCCGGAACCGGCGCTGCGGCTGACCCGTGCAGCACAGAACGACGATAGCGACGAAGCTGCGGCGATCGACGCAGCGTTCTCGCCCCTATGGTCGCTGTTCAAGGCACACGGCAGCCTCCGCCTCATGTACGCCATCGCCAGCCGGCTCTCGCTGCCGATCGGCGATCCGCCGCTACCGATTATGCGCGTCGGGGCTGACATCTTGGCGGCCGTCGAGACCGCCCTTGACCATTTGGGGGCCTGTCAAGCCAACTGACCGCCTTCCCGCAAACGATCCAATTTTGGGAAAGCTCGAGCCTTTTTGAAACCGCAACAATGGCATCAATTGGGAATACGATCGCGGCTCGGTTCGATTTGCAACCGGGGATAGCGCACGCAACGAAGGCGGTGATTACGGAGTGACAGGACTTTGCTCGATTTGACGCAGCACACGGTAAAGATCGAACGGCTTTGGTAGGAATGTCGCCCGCTGCGGAAGGGCTTCCTGCGGCACCGGGGCCTGACCGGACACGATGAACAACAGCGTCGGCGGAAAGCGTTCGCGCACGTAGTAAGCAAGCTTCAGCCCATCCATGCGACCGCTCACGGTCGCGTCGATCAGCACCACGCGAATGTCGGTATGCTGGTCGAGAACGGACATCGCCTGATCCGCGTCCTCCGCCTCTAACACGCGCCAATCGCGCTCCTCGAAAAAAGCGGTCATGTCGAACCGCACCAGCGCCTCGCCTTCCACAATCAGAATGGTGTTGCTGCCGATCGGCTTGCTCTGTCCCACGCCGTCTACTCGTTCACTGTTGCGGCGTCTCCCAGCCGCGCTTCCAATTCAAACACCAAACCCTCCGGCCGGTAGTCGGTTGCGGCCTTGCCGCGAAAGTAGGAGCGCAACGACCGCTCGATCAGGGTCGAGCCAAAGCCCTTGCGGGTTGGGGGCGAAACCAGCGGTCCGCCTTGTTCGCGCCAGGCTATCGACAGGATGGCGTCATTGCCTTGCCCCATGACACTCCATTCGAGTGCCACCGTACCGGTGCTGTTCGCCAGCGCCCCATATTTGGCGGCGTTGGTTGCAAGCTCATGCAGCGCCAGCGCAAAGGCGACCGTCACCTCAGGCTTGAGAGTTACGGCGGGACCGTCAAGCAGAATGCGCTCGCCGATGCTGCCATGCGGCGCCAGCGCGCGCGTTGCTACCTCGTGCAGATCGGCTGAACGCCATGAGTTACCGGTCAGCACGTCGGTTGCGGCTCCAAGCGCCACCAAGCGCGCACCGAGATTGTGGCTGGCCGTTTCGGTGTCAGGGGCGGTGCGCAGCGTCTGCGAGGCGATCGACTGGACGACGGCCAGCACGTTCTTGAGGCGGTGCGCCAGCTCGCCGTTCATCAGCCGCATGTCGTCTTCGGTACGCCGGCGCTCGCGGAAGTCGCGAGTGACGGTGCCGTAGCCGATCAGCGTGCCATCGGCGTCGGTGATCGGGAAGACGGAGTAGAGAACAGGGATCAAGTCGCCGGTACGGAAGTGCCGGAAGTCCAGCTCACCCGCCCAATGCCCATCACGGCCCACTGCAGGCAGAACCTCGCGCGCGATCGTCTCAACCTGCTCGGGCGGGAAGAAGTCGGCGATGGTAAGCCGGGTTATGTCGGCATCTTCCAGGCCGACCAACCGCTTGGCGGCATCGTTCATGTAAAACACGCTGCCATCGGTGCGGGCCATGCCGACGAAATCGGTGCTGTTCTCGGCCAGGCGCACGAAGCGGCCACGTTCCTCCTCACTGGCGCGCAGCTCGGTAATATCTCGCGAGACGGACAGGATGCGGTCTGGACGCCCCTCTGGCCCCGCGATCGGGCTGACTGCGACGTGCCACCATTTGGGCGTGCCCCGATAGGTGTCGGCCTTACCGATAAAGCTGCGCGCCTCACCCCTGCCAGCCGCCTCGACCGCCGCCTTCGCTTCCACGTTGCCGGCGTCCTGCCAGAAGTCGGGCCAAGAGCAGCCGGCTACGTCGTTGAAGTCGCTGATCTCCATAACCTGCTGGCCGCCTTCGCTCATGAAGGTCAGCTTGCCGTCGAGATCGAGCACCTTGATGCAGTCGGTCGAGCTGCCGAGCACGCCCAACAGGAAAGCCTCACGCTCGGCCGTAACGACCAACGCCTTCTCACGCTGTTCGCGTAGTCGATCGGCATCAAGAAGCGCCGTGCGCAGCGCCTCAACCAGCACGACCAGCCCAAGCGTGGTCAGCAGGAAAATGACGGAAGCGCCCCAATGGACGGGCGTGAGCAACAGCGGCAGATCGGTCCGCGCCACCACCAGTCCCGCGCCGAGCGCGGACAGGACAGTGGCCAGGACACCGGGACCGGGGCCGAGGAATAGCGCGAGCAGTACGACCGCCGGCGTGTAGAGGAACCAAGGTGCCGACGATCCGAAGAGAGCGACCTGTACGAATGCGACCACCGCGATCGCCAGAACCGTCAGCCCGTAGCGAAGCGGCTTGGGGCGGGGACGGGCGATGGTCAGGTCGCGCAGTCGATTGAGCAAGGCGGTCGAGACGGACATGGTTCCCCGGAGTGGGGAAGCGCCCCTATCCGGATATAATACACTCAGAAATTTGCGAAAAGAGATAAGCATCGACAAGGGCGGGTTTCACAGCCGTCCGGTTTTGAAGCTACCTCCACAAAGTCGGTCTTCCTTGTGTTTCGAGGTGTCACAAACCCGCGCCGCTATGGTCGCTGGGGACGAGTTGTCAGCAGCAGCCAAAAGCCGTGATCGACCTTTCTCAAAAAGGAACCCGTAGCGGGAAATAGCCTTTCTCACCATGCCGAGAGGCGTCGGAGGCATCGGCTTTCCCGAAATATGTTCCCAATTGCTCTTTCCCGAAATTGGCATTCGAGGATGGGGAAACGGGAATGGTCGGGCTGAACCAATGGCCGATTTCGGGAAAACAGGTTGCCTGCCTGAGCGTCTAAGTTTGGGCGATTGTGTTGAAGAAGTCGGGGTGTCGGCCGGAGGCAAGCGGCGGTTGAGTTGCGCTGCACAGCGCCGACCGGCTCAGGCGGGTAGTGGCTGTGTCGGCATCGGGATGAGCTTGGCCATCTTGCGAAGGTTCTGGGCGGCGGCTGCCATGTGAAACTCGTCCCTGGCACCGTTCGGGCCGCGCAGGCGCAATCGGTCGAGCTTCAGGATGCGTTTGAGGTGCGCGAACAGCATCTCGACCTTCTTTCGCTGGCGACGCGAGGTGACGTAGGCGTCGGTGGTGGCGATGTCGCGGGCGAGATCGCGAGCCCCTTCGTGGATCGAGCGGGTGACCTTGCGCGCCGGCATGTTGGGCGTGCAGCGTTGCCGCAGGGCGCAGCCGCCGCAATCCTGCTGTCGCGCGCGATAGCGGATGAAGCCGTCCTGCCCGACATCGCTCCGGGCGGTCGAGAAGTCGCGGTTCCTGGGGCGCAGGCGCTTGCCGCCAGGGCAGACGTAGCTGTCGTCGTCATGGTCGTAGGTGAAGGCATCGCGCTCAAACGTGCCGTCGCGGCGGGCGGACTTATCGAACACCGGGATGTGCGGCTGGATGTCACGCTCATGGACCAGCCAGGCGAGCATCTCCGCCGAGCCGTAGGCGGTGTCGGCGGCCAGCCGCTCGGGCCAGACGCCGAAGCGGTCCTGCACCCGCGCGATCATGCGTTTGCACGCGGTCACCTCGGCCTGGCGCACGGCGGTGCTCGCTTCCACGTCCATGATGACGGCGTGGTCGAGGTCGATGAGGTAGTTAGTCGAGTAGGCGTAGAAGGCCGGCCCGCGATGCGCGCTGGTCCAGCGCGATGCCGGATCGGCCGGCGCCAGATACTTCGGCACCACAGGTGTCGCTGCACCGAACGCGGCATCGTCGAGAACGGCCAGATACTCGCGGACGGCACGGCTGTCGGCGTCCGGTGCCAAGCCGTCACTGCCTGGGCCACCGGTCTGACGATTCGCATCGGCGCGGATGAGGCTGGCATCGACCGCAAACCCTTCACCCCCGACCAGCCCCTCGGCCATGCAGCGCGCGACCGTCGTCTCGAACAATCGGCGTAACAGGCCGCTGTCGCGGAAGCGCCCGTGCCGGTTCTTCGAGAAGGTCGAGTGGTCGGGCACGTCGCCGTCCAGCCCCAGGCGGCAGAACCAGCGATAGGCCAGGTTCAGATGCACCTCGTCGCACAGCCGACGCTCGGACCGGACGCCCATGCAATAGCCGATGATGAGCATCCGGATCATCAACTCCGGGTCGATCGAGGGACGACCCGTCTCGCTGTAGAAAGGCTTCAGCTCCTCGCGAATGCCCGACAGGTCCACGAACCGGTCGATCGAGCGCAGCAGATGGTCCGCCGGCACGTGCCGCTCCAGGCTGAAGCTGTAGAACAGCGCCTCCTGCGCCACCGTTCGCTCGCCCATCATCGGCCCGTCTCCGCTCACCTCTCGGGGATTGAATCAGACCACCGAGACCACTCCAAGCCGGCCTTTTTCAACATAATCGGGCGGTAGCGGACCTTCTCGCCGGATGACCGCGGCGGAGGCTCCCTCCGCCGCGATGTCCGCTAATGGCCGGAAAGAGGACGTTTAACTCAAGCCGAAGAGAGCCAGAAAGCTGCCGACGGCGAAAGCCGCTAAAATGGCGGCCAACAACCAATGTCCGGCTACATATGATATTGGCTTCGATGGCGCCGTCTCGGCCATCAGCTCTCGTGCACGAGCAGATGTTCTCCAACACGTCCAAGCCCAGAACGCGGCCTGGGCCGCCACTAGCAGCTTGAGCGGGGATGGCATGCAGGAATCCTAACACGCTTGCGAATGTCCGCAACTGGGCGCTTGCCGCTCCTTGCCCTCTCGTGCCGAGGACCCACATTCGGTCATTCGCGGCCTCTTTTAGGTTCCCCACCTTCTGCCATCCATTCATGTTGGCAGCGGAGATGGTGCTGAGCCCCAGCCCTGTTCGCTGATCCGCCAACTCTCTCAAAGTATGGTATTTTGGGGTTTTCGAGAAGGCTCGCTTAGCCGGTTCCACCTGAGACATCGGGAGCCGCCTTGGGGTCAGGGTCCTGCGCCCTCCCGGTCGCGGGTGCCGCCTTCTGGCTCGGCATAGCGATGAGATAGGCGACGATCGCGTCAATGTCCTTCTCGGCCACCGGTGCCTTGTACACCTCACGCATCTTGGTGACGGTCGCCTTCCACTGGTCCGCTGATAACGCAGGCTGGGTCAGCGCCATGCTGGCCGAGTGGCACGAGGTGCAGTTGGCGTTGATGACATCGGCGTGCGGACCATCGGGATAGGTAGCGTCGTCGACCGGCAGGTCGACGCTAGTCGAGGCAAGCGAGAAGCCACGCGCCGACACGTTGGCGGGGGGTGCCGGCTCGGACGTCTCGGAGATCGCGGCAGGTGCCTTGCGGCTGCTCGGCGCGCCGATCGCGACAAGGATGATACCGGTTAGGCCGATCAGGCCCGCGGCCATGACGCCGGGAGACGGGGTCTTCATGGATTGCTCGCTCCTCAGGCCGCGATGATGGTGGTGGTCTCGATGTTGCCGCGCATGAACCCGCCGGGGTTCCAGATCGGCTTCATCGGCTGGGCGACACCGTTGGTGTTCCAGCAGCGCACCATGATAGGGTTAGGCCCGCGTCTCAGCGGCACGCGACCGTCCCAGCGCCGGAAGCTGTACCTGCCCTCGTCCGCGCCGAGGGTCGTCCTGTACCAGGTGCGGCCACCGTCCGACGACACATCGACCTTGGCGACGCCGCAGTCGCCGCCCATGGCGATCCCGCCGATCGGAATCGACGCCTCATAGGCGATCGCCTGACCATCAGGCAGGCTGGTCATCCAGCTGCGCGGGATCATTCGGTTGATGGGGACGGTCGGAAAGTCCTTGGCACCGGGCGCGACATTCGCCCCGGGTGTCGCAGGGATCTTGTAGGCCTTGGCCATCCAATACTGGTCGTCGGGGCCGGGCAGCACCTCGATCGCGTTCAGCATCTTGACCCAATAGGTCGAATACCAGCCCGGCACGATCAGCCGGCAGGGAAAGCCGTTGAGGAGCGGCAGCTGCTCGCCGTTCATGCCGAAGGCGATCATCACCTCACCGTCGCGGGCATGGTCGATATCGAGCGCCTTCTCGAAGTCAGGGGCGCCCGCCACGACCGGCTGATCGAGCGCGCCGAAGCGCACCTGCACCGCGCCTGCCTTGACGCCTGCGAGGTCGAGCACGTCGCGCAGGCGCACGCCGAGCCATTTAGCATTGCCCATTGCGCCGTTGCCCCATTGCGCGCCGGCGACGCGCGGCTGGAAAAGCCCACGGCTGTTGCCCGAGCATTGGTTCACCGCCGCCATCTCGGCCCGTGGCAGGCGCAGCAGTTGGGCGAGGCTGATCGACAGCGGCCGGTTGACGTGGCCGAAGACGTTGAGGCGGAAAGTCTCGACATCGATCGAGGTCGGGATATCGGCCCAGTGCCAGCGGACGAAGAACTGGTCGTTGGGGGTGAACACCGACTTGTCGAACACCTCCATCGGCGTCTCCAGCAAAGGCGGATGGACGCGCTGGAGGATCATGCTGTTCTTGCCGGGAAAGGCGCTGGTCATCGGCCGCTCGGCATTCCCGCCGGGCAGCTTCAGGTCGACGAGCTGCTGCGCCAGCGCAGGTGCAGCGGCAAGGCCGGCGGTGCCGAGCGCGGCGTGCCTGAGAAAGCGGCGACGGCTGGTCTCACTCGCCAGCCCGGCATCGAAATTGTCCATGACAAGGCTCTCCTGTGGCCAGCCACGCTGGCGGATCGAAGGGGCGTTTCGCAAGTGATCGGACCGACTGATCCGATCATCACGGCGGATCAGTTCGGGGTGGCGATGCAGGGGGAGACGAACAGGTTGCCGCGCCAGGCCCCAGCGAGCGTCTTGGCGCCAACCAGCAGCCACATCGCCGCGAGCGCGATCGTCAGCACCGTGCCGACCATACCGAAGAAGCCGAGGTTCAGCGTCGCGCCGAGCCGGAAGGTGGCGACGGTGTAGACGCCGAGCGGGAAGGTATAGCCCCACCAGCCAAGGTTGAACGGGACGCCGGCGCGCCAGTAGCGGATGGTGATGAGCGTCGCGAGCGCCAGCCACCAAAGGCCGAAACCCCACAGGCAGAGCCCGGCGACGACGCCGATCCCTTGTGCGACGCTACCGACACCGGCCAGCCCGTGCGCCGCGAGGATCGCCGGCGCATCGGCCCCGAGCACCAGCATGCCCAGCGCCCCGGTGCCGATCGGCCCCAGCGCGAGCCAGGAGGATGCCGCCATGCTCTCATGCGGCAGCTTGTGGAGCGCCATGCGCAGGATCAGGATGGCGAGGATGCCGAACGCGACCGGCACCGAATATGCCCACAGCACATAGGATGTCGCAAGGGTCACGATCTGCGCGTGGGGATCGGTCAGATGCGGCGCGAGCAGCCCGCCGCTGGCACCCGCCACTTCGGCAGCGACGACCGGCAGCAGCCATACCGCGGTCATGCCGTCCAGGCTGTGCTCGTGGCGGGTGAACATCAGATACGGGATCAGCACGCCGCATGCGAGCGACATGGCGACGTCGATCCACCACAAGCCATGCGCGACCGGCACGATGCCGTTACCGAACCGCGCGATCCCGAAAGCGAGGCAGCCATTGATGATCGTCGCCAGGCCCATCGGGATGGTCCCGATGAACATCGACACGGTGTTGTGC
>NZ_JAPYKH010000019.1 GCF_029623345.1 Sphingomonas phyllosphaerae
GACCGTCGCGTTGCCGCGGGGCAGGATTATTACGCCGCCGCCGCGGCCGAGCATCGGACCCGCGATTTTCCGCTGAGGCCGTTCGTCGCGGTGAGGCTGCCGACGCGCGCCTGGTTCTATCGTCTGGTCGGCGCAGAGGGCGCTCTATGGGCGCTGCGCGCGCTAGCGCTGCTCGCCGCGATCGGCACCGCTTTTCGGCTGCGCGCGGCGGTCCGCCCGCGTCTACTCTGGGGCGGCGCCAGCGCGATCGCCGCCGCCTCTGCGTTGCCACTCGCCAACCCCGTGGTCGCTCTCTGGCCCGAGTGCTGGGCGGGGCTTCTGGTGACACTGTCACTCGCGTTGCGGGACGAGCGCCGCTGGCGTGTCGCCGCGCTGCTCGGACTGGCTGCTGCGCTGCTCCGCGAGTTGGCGCTTCCCTATCTTGCCGCGATGGTGCTCGCCGCGGCGTTCGAGCGGCGGCGCGAAGAGGCGCTGGGGTGGGCGGCCGCCGCGACCGCCGCGATGGCCGCGCTCGCGGCCCATGCGGGCGCGGTCGCCGCCGTCCTGCGACCGGACGACGCGGTGTCGCAAGGATGGATCCGGGCGGGCGGCTGGAGCTTCGATCTCGCGATGGCACGCGCCACCACGCCGCTCGCGCTCGTTCCGGCAGCGACCGCCACCTTCTTCGTCCCGCTCGCGCTCTATGGCTGGGCGAACGCGCCGGGGGACTATGCACGCCGCGTCACCCTCACGTTAGTGACGCTGCTGGCCCCCACGCTGCTGATCGGCCGGCCCGAGAACAGCTATTGGGGACTGATGCTCGCGCCAGTGTGGCTCGCTGGCCTCCCCCTCGCGCTGCCCGCCATGGCCCGTGCGGTTGCGCCCGCTGCAACGGCGAGACGCAAGCTTGCAATTGCGCGCTAACCGGGCGTTGACCACATGGACGCTAGTGCTGCACCGCAGCATCAAGCCTAGGATCTCTTATGTTCTCGCTCATCTACCTCATCATCAGCCACCGCCGCGCCGAGCGCGCGCGTGCTGACGTGGTGCCGGTCGCCGCGCCGATCGTCACCGCGGCAGTCGCGGATGAGCCGTACCGCCTTGCTGCCTGATCGGGGGGCGAACCGATACTCGGCCCAGTAGGAGCCGAAGTGCAGGTCCCAGCTGACCGGTCGGAAGCGGTCGAGCCCTGAGCCGGGATAGAGCGTGAACTCACCGAAATAGGGTCGCTCGTCGACGTCATAGAGGTCCACTCGCGCGAAATCGTGCGTCGCGCCGAGCGTCTCGGCCGCCGCGATCATCCGGTCGAGCGACACCGGTTGCGTGACCGGACGCGGATCGGTGGGAAACTCGAAGGCGAGGTCGAGCTGGCGCCACGCGCGGTCCAGCATCACCCGGCAGTGGTTATGTTCCCGGTCGAGATCGACCTGAATGAACTCGACCCGCCCGCCGAACACGAAGAATTTATAGTCGACCGGCAGCACGCGACCGCAACCGATCAGCGGCTCGACCAGCAGTTGCGGCGCGATCTCCGAGTAGAGCCACTCGTGTAGCAGCGGCGCATAGGGGCGGCGCAGCCAGCGCGCCGCACGGCGCCGCACGTCCGCCCAATCCAGCGAGTCGCCGTCGCGGACGAACACGTTCTGTTGGCTCGCATGCGAGGACTTGAGCACGAACGGGCGCGGCCAGGGCGGCACGTCGGGCAGCGCGGTGCCATGCCACAGGGTCGGGATCACCCACTCGCCGCCCAACGCCGCGGCGACATGCGCCTTCACCGCCACCTTGTCGGCGAGCTTGGGCCAGCGCGGGTCACGTTCGAACAATTTGCGCGCATACACCAGTTCGCTGAACCGGCGCGGTGCGGCGAGATCGGGCAGCCGCCCGAACCGCCAGAGATAGATCAGCCGCGGCAGCACGTTGGGCGCGCGTCGCGGGCGGCTCTGCTCGAGGTGTGGCACGCTCGGTCCCGGACTGCGGAGGCTCGACGGGCAGTTACCCAGACGGCGGATGCGGGGCAAGCGCCGCTATCGATGCGCTGCGACGTCTGCCGTGAGGTGGCGCTCGGGGCGTCAACAACAAGCGCCCGGCGCGGGGGAGCGCCGGGCGGAGGTTGGTCTAGGGAGCACTAGACGGTTCGGTGCGGCGCCCGTGGAGGGGGTGCCGAATCTCGGATCAGAGCGTGTTGCCGGCAGTGGCGTTCACATTGTCGCCGGTCGCGTTGGCGGGCAGCGCGCCCAGGTCGGTGCCGTTGCCGACCGACGCGAAGTTGCCATCGGTGGGCAGCTCCTCGTTGAGCACCGTCTCATTCGCCAGCGTGTCGTTGGCGGCGGTGTCGTTGCTGGTCTTCGAACCGCAAGCGGCGAGCGCCAGCGCCAGGCTGATCCCGGTCGCACCGGCGACGATCTTCTTCATCAACTCCGATCCCCTTCAAATAGGCGGCGCCTCGCGCCGTCCCCGCAAATCTACACTGCTCCGATCGGAATACAAGAGAGTAGATGCGTCAGCCGACCCATGGAGGCGAAAAGCAGCGGAGCGCGCACGAGAGAGCGCGCACGACGGTGCTCGCGCCCGAGCGGACGCCCGTTTCCTTCATTGTAGGACCGAGTCAAGGAAGGAGGAACGTACCCTCGATCACGGTAACGCAATCACCGCGCAGGATCACGCGCTCGCCATCGAGCCGGCAGCCCACTCGTCCGCCCCGCGCGCTCGCCTGGAACGCGCCGAACGAGTCGCGGCCGAGCCGCTCCGCCCAATACGGCACCATCACCGCGTGTGCGGAACCGGTCACCGGATCCTCCGGGATGTCGAAATAGTCGGTGAAGACACGGCTGACCACCTCGGCACTCTCACCGCGCGCCGCGACGATGTGGACGAACGGCCCCAGCGCCTTGACCGCGCGCCCGTCCGGCGTCGCCGCCCGCACCGCCGCCTCGTCGGCGACGATCACGAGCGCATAGCCCTTCTCGTGCCACAAGGTCTCGACCGCCTCGACGCCGAGCGCCGCGACGATCTCCGGCATCGCGCGCGGTTCCGGCTTCCATGCCGGCAGCGCCATCGCGTAGCTGGCGCCCACCGCGCCCTCCGCGCGTGCGACCTCGAGCACGCCGGCCTGGCGCGTGCGGAAGCGCACCGAATCGCGGTCCCCGTCGGACGAGAGCACGAAATGGCCGCTCGCCAGCGTGGCATGGCCGCACAGCGCCACCTCCGCTGCCGGGGTGAACCAGCGTAGCTCGAAGTCGCTGTCGCCGCTCGTATCGGGGACGAGGAAGGCGGTCTCGCTGAGGTTGTTCTCCTCCGCGATCTGCTGGAGCAGCCTGTCCTCGGGCCAGCTCGTCAGCGGCATCACCGCCGCCGGATTGCCCGCGAAGGCGGCGTCGGCGAACGCGTCGATCTGGGCGAAGGGGATGCGCATCAATAGCCTACTCGCTTGCCGAACCAGTGCGGCGTGACGTCCGCCTCGACCAAGGGATTGTCGGTGTCGACGTGGCCCTCGGGATCGAGGTGGATCAGCGTTTCCACCCGCGGGAAGGTCTGGCGCAGCGCCACCTCCACCCGCTCGACGATATCATGCGCGTCGCGCACGGTGAGGCTCGGGTCGACCTCCATGTGGAATTGCGCGAAATCGTGGCTACCCGCGCGGCGCGTGCGGAAATCGTGGATGCCGCGGATGCCGGGCTGGCGCGCGGCCACCTCCATGAAGGCGGCGCGCTGGTCCTCGGACCATTCCTTGTCCATCAGCATGTCGATCGCCTGGCTCGACGCCTGGAACGCGCCCCAGGCGAGCCACAAAGCGATGGCGATGCCGAATACGGGGTCCGCCCCCGACAGGCCGACATATTGGTCCAGCACCAGGGCGGCGATCACCGCCACGTTGAGCAGCACGTCCGACTGGTAATGGACGTTGTCCGCCAGGATCGCGACCGAGCCGGTGCGCCGGATGACGCTGCGCTGGTAGGCGAGCAGCGCAAAGGTGGCGAGGATGGCGAGCACCGAGACGCCGATGCCCAGCCCCGCGTCCTCGTTGGCGCCGGGCTCGGAGAAGCGCTGAATCGCGCGCACCGCGATGCCGATCGCGGAGGCGGTGATCAGCACCACCTGGAAGAGCGCGGCGAGCGCCTCGGCCTTGCCGTGACCGAAGCGATGGTCGTGGTCAGCGGGCTCGGCGGCGAGCTTGACGCCGTACAGCGTCACCAGGCTTGCGAGCAGGTCGAGCCCGGTATCGGCCAAGCTGCCCAGCATCGCGACCGAGCCGGTGTGCCAGGCGGCATAGCCCTTCACCAGCAGCAGCGACGCGGCCATTGCCACGCTGGCGAGCGCGGCGCGCATCGCCAAGGGTACGGCGCGACGACGTTCCTCGTTGGTCATGGGAAGAGCAGCCCCTCGTTCCACGTGCCGCCCGCGCGGGTGAAGAGCCGGCGCTCGTGCAGCCGGTGCGCGCGGTCCTGCCAGAACTCGATCTCCTCGGCGGCGACGCGATAGCCGCCCCAGAAGGGCGGGCGCGGCACGTCCTGCCCGTCGAAGCGCTGACGCATCGCCTCGACCCGCTCCTCGAAGGTGGCGCGCGAGTCGAGCGGGCGCGACTGGTCCGAAGCCCAGGCGCCGAGCCGCGAGTCGCGACCGCGCGAGGCGAAATAGGCGTCGCTCTCGGCGTCGCTGACTCGAGTCACCGCGCCGGTGACGCGCACCTGGCGACGCAGCGACTTCCAGTGGAAGAGCAGCGAGGCCTGGGCGTTGTCGCCTAACTCCGCGGCCTTGCGGCTGCCGCGGTTGGTGTAGAACACGAAGCCCTCGGGGCCATGCCCCTTGAGCAGCACCATGCGCGCCGACGGACGCCCGCGGGCGTCCGCGGTGGCGAGCGCCATCGCGTTGGGGTCATTAGGTTCGCTCTGTTCCGCCTCGGCGAGCCAGCGGTCGAAGAGCGCGATCGGATCGTCGGCCATGCCGCGCATCTAGGCGAAAAGAGCCGCGATTTCCACGCCCGATCGGGCGAGGCGCCGGGCGAGGGAACCCGTCTGCCAGCAAATGATTGAATCGCCTCCGGAACAAGGGAAGCGACATGGCGGCGCGGGCATATTGGCAGGGACAGATCCGGCTCGCGCTGGTGTCGATCCCGGTGGAGATCTACTCGGCGACCAAGTCGGGCGCGCAGGTCAGCTTTCATCAGATCCACGAGCCCTCGGGCAAGCGGATCAAGTATGAGAAAGTGGTGCCGGGCATGGGCCCAGTCGACACCGACGAGATCGTGAAGGGCTTCGAGGTCGAGAAAGGCGAATATGTCCTGCTCGAGCAGGACGAGATCGACGCGGTCAAGCTCGAGTCGAAGAAGACGCTGGAGCTCACGCAATTCGTCGACGCCAGCGAGATCGACGTGCTCTATTACGAGAAGCCCTATTTCGTCGTGCCAGCGGACGACCTCGCCGAGGAGGCCTTCATCGTGCTGCGCGAGGCGCTGCGGCGGACCAAAAAGGTCGGGCTGGGCCAGCTCGCGATGCGCGGGCGCGAATATGTCGTCAGCCTCAAGCCTTGCGGGCGCGGCCTGGTGCTGGAAACGCTGCGCTACGCCGACGAGGTCAACAAGGCGCAGGGATACTTCCGCGACATCCCGGACGAGAAGCCCGACCCCGAGCTCCTCGACCTCGCCGAGGCGCTGATCGAGAAGAAGAGCGGTGCGTTCGACCCGCAGGAGTTCCACGATCGCTACGTCGACGCGCTGCGCGGGCTGATCGAGCGCAAGCGCAAGGCGCACGGGCGCAAGATCATCGAGGACAAGGACGCGGGCGACGCCCGCTCGGCGTCGAACGTGGTCGACCTGATGGCGGCGCTGAAGAAGTCGATGGAAGGCTCGCGCGGCGCGGCCAACGAGAATGCGGGCGCGAGCAAGGCCGCCGCCAAGCCGGCGGCGAAGCGCGCACCCGCCAAGAAGCCGGCGGCCAGGAAGCCGGCGGCGAAGAAGAGCGCGTGAGGGTCGCTCAACTCCTCCGTCATCCCGGACGTGGTCCGGGATCCACTTGTCCGCGAGAGCAACCCCTTCTGAGTACGCGGCACGGTGGATCCCGGACCAAGTCCGGAATGACGGCGATCGTGGGAAACACGAGCGGCGACGGTGCGGAGAAGGTCGGGTGACGAAGAAGAAAGACCAAGGCACCGCACCCGCCGCTCCTGCCTCCCCCGCCGACCCGCTCGCGCGCTACAACGCCAAGCGCGACTTCAGCCGTACCGCCGAGCCCGCGGGCACGCTCGCGCCCGGCAACAGCAACAGCTTCATGGTGCAGAAGCACGACGCCACGCGCCTTCACTGGGACTTCCGCCTCGAACTCGACGGCGTGCTCAAGAGCTGGGCGGTCACGCGCGGCCCCAGCCTCGACCCTGACGAGAAGCGGCTCGCGGTACGCACCGAGGACCATCCGCTCTCCTACGCCACGTTCGAGGGCACGATCCCCAAGGGCGAATATGGCGGCGGCACGGTGATGCTGTGGGACCGCGGCACCTGGTCGCCGATCGCCGGCAAGAGCGCGCGCGACCTCGACAAGGGCCACCTCCATTTCGTGCTCGACGGCGAGCGGATGAAGGGCGAGTGGCTGCTCATCCGACTGCGCCCGCGCGGGAAGGAAAAGAGCGAGAACTGGCTGCTGCGCAAGATCGACGACGCTCATGCCGGCGGCACCGACACGCTGGTGGAGACCGCGCTGACCAGCGTCGCCACCGGCCGCACGATGCAGGAAATCGCCGAAGGCGCGCCGCCGCATGAGGACGCCGCTGCGCCGAAAGCGAAGCCAGCCAGGGCAAAGCCGGCCGGACGCGCGCGCAAGGCCGCCCTGCCCGCCTATGAGCCGCCCCAGCTCTGCACCTTGGTCGACGCGGTGCCCAGCGGCGGCGACTGGATCCATGAGGTAAAGTACGACGGCTATCGCGCGCTCGTCGCCGTCGCCGACCGGCAGGCCAAGGTCTACACGCGCAACGGCCTCGACTGGACCGACAAGTTCGCCGGCATCGCGTCGGCCGCGGCCGCGCTCCCCGTCGGCAGCGCGCTGATTGACGGCGAGATCGTCGCCTTCAAGGACGGGCGTCCCGACTTTTCGACGCTCAAGGACGCGATCAGCGGGAACGGCGCGATGACGCTCTTCGCCTTCGACCTGCTCGAGCAGGACGGCGAGGACCTGCGCGGGCTCGCCAACGTCCACCGCAAGGAGCGGCTGCGCGCGCTGGTCGGCGCGGGCGAGGCACGGCTCCAGTTCGCCGAGCATGTCACCGGCGCGGGCGAGCAACTGTTCGAGACCATGTGCCGCGAGGGCTTCGAGGGTGTCGTCTCGAAGAAGGCCGACGCGCCCTACCGCGGCCGGCGCACCCAGGCGTGGCTGAAGGTGAAATGCACGCGCCGGCAGGAGTTCGTCGTCGTCGGCTGGACGCCCTCGGACAAGCGCCGCGGCTTCCGCTCGCTGCTGCTCGGCGTCAACGAGGGCGGCGTGCTGCGCTACGCCGGCAAGGTCGGGACCGGCTTCTCGGGCGCGCTGATCGAGGAGCTGAGCGCCCAGCTGGAGAAGCTCGAGCGCAAGACGCCGACCGTGGCGGCGCCGCGCGCGGCGGTACGCGGCGCGCGTTGGGCCAGCCCCAAGCTCGTCGCCGAGATCGCCTTCACCGAGACCACCCCGGAAGGCGTGCTGCGCCACCCGAGCTTCCTCGGCCTGCGCGGTGACAAGAAGGCTGCCGAAGTGGTGGTGGAACGGCCCGCACCGGCGCCCGAGGCCGCCGCGGCACCGACCACGTCGATCAAGGTGTCGAGCCGCGAGCGCATCATCTTCCCCGAGAGCGAGGTGACCAAAGGCGACCTCGCCGATCATTATCTCGCCGTCGCCGCGATCATGCTGCCGTGGGTCGGGCATCGCCCGGTCAGCCTTGTGCGCTGTCCGCAGGGACGCGCCAAGCATTGCTTCTTCCAGAAGCACGACGCCGGCTCGTTCGGTGACACCGTGCATCAGGTGCCGATCCGCGAGAAGGACGGCTCGACCGAGAATTACCTCTACGTCGACTCGGCCGACGGGCTGGTCGCCTGCGTGCAGATGGGGACGATCGAGTTCCACGGCTGGGGCTCGACCGTCGCGACGCTGGAGCGGCCCGATCGCATGGTGTTCGACCTCGATCCCGACGAGGACCTCGACTTCGCCGACACCAAACGCGCCGCCGAGCACCTCAAGGAGCAGCTTGCCGAGCTTGGCCTGACCAGCTTTCCGCTGCTGTCGGGCGGCAAGGGCGTCCACGTCGTGGTGCCGCTGACATCGGTGGCGGAATGGCCCGCCGTGCGCGACTTCGCCGAGCGGTTCGCGCGCGCACTGGCGCAGGCCGAGCCCGACCGCTTCGTCGCCAACATGAGCAAGGCCAAGCGCAAGGGCCGCATCTTCATCGACTATCTGCGCAACCAGCGCGGCGCGACCGCGATCATGCCCTATGCCGCACGCGCACGCGCGGGGGCGCCGGTCGCCGCGCCGGTATCCTGGACCGAGCTGCGCGACCTCGACACAGCAGCGCGCTGGCACGTCGGCGACGCGGCCGAGCTGATCGCGCGCGCCAACGGCCGCTCGCTCAAGGGCTGGGGGGTGGCGGACCAGGTGTTGCCGGAGGTGTGAGGGGCTAACTCCCCCCGCTCGCGGGGAGGATCTAGGATCACGGCGAGCCCATGCGGTCGGATCACGTTATAATGGTCTCATGTACCGCCCGCTCCGTTGCGCCCTGCTCCTCCTCACCGCCGCGCCCGCGGCCGCCGCGACGGTCCCACCCAGCTGGGTCGGCACGGTGCAGGGCCGGCTCGCCGTCGACGCCGCGCTCCACGCGCTGAGCGACCGGCTCGCCGCGAGCGACAGCGCCACTCTGGTGCTCGATGGCTGGTGCGCCGAGCATCAGATGGCGGCCGATCCCAAGATCAAGGCGGAGCGCGTGCGCGGCGACGAGCGCGCCGCCCCAGCCGAGATCCGCGAACTGCTCAAGGTTTCCGCCACCGAGTCGCTCGGCTATCGCCACGTCCGGCTCCGCTGCGGGCAGCACGTCCTGTCCGACGCCGACAATTGGTACGTCCCGGCGCGGCTCACGTCGGACATCACCCGCCAGCTCGACACCAGCGACACGCCGTTCGGCCGCGCCGCGCAGCCGCTGCATTTCCGCCGCTACACGCTGTCGAGCCAGCACCTGTGGTCGCCACTGCCGCGGCGCTGGGAGACGCTGGCGGCGTGGCGCTGGCCGCGTCGCGCCGAGATCGACGTCGCCGACACGGTGATCGAGAACCGCGCGGTGCTGCTCCTCCCCGACGGCACCCCGATCAGCGCGGTGGTCGAGCGCTACACCGCCGCGGTGCTGGCTTACCCCGCGCCGCTCATCGCGCGCTGAAACATTGCACCGCGGCTTTGCACTGCACCGCGGCATCGCCTAGGGTCGGCCCATCCCGCGCACGGAGGACCGAGTGGCGACCCAGCCTGCCCTGTTCGATGCCGGGACCAATGCCCGCCGCTGGCTCGACGATTATGCCGGCGGCCCGGATGACGCGATGCGCGCGGGCGACGTCGCCGCGTCGCTGGCGATGCTGGAGGAACTCGCCGCGGTCGCTGGCGACGATCTCGGCCACGCGCGCGAGCGGGTGCAGCGCCACGCCGCCGACATCGGCACCGGCTTCCGCATCATCGGCGAGGACAGCGAGCGGCCCTGGCCGGTCAGCCCGATCCCGCTGCTGATCGAGGCCGACGAATGGGCCCGTATCGAACGCGGCGTCGCGCAGCGCGCCGATCTGTTCGAGACCATCCTCCAGGACCTGTACGGCGCGGCCCAGCTGGTCGAGCGCGGCCATCTGCCCGCCACGCTCGTCACCGGCAGCCCCTATTTTCTTCGCCCGCTCGTCGGCCTGCCGCCGCCGGGCGGCTATCACCTCCGCTTCGTCGCGGTCGATCTCGGGCGCGGCCCGTCGGGCGAGTGGCGCGTGCTCGGCGACCAGCTGCGCGCGCCGGTGGGCGCGGGCTATGCGCTGGAGAACCGGCTCGCGGTCAGCCGCACGCTCGGCGGATTGCAGGGCCGCCTCAACGTGCGGCGCCACGCGCCCTTCTTCGCCGCCTTCCGCGACGGGCTCGCCGCCGCGTGCCGCCGCAGCGACCCGCGGATCGGGCTGCTCACGCCGGGCCGCTACAATCCCAGCTATCCCGAGCAGGCGCACCTCGCGCGCTACCTCGGGCTGCTGCTGGTCGAGGGTGACGATCTCGCCGCGCTCGAGGACCGGCTCTACGTCCGCACGATCGGCGGGCTCAAGCGAGTCGACGCTTTGTGGCGGCGGCTCGATCCGAGGCTGCTCGACCCGCTCGCCTTCGACTCGCACTCAACCATCGGCGTGCCCGGCCTGATCGACGCCTGGGCCGCGGGCAATGTCGTGCTCGCCAACGCGCCCGGCGCGGGGGTGCTGGAGAGCGCCGCCTTCGGCGCCTTCCTGCCCCAGCTCGCCACCCGGCTCACCGGTGCGGACCTGATCCTGCCCAACATCGCCACCTGGTGGTGCGGCCAGCCGTGCGAGGCGCAGCATGTCGCGGCCGAGCTGCCCTCGCTGCTGCTCTCCTCCGCGTTCGGCGCGCGTACGCTCGGCCTGCCCGGCGAGGCGCCGGTAGCGGGCGCCGACCTCTCGGAGGCGCAGCGCGCCGCGCTGCTGGAGGCGATGACCGCGCGTCCGCAGGACTATGTCGGGCAGGAGATCGTCCGCCTCTCGACCATGCCGGTGGTGATCGCGGAGCGGATGGAGCCGCGCCCGTTCACGCTGCGCGTCTTCGCCGCGCGCGACCGCGACGGCCGCTGGCAGGTGATGCCCGGCGGCTTCGCACGGATCGGCGCCCACCCGGATCCGCGCGCGGCGGTGATGGGTGAGGGCAGCTGGTCCGCCGACGTCTGCGTCCACGGCCCCGATCCGGTCGCGCCGGTGTCGCTGCTGCCCGCGGTCGACACGCTCCACGTCCGCCGCAACCCGGGCACATTGCCGAGCCGGGTCGCGGACAATTTCTTCTGGCTCGGCCGCTATCTCGAGCGCGGCGAGGCGATGCTGGCGGTGATCCGCGTGATGCTGGGCAATTCCATCGACGCCGACGCCGGCGCGGCGCTCGGCACCGCCACGGTCGCCAAGCTGGTCAACGAACTGGTCGGTGCGGGCGCCGCGCCCGCACCGCCGTCGCTGCGCCGCGCCGACCTCACCCAGTTCGCGCGCACCGCGATGGAGGCGCGCGCCGACGGTTGGCAGTCGGTCGCCGCGATCAACGCGCACGCGCAGCGGATCGCGGGCGGCTCGCGCGACCGGCTCTCCGCCGACATGATCCGGCTGCTCGACGCGCCCTTCCCGTCCCACCGCGGGCTGCTCGACCGCGCCGGCTCGCTCCAGCGCCGCTACGCCGCGATCGCCGGGCTCTCGGCCGAGCATATGGGGCGGACCGCGGCGTGGCGCTTCCACGACCTCGGCCGCCGCATCGAGCGCGCGCAGGCGATCGCGCGCGCCGCGCGCGTGTTCGGCGCGGTGGGTGCGGGGCTCGACGATCTCTCGACCCTGCTCGACCTCGGCGATAGCCAGATCAGTTACCGCCAGCGCTATCTCACCGGGATCGCGCGCGTACCGGTGCTCGACCTGGTGGTGCTCGATCCCGGCAACCCGCGCGCGCTCGCCTTCCAGGTGGAGGCGATCCGCGATCATCTCGCGCGGCTGCCGGTGCTGGAGGACGACGGCATGGCCGAGGCGCAGCAGATCGAGGCGACCGAGCTCTACGCGATGGTCGCGCCCGAGCAGGCCGCGACGCTCACCGGCGAGCTGCTGCTGGCAGTGGATCAGCGGCTCGGGCGGCTGTCCGACGCGGTGGCGCGCCGGTATTTCCTGCAGGGCGCCGAGCCGCTGCGCGCCGGCGGGCTGACACTGGCATGAGCGACACGCTCGCGCTCCCGCCGCTCGCCGCCGACGGCGGACATACGATGCGCTACGACATCGTCCACGTCACCCGCTTCGACTATGGCAATGCGGTCAAGTTCGCGCGCTGCAACCTGCGGCTGCGCCCGATCGACTGGCCGGGGCAGCGGGTCGAGTCCTACGCGCTGACGGTCGCGCCGGCCGGGCGCGTCCAACCCGCCCGCGCCGAGGCGGGGCTGGCGCATGTCGCGCGGCTGGTGATCGAGGAGCCCGTGCGCTCGCTCACGATCGAGAGCCGCGCGCGGGTGACGATCGATCGCGCCGTGCCCGTGCCGCAGGCGGACGACCCGTCGCTCGCCGAAGTGGCGGCGCTGGCGCGGGCCTCGAACGACCTCTCCGCGGCAGGACCCGCGGCCTATCTCTTCCCCTCGCCGCTGATCCCGCTCGATCCCGCCATCGCCGATTATTGCCGCGCCGATCTCGCCCCCGAGCGCAACGCGCTGGAGGCGGGGATCGCGCTGGCGCGGCGGATCCAGCGCGACTTCGTCTTCGATCCCGCCGCCACGCTGGTCGACACGCCGCCGCATGAGGCGTTCCGCCAGCGCCGCGGCGTGTGCCAGGATTTCGCCCAGGTGATGATCACCGGCCTGCGCGCCGCCGGTCTGCCCGCCGCTTATGCCTCGGGCTATATCCGCACCCTTCCCCCGCCCGGGCAGGAGCGGCTGGTCGGCGCCGACGCCACCCATGCCTGGGTGCTGCTGTGGTGCGGCCCCGCACGCGGCTGGATCGGGCTCGACCCCACCAACGGCATCTGGATGGCGAGCGACCATGTCGTCGTCGCGATCGGGCGCGACTATGCCGAGATCGCGCCGGTCGACGGCGTGGTGCTCGGCTCAGGCGCGCAGGCGATGGAGGTCAGCGTCGACGTCGCGCCGCTGGCGGACTGAGCCGGCGGCTCAGCCGCGCCGTGCGATGGTCCCGATCGCATAGGCCGCGGCGCGGCGCGCGCTGTCCGCCAGCCCGGTCTCGCCCTCGGAGAAGCGCAGCCACAGCCGCCCGAGCGCGGCGAAGCCGAGCGTCCCCGCGATCCCCGCGACTCGATGCGCCATGTCCGCCAGCGCCGCCGGATCGCGCTCGTCGCGCGCCGCGGCCAGCATCGCGCCGAAGCGCTCGACCAGCCCCGCCACCTCGGCGGCGCCGAAGCTCGCCTCGAGCCGGTCGAGCGTCGCCAGCGTGGCGTCTCGGTGCCAGTCCGCGAGCGCGTCGGCGAGCGCGTCGGGCATGCCCTCCGCCGACACTGCCGCGTCATAGCCGAGCGCCCGCCAATCGTGCCGCATGATCCAGTCGGCGGGTGCGAGCGCGAGCACGGGAAGGTACGGCACGTCGGCGAGCGCACGAACCCGGGCGGGCGACGGTGTGCCCGGCGTGATAGCGATGAGCGCGGCGTCGGGCGCCTCGGCCTCGACATGCGAACCGGCCGCCCGATCGCAAACCCGCCAATCGGCGACGTTCAGCGTCGCCGCGGCGGGCCCAACGAGGATGAGACAATGATTCTTCTTTATCCGCATCAAACTTCCACCGTTCCGGTCGAAAAATCGCTCGACAGACCGGCCTCGTCGGGAAACCATCCTACCGCAAAAAGATAAGTAAATCGGTAGGATGCCAGAGCAGGAGCAGAGATTAGGGGGCCGTGCCCTCGTTGCTGACGATCACCCGCTGACGCGGGAAGGGCTGTCGCTTGCCGCACGTGCGGCGCTACCCGGCGTCTCGGTCGTCGCGGTGGGCACCGTACGCGAGGCGAGTGAGGCTGCCGCGCGCGGACCGTTCCGCATGATCCTGCTCGACTTCCACCTGCCCGACGCCAACGGCTTCTCGGGCCTGCTGACCTTGCAGATGCACGCGCCGCGGACCCCGGTGGTGCTCGTCACCGCCAGCGAGGAGCCCTCCCTGGTCGAGGCGGCGCGCGCGCTCGGCGCCGCCGGCTATCTGTTCAAGAGCCTGCCGCTCGACTCATTGGCCGAGCGGCTGCGCCGGATCGATGCCGGCCAGATTGCCTTCCCCCCGGTCAGCGGTGCGACACCCCAGCTCGGCGACCTGCGCGCGCGGATCGAGACGCTCTCGCCGGCGCAGCGCAGCGTGCTGATCGCGCTCGCCGATGGTCGCTCGAACAAGCAGCTCGCGCGCGACCTCGACGTCACCGAGGCGACGATCAAGGCGCACATGACCGCGATCTTCCGCAAATTGGGCGTGATCAACCGCGCGCAGGCGATGCTGGCGGTACAGCCGCTGCTTGGCGCCGCACCGCGGTGAGCGCCGCGACGCGCCCGCGGCCGCCCTCGCGTCGACGCTTCCTGCTGGCCGCCGCGCTCGTTCCGCTGCTGATGGCGGCGCTGATCGCGTGGACCGACACGGAATATGCGCGCTCGCTACGGTTGCAGGCGATGGCGACGCGCTCGTTCGACCGCGAGCGCGCGCAGGTGATGCTGCTCTCCGCGGTGAAGGACGCCGAGACCGCGCAGCGCGGCTATCTGCTCACCGGCGACCCCGCCTTCCTCCGTCCCTATGCGCCCGCCCGCCGCCTCGCGTCGCGACTCCGTGCGGTGGAGGGAGTCGCCGCGCCAGAGGTGGCGGCGCTGATCGACACCAAGTTCGCCGAGCTGGACCGCACGCTCGCGCTGTTCCGCGCCGGGCAGCACGCCGCCGCGCGCGACGCGGTGGCCGACGGTGAAGGGCGCCGCGTCATGGACCGGCTGCGCGTCGCGCTCGCGCGCGCGGGCACCGGCGAGCGGGCGCTGACCGCCGAGCGCCGCGCCGCCTTCGCGCGGCAGCGGAGCGATCTGCGGCTGCTGCTGCTCGCCACCGCGGCGGTGCTGACGCTGGCGCTGGCGGTGACGCTGCGCTCGCTGTGGCGGTCGCGCTGCGCGGCCTATGATTCCGCGCTCGACGCCTATGAGAAGGGCGAGCGCAACGCCGCGATCCTGCGCGGCACCAGCGACGCGCTGCTGATCCTGAATCCCAGCGGCACGATCGAGATGATCAACGATGCCGCCAGCGCGCTGCTCGGCTACACGCCCGAGGAACTGGAGCGACACGACGTCGCCACGGTACTGCGCATCGCGGAGGGCCACGGCGCCTTTCACGAGCGCATCGGGCTCGACGACGGCCGGCTAGACCGTCCCTTCCTCGCCGACCGGGTCGCACGCCACCGCGACGGCAGCGAGCGGCACGTCGACGTGGCGATCGGCGTGATGCGCGTGCCGAGCGGCGACCACCTCGTGCTGTCGCTGCGCGACGCCTCCGAGCGCGCCCGGATCGAGCGCGCCAAGGACGAGCTCATCTCCACCATCGGGCACGAGCTGCGTACCCCGCTCACCTCGGTGGTCGGGTCGCTCGCGTTGCTGCGCGGCGGCGCCGCGGTGGACTTGCCGCCACAAGCAGCGCGGCTGGTCGATATCGCCGACAACAACGCGCGTCGGCTGATCCGGCTGATCAACGACCTGCTCGACATCGACCGGATCGAGTCGGGCCAGCTGGCGATGGCGCGTGCGCCGGTCGACGTGCGCGAGGTGGTGGCGCGCGCCGCGCTCGACAGCGACGGCCTCGCGCGCAGCCGCGACGTGGTGCTGGCCGACGCGTCCGCGGACTCGCCCGTGCCGGTCGAGGGCGACGCGGGGCGGCTGCTGCAAGTCGTCACCAACCTCGTCTCCAATGCGATCCACGCCTCCCCCGCGGGCGCCACGGTGACGATTGCGGCGCGAGTTGAGGCGGGCCGCGCGCTGATCGCGGTAGAGGATCGCGGCGATGGCGTACCGGCAGCGGTGCGACCGCGGCTGTTCGAGCGGTTCGAGAGCGGCCGCGTCGCGACCCATGCGCCCGCGTCGGGACTGGGGCTGGCGATCTCGCGCGAGATCGTCCGCCGCCACGACGGAACGATCTGGTTCGAGGATCGCGACGGCGGCGGCACGCGCTTCGCCTTCGCGCTGCCGCTGGCCGGTTCCGAGGTCGGCGACGCGACCGCGTCGGACGCGCCGCTGCCGCTGCTGCTTCACCTCGATGACGACCCCGACGTCCGCGATACCGTCGCCGCAGCGCTCGCCGGGGTCGCGCGCGTGCTGCCGGCGGCAAGCCTCGCCATGGCGCGTGCGCTGCTGCGCGACGGCGCGCCGGACGTCGCTCTGCTCGACATGCAGGTGGTCGACGGCCACGGACCGGAGCTCGCGCCCGAGCTGGTCGACGCGAGCGGTGCGCCGGTGCCGGTGGTGATCTATTCGGGTCAGGCGGTGCCGCCGGCGCTCGCCGCGCACGCGCGGATCGTGCTCACCAAGGGACGCCACGATCTGCCGGAGCTGGTCGCGACGGTGCGGCGGCTGCTCGCCGAGCGGCACGCGCCGGTGGACGCCTGATGTCGCTGCGCCTGCTCTTCGTCGACGATGATCCCGATATCCGCACCATCGTCGAGCTGGCGCTGGGGCTCGACCCGACGATCGAGCTGCGCGTCGCCGCCAGCGCGGACGAGGCATTGAACGCGCTCGCCGAAACGCAGCCCGACGCCGCGCTGCTTGACGTGTCGATGCCCGACATCGACGGGCCCGCGCTACTCGCCGCGCTGCACGACCGCAGACCTGGGCTGCCGGTGATCTTCATGACCGCGCACGGGCGCGAGCGTGACGTCGCGGCGCTGCGCGCGATCGGCGCGCGGGGCGTGATCGTCAAGCCGTTCGACCCGCTGTCGCTGTCCGCACAGATCCGCGCGCTGCTCAGCGGCGGAGCGTCGCCTCCAGCCGCGCGATCGCGCCGGCGAGCTGGCGCACGCTGAGGGGCGCGGCGAACTCGATCGCGAAGGCGTCGTCTCCGGTCCACGCGAGCTTACCGCGCACGACCAGCTCGGCGTCGATCACCACCTCGATCGCGCTGCCGGCGTCGGCCGGCGGCGCACCGGCGACGCGCACCCCGCCGAGCCCGAGGTCGATCGCGCGATGCTCGGTCAGCCGCGCGTCGATGACGAGCTCGACCGGGCCGTCGTAGCGGAAGCGCGGGCTGCGCGGCGTCTCGGCCACCGCGCGCAGCGTCGCCTCACCGAGCGGCTCGTCGAAGCTTAGCCCCACCATCATCTCGCGCACCCAGCGCACCGTGGCGGCGCGGGCGATCAGGTCGCGAGTCTCGATCGTCACCGCGGCGCCCACCGCGGGCGGCGGATCGAGCTCGATGCCCGCACCGCCCGGCCCGAGGTTGCGCACGGTGCAGACGTGCTGCCGCCCCGCGACCATCAGCCGACCCAATGCGTAGAGCGTGCGCTCGCGCGGGGCGGCACGCTGCTCCTCGCCCGCACGCGACGGCACCTGATCGGCCCCCTGGGTCATCCCGTCCTCCGTCATGCGCCAGCGCGCCGCGTGATTGGTCATCCTGCCCGCCCCAACAATGATCCGACGCTGTCGCGATCGAACTTCAGCCGCAGCGTCACATACGGCCCACGCCGCGTGTAGCGATCCTGACCGAAGTCGCGGTCACGATAGCCGCTGACGTTATAGCCCGCGCTGATCCACAGGTCACGTGCCGGCGACACGCCCACGTTCGGCCCCGCGCTGAGGGCCATGGTGTGGCTCGAGATACCGTGCTGCACCGACCCTTGCACGCCGAGATCGAAGCGACGGCCGAGATCGCGACGCAGCTCGACGCCGACCACCTGGGTAAGCCCGGTGTAATCGTCCGCACCGAAGCTGCCGCGCACCCATTTGATGCCGTGATACAGCGTCAGCTCGGTGCCGTGGCCCTCGCCCTCGGCCCCGCTGCGATAATTGAGCGCGGCATTGTTGATCGTCCGCAGCGTCGCCTGGAAGGCGCCGCCGCCCGCACCGACACCGAGCACGTTGCGGTCGGTCACGCCGGCGTCGGCTTCGTCGTGGCGAAGCGAGAGCCGCTCCAGCAGCGACCAGCGCCCGTCGAGCGGGCGCCACGCCAGCGCGACGTCGCCCGCGAGCGAGACGGCCTTGGCGTCGGGCGACTGGGTCACGCTGTACCAGCGCAGCCCGGCCGCGAGCGTCCGCCCCTCGCCGAGCGAGCGCAGCGCGCTGCTGGTGAGCCCGAGCCGGTCGCCGGCGTCGCTGGCACGATATTCGGCGCGACCGTTCCACGACCAGCGCCCCGCGCGATAGCTCGCGCCCAGCGTCACCGCGGCATAGTCCGCGCCCGTGCCGTCCTGCGTGGCGGTGCCGGTCACGCCCGACTGGAAGGCGTTGACGGTGCCGCCCTCGGGCAGGCGACCGCGCAGCGTGCTGCTCGCGTCGAGCGTCGCGTCGACGATCCAGCGCGACCCGAGCGGCAGCGACTGGCTGAGCCCGTATTGCGCGAAGAGGCGCTGCGCGTTCTCGCTGCCGACGGCCTGCTGGTTGAGCGTGCTCATGAGCTTGCCGCCGGTCCAGGGCGCTACGTCGAAGCCGAGCCGGGCGGTCTGCGCGGTGTAGCTGGCGCCCTCGGCGATCTCGTAGCCGCCGATCAGCCGCACCGTCGGCGCAACGCGGTAAGCGGCACTGAGCTGATGGCGCATCGGGAAGTCGACGCTGGCCTTGTCGCCGCTCGGCGCGACCTGGGTCTGGCCGGTGAGGGTCAGCTTGCCGTCGAGCACCGCGCGCGTGGCCCCGAGCGTCAGGAGCCGCGAGTCGCGCGCCTGGCCGTCGACGCCGCGATCGGAGGCGAGCTGCGCGCCGGCGAACAGCGCGCCCGTCTCGCGGCGCCACTCGAGCCGCGTGTCGAGCGCGCTGCGGCTGCCCGGCGCGTCGAGCTGGCGCTGGTACCAGCCAGTCGCGGTGAGCGACAACGCGCCGCTGAGCTGGACGCGACCGTCGACGCCGAGGCGGCGCGCGCCGGCGTCAACGACATTCTGCTGCGACACACCGAAGCCGCGATCCTGCTGGCGCGCGTAGAGGAGCAGGTCACCCCGTGCGCCGTGATGCTCGGCCTCGGCCAGCCAGGCACGGCCGGCACTAAGCCCGCCGCGCCCGCCGGTCGCGGCCTCGGCGCGCAGCTCGGTCGCGGCGCCGGCATGCGCCTTGACGTCGATCGCGACGAGGTCGGCGGCGGCGGTGGTCTCGTCGTGCAGCGCGGTGGCACCCAGCTCGACCTTGCCGCTGGCCAGCCGCACCGCGCCGCGCGCGCCGGCCACCTTCTTGCGGCCGCTGCCATAGGTCTCATAGTCGACCACGATCACCACCGGGTTGAGCGCGGCATCGCGCGTCAGCACCGGCTCGCGAAAGCGGATCGTGCCCGCGGCGGCGTCGATGTCATAGTCGATGTGGCGCGTCATCTGCGTGGTCGCGATGATGCGGTCGGGGCGGAAGCGGTCGCGCACCTCGATCCGCAGCTTGTCGCTGTTGGGCACGATGTCGCGCGCCATCAGCCGGTACGGCCCGCTTAGCCCGTTCCCCGCGATCTCGTCGCGCGCATAGCGTTCGTCGGTGTGCGCGGCGAAGGCGCTGAACAGCAGGCGCTCGCCGTCATATTCGGCCTTCAGCCCGTTGAGCGTGCGGCTGTAGCGACCCAGCCGGGTCTGCGTCAGCCCGGTCTCATAGTCGCCGAACAGCGCATAGAATTCGCGCCGCTCCAGCCGCAGGTACAGCTTGCGATCGGTCGCGGCGTCATAGCCCTGGCGCGTGCCGTCGCCGTAGACGGTGTAATAGCGGTCGGGGTCGATCGTGCCGAGCAGCCCGCGCGTCGGGTCGCGGCGGCGATCGCTGTCATAGGCGATCGTCGCCAGCCACGATCCCTTGATCCGCCCCTTGGCGTAGAGCGCGAGCTGGCCGTCGCGCACCGTGCCACCGCGCACGCCCGCGGGCAGCGTACCGCCGTGCCGGCGCAGCGTGTCATAGCCGAGCGTGCCGGCGCCGAAGCCCACGACGGTCCAGTCTCGCGCCGGGGCGGCGAGCCAGCCGGTGAGGTCGACGGTGCGGCGCGTGTCGCGGTCGGCAAGCTCGACGTGCGCGCGCACCGCCCCGCTCTGCATCGTCGGTTCGAGCGCGATGAAGGCATAGCCGTCGTCGCCGACCACCTGCGCGCTGTGCGTGCCGCCGTCGGCGACCTGGCGGCGCTCCTGCGCGATCGCGACCTCCTCGGCCACGGCATAAGGCGCGTCGACGCGCACGGTGAGCAACGTCCCCGCCCGCACCGGGCGGCCGCTCGCGTCGGTGGCGCGCAGCGCGAGCAGTGGGCGGGTGAGCCCGTCGGCCACCAGCCGGCTCTTCTCGGCGATCGCGACGACCTGCGTGGGCGCACCGGACGTGTGGACGATGCGGGTCAGCGTCGCCGCGACCGCACCATCGGCGTCGAGCACGCGCGCGACGAGCTGATTGTCCCCCGCGCGCAGCGGCAGGCCCGACCAGCGCGCCACCGCAATGGTGCGGGTGGGGTCGAGGTCGGTGCCGTCGAAGGCGAGCGGGTCGCTCGGCTCGCCGTTGATCGTCAGCGCGACGCGCTGGCCGGGCAGATGCTTGATCGCGACGCGGACGGCGGGCGCACGCGGGTTATGGTCGGGCTCGGGGAACAGGAAGGCGATGCCCGGCGCCTGGCCGGCGAACCAGTCGCGCGCGGCGCCCGCCGCGGCGGCGTCGGCGAGCACCGGCACGGGTAGGGCAGCGGCCGCGGCGGCGGTGCGGCCGGTCGGGCGGAGCTGGAAATCGACCCGCTTCAGCAGCCCGCCCTCGCTCTCGACGAAGCGCGAGGTGGCGCTGCCGGCCTGGCGCGTGTCGGCGTCGCACGCCACCGGCGCGTGGCTGGCGGGCACGGAGTCGCGGTCGAGCGCGACGACGTGGCGGCCCGGGCGCACCCCCTCGAGATGGTACAGACCGTCCTTGTCGGTGACGACATAGGTGCCGTCCTCGAGCAGCAGCCGGATACCGGGCACGCCACGCCGCCCCGCCACCGGATCGCGGCAGTCGCCCTCGGTCACGCGGCCGATGACGGTGAAGCCGTCGGAGAAGAGCAGCGGCCGGATCCGCACCGCCGCCGCGGCCTCGTTGCCGGTCACGCCCGCGCTGCCGCTGGCGAGCACGCGGTTGACCGTGTCGCCGGGCTTGGCGCCGGCAGCGATCGAGACGGTGTAGCGCAGCTCCGCGGTGGCATGCGCCGCGATCTCGGGCAGCGCGAAGGTGAGCTTGCGCCCGTCCGGCGCGAGCTCGGGTTCGGTCACGCCGCGGGTGGAGCCGCGCTGATAGCGCAGGCCGGCGGGCAACAGGTCGGTCACCGACACGGCACGCGCCGCCCGCTCGCCGCGGTTGGTCACGGTGACGCGATATTGCACGACGTCGCCCGGCGACGCCTCGCGCGTCGAGGCGGTTTTGCTCAGCAGCAGTATGGTGTCGCCGGTGCGATCCAGCGGGATATCGGAGTAGAAGGGGTCGGGCGTGGTGATCGTGAAGCCTGCGCCGAACGACGCGGCGTTGATCATGTACGGACGCCCCCCCGGGTCGAGCAGCCGCGCCAGCTCGCCCGGGTCGCGCGTCGACGGCGCGACATAATTAGCGGGCGGTACGATGCGTAGGTGGTAGGTGCCGGGCGCGACCAGCGGAAAGCGGTAGTTGCCGGTGGTGAAGCGATACTCGCGACCGCTCGAATCGTGCGCCGAGCCGCCGCTGACGACGGTCGCGGGATAGGCGCTGACGCCGTCGTCGCCGAAGACCTGCGCGACATTGCCGTCGCCGTCGAGCAGCGTCACCTCGGCGCCGTCGACCAGCGCGCCGGTGGCCGAGTCGAACACGTAGCCGGCCGGGTCGACCAGCACCGACGCCTCCGACGCCATGCTCAGCGCATTGCCCGCGTACGACAGACGCAGCCGCATGCCGCGATTGCGGGTCGGATCGCAGGCAGCGAGCTCGGGCTGGGTGCCGCCGCCCGGTACGCCGCCGGCGAAGACACCGGTATTCGGGCCAGTCTCGAGCAGCGGCAGCTTGACGGTGCGCGAGTCGGTGGTGACGTCGATCCAGTCGGTCTCGCGCACCGCGGGATCGTGGTTGTCCGCGGCGGCGTCGAGCACGATGATCATCGGCTGCTTGGTATCGATCGTGCGCAGCGGCGCCGCGCGCGCGAGATCGGCGGCCTCGATCGGCGCCGGGGTGAACGGCGCTGCGGCGTCGGGACCGCAGTGCATACCGGTGAGCCGATAGCCGATCGGCAGCAGCCGGAAGCTCAGCGAGCTCGGGCGCCTGGTCCGGTCGACCGCGAGCGTGACGGTGTTCGAGTCGATCGTCGTGCGCGCGGCGGGCGCGCCGAAGCTGAGCCGCGCGGTGTTGCTCACCTGCGCGAGCTGCCCCTCGGCGCCGGTCGCCAGCGCGGCGAGCGCGCACAGCGTCGCCGCCGCGAGCGTGCGCAGCGTGGCGTAGGCAGAGAGGGCGCGCGATGCGGGCATGCAGGATCCCTGCCCGGCGCGCGGGCGCGCGCCGGGGGTGGATGACGAGCGGGAGCTGACCGGGCTTAGTCGATCGTCACCTTGAACGACGCCGCCACCGCGCCGCCGCCGCTGACGGTACCGACGTTGGCGATCACCTTCTTGGCGACGCCGTCGAACGAGGCGGTGACGCCGTCGGTCTCGGTGGCGTCGTCCGAGTCGTCGTCCTCGGTCGATCCGTTGACGACGCAGGCGATGCCGAGCGCGCCGGGGGTGCCGATCGAGATCGAGCCGGGCACATAAGTGGTGTGCGCGGGGACGACGTCGTTCAGCGTCACGCCGTTGGCGCTGGCGTTGAGCGTCGCGTTGCTGACCCGCAGGCAATATTCGACCGTGGCGCCGGGGATCGCCTTGGGGTTGGCGGAGCCGAGCCCGTCCGCCAGCACGCGCGCCGATTTGGCGACGCTCAGCGCGACATTGTTGATCGCGACGAAATAGCCCGAATAGGCGCGGCCCTGACCGTTGCGCGCGATGTCGCCGAGCAGCGCGCCGTCGCTGTCATCGTCGGCGAAGACGATGTCGACGGTGCCGTCGGCGCCGTTGAGGTTGAGGTCGGTCGCGATCAGCGCGCTGCCCTGCGTGCCGGACTGGCCGCCCGCCGCGGCGACGACCCGGAGCGAGTCATAGGCATATTGCGCCCCGGCCTGGTTGGGCACGTTGCCGACGATGAAGACGGTGACCGAGGCGTCGGGGGCGAGCTCGTCGATCCACGTCTGCGTGTCGACCCCCGCGTCGTAGCGGCCGTTGCCGTTCGAATCGACATAGGCGCGCAGGCTGGTGAGATCGAAATTGTCGCTGCCGGGGAACAGCCCGAGCGAGATGTTCTGCTGATCGGGATCGAGCAGGAAGTCCTGCACGTCGTTGGTCAGGTTGGTGACGCGGAAGGTCGTCACCGCATTCTGATCGCCCAGATTGACCTGGGTCGGCCCGGTCTGCGCCGTGACGACGGTGAAGTTGACCTTCTTGTCGACCACGAAGCTGGCGGTGGTCGAGGTGGTCGACTGGTTGGTGCCGTTGACCGAGTAGGTCACCGAGGCGGTGTTGTCGATCCGCGTGCCGGCGGTGGTCAGCTGCGCCGCCGCGGTCTGCGCCTGCGCCGCGCCGGCGACGCCGGCGAGGGCTGTCCCCGCCAGCAGCACGGCCATGGCCCTTCTCACGAACATGTTGTGTCCTTTCTGTTAAGCGTGGATGGTCGGGATCACTTGAGCGCGGCCTGGAAGGCGAACTCGCCCTGCGCGCCGGGCGCGAGCGGGCGCGCGAGGCGCCAGCGCACGTGGGTGACGTCATCGGCCGCGGCGGCGCGGCGGATGCCGTTCGCCGCGACAGTCAGCTGATCGAGCGCGCCATAGGCGCGACCGTCGACCGACAGCTCGGGCGCGCTCGAGCCCGGCAGCGGCGCGCGATAGGCGACCCCGCGGGGCACCGGATTGTCGAACACGATGTTGCTGAGCGGCTGCGTGCCGGTGTTGCGATAGGCCAGCACGAAGACGACGCGATCGCCGGGCACGGCCCGTTTGGCGGGCACCAGCGCCACGCGCGTGGTGCCGTCGGCGGCGCGCTGCTTGCTCTCGACCAGCACCTTGGAGGTGACCTGGAGCGGGCCGGCGGGGGCTGCGATGACGGCGGGCGCGGCGAGCGCCGCACCGAGCAGCAGGAGCGGACGGATCATGCGGAGACTCCTCACAGGATGATGGCCTTGAAGCGGATGGTGCGGGTGGTGCCGGCGGGCATGTCGCCGAGCGCGACCCGCACGGTGCTGCCGTCGAGCCGCGCGACGTCGCCGTCGGCCCCGTCGCTGAGCGGGCGGTCGTCGAGCGTCATGCTGCCCGCGACGAAGCGCGTGCCCTCGGGCACGACATCGCTGACTTCGACCGCCGGGCAGTCGCGGGCGAAGCGGGCCACCAACGTGTAGGTCACGACCGAGCCGATGATCGCGCGCGCGCTGCCGTCCGGAGCGACGACCGACTGCGCCTTGTCGAGCCGCGCCGCGGCGGTGTCGGCGGTGAGCCGGGCGCTCGCGCTGGCGCGCGCGCCATTGCTCCCCACCACCGCATCGGTACCGGCGGGGCCGGCGGCGGGAAGCAGCGTCCCCGCCGCACCGCTGCCCGCGTGCGCGGCGACCGTGGCGGCGACGGTCGCGCCCTCGGCGGCACCGGCGACCAGCACGAAGACACGCGCGCTGGCACCCGCGGCGAGCGTCACCGTCGCATCGCCCTTGTCGATCGCGGGATCGTAGCGGCCGTTCGCGTCGACGTCGGGCACGATCGCGGTGACGCTCGCCCCTAGATCGACCGTGGCGGTGAGATCATAACGCGCCGGCGCGTTGCCGCTGTTGGTGACGGTGAAGGCGATCGGCAGAGTCGCGGCGCCGGTCACCGCCACGCTGGCGACGTCGGCGGCGAGCGCGACGTCGACCAGCGCGTCGATCGCGACCGAGACCGTGTTGCTGTTGATCGTGCGCGGCGCGTCGCCGGCGACGATCAGCTGCGCAGTGTTGACGATGCGCGTGCCGGCGGGCGTGGCCGCGAACGACGGCACCGCGAGCGACAACGCCGCCGCGATCACCGC
Organism: Sphingomonas phyllosphaerae; assembly: GCF_029623345.1. Taxonomy (GTDB): domain Bacteria; phylum Pseudomonadota; class Alphaproteobacteria; order Sphingomonadales; family Sphingomonadaceae; genus Sphingomonas; species Sphingomonas phyllosphaerae_C. The sequence continues at coordinate 24,882 of NZ_JAPYKH010000019.1, forward strand.
CATCCCTGCCGTCCACCGTCCCGGCGTCATCGCCATTACTCCCGCGTCCCGCCCGACGCGGGCGTGTGAGAGCGATCAGCGGCTGATCTGGTTAAGTAGGTGCTAGCGACGTTGCTTCATTGCCGACGGATAAGACCGAAGTCGAACGAGTGAGCCGCGCATTTTACATCGATCGCCGCACAGTCGGGCCGATCGAGCGCAGGCGGCACCTTGCCTCCGCCGGTCGCCGGGTTCAGCGTTTCGGCGCATGGATGCGTCCGAATGCGGGCGCGCACCGGGGGTGAGAGAATGACCGAGGCGCCCGCGATCCTGGTCGGCTGGAAGCGCGACCGCACGCGCCACGGCTTCGTCGTGACGCTGCAGCTGGCACGCTCGGCAGAGGACGTGCGGCGCCAGGATTACGAGCGGGTCAGCCTGGTGGTGAACGACCGCCAGCTACGCTCCCTCACGCGCGATCTGGTCCGCGCGCTCGACGACCGCGGTCTGGAGACCTTCCACCGCCCGACCGGTTGGCGTCGCTGGACCGCGCTGCTGCGCAAGGGGGCGCGGAGCTCTAGAGCCTGAGCCACCGCGTCCGAACCGTCAGCGTGCTTCGACGCACGCCGGAGTGACAAGCGTCACCGCCTCCCGCTCTTGGCTCCCGCGTGCGCGGGAGCGCGGCTCGGCGTGGACCGATCAGTCTGAGATGAACGCGACGCCCGTCGATCTGCACTCCTGCGTGCGCAGGAGCACGGTCTACCATCGGGTCTGTGTGCGAAGGTCGCTACTATTTCCCCGCCCCCGGTTCCGCGGCGTGGAGCGGCGCGTGGATGCGCGCGAAGGTAGCGGGCGGCAGCTTGCTCTCGGCGCGATCGTAGGTGAGCAGGCCGTTGATCTCGCCCTCGACGTCGGTGGTCTGGGTGTAGACCGCCGCGCTCAGCCCTAGTTCGCGCGCCTGGCGGATCACCTCGTCGTACTTGCGCTGGTAGCGCGCCTGATAGTCGGCCTTGTCCTTGGCGGTCTGATAGCCCCAATTGTTACGCGCCGGGAACCAGAGATGCCCCGGCACCGGCAGACCGATCCCGCCGAACTCGCCGATCACGATCGCACGATGCGTCTGATGCGTCGGTGCCTTGGGCACGTCCTCGTAGGTGTGGATGTCGTAAAGATCGGACCCGGCGTCGCCGGTGTCGAGCCAGCCCGACACCTTGTTGACCAGTCGGCTGGGATCGAGCTCGTGGACCATCTTGGCGAGCCGCGTCGAGGCATATTGCCCCCAGCCCTCGTTGTTGACGACCCAGGTGACGATCGAGGGATGGTTGCGCAGGTCGCTGATCATCCGCGTGAGCTCATATTCGAACTCGTTGGTGGTCTCCTGCGGCATCAGCGCCTCGCCCTGCGACGACGGGCGGACGAACTGGTCGAGGCTCTCGTCCTCCTCGCCCGAGGGCATGTCCTGCCAGATCAGGATGCCCATCCGATCGGCTTCGTAGTAATATTGCGCCGGCTCCACCTTGATGTGCTTGCGCAACATGTTGAAGCCGGAGGACTTGAGATAGTCGATCTCGAAGCGGATCGCCTCCTCGGACGGTGGCGTGAGCAGCCCGTCGGGCCACCAGCCCTGATCGAGCGTGCCGTTCTGAAAGAGCGGCTTGTTGTTGAGCATCATCACCGGCTGGCCCGGCACCTTGCCCGCGCCGATCGAGCTCTTGCGCATCGCGAAATAGCCGTCGACCGTATCGCTCGCGCCGCCCTGCACCGCGGCGGTGCGATACAGCGCCGCCTCCTGCGCGGTGAGGATCGAGTCCCCGCGCTGGCGATGCGGGCTGTTGTCCGGCCCGGTGTAGGGGCTGCGCACCTTCACCAGCTCGACCTTGAGGTCGTAGAGGAAGGGATCGTCGGGCGACCACAGATGCGCGTCGGGAATCGCCAGCGCGGCCGGGCGATTGCCGCGCACCAATGTGGTCGCGATCGTGCGGCCCTTCTGCGAGGCGGTGATCCGCACCGCGTCGTCGTCGGCGGCGCTGCGGTTGAGCGCGACGTCGACCGAGAGCGTGCCGCGGTCGATGTCCGGCGTGATCTTCATGTCCTCGACGTGGAGCGCGGGGACGGGCTCGAGCCACACCGTCTGCCAGATGCCGGTGACGGGCGTGTACCAGATGCTGTTGGGCTTGAGCACCTGCTTGCCACGCGGCTGCGCGCCCGTCGAGGTCGGGTCGGTGACCTGCACCACCAGCTCGTTGTCGCCGGACTTCAGATAATCGGTGACGTCGAGGCTGAACGCGTCCGACCCGCCGCGGTGCGTCCCGACGAGGCTGCCGTTGACCATGATGCTCGCCTCATAGTCGACCGCGCCAAAGTGAAGCAGCACGCGCTGCCCCTGCCAGTCGGCGGGCACCGCGAAGCTGCGCTTGTACCACAGCCGATCGTCGGGCGTGACCGAACGTGCCACGCCCGAGAGGCGCGCTTCCACCGCGAAGGGGACGAGGATCTTGCCGTCCATCGCCGCGGGCTGCGGCGCTGCCTTGGGGCGCACCGCATAGTCCCACTGGCCGTTGAGGTTGAGCCACTTGGTCCGCTTCATCTGCGGGCGCGGATAGCTGCGCCAGGCGTTGTCCGGAGTGACGGCGCGGCCCCAGCGCGTGACGAGATCGCTGGTGTAGATCTTGCCGGCCGGCGTGGCGGGGGCGGTCTGCGCTTCCGCGAGCGGGCAGGTCGCCGCTCCAGCGAGCGCCGCGACGATAATGGCCAGCTTGCTCATGTCTCTCTCCCTGCGAGGCGTTCCGCCCGTCTTGCCAGCGGGATGGCACAGGCAGTCCGATAAAGGAAAGAGAATTGTCAGATTAATTGCCGACGACGCCTTCACGCCCGAAAGCGTGAGCGCCTCGACCGAGCAATTGAGTGCTACCGCGCCGAAAACCGTTTCGTCGCGCACCTCCCGAGGAGCGACCGAGCCGGCCGGCCCAAGCTAAATCGACCGGAATCACTCCAGATCAACGCGAAGCCGCGACGCGCGTGTCAGGTTGCGCGCATGTTTCCGGACGCGTCCCTGCCCACACGGCCGCTGCTCCTGCTCGCCGAGGCCGAGCCGTTCCGCGCCGACTATCTGCGCCACGCGTTGCACGATGCGGGTGCGCAGCTGCTCGGGCCGGTGCGCGCGGTGGCGGAAGGGCTTACGCTGCTCGCCAATCTGCGCGAGCGCCCCGCCGCCGCGATCGTCAACCTGCGGCTGAGCGACGGCAGCGCGCTGCCGCTGCTCGACTCGCTCGAGGCCGCCGGCGTGCCGCTGCTCCTCATCGGCGAGGCGGGGATGGTGCCGCCGCCGCATCTCGCCTCGCGGCCGTGCCTGCTTGCGCCCTTCGCCTCCTTTCAGATCGTCGCGGCGGTTCGCGCGCTGCCCGTTGCGATGACGCCGCCGCCACCCGCGACCGTGCCACTGGCCGAGACCGCGCGGCATGGCTGACGCCACCGAGCCGACGCCCGGCGCCACCGCGCTGCTGATCATCGACATGATCAACGACCTCGATTTCGAGGGCGGCGAACAGCTCGCTCCCGCAGCCGTCGCGGCGGCGGGTCGCATCCGCGCGCTGCGCGACCGTGCCGACGCGGCCGACGTGCCCGTGATCTACGTCAACGACAATTTCGGGCGCTGGCGCGCCGAGCGATCGAGCATCGTCGACCATTGCCGTCGCCAGGGCAGCCGCGGCGCCGCGCTGATCGACGCCCTCAGCCCGCGCGAGCGCGACTATTTCGTGGTCAAGCCGCAATTCTCCGGCTTCTACGCGACCAACCTGCCGGTGCTGCTGCCGCAACTCGGGGTCAGCCGACTGATCCTGACCGGGGTCGCCGCCGACATCTGCGTACTGTTCACCGCCGCCGACGCGCACATGCGCGATTATGACCTGTGGGTGCCCGAGGACACGGTGGCAAGCGAGTGCACCGAGCATCTCGACTGGGCGTTGGAGCTGATGCGCAAAAGCATGTGCGCCGAGACCGCGGCAAGCGCCGACCTGCGCCTGCAGACGTGGTTGGCGCGGGCCGACACCTGAACTGCCCCCGCCCTCGGCCGTAAGATCGCCCGCTCAATAATTCGGCCACAGCCCGGGCGTGGCGATCTCGAGCACATGGCCGTCGGGATCGTTGAAATAGACGCTGCGCCCGCCCGCGGGCCAGTGGATCTCGCTGAGCTCGACCACGACGTGCGCCCGCAGATGATCGCGCCAGGCGTCATAGTCCTCCGCCGCGGTCTTGAACGCCATGTGGAGCGGACCGGCACCGTCGTGCCCGGGAATATGCCCCTGCGGCGTCTCCTCGCCCGCCGTCGACTGCCCACGCGCGAAGATCAGCAGCACGCTGCCGCCACCGGCGTCGAACGCGGTGAGCCGCTCCTCGTCGCGCAGGATCGCCAGCCCCATGATGTCACGGAAGAAGGCGATCGAGCGCGGCTTGTCGTCGACATAGAGCGCGGTCTCGAGCACTCCGTTGAGCTGCGGCATCATCGTCTCCCGTGGCGCGGCGCGCGGGCGCCGCCGCTGCTTCCAACGATCAGTCGGACCGCGGCGATCCGCCTGAGCCGATCACGGCCGAACTGACGCTCATGCAGCGCACGCGGGAAGCGCAGCGGCGGCAGAGGCCTGTTCGGCCAGCGCTTCCTCGAGCGGGCGCAGCAGCAGCAGGTTGCGCGCCGGCGGCTCCTGCCCCGCATGACCGTGGCGCAGCCGCCACTCGCCGGTCGCGCGATCGATCAGCAGATCGAGTGCGGCGCGGATCAGATCGGGCGCGTAGGTGGGCGTCGCCGCGCGCGGCGAGGGCGGCCGGTCGGGCGCGAACAGATCATCGGCGACGACCACCAAGGCCGCGGGTGCGCGGCGCGACGGCCGCGGCGGTTCGTCTCCCCAGCCCGCCTCGATCCGCAGACGCGGGCGCGTCGGCGACGAGCCGCCCCGGCGCGGCTCGCCCTTGAGGTCCACCACCGCCCAAGCCTCGGGCGAATCGCCGTCGCGCTCGCCGAAGACCAGTGGGATCGCGCGCTGCGCGCAGGCATCGGCGAGATGCGGCGCGAGCGCATCGTCGCGGCCGAGCACCAGCAGCGGTGGCACCGCGACGCCGGCGACGTCTTGGTACGGCCGCTGCGCCGGCATCGGCGCGGGGCGCGGCACTGCGGGATAGGCGAGCCGTTCCCGCCGGCGCCACCAACCGGGCACGTGCACCAGCGGGTCGCGCGCGCCGCCTGACACCAAAGCGCGCAACAGCGGCACCATCGCGGTCGCCCGCGGCACGCCGGAAGAGACGTCGTAGACGCCGGGCTCGTACAGTCCGCCGCCGGTCAGCAGCGTGTTCCACCCCTGGCTGCCGAGCAGCGACCAGCACGTCACCGCGCGCAGGTCGACGCCCTCGGCGCGCAACGCCACGGCACCGTCCCAGGCCTCGGCCGTCCACCGCATCTGCTCCTCGCGCGTGCAGCCGTTGTGCACCTCGGTCACCGCCAGCGGCAGCCGGTAGCGCGCCCAGGCCTCGCGCAGCACGCCCGCCAGCCCCGGCGCACCGGGCTGGAGCACGCGTACCGCCTCCACGTCGGCATAGCGCTGACGACCGTTGCCGCCGTGCGTGTGCGACGGATAGCGCGCGACCCGATGATCGAGGAAGCGGTCGCTGGTGAGATAATGGTTCACCCCGATCACGTCGGGCGGGCACGGCGCCGCCGCGAGGGCGTCGAGCCGCGCCGCGAGACCGAAGTTGCGCAACCGCGCGTGCAGCGGATGATCAGGCACGACGCGACCGCACAGCAGATCCCATGTCGCCCAGCGGCGGACGTTGTCGAACGCCACCTGGTCGCGCGTCGTGACGGTGCCGAAGCTGCGACCCAGGTCCTCGGTCTGGATCAGCCGCGCGCGCGGATTGACCGAGCGGATCGCCGCCATGGCGCGCACGGTAGCGTCGACCTGGTTGACCAGCGCACGCCAGAAGTCGCGCTCGGCACGGCAATGCGGGTACCAATGGCCGTACAGCGCGGCAAAGCGCGCGGTGGTGAGCGGCTCGTTGACCGGGGTCCAGTCGTCGATCCACGGGTAGCGCTCGGCGGTGGCGCGCGCGTAATCGGCGAGCAGCGCGGGAAAGCGCTCGTCGAGCAGGTCGGTGTAGTGCGGGCCCGAGCCGTGATGGACCAGCCCAGCGACCACGCCGACGCGGGCGGCGCGCAGCCGCTCCAGCCGCTGGTCGTACCAGCCATAGTCGCGCGTCTCGGGCCGCTCGGGCGCGACGGTCTCCCAATGGATGGGGTAGCGGAGCGCACTGATCCCGAGATCGGCGATCAGGTCGATGTCCTCGGGACGGTCACGATGGCCGAGCAGCGCAAATTGATCGACGTACTGGTCGCGGACACGATTCACGGTACACTCCAGGCCGCCCCATAGCTCGAGTTCGCGCACGCTCCGGCTCCTCTGCCCGATCGTACCGTCAACGTTCGGCTCCGCACGCCGTTGCCTCGCCGAGGCGAATCCCGCTCGCTGCCTCAAACTAAACCCAAGTTATTCAAATACTTGCGTTGGAACACGCGGCTATGTTGCTGAGTTTCCCAATGTGTCCGAACTACCGGGAGGCCCCCCCGTGAACCTGCCCTCGTCTCCCCTGCCGCACCAGGACAGCCGTGCGACCTCCAGCGACGACGAGGGCACACTGATCTGCTTCAGCCACCTGCGGTGGGACTTTGTCTTCCAGCGACCGCAGCATTTGATGAGCCGCTTCGCGCGCGCGCGGCAGGTGCTGTTCTGGGAGGAGCCGATTGTCACCGCCGGCGACGCCGCGCCGCGCGTCGAGCAGCGCCGTTGCGCCGAGACCGGCGTCACGGTGTGTACCCCGCATCTCCCCGCCGGGCTCGACGGCGACGCGGTGTGCGCGACGCTGCGCGGCCTGCTCGACGCGGTGATGGCGGCGCCGCGCGGCCCGGTGGTGCGCTGGTATTACACGCCGATGATGCTGCCCATCTCCGAGCATCTCGCCGCCGACTGCATCGTCTACGACTGTATGGACGAGCTGTCGCAGTTCAAGAACGCGCCGCATGACCTGCTGCCGCTCGAGCAGCGGCTACTCGATCAGGCCGATCTGGTCTTCACCGGCGGCCACAGCCTCTATGAGGCGAAGCGAGAGCGCCACGACGCGGTGCACGCCTTCCCGTCGAGTGTCGACGTCGCACATTTCGCCGCCGCACGCGCCCCCGGCACGACGCCCGCGGACCAGCGCGACCTGCCCGCGCCGCGGCTCGGCTTCTACGGCGTCATCGACGAGCGGATGGACGTCGCCCTGCTCGCCGCGCTTGCCGATGCGCGCCCCGACTATCAGATCGTCATCCTCGGCCCGGTGGTGAAGATCTCGCCTGACGACCTGCCGCGGCGCGCCAACCTCCATTATCCCGGCGGGCGCGGCTATGCCGAACTGCCCGACTATCTGCGCGGTTGGGACGTGGCGCTGATGCCCTTCGCGATCAACGAGGCGACGCGCTTCATCAGCCCGACCAAGACCCCCGAATATCTCGCCGCCGGCCGTCCGGTCGTATCGACCCCGGTGAAGGACGTGGTGCGCAGCTACGGCGACGTGCCCGGCGTGTTCGTCGCGGCCGAGGCGGCGGACTTCGCGGCGGCGTGTGACGCCGCGCTCGACTTGGCGCGCGCGCCGGAGCGATGGCTGCCGCAGGTCGACGCGCTGCTGGCCAGCGGATCGTGGGATCAGGTGCAGCGCGAGATGGCCGAGCTGATCGACACTGCGATTGCGCGCGGCAGCCACGTCCAGCCGATCGTCTCGCCGGTGATGTGGCCGGTGACGACACGCGAGCGCTACGACGTGATGGTGGTCGGCGCGGGCTTCGCGGGCGCGGTAATGGCGGAGCGGCTCGCCACCGGCTCGGGCAAGCGCGTGCTGGTGGTCGATCGCCGCCCGCATGTCGCCGGCAATGCCTATGACCACCTCGACGCCGGCGGCGTGCTGATGCACCAGTACGGACCGCATATCTTCCACACCAACTCAGGCGATGTCGTCGACTATCTGTCGCGCTTTACCGATTGGCGGCCGTACGAGCATCGCGTCCTCGCCGACGTGCGCGGCACGCTGATGCCGATGCCGATCAACCGCACCACGCTGAATGCGCTCTACGGGCTCGAGCTCAAGACGGGGGCGGAGGCGGCCGCTTTCCTCGCCAGCCGCGCCGAGCCGGTGGAGGTGGTGCGCACCTCAGCCGACGTGGTGATCTCCGCCGTCGGGCGCGATCTCTACGAGACCTTCTTCCAGGGCTACACGCGCAAGCAATGGGGGCTCGACCCGTCCGAGCTCGACAAGTCGGTCACCGCGCGCGTGCCAACTCGCACCAACACCGACGATCGCTATTTCACCGACAGCTTCCAGGCGATGCCGCTCGACGGCTACACCCGCATGTTCGAGCGGATGCTCGACCATCCCAACATCGACGTGCTGCTGGGTGTCGATTATCACGAGGCGCGGGACGCCTATCCGCACGACCATCTCGTCTTCACCGGTCCGATCGACGAATATTTCGGCTATCGCTACGGCAAGCTGCCCTACCGCTCGCTGCGTTTCCAGCACGAGACGCTGGCGCAGGAGTGGCACCAGCCGGTTGCGGTGGTGAACTATCCCTCGCCCGACGTGCCCTACACGCGCGTGACCGAGTACAAGCATCTCACCGGGCAGCAGGCGCCGAACACCAGCATCACCTACGAATATCCGAGCGCCACGGGTGATCCCTATTATCCGATCCCGCGCGCGGAAAACCAGGAGCTGTTCAAGCGCTACGAGGCGCTCGCCATCGCCGAGGCGGGCGTGAGCTTCGTCGGACGGCTCGCCACCTATCGCTATTACAACATGGATCAGGTTGTCGGACAGGCGCTCGCCACTTATCGTCGGCTGGCGGAGCGCTGGCGCGAGCCCGAGGTGCCGCGGGTGGAGCCGCTGCTCCGCCCCGCGGCAGCCTGAGCGCCGCGATCAGAGCAACAGGCGCAGCGCCAGCGAGGTGGTGCGTCCGTTGATCGCGCGCGCGCGGACGATGCCGTTGGCCGGGGTCGTCGCGTCCTCGGACTCGGTGAAGCCGAGCCGGTCGAGCAGGTTGTTGCTGTTGACCGACAGCTGCAGCCGCTCGCCCAGGTGCCAGGTGGCGAACGCGCCGACTGTGGCGAAGGCGGGCAACTTGAGTTGGTTGGTGTCGTCGGTGAAGCTGCTGGTGGTGCCGACGACATTGGCGCCCAATTCGACCGGCCCCAGCGCCAGCTCGGGCGTCGCCTGGTAGATGAAGCGCGCCTGGCGCCGCGGGACATTGCCGATGGTTGCGGGCTTGATCTGGTCGGCGACGATCTTGGAGTCGGTGTAGGTGCCACCGGCGGAGAGCCGGAAGACGCCGAGATCAAGGCTACCCTCGGCCTCGACACCGTGCGCGCAATACACGCGATCGACGAACACGCCGGGATGCGTGCTCTCCGCGTTCTGCTCGCCCGTCCGCGCCCAGAAGCCGGTGAGATCGAGCCGTGTGTGGGCCTGTCGGAATTTGAGCCCTCCCTCGACCTGCTCGACACGATCGACGGCGGCGTTCGACTTGGTGAGCCGGCCGGTCACCAGGCTCATGTTCGCCGGATTGAACAGCAGCCGGTCGGCGTTGGTACGGCCGCCGCGGCTATAGCGCGCGAAGACGGCGGAGGGCTCGGCAAGGCGGAAGTTGATGCCCGACGAATAAGACACATAGTGCCAGTCATAATCCACCGGCGCGGCGAAGCCGGCGGGGAAGTAGGCGACCCGTTCCTCCGCCGGCGAGATCACGCCGTCGCCGTTTATATCGCGCGACGTCAGAGGGATCGGCTTGCCATACAAGTCGGACCCGGCGATCACACCCGTGGCGTTGCCGAGATCGTAACGGACGCTGGCGCCGATCGAGATCCGGCCGAGCTTTTAGTTGAGCGAGCCGAACGGTGCGTGAGTGTGATAGTCGACGCGATGCCGCCGCCGGCAGCAATCGCCGAAGAAGCTGGCGCCATAGCCGTACACGCCGTCCTGCGTCTGCGCCACGCCGCTGGCGTCGAGCACGTCGACCAGCGCCGCATCACCACCGCCGCGCACCTCCATCACGCGCGAGGCCCACAGCCAGTCGGTGTGGATATCCTGCCGCGAGTTGTAGAGGCCCAGCGTGCTGGTCAGTTCGCCGGGGCCGACCGGGTCGACGCGGCTGCCGCGCAGATCGTTGAAGACGTTACCGAGATCGTTGAGCTTGGTGTTGAAGACGATCATCCGGGCGAGCAGACCGTTGCCCCCGCCCAGCGTGGTCGGGTCCGTGATCGCCACGCCCGCGTTCGGGCCGGTGGCATAGCGCAGCGTGCTGGCGGACGTGACCAGGGAAGCGCCGATCTCACTCGCGGCGCCCACGCTTTCGGGGAAGTCGCCGCCGATCCGCCCGCTGATATGGCTGTAGCGAAAGCGGTCGATCACGCTGAAGCCGGCGAGCGTCGCCTGCGCCTCGACGCCGAACGACTGGACCGTCGAGCGACGGCCGTGGCGCTCGTCATAGACACTGTACCGATTGTCACCATCGAGCGTGGGCACGCGCAGCGCGTAGCGCGAGAATAGCGCATCATGCTTGATGTCGAAGCCGGGCAGGCTCTCGTAGTGGGGCGACGCGTCGCTGCCGGTCACGCGGACCGGGTTGGGCGCATAGCCGACCGCGCCGTCGTCGAGCACCTTCCCATACAGCCGGACATAACCGCCCGCGAACTCGCGCGTGAGATTCAGCTTGAACTGGCCGCCGCGGTTGCCGTCATAGCCGATCCGGCGCGGGCCCTCGCCGACACGGACGAAGCCGCCGAAATGATAGCGCCAGCTGTCGCCCAGCCGCCCGCCGTAATCCACGTCGAGCCGGTGCTCGCCATAGTCCAGGCCCTCCAGCAGCTGGACCGCGCCGCCCTCGGCCTCGCCGGTCTTGGAGATCAGGTTGATCACGCCCCCGGGCGAGTTGGACGCGAAGGTAGAGGCCGAGCCGCCGCGGATCGAGGCGATCGCGGCGAGGTTGAGGTCGGCGCGCATGAACATGTCGGCGTTGGCGAAGGCGATGTCGCCATATTCCAGAACCGGCAGGCCGTCCTCCTGGAGCTGGAGGTATTTGCCGCCACCGGTCGCCATCGGCAGGCCGCGGATCGAGAGATTGGCGCCGCCCTCGCCGCTCGAGCTCTCCGAGCGGATGCCGGGAATGTTGCGGAACACCTCGGCGAGCGAGCGCGGCGCGATCTTGTCGATGTCGTCGGCGAGCAGCTGGCTGGTCGAGACCGCGGCGTCGAGCCGGTCGCGCCCGCGCGCCACGGCGGTGACGACCACGTCGCGGTGCGGCGAGCCGACCTGGGCGCGCTGGTCGGGCGCGTTCGCCTCGGTGATGGGCGCGGTCACATCCGTCGTGGCCTGGGCGAACGCACTCGCCGACGCGACGATCGACAACGGCGCCGCCGCCGCGAGGAGGAGGGTCTTGAATCGCATGAGATTTTGTCCGTGGTAGAAGAGTGACGTGGTTGTTCGGGGAGCCGCGCCGCGCTCAGAGCAGCAGGCGCAGCGCCAGCGAGGTGGTGCGGCCGTTGATTGAGCGGGCGCGGACGATGCCGTTCGCCGGAATCGTCGCGTTCTCGGACTCGGTGAAGCCGAGCACGTCGAAGGCGTTGTTGCTGTTGAGCGAGAGCTGCACCCGCTCGGTCAGGTGAAAGGTCGCGAAGGCGTTGACGGTGGTGAAGCCCGGCAGCTTCAGCTTGTTCACGTCCTGCGCGAAGCTGCTCGTGGTGCCGACGACATTGGCGCCGAGCTCGATCGGCCCCAGCGTCAGCTCGGGCGTGGTCTGGAAAATGAAGCGTGCCTGGCGCCGCGGCACATGGCCGACGGTGCTGGGATCGATCTGGTCGATCGCGATCCTGCTATCGGTGAAGGTCGCCCCGGCGGTCAGGCTGAAGACCTTGCTCGTGAGCGCACCCTCCGCCTCGACGCCGTGCGCCAGATAGACGCGGTCGATGAACGAGCCGGGCGTGGTGATCTGCGCGTTCTGCTCGCCGGTGCGCGCCCAGAAGCCGGTGAGATCGAGCCGCGCCCCGTCGCGGCGGTACTTCAGCCCGCCCTCGACCTGCTCGACCCGGTCGATCGCGGCGCGGCGGTTGGTCAGCGCGCCGGTGGCGACGTCCAGCCCCGGGCCGAACAGCAGCCGGTCCGAATTGGTGCGTGCGCCGCGACTATAGCGCGCGAACAGCGCGAAGGGCTCGGCGACACGCCAGTTGATGCCGGTCGAGTAGGACAGATAGTGCCAGCCGTAGAAGACCGGCGCCGGGCTGCCGAGCGGCAGCGCCGCGACGCGCTGCTCCGCCGCCGCGATCGTGCCGTCCCCGTTCATGTCCCGCGCGATGAGCTTGGGGCGATTGCCGCCCAGGTCGGCGCCGTAGATCAGCCCGGCGGCGTCGCCATAGTCGTAGCGCAGGCTGCCACCGATCGAGACGCGGCCGAGCTTGTAGTTGAGCGAGCCGAACGGCGCGTTGGTGTGATAGTCGACGCGATGGCGGCGGTGACAGCAGTCACCGAAGAATCTCGCGCTGTAGCCGTAGAAGCCGTCCTGCGTCATCGGCGCGCCCTGCGCGTCATACAGGTCGATCATCGCTGCGGTGCCGCGACCGCGCAGCTCGAGCAGGTCCGATGTCCACAGCCAATCGGTGTGGACGTCCTGGCGCGAGCGGTAGAAGCCCAGCGTGCTGGTCAGCTCGCCGCGCCCGATCGGATCGACGCGGCTGGCGCGCAGATCGTTGAACAGGCTGCCGAAGCTATTTATCTTGGCGTCGAAGACGATGTTCTCGACGAGCAGGCCGTTGCCGCCGCCGAGCTGGCCCGGCCGCGCGATGATCTGGCCGGGCTGCGCCCCGCTGGCGTAGCGCAGGGTCGCGCCGGCACCGCCGAGCGCGGTGGCGATGTCGCTCGCGCCGTCGATCGCCGCGGGGAAGTTGGCGATGAAGCGGCCGGTGATGCTGGTGAAGCGGAAGCGGTCGATCACTGTCCAGCCGGCCAGCGTCGCCTGCGCCTCGAGCCCGATCGCGTTGACCACCGGGTGCATGCCGTCGCGCAGGTCGTGGACGCTGCGGCGGTTGGCGCCGTCCAGCGTGACGTTGCGCAGCGCGTAGCGCGAATAGAGCGCGTCATGGCCGATGTCGAAGCCCGGCAGGCTCACGTAATGCGGGTCGGCGTCGCTGCCGGTCACGCGCACCGGGTTGGGCATGTAGCTCACGGTGCGGTCGTCGAGCGCCTTTCCGTAGAAGCGCACGTAGCCGCCGTCGAACTCCTTGGTGAGGTTGAGCTTGATCTGGCCGCCGCGGTTGCCGTCATAGCCGATGCGGCGCGGCCCCTCGCCTTCGCGGACGAAGCCGCCGACATGGAAGCGCCAGCCGTGGCCGAGCCGCCCGCCATAGTCCAGGTCGAGGCGATGCTCGCCATAGTCGAGTCCGGTGAGCAGCTGCACCGCGCCGCCCTCGGTAACGCCGGTCTTGGAGATCAGGTTGATCACGCCGCCGGGCGAGTTGGACGCGAAGGTCGAGGCCGAGCCGCCGCGCACCGAGGCGATGCTGTCGACGCCCAGATCGGCGCGCAGGAAGATGTCGGCATTGCCGAAGACCAAGTCGCCATATTCCACAAGCGGCAGGCCGTCCTCCTGCAATTGCAGGTACTTGCCGCCGCCGGTCGCCATTGGCAGGCCGCGGATCGACAGATTGGCATTGCCCTCGCCGCCCGAGCTCTCCGAGCGAATGCCGGGAATGTTGCGGAAGATCTCGGCGACCGAACGCGGTGCGATCTTGTCGATGTCGCTGGCGAGCAGCTGACTGGTCGAGACCGCGGTGTCGAGCCGGTCGCGTCCGCGCGCCACCGCGGTGACGACCACGTCGCGACGCGGCGGCGACTCGCCGGCGTGGGGCGCGGCATCGTCCCGATCGTCCGCGGCGGTCGCCTGCTGCGCGGCGGCGAGCTGCGGCACGCCGGCTCCCAACGGTACGCAGGTGAATAGAAGCAAGGTTTTAATGTACACGGCGCGCCCCTTTTTATCTGGCGCCCCTATGATAAGTGGGATTATTGATGGTGCCGCGTCAGCGAAGATTGCGCCGGATCAGATCAAAAGGTGAAGCTTCTGATTGGCAGTCGTTTAATTGTTACTTACGAGGTCAATTATCACCGATCCGGGTCATTACTTACCCCAGCAAACGAAAATACTGCGGCATTAACCTTTCGCTGCCGGTGGCGCCAAACGTTTACCCACGGCAATTGGTCCGTGTTCCGGCGAACGCCGGAGCCCAGAGCCGCAGGAGTGACGTTCGTGGTCCCGGGCTCCTGCGTCCGCGGGAGCACGCCGCATGTGTACGCCCGATCGTTCCACGCGAGACGATGCGACGAGGCGCGATCAGTCCTCGCCGGTCGCGCTCGCCGCCCGCGCGCGATCGGGCGTGGTGCCCTCGCCTGCGAAGGGGGTGAGCCGGAAGGTCACGCGCGTCGGCTCCAGCCGCGTCAGATACTGCGCCATCGGCAGCCCCGCCTGGCTCCACTCGGTGTTGCCGCCGACGCCCCATTGCGCCGAGTCGACCAGCAGCGTGACCTGGCCGTGCGGCACCACGTCGGTCGACTTCCACGTGCCCGGGGTGTGGCGGTCGAGATCGGCATAGGGGAAAGCCAGCGCGTTCATCATCAGCGGCTGGTCACCCTGAACGCGCACGCCCCGCCCGCCCCCCGAGAGCTCCATCCAGCGCACGTCGACCTTGTTGCCGGTCTCCTGCGGGCGGATGAAGTCGTGGTTCTGCTCCGCTATCTTGCCGCGCCACAGCCCGATCGGCGCGGATGTCCTGCGATCGACATAGCTCTCATGCGGCCCGCGCCCGTACCATTCCACCTCGGTGAGGTCGGTCGGCATCGCGAAGGCGAGCCCGACGCGGAACGGCGCGGGCAGGTCGGTCTTCACCGGCGTGAACTGCCCGTCGACCGCGACGCCGCCGTCCGCCGCCATGGCATAGCGCGTGGTGAAGGTCGCGGCGCCGTCGCCCAGCGCATAATCGACCGTGACCTCGGCGCCGGTATCGGTGCGCGCGCTGCGCACCGCGGTGACCCGCCGCGTGTCGCTCATCGCCTTCCACATCGCCAGCTTGCGATCGGTGCCGATGCCGAGGTCGTTGTCGGTCACCGCGCGCCAGAAATGCGGCGCGCCACCGCTCGCGAGCGTCCGCCCGCCCTGCGCATAGGCGCGCACCAGCCCGGTGGTGCGATCGATCGTGAGCGTCGCGCCGTTCGCGGAAAGCGTCATTGCGCCGCGCTCCTGCTTGAGCGCTACCGCTCCCTTCGCAGCGGCCGGCGCGGTGGCGGCGCCCGGCTGCACCTGGAACTGCTCGAACCCGAGCAAGGTACCACCCGCGACACCGGGGACCGCGCCCTCCTTGGCGTGGACGTTGACCGTCACGAAATATTCCGCACCTGGTTTGCGCTGATAGCCGGCGAGCGGCAGCGCGATCGTCTCCGCGCCGCGCGCGGGCGTGGCGAGCGGCGCCAGCCCCCCCTTGGCGACGGGCACGCCGTCCTCCTCCAGCTCCCAGTCAAAGCTGAAGCCCGACAGGTCGCGGAAGTCGTGGCGATTGCGCACGGTCACGCGGCCGGTGGCGGGATCGAAGCCGTCGAACTGCGCGGGCGCATAGACCTTGCGCAGCTCGTACAGCTGCGGGTTGGGCGTGCGGTCGGATTGGAGCAGGCCGTCGCCGAACTCGATGTCGCCGCCCGGATTGGGGCCGTACTCGCCGCCGTCGCCCCAATAGCGCCGCCCGTCCTTGGTAAAGCGGTACATCGACTGGTCGACCCAGTCCCACACGAAGCCGCCCTGTAGCTTATCGGGATGCGCGTAGATCGTGTCCCAATATTCCTTCAGATTGCCGCCGGTCTGGCCCATCATGTGCGCATACTCGCACTGGATCATCGGCTGCTTGAAGCGCCAGTTGACGGCATAGTCGCGCATCTTCTCGACCGTGTCGTACATCGGCGCATAGATGTCGGCGAAGTAATTGGGACGATGGTCGTGGACGCCTTCCCACGTGCCCCAGCCGAGATAGCTGAGCAGCCGCGACGGGTCGCGCTGCTTGGCCGCCGCCGCGCCCGCCTCGAAGTTCGGCCCGATCCCGGCCTCGTTGCCGAGCGACCAGAAGATCACCGAGGCGTGGTTCTTGTCGCGCTCGATCATGTTGGTGACGCGGCTGACGTGCGCGTCCTTCCACGCCGGGTCGAAGCCGATCTGGAGCTTGGCGCGATCGTCGGGGTGGTTGTTGCCCGCCTCCATATAGGCGTGGCTCTCGACGTTGGCCTCGTCCATGACATAGAGGCCGTAGCGGTCGGCGAGCTCGTACATATACGGGTCGTTGGGATAGTGCGACATGCGTAACGCATTGATATTGTTGCGCTTCATCAGCTGCACGTCGCGCTCCATCGACGCGCGCGTGATCGTGTGGAAGGTCTCTGGGTCGTGCTCGTGGCGATTGACGCCGCGGATCGTAATGGGCTTGCCGTTGACCGTCACGCGGCCGTCGATGATGGCCACCGTACGAAAGCCGATCTGGCGCGCGCTCGACTCGATCAGCGCGCCCTTGGCGTCGTACAGTTCGACCAGCAGCGTGTAGAGGTTGGGCGTCTCGGCGGTCCACGGCCGCACGTTCGCCACAGTGCCGCTCAGCGTCACCGCGCGCTCACCCGAACCCGCCGCCACGGCGGCGCGCGCCTGCTGCAGCACACGGTCGCCGTCCATCAGCACGTAGCGCGCGCTCGCGGCCGCCGTGCCGCTCACCGCCACCTCGACCGCGAGCTTGCCGTCACGATAGGCGTCGTCGAGCCCGGCGTGGACGAACACGTCGCGCACGCGCGTCCTGGGTGCGGCGAGCAGATAGACCGAGCGCTCGATCCCCGAGACGCGCCAGAAGTCCTGGTCCTCGAGGTAGCTGCCGTCGGACCAGCGGTGGATCTGGATCGCCACAATGTTGCGCCCGGGTTTGACGAAGCGCGTGACGTCGAACTCGCTCGGCAGCTTCGAATCCTCGGAATAGCCGACCTTCTCGCCGTTGACCCAGATCTCATAGGCCGAACCCGCCGCGCCGATGTGGAGGATCACGTCGCTGCCCTGCCAGCCGGCGGGCACGTCCACGTCGCGGCGGTACGAGCCGACCGGGTTGGTCGCGTGCGGGATCAGCGGGCGGTTGGCGGGGAACGGGTAGGTGACGTTGTTGTAGCGCGGCTGGTCGAAGCCCTGCGCCTGCCAGTCGCCGGGGACTTTAATGTCCTTCCATCCCGCGACGTCGAAGTCGGGCTTCTCGAACCCCCCGGGCACGTCGTCCGAGCTCGGCGAAAGCGCGAACTTCCACGTACCATCGAGCGCGACGTAGCGCGACGAGCGCGCCTCCGCGCCCGCCATGGCGAGCGCGCGCGTCTCGTACGGGAAGCCGGTGGCATGCGCGGGCAGCTTGTTGCGCGCGTTGACCGCGGGGTTCTCCCAGTCGGGCCGTGACGGGTCGACCTGCACCGGCTGCACCTGCGGCATGCCCTGCGCGGCGGCCCACGATCCGAGCGGCATGACCAGCGACGCGGCGGCGACGCCGGCGAGCAACAGCGAGCGCATTCCCTCTTTCCTCCCCTGCGGGCAGCCTTCCGCCACCCTGCTATTGTCTGACGATAATACCACGCCGCGGCGGCACAAGCGGTCTCACGCAAACCGCTGATGTTGAGCGCAAACCATTGCTGAAGGCGGCGGAGACTCGGGCGCTGGCCGACGCTGTCACGCCAGTTTCACGTGCGCTCCCTAGGGCCGCGCGCATGATCCGTCTCACCCGCGCCCTCGCGCTCGCCGCTCTCCTCGCCGCCCCCGCCACCGCATGCGACGCCGCACGCGACGCCGCGCCGCTTCGACTTAACGACCTCCAGGTGATCGGCACCCACAACAGCTACAAGCGCGCGATGCCCGCCGCGACCATGGCGCGGCTCCGCGCCGCCGACCCGAAGCTGGCCGACGCGCTCGATTATGCGCACCGTGACCTGAGCGAGCAGCTCGACAAGGGCGCGCGCCAGCTCGAGATCGACGTCAACTACGATCCGCAGGGCGGGCATTACGCGCGCGGGTCGGACGATCCCGCGCTACGCCGCGCGGGCTACAAGGTGCTCCACATCCCCGGCATCGACAACTCATCAAGCTGCGTGCTGCTGACCGAGTGCCTGGCGATCATCCGCCGCTGGTCCGATGCGCACCCGCGGCACGTGCCGATCATGCTGATGTTCAACGTCAAGGACGAGCAGAATGCGGCGCGCGGCGGGATCGACTCGATCGTGCCCGATGCCGCCGGCTATGACGCGCTCGACGCCGAGATCCGGGCGGTGCTGCCGCCGGCCAAGCTGATCACGCCAGACGACGTCCAGGGCCGTTACCCGACGTTGCGCGACGCGGTGCTGGCGAACAATTGGCCGACGCTCGAGCAGGCGCGCGGCAAGATCCTGTTCGCGATGGACGAACCGCCCGCGAAGGTAGCGCTGTACCGCGGCACGCGGCGTTCGCTCGAGGGCCGCGTGTTCTTCATCAACACCGATGAGGACTCGCCCGCGGCGGCCTATCTCACGCTCAACGAGACGGTGGCGGACGCCGCGCGGATCCGCCGCGACGTCGCCGCGGGCTATCTCGTGCGTACCCGCGCCGACGCGGAGACGCGCGAGGCACGCACCAACGACACGCGCCGCCGCGACACCGCGCTGGCGAGCGGGGCGCAATATGTGTCGACCGACTATCTCTGGCCCGACCCGCGCTTCCCCGGCGGTTATCACGTGGCGCTGCCCGGCGGCGGAGTCGCGCGCTGCAACCCGGTGCGCCGGCCGAAGGGGTGCGCGGTCGGGGAGCGCTGAGCATTGAGCGTGGCACCAGCGGCGGCAACTCTCCGGCGCCAGTTGTTCGCCGACGTCTCGCCCATCCACCCATGCGACTAACGCACCCTTTACCGATCCTCGACTATGCCGCCCGGCGATGACCGAGCACTTCCTCATCCAGGTCGACGTGTCGCGCGCACTGGTGCGTATCACCATGTCGGGCTTCTTCGACGCCGCCGCTATCGCGCGCTTCGTCGCCGCGCGCGACGCGGCGCACGCCCTGCTCACCTGCGGCGCCAACGCGCATGTCACGCTCGTCGACATCCGCGAGATGGACATTCAGGCGCAGGGCAGCGTCGCCGAGTTCCGCGCCGTGCTCGCAGACCCGCGCCACGCCTCGCGGCGCCTCGCCTTCGTCGTGGCGCGCTCACTCGCGCGCTCGCAGATTCGCCGCGCCGCGGCCGAACGCGCCGCCGGCTATTTCGAGACGGTCGAGCAGGCCGAGGCCTGGCTCCTCGGCGCGGACTCGGCGGCGGCGTAGCGGCGAACGCCTGCCCGTCTCACGGGCTGCACCGCGGCGTGGTGCCAGCGCCAGGCCGACCCCATTGATGTCCTCGCCTCCGAACGCGGCCGTGCCGTGCAGATGGTCGGGCAGAGCCCCGACCGGCGGCATTGGCCCCCCTGCAAGTGGCAGGTGTCGAAACGGTGCCTGCCTTTGCCTAGAGCACATGACCATCGCGCCACCCCGACGGACGCCGGGGTCGAGGTGGGAGAAGCCGGTGGCTCTCACGGCAGTTCTGCCAACCGAACCCCGGCGTTCGCCGGGGTGGCGGAGGGTCAGACATCAGCTCCGACTCCATCCAAGCGCCGCGCGTACGCGCCCAACCCGCTTCCCGCGCTGCTTGCGGCCGTGCCACCCGCCTTTTCTGTGGCCGTCCACCGCTTTGCGCTGTCCTACATGGAACAGGTGTGGAACATGGATCGCGGCGTGACCCGATTCGGCGATCTCGCCCGTTGAGATGGAGGTAAGTCGCCCGCCATGCGCCAACCCGTCCCACCGCCGGCCGCGTTGGCCGCCGCGCTGCTGCTCACCGGCTGCGCGACGAACGCGGTGCGGATCCAGGCCGCCTCCGACGTCAGCGCGCGCGGGCGCGAGGCGGTCTCCGCCACCGCCGCCTATCTCGACTCGGTCGAACAGCGCCGCCGCGACGCTGCCGCGGCGCTGGTCGCCAGCGATGCCAGCTGCCTTCCCGCCACGCCGCTCCAGATCCAGGTACCGATGAGCGCCGCCGCGCCGCCGGCATCGCTCTGCCCCGAGGGCGTCACGCCCGCGCCCGGCTATGCCGTCCTCAGCATCGAAGTCGGTACCAGCCCGCGCGCGCTCCTCGAGCCGCGCGTCGCGCTGCTCGCCGCGGTCGGGGACTATGTCGAGGCGCTGGCAACGATCGTCGCCGCCCCTCAGGCCGATACCTCCTCCGAGCTGACCGCCTTTGCCGAGCGGGTCGGCCGCGTCGTCGCCGCGGCGGGGGTGACCGACGCCGATCCGGCGACACCGCGCGGGCAGAGCCTCGTCGCCCTCGCCGCCTTCGCCGCCGAGCTCGCGCGCGAGGCGCGCACCGCCGGCAAGGTGCGCGCGCTGGTGGAAGAGCGCGGCGACACGGTCGACGAGGCGCTGGCCGAGTTGCGCGGCGAGGTCGAGGGCTGGGGCCGCACCGCCGCGCGCACTGCCGATGACCTGTACGGCAATGCCTTGTTCCGCACCTATCTGCGCCACCGGACCGACCTCACCGCGGAGCAGCGCGAGCAGCTCGCCGCGCGCGTGTTCGCCGCGCGCGAGGCGGCGCGCACCGGTCCGGCGCGCGCTGCGGCGGTGGCGGACGCGCTCGCGCTGGCGTCCACCGCACAGGCCGACCTGCGCGCCGCGCTGTCCGGGCAGCTCACCCCGACGCAGCGCCGCGCCGCCGCCAAGCTCAACCTCGATCGGATCGCGCGCGCGCTCGACCTGGTCGCCACGATCGCGCGCCCGCTGTGAGGAGGATGGCATGACCCGCTACGCCGAGGCGCTCGCCGCCGCCGACGCGCTTGCCGAGCAGGTGCAATCCTATGTCGCCGACGGGCGCTTCCTGCCGCGCTATTTCGACCGGCTGTTCGGGCTGCGCACTGCGCTGGGCGACGCACTCGATCATTTCGCCGCGACGCTGATCACCGTCCCGGGTGACGCCGCGGTGTTCGCCGCGGTGCTCGACCGCTCGGCCGAGGCGCGTCGCGCGGGCGAGGGACTGACGCCGAGCGACGCCGCGGTGGAGCGCTACGCCGCCGCGGTGGAGCGCGCCACCGCCGTGCTGCGCGCCGAGCCGCCCAACGGCGTCGCTTCGAGCCCGTCCGCACCCTTGTTGCGCGGCGCGCTGCGGCTGGACCGTGCGCGCGACGAGCCAGCGCGGCCGGCCCTCGCGCCAGCGACCGCGGCGCCCCCGATCGAGCCTTATTACACCAGTTTAGCCAAGCTCTTCCCGGTGGAAGCGGTGGCGCTTTACCCGCTCGCCACCAGCATCGCGGGCGAGGACCGCTCGGTGCGGCTCATCCTGATCGCGGTGATCGGCGCCTTCGTCGTCGCGCTGCGCTGGTTCGGCACGCAGGACAGCGGCGGCCAGCCGGACGCCTCCGCGATCGCGGTCGCGCTGGCCTCCTTCCTGCTCTACGCCGCCGCGCTCGGCGGGTTCGGCTACCTGCCCGGCGGCGCCGAGCAGACGCGCCAGTTGCTCGCGTTCGTCACCATCATCTGGGTCGCGCTCGCGCCGCTATGGCTGCGCCGCGCCCGCCGCTGATCTGCCAAGGAGAGACGCCGATGTGCACGCTCACCCATCGCCACGCGATCCACTGCATCCTGCCGCCCTATATCCTTTCGCGCATCGCCGAGCACGGGCCGCCCGAGCTGCGCGGCTCGGCGATCCGTGCGCTGCTGGTTGATCCCTCGATCCGGTTCGTGCGCGCCGCCACCGCCGGGCCGGTGCTGGGCAGCGTCGCGCGACTGCGCAGCGCGGCGGGCAACATCCTTGCCCCCAGCCCGTTGCGCACGATCCGCGACGCCCAGCACAAGCCCGAGGCGCCGGGCGCCGTCGTCGTGCGCCGCGAGGGCGACGCGCCGACCGGGGACGCGGCGGCGGACGAGGCCTATGACGGGCTCGGCGCCACCTTCGCGCTCTATTGGGAAGCCTATCAGCGCAACTCGATCGACGACGCCGGCCTGCCGCTCGACGCCACGGTGCATTACGACCAGGATTATGACAACGCCTTCTGGGACGGCACGCAGATGGTGTTCGGCGACGGTGACGGCGCGCTGTTCAACCGCTTCACGCTCGCGCTCGACGTGATCGGCCACGAGCTGACCCACGGCGTCACCGAGAAGGAGGCGGGCTTGGCCTATTTCAACCAGTCGGGCGCGCTCAACGAGAGCATCTCGGACGTGTTCGGATCGCTCGTCAAGCAGAAGGCGCTCGGCCAGGACGCCGCCGCGGCCGACTGGTTGATCGGCGAGGGGCTGTTCACGCCCAAGGTGAAGGGCAGCGCGCTGCGCTCGATGAAGGCGCCGGGCACCGCCTATGACGATCCCGTGCTCGGCAAGGATCCTCAGCCCGCGCACATGGACGATTTCGTCCGCACCAATCAGGACAATGGCGGCGTCCACATCAACTCGGGCATTCCCAACCGCGCGTTCTACCTCGCCGCCACGGCGATCGGCGGCAACGCCTGGGACCGCGCCGGCACGATCTGGTATAATGCGCTGCTCGACCCCAATGTCAGGGCCAACACCGATTTCGCCGCGTTCGCGCGGGTGACGGTGGACGTGGCCGGAAGATTGTACGGCACGGGCAGTGTCGAGGCGGCGGCGGTCGGCACGGCGTGGAGCGATGTCGGAGTGAGTTGATGGCGGACGAGGCGGGGGGCGGCGGCGAGGCGCGGATGCGGGTGGAGGGCGGCTTTGCCCATCTGCCCGGTCGCGCCACCGACTCATGCGTGCCGCTCGAGCGGCTGGGCGGTGACGAGCGCGCCGAGCTGGCGCGGCTCGCCGACGAGGCGAGCTTCTTCGACTGCGCGCCCCAGCCCACCGCACCACGCCCGGACGCGCGCACTTATACGATCGGGCTGACGATCGACGGCCGCAGCCGCGACTTGCAGCTCGCCGAACCGATCCACGATCCGAAGCTCGCCGCGCTGGTCGCGACGGTGCGCCGCATCACGCGCGAGCGCGGCGGCGCCTGATCGCGCCGTTCAGGCGGCGGCGGAAACCCGCTCGTCGCGCGCCTTCTCGGAGCGGCGGCTGCGCGACGCCATCGCGACCCAGGCTGCCTCGGCCCGCAGGCAACGGTCGCGCACGTTGTCGAGCGTGGCCGCATCCGCTTCCTCGCGGCAGCGGACGGCGTTGGCGGTGAAGGTCTCGCTGTCGCGCATGATAGGCTCCTCCTCGCCGGCGCGGGAGAAGCCCGTGCCGGGGCGGACGCGTCTGCCGCGACGATCGGCAGCGGGGTACGCTGACCTCTCGTTACGACTGTCGTATTCCTCCGCTCGACGTCTTAACGCGCCACAGTGCGATCTGGGCGCATCGGGACGGAGATAAGCGGCCCGTGCCTTTAATCGACCGCGACACCCTCCCGGCGCCCGTTATCTGCCGCGCTGGCGCACCGCCTGCTCCACCGCGGCCAGCAACGTGGCGCCGCGATAGGGCTTGCGCAGCAGTTCGACGCCATCGGGCAGCACGCCATCGTCCTCGACGTGGCCCGTCACCATCAGCACCGCGACCCGCGGCCAATCGGCGCGTAGCTGCTCGATCAGCTCGGCGCCCGAGCGACCGGGCATGATGAAGTCGGTCACGACGACGTCGACCGCGCCCCGCGACGACAGCAGCCCGAGCGCCTCGTCTACGTCGGCGGCCTCGATCACCGTGTGACCGGCCTGGGCGAGCACCTCGGCCGTGGCGCGCCGCACGCGGAGGTCGTCGTCGACCAGCAGGATCGTCAGCGCGCTCGTGCCCGCCGCTACGGCGGCGAGCGGCGCCGCGACCGCCGCTCGCGCGCTGCACGGCAGCACGATCCGCGCGCTCGTCCCCCGGCCTGGCTCGCTCTCGAGCAGGAAGGCGCCGCCCGACTGCGAGGCGAAGCCGTCGACCATCGACAGCCCCAATCCGGTCCCCTTGCCGATCGGCTTGGTGGTGAAGAAGGGATCGATCGCGCGCGCGATCGTCGCCGCGTCCATGCCGCTGCCGGTGTCAGAGACGGTAATCGCGACATAGTCGCCCGCGGCAAGGCCCGCGACATGACGCGGCTCGGCGGGCGCGACCGAGAGCCGCAGCGCGCCGCCGTCGGGCATGGCGTCGCGTGCATTGATGACGAGGTTGAGGATGGCGAGCTCGAGCTGCCCGCGATCGGCCTCGGCCGCGCGGAGTTCGGGCGCGACCGTGACCGTCATCGTGATGGCCGACGTCAGCGACTTTTCGATGAGGTCCATCAGCCCGTCGATCAGCGCGGCGAGCTCGACCGGCTCGGGCGACAGCTGCTGCTGCCGCGAGAAAGCGAGGAGCCGGCTGACCAGCAGCCGTGCGCGCTCGGCGCCGGCCATAGCGACGTCGACGTGGCGCGTCGAGGTCGCGTCGGCAGCGTGGCGCCGCAGCTGCTCCAGGCTGATCATGATCGGCGTCAGCAGGTTGTTGAAGTCGTGCGCGACGCCGCCGGTCAGCCGGCCGAGCGTCTCCATCCGCTGGCGTTGCAGCTCGGAAGCGCTGCGCTGACGCTGCTGCCGCAGCTCGACCGCGAGCAGCCGCGCGAGCAGGCCAAGCAGCAGGACGCAGAGCGCCGCCGCGGCGAGCAGCAGCAGCACGGCGCGCCGAACCGGGACAAGAAAGGCCTGTGCCGGCGCGGTGATGCGGATCGACCAGCGCGCCCCGCTCACCGGCATCCACAGTTCGACCGGTCGCGGGTCGGTGTGGATCAGCGGAGCCGCGGCGCGCGGCACTATCAACGCGGAGCCGGCGTCGGTGATGATCGAGGCGGTCCAGCCCGGCGCCAGCGGCTCGACACGGAGCAGCCGCTCGAGCCGCGCCGCCGGCACCAGCGCGGCCACGACATAACGCACCTGCCCCACCCGGCCCAACGGCACGGCGACGGGGAAGACTCGCGCACCGTCGCTCACCGCCGAGAAGGTCCCGATCTGCGGTTCGCCGCGCTCGCGCAGCCGTCGTAGCGCCGCCGCATCGAGACCGGCGAGCGGCATCGCCGCCGCACCGGCCGGCGCCGTACTGAACACCACGCGCCCCTGAGTGTCCGTAAGCGTGATCGCGTGCCAGTCGCGCTGATTCGCGAGGATGCGGCGCGCCAGCGTCGCAAAGCGCGTCATGTCCGGCGCGGCGCCGTCGAGCGCGGGCGACTGCGCCACCATCGCGACCGCGGCGACGTTGCTGCGCAGCGTCTGCGACACCAAAGCGGCGGCGAGATTGGCGTCGGTGCGACCGCGCGCGGCGACCGCCTCGCGCTCGCTGCGCAGCGTCAGCGCGCCGAACGTGCCGCCCAGCGCCACGATCGGGATCACGCCCGCGAGCACGAGCAGGGCGAGCGAGCGCCTCATGCGTCGATCTCCCTCACCCGCGCTCGGCTCCCTGGTCTCACGCGGCATCGCCGTGTCGCGGCCGCTCGCTCGCAGGCTACTGACTCATTTCAAGAAGAACCAGCGATGATGGCGCGCGACGGAGCCGCGCGCGCGGCGTTGCCTCCGCCGGCGGCGCAGCTATCCTGCTGCCGTGATCGACCGCCTTTCGCTCCTCCGCCGCCGCCCTCGCCGTCGCGTCGCCGCGGTCGCCGCACTGGTCGCGCTCGCCGCGCCAGCCGACGCCGCCGAGCGCGAGGCCCTGCGCTGGCGCCGCCACGCCGCCGCGTCGACGATCACGCGCGACGACTGGGGCATCCCGCACGTCCACGGCCGCAGCGACGCCGACGCGGTATTCGCGCTGAGCTACGCACAGGCCGAGGACGATCTCGCCCGCGTCGAGGCCAATTACCTCACCGCGCTCGGCCGCACCGCCGAGGCGGAGGGCGAGGCCGCGCTCTGGGCCGACCTGCGCCAGCGCCTCTTCGTCGACGACGCCGAACTGCGCGCGGGCTATGCCGCCTGCCCGCCGTGGCTGCGCGCGCTGGCCCAGGCCTGGGCGGACGGGCTCAACTTCTATCTCGCCACCCATCCCGCGGTGCGGCCGCGCGTGCTCACCCGCTACGAGCCGTGGATGGCGCTGAGCTTCACCGAGGGCAGCATCGGCGGCGACGTCGAGCGCATCCCGCTGAGCGCGCTCCGCAGCTTCTACGATCGTCCGACCCCGCCCACGCCGGAAGAGCGCGGGGTGGTGCCACGCGAGCCGTCGGGCTCGAACGGCATCGCGATCGCGCCGCGGCTGACCCGCGACGGCCACGCGCTGCTGCTGATCAACCCGCACACCAGCTTCTACTTCCGCTCCGAGGCGCAGCTGAGCAGCGACACCGGGCTGAACGTCTATGGCGCGAGCACCTGGGGCCAGTTCTTCGTCTACCAGGGCTTCAACGCGCACGCCGGCTGGATGCACACCTCGTCGACCGTCGACAATGTCGACGAGTTCGCCGAGCGGGTCGAGCGCCGCGGCGCCGGCTGGACCTATCGCTACGGCAAGGCGCGGCGGCCGGTCGCGGCGCGCGCGGTGTCGCTGCGCTACCGCCGCACGGACGGCACGATGGCGGAGCGGCGCTTCACCACGTGGCGGACGCATCACGGCCCGATCACCGCCGAGCGCGACGGGCGCTGGATCGCGACCGCGCTGATGTGGCGGCCCCGTCCCGCGCTCGAGCAGAGCTGGCTGCGCACCCGCGCCACCGACCTCGCCGCCTACCTCCGGATCGCCGGGCGAAAGGCCAATTCCTCCAACGACACGATCTTCGCCGACGACAGAGGGGAGATAGCCTTCCTCATGCCGCAGTTCATGCCGCGCCGCGCCGACCGCTTCGACTACACCCGTCCGGTCGACGGCAGCGACCCGCGCACCGACTGGCATGGGCTGCACGCGCTCGCCACGCTGCCGAGCGTGCTCAGCCCGCGCACCGGCTGGGTCCACAACACCAACGACTGGCCGTGGACCGCGGCGGGCGCCGACAGCCCGCGCGCCGCCGACTACCCGCGCTACATGGACCAGACCGGCGGCAACGCGCGCGGCGCGCACGCCGACCTGCTGCTCGAGGGCAAGAGCGGCTGGACCGTCGAGGCACTGCGCGCCGCGGCGTATGACTCCTACCTGCCCGCCTTCGCCCGGCTGCTACCGCCGCTCGTGGCCGCATGGCGCGCGCTACCGGCGACCGATCCGCGGCGCGCGGCGCTCGCCGCCCCCATCGCCGAACTGGAGCGCTGGGATCACCGCTGGGCGGCGGAGTCGGTCGCAACCAGCCTCGCGGTGTTCTGGGGCGACCAGCTGTGGCGCGAGGTCGGCGACGTCGCGCAGGTCGAGCGAGTCAACGTCCCCGACTATATCGCGACGCGGGTCACCGCGGCGGCCAAGCTCGCCGCGCTGGAGGCGGCGGTGGCGCGGCTCACGCGCGACTTCGGCACGTGGCGGACGCCCTGGGCGCAGATTAACCGCTTCCAGCGGCTCGACGACTCGATCGCGCCGCACTTCGACGACGCGCGCGCTTCCGTACCGGTGCCCTTCACCTCGGCGCAATGGGGCAGCCTCGCCTCCTTCGGCGCCAAGCGCTGGCCGGGAACACGGCGCTCTTACGGTACGAGCGGCAACAGCTTCGTCGCGGTGATCGAGTTCGGGCCGCGGGTGCGCGCGGCGGCGGTGATGGCCGGCGGGCAGAGCGGCGACCCGGCGTCGCGCCACTTCGTCGACCAGGTGGAACGCTACGCCAGCGGAGCGCTGCGGCCGATCTACTTCTACCCCGACGAGCTCGCCGGTCATGTCGAGCGCCGTTACCGGCCGGGGGAGTGAGCGGCTGGGACTGCGTTCTCCCTCTCCCTTCCGTCATCCTGAACTCGTCTCAGGATGACGGAAGCGATGGTGTCAGTTCGCCGGCGCCGATTCATGATGGACGGACAAGCCCTGCTTACGCCTTCACCTCCAACCGCGGCACCAGCAGGTGGACCAGCAGCAGCGCCAGCAGATAGGCGCTGCCCGCCCAGACGAACACCGGCAGGTAGCTCCCGACCCGCTCGAGCACCTCGCCGACGTAGCGCGCCATGATCATGCCGCCGACCGCGCCGGCCGCGCCGCCGATCCCCATCACCGAAGCGACCGAGCGCGACGGGAAGGTGTCCGACACCATCGTGTAGAGGTTGCTCGACCAGCCCTGGTGCGCCGCCGCCGCCACGCCGATGATCGCCACCGCCGCCCACAGGCTGGAGACCGTGGTGGCGAAGAAGATCGGCAGCACCAGGATCGCGCTCGCCAGCAGCGCCAGCTTGCGTCCGGCGTTGACGCTGTAGCCGCGCTTGATCAGCCAGGACGACAGCCACCCGCCGCCGATGCTGCCGACGTCGGCGAGCAGGTAGACCGCGATCAGCGGCGGGCCGAAGGTCTTGAGGTCGAGCCCGTGGCGCTTGGCGAAGAAGTCGGGCAGCCAGAACAGGAACAGGTACCAGACCGGGTCGGTCATGAACTTGGCGACGATGAACGCCCAGGTGCCGCGGTGCCGGAACAGCGACGCCCAAGACGGGCGCGGCGCCGCGGCGTTGAGCTCGTCGGCATGCTGGTCCGAGGTGATATAGGCCAGCTCCTCGGGCGAGACGCGCGGGTGCTGCGCTGGCGCGCGATAGAAGGCCAGCCACGCCGCCAGCCAGGCAAAACCGAGCAGTCCGGTGATGATGAAGGCGGCCTGCCAGCCGTAGCGGAGCGCGAGAATCGGCACCACGATCGGAGTCGCGATCGCGCCGACATTGGCGCCGGCGTTGAGAATGCCCGCGGCAAGCGCGCGCTCCTTTTTCGGGAACCACTCGGCAACCGACTTGATCGCGGCGGGGAAGTTGGCGGACTCGCCCAGCCCCAGCGCGAAGCGCGCCAGCGCGAAGCCGCTCGGGCTGCGCACCAGCGCGTGAAACAGCGCGGCGAGGCTCCATAGCGTGATCGCGACGGCATAGCCGACCTTCGACCCGATCCGGTCGATCACCGCGCCACAGGCGAGCAGGCCGATCGCATAGGCCGCCTGGAACCAGAAGACGATCATGCCGTAATCGACCTCGCTCCAGCCCAGCTCGGTCTGCAAGGTGGGCTTGAGGATGCCGATGATCTGGCGGTCGATGTAATTGATCGTGGTGGCGAAGAAGAGCAGAGCGCAGATCGTCCAGCGCACGCGCCCGCGCGGCCTGACCGCCGGCGGACTCACCTCAGCTGCTGAACTCACTCGACCCTCCCGCAGCGGCGCCTGCCGCCCTCTCGTTTCAACCGTCGCGCAGCCGCGCGTCGAGCGCCGCGCGGTCTTCCGCGTCGGCTTGCCAATGGTCGGCGAACAGCCCGCGCTCGCCGAACAGCGACGCGACGATCCCGCTCTCGCCGACCTCGCGCCACAGCGCCGCGAGCCGCTCCGCCATCGGGTCGTTGACCGGCGCGCCGTCGCCGCGGACGTGGCGCAGCCACGCCGCCAGCGCCGTCAGTGTCGCGGGGCAGCGGCGGCCCTTCGCTGCGCTGGCGCGCAAGGTCGCGAGCCAGCGCTGCGGGATCTTTTGCGAGCCGTCCATCGCGATCTGGATCAGCGAATGCGGCAGCGCCGGGTTGGCGAAGCGCGCGAACAGCGCGTCGGCGTAGGCGCCGAGGTCCTGCTCCGGCGCCGGGGTGAGGCTGGCCGCGGCCTCGTCGCGCATCAGCGGCTCGACGATGGCGCGAATCGTGGGATCGGCGACGGCCTGATGGACGAACTGATGCCCGCGCTCCAGCCCGAGATAGGCAAGCGCCGAGTGCGCGCCGTTGAGCATCCGCAGCTTGGCGAACTCATAAGGCGCGACATCGGCTACCAGCTGCGCGCCGGCCAGTTCCCAGCGCGGACGGCGCGTCGCGAACCGGTCCTCGATCACCCATTGCATGAAGGGCTCGGTGGTTACTGCGGCGGCGTCGTACAGGCCGATCGCGGCGGCGGTGCGCTCCAGGTCGGCGTCGCGCGCGGCGGGGACGATGCGGTCGACCATCGTCGACGGACAGGCGCACTCCGCCTCGAACCACGCGCGCAGGCCCGGATCGGAGCGATCGAGCCACGCGCCGAGCGAGGCCGCGAGCGCTGCGCCGTTGTGCGCGAGATTGTCGCAGCTCACCAGCGTCAGGCCGCCGGCACCGGAGGCGCGGCGATCCGCGAGCGCGCGCGAGAGATGGTGGTAGATCGTGCCCCCCGCCGTCTCGACCGAAGCGACGTCGAGTGCGCCATCGGGACCGCGGTGATAGCCTTTCTCGGTGACGGTCAGCGTGACGAGCGACGTGGTGGGTGCGGAGAGCACCATGCGCAGCCGTTCGCCGTCGCGCGGCGCCACCAGCATGTCGCGCAGCGCACCGACCAGCGCGACCCGCTCGCCCGCGGCGGAGCGTTGGGTCACGGTGTAGAGCCCGTCCTGCGGCAGCAACGCCTCCGCCACCGCGGGCGAGCGCAGCGACACGCCGGTGATCGCGAAGTCGCGGTCGCCCGCCGACATCGCCGCATCGGTATAGACCGCCTGATGCGCGCGGTGGAAGGCGCCGAGCCCGAGATGGACGATCCCAGTGGCCTGCGCGGTGCGGTCGTACCCAGGGCGCATGACGCTCTCGGGCAGCCGATCGACGGTGGCAGGCGACAGCCGCTCCGCGCCGCTCACAGCTTGTACGCCTTCCGCACGAGCCCGACCGTGAGATCCCGCGCCAGCTCGGCCGCCTCCCAGTCCTCGAGCCGATGCTCGGCGACGAGCCGCGCGAGATAATGGCAGTCGATCCGCCGCGCGACATCGTGGCGCGCCGGGATCGAGAGGAAGGCGCGGGTGTCGTCGTTGAACCCGACCGTGTTGTAGAAGCCCGCGGTCTCGGTCGTCATTTCGCGGTAGCGCAACATGCCTTCGGGTGAGTCGTGGAACCACCACGCCGGCCCCAGCCGCAGGCACGGGTAATGGCCCGCGAGCGGCGCCAGCTCGCGCGCATAGGTGGTCTCGTCGAGCGTGAAGAGGATCAGCGTAAAGCGCGGATCGTTGCCGACCACGTCGAGCAACGGCTTGAGCGCCTCGACGAACTCGATCCGCAGCGGGATGTCGGCGCCTTTGTCGCGGCCGTGGCTCTCGAACAGCCGGCGATTGTGGTTGCGGTACGATCCCGGGTGGAGCTGCATGACCATCCCGTCCTCGACGCTCATCTTGGCCATCTCGGTGAGCATCTGCGCGCGGAACAGCTCGGCGTCCGCCGCGTCCCAGCTCCCGCCCGCGATCCGCGCGAACAGTGCCTCGGCCTCGCCGGCGGAGAGGTTGGCGGTGCGCGCGCTGGGATGACCGTGGTCGGTCGCGGTCGCGCCCGCGGCACGGAAGTCGGCGCGGCGCTGACGGTGCGCGGCGAGGTAGCCGCGCCAGCACCACACATCCTCGCCGGTCAGCTCGGCGAAACGCGCCATCGCGGGCTTGAACTGCTCATGTTCGACGTCGATCACGCCGTCGGGGCGATAGGTCGTGACAATGCGCCCGCCCCAGCCCGACTCGCGAATCCGGCGATGCGAGTCGAGCGGATCGTCCGCCCCTTCGGTCGTCGCGAGAAACTCGATCCCGAACCGGTCGAACAGCGCGCGCGCGCGGAAGGCGGGCGTGGCCAGCTGCTCGTTGATGCGATCGTAATAGAGGTCGGCGGTCTCGGCCTCGAGCGCGACGTCGAAGCCGAACACCTCGGCGAAGACATAGTCGAGCCACAGCCGCGACGGGGTGCCGCGAAACAGGTGGTAATGGTCCGCGAAGACGCGCCACGCCGCGCGCGGATCGGTCGCGGGCGTACCGGCGCGCGAGGGGATGGCGAGATCGTCGAGCGCGACGCCCTGCGAGTGGAGCATGCGGAAGACGTAGTGATCGGGCGCGAGCAGCAGCTCGGTCGCATTCTGCCAGCGCGAGTCCTCGGCGAACCAGCGCGGATCGGTATGGCCGTGCGGGCTGACGATCGGCAGCGCGCCGATCTCGGCGTACAGCGCGCGCGCGATGTCGCGCTGGATCGGATCGCTCGGGAACAGCCGATCGGGATGGAGCCGCAGCGCGCGCGTCATGCCAGCGCCTCCGCGCGCGCCCCGGCAAGCGCGTGGGCGATGCCGCGCTCGGCGCCGCGCAGCTCGGCGAGCCCGCGCATCCGGCCGAGCAGCGAGTAGCCGGGATTGGTCACGCGCGAGAGGTCGTCGAGCATCTGGTGTCCGTGGTCGGGGCGCATCGGGATCGAGCGATCCTCGCGCTGCTGGAGACGGTGGACCGCGGCGATCACCGCGGTCATGCCGGCGTCGCCCTCGAGGTGCGCCGCCTCGTGGAACGTTCCCCCGCGCGCATCGCCGCTCTCGCGCTGGACCGAGCGCAGGTGGAGGAAGCCGATCCGCTCGCCGAGCCGGTCGACCATCCCCGGCAGGTCGTTGTCCGGCCGCGCGCCGAACGACCCCGCGCAGAAGCACAGGCCGTTGGCGCGGCTCGGCACGCGCGCGAACAGGTCGGCGACGTCGGCCTCGGTGCTGACCACGCGCGGCAGGCCGAAGAGCGCGAAGGGCGGATCGTCGGGATGGACCACCAGGTGCAGGCCGAGCTCCTCCGCCACCGGGCAGACCGCCTCGAGGAAGGCGACGTGATGGGCGTGGAGCGCGGCGGCATCCACCCCATCATAGCTGGCCAGGGCGGCGCGGAAGTCCTCGATCGAGAAGCTCTCCTCGCTGCCCGGCAGGCCGGCGATGATGTTGCGCTCGAGCCGGCGGCGCGCGTCCTCGTCCATGCCGGCGAGGCGGCGCTCGGCGCGCTCGATCAGGTCGCTGGCATAGTCGCGTTCGGCGCCGGCGCGGCGCAGCACGAAGAGGTCGAAGGCGGCGGCCGCCTCATGTTCGTAGCGCAGCGCACGCGCGCCGTCGGGCAGCTCCCAGCCGAGATCGGTGCGGGTCCAATCGAGCACCGGCATGAAATTATAGGTGACGACGCGGATGCCTGCGGCGGCGAGATGGCGCAGGCTCGAGCGATAGGCGTCGACCAGCTCGTTCCAGCGCGGCCCGCGCGTCTTGATCTCCTCGTGGACCGGCAAGCTCTCCACCACGGTCCAGCCGAGCCCTACCGCGGCGATGGTCGCGCGCCGCTCGGCGATCGCCGCTGCGCTCCACACGGCGCCGTTGGGCACCTCGTGGAGCGCGGTGACGACCTCGGTGGCGCCGGTCTGGCGGATGTCGCGCAGCGTCACCGGGTCGGACGGGCCGAACCAGCGCATCGTCTGCGTCATCCACCGCACCCGCCCGTCCTGTCGCGCCATCCGCCCGTCCCCGCTGTCGCCCCGAAACATCATCCGCGGCTCAGAACACGAAATTCACCGCCAGCGCAAAGGTGCGACCGAAATACGCGGTGTAGAGCGGGTCCTTGCGCTGAGTGTCGACGGTAAGCCGGTTGGTCTCGTTGGTGATGTTCTGCACCTCCGCGATCAGCTTGACGTTTTCGGTCAGGTTGTACGACGCCGAGGCGTCGACGAAGATCGAACTGGCGTTCGAGGTCGAGTCCGCGTCGACCGAGCCGCTCGGGACCGCGGTGAGGAACGAGGCGCGATAGTTCACTGTCGAGCGGATACTGAAGCGGCTGTCCTCATAGTAAAGCGTCCCGCTCGCGGTCTCGGGCGACAGACCGACCAACGGCGCGGTGCGCGAGAGCGTCGGCGAGATGATGTAGTTGATGTTCGACCGCACCCGCGTGAAATTGCCCAATGCGCCGAAGTTCTTGAGGAAGCCCGGCAGGAAGGTGAAGGGCAGTTGCACGTTCGCCTCGAAGCCGCGCAGCGGACCACCCGGGGTGTTGTTGCTGCGCTGGACGGTGAACTGATCGCCCGGGCGCAGCTGCGTGCCGTTGAGCAGCGAGAGCGGCAGGCCGATGTCCTGGAAGGCGACGCTGGCGCTGGTCGTCTGGATGTAGGTCTCGATGTTCTTGTAGAAATACGCCACCGACAGCAGCGAGCCGGGGCGGAAATACCATTCCAGCGCGGCGTCGAACGTGTTGGCGCGGATCGGTTCGAGGAACGGGTTGCTGAACGAGGCGGTCTGGATCACCAGATTGGCCGAGCCCGAGGGGATCAGCTGGCCGTAAGCGGGGCGCGACATCACGCGCGCCGCCGAGAGGCGCGCGATCAGGTCGGGCGTAACGTCCAGCGCGAGGTTCATCGACGGCAGCCAGTCCTCGTAGGAACGGCTCACCTCGGAAATGACGTAGCGCGACGGGTAGGTCGACCCCGCCGGCGCGGCGGTGGTGATCGGGCCATAGGTGTCGAGGCTGGTGTGGACGTAGCGCACGCCCGCGTCGCCGCGCAACGTCACCGGCAGGATGTCCTGCGTGTCGAACTTCACCATGGCGTAGCCCGACTTGTACTTCTCCTCGACGCCGCCGTAGGTGCCCTTGGCGCACTCGATGCTGCAATAGACGTAGCTGTCGAGCCCGACCGCGTCGCGGAACTTGTCCGGGTCGACCGAGACGAAGTCCTGCAGCTGGCCGTCGAGGTTCTTGCCGATCCCCGTGGTCGTGAAGGTGATGTCCGCCAGCGAGACGCCGGCGGGCAAGGCCAACGGACTGTTGGTGGCGAGCTGGCGCTCGCGCGCGGTGTATTTGTTGGTGCGGTACTGGCCGCCGAACTGGATGGTGAAGCCCTGCGCCGGCTTCCAGTCGCCGTTAAGCTCGAAGGTCTTGCTGACGATCGTGTTGCGGCGGATAAAGTTGGAGAGCTGGCCGCGCTGGTCGCCGTTGGCGAGTGGCGGACCGTATTGGAACAAGGTCGGATCGGTCGTTTCGATGCCGTAGCCGATCTTGGGGATGTCGGGATTGTCGCGGAAGTCGATCGACCAGTTGCGCGAGTCGTTCGAATCGATCGCCACCTGCAAGCGATTTACGTCGAGCCGCGACTCGTTGATGCCGGCCAGGCCGAACACCCGGAAGCTGTCCGAGAAGCGATGGTCGAAATTGAAGTTGGCCTGCTTATACTCGGACGTGAAGCGCTCGCTCTGCATCTCGGAGCGCAGGTCGACGCCGTCGAACAGGCCGTGGACCAGCGAGCCGTTGTCGTCGACCTCGATCTCGCGCACCGAGGTGAGCGGCTGGCCGTTGTTCGAGATCGCGCGGCCGAACGAACGCGCGTCGAAATAGGTGTCGAGCCGGTCGACCTTGAAGCGCGAGTAGAGCCCGTCAAGCGAGATGTCGGTGTTGTCGCTCGGCTTCCACTGGAAGGTCAGCGATCCCGCGATGCGCTGCTGATCCTGGCTGCTGCGCACCGGGCGCGGCAGGCGCGGTAGATAGACGCCGCCGCCCGGCCGCCCGTTCACGCCGGTGCGGCTCATGATGTAGTCATAGGCCGCCTGGGTGCCGGTGCGCGGGTTGTTGGTGCTGCAATTGTTGGCGTCCGAACCGATCGAGGCGCCGCTCGGCTGCGTATAGCCGACGCCGGGGCTGGTCACCGCGCCGCCGTTATAGGTGTAGCCGACGGGCGTGCAGAAGGGGAAGATCACGCCCGCATTGGCGCTGCCGTTCGGCTGAGCGAGGCCGTAGACCGTGGTCGGCACGACATCGACCGCCGAATAGGCATATTCGTCGATGCGGCGCTTTGAATAGGCGACGCTGGCGAGCACGCCGAACGTATCGCCGAACTGCTTGGAGACGAGCGCTGACAGGCGCGGGTCGACGTCCTTCTTGATGTCGTTGTAGATCCCGCGTGCGGTACCGGAGAAGACGAACGACTTCTTCTGGTCGAACGGCTTGGGCGCCCGCAGATCGACGGTTGCGCCGAGCGAGCCCTCCTCAACGTCGGCCGAGGTGGTCTTGCGCACCGACAGCGCCGAGAAGATCTCGGTCGGGAAGGTGACGAAGTCGAACGAGCGGCCGGTGGCGACGCCGCCGCGGATGTCGCTGCCGCTGACCTGCGACACGCCCTCCATGCCGTTGATGCGGACGCGCGTGAACTGCGCGCCGAGACCGCGCACCGAGATGTTGCGCCCCTCGCCGCCGTCGCCGCGCGACAGCGCCACGCCGGGAATGCGCTGCATCGATTCGGCGAGGTTGGAATCGGGGAACTTGCCGATATCCTCGGCGACGATGCTGTCGACCGCCGCGGTTTCGGCGCGCTTCTGATTGAGCGCGCTGTTGAGCGAGGCGCGGAAGCCGGTGACGACGATATCGTTGATCTGCGCCTCGCCGCCTTCCTGTACCGGCGATTGCGTGCCCTGCGCGTCGGTCGCGGGCGGCGCGGCGGGGGCGCCGGCGGAGACGACGTCGCCGGTGGCGGAGGGTGACGGCTGGTCCTGCGGCGCGGTCTGCGCGGCCGCGGCGCCCGCAATCAACGCGGCGAGCGCGCTCGACGACACGAACAGAGCGCATTTGTGGCGATGGTGCATGCCCACATCCCCTCTCCCAATATGCGCACGCTCGTCTCAGGCTCGCTGTGCGCCGGTGGTGCCGCCGCCGTCTGTGCGGCATGCGGTCGATGAGGGAGAGCTAACAGCTGCGAAGCTGTCTGGCAACTGGCCTGACCAGATTGTAGGAAATCGTGAGCAATCCTCCCCACCTGCGGGAAGGGGACCATGCGATGCATGGTGGAGGGGGCTCTCCACGCAGCGCAGCGCTCGCGGAAGCCCCCTCCTCCACCACCCTGGCGCGCGGCGGTTCCCCTCCCCGTGCCGGGGAGCAGCTTAGTCGCTCTACACCGTCCGCCTTGCCAGCGCACGACGGCGCTGGTCGGTCTCCTTGCGCGCGCGCTCCACCGCCTCGGTTTCGGTGACGTCGAGCAGATAGTCGATCACGCGGCTGAGATGGTCGCGCATGGCATTGCGCGCATCGATCGGCGAGCGCGCCTCCAACGCGGCGAGGATGCGGCCGTGCTCGGCGAGCCGGCTTTCGGTGCCGAGGCTCCCCGCCTTCAGCAGCACCTCGCGCGCCAACGGCGAGCGGAAGCGCATGTCCCAGAAATCGGTCACAGCCGAAATGATAACGGCGTTGCCCGTCGCCTCGGCGATGGCGATGTGGAAGCGGCGATCGGCGTCCTCGGCGACCTCGTCGCGCGCCATGTCCCCCAGCAGGCCGCGCAGCTCGGCGAGTTGCTCCGCGTCGATCTCGGTCGCCGCCACCGCCGCCACCTCGCCCTCGAGCAGGCGCCGCGCCTCAGTGATCTCGAACGCGCCGATGTCGAGCTCCTGTTCGACGTGCGGCGTCGCGGCGGCAAGGACGAACACGCCCGAACCCTTGCGCGCCTCGACCAGCCCCTGCATCTCCAGCGCGATCATCGCCTCGCGGATCGTTGGCCGGCTCACGCCGAACCGCTCGGTCAGGTCGCGCTCGGCCGGCAGCCGCGCGCCGACGGGATAGACGCCCGCGGCGATGTCGGCGACGATCGACTGCACGATCCTGCGGTATAATTTGCCGCCATGCTCGGCCACGCGCGTCAGCTCCTCAGCGTCGCGACGCGCCCGTTCCGCCGCCCTCTAGCCCCATGTTCCTCGCCCTGCCGGGCCGGCACGTCAAGCCTTTCCGGGCGCGACGGCGTGGTAAAATGTCTGACACTGGCCTTGCATGTGGCCCGACCACGTTCTACGCCTAGCGCCGAGAGTGCCGCCTCCGGTATGCCCGGCGAGTGGACACCCGCGCCATGATCGAGGGGAGAGACGGTGGTTCGCACATTCGCGTTGCTGGCGCTGACGGCATGGTCGTCGGCCACCCTCCCCGCCGTCGCGGCAGCCCAGGCGGCGCCGACGCGCAGCGCCGCCGCGCCGTGGCAGGACCTGATGCCCAAGCCCGGCCTCGCCGGCTGGCACCGCACCGGCGGCAACGCCGCCTATGAGGTGGTCGGCGACGAACTCGTCGGCCGGGCGGTGATCGGCAAGGGCAACAGCTGGCTCGTCTCGGACCGGCTCTACGGCGACTTCATCGTCGAGTTTGACGCCAAGACCGATCCCACGCTCAACTCGGGGATGATGATCCGCGGGCAGAGCCGCCCCGATTACCGCAACGGCGTCGTGTTCGGCTATCAGGCCGAGATCGATCCCTCGTCGCGCGCGTGGAGCGCGGGCCTGTACGACGAGCAGCGCCGTCAGTGGCTGTACACGCTGGGGCGCAACGAGGCGGCGCGCAAATCCTTCCGCTCGGGCGACTGGAATCACTATCGCGTCGAGGCGATCGGCAACCGGCTGCGTACCTTCATCAACGGCGTGCCCGCCGCCGACATCGTCGACGACACTGACGCGCGCGGCTTCTTGGCTTTCCAGGTCCACGCGCTGCCCGACGCGGTCGCCGCCAAGGGTCCGGAGGTCCGCTTCAAGGGCCTGCGCATCATCACGCAGGACCCGAAGCGGTACGCCATGCCCGAGAACCGGCTCGAGCAGCAGGGGTGGCAGTCGAACGCGCTCACCGCGGCCGAGCGCCGCGCCGGCTGGACGCTGCTGTGGGACGGTCGCACCGGCAAGGGCTGGCGCGCGGCCAAGGGCGGCGGCTTTCCCTCGCATGGCTGGACGATCGCGAACGGCGTGCTGTCGGTCGAGAAGAGCGCGACCGAGGCGGCGCGCGGCGGCGACATCGCCACCGCGGCGACCTACAAGGATTTCGAGCTGTCGGTCGATTTCCGCCTCTCCGAGGGCGCGAACAGCGGGATCAAATATCTGCTGCCGCCGGGGCCGAACGGCGGCGTGTCGAGCGTGGGCTTCGAATATCAGCTGCTCGACGACGCGCGCCACCCCGACGCCAAGATGGGCCGCGACGGCAACCGCACGCTGGCCTCGCTGTACGACCTGATCCCGGCGCGCAACCTCTCGGACCCGGACAGCCCGGGCAAGCGCGCCAACCCGCCGGGCGAGTGGAACCGCGCCACCGTGGTGGTGCGCGGCAACCATGTCGAGCATTGGCTCAACGGCTTCAAGGTGGTGGACTATGAGCGCGGCTCGGCCGAGCTGAAGGCGCTGATCGCGCAGAGCAAGTTCGCGCAGGCGGCGGGCTTCGGCGAGACCGCCGACGGCGCCATCCTGCTGCAGGATCACGGCGACAAGGTCGACTTCCGCTCGATCAAATTGCGGAAGTTCTGATTTGCGTGGGGCGTTCTCTAAAACGCTCCCCGGCGCAGGCCGGGTCCCGGTTGGGGGACGACGGCGAGTCTCACCCGGGCCCTCGCAACTGCGCCCCGGCCTTCGCCGGGGAACAAGAAAAGCATAGATAACAAACACCCCAGGGGAGGCACCACGATGTTCGACCGTCGAACGATGATCAAGGGCGGCGCCGCGACGATCGGCGCAATGGCGTTCACCGCCAAGAGCTACGCGCAGATCAAGGGCGCCAACGACCGCATCCGCGTCGGCATCGTCGGCGTCAACGGGCGCGGCCAGGCGCATATGAGCGCCTTCTCGAAGCAGCCCAACGTCCAGGTGACGCATTTCGCCGACGTCGACTCGACCGTGCTGGCCAAGCGTGCCGCCGAGTTCGCCGAACGGTCCGGCACCAAGGTGAAGACGGTCGGCGACTATCGCAGGCTGCTCGACCGCAAGACCGTCGACGTCGTCACCGTCGCGACGCCGGATCACTGGCATGCCAAGGTCGCGATCGACGGCATGGACGCGGGGCGCAACGTCTATATCGAGAAGCCGGTCGGCATCGCGCCGGCCGAGGGCGAGGCGCTGATCGCCACCCAGCAGCGCACCGGGCGCGTGCTCCAGGTCGGCAACCAGCAGCGCTCCAGCATCGAGACGCGCCAGCTGCTCGACCTGATCCGCGCCGGCGAGCTGGGCGACGTCTACGAGGCGCAGACCTGGTACGCCAACAACCGCAAGTCGATCGGCAAGGGCGAGGAGATCGCGCCGCCGCCCAACCTCGACTGGAACATGTGGCAGGGGCCGCGCCCACGCGGGCCGTATCGCTCCAACCTGGTCCACTATAACTGGCATTGGTTCTGGAAGTACGGCACCGGCGAGATCTGCAACAACGCGCTGCACGAGCTGGACATCGCGCGCTGGCTGATGGGCGTCACCTACCCCAAGACGGTGAGCGCGCGCGGCGACCGGCGCTTCTTCCGCGGCGACGACTGGGAGATGTACGACACGCTCGCGCTGACGCTCGGCTATGACGACGGCCGCGTGATCCGCTGGGACGGCGAGAGCTGCAACGGCATGCTGCGCTACGGTCGCGGTCGCGGGACGTTGCTGCTCGGCACCAAGGGCTCGGCGGTGGTCGATCGCAACGGCTTCGAGCTGTACGACCTCGCCGGCAAGCAGGTGCGCGAAGTCAAGGCGGCGGCCTCGTCCGAGACCACCGGCACGGTCGGTGAGGGCGCGCTCGACGTGCTTCACGCCGCCAATTTCCTCGCCGTGGTGCGCGGGCAGGAGAAGGCGCTCCATTCGCCGATTCAGGAGGGGCACATCAGCACGACATTGTGCCACCTCGGCAACATGGCCTATCGCACCGGCGGGGCGATCACCGTCGACCCGGCGACCGGCAAGCCCAACGAGGCGGCGGCGCAGAAGCTCTGGTCGGTCGACTATGAGCCCGGCTGGGAGGTTCGCGCCTGAGGTGAACGAGATGGAGGCGAGCGTCGCGCGGTTCGCCGCGATGGGCACGCGGGTCGAGCTGCACCTGTTCGGCCGCGATGCTCCCGATGCGCTCGCCGCCGCGCGCGCCGCGGTGGAAGCGGTGGAGGACGCGCTGACGGTGCGGCGCGAGTCGCCCGCGGTGGCGCTCAACCGGATGCTGGCGCGCGGGGGCGAGGCGGTGGTGGCGGATCCGCTGCTGTGGGAGGCGCTGCTGGCGGTGGACGCGATGTGGGGCGCGACGGACGGGCTGTTCGATCCATGTGTGGGGGGCGGGCCGGAGCTGCTCCGCGGGTCGTGCGACGAGCACACCCTCTCGCCCGACGCTGTTCCCCGGCGAACGCCGGGGCCCAGTTGGGAAAGCCTTGGTGGCTCTTGCGAGATGTCCCCCACCTGGACCCCGGCGTCCGTCGGGGCGGAGCGGGAGGGGGAAGAGACGATCTCCCTCCAGTGTGTCTCCCGTGGCGGCGTGGCCGTCGTCGCGTCGTCATCACTACCGCCTTCCCGACAGGGCCCCGGCCTTCGCCGGGGCACAAGCGCGCTCGAGGCCAACGACGTCTCCCCCCTCTCCCGCTGGTCCGCCCTCACGATCGACCGGGCCACCCGCCGCGTCGCCGCCGCGCACCCGCTCGCGCTCGACTTCGGCGGCTTCGGCAAGGGCTACGCGCTCGACCGCGCCGTCGCTGCCCTCCGCAGCGCAGGCGTCATCTCGGCCTTCCTCTCCGCCGGCGAGAGCTCGATCGCGGTGATCGGCGAGCACCCGCTTGGCGGCGCATGGCCGCTCGCGATCCCGCATCCGGAGATCGACGGCATGTGGCTGAGCGAGCTCGAGCTCACCGACGCCTCGCTCTCGGTCTCGTCCACCGTCGGCGCCGGCGCGGCGAAGCCAGGCCGCGTCGCGATGATCCGCCCCATCGACGGCGCGATCGTCACCCGCCGCGCGACCGCCGTCGCCGTCGCGGCAACCGGCGCCGAGGCCGAAGCGCTCAGCACCGCGCTCCTCGTCGCCGATGCATCCGCCGCCGACCGCCTCCGCGCCGCGGCGCCCGATCGTCGCTTCCTCTTCTCCCATGACGCGCCGACGCGCGCCGACCGACCGATGGAACTCACCGCATGACCGACGACGATTTCGCGCTCTCGCGCCGCTCCTTCCTCGATCGCGTGCTGGTCGCCTCGGCAAGTGTCGGGATGAGCGTCGCCGCCCCCTGGACCGCGCTCGCCGCGGCCGAGCCGGCGAGCGGCCCGCGCGTGCGGCTCGGCGTGATCGGCACCGGCGACCGCGGCCGCGCGCTGATCCAGAACATCAACAAGACGCGCAACTGCACCGTCGCCGCTCTGTGCGACCCGTTCGCGCCGCACATGGCCAAGGCGCGCGCGCTGGTGCCCGCGAGCACGCCCGTCTTCACCGATCACCGCGCGCTGCTCGACGCCAAGGGGATCGACGCGGTGGTGATCGCCACGCCGCTCGACCTCCACGCGCGGCTCACGATCGAGGCGCTCGACGCGGGCTATCCGGTGTTCTGCGAGAAGGCGATGGCGCGCACGATCGCCGATTGCGGGGCGATGGTCACGCGCGCACGCCAGCGCGGCAAGGTGCTCCAGATCGGCCACCAGCGCCTGTTCAACCCGACCTATCTCAACGCGCTGAAGCGCGCCAAGTCGGGCGAGATCGGCACGATCACGCAGATCCGCGCGAGCTGGCACCGCAATCGCAGCTGGCGCCGCGACGTGCCGGCGGGCGGGCAGGAGCGCGAGATCAACTGGCGGTTGTACCGCGCGCGCTCGGCCGGGCTGATGACCGAGCTGGCGACGCACCAGCTCCAGGTCGCCAATTGGTTCATGGACGGGCTGCCGACGCGCGTGATGGGCTCGGGCAGCATCTGCTTCTGGAAGGACGGGCGCGAGGTCTATGATCAGGTCGCGCTGATCTTTGATTATTCCGAGGGGCGGAAGGTGATCTACACCTCGATGCTCAACAACGCGCGCTACGGCTGCGAGGAGCAGATCCAGGGCAGCAAGGGCACGATCGAGCCCGAGCTCGGCCGTATCTATCAGGAAGTCCAGCCCGCCGCCGTCCCCGCGCTCGCCAAGATGCGCAAGGACGTCCAGGCCGGGCGCAAGAACACCGTGCCGATCGGCGGCGCAACCTGGTTCCCCGAGCTGCCCGTCACCACACCGGGCGATTCGCTCGGCTGGGGCGAGTATGACGAGACGATGCTCCAGTTCGAAGGCTTCGGCGAGGCGGTGCGCAGCGGCAAGGAAGTACCCGGGCTGCTCGCCCAGGCCTATTACGCCAGCGTCGCCTCGCTGCTCGGCGAGCAGGCGATCGACACCGGCCGCGCGCTCGACTGGCCAACCGACCTCGTCACCGTCTGACCTTTCTTCTCCTGAGGACCTGTTGCCATGGACATGATCGATCGCCGTCTCCTGCTCGCCGGTGCCGGGCTCGTCGGCGCGGGGATCGCCAGTGCGTCGGGCGCGCAGTCAACCGCGGCGGGCAACGGCGTCTCCGCCGAGGGCGCGCCGACCGGCCCCGACCCCAGCGCCAAGAACCGCCTGCGCTTCGCGGTGATCGGGCTCGACCACTCGCACATCTTCGCCATCACCGACGCGCTGATCCGCGGCGGCGGCACGCTGGTGGCGGTGCACGCGGGCGACCCCAAGCAGCTCATCCCCTTCCGCAAGCGCTACGGCGACGTGAAGGTGGCGCGCACCGAGGAGGAGATCCTCGCCGACAAAACGATCCAGGTCGTCGCCAGTGCCTCCATCCCCGATCTGCGCGCGCCGCTCGGCGTCCGCGTGATGCGCGCGGGCAAGGACTTCCTGTCGGACAAGCCCGGCATCACCAGCCTGGACCAGCTCGCCGAGGTGCGCCGCACGATCGCGCAGACCAAGCGCAAGTTCGCGATCATGTATTCGGAGCGGCTCGAGGTACGCGCCGCGGTCAAGGCGGGCGAGCTGGTCCATGCCGGCGCGATCGGGCGGGTGGTGCAGACGATCAACATCGCGCCGCACCGCGTCAGCGCGCCGACTCGCCCCGATTGGTTCTGGGACGTGAAGTATTACGGCGGGATCCTCACCGATATCGGCAGCCATCAGGCCGATCAGTTCGTGTTCTACACCGGCTCGACCGAGGCCTCGGTGGTGGCGTCGCAGGTCGGCAATTTCGCCACGCCGCAGCATCCGAAGTTCCAGGACTTCGGCGACATGATGCTGACGGGCAACGGCGGCGCGGGCTATGTCCGGGTCGACTGGTACACCCCGGACGGGCTGCCGACCTGGGGCGACGGCCGCGTCTTCATCCTCGGCACCGAGGGCTATATCGAGCTGCGCAAATATGTCGACATCGAGGGACGGCCCGGAGGCAACCACCTGTTCCTCGCGGACAAGAAGGGCACCCGCTACATGGACTGCAGCAAGGTGCCGCTGCCGTTCGGGCCGCAGTTCGTCACCGACGTGGTCGAGCGCACCGAGGTGGCGCAGAACCAGGCGCAGGCGCTGCTCGCCGCCGAGCTGGTGCTGAGCGCGCAGGACAAGGCGCGCACGCTCTCGGGCGCGCGCCCGCCGGTGCAGGGCGGCTGAGCGGGGGCGCTAGCGGTTGTGAACCTATTCCTCTCCGTACCCGGGAGGATCTAGTCTCTCCTCCTCACGCCGCCTTCGGCAGCACCGCAGCCTCCGCCGGCGCCACACCCACCGGCGTCTCCACCGGCACCACACCCGCGTCGACGCTGCCGGTGCGTTCCAGCTTGCCCCAGCTCACCTTCGGTCCGGTCAGCGCGGCATAAGCGGCGCGCAGCACCACCGCGTAGAGGATCTGGCGATAGCCGAAGCGTTGCAGCAGCAGCCGCAGCGCGGGGAAGCGTGATTCGCGGCGGTCGAGCCGGAAGGCGATCCAGCCGCAGGCGAGGTCAACCGCGGTGAAGGCGAGCCAGAAGGCCGCTACCGTGGTCGCATCGCCTCCCGCCGCGTCCCAGCCGCGGTCATAGATCCGCCACGCGGTGCCACCGACGCCGGCGACCAGCCCGAGGTCGATCAGCGGCGCCACCAAGGTGAAGCCGAACTGGAACAGCAGCGCCTGCGGCAGACCGATCCAGGCAAGCCCGCGCGGTCGCCCGCGCCCGATCAGCGCGCGATGCTTCCACAGACACTGGAGCGTCC
This sequence comes from Sphingomonas phyllosphaerae, assembly GCF_029623345.1. GTDB lineage: Bacteria > Pseudomonadota > Alphaproteobacteria > Sphingomonadales > Sphingomonadaceae > Sphingomonas > Sphingomonas phyllosphaerae_C. The sequence goes on from NZ_JAPYKH010000019.1 coordinate 69,659, forward strand.
CGAACGCCCAGCGGAAGCGCTGCTTGAACAGAGCGCGCACCGTCTCGGGTGCCTCGGTCCAGGCCACCGCGTCATTGTCGCAGGCGACGCGCCAGCCGGCGCGCTGCACCATGATGGTCAGATCCTGGTCCTCGGCCAGCGTGTCCTCGGGATAGCCGCCGACCTGGTCGAGCGCGACGCGGCGCCACGCCCCGACCGCGCCCGGCACCACCGTCACCGCGCCGAGCGCGGCGAGCGCGCGCCGCTCCAGCTGCTGCGCGGTGACATATTCCAGCGCCTGCCAGCGCGTGATCAGGTTGACGCGATTGCCGACCTTGGCGCAACCCGCCACCGCGCCGATCGCGGGATCGCCGAACCAGCGGGTGAGCTTGGCAACGGTATCGGCTTCGAACTGGGTGTCGGCGTCGAGCGCGATCACCACGTCGCCGCGCGCCTGCGCCAGCGCGGTGTTGAGCGCGCGTGCTTTGCCGCCGTTGGTCAGCGTCAGCAGCCGCACGCGCGGGTCGATCGCGAAGGCGGCGCGCACCACCGCGGACGTGCCGTCGGTCGAGCCGTCGTCTATCACGATCACCTCGACGCGCACGCCCTCGCTGGCGAGGATGCGGCGCACCGACGACTCGATCACGCGCGCCTCGTTGAAGGCGGGGATCAGCACCGAGACGAAGCCGGGCACGCGATGCGGCGCCGCCACGGGCACGACGTCGCGGCGCCGCCACAGCGCCAAGGCGGTGAGCGAGAGCGAGCGCGCCATGCCGAGCGCGATCGCGACAGCGAACAGCCAGCCGAGCGAGTCGCGCAGCCAGGCCGCACCGTCGAACAGCGTGCGCGCGCCCGCGGCACGCACGCCGGTGCTGGCGGCGAGTTGCGGCATCACCTCCTCGCGCGACAGGCCCGCAAGCGTCGAAACCGGCACCAGCTCATAGCCCCGCGCGCGCAGCCCGCGGATGATCGCGGGCAGCGCCGCGAGCGTCTGGGTCCGATCGCCGCCCGAATCATGCAGCAGCACGACCTGCGCCGGGTGGTCCGTGGTGCCGGCCGCCACGCCGGCGATCACGCGACGCGCGATCGTGGCGGCGTCCGGCTTCTCCCAGTCGAGCGGGTCGACGTTGAGACCGACGGTGAGATAGCCGAGCCGTGCCGCGACTCGGCTGGCGTGGAGCTCGTCGCGCCGGTCCGGGTCGGCGTCGCCGAGGAACGGCGGCCGGAACAGCGTCATTGCGCGCCCGGTGTAGGCCTCCACCAGTCGCTCGGTGGCGCGCAGCTCGAGCGCGATGTCGGCCTCCGAGCGACGGCCGAGATCGGCGTGGGTGGTGGAGTGGTTGCCCAGCTCGTTCCCCTCCGCGACGATGCGGCGCAGCAGCGGCCCCTGCCCCAGCGCGTTGGCGCCGGTGACGAAGAAGGTGGCGTTGGCACGCTCGCGGCGGAGCACGTCGAGCAGACGCGGAGTCCAGCGCGGGTCGGGGCCGTCGTCGAAGGTCAGCGCGACCAGCCGGCGGCGCGCGCCGGTGCGCTCGACCACGTCGGGTCCGGGCAGCCGTCCCCAGCGCTCGTCGCGGACCAGCCCATCGCGCGCGACGAAGCCGCGCTCGCCCGGCGACGCTACGGCGGCGAGGCGGAGCAGCTCGCCCTTGCCTTCGACCGCGACGGTTTCTTCCGCCGGCATCGTTTGGCGCGCGGGCAGCGCACCGCCGGCGAGCAGCGGCCATACGGCCGGATCCTCGCTGCCAAGCCGCCAAAGCGCCACGCCCGCGGCGCCGGTACGGCGCACGGCGGCGAGCTGGTTGGCGGCGCTGGCGGCGTCGAGCAGCCACACGTCGTGCCTGGCCGCACCGAGTTGGTAGGAGAAATGGCTATTGCCGCTGGCGGCGTCGAAGGCCGGCGCGGTACCGGCGCGGCGCGCGATCGCCCAGGCGTCGGTGATGGAGCGCGGCTCGGTGCTGCGCCCGGCCCAGTCGTAAGCGTAGCTGCCGATCGCGACGATCGCCTTGTCCGCACCCGCGCGCGCGACCGCCTGCGCGACGACGCGCGCGAACCACGGCTGCGAGGCGATCGGACCGGCCTCGCCGCCCATCCAATGCTCATCATAGGCCATCAGCACGACCCGATCGGCGGCGCGCGCGTAGGCGGCGAGGTCCCAGTCGGGGTCGGCGACCGGCGCTGCGAGCATCACCACCCAGCCGCGCGGGGCGAAGCGCGCGCGCAACTCGCCGAGGAAGCGGAGATAATCGGGGTGTGCGGCGGCGGGCAGGCTCTCGAGATCGAGCATGACGCCGGCGCCGCGCTGCTGCGCGACCAGCGACTCCAATTGTGCGGCGAAGGCGCGGCGCGCGCCGACGTCGGCGAGCAGCGCGGCGGTAGCGGCACCGTCCCACTGACCATCGGCGCGCGCGTTCTGCACCATCGGCAGCAGCCGCGGCCGGCGCGACGTCGCGGCGAGCAGCGGCGCGAGCGTCGCGTCGTCCTCGACGGTTAGGCGGTGGTCCGCGCCGGTGACGGTAGCGATGCCGGGGACGAGCCAGTCGAGCGCGCCGCGATGCGCCGCGAGCGATGCGCGCGAAGGCGCGTCCCACGGCATGTAGAAGCCCATCGTCTCGCGCTTCAGCGCCGCGCCGGTCGCGGCGGGCAGCCACGCGCCGGTGGCGGCGGCGACGGGAGCGAGGGTCAGCGCGTGCGGCGTCGTGTCGGCGTCGGCGAAGCGCGGCGCGACGCGGTCGAGCGGCTGCACCAGCAGCGCGACCAGCAACGCCAGCCCGGCGAGCGGCACCAGCGCCGCGAGTGCCAGGGTCGCGCGAACGCGCCGCCCGCGTCGCCCGCTGGCATCGTAGAAGATGGACACGCTCGCTGTGGCTCCCGGTAGGTCGGGGCGGCCCCTAGCGAATTAGGGTAAACAATGGGTTGCGGCGTGAACGCGGGTTGGCCGTATTGGGTGAGCGCGGGCAGGCAGAATCCGGGTAGCGCCAAGTCTGGCAATCCTACCGTCAGCGTAAGATCGTCTACTTTCGCGAGAGACGATTTCGTATTGCTGTCCGTCTTTCCGCGTCAGCCCTACCGCAAGCCTTATTCCGTCAGAAGCGGGTCGAACCTAGCGAGGACAAGCTTCACCTATCCCCGTCCCGCCGCGACGGTGCTGCTGATCGAACGCTCCGGCTGCGACGAGAGCGTGCGGACGATCGTCTCGAAACGTCCCTCTGACACGCGGATCTCGTTGAAGGCCGGCGGTGTCGCGCGCGTGCGCTTGGACAGCGTGCCCGCGCCGATCAGCCGCAGCGTCCAGCCACCGCGCTCATACGGCACGTCGAACGGGTCATGGACATGCCCCGACAGCACCGCATGCACCCCCGCCTCGGCGAGCGCCTCCAGCGCGGCGTCGCCGTTCCTGGTCTTCGCGGTACCCTTGGTTCCGCCCTCGATCAGCGGGTGGTGCCCGGCGACGAAGATGAGATGGTCCTTGGGCGCCTCCCGCACGAGCGCCAGCGCGCGGCGGAGCGCGCCGCGGCTCACCCGGCCCTTGGACCAGTTCCAGCGCCACTGCGCTCGCGCGGTGGTCTTCAGCGGCACGACGGTGACCCCCGCCACGTCGAGCGGCTTCTCGATCATCCGCTCCACCGCCGCGTAGCGCGAATAAGGTGAGAACAGCCGCCGGATCGGGTCCCAATAATAAGGGATGTCATGGTTGCCGACCTCGAGCGTCACGGGCACGCCGAGGCTGCGCAGCCACGCGCCGCCGGCCTCGAACTCGCCCGGCGTGGCACGCATCGTCAGGTCCCCGGTCATGATCACCGCGTCTGGCTGCTCCGCAGCGACAAGGTCGCGGAACCACGCCACCGCCTCCGGATCCTCCGCGCCGAAGTGGACGTCGCTTACGTGAAACAGCTTGGTCATGCGTCGCCCTTGTTCGTCAGAGGCATAGGACGCGAGCACGCGCGCCGGGTTCCCGCCCCGCTCACACCAGCACCGGTTGCGCGATCCGCCCGTCCGCGCCGAACACGCGCAGGTAGCGCTCGATCTCGGCCGGCGTGCCGGTCGCCTTGGCGGGGTTGTCACTGAGCTTCACCGCGGGATGGCCGTCCGCCTCGGTCACCTTGCACACCAGCGAGATCGGCTCGAGCCCGCCCGCGCCGTCCGGGTCGCAGCCGCGAAAATCGTTGGTGAGGTTGGTGCCCCAGCCGAAGCTCAGCCGCACGCGGCCGTGAAAGTGGCGGTAGACGCGCTCGATTGAGTCGACGTCCATCCCGTCCGAGAAGATCAGCAGCTTGCCGCGCGGATCGCGGCCGTGCTGCTGCCACCAGCGGATGATCTGCTCGCCCGCCTCGATCGGCGGCGTGCTGTCGGGGCGAAAACCGGTCCAGTCCGCCACCCAGTCGGGCGCGGCGCGCAGGAACGCCGCGGTGCCATAGGCGTCGGGCAGCGCAATCAGCAGATTGCCGCCGTAATGCTGGCGCCACTGTTCGAGCACGCGATAGGGCGCGCCGGCGAGGCTGGCGTCGTCGCGCGACAGTGCCGCCTCGACCATCGGCAGCTCGTGCGCGTTGGTCCCGATCGCCTCGAGGTCGGCGTCCATCGCCAGCAGCACGTTCGAGGTGCCGATAAAGCGCTCGCCAAGCCCTTCCTTGAGCGCCTCGACGCACCAGCGCTGCCACAGGAAGCCGTGGCGGCGCCGCGTGCCGAAGTCCGAGATGACGAGGTCGGGCAGCTGGCGCAGCCGCTCGACCTTGTCCCACAGCTTGGCTTTACCCCGCGCGTACAGCACGTCGAGCGCGAACCGGTCGTGGTCGCGCGTCGCGGCGCGCGAGCGCAGCTCGTTGATGATGGCGAGCGCGGGAATCTCCCACATCGTCGTCTCGCACCACCGCCCCGCGAAGGTCAGCTCATATTGGCCGTCGACGCGACGCAGCTCATAGTCGGGTAGGCGGAACTCGGCGAGCCAGGCGAGGAAGTCGGGCGCGAACATCCGCGCCTCGCCGTAGAAGCTGTTGCCCGCCAGCCAGATCAGCTCCTTCTTGGCGAAACGCACCGTACGCGCATGGTCGAGCTGGGCGCGCAGCTCGGCCTCGTCGATCACCTCGGCGAGGCGCACCGTCTTGGTGCGGTTGATCAGCGCGAAGGTCGCGCGCGTCTCCGGGTGGAGACGGCGGATCATCTGCAACATCAGCAGCTTGTAGAAGTCGGTGTCGAGCAGGCTGCGAACGATCGGATCGAGCCGGAAGCTGTGATTGTAGGTCCGCGAGGCGATGTCGGTAACGGTGGTCATGCCGGGGGCATAAGCGGTGCGCACGCGGCGATGAAGAGGCAACCATCCTCCCCTTGCCACGGAGGATCGAAGCTCTCATCCCCCGAACGATCGGCCCCCGCCCCAGCCACCGCTCGACCGCGCCGACACGCGCCCGCCGAAGCCGCCGCGCGACACCACCGAGCTGCGCGTCTGAATGCGCTGCGTCGTCACCGGCGCGGTGATCGCGCGCGAGCCGACTTGATAGCCATAGCCGCGTCCGCCAAAGCCACCGCCGTACAGCCAGGCGCCACCCGGCGTATAATAGCGCTGGTCGCGCCCGCTGCGGTACAGGCCCGAATAATGATAGCCCGGCCCGTTGAGCATCCGCCCGATCATGAAGCCGGTCAGCAGCGGCACGAAGAAGCTTTGCCCGCCCTCGTTGCGGACGAGGCAGTTGCCCGAGCCGAACTGGTCCTCGCACACGTCGCGGTCGGCGAAGCGCGGTGCGGTCTTGCCGTCCTCCGCGGCGGCGTTGCGCGCGGCCTCCTCGCACGTCACCTGCGCGAAGGCGCCGCTGGCCTTGCACTCGTCGACGTTGTTGAACGCGGCCACCTCGGTGGGCGCGCCGTAGCGCTCGCGCGAGACCTGCTCGTCGCTCGGCTGCGGATCGCAGGCGGAGAGCATCGCCAGCGCGCTCGCGGCGGAGAGACCCGCGGCGGCGGAGCGCAGGCGGCGGCGCGGGGCGGTCGAGTCGGTCATGGCGACCTCAATAGGTCATGCTGGCGGCGTTGAGCAGCCCGACCGAGATCGACGTGGCTGCGGCATAGACGCCGCTGGCGACATTGCCCTCCTCGAGCCGCCGCGCCATGTCGCGCACCACGACGCGGCGCACCACCAGGCTGGCGAGCACCTGGATCGCGCCGGCGAGCACCGCCCAGGCGACGAACTCGACCGGATCGGCGGTCTCGCTCAGCGCCGAGGCGAGCGGCAGCGCGAAGCCGATGATCGCGCCACCGAAGGCGAGCGCAGCGGCGACATTGCCCTGCGCCACCAGCGCACGCTCGTCGTACGGCGTCGACTTCTGGTAGATCGCCTTGAACAGCGCGAGCAGCACGCAGGCCAGCCCGAAGGCGAGCAGGAAATGGCCCACGCCGGCGAGATAGGCGGGAAGGTCGAGCGTCACGATGGCGTCTCCCGGGTCAGTGGCGGGGCGGATGGTTGAGGGAATGGCTTGAGTAAGTGCCGGCGACTAGCCCCGCACTGTCCCACCCACGTCACCCCCGCGAAGGCGGGAATGACGAAAGGGACGCGGGCATGACGGACGGGAAAGGGTTTAGCGCGACCTCGCTCACGCGCTGAACTCCGCCGGCGACAGCGGCAGCCCGACCATCAGGTCGTGCGTCGTGTCCCCGCCTTCTGGGCTGGTCGCTACCGCGAGCAGCAGCTCCTGCCCCTCGGGTGCGAGATCGCGCGCGTAGAGCATGCATTGCTGGCGGATCTGCTTCACCGGCGCGCCGTCGCGCTCGTAATAGAGCGCCTCCCACAATTGCACCGGCGGCTGGACGCGGTCGTCGCCCTCGTACCAATAGCGGCGGAACGGCGGCAGGCCACCCTCAACCCACTCGGGCTTGGTCATCCGCTCGCGGAACGCGGCGTCGTCCCAGCCGCCGCTGGCGTAGGTCGACGACCACGGCCGGAACAACGTAAAATCGTCGGCGTCGCTGCCGTCCGCCTGCTGGCTCACCGCCTGCAGCATCAGCTCGTCGTCGGTGTAGAAGCGGTGGACATAGCCGCCGTCGTCGAGCTTGATCAGCCCCTGCGCGGTGATCTCCAGCGTGTCGCGGTCGAGCGTGAACACGCCGCCGGTCAGCCGCCGCCACGCCAACGGATCGAGCCGCACCATCCGCCCGATCGTGATGTCGCGCACCACCGCCACGCTGGGTCGCGCCGCGTCGTCGCGCGCGCCGCCGAAGAGGCTGCCGAAGATCATGCCGTCACCCGTCGCGCCTTTCCTTGCTCACGGGTGCGGGCTAATGCGAGGGGTGTCAACAGGCGACAACGGCAGGAGCAGCGATCGGTGAGCGACACGGCGCGGGTATGGACGATCGGTCGGCTGGCGGACGCGCTGGCGGCGCACCGCGAGGAGCTGAGCGTCGAGCGGATCGAGTCGGCCGAACCGGTGCTGCGCGTAACGATGCACGATCACGGCGACCTCGCGGTGTTCGTCAGCTGCGCGGGCGAGCAGATCGTCGTCTCCACCCTGCTGTGGCCGGTCGACGAACAGCATGAGGCGGAGAAGTTCAACCGCTTCCTGCTGAAGGCGCAGAAGCTGGTGCCGCTGTCCAACTTCGCGATCACCGAGCTGGATGGGCGCGAATATTACGAGCTGATCGGCGAGCTCTCGATTGAGTCGAGCGAGCGCGAGATCCTGATCGAGCTGCGCGTGCTGGCGCAGAACGCGCTGGACGCCGCGGCCGACCTGCGCGACGCCTTCGCCGCCGCCTGACCCTCATTTCCTCAAGGACCGATACGTCATGTCGATGTGGAAGCAGTTCGTCACTCTGGTACGCGGCAGCGCGCACGAGGCGGGGCAGTCGGTGGTCGACGCGCGCGCGCTGACGATCCTCGACCAGCAGATCCGCGACGCCGGCGCGGCGCAGGCCAAGGCACGCGACGACCTCGCCACGCTCACCGCCAAGCGCCGCCTGATCGAGAAGGACATCGAGGCGCTGGCCGCGCAGCAGGAAAAATACGAGGCGTCGGCGCGCGCGGCGATGGGGCGCGGCGACATGGACCTGGCGCGCGAGGTGGCGCAGCGGCTCGCCACGATCGAGCAGGAACTCGGCGGCAAGCGCCCGCAGGTGGAGGAGATGCGCACCGCCGAGGACCGGATGCGCGGCATCATCAAGTCGGGCGACGGCAAGATCGAGTCGCTCCGCCGCGAGGTCGACGTGGTGCGCGCCAACGAGAGCGTGCAGCAGGCGCAGGCGGCGATCGCGGCCAACACCAGCGGCGCCTCGTCGCAGCTCGGCTCGGCGGCGGACAGCCTCAAGCGCCTCAAGGAGCGTCAGGCGGTGCGCGAGGAGAAATTCCGCGCCTCGGCCGAGCTGGAGGACATGCGCACCGGCGCCGACCTCGACGCCAAGCTCCAGGCCGCCGGGCTGCTGCCGGGCTCGAGCAGCGCGGACGACATCCTCGCGCGGCTCGCGGCGCCGAAGGACGGCGGCGCACCGCTGCGGCTCGACGACCGCAGCCGCGACACGTCGCGCGACTGAGCGGGCGGCGGCGGGTGGAGCGGATCGTCAACGGCGAGCGTCCCGGCTGGGAGGAGACCGCGCGCGCGATGGGCTTCACCTTCCACCATCTCGACGGCCAGCGTTACTGGGACGAGCGCGCATATTACCGCTTCTCGCTCGACGAGATCGAGGAGCGCATCGAGGCGCCCACGGGCGAGCTGCACCAGCTCTGCCTCGCCCTGGTCGAGGAGGTGGTGGCGAGCGACTCACTGATGCAGCGGCTCGCCATACCCGCTGAGATGCGCGACATGGTGGCGGCGGCATGGCGCGCGAAGGCGCCGTCGCTCTATGGCCGGTTCGACTTCGCCTACGACGGCACCGGCCCGGCCAAGCTGCTCGAATATAACGCCGACACGCCGACCAGCCTGTACGAGACCGCGCTGTTCCAATGGCAGTGGCTGGAGGATCGCGTCGCCGACGGCACGCTCCCTGCTGAGGCGGACCAGTATAACCGCCTCCACGACGCGCTGCTGGAGCGGTTCGCCACGTTGTTCACGCCGCGCAGCCTGGTCCATTTCAGCAGCGTGGCGGACTCGATCGAGGACCGGCAGACCGTACGCTATCTTGAGGAGGTCGCGCGCCAGGCCGGGCTCGACCCGCAGTTCGTCGCGATCGACCAGATTGGGGTCGATGCCGAGGGCGCGTTCGTTGACGACGAGTCGCTGCTGATCGGCGCTTTGTTCAAGCTCTATCCCTGGGAGGACATGCTGCGCGAGCCCTATGCCGCGCAGCTGCCGACCACGAAGACCTTGTTCCTTGAGCCGGCCTGGAAGGCGCTGCTGTCGAACAAGGGCGTCCTGCCCCTGCTGTGGGAGCGCCACCGCGGCCACCCCAACCTGCTTCCCGCCGCCTTCGCCGACAACGCCGCCGGCGTCGCCGCGATCTGCCCGCGCCACGTGCGCAAGCCGTTGTTCTCGCGCGAGGGTTGGGACATCGCCTTGGTCGGCGCGGGGGACGGCGACGCGGCCGCGCCGCTGGCGGGCGGCTATGGCGAGGAGGGGCATATCGTCCAGGCCTATCAGCCGCTGCCGGTGTTCGACGGCCAGTACGCGGTGGTGGGCTCGTGGATCGTCGGCGACGAGCCGGTGGCGCTGTCGATGCGCGAGGATGACGGCCCGATCACGCGCGACCTCGCGCGCTACGTCCCCCACGCGATCGTGTAACGCGGTCGGCCGCGCCGCGGGCGTGGATGGCGGATGCGGGTGCGAGGGTGGCTGCGCGGCTCCACTCTCCCACCGCGTCGTGCTGAACTCGTGTGAGGGTCCAACCTGCCGCCTGTTGG
>NZ_JAPYKH010000002.1 GCF_029623345.1 Sphingomonas phyllosphaerae
CGGCGACTTCGACACGGCCGAGGACCGCATCGTGCTCGACGACGGGCTGCGCGTGCTGCGTACCCAGGTGAGCGACGTCGATCGTGATGGCGTGAAGGACCTCAGCGTAACGTTCAGTGGTGGCACCTCGGTGACGCTGCTAGGCGTGAGCGACGCGTCCAAGGTGGGCTACGCCGGCCCCGACGCCGACTCGGATCATCTGCCGGGGCTCGACGGGCTACTCGACGGGGTCGGCGATTTCCTGGTCGGCCTCGCCGGACCGTCGCGCACCGAGATGCTGCACCCCTGGTTCTGACCCCGGATCGGGCGGGGCATCGCGGGCGCGTCTGATCCTTGCGCGCCTTACCCACGGCGCCGATTGCGGTGCCTGGACACGGACGCGCTCCCCGCGATCACGCCGTTCGAGCGATCTCCGCATGGATCGTGCGCTGGAACGCGGGCGCGGCGGGCACGGTCAGCTGCGCCGCATAGTCGAACAAGTCGGCTTGGACCCTATGGCGAAGCGAGTGCGCACCGGCGGACTCCTCGGCGAGGTCGCGATCGATCCTCGCTTTCACGGCGAATGTTTCGACCGGCCCGCGTGGTGTCTCCGATCTCGCCACCAATCGATGTGCTCGACAGGTCGCAAGCGCGATCGTCATAACGGTCTAGATCAGAAGCGTCGGCGGACGGTTCCGAAGACCTGCCGCGGCGAACCAGCCTGCAGCGTGTTGTTGAGCGACGACGCCGTGTTGAAGAATTGCCCCGAGCCGAGCGCGGCGATGTAGCGCTCGTCCGTCAGGTTGACGGCGTTCACTTGGATCTCGACGCCGGCAAAGGTACTATCAGCCGGGAAGCGGTAGCCGATCGCGGCGTCGAACAACGTATAGCCGCCCACGGTGACGTCGCCCGTGTAGGTCACGTTGCGCCTGGAGGTGTAGGCGCCGGCCACGTTGCCGAAGAACATGCCGTCGTCGTAGTTGATCTCGCCCTTCGCCAGGTGCGCCGGGGTGTCGACGGTGCGGACTCCCTTGGTCGCGACGAAGGCGGTGCCGTTGATCGTGTCGTCGTCGTACGTACTGTCGTTGTACGAATAGGAAGCGATCAGCGCCAGCGGTCGAGCCAGCTGGTAGGTCGCACCCACCTCGACGCCCCGGCTCGTCACGCTCCCCACGTTCTGCAGGATGCTGGGGTTACCCAGGATGTTCGCGCCGCTGAAGGCGGCGAGCAGCCGGTTCTTGAACTTGACGTCGTAGCCGGCCACCACGCCGCGCAGCTGACCCAGGTCGAAGCGCCACCCGCCCTCGATCATGCGCGACGTCTCCGGCTTCAGCGTGTCGCGGATCGCCTCGAAGCCCGCCTGGGTCGTACCGAACGGCCCGCGGAATGAGCTGATGAAGGCGCGCATATTCTCGGCGTAGTTGGCGAACAGCTCCTGCCGGCCGATCCGGTAGGTCGCGCCGACCTGCGGCTGGAACCAGTCCTTGGCGGCGATCCGTCCGTTGATGAAGGGCGTGCCGAACGTCGTCGTGATGCCGTTGGACACGCGCGTGCCCTTGAACCCGCCGGCGACGGTCAGTGCGTCGAGGACCTGCCAGCTGTCGCTCACGAAATATTGATTGGTCACGGTCGTGAGATCGGTGAGGAAGTCGCTCCTGAACGCGTCCGTGAGAAAGGCGGTCACGTCGGGACGGTTCGTGAGGCTCGCCGCGTAATAGTTGCGATCGGTGCTCGCGCGATTGTCTTCATGCCAAAAGCCGAGCTGGATCGTGTGCGCGCCCAATCGTGCGGACGCCTTCGCGATGCCGCCGTCGCGCTTGATCCCGTATTCCGTGGTGCGGACAGAGAGGGGGAAGCCATCGGGCGAGAACACCGCGGGCGTGTAGATGCCGCCGCTGCCCTTGTCGTAGTGATGGTAATAGGTCGCCGTCGTGTCGAGCCAATCGGAGACCGGCACGTCGAGGGTTAGTGCGCCGAGCCAGTCGCGACGAATGCCGCCGCTGTCGTAATAGGTGTCGTTGACGTTGGTGTAAGGCGCGGGGAAGGCCGTCCCCGCGCTCGGAAAAGGCAACGCGCGATTGGCCGCCCGCGCCGTCTGGTTCGCGCTGACCTGCGACAGCAGGATGGCGGTGGCATAATCGGGGCGGAGGAAATCGAGGTCGTAACCGATGCGATCGAGGGTCGCCGGCGACAGATCGGCATAGTTGCGCTCCTTGTGGAGCGAGTAGTTGAGCCAGCCCGCCAGTGTGGCGCTGCCGATCGCCTGGACGATCTTGCCGTTCACCTTGGCGTCGGACTGACTGCCGAAGCCCTTCCACTTGCTCGCGTCATGGACCACGCCCGAGATCGACAGCTTCGTGCCAGTCGGCAGTTCGCCGCTGTCAAGCCGGCCGTAGAGGTGGACCGTGTCGTACATGCCGTACGTCAACGCCACCTCACCGCTCGGCACCGCTGACGGTGCGCGCGACACGAACTCCAGGTTGCCACCGAGGTTGCTGGTCGAGGCGATGCCGAGAGAGCCCGCTCCCTGTGACACGTCGACCCGCGCGATGTTCTCGGCCGCGATCGCGCGGCTGACGTGCAGGCCGTTGTGGCCGTTGTAGAACATGTCACCCAGCGGGACGCCGTCGAGCGTGTAGCCCATCTGGCTCTGGTTGAAGCCGCGCACCGAGAGACGCGTGCCGAGTTCGTAGCTGCCGAACGGGTCCGAGCTCTGCAGCGCGACGCCGGGTAGGCGCGCGACGGCCTTCAGCGGCGAACTGCCTGGCGGAAGGATCTCGATCGCCTTGCGCGATACCGTCTGCTCCTGGCGCACCTTGCCGTTGCCGTACACGACGATCTCGCTGTCATCGTCTGCTGCACTCGCCGTTGACGCATCGATGGGAGCGCCAACGGGAGCGACGGTCTGCGCCGAGGCGGATGCCGAGATGGCCATCATGAAGCTCGCCGAGGCGAGAAGAAGAGTCTTCGGATCCATCTGGGTCCTACCTGTCGATGTCGGGGTGTCGCCACTCGAGCAGCGTTCGTTGGCGTCTCGAATAGGGGCCGTTCAGGTCGCTTCGATGACGGGGGCGCTACGGAACTGTGACACTCACCTCCGATGTCACGGGTTGGTCACGGCTCGCGCTTAGGCCACGGTATGACCGGAGCGAACTTTGACTGGCATCGACGTGCCGTGCTCGGTGCCATGGCTGCCTTGGCGGCGACGCCAGCGACCGCCATCGATAAAGGCGCCCGTGGCGCCGCCGATCCGTTCGCACTCGGCGTGGCCAGCGGCGACCCGGACGTCGACGGCTTCGTGCTTTGGACGCGTCTGGTCGGAGCATTTGCCGAGCCGTTAAGGGCAGGCGCTGTTGAGATCCGGTGCGAGGTCGCGACGGACCCTGCCTTCCGGCAGATTGTGCGCGCTAGTCGGGGCGCCGCCCGTCCGGAGCGCGGACATGCGGTACATGTCGAGATCGTCGGGCTGCCTGCCGGAAGGCCCTACTGGTACCGCTTTCACGCGCTCGGCGCCACGAGCCCTGCAGGCCGCGCCGCCACGGTGCCGCACACCGCCGACCGGCTCAGGCTGGCGGTCACGTCCTGCCAGCACTGGGAGCAGGCGCAGTTCGGCGTCTACCGCGACATCGTCGCGTCGGCGCCCGACCTGGTGCTGCAACTCGGGGACTACATCTACGAGCAGAGCTATCCTGACCTGCCGACCGTCCGATCATTTGGCGCGCCTGAGCCACGCGACCTCGCCGGCTATCGGCAGCGCCACGCGCTCTACAAGACCGATCCGGACCTCCAGGCCGCACATCGCGTGTGCCCGTGGGTGGTGACTTGGGATGATCATGAGGTGCTCAACGATTACGCCAATCTCGCCAATCGCGAGGGCCTGCCGCCAGAACTGTTCGCACCGCGGCGAGCAGCGGCGTACCAGGCGTATTTTGAACACATGCCGATCCGCCCGAGCCTCTGGAGAGGGCGTGCTACGCCCCGGCTGTACCGCTCGGTGGACTGGGCTGATCTGGCCTCGTTGTCGGTGCTAGACACGCGGCAGTACCGCAGCGCGCCTCCCTGTGCCGCGCAGAACGTGGCGCGAAACGTGCGGTTGGACGCCTGCGCCGAGGCGGCTGCACCTTCCCGCACCATCATGGGCCGGGCGCAGGAACAGTGGCTATCCGATCGGCTCACTCAAGAGAGCCGCCCTTGGTCGCTCGTCGCCCAACAGGTGTTTTTCGCACCGCTGTGGCTGGACGGCAGCCATCAGTCTACGTTCAGCGATCAGTGGGACGGTTACACTGCCAATCGAGACCGCGTCCTAGCCGGCATGCGTTACCCAGCGGTCCGCAATCCAGTGGTGCTAAGTGGCGACGTGCACTCCTTCTGGGTCAACGATCTCGCTACGTCTGACGGCGTGCCGGTTGGAAGCGAGATCGTAACCTCGGCGCTTGGCGCCGCCTCGCCGCCGTCTGGACGGTTTGGGGATGTTGCGCGCAATAATCCCCACGTGCGCTTCCACGATATCCAGCATGCCGGATGGGTAAGGCTCGACGTCGATCAGCAATCGCTTCGCGCCGATATGCGCGTGATCTCTGACCGTATAGTCGCTAGAAGTGAGGTGCGAACAGCAGCTAGTTTTGTTGCAAAATCAGGATCTCGAGACCTAGTAAGAAGCTGAGTTGCGGCCGCCGGTAAATTCCTTGGATCAGCTAAACGAATGGTTCTGCTTAGAAGATTGAAAGAAACTTGCGCCTTAATCGGCGGCTTGTAGCCGGGGCATTCTTCGCATGTAGAAAGCTGCTGAATTGCATTGCTCCACAACCAGGCTGATCCAACCATTTTGGGGGCGCCCAGATGGCTGGGTCACCAGTATGAACGAGCGGCAGGAATTGGGAGCTGGGCTGAAGCTACTGAGTGACCGGTTCTGGGTCTGTGCCCCCGCGCATCCCCACCTTATCGGGGCTGAACCTTCTCTCCAGAGATCACCGCTTTGCGCGCGCCTCATTGAGCGCCGCAGCCTCACAAACAAGGTCGTGCAAGGCTGCATCGTTCACCTCCTCGCGCTCTCGTATGTCGAGCGCTCGGCGGACGCCGGTGAGGCTGGAGTTGAACAGGCCGTGCGGGTCGCTTAGCGAAGATCCCTTGGGGAACGTCAGCTTGACCTTGTCCTGGTTGCTCTCGCCGGTGCAGATGATGCCGTTGCGCGACCAAGTGGGGACGCCCAGCGGGTTGGTCGGCTTGCGCCATTTCACCTCCTCCATCACGTCTGGGACTGCCTCCCGGATCAGGCGCCGGATGCGGGTGAGCAGGGCGCCGCGCCAATCGGAGAGGCTAACAATCTTCGCGTCTACGGCCTCGGACATGATCAGCTTCTCATCAATAGCACCGCGCGGCTTACGAACATGTAGAGGCCAGTGATGGTCAGGACCAGTCACGCTCTCGTGCGCTCGAGCAACACGCCACTGTGGGGCGACGGCCGGTGTTGGGTTCCGAGTGACATGGCTCCACTGGTAGCGCTTACAGCGGGCAAAACCGGTCTTCGCTGTCGCGACAATTGGGATCGGAGGTGCAGGACGCGGTGCGCCTCATGCACGGGTGGTTCCACTTGCTGAGCTCTCTTCAGTCCTCTCGAAGCGGCAAGCTGCGTTCCTCGTTGTGAGCAGGGCTTGTCAGACGGCGGTGAGCTCGTGCCGACGACAAGGGTTGCGCCCCTCTCCACTTGACTACATTCTGATTGTGTCACGTGGGGGGGTGGTTGTCGATGCGAGCGAGTCTCGTGTGTCTGATGGTCATCGTTGCGGGGTTATCGGCCTCGACGGCGACAGGGCAGGCAACTGCGCGAGCATGCACCTCGTCTGAGGAACCAGGAGCGGCCTGCCTGCTCGGGCGGCAGCGAGTAGTTCAACTGCCGCACGGCGACGTTTACTGGCACATAGACCGCTTTCGATCGGCCGCCATCGCCAGAAAGGCGGGTCTCTCTACGAGCACCGTCGTCGAGGCATTCAACGCAACATGGTTGTTCACGCTTTCTGGCGACAGCTGGCGGGCAAAAGGCGGCGAACGCGCGGCCAAGATCGGTCCGCTCCCGGTCCTACCCGCGTCCGGCTACCAAGCCGAGTATCTCCGATCCATTTTCGTTCCAGGCACATCGGCGCCGTTGCACACCCACTCGGGCCCAGAGGCCTTCTTTGCCGTTGATGGCGACACATGTTTGGAGACGCCAGACGGCGTGCAGATCGGCCGGGGCGCTGGAAACAGCCTTCTAGTCCGTGCCGGCCCTCCCATGCTGCTGATGGCGATCGGCAAGGTGCCGCGGCGCGGTTTCGCGCTGATCCTGCACGACGCCGACGCGCCGCCGACGACCCTGACGCAAGCTTGGCAGCCAACCGGATTGTGCACGCGGCAGCTTGCCGCGGATCAGATGAAAGCAACTTCACCGATGTGACTCACGGAACGGGGATAATAGCATGGAACGCCGATCAGTTCTCGCTTTGCTAGTCGCCGCGTTTCTCGCCGATGCAGGTGCGCACGCTCCCGGCGGAGCGACAAGCGCGCCGAGCACCACTTTCTTCCAGAAAGATGAGGCCGCGCGGTCGAAGTTGCCGATCGCGGTCGTGAGCTCCGGCGACGATAGGGAGGGGCGCACGCATCAGATTGGCGTCAGCGCCACCACGTACAAAGTCGTGACGAGCGACACCAAGGGAGACCTGTTCGTCATTGAGCAGGCCAACCAGCGTCGTGGTGGGCCTCCGCTGCATGTTCATCAGGGCGAGGATGAGCTCTTCTATGTCTTGGAGGGCGAGTACCTCGTCCAGGTTGGCGACCAGCGCTTCTCTCTGAAGGCGGGAGATTGTGTGCTGGGTCCACGTGGCGTGCCGCACGCATGGGCTTATGCGGGGTCCACCAATGGGCGTCTGCTACTAAGCTACGCTCCTGCCGGCAAGATGGAGGCCTTCTTCAACGCCTGGGAGCAGCTCGGCTTCACCCCGGGCGGCTATTCAAAGGAGAAGGATGCAGCTCTGCTGCGGTCGTATGGCATGGAACGTGTCGGTCCGCCGATCCAGCTTTGACCTCGCCTTCTGCGGCGTCACCGATCGATCGGTTTGGCACGCAGCTCGCCATAACAGGCGACCGGTTTGTAAACGGAGAACTGCTTTGCGCGGTCTGAAGGCGGAATCGAAACCATCCCTGGGAGCTCGACTAACTCGCGGCATCAACACAGCGTGCAGGCAGCTGGCAGGACGGGCGTGCGGCTGATGGTGCCGATGCCTGACGACTCGACCTCGCTCACGCCCGAAGCGCTCGCTATCTGTGAAGTGCTGCGCGCCGCGTTCGTCCGGGTAAGAGCGCCTGCTGGTGCGCGGAACAGCTGAAAGACTCGAGCGCCGGGATGAGCGGACGGCGGGAGCTGGGCGGCGAGCAGATGGCTCTGAATGACCGCAAATGGGTCTTCGGAGTCACGTGATCTCTCTTTTGCGTCCGATGCCCTAGATGAGCTTGCTAGCAGGCGCGGAAACGCACTGATGCCGCGGCGATGTTAGGGTGGGCGAGCTGTCTAAATTTTATGAAAACCAATTCCGATTGGACAGGCTTTCAAGGTCATGGCAACGTTCGCGCCATCGAGTCGATTACTAAGTCGACCACGTGGGTCGCGTCGCTTCCTCAAGGAGAAAAAGCGATGCCGGACAAGAAAATTACATCGGGGCGGGACAAGGTTGTTGGGAAACCTCTCGCGTCCCTGACACAAGCTAGGCTGAAGACCGGTATTAAGACGGTCGATCAGAGCATCGTAGACGAGCTCACCAAGGCATTCGGCGACGAGGTCGCCTATCACATCAAAGAGTCCGGGCCCACCTGGGTCAACAGCCCCCATCACATCGAAGCTGGCGAGCGCGTATCGCCGGAGATCGTCGAACGGACGGTCCAGATCACCGTGCACAATGCAAAGGAGAAGGGCGGAGGATAAGCATCGATGCGCCTCGACGTCGTCGTCAAGGTCACGAAGCTGTGCAATCTCCGATGTAGCTACTGCTACGAGACCCCGTGGCTTGACGATCCCCGACGCATGAAACTCAGCCAGATCGACGCCCTCTACGACAGGGTGGCCGAGATGATCGCGGCGGTCGGCGATACCTCGAGCGCCATCACCTTCTACTGGCAGGGAGGCGAGCCCATGCTGGTGCCAGCGTCCTTCTGGAAGGGCGTGTACGAACGTCAGGACCGTTTCGAAGCCCGCGACGGGGTGTGCATCCGCAACGAGCTTCAAAGCAACGCGACGCGCGTGACCGACGAGCATGTCAGTGCCCTGCGCGGCCGCTATGTGATTGGCGTGTCCTACGACGTGGCGAACGATAATCGAAGGACTGCCGGCGGGCGGCCGACGGCGCGGTTAGTGGAGACTGGCATCGAACGGCTGCGCGCTGGCGGCGTGCAGCTGTCGGGGGGCATAGCGGTGGTCTCCACCGCAAACGTCGATCATGCGGCGTCGGTGGTGAAGTTCTATCTCGGGCAGGGGCTGAATTTGCGGCTGCTCAACATCTACACGGCCACGGACACGCAGCCGGCGGTCGCGCGGGCAGCCATCGGCTGGGATCGCTACATCGACTTTTGCCGAAATGCGCTTGATGAGCCCGGTATGCGCGAAGCCATGTCGGCAGGCCTGACGGTCGAGCCGTTCACCTCCGCGTTCCGGATCCGTCGGCTGACCGAGGCGGGCGCCGCCGTCACGCCCAGCGACGGTCGACGCGAGTGGGTCCTCCTGGTGGACACGAGCGGCGACCTCTACTCGGCAGGAGACGCCTACGACACCGCGCTGCGCTACGGGAACGTCTTCGACGACACCCTAAACACTCTGTTCCTGTCGCCAGCGCGCGCGCGTCGGATAGCTCGCGCCCGCGAGCGGATCGACAGCATCTGCGCGTCCGGCTGCGAGTTCTTCGGCCACGGCTGCGACGGGGCCTACGTCGGCCAGTGCACGCCCGAGGAGGAGAGGGCGTTCGCGGCGGCCGGGCGCTGCTACCTTTCCGTGATTGCCGGCATGGAGCGCAACTAGCCATGCACGTCGGTTTGATCCTGAAGGTTTCCAAGTTCTGCAATCTTCGCTGCACCTACTGCTGCGAGATGGACGACCTCGGCGATCGACGCCGCATGTCGCTGAATCAGATCGAAACCGTCCTCTGCTCGGTCCGCACCTTTCTGGAAGCCTACGGCTCCGGCGACGACAGCGTCAGCCTCTACTGGCACGGCGGAGAGCCTCTCGTGCAGCCTGTATCCTACTGGAGCGCCATCCGCGAAGCGCAGGAGGGATGCCTCGGCGAGGATCTCTGTCGACGCACGTCGAACGCCCTGCAGTCGAACCTTACGCTGGTGAAGCCGGCGCACCTGCCGCTGCTGTCCTGGATGCGCATCGGCTTCTCGTATGACGTGGTGAACGACCTTCGAGTGGACATGAAGGGTCGGCCCAGCGCCGACCAGGTGGTGCGGAAAGTCGACTGGCTCACGTCGGTCGGCGTGCCGCTCGCGGGTATAGTTGTCGTGTCCAAAGCGAACGCGACGCGGCACGAGGAAGTGGCGGACTTCTATCTCGCGCGTCGGCTCCCCTTCCGCTTCATCCTGCTCGACGAGGCGCTCGAGCACCGCGGGGAGGTTCAGGTGCTGCGCGTCGGCCTGCCGGAGTACGTGCGCTTCGCGGAGGCGTTGTGGAGCTTGCCACGCGTCAGGCAGGCGATCGCCGGCGGGCTGCGGATCGATCCGCTGAGCGAGGTTCTCTCGCTCCTCAAGGACGACGATCACGGCTCCGGGCCGCCAGACACCGCAGCACTGGGGGGACGCGAGCACCTGCTGGAGGTGGACACCGACGGCAGCGTCTACTCCACGGCCGACTACCCTTATCGTGGATCGTACGGATCCATCTTCGAGCAACCGTTGGAGCAGCTGCTGCTCTCCGACGCCCGAAGGAGGCGCGTGGCCCGCTCGCGCGATCGTCTCGATCGCGTCTGCGCGTCCTGCCGCTTCCTGGGACGAGGCTGCAGCGGCGCCCGGGTCTCCCACGCGACCGAGCCGGTCTACGCCGAATACGTTTCGGCGGGCGGCTGCGAGTTGTCGCTGGTCGCCGACGTCATTTCGCCGCCGAAGGCGAGCCGCGCGGCATGACCCTGAACGCGACGAGGGGGCTCGCCCGGCTGCTCCACGATGCTCCCGCGAGCCTCCGCGGGGACGCCCTTTTCAAGGATAGCTCCGGCACGCGTGCAAACAGCGACGCCGGCCGTCTGGTGCATCCATCCGATCCCTCCTTCTGCGACGCCGTCGAGGATGGCGTCCGTCCCGTGGTCGTACTGCTCTGCGACCGCCTGTGCTGCGTGACGTATTCGAGCTGCGAGGGGCACCTGGACGGCCACGACATCACTCCGGCGCACGTCGGCATCGTCGCTGCCGACGACGAGCGTCGTGCAGCGCTGCTCGGTCGCTTGCAGCAGCTGATCGCAGGCATCAGCGGCGACGCCGTGCCGCGCCTGATCGTGGGAAGCATCGAGGACGACCGCGGTACCGTTGGCTGCGTCGACATGGTGTTCCACGGCACGGGCGTGAGCGGGCCGCGATACCTCAAGGGAGTTCGGACCGCGCTCGATGAGATAGTGCGCAGGCTGTGCCGCCTCCCGACTACCGGCTCCGTTCTTCCGATGCCGGAGTTCCTTGGCGGCCGACCGCCTCCCGAACTGGCGAGCGCGCCCTATCCGTGGCTGTGTCTGGCAGGTTTGTTCGACCGGGAAACTATGGCGATCGTGGCAGGCGAAGGGGCGTTGCTGCCGCGGAGCCGCGGCGAGCGCCGCGGCTACAGTCTGGGTGCGGCAGGCGTGACGCATGGCTCGCTCTTCCGCGCCTTCGACGGGCCCATGCGCTCCGTCGTGTCCCGGATTGTGGGCCGGTCGGGCATCCGGCTCGATGCCTTGGAGTTCCACGACATGGTCGCAGCCGACTTCGTCTCCGTCCATACCGACCAGCCCAACAGCGACAGAGTCCGCATGTGGCGCCTTGTTGTCTATCTGGATGACGTGCCGCCCGAAGTCGGTGGGGCTCACGTCGTGCTCGAGGCCGTCGGCGGCCGCTATCTGATCAGGGCTGCGGTCCAGCCCACCGCCGGCGACGCCCTGCTCTTCGAGATGACGCCATCGTCCTTTCATGCCGTCACGCCGCTGAGCGGCGGCATGCGGAGGACGCTCGTGGCGACGTACGGCTCATGACGGGCGCAGCCGCGTCGCTGTCGACCGCGTGCGGGTCGCCCGACCCTCACGCGCTCTCCATTCTGACGGCCGTCGCGGCGCGGCAGAACCGCGCCGCGGTCGCGCTTGCGCTCGAGCGGAATGCCGCGGCGCCGCGGCGTGGCGAGGGTGGTCGCGAGGCGCTGGAACGTTGGCTCGCAACGGATGCGAACTGGTTAGTCGACTGGGATCCCGCACTCGGGCCGTTCCTCGCCGATCCCGCCGGCGCGGACGTGGATGACTGGATAGGCCTGCTTATCCATCTCTCCTTGGTCGATCCGACGTCCACCTGGAGCGCTGGCACCGCGCGGCGTTCATGCTTCCGCGCGGGGCACCGGATGGTCCGCGGCGCCGATGCCCTGCGGTGGGAGGACGGCGAACTCGTCGCCTCCGTCGAGAGAAGCTGGCGCAGCTGCGGTGATCTACCCGAGGGAATTTGGCTGAGCTGGCGCGAGGCGTCGGTCGACGTGATCGATCCGCATTGCTGGAGCGACGTCGTTGGGGAAGCCCGATCCACCGGCGGCCCGGCAGACGAGCGCGCTCACGCGTTGGCGGCGGCGCTGCAGGTTCTCGAAATCGATGAAGGTTTTTCGAGATGGGTGCGGGACGTCCTGCGGATCGTGGTGCCCCTTCCGTCTGTTAAGGGAGCGACAATGTCGTCGAGCGACGTGCGACATCCGTCCGTCGTCCGCATGACGGTGGACGACGATCCGGCCACCACCGCCGAGCTGCTCGTACACGAGTGCGCTCACATCGTCCTGGCGCTGGCCGAGCGTGAGGAGCCGCTCGTCGTCGGAGACGACGCGAGACTGTACTACTCGCCCTTCCGCAGAACCGGACGCCCGCTTCGGTCCATCCTACTCGGCTATCACGCCTTCGCGAACGTCGCCGGGCTGTACGGAAGCCTTGCCCGTCGGGGGTTCCGTCCGGTTGCGATGACGAGGAGGCGCGACGCCGTGCTGGAGCAGCTCGCTCCCCTCGAGGCGATACTAGATGGTGCGGCCGATCTCACGGACATGGCCCGCGGGATCTATCGGCAAGCGAGGTCGCAGACACTTTCCTGAGCAAGTCCGAAGGAGAAGCACTTTGTCTATTATCATGACCGGGACGACGAAGGATCAAGAGGCCGGCAAAGGTGTCGTCTTCTCGCCCGACCTCGACCCGACCCTCTCGATTGAAATACCCCAGGAGCTGATCGCCTCGTCGAGGAGTCTCCCAAGCGGGGGCAGTGGCACGCGCGGCGATCGCGTCGCCATAGCATTGGATCTACCGGACACACCGGAGACGAAGGTCCTGCTGGCGTGGGCGGCGGCGATGGAGACGGCCTTGCACACGCTTGCGAGCAGAACGAGGACCGCCGCTGCCGCCGATCCGACCGAGCGGGCGAGCAGCGCATGCCTCAAGTGCATTCATCGCTGCGAGAAAATCGTGGTACCGGAGGACGATCGTCTCGCCGGTGTCATCTGCATGCTGAATTGCCCCTGCGATTGACGGTCTCGCAGGCTCTCGTTTTGGGCCGGCCCATCTCCGGCGGGTTCGTCGAGCGCACATCGTTCGCGCACGAACCGGCGCAGTGGCTCTGTCAAAGCTAATGCACCTGCGCAGGTGATCGGGGTAGGGCGAGGCATGCCCCGCCAGCGCAAGCCAGCCTCGCCGTTCCGCTACTTCAACTCCTCGCCGGAGGTGATCCGGCTGGTGGTGCTGATGTACGTGCGCTTTCCGCTGTCCCTGCGGAACGTGGAAGACCTGCTGTTCGAGCGTGGGATCGACATCTGCCATGAGACGGTGAGGCTGTGGTGGAACAGGTTCGGTCCGCTGTTCGCGGGTGAGGTGCGGCGCCAGCGGGTGAGCAGAATGCGCGGCTTTCGCCATTGGCGCTGGCACCTGGACGAGATGTACGTGAAGCTGAACGGCGAGATGGTCTACCTGTGGCGCGCGGTGGATCACGAGGGCGAGATCCTCGAGAGCTACGTCACCAAGACCCGCGACAAGAAGGCAGCGCTCGCCTTCATGAAGAAAGCGCTCAAGCGCCACGGCTCGCCCGAGGCGATCACCACCGACGGTCTGCGCTCCTATGGCGCTGCTCTGACCGAGCTCGGCGCCCGCGAGAAGCAGGAGGTGGAACGCTGGGCGAACAACCGGGTAGAGAACTCGCACCTGCCGTTTAGGCGACGAGAACGGGCGATGCTACGGTTCCGCCAGATGCGCACCTTACAGAAGTTCGCCTCGGTTCACGCCAACGTCCACAACCACTTCAACCACGAACGCCATCTCGTCGATCGCCAGACCTACAAGCAGCGCCGCTCTGCGGCGCTGGCTCAGTGGCAGGCGCTCGCCAGCTGATCCGACGCGAGCCGGGGGCGAGGTGCATCGTGTAGAGACGAGTTCGCGTTAGACTGACAGCACCCTCAGGCCTGTCGCGGCATCTTCATCGCGCCGGAGTCCACTTACGTCGCGAAGGGTTTGTTAGAAGGACGGAGTTACCGTCGTGCAGTTCGCTGGGTGTCGCTGACGTTTTGCCTGGTGCGGTCGCGATCGCTTGATTGTACCTAGAGCTCAGTGAGGTGTGGCAATGGGTAGAGGTAAAGGCGTCATTGGCTCACAGCCGAACCGCTACCTTCTATGCGTGAGCTTCTTTAGACGCTCATCCCAGCGTCGTTTGCCGGTGCGCCACCAAAGCGTCTCTGGACCACCACGTGGCACTTGGACCCGCAGATGAACGAATGTCTGAAACTGAGTAGCGCGGCAGGGCCTCTGAGTGACCGTTTATGGGTCTAGCCGCGACCGGGGACAGGCCCCCTTTCGCTCAAACACGGTCGGCGAGGCGACTTGTCGAAGTTGGATTGGTCTGTGAGGGAGGCGCGTTGCGGCGATCGGCGCGTCAAAGGTTCTGAACGAACCACACGACAAATCCCGCTACGCCGAGGAGGGCAAGCGCGAGCAACGCCCGCACCAACGGTGGATCCTCGCAGGCCACCTCCAACGGCCAAGGCAGCGTCAACGCACGCAACGGCGCGACGAAGGCCGCGATCGCGCCCAAGACTCGAATCCAGTCGAGTGTTACCCAGCGCCGCGCCATCGCGACCGACTCCGCATCGGTGATGCTGTCCTTCGGCGAGCCGATCCCGTGATAGTAAAGCGCTGCGTTCATTGGCCAGAAGGCAACCACAGTCAGGATCAGCAGCAACAAGATGCCGATTGACGGTAGGCAGAGCAGCCAGCGGAAATGCCACGGTGTTCGCCACCCCGCGACCAGCGCGCCGAACCCTGCCAGCAGCATCGAAGCCGGTAGAGGGATGAAGAAGACGCCGGTATCGACCGGCCACGCCTTCCCATAGGGCATCAAAGCGAGCGACGCGGGTGGATGCGCGCTCCATGCGCCGGCCAGCACAACGAGATCGAACAGCTTGGCGCCGAGCAACGGGCCACCAGCCAGGACGGCCAGCCAGAGGAACGCTCGCGTTATGCCCTGCCTGTTTGCCACAATGCCCCGCCCCCGTTGGTCGGCTCATGATTCCGCACCGTCGGCGCAATGGCAATGCGCACCGATCTCCCAATAGGTTTAGCCTGCCAGAGAGCTGCGCGGGACGGTCGGATGTCTCTGGGACCGACATGAACAAGTGACCGGAGTTGTGCGGCCGGCAGGTCGGCCTGAATGACCAGTTCTGGGTCCTCGGATCGAGGGGAAGGGGGCCGCAAACCGCCCAGAAGCGGATGACGCGGCGGAGATTCTTTCCGCCGCGATGCATCTGCGCTTCCCGTAAACGCCGCCACGCCCGGCTCGTGTACCCACGCGCTACCCGCTTGCGACGGTCGCTCAGGCCCGCTTTCAAACGTGTCTTGTGCGAGGCGGCAGGGCTAAGGCAGCCGTTGTCGTCGGAAGGTAGGGGGAGCGTCAGGTGAAGAACGGCATGTGCTGCTTCTGTTCAACCGCGGTGATCGAGAGCGGCTTCGACCCATGCACTCTGATGATTGCGGTCAATGGCGACACTAGTCAGGCTTGGCTCTGCCATGCTGCGTGCTTCCGAGAACGGCTAGGCGATTTGCCCTAAGCCGATGAACTGTTCGAGGATGATGGGGCGTAGGCAAGCAGGAGCCCCTTGAACAACCGGGCACCGCGCCGGAAAATGACGTCCGCCACGGTCATCCGGTGGGAAGCTCCGCTGACGCCTAATCTCGACCAATCCACCCGTGGCGCCAGCCGTTCGGCCGGCGCCCAGCTGCGGCTTTATACCGCAAAGGTTGAGCGCTTGGCTCACCCGTTCACCACGCATGTTGCGGACGTAGAAAGCGTGCGTAATGTGGCGGGCTTCCACCATCCGTTGCAGGTGACAGATGCTCCCGATTCACCTCGTTGACAGGCAGACCTACAAGCAGCGCCGCTCTGCGGCGCTGGCTCAGTGGCAGGCGCTCGCCAGCTAACCCGTCGCCTACGAAGCCGGAGGTGCATCGTGTAGAGACGAGTTCGCATTAGACTGACAGCACCCAGCTGGGGCATGAGGCTCCGCGAGAAGATTGGCTTCAAGCGTGCTGCGGTCGCCGTAGCCCGCAAGCTCGCGGTCATCATGCACGCGATGCTGCGCTCCGGAGAACTGTTCACCAGGACAACCGCTACCGCCTGATCCAAGAGCTCGCCAGCGCCTATGGCGTGACGAGGCGTCCCTGCCGGGACGTAGGCTGGTCCATTCCGCTTCGGCCGTTGCACCGCGAACCCGGTTCGATGCGTGCGGAACGAACATTGGTAGGGCCATCCCGCGAAGCCCCATGATGCGGCGGCTCATGTCGACCGCGAAGACGACCGTGCCCCGGCAAATGACGTCCCCACACAAAGGCGCTTGCAAACCCCGCTATTAGACGACGGCCGGATCCGAGAAGCGGGGAGGGTCGTCTGAGTGACCGATTGTGGGTCTTCGGCAGGAGAGGGCGGGGGCGGCAAGCGCCCACAAGCAGCCGTACGCGCCTATAATCCTCCGCGCCACACGATGGCCCAAAGCATCATCATCCATCCCACAAGCGCGATATACGGGAGCGCTGCGACGCCACGAGCGAACCGAGAGATGGGAAGTAGATAAACTCCGACAACACCGACCAGCAGGGTCATCACCAACGCTATGACGTCGGTGAGAGTGTTCCATCTAAACCAATGGTCCGCGCCCCAAAGATAGCTCGTCATGAATAAGGGCGTACTGCCGACGAGTAGCGGCCCGACAACAACCATATGTTTCAGAGGTTCGGTGCGTTGGCGAATGCGCGTGATCATTGTGCCGCGATGATCGCATGGCCTACCCTCCATAGCAACGTCCGCTAGCCTGCCAGTAGCGGACATCGCGGCGGAGGGAGCCTCCGCCTCGGTCATCCGGCGAGAAGGTCCGCTACCGCCCATTACCGGACATTAGACCTGGCGCGTCCGCGCCCCAGAAACGTCTTTTCAGGCTTGGTCAGATCAACCTTTGCCCTGAACGGGATTGCCGTTGCCGACGGCTACTCCGCAACGTCGCGCAACAGCGGCGTTGACCTTTGTCATGACAAGAGTGACGTAGTTCATTTCCGCGCTAGATATGGTCGTACCTAGCTTGCCCCATCGATGGATATATCCCATAGATCCGTCTCGCAACGGAGCAATATCAATACCACAACCTGCTGCGAGATGGGGGTTCATATCATTGAAGGGCTGTTCGTACATAATCTGATATACCTTAACGCCGTGCGGAAAGTCCTCACCCTCGCTTTCATAATATGAATGCGTTGTTTTACCTGCCACGGACTTGACCGCATCCTCTATGCAGTTTCTATCAATTTGACGTTGGAAGGTGTCCTTCCAGGCAACATGAACGCCTGGGTCGCACCCAGACAACGTGGTCAAGGACACAAGCAGCGCTAGACGGCGACATACTTGATTGAGCATCCAAAGCCGGTCCTTTGTCGGAAATCGTCTCTGCTCGGGAGGTTAGTTGAAATGAGCCTGTCTGCAACCCTGCCATTAGCGGGTCATCGGCGGCAGGGCGGCGCCGCCCCACGGGCAGAAGGCAATCTCGATCGCGCTGCTGCCGCCATCGTGAACGATCAGTCCAAAGCCGCCATTCATTTCAGCGATGAACGCGTCGGGACAATCCGCTCGATCGGCGTGAATGGCGCACGCGTGAGCTAGGTCGCTCGCGAGCCGGTCGCAGCAATAAGGGGCGGTGGACATTCGTCACTCTCCGCGTTTCGCGCGCTCGCCGCAACGTCTGCTTTCCTGCCATACGCGGCCGGGCCGTTAGCGCCGACTTTAGGACGCTCGCCACATCATGCACAGTGCACCCATGGACCCGTAAAGCTCATGCTGCTGCCCCGAGATAGGCGATCTCGCGGTGATCGGTATGGGCGATCCAGACGGCCTTGATGTCCGCATTTTTGCAACTCTCGATCGGATTCAAGAGCATGGCGGCCAACGATGGTGGCTATATGCGTCCACGTGCCGCGCGTGCGGACAAGATTGGCTGATCGCGAAGGAAGAGCGCATCCATGATAACTTCGTCCTGAAACGCCTCGAGCCGATCGTTATGGAAAGGATTGTCCAGGCTTCAGACTGGCCGGGCGATTTCTTGAGCTTCGAGCGGGTGCTTCGCCTTGAGCGGGAATCTGGGAGGGTGGCTCGGTTCGTGGACCCTTGCAGCCCAGCGCTCATCGAGACCGTTGTCGATCTGCGCCGCGAACGCGCTGACATATCGATTGAGGACATCGCGTTCGCCCTTGCGATATCGACGGAGTCGGCGGCGCGCATCGCTCAATTGTGAGGTCCGCTTGCGCCCATTTGCAGCCATCACGAGATCCGTTACTCTCGCCTACATGGATGCTTGGTACGTCGCTAATGCACTTCTGCGCGGGAGCGACATCCCCTCTTCGAAGCTGCGTACGATCGCGCGAAACGGCGATCACGCTGACGCGCTCTACGTTCTTCTTTTCAAGGAGATTTCGGGACGATCGTCGGTAGCCGACGTCCGGAGGGCAGTTTCAGAGACCTGCCCAGTCGAGCTCGTGGATTCGTGGGTCCGCGTGATCAAGTATATTAGAGCACCTAACCGGCGCAGCCTCGCCAGTTTAGTTGATGCTATACATGCTTGCGACCCTACATCCGGGATCATTATGCGCCTCTCGACGCTATCCATCGTTGGAAGCCATAGGCGGACGTTCGCCAACGTGATTGAATGCGCAGCTATCGACAATCCATTTTTGACGGCCGGGCTGGGGGATGTCCTGTCGGATTTGAGGGCGCGAGTTGGGCCGGCGCGGCTGATAGCGAAACGCGATAGACGCCGCCATCGCCGCAAGACGTATGTCCGCTAACCTGCCAATCGGGCCAGCCGGACAGCGGCGCGAACGTCCGGGAGGCCCGACTGGCGAGATGAACAAGCGACCGGAGTTGGGAGGGTGCCAGGTGGCCCTGAGTGACCGGAGTTGGGTCTTCAAGCTAGGCGAGGCGATGAGTGGGTCGACGCGCGATTGAATGTTACCCTTATAGCACTGAAATGCGCACAGTGTCGCTCCCGTGATCGCCTTCCGTTGTATCGTACTCCTCGGTCGCTGCCCCATCGCCTGGGTACGCGTCCGGAACTTCATGTCAGCGGGAGCGCTCGGAGTACCAGCCGAAGGCGGGCACGGAGTATAAGATGGCAGAGGCCACGTGGGGCGATAGCGCGACACCGGAGATTGATTGGCGGATGAGCGCCGCGCTGGAGAATGTGCCAAGGGGGGATGATGATCTCGCTGAGGTTACGAGTCTGGAGGGCGCCGTGCGAGTATGGCTGGCGCTCGACCCTGCTCACCGCGAGGCGGCCATCCTAACCCCGGACCGCCCAGTGCACGTGAACGGGACTTTGACGACCGCCTTCCATGGCGATGCCATTGCTGCGCTAGCCGATCGTCTGTCAGACCCTGGCACGCTTAAAGGCTGACACGATCGCGAGCGAGCTCGTGTGCCTCGCAACAACGACATGGCATCGGTGTGAAGGCAGCTAGGGGCTCTGTCAAATCTAATGCACCTGCGGCGCTCGCCAAGGTAGGGGAGGGGCCATGCCCCGCCTCCGCAAGCCAGCCAGTCCGTTCCGCTACTTCAACTCGTCGCCGGAGGTGATCCGGCTGGTGGTGCTGATGTACGTGCGCTTTCCTTTGTCGTTGCGGAACGTGGAGGACCTGCTGTTTGAGCGCGGGATCGACATCTGCCACGAGACGGTGAGGCTATGGTGGAACAGGTTCGGTCCGCTGTTTGCGGGCGAGGTGCGGCGCCAGCGGGTGAGCCGAATGCGCGGCTTCCGCCATTGGCGCTGGCACCTGGACGAGATGTACGTGAAGCTGAACGGCGAGATGGTCTACCTGTGGCGAGCGGTGGATCACGAGGGCGAGATCCTCGAGAGCTACGTCACCAAGACACGCGACAAGAAGGCGGCACTCGCCTTCATGGAGAAGGCGCTCAAACGCCACGGCTCGCCCGAGGCCATCACCACCGACGGTCTGCGCTCCTATGGCGCTGCACTGACGGAGCTCGGCATTCGCGAGAAGCAGGAGGTGGGTCGCTGGGCTAACAACAGGATAGAGAACTCGCACCTGCCGTTCAGGCGACGAGAGCGGGCGATGCTGCGCTTCCGGCAGATGCGCACGTTACAGAAGTTCGCCTCGGTCCATGCCACCGTCCACAACCACTTCAACCACGAACGCCACCTCGTCGACCGCCAGACCTATAAACAGCGCCGCTCCGCGGCGCTGGCAGAGTGGCAGGCGCTCGTCAGCTGATCCGACGCGAGCCGAGGGCGAGGTGCATCGTGTGGAGACGAGTTCGCATTAGACTGACAGCACCCGCGCGCGGCATCGCCGGTCCCCCGTCCGAGCGGCGGGTCGCATTCCTGCGTGCGCTCGACCACTCGTCGCTGCCGCGATGACACATGCAGACGCCGAGAAGCCGCGCGGCCCAGCGGAGCGGCTCCGATCGATCATCATCGTCGGGGGCGGTACCGCTGGCTGGATGACCGCGGCACTGCTGGCGCGCCGACTCGCACCGTTTGGAATCGCACTCACGCTGATCGAGTCGTCGGCGATCGGCACGATCGGCGTGGGCGAGGCGACCACGCCCGCGATCCGGGACTATTTCGAGGCTGCGGGGCTCGACGAGGGAGCGGTGATGCGCGCGGCCGAAGGCACGGCCAAGCTCGGTATCGCGTTCGAGGGCTCTGTCAAACCAAACGCACCGGCTCCGCGGGTGGCCGGAGGCTTGTGCATCGTAGGGTGCTTCAGTACTATCCTAAGGTTGTCAGTGCTGCGAACTCTCTCAAGCTGGTTTCGGGAGTGTCTTCGTTCGCCTGCCATCGAGCAAGCGAACGGGGTTAAAATCCGGCTTCCTCGCGCTGGGTCCGGTTGCTTTGACAACATCATCTTCGGCATCGGCCACTCAACCAGTGCCTCGCGCTGCCCGTCCACGTCACGAACAGCGAGGACCAATCCACGCCATCCGTTAGAGGTACACCACTGCGGCTCGCGGTGCAGCCGCCATGCAAAATCGTTCCCGTCAACCGAGATCGTTCCACTTTCTGTTCGCTTGGCGTTGCGCATGACGCGGCAAGCTAATCCGCTTCAGGTCCGGGCACCACTACGATGCACTCCAAAGCCGCCGTTCCGCTACCCTGCCAGGTCGAGCCAGCCAGACATCTGGGCGGAAAGTTTAGATGCCTCGGACGCCGACATGAACGAGTGACCGGAGTTGGGAGGCGGCCAGAGCTTCGGGAATGGCCGCTCCTGGGTCGTCTCGCCAGCTCACGCAAGGCCCTTAAAGCCCCAGGTGTGCTTGAGCCGCCAGCCCGCCCGCAACCGGAAGCCGTCGCACCTCGGAATACGAGCCCTGCGCGGCCTCGGCGACGGCCTTGACGCGCCACTGCGAACGCCGCGTATTGTTCTTGGGCTGGGCAAGCAATACTCGGCGCTGGGTGGAGGAACGACGTGCCGCTTCAGAGCGCCTGCAAGGGCCGCTCCGCTGAGGTGAGCCGACACGGCCTGACAGTGTCGGAAACTCGAACCATGCGCCTATTGCCAGCAGCTCCGGGTCGCTGCAGGCAGTTTTTGTCGCGGGCGCATACGCCGCGGCCGGTTGAACGGTTGCACACGGACGAAAACGCTTCGGCACAAGGCGAAATCAAGAATAAAGGGCCTGTGGGTCAAGCCATCCTTCCTCGCGGCGGCGCTAAGAACGCTCATTCAAGAGAGGGGATTGGGCGATGCAGGTCAGCAACATGGTCGCGACGTTGCCGGTTGTCGACCTCGGTAGCACCGGTATTGCGATCACGCGGGTCGGTTTCGGCGCGTGGGCAATCGGCGGGGCGGATTGGGCGGTAGGCTGGGGGGCGCAGTCGGACGATGAGTCGATCCGCGCGATACGCCACGCGGTCGATCGCGGCGTCAATTGGATCGATACGGCCGCGATCTACGGTCTCGGCCATTCGGAGGAGATCGTCGCGCGCGCGCTGGCGGAGTTACCAGAAAGCGGACGCCCATATGTCTTCACCAAATGCGGGCAAGTGTGGGAGCCGGCGGATTGCTACAGTAAGCGGCGCGTCGGGCGGCGCGACAGCATCCGGCACGAGGTAGAGGGCTCGCTCCGCCGCCTGCGCGTCGATGTCATCGATCTCTATCAGATGCACTGGCCCGCTGAGGACGGATCGCCGCTGGAAGAATATTGGGGCGCGTTGCTCGAGCTGAAGGCGGAGGGCAAGGTGCGCGCGATCGGCCTGTCGAACCATGACGCCGCGCAGCTTCAGACCGCTGAGGCGATCGGTCATGTCGACACGCTCCAGCCGCCGCCGTCCGCGATCCGGCGAGGGTCGCTCGCCGCCGAGCTGCCATGGTGCCGCGCGCACGGCACCGGGGTGATCGTCTACAGCCCGATGCAGTCGGGGCTATTATCGGGGCCTTTTCGGCCGAGCGCGTCGACGCCCTGGCCGATGATGACTGGCGCAAGCGGCATGCGGATTTCTCGGGCGAGGCGCTGCTCCGTAACCTGACAGTCGCCGAGGCGATCCGCGAAGTTGCTGCACAGCGTGGGTGAGCGCAGCGGCGGTGGCGGTCACCTGGGTGCTGGCGGTGGAGGGGGTGACGGGGGCAATCGTCGGCGCGCGTGCGCCCCAGCAGGTCGATGGCTGGCTCGCCGCCGCCACGCTGTCGCTTGGGGCGGCGGACTTCGCGCACATCAATGCAGCCATCCGGGAGAGCGGGGCAGGCGGTGGCCCGATCCCGGACTGATCTCAAGCGCGGTACAGCGCCGCAGCCGCGACATTGCGAGGCGCGCGCGCGATCCGCGCCGGCAGTGGTACGATCGCCAGCGTCGCGATCAGCATTACCATCTGCATCGCGTCGATCGCGGGACGATATGATCCGGTCGCGTCGAACACCGCGTTCAGTCCCGCGGGTATAACCCCCGTGACAACCGCGACGATGCCATAGGCCAGTGCCGAGACCTTGCCGAAATGCACCAGCCCGAACCAGCGCGACAGCAGCACCGGCAGCGCGCTATATTCCGCTCCCAGGGACACCCCCATCATTACCGCCGCCGCCAGCATTGAGGGAACGTTGGTTGAACTGGCCAGCAGCCACAGCCCCGCAATGCCGACAAGGTAGAAGGGCACCAGCACCGCCGGTCGCTTAAACCGATCAATCAACATCCCGATCGCCCATTGCGCTCCCGCGCAGACCAGCGCGAAGGTGCTCACCGCTGTCACGGCCGCCCCCATCGCCATCCCGTTCGACAGCGTGATCGGCACCACCTGCGTGAACATCGCGGTCATGCATCCAGCGCAGATCCCGACGCTGAGCATCAGCCCCCAGAAGGCGGGAGTGTGGAGCACCTGCGTCAGCGTCATGCCTTCTGCCGCGCCCCTCTCGACCTCGCGCGCCGGCGGGTCGCGGAACAGCGCGAAAACCACCGGCACGCCGAGGAGCAGGATGATCGCGGCGATCAGCATGACCACCCGGCGCCAGCCGAGCGATGGCAGCGCGCTCTCCGCGACCACCGGGAAGACCGCGGATCCGATACCGGTGCCCAGCCCCGCCGACAGCCCGATCGCGGCGCCGCGATCGCGGTCGAACCAACCGGCCAACGCCTTGGTCAGCGTCGGCCCTGCCACTGGCGCGCCCAGCGCGCAGATCAGCCCGAAGCCGGCGTAGAAGATCGTCACCTCGCCCGGCAACGTGGCGAACACGATCAGCCCGATCGCGTAAAGCGCCAGCGCGCTCAGCAGCACGCGCCGCGGACCGAAGCGATCGACCAGCGTTCCGACGAGCTGCGTGAGCGCGAGCGACTTGACCACCACAAGGCTCATCACGCCCGCCACCAGCGCGCGCGGCCAGCCAAATTCGGTCGCGATGGGGACGAGCAGGATGCCGAAATTTCCAGCATTGTCTGCGACAGGCCTAGCCCGAACCCCACCGCCGCCGCGATCGCGACCCCGGTGGCGGGCGCCACAAGGCCGGTGTTGCCGATCGAACGACCCATCGCGCCACCTCCGTCACAGGCCGCACCGCGGGGGACGCCGCCTTGTGACCTCAGTCTATGCGCGGGCGTGTGTGATGCTTGCCCCTGCGCGTCCGCAAAGTTGACGTGCCGCGCGCTTTACAGCCCGACATGCGCCAGCCCGGCGACATCCTCATGCGTCACCCGGCGCGCGCCGAACGGCGGCAGCACCAGCATCAGCGCGGAGATACCCAGCAGGCACACCTCGATCAGCAGGATCGATGGTGCATAGCTGCCATAGGAATCGAACATCCAGTCCATCGCCACCGGGGTGCCGCCCTGCGCAAGCATGACGATCGCGTAGATCACTCCGCCGATCGTGCCGTAACTGCGTAGCCCGAAATAACGCGAGATGAACAGCGGCAGCGCGCCGAACACCGCGCCCAGGCCCACGCCTAGCATCGCGCCCGCGACCAGCAGCGTCGCGCCGTCGCGATGTTCAAGTAGCCACAGCCCGGCGGTCGCGATCGCGAACGCGGGGGCGACGACCCGCGGCGAGGCGAAGCGGTCGAGCAGCGACCCCGACAGGATCTGCGCGGCGCTCGTCACCAGCGCTAGCGTCGACATGACGGAGGCGGCAGTGGCAAGGTCGAACCCACGATCGGTCAGCACCGGGATGACGTGCGAGAACACCGCCGTCAGGCACCCCGATCCCAGCCCCAGCGTCGCGAGGATCAGCCAGAAGGCGGGCGTACGCAGCGCCTCCGCCAGCGTATGCCCCTCTAATTGCGGCATTGGTGCATTGATGCTGGCTGCGACGGTCGCGGGATCGCGCAGCAGGAACCATTGCAGCGGGAAACCGACGACGAAGATGATCGCGCCGATCAGCGCGTAGCTGCTCTGCCATCCCAAAGCGGCCAGGCTAGCGGCGGCGATGATCGGCATGATCGTCGCTCCCACGCCATTGCCGACCCCGGCGGAAATGCCGAGCATCAGCCCGCGCCTTTTGTCGAACCAGCCCGACACCACCTTGGAGAACATCGCGGTACACGGGATAGAACCCGCGAGCCCGACCAGCACGAAATGGCCGTAGAAGCTGGCGACCGTGGCGTGCGCCAGACTGATCGAGGCGACGCTCGCCGCGAGCAGGACGTTCCCCGCCAGCAGGATCGGGCGCGCGCCGAAGCGGTCGATTGCGCGGCCCACCAGCGGATAGGCGAGCGCGTTGATGATCGCGATTAGCCCCAGTACGCTTGTCACCTGCGCGCGCGGCCAGCCGAAATCCTGCGCGATCGGGACCAGGAACACCCCGAAGACCGCGCTGACCGTTGTTGTCATGCACAGCATGTTGCCGATCGTACAGGCGACGACCACGCCCACAGCGGTTCGCGAATTCTCGGTGGCTGACATGAAAGACGCGCCTCACAGAGTCGGTTGCCGCGGCAGACGAACGCCTCGCGGGCTCCACGTCAAAGCCAAAGCGACCAACGCCCGCGTCGGACAAAAAACAGTTCGCGAGGCGTCTAGTCCGATCCGGCCCTGTTCCGCTCGATGGGTGGGCTGGATCGCGCAACAACTTTCCCGGCGCATCCCGACAAGTGGAACTGCCCGCCGCGTGGCTAGAACCCACTAGCATCATCCACTGTATCGAAACGGGGATTTCATCGCATGACGGGCCTAACGCAGCCGACCTTGTTCATCCCGCACGGGGGCGGGCCGTGCTTCTTCATGGACTGGTCGCTGATGGGCGAACCGGCGGATACATGGGACAAGACCGCCGCTTGGCTGCGCGGGCTCGCCGCCGACCTGCCGGAAAAGCCCAAGGCGATTCTAGTCGTCTCGGGGCACTGGGAGGAGTCGGAATTCACCGTGGCCTCAGTGCCGGCGCCGGCGATGATCTACGACTACAACGGCTTCCCGCCGCACACCTATCAGCTGCAATATCCCGCCCCGGGATCGAGCGACGTCGCGCGCCGCGTCGTCGAGCTGATGCAGGACGCCGGAATCCCGATCCGCGTGGATGTGCGCCGCGGCTTCGATCACGGGGTTTTCATCCCCTTCCTGCTTGCCTTTCCGGACGCGGATATCCCGGTGGTGCCGCTGTCGCTCAAATCGAACCTTGACCCCGCCGAGCATATCGCGGCGGGCAAGGCGCTGGCAGCGTTGCGCGATGAGGGCGTGCTGATCGTCGCGTCGGGCATGAGCTATCACAACATGCGCGCCTTCCGCACGTCGACGGCAACCGCACCCTCCGCCGCGTTCGACGGCTGGCTTACCGACGCGCTGAGGCAGGACGACGCCGGTGCGCGGTTGGCGCAGCTCGCCCAATGGAGCGAGGGCGATGCCGCGCGCAACGCGCACCCGCGCGAGGAGCATCTGCTGCCGCTGATGATCGCGGCGGGCGCGGGTGCCGACTCTCGCGGTGAGCGCATCTTCTCCGACGTCGTCATGAAGGCGACCGTCTCCGCATTCCGCTTTGGATAAGGACCGACATGGAAAATCCGACCACCCTGATCTTCATCGATCTCGCCTCCGATGATCCCGAGGCGACCGGCGCCTTCTACGCCGAGGTCTTCGGCTGGACCGATGAGGGGCGCCCGACGGGCGTCTATCACCGCCTCGTCCCGGGCGGGAACTTCCGCCACAAGGACCGCACCGAGAGCACGATCGGCAACCTCCACCTCGGCATATACAATTCCGCTAACGCGCGCCCGCATCCCGCGACCGAGGGTGCCGGCCCGCGCCCGCTGTCGCGCGGCACCGATCACAAGGCCCGCATCTGGCTATTGATCGGCGACGACCAGAACGCCGACGACATCCTCGCCGCCGCGGAGGCGCGGGGCGCCAAAGTGCTATGGCGCAACCATTATTGGAAAGAGTTCAACGGCCTGAACTGGGCGTTTGAAGACCCTTGGGGCAATGAGATCATCCTGTGGGGCAAGGCCGGAGACCCGGCGGTGATACCCGAAGGCTTCACCCGTGAATAAAGCGCGCTGGAGTCGCAAACGAAAAGGGGGCGGGACATGCAGCGTGTCCCGCCCTCTTTCCTTGTCCCCCGGCGCTCCTGCGTGCGCAGAAGCACATAAGCCCGCTTCGCTTTCCCCTCCTGCGAACGAAGAAGCCGGGCTCCGAGCTTAGCCGTGGTCCGCCAGCAGGCGCGGCACCGGCGCGTCCTTGATGCGGAAGAAGCCTTGGTCATCTACGGTCACGCCCTCGCGCGGCTTGTGGCGCACCTGCACCACGCCGTTCTTGCCGAAGCCGTCGATCACCGGGCGGTCGCCCTGCCGGCTCAGCCACAGGCGAAGCAGGTGGCGACGGCGCTGCGGCTCGGGGTAATCGTCGAACCCGGTACGCGCATGCAGTGCGGCATAGTTCGACAGCCACTGGATGTCGCCGGGGCGGAAGTCCATCTCGATCGCCATGCCGGGCTCATAAGCGATCTCGTCGAACAGCTTGAGCACCTCGATCTGCGCGTCGGTCAGCTTCGGCACGCCCGGGTAATCCTGCGCGGTCAGGATGTAGAGCGATCCCGCATACATGCTGAACACGCCGTCGGTCAGGTCGATGATCGGCGAGGTATAGGTGTCGGCGGGCGCGCGCACGTCTTGGCGGCGCCAGTCCCAGTGGTATGGCTCGAACAGCAGGGGCGCGAGATCGGGGCGGCGACGCAGGATCTCGTTGTAGATCTGCGCGCCCGAGACGAGGCACGACGCGCCGCCTTCCTTGGCCGGGCGCAGGCACATCAGGGCGACGATGTCCGACGAGTCCGAATGATAGACGAGGCCGTCGCGCACCTTGGACGATTTGGCGGTGGGATCGTCCATTGTCTTGTCCGAGGTGGCATAGACCGAATCGATCAGGTCGCCCTTCTCGTTCTGGCGGATCGGATCGCCCATGTGCAGCCCGAGGATGTAGTAGATTGCCGCCGACAGCGCATCCGAATAGAGGTGCGTGCGCAATCCGCGCACCAGTACAAAGCCGCGCCCGCTGTCGACGTCGCGCCCCCATTCCAGCACCGCTTCGGCACAGGCGGTAAGCGGATATTCTTCCTTCTGGACAAAGCGCAGATCGGGATCGGCCTCGACGAAGCGCGTACCGAGGTCTTCCAGCTCCGCCAGCTCCTTGGCGGACAATTGGTAGATCCAGCCGTCGCCCTTCGACAGCACGTCGCCGCGCCATGCGGCTTCAGTGTGGATTTCCTCCAGCGGAGCAGCGGGCGTGATCGCCGCGGCGATGTTCATGATGATGGGCCTCCAGCCATTGCCGGGTTCGGGGGAATATCCACCCGACCATCGTTAGGATAACAGCGGCCCCGCCTTTCGACTTGTTCGTGCGGACCCCATTGCTTGATCTACCTGGCGTCCGCCGATCCTGCCGCCGCCTCTATCAGATCGAGGCGCGGGCGCGCGAAGTCGATGACCGTGCTGGTGCCATAGGCGTTGATCAGTTGCAGGCGGTCGGCGCGGGGGGTGAACGCGGGCCAGTCGGGCGCACCGGCATGGTTGGGGTTGCCCGTCCTCGCGAACGCGAGCCAATATTCCCCCATCAGCCGCGCGGTCGCATGATCCGCCGCGGTCCATCGATAGCCCGGGCGCGGCGGGCCGTTGTCGAACACGAACGGTATTTCGTCGGCATGGCCCACGCCAGGCGTGGTCGCGCGCAATGCTTCGGGCACATAGGCGAAGCGATAGAGATAGACCGGCGCGCCGTGCGCCGCGTGCAGCTTGGCGCGCCAGCGTGCGGGTTCGGTCATCGCATTCTCGCCCCACAGCCGCCCGATCTGCCTTTCACGCGTCTTACCTAAGGCGGCGTAGGCGGCGAGCAGCGCGGGGGCCTTGTCGCCGAACTGGCGCACCATCATCTCACCTCCGCCGGGAAACCAGCGCAACAGGCTTTCCTCGAAATCGTTGGCGCCGACCAGATAGGGTACCTTCGCCGCCAGTCCGATGCGGAACGCGACATCGGTGCGCGCGACGACCAGCTTTCCGTCGATTACCGGGCGCGCGGGGACGATGACCGGCGCGTCGAGGATCGTGTCGGCGCCGAGCGCGCGCAATTGCGCGAGCGTCGTCGCTCGCTTGGTCGTAGCCCAGGCGCTGCATTTTGCGGCGGCGGCCTCGACTGAATCGAGCATGTCGTTGCGCCCGCCAGATTCCGATATCGCCTTGGCGAACAGCCCTTTGGCGGCGGGTGAGGTCATCAGGAAATTGACCGACGAGGCGCCCGCTGATTCGCCGAAGATCGTGACGTTCGCGGCATCGCCCCCGAACGCCGCGATATTGTCGCGGACCCATTTGAGCGCGGCGATCTGGTCCATCATCCCGTAATTCGCGATCGGCTGCCCCGCCTGTTCCTTGAGAAGTTCGGGATGGACGAAGGTCCCGAACCGCCCGAGGCGATAGTTGAGCGTCACGACGATCGCGCCGCGAGCCGCCAGCGCGGCACCGTCGTAGTCGGGCATTGACCCCGATCCCATGATGAACGCCCCGCCGTGGATCCACACCATCACCGGCAGTCGCGCGGCGGGCGTCCCGTGCGGACGCCAGATGTTGAGAAACAGGCAATCCTCGCTCTGCTGATTGGAGTAGCCGGCGGGGAGCGGGTTGTTCTTCGAATCCTGCACGCAGTCCGCGCCGATCACGCTCGCCTGCCGCACTCCCGTCCATCGCGATGCCAGGGCGGGCGCGCGCCAGCGCAGCGCGCCGACCGGCGCCGCGGCATAGGGCACCCCCAGAAACGCTTCGACCGCGCCCGTGTCCTTTCCCTCGATCCGTCCCGCCGGCGCATCGACACGCGGACCGGCGAGGGCAGGCGAAGCGATCGCGCACAAGACGAGCAGGGCAAAGCGCTTCATACGGGTCGCTCCCTTGTGGTCAGGCGGTGGCGGGGTTCGCGGCGGCGGCATCGTCTGCGCCGCGCGCGAACGCCTGCGCCATCGCAGCGCAGACGATGAGCTGGAGTTGGTGGAACAGCATCACCGGCAACAGCACCGGCCCCAGCGCCGCCGGCGGGAACAGCGTCGAGGCGATCGGCACCCCGGTCGCGAGGCTCTTCTTCGAGCCTGCGAACAGCATCACGATCCGGTCCTCGCGCGCCAATCCGATCCGCGCCGATGCCCACCAGGTCAGCGCCATCACCGTAGCCAGCATCGCGGCGGAGACGAGCAGGATCGCGGCGATATCAGCGGCGTCCACACGATTCCACAAGCCCTCGACGATCGAGGCGCTGAATGCGGAAAAGACGATCAGCAGGATCGAGCTGCGATCGACGCGGCTTACCAGCTTGCGATGCCGGTCGATGACCTTCCCCATCCACGGGCGCAGCAAATGCCCGGCGGCAAATGGCAGCACCAGTTGCAGCACGATCTTCTCGATCGCAGTGGTTGATACGCTTGCGCTATGCCCCATCAGCAGCGCGACGAGGAACGGCGTCGCCGTCACGCCCAGCAGGCTGGAAAAGGACGCGCTGCACACCGCCGCTGCGACATTGCCGCGCGCGATCGCGGTGAAGGCGATCGACGACTGGACGGTGGAGGGTAACAGGCACAGGAACAGGATGCCGTCGAGAACGCCCGGCGCCATGTGCCCCGTCAACGCGGCGCGGATTGCCAGCCCCAGCAGCGGGAACAGCGCGAAGGTCGTCGCCAGCACCGCCGCATGGAGCCGCAGGTTGCTGAACCCCGAGACGATCGCCTCGCGCGACAGCTTCGCACCGTGGAGGAAGAACAGCAGCACGATGGACACGTCCGCGGCGATCTTCACCGCTTGCGCTGCGAGCCCGCGCACCGGCGCGACGCTGGCGAGCACCACTAGCCCCAGCATCAGCACGATGAATGGATCGACCCAGCCGATCGTACGCGACATTGTGCGCCGCAACGCGCTCACAGGTCGAGCACCAGATGCGCGGACCTGGCCCCTGAACAGCAGACCATCATTGTCCGGTTCGCGGCCTTTTCCGCATCGGACAGCACTTCGTCGCGGTGATCGGGCACGCCGTCGAGCACCGTCGCCTCGCACGCGCCGCAAACCCCCTCGGCGCAGGAATGCGGGATGTTGATCCCCGCCGCCTTCAGCGTCTCAAGGATCGTCGATCCTTGCGCGACCGCGTAGCAGCCGCCGGTGCGCGCCAATTCGACGGTGAACCCGCCCCCGGTCGCTGCGATGCCGGTGCCCGAGAAGCGCTCCAGATGGACGACAGCGTCGTTCACCCCTGCGGCCTCTGCCGCATCGACATAGGCATCTAGCATCCCGGACGGCCCGCAGGCATAGAAATGGCTGCCCGCGGGAGCCTCGGCAAAGATCCGCGCGAGATCCAGCCGCGCGCCGTGATCGGCCTCGAACACCGTCTCGAACGTCGTCGCCAACCCTTCCAGCACCGGCGCGATCTCGTTGAGCAGCGGCGCGTTTGCGGCGCTGCGCGCGCCAAAATGGAAAGAAAAGGGCCGTCCCAGCGTGCGCAGCCTCTGCGCCATCGCCCAGAGCGGCGTCACCCCGATTCCGCCCGCGATCAGCACGCTGTGCGCCGCGTCCTCTATCAGCGGAAAATGGCAACGTGGCGCGCTGACGGTGATGACGTCGCCTTCGGAGACCTGTTCGTGCAGGTGCCGCGACCCGCCCCGGCTGTCGGCGTCCAGCGCGACCGCGACGACATAGCGGCCGCTGTCCGCCGGATCGTTGAGCAGCGAATATTGCCGGATCAGATCGGGGGTCAGGTGCAGGTCGATATGCGCGCCCGCGACGAACGGCGGCAGTATCACGCCGGCGTCGGGCAGCAGATCCAGGATCGCGACCGCCCCGGCGCTGCCTGTCGCCCCCGTCACGCGGATCCGATCGACCCGCACGCTGATCCGTTCGACGTTCAACACTATCTGGTCCCGCCCCCTGCGCCCATTGAATGCTGCGACTGCGTGAGCATAGGTGACATGGCCCGCGCGCGACGGCTTGCCTAATTCGGCACGAATTCTTGCGCGTAGCCTGCTGTCACGCGCGGCCGGGTCGTCCCGCTATGGTCACCGCTGCTGCGTTGCGGCATCTTTATCATCGCCGGATAGCCGAGCATGCTGCGGGTGCTCGGTAGATGCGGGGATATTGAATTGCGGTTCACCACCAATGCCTATCCCAAGGAAGAACGCTGGGAGGCGTGGCGCTTCGCGCTGAAGCGCAAGTCGGTACTGCTCAACGTCATGAGCGAACCGGCCTATGGCGAGCTGTCGAGCCATCGCGGCGCCAACGGGCCCGAGTTCATTAGCATATCCTCCACCAGCCAGAACGTCACGATCGACCTGTCGGATCGCGCCGATCATATCTGGATGGTGCAGCTGCTGGAGGGCGAGCTTTCCGCCACGCTCGGCGCGCAGACGGTTGTCGTGCGTGAAGGCGACGTGCTGATCGGCGGGAACGATGCACGCGCGGTGCTGGATCTGCCGCGCGATCATCGCTTCCTGATGATGCATGTCCCGCGCGCGTTTTTCGGCCCGGCGGTGCGCAACCTGCTGCCCGCCGATCTCAGCCTGATCGCGTCGGATACCGGGGCGGGGCGGTTGCTGTCGGCGATGCTGCGCTCGGTCGCGGATACGATCAACGAGCTCACCAGCGACCGGCTGCGCCCGGTCGAACTCAGCCTGTCCGAATTCCTGCTCACTGCGCTGCTGGAGGGCGCGCCCGCGCGCTCGCTCGGCGGGTCGGCGGGTGCGCGCGCGATGCTGCTGGAGCGCGTCTTTCAGTCGATCGAGATGCATCTGTCCGATCCGACGCTCAACCTGCAATTCGTCGCCACCGAGCACGGCATCTCGATGCGCTACCTGCAGAAGCTGTTCGAATCCATCGACGACAGCTTCGGCCATTACGTGAAGCAACGGCGGCTCGAACGCTGCCGGATGGACTTGGTCAGCCCGCTGCACTCGCAGAAATCGATCTCTGACATCCTGTTCCAATGGGGCTTCAACGACTCGGCCTCGTTCAGCCGCAGCTTCCGCGAGCGCTACGGCGTGTCGCCGCGCGAAT
This sequence comes from Sphingomonas phyllosphaerae, assembly GCF_029623345.1. Taxonomy (GTDB): domain Bacteria; phylum Pseudomonadota; class Alphaproteobacteria; order Sphingomonadales; family Sphingomonadaceae; genus Sphingomonas; species Sphingomonas phyllosphaerae_C. The sequence goes on from NZ_JAPYKH010000002.1 coordinate 32,694, forward strand.
ATCGCAAGGCCTCGCCCGGCGGCGAGGACGACAGCGTTCCCCAGCGCGGCAGCCCTGTCGCGCGCACCGCCGACGCGCCGACCGACGAATCGCTGGAGCTTGAGGCTGCGACCGAAGCCGGCATCGGCGCCGACGATGTGATCCCCGCCGGCGACGTGCGCCATCATCATCTGCGCGCGACGGTGGATACCGTCCATTGGGGCTATATCAGCCGTAACCTGCGCCCGGTGCTGCGCGTCCGGTCGGGCGATTACGTCACGATCGAGACGGTTACTCATCACGCCGGCGACGATCACGAACGGATGATCGACGGCGACCCGGAGGTCGAGCGCATCTACCATTGGGAAAAGGGCGACAAGGCAATCAACCGCCGCGGCGCCGGGCCGATGGACGCCTCCGCGGTCGGGCGCGGCGCGGGCGAGGGGTTCGGTGTCCATATCATGACCGGCCCCATCGCAATCGCGGGGGCGGAGCGCGGCGATGTCGTGGAGGTGCGCTTCCTGGAGATGACCCCGCGGCCCTCTAGCAGCACGAAGTTCGCTGGGCGCAGCTTCGGCAGCAACGTCGCGGCCTATTGGGGCTTTCACTACGGCGACATGTTGACCGAGCCTAAGCCGCGCGAGGTCGTCACCATCTATGAGGTCGAGCGGCGCCACGGCGGGCATTGTGCGCACGCGGTCTACAATTACCGTTACGTGCCGCAGACCGACCCCAATGGAATCGTTCACCAGCGCTATGATTACCCCGGGGTGATCGTCGATCCCGAGTTGGTGACGAAGAACTTCAACGTGCTGCGCGACGTGGAGGTGCCGGTGCGCCCGCATTTCGGCTTTGTCGCGATGGCGCCCGCACATGACGGGCTGATCGATTCGGTCCCGCCCGCCAATTTCGGCGGCAATATCGACAACTGGCGGATGGGCGCAGGTGGATCGGTGTTCCTGCCGGTCAATGTCGCGGAAGGGCTGCTGTCACTGGGAGATCCGCATGCGTCGCAGGGCGACTCCGAATTGTGCGGCACTGCCATCGAATGTTCGATGAGCGCGGTAATTCAGATCGTGCTTCATCGGTGCGGTGACCAGCCCGAGAAACTGCGTGACCTCGATTACCCGTTGATTGAGACGCGCGACGAATGGGTGATCCTGGGCTTTTCGCAGCCCAATTACTTGCGCGATCTGGGTGGCAAGGCGCAGAGCGACATCTACAAGCAGAGCTCGATCGAAGGCGCGATGCGCGACGCCTTCCGTAAGGCGCGCCGCTTCCTGATGACGACACGAGGGCTGACCGAGGACGAGGCGATCTCCTTGCTGTCGGTGGGGGTGGATTTCGGGGTGACACAGGTAGTCAACGGCAATTGGGGCGCGCATGCGATCATCCGCAAGGCGCTGTTCGTGCATTGATGGAGAGCACCGATAACAGAAGCGGGCGATTGTCGTTCAGCAGATATTCGTTCGTGCTGAGGAGAGGCTGAGGTCGTCGAAGCCTCGTCTCGATGCACCGTGGACCACCGCCCTTCAAGCGGCCGTATCGACAAGGTTAATGATTTCGCAGGACGGACGGAGTTCGTGAGGGAACCGCCGGCAAATGCGTGGAGGCCCGACCCGCCAACCGACCATGCACCTGACGACAAGTCGCCGTGTGCGCAGCATCAACGCGCGGGGGCGTCGGCTGCGCTAGCATCGCGGGCATGAGCATCGCGCCCCGCATCGCCGTCGTCGGCAGCATCAACACCGACATCATCATCGACGTGGCGGCACTGCCGCGCCCGCACGAGACGATCATGACTCGCGGGCTGCGGCGGGAGATCGGGGGCAAGGGTCTCAATCAGGCAATGGCCGCGCGGCGGATGGGCGCGCGTGTGAGTATGATCGGCACAGTCGGCAACGATGCCGAGGGGGCGGCGGCGTGCGACCATCTGCTCGTGGCGGGTATCAACACGCTCCATATCGATGGTGTCGCGGCGCCGACCGGAACCGCGCACATCATGGTCGCGGCCGATGGCGCCAATGTCATCGCGGTGACGGCGGGCGCGAACGCACTGGTGACACCCGCGCTGGTGGAGGCGGCGGAGCCCTCGATCGCGACCGCGGGGTTGCTGATGGTCCAGCTCGAAACTCCGTTCGACGCGATCGAGGCAGCGCTGCGTGTCGCGCGGCGGCACAATGTCCGCACGCTCCTTAACCCCGCACCTGCCGATCGCGCCGCGCTGTCGCTGTTACCGCTGGTCGATCTGGTGACGCCGAATGAGACCGAACTGGCGAGCCTGACCGGCACCGATGACGTGGCGGCGGGGCTGAAGGCGCTGGTCGCGGCGGGCGCGGGCTCCGCGCTGGTGACGCTGGGGGGCGATGGCAGCGCCGCGCTGATCGGCGACGAACTGCTGCGCCAGCCCGCATTTCCCGTGTCGGTTGTGGACACCACAGGCGCGGGGGACGCCTATAACGGTGCGTTGGCCTATGCGCTGGCGCTGGGCGAGCCCCTGCCCGTCGCGATGCGGCTGGCGGCGGCGGCGGGGGCGTTGGCGGTATCGCGCGCCTCGGCGAATGCGGCGCCAACCTATCGCGAGGCGATGGCGCTGCTGGGATAGCGCAGCGGCGCTCCTTCCCGTCCTGCCAGTAAAGGCTGGCATCGCTATCTTCTTCGAGAGTTGCTGCCCTGCGGCGGCCAGAAAGATGGATCTCGCGCCTCGCAGTAATGAAAATGGCGTGATGCGCGTCGAGGCGTCGCCGCTCGCATCAAGGCGCGCCCCCGCTGCTTCAGACAAGGCGCTTCGGTGTGAACCTAGCGAACGTTCACCCCGCCCCCCGCGCCCACTTGGGCGCGGGGGGCGCACCGACTTTAGAAGTTTCGGCTCAGGCGGACCTGTACGGTGCGGCCGATGCCCGGCAGGACATTGGCGTTGGCATCGGTGTCGTAACCGGCGATCAAGTACCGCTTGTCGAACAAGTTGTTGGCGTTCACGTCCACGCGCCACGGCCCGTCGATGACATAGACGCCTGCGCGGAACAGCGCATAGCCCGGCACCTTGATCGCCCCCGGCAGATAGCCGCCGGTCTGCGACGCATAGGTCACGCCCCCGGTCAGCCCCCAATGCCCCCGCCGGTCATAGGTGGCGAACAGCGATGCGCTCGTGTTCGGGGTGGCATGCAGGTAATAACCGTCCTGAAGCTCCGGGATGCGGTTGGCGTTGGTGAAGACATAGCCGCCATAGCCGTCGGTGCACGCAATCCCGGCAAGGCACGACGGCACCGTCAGGAAGAAGCCCGCACCCGCGGTCGGCAGCACCTTGGTCCGCTGATGCGTGAAGGTGCCGGTGACTCCCAGCGAGCGGGTGACGAGATAGCGCAGCTCCGCTTCGATACCCCGCGTCCGCCGCGCATCGACCGACTGGACCCCGGTGGGAGGGGTGGAGAGATACGACCGCTGCTGCTCATAGGCGTCGATCGCCGCGAACAGTCGCCCACCGAACTGCGAGATCTTGATCCCCACTTCCTTCAGCTTCGACGGCCCAAGATAGGCGTCGTTCTGCACCAGCGCGGGGTTGATCCCGCCGCCTTGATCGACCTGGACCGAGCGCGCCTCCGCATAGGTGCCGTAGAAGGTCGCCCATGGGAATTTGTACGCTAGCGAGGTGTTGAAGCTGCCCGTCGTGTCACTTGCGCGGAAGGTTTGGCGCGCGTCGCCTACCTCGCTGCCGGTGTTGAGCGACTTTACCTTGTAATTGTCAACGCGCCCGCCTGCGGTCAGGCTGACCGACCCCAGCGTCGCATCGACCAGCGCGAACCCGCCAATGTTGCGGATCGTGCTCTTCACATCGGTCGCCCAGGCGAAATTGTCGACCGCGAACGGATTGTTGAACCGATCGTCGATCGTCGCCCCGAAGCTCAGATCGCGACGGTCCTCGGACAGGACGAAGTCGTTCAGGCTGCTTTGCACATGCGCGTCGGTGAAGCGGTAATTTCCGCCGAACACGGTCTTCCACTCAATCGACCCGGTAACGAAGTCGGCGAGATAGCTCAGTCGCTGCTCTGTCACGGTGGAGCGATAATAGCTGCCAAAGCCGTAGCTCTGATAGTTGCGCGATCTTAGCGTGTTGACGAAGTTTTCGAACTTCAGTGTGCTATCATTGTCGAATGCATAGGCGAGGCGACCATAGCCGGTGTTGGTATAGGCCTCGTTGACGTCCACGCCCTCGTCGATGAAGGTCGTGCGCGGGCTCAGCTTTACCGTGCGGATCGTTGCCGGATCCAGCTTGGTGAAATCATTCGGCAACACCGGTACTCCGATCGCGGGGCCGTAGAACATCAGCGTCGACCCGCCGGTTACCTGATAGAATCTCTGAGGCGTGATATAGGGAGAGACACCATCGGAGATCTGCGCGATCGGGCGACCGGCGACGTAATTACCGTTGTCGATTAGATTCTGCGTTACGCGGTTCCAGCCGATGTTCTTCAGATAGCCGTCGGAATGAATGTATTGATAGGTCAGCTCGACCGACAGTTTCGATGTCAGGTCACCCGCATATGATGCCTGCCCGATTTGCGACTTGGGGTGCATGCCCTTGTAGAAGCTGTCGGAATCTTCCAGCTTGCCGAATAGGTGCAGCCCGCCCGTATTGCCACCGATGCCCAGTGGGATCGCGACATTGCCGGTCAACTCGCGCTGGTTGTAGCTGCCCAGCACGCCCGTCAGGTTGCCGCTCAGCTCGTTGACGTACTTCGTCTTCTCGCCGTATCCGGTCTTGGGGATGAAGTTCAGGTACCCGCCGACCTGCCCCGCGCCATAGACGGGCGAGGCGGGGCCGCGAACGATCTCGATCGAGGAGGTCGCATCGACCGGCGTCGGGTAATTGGCAAAGTTCGACAGCCCCTGGAAGCCGTTGAAATAGTTGTCCGCCATGTTGCCGCGCAGATTCAGGCTGCCCGGCACGCCGAAATAGGAGCCGGTCGAGGCGCCCGCCGACACGCTGGCGAGATCGAAGACGTTGCGGATGTTGTAGCGCGACAGCAGTTCGTCCGAAACGGCGGTGATCGAACGCGGGGTGTCGACCAGCGGCTTGTCGATGCCGAACACGCTTCCGGTCGATCCGGCCTGGATCACGCCGTTCAGGTCGCGCGCGCCGGTGACGACGACGTCGGCGCCTTCCTGCGAGGCATCCGCCGGATCGGCGGCGGCGGTCGCGGCAGCGGCCGGTACGGCTTGGGCGTGCGCCGAACCGGCGGCAAGTGCCAGCGCGACCGCGGATAGGCTAAGCGAATGCAGGCGCAGAATGCGCGATGGATCGAACATCGATTGTCCCCCTCTATTTGGTTGATCCCCGGCCCAGCGCGGCATGGGCGTGTTCGCTCTCCTGCCGACGGGTTCCCGTGGCCCGAATGTTCGATGCGGGCCGGCTAATCGTCTTGTGTCGGCGCGCACTGGAACTTTGCGTGGTGCACCTGCTGCCGCGGCGCTCGCAACAAGCATGACGCGCAGCGACAAGAGCGGTTGGCGCGGCTTTGGCGAAGGCGGCGAGGACCGCGATCGGCGCGGCATGGGGGTGGAGAATCGAATGCGGTGGTTCATCACGGGCGCGTCGAAGGGCTTCGGGCGCGCGATCGCACAGGCGGCGCTGGAGCGCGGCGACACGGTGTTCGGCACGGTGCGCGGCGAGGCGGATGCAGCAGCGTTCGCGGCGCTGGCGCCAGGGCCGGCGCCAGGGCCGGCGCCAGGGCTGGCGACCGGGCTGGTCGCCGATGTCACCGATCGCGCGGCGATCGACCGCGCGGTGGCGGCGGCGGGCGAGATCGACGTGCTGGTCAACAACGCGGGAGTCGGGATCACCGGCGCGATCGAGGAATATAGCGGCGAGGATGTCCGCGCGCTGTTCGATGTCAACGTCTTCGGCGCGATCGCGGTGTTGCAGGCGGTGCTGCCGGGAATGCGCGCGCGTCGGGCGGGGCGGATCCTCAACATCACCTCGGTCAGCGGCTGGGCGCCTTGGGCGGGAACCGCGCTTTATGGCGCGACCAAGTTCGCGCTGGAGTGCGTCGGGCGCACGCTGGCGCAGGAGGTCGCGCACTATGGCATCCGCGTCACCAACGTGGCGCCGGGCGGGCTGCGCACCGATTTCTCGGCCGCCTCGCTGCGATCGGCGTCGAACCCGATTAAGGGCTATGAAGGGCCGGCGCACGAGGCGGAGCGCACGTTGCGCGGCCATGCGGGCGAGGAGCCGGGAAACCCGGTGCTGGCGGCGGCGGCGGTGCTGCGCGTGGTTGATTCCCCCGAACCGCCGCTTCGCCTGCTGCTGGGCGCCGATGCGCTGGGTTATGCCGAGGGCGAAATGGTGGCTATGAAGGCCGATATCGACGCCTGGCGGGAGACCACGCTGTCGATTGCCTATCGGTGAACCGAGTAGCCGCGCAACTTTGTGTGCGCCGCCAAACAAGAGAGTCGGGCGGCGGCAGGGGTAGTAATGGGATGTTGGCATCCGCCGGCCGCATGTAGTCTGCCGGGGCGCTGCCACGATACGAGTTGCTAGGAGCGCCGTGATGGCCGCTTTGCCTAACCAGGAATTCATAGCCTCGCTGAACACGTCCGCCATCGACCTTGCCGATGCCGAGACGCTGCCGCCCGCCTGCTACACCGACGCCGGCTTCTACGAGTTCGAGAAGGAGGCGCTGTTCTTCCACGAATGGCTGTGCGTGGGTCGTGAGAGCTGGGTTGCGGGGTCCGGCGACTATTTCACCACCACGATCGTCGGCGAGCCGATCGTGGTGGCGCGTGGGCGCGACGGGAAGATCAACGCCATGTCCTCGGTCTGCGCGCATCGCGCGATGTTGGTCGCGGAAGGCGCGGGCAACACGCGGATGTTCCTGTGTCCCTATCATCACTGGGCGTATGGGCTGGACGGCAAGCTGGTCGGTGCGCCCGCGATGGAGAAGACCTGTAACTTCCAGAAGGAAGACCACGGCCTCGCGACCTTCAAGGTCGAGCTGTGGCAGGGATTCATCTTCGTCAACTTCGATCTTCAGGCCGCGCCGCTCGCGCCGCGCCTCGCCGCGGTGACCGAAGCGATCGCGGGCTATGACCTTGCCAGCGCCGAGGGAGAGAAGCCGGGCGCTCCGGGCGTTTTCGCTTGGAACTGGAAGGTCATGTTCGAGAACAACAACGACGGCTATCACGCGTCGAAGCTGCATCAGGGGCCGCTGCACGATTTCGTGCCGTCGGAACTGTCGGTGTTCCCGGACGCCGACCCCGCTGACGCCGGCTTCCTGCGCTACAATGGAACGCTGCATCAGGACGCCAGCTTCAACGCCACCCAGAAGGCGCTGTTGCCGGTATTCCCGGAGCTGGACGAGACCGCGCGCAGCCGCATGACGTTCGCCAACATCCCGCCGACGCTATCGCTGGTGATGATGAGCGACATGGTGATCTACCTGATCCTGCGCCCGACCGGGCCGGAGACGATGGAGCAGGATACCGGCGTGTTGGTCGCGCCCGGCGCGTCGAAGCACCCGTCGTTCGCGCACAAGATGGCGATGAACATGACGGCGGCGTCGCACATCATCGATCAGGACATGCACGTCGACGGGCTGGTGCAGGTCGGGCTGCGCTCGCGCTTCGCGCCGCGAGGCCGCTATTCGTGGCAGGAGGGCGCACAGATCCAGTTCAATCGCTGGCTGGTGACCCGCTACCGCGACACCTGGGACCGGCTAAACGGCGGCGCGAGGCCGGTCGTCCGCGCTGCCTGAGGCAAGAGAATCCGGACTGAGACATCCCGTCGGCGCCCACTGCGCCGGCGAACCACCCGGCACGTGCCGGACGACAGATCATACGAAGGGGGTTCTCATGTTGATGACCAGTGCGACCGGCGAGAAGCGCTCGGATACCGAGGCGCGCGCGCTCCATTTGCTAAAGGCGACCCCGGAGACGATCCATTGGGGCTATTTTCATCCCGAGGTGAAGCCCGCGCTGCGAGTCAACTCGGGCGATCTGGTGATGGCCGAGGCGATCACGCACCACGCGGGCGACGCGCCCGAGCTGATGATGGACCCAGCCATCCACCGCATCTACGCCGAGGTGCCCGAGGCGGATCGCAACCCCGGCGTGCACATCATGACTGGCCCGATCTATGTCGAGGGTGCGGAGCCCGGTGACATGCTCGAAGTGCGTTATCTGCGCATGGTCCCGCGCAACAATCATGGCTCGAACCTCGCCGCCAACTGGGGACATCTGTACGAGGAGTTCGGGAAGAAGGAGCGCGTGACGATCTACGCGCTAAACCCCAACACCAACACCGCGACCGCGGAATATGCCTATGATTTCCCGGGCACCTATCTGACCCCGGGCACGATCACGCATTGCCCCGAATGCGACCGGATGCCCGCGCTGGAGGGGATCACCGTGCCCGCGCGCCCGCACCTGGGCACCGCGGGCGTCGCCCCGGCGGTCAACGAACGCGTATCGACCATCCCGCCCGGGCTGCACGGCGGCAATATCGATAATTGGCGCATCGGCGCGGGCGCGACCATGTATTATCCGGTGCAGGTGAAGGGCGGGCTGTTCTCGATCGGCGATCCGCATGTGTCGCAGGGCGACGGTGAAATCTCGGGCACCGCAATCGAGGCGTCGCTCGACGTGCTGTTCCAGATCGTGCTGCGGAAGGACTTCAGCTTCCCCTCGCCGCTGCTGGAAACGGCCGATACCTGGATCGTTCACGGATTCCACGAGGACCTCAACCAGGCGATGAAGAACGCCTCGCTCGATATGCTGACGCTGTTGACCGAGCACCAGCGGCTGTCGCGCGACGACGCCTATTCGCTGATGTCGGTCGCCGCGGACTTCGGGGTCACGCAGGTCGTGGACGGGACACGCGGTATCCATGTACGCATCGATCGCGGCATCTTCCCGTCGAGAGGCGTGGTGAAGGACCCGCGTCGACTAGAGTGACGATGAAGGTGGCATGGCAAGCTGGAGCTTCTCGCTAGACGAGATCGAGGCTGGGGAGCGGCAGTCGGCGTGGATCGACGTGCTGTCGCGCCTCCGCCTGCCCGTGGCGGATCCCGGCTCGATGCGCGCGGCGGCTGGCGCGGTGACGGTCGCCACCGGGCCGCTGGGCACTGAATTCGCGCTGATGAGCGCGTCCGCGCAGACATTTTCAGGGCGCAGCGTCGATCTTCGCTCGAGCGCGTGGATCGTAGCGATCATCGCGGGCGAGGGCGTACTGGCGGGCGCCGGCGGGGAGACACCGGTAGCGCGCGGATCGTTGATCGTCGGGGCTCCGGAGATCGACACGACGCTGCGGATGGACAGCGACTTTCGCCTGCTCTTCGTTCGCTTCCCGCAGGTTGCGGTCAGCTCGCGGCTGGTGACTCCGGTGGAGCGGACGGTGCGCGCGGTGTGGCCGAATGCGGGCTTCAATGCTCTGTTCTTCGGGTTTCTCGACACGCTGGCTGAGCAGATCGGAGCGCTCGGCGAGGATCACCTGCTCGCCACCGAGCAATCGACGATCGAACTGCTCATCACGCTGGTGGCCAGTTCGGGCGGGATGGCGGCGCGCGGCGGCGCGGCGGGGGCGCGCGCTAGCCATTTGCGCCGCCTGTGCCAGCGGATCGAGGCCCGCCTGTCCGACCCCGAGCTGTCCCCGATCGGGATCGCAGCCGAGGATGGCATTACGCCGCGCTATCTTCAGAAGTTGTTCACCGCCGCCGGCCTTCGTTTTTCCTCTTATGTGCGCGAGCGGCGATTGGAGCGCTGCTATGCGGATCTCGTCAGCCCGATCCACGCGCAGCTGTCGATCTCCGAAATTTGCTACCGCTGGGGCTTCGGCGACGCGCCCCATTTCAGCCGTGCCTTCCGCGCGCGCTACGGCATTTCGCCGAGCCAGCATCGCGATGAAATCGCAGAGGCGGAACTAAGCTCAGACGTTGGGCCTTGCTCTGGGAGCAGTTGGCGGGACGCCCCTTGCGTCCGACGTCGTGTGTAACAGGTTCGACAGGGCCTAGGGTCAAGACTCGTTGATCACAGCCAGAAGATGACGGTGGCAGCAAGAGCGATGGCGGAGAAGAAGGCGGTTGGATAGCGATTATAGCGGGTTGCGACGCGCCTCCAGTCCTTGAGGCGGCCGAACAGGCGCTGTCAAAGCTAATGCACCTACAGCGACCGGCGGGGTAGGGGAGGGGCATGCCCCGTCCGCGCACGCCAGCCAGCCCGTTCCGCTACTTCAACTCGTCGCCGAAGGTGATCCGGCTGGTGGTGCTGATGTACGTGCGCTTCGCGCTTTCGCTGCGGAACGTGGAAGACCTGCTATTCGAGCGTGGGATCGACATCTGTCACGAGACGGTGAGGCTGTGGTGGAACAGGTTCGGTCCGCTGTTCGCGGGCGAGGTGCGGCGTCAGCGGGTGAGCCGCATGCGCGGCTTTCGTCATTGGCGCTGGCACCTGGACGAGATGTACTTGAAGCTGAACGGCGAGATGGTCTACCTGTGGCGAGCCGTCGATCACGAGGGCGAGATCCTCGAGAGCTACGTCACCAAGACCCGCGACAAGAAGGCGGCGCTCGCCTTCATGAAGAAGGCGCTCAAGCGCCACGGCTCGCCTGAGGCAATCACCACCGACGGTTTGCGCTCCTACGGTGCTGCTCTGGGCGAGCTCGGCAGCCGCGAGAAGCAGGAGGTGGGTCGCTGGGCCAACAACTGCGTGGAGAACTCGCACCTGCCGTTCAGGCGACGAGAACGAGCGATGCTGCGGTTCCGGCAGATGCGAACCTTACAGAAGTTCGCCTCGGTGCACGCCAACGTCCACAACCACTTCAACCACGAACGCCACCTCGTCGACCGACAGACCTACAAGCAGCGCCGCTCCGCGGCGCTGGCCGAGTGGCAGGCGCTCGTCAGCTGATCCGTGGCTCAGGAAGCCCTAAGTGCATCGTGTGGAGACGAGTTCGCATTAGACTGACAGCACCATCGGCCGGTATGTCGAGCCACGCCGCCGCGGTGAGCGTGAGTGGATCGTCGAACTGGGTCGCCAGTCGCTCGGCGACGACGCGCTCGATCTCGCGTGCGGGCACGCGCAGGCCTGTGCTGCTGGCGCCGGTGTGAAGCGCGCGGCTGACGTAATAGCGGTAGCGTGCCTTGCCCTTGCTCGCGTGCGTCGCCACCAGCGGCTCGCCAGCGTCGTCGACGATACTGCCGGCGAACAGGCTGGGGTTGCTGGCGCGTGGTGCGGTGCGGGCGCCCTGAACGTGATCAGCCAGCATCGCCTGCACGCGCTGGAAGGTGTCGGAAGGAATGATGGCAGGGTGCGTGCCTGCGGAGCTCTTGTTACGTGAGCGATGCGGCCGTCAAAAGTCACCCGTCGCAGCATCAGGAACAGCGCACCGCGCGAGAACCAGCCACCGCCGAGCGGCTTGCCGCTGGCGGTCGCGCGCTCGGGCACGCGGATGCCGTGCTGCTTCAGTTCGGCCTCGAGCAGCCGTACGTTGCCGAGCGCGAGGTAGCGTTCGAAGATGTGGCGCACGAGCGTGGCATGCTCTTCCACCACCGCCAGGCTGCGGCCGTGCGGGCGGTAGCCGAGCGGCGGTGTGCCGCCCATCCACATGCCGCGTGCCTTGCTCGCCGCGATCTTGTCGCGCATGCGCTCGGCGGTGACCTCGCGCTCGAACTGCGCGAACGACAGCAGCATGTTGAGCGTGAGCCGGCCCATGCTGGTGGTGGTGTTGAACGACTGCGTCACCGAGACGGAGCTTGCGTTGGCGCGGTCGAACGCCTCCACCAGCTTGGCGAAGTCCAGCAGCGAGTGGGTGAGCCGGTCGACCTTGTTGACGACGATGATGTCGATGCGGCCAGCCGCCACGTCGGCCAGCAGCCGCTGCAGCGCCGGGCGCTCCAGCGTGCCGCCGGAGAGCCCGCCGTCGTCGTAGCGGGTGGCAACCTCGCACCAGCCGTGCGACGCCTGCGAGAGGATGTAGGCCGAGCACGCCTCATGCTGCGCGTCGAGGCTGTTGAAGCTCTGCTCGAGCCCCTCGTCGCTCGACTTGCGGGTGTAGATGGCACAGCGCAGCGTCGTCATGCCGCCACCTTCTTCTTCAGCCCGAAGAACGCCGGTCCCGACCAGCGCGTGCCCGTGATCGCGCGCGCAACTTCGCTCAGCGAACGCCACTCGCGGCTCTGTCAACCCAAACGCACCGGCTCCGCGGGCGTCCTAAGGCTTGTGCATCGCAGGGTGCTTCAGCTACTATCCTAAGGCTATCAGTGCCGCGAACGCTCTCGAGTTAGTTTCGAGATCGCCTTCGTTCGCCTGCCATCGAGCAAGCGAACGGGGTAGAAGCTCGCCAATATCGCGCCAGGTGCTGTTGCTTTGACAACACCGTCTTCGCCAATCCCGTGGTCAAGCTCATGAAGGCACCGCCCATCACCTCCGCTACGGTGAGCTAGGGCACGGTCTAGCATCCTCTACAATTCCGAGGTAGGAGGCGGATGTGACGCTGACGATGGCACAGACCTGCCGAGCACGCTCGTACGTTGAACGTGGCTCACTTGCCTTGATGCTCACTAACCTTTTCGAAATAAAGATCTGAGGCGCCGACTATGACGACGCGTGTGCAGCCGATCGGTCGCTATGTCGCTCTTCTCTGTCTTGGTACCGTCGTTCCGACGATCTTATGTTCTGCTTTGCTGTTGCAGCAGCTTGTCGCTGACCAGGGCGTGCAGGCAGCTTCGAGAGCGCAAGGCTCTGCAGACCGTCTCACGACCCTGCTCGACGGCAAGCTCCTCAATCTCACCGCCGTCGTGCAGGCGCTAGCGACGTCCCCGCTCCTTGACGACGGGAACGTCGCAGCTTTCCGCGCGCAGGCGCTGCGTGCCGCAGACGGGCAGGATTATGGTCTGGTTCTTCAAAGCGCGCGGGGAAGGCGACTTGTCGACACAAGCTCATCGGCTGTCCGCGGGATAACGTCGCCCGGAGGGCCTCCCTCTTTTCCGGATGTTCTCGAATCAGGGCACGCCAAGGTGTCGAGCGTCTACCCGGACGACACAACCCGTCGCCCTCTAATAGCTGTCAGCGTGCCGGTCATAAAGGACGGTAAGGTCGACTATGTCCTAAGCGCCACGCAATCGCCCTCCAAGCTTCTTGCCTCTATAAGTCCGCCAAACGTCAACCGGACTTGGCGGATCGAGCTCGTCGACCGAAAGGGCGCTTCAACTGCCTCAATCGGACCGTCGATCCCGCTTGGCGGACCTCACGCGGTAGCGAGGTCAAAAGTTTCTGACTGGCGGCTGGCTCTTCGCGGTCCACGCGTCGGCGCCTTCTCGGTCGCGACCGGGCGCGCGCGCGATCGCATCATCGCCTTTGGGGTCGTGACCACATTGTTCGGCCTGGCTGCTGCCGGGCTGCTCGGTCGGGCGATGTCGAGATCGCTGAAGCGAGTACGCAACAGCGCTCACGGCCTAGCTGGCGATGGTCGCGCAACCGCGCCGGGATCCAACATTCGCGAGATCCGGGAGGTAGAGGAGGCACTGGAGAAGGTTGCCTTCCTGCTGCGAGAGCAGACGACACAGAAAGATCAGCATGCGGCCGCCCTGGCGGATCTCAACGCGAACCTTGAGGCAAGAGTTAGTGAGGAGACGCGAGAACTCGCCCTTGCGAACGCTCGGCTGGAGCATGAGGCGGAGGAGCGCGCATCTGTCGAGGCTCAGCTTCGACAGATGCAGAAGCTCGAAGCCGTAGGGCAATTGACCGGGGGCATCGCACACGACTTCAACAACATGCTCTCGGTGGTTATCGGCAGCATCGAGCTCGCGCAGCGACAAAAAGGGCTCGGGCAGGGGCATTTGGATCGGCTTTTGGGTGACGCCCTGTCTGGTGCACAATCGGCCGCAGCGCTTACCCGCCAACTCCTTGCGTTCGGACGCCAGCAATCGCTCTCACCTCAAAAGATGGATCTCAACGAGGTCGTCTTCGGCATGCGGGACATGCTTCAACGGACTTTAGGCGAGAAGGTCGTCGTTGACCTTAGGCTCTCGGGTGACCTCTGGCCGAGCTTCCTCGACCGACCGCAGACAGAAAGCTCGCTGGTGAACCTGGCAATCAACGCGCGAGACGCCATGCCGGCGGGAGGGACGTTGACGGTTGAGACGGCCAATCTCACGATCGACGAGGCCACGAGCTTGGCCCTCGAGCGTGTTGCTCCTGGCGACTACACGGTTGTCACGGTCAGCGACACTGGGACCGGCATCCCGCCAGAGCTGCTAAGTCGCGTCATCGATCCCTTCTTCACGACCAAGGAGATTGGAAAAGGGACGGGATTGGGCCTTAGCCAGGTCCACGGCTTCCTGCGCCAGTCAAATGGCTACCTGCGTATCTACTCCGAGCAGGGATCAGGCACCTCTGTCCGCCTATACGTGCCGCGTTATAACTCGCAGCGTGACGAGCGGCCGATCGGCATCGACGATCAAATCGATACGTCTGAAAAAGAGAAGATCGTCTTCGTCGTTGAGGACAACGACGTCGTGCGGGAAGCGAGCGTGAGGGGCATACGAGAGCTAGGCTATGAGGTTATCCATGCCTCATCGGGAGAAGAAGCGCTCAAGCGCTTGGCTGTGGTTGCGAAAGTTGACCTACTTTTTACCGACGTCGTGATGCCGGGGATGAACGGTCGGGAGCTTGCTGAGGCTGCATCGCGTGCGAAGCCGGGCATCAAAGTCGTTTACGCCACTGGATACAGTAAAAACGTGGCATTGAACGGGCTGGTCGACAAGGGGCGGCCCGTGATCGAGAAGCCCTTCACGCTGAACCAGCTCGCCACCTTCCTCCATGAGGCGCTCACAGACGAGGCAGCCTAGAGTCTGAGGGCTCTGTCAAACCAAACGCACCGGCTCCGCGAGCGCCTGAAGGTTTGTGCATTGTAGGTTGCTTCAGCTACTATCCTAAGGCTGTCAGTGCCGCGAACTCTCTCGAGCAGGTTTCGAGATTGCCTTCGTTCGCCTGCTATCGAGCAAGCGAATGGGTTAGAAATTCGGCGATGTCGCGCTAGGTGCGGTCGCTTTGACAACGCCGAGATGGGTCATCCGCATCTCGCTAGATGAGAAATGAGAGGCGCTCACGCCCGAGCACCAGCGAGGAACGCAACCAGCAGCGCCGCCACCTTCTCGGGCGCCTCGCGCTGCGGGAAGTGGCCGACGCCGGGTAGGCCGACCAGCTCGAAGGGGCCGCCGAACTTGGACGGCACGCGCTCAAAGCTGGCGGGCGCGGTGACGCCGTCCTCGTTGCCCTTGATGAAGAGCGCGGGCAAAGACAAAGTCGCGGTCGCCTTGATCTTGGTCTCGAGCCACTCGCTCCGGGGGTCGAACGGTGCGTTTTCCCAGCGCGAGCGATAGCTGTGCAGCGTCACGTCAATCCAGTCGGGATTATCGAACGATCGTGCGATGCGCCGGAAGGTGGCCTCGTCGAACCAGCCAGCCGGTGCCCAGTTGACCCAATGCACATGCGCGAACCCGTGCGGGTCGCGCCGCACCGCCTCCTCGCCGCGCGCGGTCGCCATGAACCAATGATACCAATAACGCTGCGCTTGCTCGAAGCTTGGCGTCGGCATGCCACCGAGCCGCGGCGGTGTCGCCAGCATCGCTAGCCGCTCTACACGCTCGGGCCAGCCGACCGCGAGCGCCTCCGCGATGTTCGAGCCCCAGTCGTGGCCCGCCACGGCGAACCGATCAATGCCGAGCGCATCGAGCAGCGCGATCATGTCCATGGCATGGATCGCGCTGTTGCCGGTGCGCGGCGCCGTGGGCTCGCGGAAGCGGGTCGCGCCAAACCCACGCAGCGTCGGCACGATGACGCGCCGGCCGGCCGCAGCGAGCGCGGGCACGACGCCGTCCCAGGTCGACGCGTCGTCCGGCCAGCCGTGGAGCAGCAACACCGGTGGACCGTCGGTGGGGCCCGCGACGGCGTAGGCTAGGTCGAGGTCGCCCGCGGCGATCATCGGCATGGCGTCCGCCTCAGCCGACCGCCGGGAAGCGCGCGCTGTCTTGCATCGGGCAGCCATTGTAGCGCGCGCGGAACGCCGCGGACATCTCATACGCCTGTCGCCGCGCGCGGTTGACCGAGCCGAGCGGCCGATGCGCGGCGAGGCCGTGCCACGGGCTGAAGAAGGTGTTCTCATCGACCGCACCGGCGAGGTCCGTTCCGATCGACAGCTGCGGCGCCACGGTGATCCGCGCGACGGTGCGATACGGGCTCGCAGCCTCGTCCCACTCGACCGAGGCGTCCTCGATCGGCATCGCATCGAGGTCGGTGTTGAGCTGTACGCGCAGCTCCCACTCGCCGCCACGCTCGATGATCGTCTCGCGTATCACCTCCCGCAGCGCGTCGGGGCGATCCGACGTGTTGACGCTGTCACCGGTCAGCTCGGTGAGGTTGGACGACACCGGTACCAGCGCGAACTTGGCGATATACTCACCATAGCGGAACGGTACCTGGCTGTAATAGCTGTCGCCGAGCGGGTGCGTGATCGGCGTGCCGCCCATCGTCGCGATCATCGCGCTCTTGCCGCCGACCGCCTCCAGCGCCGTCTCGACCCCGCGCAGCGTGGCGGAGAGCAGCTTCTTGGCCCATTCGGCGCGATCGGTCGTCGCGGCGAGCTGCTTGAGGCTGCCGAGGAACGCCTTGGCGTCGGGCGCGGCGAAGGCGGGCGCGTTGACCAGGATCAGGTTCTGCGTCGTGTCCTCGGCCGATTCGGGCAAGCGCTCGCCCGCGACGTCGAGGACTTTCAGCGCCAGCCCGCGCGGCGCCGAGACCGAGTCGTCGAGCAGGTCGCCCGGGTTGGTGGAGAAGCGCATCAGCACGCGGTGCGCGCCCGCTTCGGCGAACAACCCCTGCGCCAGCTCGGGCGGCAGGCCGTCGACGATCGCGATCTCGCCGGAAAGGATGCCATGCGCTTTGGCGTGGACGCTGCGTACCGCGTGACCGTAATCCTCCGAGGTGGTCTCGGTGATCGAACGCATCGTGTCGATCAGGTCGCGGTGGACCGTCTCCTCGTCCTCGATCGGGGTTTCGACGCTGTCGCTGTAGCGGACGGGGATGGCGGTCATGGGCTCTTCTCGCAGGCTAGGGGGCTGGTGGGGTTATCGGGCGGGGGTGAAAGCGAACAATCGCGTGGGCACCGATGCCGGCGCACCGGGCTTGAACCACGCGGTGTCCTGGATATGGCTCGCGGTCACGTAGATGCGCCCGTCCGGACCTTCGGCGAAGGTATCGGGCCAGCGGAGCCGGCGATCGGTGAGCACCGTCTCGACCGTCGCTCCGCTCAGGCGCTTGATCGAGTAATCCTGCGGCGAGGTGAGGTAGAGCACGCCCGCCTTGCTCATCCACAGCCCGTCCGCGACATGGGTGCGCGTGATGGTGCGCACGCCCGCGGCGCGGCGTGCTTCCGTCACGTCGCGAGCGAGGAGCGCCGTGTCGATCGAGTAGAGCGTCTGGCCGGTCAGCGCCTGATAGAACAGCGTCTTGCCGTCATTCGAGATGGCGATGCCGTCGGCGGCGAAGGCGGGTTGCCGACCATCGGGGCGGCGCAGTGGAGCACCGTCGAGCGTGACCGTCACGGCCTTGTCGACCTGGGTCGAAGGATGACCGTCGAGCGTCCGCCAGCTCTGGCCGCTCTCCAGATCCACGACGATGATCGCACCGCGTGTACCGCTGTCGGTGATGTACCCCAGTTTGCCGTCGGGGGAGAAACGGATATGGTTGAGGTAGGTACCCTGTAGCGCCACGTTCTCGGGCACCGGGATCACCTTGGTGACGGTATCGGTCTTGAGGTCGACGCGGACGAGCTTCGGCGCTCCCGGCACGATCTTCTCGTTGCCCGGCGCCCCGGGATCGAGCACCCACAGGTTGCCGCGGCCGTCCGGAACGATCGACTGCACGCAGACGAAATGATCGCCCACCGAGAGCTCGCTCGAACGGGCATTGCGCCACTCGTTCCAACGCGCGTCCGGATAGGGCCTCAGCGACCCATCCTTCATGACCTCCGCGACGGAGATCGGCGCATCGTCCGTCCAGCGCGGGAAGTTGACGAAGCGACGTTCGTCGGCGACCACCGCCACGCCCGTGGCCTGATGGTCGAACTGAGCGACTTCGGTCAATTGTGAGGGCCGCTGAGCGAGCGCTGCTCCGGCTACCGAGGCGATCAACGCGGCCGCAGTGGCTGCGGTGAGAAGGGGCATGGCTCGCTTCACGTCATGGCTCCGGCTAATTGAGAGGGAAGGTGGGCGACGTCTCGAGCGCAAACACCCGAACGCGGCATCTGGCCCACGTCCTGGCGCGGGGGACTGGACGTCCCCCGCCCTGGCCTCAGCGGCGCGCGGACGCCGCGAAGGCCGCCTTCAACCTCGCAACTGCGAGATCGTTGGCGTCCTTGGCGCCGCGGACGACCTTCGCCATGCCGAAGAACTCGTGCGTCACGCCCGGATAGGTCTTCTGCTCGACCTTGACGCCGGCCGCGCGCATCGCCGTGGCCAACGTCTCGCCGTCGGAGCGAAGCGGGTCGATCTGCGCGTTGATGATCGTCGTCGGCGGCAGACCACGCAGGTTCGCCGCGACGAGGTTGAGGCGCGGGTCCTGCGCGTCCGCCGGGCTGACCTGATAGTAATAGCCGAACCACTTGAGCATCGCGGCGTTCAGCGGCTTGGCGTTGGCCGAGTCCCTGCGCGAGGGCAGTGTCATGCTGCTGTTGGCGATCGGATAGACCGAGACGATGTGGCGCGGTACGGTCAGGCCGTTGTCGCGCGCGTAGATCGCGGTCGCGACCGCTAGATTGCCTCCGGCGCTCTCACCGGCCACCGCGATCTTCTCAGGGTCACCGCCCCAGCTCGCCGCCTGCTTCAAGGTCCAGCGATAGGCCGCCGAGGCGTCGTCGTGCTGCGCGGGGAACTTGAATTCGGGAGCGTGGCGATATTCGACGGACACCACGATCGCGTTGAGCGCCTTCGCCATGGCGCGCGGGGCAGCGTCATACGTGTCCACGTCGGCGATGACCCAGCCGCCGCCATGATAATAGACGATCACGGGCATCGGCTTGCGGCCTACCGGCGCCGCCGCGGGCCTGTAGACGCGCGCGAACTGCTTCGGGTCCGCGCCATAGGGCAGATCCTGCGTCGTCACCGACGAGTCGGGGTCGGTGGACATGCCCTTCTTCGCCATGACCGCCTTCGCACCGTCAGCAGCGGAAGGCTGCATCCGCGCCTCGGCGGGCGTGAGTGACTCGATCGGCTTGCCACCGAGACCGGCGAGCGCGTCCAATACCATCTGCATATCGGGCGCGGCTTTCGGCGGCTGGGTCGCGCTGGCGGGTGGTGCGGCGGGCGGCGGCGCGGTCGGAGTGGACGGCGATTGCGCCAGCGCGCCGGCGCAGGCTGTCAGCGCGGCGGCCGCGACAATGCCGGCGCGCAGAGGCAGCTTCGAGACGGATACCATGCAGTCCTCCTGTTGTTCGAACCTGAACAAAGAGGGAGCGGGCAACGTTTCTGTACGGAACCGTCCCAAGTCGAAGGCGGTCCGGGAGGATGAGCGATGACGGTCCTAACGTTTGCGAGCAGCTCGCCTGCGGACTCGGCTGCCGGTATCGGCGGATCGATCGGCAACAAGCTGCTGGCCGGCTGCTCCGCGCAGGACCTCGCCCTGCTGCGACCGCATCTGCAGCCGGTGACGTTCGCGGTGGGCGACTTCATCGCTCGCGCCGGCGAGCAGATCGACAGCATCTGCTTCCTCGAGCGGGGTATCGCCGGCGTGCTGGACTCGCTCGACGATGACCGGCGCTATGCCGTCGGACTCGTCGGCGCTGAGGGCTTCATCGGATGGCCGCTGCTGATGGGCAGCGATCGCTCCCCGTACGATGTCACGATGCGGGCCGAACAGGGACAGGCCCAGCGGATTACCGCCGACGCGTTGCTGGCCGCTATAGATCGAAGCGCCACGCTTCGTCTCGCCCTCCTACGCTACGTCCATGTCTTCATGCTGCAGATGGGGCGGACGATCGTATCGTCGCTGGCGCATGCGGTAGACCGCCGCATGGCGCGCTGGATCCTGCTGTACCATGACCGCGTGCAGAAGGATGAGATCTGCATGACCCACGAGGAGTTTCGGCTCATGCTCGGCGTCCGGCGCAGCAGCGTCACCGAGGCTTTGCACCGGCTCGAGGGTGAGCAGGCCATCCGCTCCGTGCGCGCCAAGGTGCTCGTGCACGACCGCGCCAAGCTGCTGACGCTTGCGGGTGACACTTACGGTCAACCGGAACAGGAGTATGCGCGACTGCTGAGCGGAGCTTCTTGTTGAACCAGCCTGCCCTGCTGCCAAGTCCATCGTTGAGCGCGCGTGCGCGTGATCTCTCTCCCTCCTGCCGGCAGATCCATTCGCTTAACCTTCCTTCAAAGATTAACGATTGGCCGAAATTGGAGACGATGATCTAGCGCTGAATGTCCGTGTGTGGACGCCCCACCGGATACAAGGGGGTGTTCGGAAGATTAGATCGCGCGGGTTCAGGTGCTTCCGTGTGTCCGGCCTGTGACGCAGCCATCATCACGGCTGCTGGCCTGTATGGAGATCGCGGACCGGGTCCAGACCGAAGTTGCGCGCTCGAGGCGCTCGGACATTTGACTGGTTTCCCGATCCCGTCTTCTGACCGTTGCGCCAAACCTCTCTACTGACCTTCCCTCGAGTCCCTGACGCCTCAAGCCTTGGCGGCTACGCCGCTGCGGCCGGAGCTTTGTAGGATCCGCCGTGGCCCAGCAGCGCCCAGACGGTCCTCGCCATTTTGTTCGCGAGCGCGACGGTGATCAGCATGCGCGGCTTGCGAGCTAGCATGCCGGCCAGCCATGCACCGGCTTTATCAGGATTGCGCGCCGCGACCTTCGTCACTGAGCTCGCGCCGATGATCAGAAGCCTGCGCAAGCTACGCTCTCCCATCTTCGTTGTCCGCCCGAGGCGCTCCTTGCCGCCGCTGGAGTGCTGTCGGGGTACCAGCCCGAGCCAAGCGGCGAAGTCGCGCCCGCGACGGAAGGTGCTGGCAGCGGGCGCCAGCGCCACCAGGGCGGTCGCTATCACCGGGCCGACGCCGGGGATCGTCATCAGCCGCTTCGCCACGGGATCAGCCTTCGCCCGGCTCGCAATCTCGCGGTCGAGCAGGGCGATCTGCATCTGCAGCGCTCCCAGCCCTTGCGCAATCACGACCAGCACGGGTCGCGCCTGAGCCGGGATGTCGGAGGTGGGGTCGCCGACCACCTTGATCAGCTTGCCGACGTGCCCAACACCCTGACGCACGATGTAGCCGAACTCGGTGAGGTGGCCGCGCAGGGCGTTGATCAACTGGGTACGTTGACGCACGAGCAGGTCGCGGGTCCGGAACACCACCGCTGATGCCTGCGCCTCTGCACTTTTGCCTTGAACGAACCGCATCGTCGGGCGCTGCGCCGCCTCACAGATCGCTTCTGCATCGGCCATGTCGTTCTTCTGCCGTTTGACGAACGGCTTCACGTACGCCGGTGGGATCAACTTGGTGTCGTGACCCAGTGCGGCGAGCTCGCGTGCCCAATAGTGGGCACTCGCGCACGCCTCCATCGCGACCACGCATCGCGGTAAGGTCGAAAAGAACGGCAGAACCTGATCACGCCGAAGCTTCTTGCAGACCACGACCCCGCCGCTCGCATCCTCACCGTGAGCCTGAAGAACCGACTTGGCCAGATCGATGCCGACTGTGCTAATCTCACTCACGGACGCCTCCTACAGTGGTGTTTCAACACCTCCACTCTGGCACATCGATGCCGTCAGGGGGCATCCACCCCAACGAAGTTGGGGAACCGGCACGCCGACCTGAGTGACCGGAGTTGGGTCCGACCCGCCATCATTGCTGAGCAATTGTTTGGTGGTCATTCGAGCGGATGTCATGGAGCCGCGTTGCTGACGGCCCATGTCGAATAGCCTTGAGGGCATACCATTGCGCGCGGCGCTGAGATTAGCTTGTCGACGTTGGAAAATCGGTGCTGAGCGTCATCGATTCCCATCTATCCATCTCGACCATGACTGCATCCAGTTTCGCTCGGGCTCGGCGCAGAGCATCCGAGCCGAGCAGCAGATGCAGCGGAGGATGGCTCGAATCGACCAGTTCGAGAAGCACCTTCGCGGCCCGTGCGGGGTCGCCGAGTTGCTGCCCATCCGCCGCATCGAATGCAGCGGAAGCCTGCCCGATCGTGCCGGAATAGGCAGCGTCTTCCAGACGACTTTTGCGGATCGAGTGTGCGGACAGGAAACCGGTACGAAACGCGCCAGGCGCGACGGCGGTTACCTTGATGCCCAGGGTCGAGACTTCCTGAACTAGGGCGGCGGACAGGCCCTCAAGCGCGTATTTGGCAGCGGAATATAGCGCGCAGGCGGGACCGGGCGCGCGACCTGCGATCGACGTGATGTTGACGATATGGCCGCTCCCCTGCGCCCGCAGATACGACATAGCTGCGCGGATCACCCGGAATGGACCGAACACGTCCACGTCGAATAGCCGGGCGGCTTCCTCGTCGGTGGCCGTTTCGATCGCGCCTAACAGTCCATACCCGGCATTGTTGACGATAACGTCGATCATGCCCCCGATCGCGAATGCCTGTTCGACGCTTGCCGCGATTCCAGCTGTGTCGGCCATGTCGAGGGTTAAAACATGCAACGTGCCGGATCCTTCGTCCAAGGCTGGGCGCGCGCCGCGAGTGGTGCCGATAACGGTATCGCCCCGTGCCAGCGCGGCCTTGGCGAGCTCCAAGCCCAGGCCTCGCGAAATGCCGGTGATAAACCATGTCTTCATGTGCAATCTCCTCGGCGGGGTATTGCCGCAGCCAGAGCTGGCTCAGAATGCACGCTGATCTGATTAGGCTTATAAGTGTGGCTAAAGAATCGGGAGGACGTTTGTGGAAATGCCACTCTCGGGCAGCGACTATAACCAGTTGCGCGCCTTCGTTGCCGTTGGCGAATTGCTCAGCTTTAGCCGGGCAGCCGAGATGCTCGGCGTGTCGCCGTCCGCACTCAGCCAGATGGTGCGGGCGTTCGAAGATCGTGTTGGCGTGCAGCTGCTGGTGCGCACGACGCGCAGTGTCGCGCTGACAGAGGCCGGCGACATGCTTCTGCGGCGAGTACGCCCAGCAGTGTCCGAACTTGGCAGCGCGTTGAGCCAGGTGAGGCGGACACGCGATCGCCCCGCCGGCACGGTGCGCGTGCATGCGTTCCGCTCTGCCGCCGAGCGTTATATCGCGCCGATGCTGGGTGGGTTTGCCGCGGCCTATCCCGACGTCGTGCTCGATCTTACCGTCGACGATGCGGTGGTCGATGTGGTCGCCGACGGGTTCGATGCCTCGCTCCGCATCGGCGAAGTGATTGAGCGGGACCTGGTTGCGGTGCGGCTAGGCCCCGAGCTGCGCCAGATCGCTGTCGCCGCGCCCGCCTATCTCGAGCGCAACGGCGCGCCGGAACATCCGCGCGATCTTATCGACCATAGCTGCATACGGTGGCGCTGGCCGGGCCGGACATTGCCCTATGCATGGGAGTTCTATGAAAAGGGCGCATGGTTCGAGGTGACAGTGGATGGCCCGCTGATCGTCAACGATAAGGAGATGAGCATTCGCGCCGCGGTCGGCGGTGCGGGCATTGCGTTCCCGGTCGAGTATATGGTCCAGGATTTAATCGCGGCTGGGGGGCTGGTTGCTCTTCTCGAGCCTTGGTCGGTGCCGTTTCCAGGCCATTTCCTTTGCTACCCGCAACAGCGCCAGATGGCGCCAGCGTTGCGCGCTTTCATCGACGCGGTGCGAAACCCGGAAGGTCTGCCAATAGATGGTAGAGGTCTTGTGTCCTCGCAGTGATAGCGAGCCAACCGAAACCTGAATGAATGGGGTGGATGGCTCCCGCTCACCGCATCGCGGTGGGTTCGAGCGCTGCTGGCGGCGTTCGGCATCAACATTCCCCAAGGCGTTCGTCTGGCGTTGGAGATGGCGCGCAAGATCGTCGACGGCGAGGCGCCGGCGGTGCCGAGCGAGGCGGCAAGGGTCGTCGAACGATTGTCACAGCAGGTGCTCGACACCCATGCGCCGCTTCGCGAGATCGATCTGGATCTCCTTGCCCGGCAGCGGGCGAACGATACGGCTCGCCGTCTCATGTCGATCCCCGGCATCGGTCCGATCGGGGCAACGGCGCTTGCCGCGTCGGTCACTGACGCGAGCCAGTTCCGCTCAGGGCGAGAGTTCGCCGCCTGGCTGGGCCTGACGCCGCGGCAGCATTCAAGTGGCGGCAAAGAGCGGCTTGGGCGCATCACCAAGATGGGCGACAAATACCTTCGATCGCTGCTCGTCGTGGGCATGACGTCGCTCATCAAAGGCGTGAAGCGCAAGCCGGAGAGTGCCGACCCGCGGCTCGTGGCCCTCCTCGCGCGCAAGCCGACACGCGTGGCGACAGTCGCCATGGCGAACCAGACCGCCCGGGGTGTCTGGGCCATCATGGCGCACGGCGAGACGTACCGGGCCGGGCACCAACCCAGGCTTGCGGCATAACGACGTAGCTGGAACGACCAAACCAAGGAGACCAGCTTCACGAGGTTGTGAGAGCGATGCGATGTGATGGCGAACCGGTCAGACCGGGAGCAGGGACAATTCAACGGACGCTCAAGGCATCATAGCCTGTTGAATGAGATAGGACTCAGCTCGCGGACTCCCTCAGGGCCAGCAGCCCTCACCGGCTGCACCAACAGGCCGAACAGAGAGCTGCACCCGACCCTACGTCGACACGTCAGATTACCCTTGCAACGCGGGAGCCATCCACAGAGAGCGGCCGCTTTCGGGAGGCGGCGTGGACCGCTTAAACGTCCGAGCCTGGGTTTTCAGGTCTGAGATTCAATTACTGTAGATAGCTTTGCAACCGATCGGGTGGGGTAGACCTGATTGCCAAACAGGCGAGTTCACGCTCGAAGACGCTACCAGCGCATTATCTCAGCGATGTGCAAGCGTGTGTAACAGCAAAGCTTTGATCATCCTCGAGATTGCGAAGCTATATATCGCAGCGATAGATTGCAATAGCCTTTAGGGTAGCCATAAATAAACTCACATCAACTCTCGATCGCTCATAAGCTCAACCAGCAGTTTGAGAGAAAAAGAATACCTGTTTTGCGGATGCCATTCTACGTGAAATAAGACTTATGGTCTACTTAATGTCGGTGTACATTACGACGTAAGTCGCAAATATAAGCCATAATTAGAATCGATCTCCGTCGTCAAGCTTGCATGCGCTTGGGCGCTTGCGAGGGCGGATCAACAGAGTCGCCACAGGCGGATCCTCATTGCGTCGTTAATTATATGGTGACCCGATTCGCCTAGGTCCGCCTCAGGCTTTGGGGTAAGGGTAGGTGAGAGAGCTGATCGGGGCGTCATTGGTGGCCGCCGGCGTCGTGGCGCCGCTGCCGCTGCAGGCGGAGTTGAACGTGCCGATCGCGGTGCGGGTGGTGTCATTCCTGCAACCGCCGCCGAGCGGCATCATGTCCGCCGCGATCGTGGTCGTGCCGGGCAATGCCGCCTCGATGGCCGACGCCGCCGCGATCGAGCGCTCGCTCGGCGGCAGCGCTGCCGCGGGCAAGGCGACGCTCCGCACCAAGCGGGTGCCTGTCACCGCGCTCGACTTGCTGACTGGCTATCGCGTCGCCTTCGTCACCGCGGGCACGCGCGAGGACCAGGGCGCGATCGCCGCGGCTGCCGCGCGCAGCTCGGTCGTGACCATTACCTCGGACGACGCCTGCGTCCAGGCGGCGCGCTGCGTCGTCGGGATTGGCAGCGGCGCGCGCGTCCAGATCACCGTCAACCGCGCCGCGGCCCGCGCCGCAAACGCGCGCTTCGGCTCGGCTTTCCTCATGCTCGTCAAGGAGATCTGAGCGTGACCGCACTCTTGCTGCGCCGCGCTCTCGCGCTCGGCGCCGGGCTTGCCCCGCTCGCGGCCGCCGTGCCGGCCAGCGCGCAGGCGGTGGATTATTCCGCGCTGGAGGCGATGATCGGCGAGCCCGTCACCACCAGCGTGATCGGCAAGCCGCAGCGTGCCTCGGAGGTCGCCGCCTCGGTCACGATCATCACCGCCGAGCAGATCGCGCGCTCGCCCGCGCGCGACGTGCCTGGGCTGCTCAAGGGCTATGCTGGGGTCGATGTCAACCGCTGGACCGCGGGGCAGAGCGACGTCGCGGTGCGCGGCGGCGTGCAGACCTACAACGCGCGGCTGCTAGTGCTGGTGGACGGCCGCCAGGTCTATCTCGACCATTACGGCCTGACCGACTGGAACCTGCTCGGCGTCCAGCTGGAAGAGATCCAGCAGATCGAGCTGGTGCGCGGCCCCGCCGCGGCGCTGTTCGGCTTCAATGCGGCGAGCGGCGTGGTCAATATCATCACCAAGCGCGGGGGCGATGCTGCCTCAGCGCACGTCACGGCGGCGGCCGGCGACCACGGCGTGTCGCGCCTGGCGGGCACCGCGTCGCTGCCGCTGGGCGGCACGGTGCGGGCGCGGCTGAGCGCCGGGCGACTGCGCGAGGACGAGCGCCGGCTCCGTGACGGGCTGCTCGCGCCGACGCCGATCGTCGACGTCAGCGCCGATCAGGTCGCGGGCGAGCTTAGCGCGCGGTTCGGCGCCAGCGAAGCGACGCTCGGTGGTAGCCACGCCAGCAACGAACAGATCGAATATCTGCCGAGCCAGCTGCTCTCGAACCAGCGCTATCGCAGCAGCAACGCCCACGCCGGGCTGACGCACGACACTGCCTGGGGCGGCGCCTCGCTGAACGGCTACGTCAACTGGCTCAACGCCGATTATGGCATCGAGGGCAGCGACGGGGTCAACCGGGTGAGCGCGCCGATCGAGAACCGGCTGGTGGCCGTGAAGGCGGCGGTGCTCTACCGGCTCGACACTGACGATACGCTGCGGATCGGCGGCGAGTATCGCAACAGCCGGATGCGCGGTCCCGCGCAGTTCGCCGAGACGATCGCCTATGACGTGGGTTCGTTCGACGCGATGCTCGACCTTCATCCGATCGAGCGCGTCGGCGTCAGCGCGGCGGCGCGGGTCGATCGGTTGTGGCTCGGCCAGTCGGGCGCGATCGTCCAGCCCGCGCTCGACGACCCGGCCGCGTTCGACCGCGCTTTCACGCGGCTCAGCTTTAACGCCGCGCTGGTGGTGCAGACCGGCGCGAACGGCCGACTGCGGCTCAACGGCGGGCGCGGCTATCAGCTGCCGTCGCTGGTGAGCTTCGGCTTTCGCCTGCCGCTGGCGGCGCCGACGCCGGTGCCGATCGTGGTCACCGGCTCGCCGCGCCTCCGCCCGGTGGCGGTGTGGAGCGGCGAGCTCGGCTATACCCATGCGCTCGGCGCGACGCGGCTGGAAGCGACCGCTTTCTACACGCGCACCGACGACGCGATCGCTTCGCCGGGCGATGGGCTGGGGCCGAACCTGGAGCTGTTCCTCACGCCCAGCCCGGTGCTGGCGGCGCGCTTCGCCGCGGTGGGCGATTATGCGACCTACGGCACCGAGTGGCAGGCGAGCGGGCGCGTCGCCGCGCTCGACTGGCGTGTCAATTACACCTGGACGCAGACCGACGGCGACCTCACTGGCACCGCGCTGCCCGTGCCCTACGCGCTGGCGCCGCGCGCGACGACGCCGCGGCACAAGGCCAATGTGGCGCTCGGCTATGACGGTGGGCGTTGGTACGCGAGCGGACTCGCGCGCTACACCGCGGCGACGCGCCAGTTCGCCTTCTCGACGACCCAGCAGCTGCTGTTCTACCGTGTCGACGACGCGGTGGCGCTCGACGCGCGCGGCGGTTTCCGGCTCACCCCCGCGCTCGAGCTGTTCGTCGCGGGTGAGAACCTGTCGCTCGCCGCCGGCGCTACCGGCTCGCCGATCCCGGCCGACCGGCGCGTGCGCGGCGGCGTGCGCGTGACGCTGTGAGTCGGCGCGCAGCATCGCTCGCGCGCCCATGATGCGAAGCGCGCTCTCCGCGCTGGCCGACCGCGTCGAACGACGCGCGCGGCTAGCGGACCGGCCGATCACCGCCAAGGTCGCCGCCACGCCACTGCTGATGCTCGTGTTGTTCGCGCTGATCGCGGCGCTGAGCGCCACCGCGCTGCTGGTGGCGGATCGCAGCGTCCATCGCATCGTCCAGGTCGACATGCGCGACCTGAGCCAGCTCAACGCCGTCGCGCTGCGCTTCGAGATGGCGGATTCCGAGCTGTACCGGTTGCTGATCGCCAAGGCGGCCGCCCCCACCACCGACGTGCCGGCGCGCGCCGCCGCGGTCGAGCACGATCTCGACGGCGTCCGTGACGAGCTGGTGGGCTACCGCGCGCGCCATCCCGGCGAGCGCACCGCGCTGGACGGCATGCTCGCCGACCTCGGCGAATATCGCGCCACCGTCGGCGTGATCACCTCGATGCTCGAGATCGATTTCGCCAGCAGCGCGGCGATGGTGGCGCCCTTCCGCGAGAACGCGCACCGGGTCGAGCAGCGGCTGCGCGCGATGACTCGCGCCGGGGTGGCCCGCGCCGACGCGGGCGCGGCCGGCGCCGTCTTCGCCACGCGGGCGACGCTGCTGGCGATCGTGCTCGTGTCGTCGCTCGCGGCGGTGCTGGGCGTGGCGATGGCCTATCTGATCAGCCGCTCGACGGTGCGCTCGATTACCAGCATCGCTGCGGCGACGGAGGCGGTGCTGGCCGGCGACACGCCCGACCTTGCCGCACTCTGCCGGCGCGACGAGCTGGGACAGATGGTGACGGCGCTGCGGCGTTTCGACCAGCAGCGCGGCGAGGCCGAGCAGCTGGCACGCGAGACCGCGCGACTGCACGAGGAAGCGCATCGCCAGGAACGCCGTCGTGACGAGGAGGTGGCGCGCGCCACGCGCGAGGCCGAGGCGCACCGCCGAGAGACGCTGCGCGCGCTGGCGCAGACCTTCGAGGAGCAGATGGCGGGGGCGATCCGCGGCGCGCAGGCGGCGATGGCGCACCTCGATCGCAGCGCGCGCGATCTCACCGACTCCGCAACCGGCAACCGCGCGCTCGCGGCCGAGCTCGACACGATCGCGCACCAGTTCAGCGAGGAGATGCGCGAGGCGGGCGAGGCGACCCGCTCGCTCGCGGGCGCGTTCGAGAACATTGACCAGGAGGTGGAAGGCACCAGCCGTGCCGCCCGCTCGATCAACCGCCACGCGCAGGGCGCGCAGGCGGCGGTGGAGCAGTCGCAGCAGCAGGCCGCGACGATCGAGCAGATCGTCGACGTGATCGACGCCATCGCGCAGCAGACCAACCTGCTCGCGCTCAATGCCACGATCGAGGCGGCGCGTGCGGGCAGCGCGGGCGCCGGCTTCGCGGTGGTGGCGGCGGAGATCAAGTCGCTGTCGAGTCGCACCGGCGCCTCCACCAGCGACGTGCGCCGCACGATCGAGGCCGTGCAGGGCACGATCGGGACGATGGTATCGAACACCGACAGCCTGGGGGCGCTGATCGCCCGGCTGGACGAGGGCGCCGGCCGGGTGGCGCTGATGTCGCGTGGTCAGGCGCGCTCGATAGACCAGCTCAATGCGCGAATCGGCGAGGTGCGCGAGCGCAGCCAGGCGCTGGCGACCGCGAGCGAGCGGATCGGCACCTCGGTGCAGCGCAACCTCGCCTCGGTGCAGCATTTCCGCGACGCCTCGCGTACGCTCGACCGCACCCTGTCGCTGCTGGCCGGCGACGCGCAGTGCTTCACCCAGACGCTGCTGGCGGGGTAAGCAGGAAGCCGCAAGAGGCGGCTGCGCGCACGATCGTCGAAGCGGTGGGGTCGCGCCGAGTCGCAGACCTCGCTTTGCGCGGCATCGACGCGCGACCGTTCCGGGGACGCGGCGAGCGGAACGTGCGTTCTCGCTCGCCGGGACGGCGACGGAGCTGCGGCGCTCGCCCGGTCGATCGGGTGAGTACAGATGGTGGCATGCGCCCCGTCGTGGGTAATTACCGACGTCAAGCTAGTGCCGTCAACTTTCGCATCTCAGGCGCTCGTGCGAGAGGGGCAGTTCTCCTGAAGGCTTGACAGCCGGCCTCAAGCGTCGACCGGCAAGACCGAAGAAATGAACGAGCAGCCAGTTTCGGGAAGCGCGATGAGAGGCTTGAATGACGCCTTCTAGGTCTCCGCACGAGAGGGCAGGGCCGCAACGCTCAGTAGCTGACATGAGCCTATTAGATCAGGCCGCTACGAACATGCCAGCGAAGGGTGTTGTCAAAGCAACCGCACCTAGCGTGAGATAGGCGGGTTACTACCCCGTTCGCTTGCTCGATGGCAGGCGAGCGAACGTAGTCTCGAAAACAGCTCGAGAGAGTATGCAGCACTGACAGCCTTAGGATAGTAGCTGAAGCAACCTACGATGCACAAGCCTTCAGCCGCCCGCGAAGCCGGTGCGTTTGGTTTGACAGGGCCCCTGAACTGCATCCTCCGCGGCGGTCGGGTTCGCACGCCAAGCTGGCGGTAGCCCGATCCTTCTGCAAATTGCTCTACTGCCGGTAGAGCATCGGCAAGCGGAATAGAAGCGTTATGGTGACGATCGAGTACCGAGCCAAGGATGCAGTGGGCTCAGCCGACCTGGTGTCCGCTTGCCGAAATCGGAGAGCCGTAAGTTGCCTTACTGCTGTCGGCCTCACTCGGGCCGTAGGGTGCCACATGAACGAGCGACCGCTTTTGGCGTGCGTCCAGCCGGCGGGGAACGACCGACATTGAGTCACGGCCTTCACTGCCTTGCGATCTGGGTTGTCGCACAGAGAGCCCGAAGCAACGGGGAATTACGTAGGTATCGTCCTGATTACGCGTTGATCGTGCACCCTTCAAACAACGACCAGAATTTCAAGCGAGGTGGATGACGCAGAGGCTTTCACCGTATTCTACAAACAGCCTGCAACGATGCCGTCTGCGCCCAAGCATTCTCCGGCGGCGGAACGGCAGAGCCAAGGCTGCCGAAATTTGGGGTCGCATGCGCCAGCCAGGTCAAGGCACGATCGCCGGCCTCTAACAGCTTGGAGAACAGAGCGAAATGACGAGGAATTATCCATGATGTCTCCTGCCGTTCATCTGACCGGCCAAGGTGACGACTTGCTGCTTTGCGAGACGAACCATCGATGCAGCAACGACCTCCAGCTGATCATAGGCCTGTTAGCACTTCAGAGCAGGCGAACTGCTACTCCCGAGACCCGTGAGGCGCTGGCCGATGTGATGGAGCGGGTTGCGATCCTTGCGCGTGTGCGCAGCGCTCAACATGGCGGTCGTACACCAAGCCTTGAAGGGGCGATGCGGCAGGTTTGCGAGGCGTTGCAGTCGCAGGCGGAGCCCCGGTCAATTCTGATCTCGCTCGAGGTCCAAGACGAGGCAGGCGATCTATCGGCAACGCATACCACTACGCTCGCCCTCGTCGTGAACGAGCTGACCACGAACGCAATCAAGCATGCGTTCCAGGACGGCGCTTCGGGAATTATCCGCATATGGATCGGAAGGAATGGCGGTGGCGATCTGGTGATCATCGTGGAAGACGATGGACCTCCGTTCGTGGAGGCGGCGGGTAGCACCAAGGGGCTGGGTATGGGGTTGGCGAAGCGGTTGATGGCCTCCATCGGCGGACTTTTCATCCCGCCCCCATCGGGATCGAAGGCGTTCGAGCTGCGGATGCCGGTCAACACACATCGATGAGGGGCCATCAGGGCGCGTCTGACTTGCCGAAAGATCTACGCCGTTTGGGCGCATCAGTAAGAGGCGGGCCCACTCTGCGTTGCCGGTACGATCCCTGCAGCCAGCGCGATCTGTAGAAGCTCGCTCAGGGTCCGAGCGTTGACACGGTTCATGACCTGCGCGCGGTGCAATTCGACGGTGCGCGGGCTGATGCCAAGCTTCTGACCGATGACCTTGTTGGTGCCCCCTTCCACGAGACCGACGAGAACTTCGCGCTCGCGCGACGACAGGCGTGCAACGCGGGCACCGGCGTTCTCATCGCGCGTCGGAGGACGCGTCGCACCGTGGCATTCAGTCATCGCGATCTCTAGCGCGGCGTGGAAGGCAGCATCGTCCGTGACGGCGACATAGTCCACGGCTCCGGCCTTCATCGCGGCAACGCCGGCTGCGGCGTCCATGGCGGGCGCATCCAGCACGATCGTCGGCAGCGTGATTGAGCGCGCTTTCAGTTCGCGGGGTATGGCCAAGCCATCGGCCTTGCTCATGCGAACATCCACGAGCACGCAACCAGGCGAAAGGACTGGTGCGATGTCGAGTATGGCGGAAGCGTCGTCGAAGGTGCGCACGCGATAGCCGAGGCCCCGGACGAAGCCGGTCAACTTGCGAACCGCACTCGCCTCGGCGCCAACGATATAGGCTTGTCGAACGTCCTCCCGCGTCAGGTCCTCGGTAACGCCGCCGATCCGGGTGATCGCGCCCGCATCATCGGGGATCGGGAAGCTGGTATCTCGAAGCCAGCGCGTCGACCCATCGGCCGGTCGTGCGATCCGATACTCGAACTGTACCACTTCGCCGGCTTTGACGGAGGCGAGGGCATGCTCGACCTGCGATCGGTCGTCGGGGTGTACGTTCTTCATCCATTCGCCGAGGTCGGTAGGTCCCTCGGCGCAGGGGGTGCCCCAGATGCGCTCGAACGCAGCGCTGCGATAGATGATCGTATTAGCAACCGGATCTCCGATCCAGATGAGGTTGCTGCTGTGCGCGGCGAAGCTGCGGAACTGCGCTTCGCTCGCCCGGATCGCCGCCTCGGTGTGGCGTCGGGCGGTCATGTCGATGGCTGCACCGACGAAGCCGGCTGGCTGGCCGTCGCTGAAGGTCGTCTGGCCCGACGTGGCGATGTGGCGCGTGACCCCGTCGTCCCGCCCGATCACGCGGTATTCGATGCTGTAGCGACCATCCCCGGCCGGATCGACGCACGCGGCGATCGCCGCATGTACGCGCGGCAGATCGCGGGGATGGATGCCGGCCTCGTAGACCTGGGTGTTAACTGTCGCGTCGGCGGGCAACCCCCACATCTCGCGCAGCCGCGCATCCCATTCGAGCGCGCCGGTCATCGGGTCCCAGGCATATATGCCGAGGCCGACGAGCTCGGTGGCGGCGCGCAAGCGGGCTTCGCTCTTTTGAAGCGCATCTTCGAAGGCGCGCCGTTCACTGGTGTCGCGCGAGACGCCGATGACCTGCTCGATGGTGCCGTCCTCGCCACGCACAGGACCCCAACGATAGGAAAAGTAGGAGGCATGCCCCGACGGGGTGTCATAGAAAACTTCATCCTCGACCGTCACGCCCTCTGCAAAGATGCGATCGATATGGCCGTTGAGGAGGTTAGCCAGATCTGTGGGATAGTTAAGATCGGCGAAAGTGTTACCGATCATCTCGTCCCACGACAGGCCGAACAGAGCAAGCATGGCGGGATTGGCATAAACGAAACGGCGCGTGCGATCGAAAGCGTAGACGAAATCGGAGATTGACGAGAGGTAAGCTTCAAGTAAGCGGAGCTGGCGCGGAAGTTTGGCCGTGAAAGGCGCGCTCTCGCTGCCTTGCGACACGATCGCTGGCGATGTCGTCTCGGTCATGGTGCCAGTCCTCCTCACGGCTTGCTGGCCAAGTGCCAACCGTTCGGCGATCCGGGATGTTCCCTAGGGATCACCCGCATGTCCGGCATGGGAAAATAAGCGCTTAGATCCCCTCGCTTAACCGAGGAGACCGGCATGAAGGCCCTAGTCTGGCACGGCAAGGAGGACATCCGTTACGACACGGTGTCCGATCCTGCGATCGAAGAGCCCCGCGATGCCATAATCAGGGTCACGAGCTGCGCAATCTGCGGCTCCGACCTGCATCTCTTCCACAATCTCGTCCCCGCGATGCTGCCCGGCGACATCATGGGTCACGAGACCATGGGCGAGGTAGTCGAGGTCGGCAGCGGCGCAAAGGGCAAGCTGAAGAAGGGCGACCGCGTCGTCATTCCCTTCACCATCCAATGCGGCGAGTGCGACCAGTGCCGCCGCGGCAATTTCTCGGTCTGCCAGCGGACAAACCGAAAGCGCGAACTTGGCGACAAGGCGTTCGGTCACCGGACGGCGGGTCTGTTCGGCTACACTCATCTCACGGGCGGCTATCCCGGCGGACAGGCCGAATATCTGCGCGTACCCTTCGCCGACACGACGCACATCAAGGTGCCCGACGGCATCGACGACGAGAAACTGTTGTTCCTGTCGGACATCCTGCCGACCGGCTGGCAGGCGGCGGTGCAGGCGGACATCCAGCCCGGCGACACGGTGGCGGTGTGGGGCTGCGGCCCGGTCGGCCAGATGACGATCCGGTCGGCCATCCTGCTCGGTGCCGAACAGGTCGTTGCCATCGATCATCTGCCGGAGCGATTGTCGATGGCGGCCGCCGCCGGCGCGATCACGATCAATTTCGACGAGGAGAACGTGATCGAGCGGCTGAACGAGCTGACCGGTGGCTTCGGCCCACACAAATGTATCGATGCGGTCGGCGCCGAAAGCCATGTCGGCTTCGGCCAGCCCGACACCATCGTTGATCGCGCCAAGCAGATGCTGATGCTGGAGAACGATCGGCCGCACGTGTTGCGCGAAATGATCTTCGTCTGTCGCCCCGCTGGCGTCATCTCGATCATCGGCGTCTATCTCGGTCTCGTCGACAAGATCCCGATGGGGATGGCGATGAACAAGGGCCTGACCTTCCGCATGGCGCAGGCGCACGTGCCCCGCTGGACCGGCGACCTGCTGCGCCGGATCGAGGACGGGCAGATCGATCCGTCGTTCGTCATCACGCACAAGGTCGCGCTTTCCCAAGGCCCCGAGATGTACGCCACGTTCCGCGACAAGGCGGACGGCTGCATCAAGGTCATGCTCCAGCCCTGAAGGACGCATCCCATGCCACTCACCAACGTTTCAGGCATCGCCCGATCGGAAGGCGATCCCCGTGTCGAGCGCAAAGGACCAAGCTCGCTGACCGGTCCCGACCGGCTGGCACGCGCGCTTGGCTGGTTCTCGGTCGGGCTCGGTATCGCCGAGCTCGTCGCGCCGGGCCGCATCGCCCGCACTCTCGGTCTCGAGGGCAAGGAAGGGCTGATCCGTGCGTACGGTGCCCGCGAACTCGCGAGCGCCGTGCCGACACTGTCGATCGACAAGCCCGTCGGGCTGGCGGCGCGGATTGGGGGCGACGGCCTTGATCTGGCGACGCTTGCCACCGCGCTGCATCCCGACAATCCGAAGCGCAGCAACGCCGCCATCGCGACCGCGATGATCGTCGGGATCACCTTGCTCGATGTCGTCGCCTACAAGAGCGTGAAGGCTGCCCACCGCCGCGAGCCGGGCAGCGACCGCGATTATTCGGATCGCAGCGGCCTGCCGCGGGGTGCCGAGGCTTCTCGCGGTCTGGCCCGAAAGGACTTCCAGATACCGGCGGACTACCGCGCGGAGGGCACGGTAGCAGACGCGCTGCCGGCGCTCGCGTCATGAACGCTCCCGCCGCCCAAGCGGCGCTCGACGCTTCCGCACGCGCTGCAGTCACGATCGGCAGACCCGCCGAGGAACTTCGCACGCTCTGGCTTCAGCCGGACACACAGTCGCGGATCTGGGCGCATTTCGCCAACGTGACGGCATCGGGCGATGGTGCCGCCGATTGGGTCGCGCACGGTCCGGCGGGCGGCGAGTATCGATGGCAGACGCAGACGGACGCGAGCGCTGCCGACGCGCTGCGTTGGACCTCCCTCGACGGCGCCGACGTCGCGAACGCGGGCAGTCTGCGGTTTCGCCCGGCACCCGGAGACCGCGGTACTGAGCTGCACCTCGACATACGCTTCGATCCGCCCGGCGGCATCGTCGGCGAAGCCGCGGTCAAGCTGTTCCGCATCGTCCCGCGCGAGATCGTGCTGACCGCGCTCTACCGGTTCCGCGCGCTGGCGCTCACCGGCGAGATCCCGACCACCGATCACCAGACCGCCGCCCGCAACGGCGGCACTGACCGGTAGGAGAAGACCCATGCGCGCACTCTGCTGGAACGGCGTTAACGATCTCCGCGTCGAGACGGTCGCGGATCCCGAGATCATCAACCCTAACGACGTGATCCTGAAGGTCCGGCTGTCGACGACCTGCGGGTCGGACCTGCACCTGATCGACGGCCTCATCCCGACAATGAAGGCCGGCGACGTGCTCGGCCACGAGTTCATGGGCGAGGTCGTCGACGTCGGCCGCGGCGTGATGAAGGTCAAGAAGGGTGACCGTGTGGTGGTGCCGTCGTTCATCGCCTGCGGCAATTGCTGGTACTGCGCGCACGATCTCTACTCGCTGTGCGACACGACACACCCCAAACCCGAGCTGCAGGAGCCGCTGCTCGGCTATCCGACCGCCGGCATCTACGCCTATTCGCATGCCTTTGGCGGTTATGCCGGCTCCCACGCCGAATACATTCGCGTCCCGTTCGCCGACACCGACTGCTTCGTCGTGCCGGATGGCGTGTCCGACGATGCCGCCCTGTTCATCTCGGACGCTGCGCCGACCGGTTTCATGGGCGCGGACTTCTGCAACATCCAGCGCGGCGACGTGGTCGCGGTTTGGGGCTGCGGTGGCGTCGGCCTGATGGCGCAGCAGGGCGCGATGATCCTCGGCGCCGAGCGTGTCATCGCCATCGATCGCTATCCCGAGCGGCTGGCCCAAGCCGCGGCGTTCGGCGCCACCACGCTCGACTACACGAAGGTAGACGTTATCGATGCGTTGAAGGAGCTGACGGGCGGGCGCGGCCCCGACGCCTGCATCGATGCCGTTGGCATGGAGGCGGGCGGCACCGGGCTTCAGCAGGCTTACGACCGGGTGAAGCAGGCGCTCTACATGGAGACCGACCGCGGCACGGCGCTGCGCGAGGCGATGCTGGCGGTGCGCAAGGGCGGTACGTTGTCGATCCTAGGCGTCTACGGTCTGATGGACAAGTTCCCGCTCGGCCTGCTCATGAACAAGGGGGTCACCGTGCGGACGGCGCAGCAGCACGGGCAGGCCTATGTACCGCGACTGCTGGAGCACGCGCAGCGCGGC
This sequence comes from Sphingomonas phyllosphaerae, assembly GCF_029623345.1. GTDB lineage: Bacteria > Pseudomonadota > Alphaproteobacteria > Sphingomonadales > Sphingomonadaceae > Sphingomonas > Sphingomonas phyllosphaerae_C. Next base: position 69,776 of record NZ_JAPYKH010000002.1, read on the forward strand.
GAGCTGACGCCCGCTGCCCTCGCCACGCATCGCTTCTCGCTCGAGGACAGCCCCAAGGGGTATCACATGTTCAAGCACAAGGAAGACGGCTGTGTGCGCGCGGTGTTCGCGCCATGAGCCGCCGTCGTCGTACGCATCCATCCTATGGAGAGGCAATCATGGCCAGGCTACGGGTCGCGTCCGCCGCAGTGGCGGTAACGATCGTCGCTACTGCCGCCCTGGCTGAGGAGCGGACTGCTCCCGCGGAAGGAACAGCGCGCCTCGAGCAGGTAGCCAGCTTCGAGCATCAGGTGACCGGTGTGACCGTCTCCACGGACGGCCGGATCTTCGTCAACTTTCCTCGCTGGACCGAGGATGCGCCGATCTCGGTTGCCGAAGTGACGCGCGATGGCCGGATCAGGCCTTACCCGGATGGCGAATGGAACGCCTGGCGCAATGCCAGAAAGAACCAGATGTCCGCCGGGGATCACTTCGTGTGCGTCCAGAGCGTCGTGGCCGACGCGCGCGGCAATCTGTGGGTCGTCGATCCCGCTGCGCCGGCAACCGCAGCCGTCGTCCAGGGTGGACCGAAGCTCGTTAGGATCGACCTGAAGACGAACAAGGTCGCGCAGGTGATCCGCTTCGACGAGATCGTCGCGCCTCAGGGCAGCTACCTGAACGATGTGCGGTTCTCGCCGGACGGGCACCATGCCTATCTGACCGATGCCGGCGCAAAGGGCGCTCTCGTCGTCGTTGATCTACAGACCGGGAAAGCTCGCCGCGTTCTTGACGGCCACCCAAGCACTCAGCCTGAAAAGGACGTGGTGGTGAAAACGGACGGGCGGGAGCTGCGCCGCCCGGATGGGCGCTGGGTCGAGTTCGCCGCCGACAGCATCGCGCTCTCTCCCGATGGTCGGACGCTTTTCTGGAAGGCGCTAACCGGCCGCACCCTCTATCGCATATCGACAGAGGCCTTGAATGACCCACGCCTGTCCAAAGATACGCTCGAAGCTCGGGTACAGAGTGCCGGCGTGACCGAGCCTACGGACGGGCTCTGGATCGACCGCCGCGGGCGCATGTACCTCAGCGCGATCGAGCGGGACGCGGTGCATGTCCGGGACGGCGACAGCGTCGCCACCCTGGTCCAGGACAAGCGGCTGCGCTGGCCCGACACTTTCTCCGAGGGACCCGACGGCACGATCTACGTCACCAGCTCGCGCATCCAGGACATGAGCTGGTTCAAGCCCGAGAACGGTCCCCGCCTCACGACACAGCTGTGGCGTCTCGAGCAGACCGGAACGCGGCGGCCGTGAAACTACAATAGATAGAGATTTACGATCAACCCAGTGAGGACGCCATGACCATCAGCCAACTATCCGTAACACTTGAAGACGCTCAACGCGTCATCGCCGCCGGCCAGGCCAAGGCTGGCGAGATCGGGTCGCCCAGCAACGTGGCCGTGGTCGACGCGGGCGGCAATCTCGTCTCGCACATTCGCATGGACCACGCCTGGGTGGGCAGCGTCGACATCTCGATCAACAAAGCGTTCACGGCGCGTGCCTTTGACATCGCCACCAAGGATCTGGGTGAAAATGCTCAGCCCGGAAAGCAGTTCTTCGGCATCCAGGAATCCAACCATGGCCGGGTGATGATCTTCGCCGGCGGAGTCCCCCTCCACCAAGACGGACAGGTCGTCGGGGCAGTCGGCGTGAGCGGGGGCAGCGGCGAGCAGGATCAGACAGTTGCCGAGGCGGCCGCGGCCGCATTCTGACCGTCGCGACGACACGCTTAAGCGAAGGAAGGATTTGAGATGGCAACACACGTCAGCAAGGCGGTTCTGGTACGCCTCGAAGCACTACCCGGCCGGGAGGACGACGTCCGGAGCTTTTTGAACCAGGGGCTGTCAATCGTGGAAGAAGAGCCAAAGACCGTCAGGTGGTTCGGAGTCCAGTTCGGACCCTCGTCGTTCGGCATCTTCGACGCCTTTCCGGATGAAGACGGGCGCCAGGCACATCTGTCGGGTGAGGTCGCGAAGGCGCTCGGTGAGAACACGGGTGTTCTCTTCGAAAAGCCCATCATCGAGCAGCTCGATGTCGTTGCCGAGAAGCAGCCTGCATAGAGCAGGCGGGGGCCTCCATACGTTCGGATGTCCAGAGCCGATCCCGGAGGACAGCTTGTCTCACAGGAGTTGAAAAGATGATCGACCTGATCGCGGCCAAGCGGTCGTCGCAAGCGGCGGCGACGTGACGCCTGCCTCCGCAGCTGGCGCGTCGACTTTGCCGGTAACGGTCGGCATGGAGCGGCGCCCTTTTGGTCCCGTGCCGCGCAACGTCCCGGTGATCGGCCAGGGAACCTGGTACATCGACGACGCGCACCGACCCACAGCGGTCGCCGCCCTGCGCAATGGCCTTGATCTCGGCATGACGCACATCGACACCGCCGAAATGTACGGCGACGCCGAACTCGTGGTGGGCGAGGCGATCTCGGGCCGGCGCGACGAGGTGTTCCTCGTTTCCAAGGTGCTTCCGAGCAACGCCTCGATATCCGGCACCGTGACCGCCTGCGAGCGCTCGCTCGCTCGCCTGCGCACCGACCGGCTGGACTGCTACCTTCTGCACTGGCCGGGCTCATACCCCCTGGAAGACACGTTCGAAGGGTTCGAGCGGCTCCGTGAACAGGGCAAGATCCTGTCTTGGGGGGTGAGCAACTTCGACGTTCCCGATCTCGAAGCGGCCTGGGCAGCCGGCGGCGAGGGACGCATGGCGTGCAACCAGGTACTCTATCATCTGGAGGAGCGCGCAATCGAGCACGCCGTGCTGCCTTGGTGCGAGGAGCATGGCGTCGTCACCGTGGCTTACAGCCCCTTCGGTCACGGGGTCTTCCCCGATCCAACGTCCCGTGGTGGCCGCGTGCTGGCCGAGATCGCGGAAAGCCACTTCACGACCGTGCGTCGGGTGGCGCTCCGCTTCCTCGTGCGGCGGTCATCGACTTTCACGATCCCGAAGGCGTCCAGCGCGGAGCACGCCGCCGACAATGCAGGCGCCGGCGCAATAATACTGACGGAGGCCGAGCTTGCCCGGATCGATACGGCATTCCCGCTCGGCCCCCGACCGCGACGGCTTCCCATGCTGTAGGCCGAGGGGAGGTCATACCGGCTGAATCAATCCGGCGCTCGCCATGGGAATGCCGGCGGCGATCCTATGAACCCAGAGGAGTAGCCAGCCATGACGCTCGAACAGTTTGTCGGGGCAGCGCTGATGCTGCTGTTCCTCGCGGACATTTTCCTGACGGTCCTGTACGCGCGAGCTGGAACGGGACTACTCGCGCCATACTGTACGCGAGCGGTCTGGGCGCTGCTTCGCAGCTGTGCGAAGTTGTTCGGCCGGCGTCGTGGCACGCTTCTATCGCTCGCCGGCCCGCTCATCGTCGTGTCGCTGATCGGCTTCTGGGCGCTCGGACTGGCCGTAGCGGCGGCGCTCGTCATCCAACCCGAGCTTGGCACCGGGGTCCGGCCATCGAGCGGGAACAGTTCGACCGACTTTATCACGGCTCTTCTTGTTGCGGGCAACAGCCTGTCGATCGTCGGCGGTGGTGATTATGCCCCGCATACGTCCGCCACGCGCATTCTTTTCCTGATCAACTCGCTCATTGGTGCGTCGGTGCTGAGCCTGGTGCTGAGCTACCTCGTCCAGGTCTACTCGGCTCTTCGAGAGCGCAATGCGCTGGCGCTGACGATCGACCTGATGACAGGCGGTACTGGCGATGCCGCGGCGATGCTGGCGCGACTGATGCCCGACGGCGATGCCGACGACGCCACGAGCGAACTCGGCAACCTCGTGCAGTCCCTCGCAGCCACGAAGGAAGCACATCATTTCTACCCGCTATTGTTCTACTTCCGCTTCGAAGAGCCGCGCTATGCTGTTTCCCGCTTCACCTTCGTCCTCCTCGATCTGATAACGCTGACCGAGACCGGGCTCGATTCGCACCGCTACCGGACGCTTGTGAAGTCCGCGCCTGTTTCCGCGCTGCGGCAGGCGGCCTTCATGCTGCTGGAAACCCTCGACCGAAACTTTCCGTCCGCAGACCATTACACGGCGGACCCGAGTGCGACGTGGCGGTCGCGACAGACCTACGTTGCCGCTACCAAGACACTAGAGCGCGCAGGCATTGCCCTGCAATCGGACGGCATTGAGCGATACATTGTCGGCCGCAGCAAATGGGAGCCACTCGCCCAGCGAGTCGCCTCGTCGCTCGGCTACACGATGGACGAGATCGATGGCCGTTATGTTCGTTCGGAACCAGAGAGCACTGTTCTTAGGTCGCACTGATGCATGATAGATCGGCTGATACAAGGATATGAAAAGGGGTTGGCTTCTGGGCTGTCGCCAAGCGCGCGACAGTCCGGGACGGTCACCGCAGCTGACTGTCCTTGCTGCCTCGCCGATTAAACGTAGCGGCGAGAGGCCGGTCGCGACCGCTCTGACACGTTATGCAGGTCCGCACGCCGGGCAGCGCTCGGCGCCGACCGTCGGGGATGTCGTCGCCGCAGATTGTGCAGAACGGTTCACCCGTTCCGCTTGGCATGCTTGCGCGTGCGGCCAACACTGCGTCTGCCACGGAATCATCGATCTGATCCTGCACCGCGCCATCGCGCGCCCAACCACCCGCCATCTGCCTCTCCTTACCTGACACATATGGGGACCGGAGTGCGCCTATGCCAATGCTAGCGCTTCAACCTACGTCTGCTTCCGAGGCAGCCGTTCTTGTGATGCAACAACAGCCCTGGTGCGGCCGGCCGCTCTGTTCCTCCCTCAGAAAATCGCGGTCGCGTTGAGCGACACGTACTTTGTCCAGCGGCCCAGCGGTGCGTTCGGCGCCGTGCGCAAGAACTCACCCTTCGCGAAGAGGACGGCGTCGAGCTCAAGGCGCAACGCCTTCGACAGTTGATGCCGCACCCGCCCGTCGAACTGCGTTCCCGCGAACGAACCCGATCGGCCGGCTGCGTCGCGCAAGCCTGTAGAGGAGAACGCGTCCTGTCCAGCCGCCAGCCAGAACGGGCGGAGCGAGGCCATCAGATCGGTCCGTTTGTCAGGCGTCGCCTCGATCCGCACGCCCGGACTGACGAGATTGCTGCGGATGATCGCGTTGTAGAGCCCGGTGGGCGCGAGATCGGCGCGGCGCATCCCGAACAGCGTGTCGAAGCGCCCATAGCCACCCCCGGCCGATCGCCGCTAGCTTGGTCGTATTCAACGGCAACGCGGGGCTTCCAGCCGCCTTGAAACGTGTAGCCGATGTCACCGTGCACGAACCAGGCGGCACCGTCCTGGCGCGGGGCGGTGGCGGCCAGGCCCGTGGAAATCCCCCCACGCTGGACGATCCCTTCAACTTCGTAGTCGACGCCGCCTGCAATGGGGTCGGCGATGATGCGGAGAGCGCCCGTGTTGAGGGACCGGTCGCGTGTCGGTCTGCCTGGTCGGTCGCGCCCGCCGCGATGGAAGAACGAGGTTTCCGCAGTCGCACGGCCGATTGTCTTCGATCGGCTCAGCAGTCCGCCCCAAAGGACGAGGCTGAAGCCCTCGCGATCCGGTGCGACGCTATTACGTCTCAGCGAGGGCACGTCGTCGGGGCGGCGCTGTTGCGGCAGCACGTAGATGGCGGTGGACCTCCACCCACCGCGCCAAGCAAGATCGGCCCGGACGCCGGTGTAGCCGTTGGTGGTGTTTCGATAGTCGTCGGCCGCGACCAGCCGGCGTGAGCCGAGGTTGAGCAGCAATCGCCCCGCCTGGATCGTGGCGGCGGTGCCGCGCCCGAAGGCGGAGGTCGGCTTCCATTCGGCATAGGCTTGGACGAGTTCGAGGGTGTTCACCTCACCGGTCGACAGCGGCGTGCCGGCATTGTCACCGTAGACGCGACTATCCCACAGTTCGCCCACGACCTAGACAGGGCCGTCCTCATATTGCGCCGCCAACGTGGTGCGGAGGTTGAGCAGCGTATTGCTCTCGTTGAAGCCGGCCCACGCCTGACCATCGATGGTTTCGACGCGGAGGCGGGTGGTGCCGCTCACGCTGACCTGCGCCACGGCTGGCCCGCATGGCAGCGCTGCCGCCAACGCGGCGAGGATCGTGATCTTTCGCATCAGCCGATCAGACCGAGGAAGTACAGCGCCAGTCCAGCGACAGAGCTTGCCGCCAGAGTAATAATGATCCCGGCGCGCAGCCAGAATACCGCGGCGACGGCTGCCGCCGCGAGCAGCGTCGCCCAGGGGTCGAGGCTGGAAAGCACGGGCGCGTCGAAGTGGATCGGACCCGCCGCTATCATCGTCGTTTCGCGGAACAGCGTGTGCAGCGCGAACCACACCGCAAGGTTGAGAACGACGCCGACTACCGCCGCAGTGATGGCGTATAGCGCCCCGGCGACCGCGGTATTGCCGCGCAGCCGCTCGATGAAGGGCGCGCCGAGGAAGATCCACAGGAAGCACGGCACGAACGTCACCCAGGTCGCGAGCAGCCCGCCGAGCGTGCCGGCCACCAGTGGCGACAGCCCGCCGGGATCGCGATAGGCGCCGAGGAAGCCGACGAATTGCAGGACCATGATGAGCGGCCCGGGCGTCGTTTCCGCCATGCCGAGGCCGTCCAGCATCTCCTTCGGCCCCAGCCAGCCGTAATTCTCAACCGCCTGCTGCGCGACATAGGCGAGCACGGCATAGGCGCCTCCGAACGTCACCATCGCCATCGTCGAGAAGAAGGTCGCGATGCGGCTGAACACGTCATCGGGTCCGAGCGCGATCAGCAGCGCCGCGACCGGTACGAGCCAGAGCGCCAGCCAGACCAGCGCCGTGCGGATCGTCTCGCCCCACGTTGGCCGCGCATGGGCCGGCAGATCCTCGCCCAGCAGCGTGTCGGCATCGGCCACGACCGCGCCCTTGGATGCGCCGTGTCCCCCGCCCCGGAAGGCCGTGCTGCCCTGCCGGGCGGACCACCATCCGATGAGACCGGCACCCAGCACGATCAACGGAAAAGGCGCACCGACAAAGAAGATCAGGACGAACGCCAGCGCGGCAAGCGCCCTTGCCGGCGTCGACTTGAGCGCCCGTCCGCCGATCCGCACTACTGCCTGAAGCACGACGGCCAGCACCGCGCACTTGAGGCCGAAGAACAGCGCTGAGACGACCCCGACCCGACCGTAGAGGACGTAGACCCAGCTCAGCGCCATGATCGCAACGACGCCGGGAATGACGAACAGCACGCCGGCGACGATGCCGCCCTTCGTGCGGTGCATCAGCCAGCCGATGTAGGTGGCAAGCTGCTGCGCCTCTGGCCCGGGCAGCAACATGCAATAATTGAGGGCGTGCAGGAACCGCTGTTCACCGATCCAGCGTCTCTCGTCGACGAGGATGCGGTGCATGACCGCGATCTGCCCGGCCGGACCGCCGAACGAGAGCATCGCGATGCGCAGCCAGACCCAAAAGGCTTGGCCGAGCGTGACCGGCTCGGGGCGCGCCGAGGTTGCTGCTTCCGCCGTCACCGTAGTCATGCCGACGCCTTGCCGCGCGACGGCTGATGCGAGGACCAGTTGTGCTTTTCGCCCTGCGCGTCGCGGCACCAGCGATAGAGCGCATCGTACACCACCATGCCTGCCTCTAGCTGGACGTGGTCATCACTATGGATGCGGGACAGGCCGAGCGAGATGGCGAGCAGTCCGGCGGCTTCCGGCACTAGGTCAAGTCGATCGGTATCGGCCCCGCGGACGATCGCCGCCAAGCGCATCAGCGGCTCATGCTTCTCAAGTCCGAATGCTTCGACCATCACATCGAAGGTGCAACGCTCGCCGCGATGGCTCCAGAATACGCCTTCGTCCGCGACGTCGAACGGCTCGGCCTGCTGCTGCGTAGCGACGGTCAACACCTCGCCGGGAGCTACGAACAGGAAGCGAGCCTCGGGATCGACGAAGCGTCGGATCAGCCAGGGACAGGCTATGCGATCGACCTTGGGCCTCACCCGCGTGACCCACCATGTGCGTCCGTCCTCGTGACGGGGTGGCAGATGGGCGAGCGATACGGTCGGCAATGCGCCTGCCGCCCATGCGGCGAAACCACCTTCCAGTACTTCGGCCGCCACACCCTCGCTGCGCAATATGGCCGCTGCGGCGACTGCCGAACCATTGCCGTCGGCGTCGACCGTTACGACGGCAGAGCCGGCGGCATAGCCCCATTCAGTCGGATCGGGATGGGCTGGAAAGGTCGACCCCGGAATGCATTCCGCAACTCCGTCGCGCAGATCGACGACGCGAGGCGCGCTGGCGGATGCGATAAGGCGGGCAAGTTTGTCGGGTATAATGGCGTTTGCAGCAGGCATGACGCGTCCCTTGCGTGTTCGTGCTGGACGCGATGCTTTAGCTGACGCCTCGTGGGGAGATCGCGATCCCCATGCGCCTAGTCAGCCATGCTGGAAAGAACTTGTCAACTGACTGCGCCGGCCTTCCGATCCTCGCGATCGACGAATTCCGAAAGCCATCTCATTCCCGGCTCACCGTCGTTTTTGACACAGCTCGTTTGCCGCCATGCGCGGTCGCTATCGAGAGTGTTCCCTTCGCATTTGGCATGAACGAATGGCTGAAGTTGGGACGCGCGCGACGGGGCGTGAGCGTCCGCAACTGGGTCGGCGTTACTCCTCGCTACTATCACTGTGTAGCTTTGAGAATGACCTCGACCGTCTCCTCCGGCATGTCCCACATCGGAAAATGACCGCTGGACTCGAACCAGTGCAGATCTGCGGACGGGAACGCAGCTTTTGCGCGCGCCGCCTGACCCGGCAGGCAGAGCCTGTCGTGCCTGCCCCATCCGATCACGATCCGGCCAGTGCTGTCGGCAGCAGGACCGGTCTGCTCCGGCCCGGTCGCAAGGTCATGGACCAGCGCATCGAACGTCGGTGTCGTACTGAGACCGGTCAGCTCGGTCGCCACCAGCTGCGGATCAAGCGCCCATGGATGAGCGGACAATTGGGCGAGCAGGGCAGTGCGCGAGGCCGCGTTACCGCTCAGCGTCGGTAGGGCGGGTCGGATCGCCCGCAACAAGCGGCCCGAGATGCCGATCGTGGTCTTGAAGAAGGTGCGCTCCCAACCACGCCAGAACCCACCCGGGTCAAGCGCGACGACGTTGCCGACGACGCCGCGCCTGGCAAGTTCGAGCACTATCCGTGCACCCATCGAGCTGCCGACGACGTCAATTCCGGTCAGCTCGTGTTTCTCGATATAGCGCTGGACGCTCCCGACCAGACCGTCGAACGTCCCGCTATCGTGCTCCGCCGGGGTCGCGCCGTGGCCGGGCAGGTCGATCGCGATCACCGCTCGACTGGCGCTGAGCGAGTCTAGAATGGGGCTCCATGACCGTGAGCTTCCGCCCAGACCGTGGACAAGCAGCAGTTTGCGGCCAGAGCCGCGGTTGATATCGTGCATCTCGTTCCATTTCGGTTATCTGAGACGGCTCAACGAGCACCGTCCGTGCATGGCACCAGTTGATCTGCGAGCTGCCGTGCGCCGGTCGTCGCGGCGCTCGATCTTCAAAAAGGGATCGTACGCCGCCACGACGATGAGCGATGCGCAGCTTAGCCGTGCGGACGCATGACCACCTTGATGACGCCGTCCTCCTTGTCGCGGAACCTGGCGTACATCTCCGGCGCGTCCTCAAGGCTGGCAGGGTGCGTGATGACGAAGCTGGGGTCGATCTCCCCGGCCACGATCTTCTCCAACAGCGGCTTGGTGTAACGCTGCACATGGGTCTGGCCGAGCTTGATCGTCAGTCCCTTGTTCATCGCCGCGCCGATCGGCAGCTTGTCGCCCATGCCGACATAGACACCGGGTACCGACACCGTGCCGCCCTTGCGACAGCTCATGATCGCCTGGCGCAGCACGTGGACGCGGTCGGTAGCGAGGAACATCGACGCCTTGACCTTGTCCATAACGGCGTCGGCCGCACCATGGCCGGCGGCCTCGCAGCCGACGGCGTCGATGCAGCTGTCGGGGCCACGTCCCTTGGTACGGGCCTGAAGTTCGTCAAACACGTCCGTCTCGGCAAAGTTGATCGTCTCGGCACCGCCGGTTTCCGCCATCACGAGCCGCTCGGGCACCTCGTCGATCGCGATCACGCGGCTCGCACCCATCATCAGCGCGGAGCGGATGGCGAACTGGCCGACCGGTCCGCAGCCCCAGATCGCGACCGTATCACCCGGTTCGATCTGCGCGTTCTCGGCGGCCATGTAGCCGGTCGGGAAGATGTCCGACAGGAACAGCGCCTGATCGTCGGTGACGCTGTCGGGGATCTTGATGGGCCCGATGTCCGCCATCGGCACGCGGAGATACTCGGCCTGACCGCCGCAATAGCCGCCCAGCATGTGGCTGAAGCCGAACAGGCCGGCGGGCGAGTGCCCCATCGCCTTGGCGGCCATCTCGGCATTCGGGTTGGTCCGGTCGCATGCCGCGAACAGGCCCTTGCGGCAGAACCAGCAGTCGCCGCAGCTGATCGTGAACGGCACCACCACACGGTCGCCGATCTTCAGATTAGTGACCTCGGAGCCGAGCGCCACGACCTCGCCCATGTTCTCGTGACCGAGGATGTCGCCTGCTTCCATCGTGGGCTGGTAGCCGTCGAGCAGGTGTAGGTCCGAGCCGCAGATCGCGCAGGCGGTGACCTTGATGATCGCGTCGCGCGGGTGCTTGATCTCGGGATCCGCGACGGTGTCGACGCGGACGTCTCCCTTACCGTGCCAGCAAAGTGCGCGCATGTTTCTTCTCCGTGTGAGCAGGAGCTCTGCCAGGATCGGAAAAGCGACTGAACCACTTCAACGTCTCGTCGCACGGAACGGGCTCGCACCTATTGCTTTATGTGAACGGACTTCCGGTTTTAAGCAGGAGTGAACGACACTCGACGTCCGCAACCGGGTCGTTAGCGGACGTCGCTGCCGGATGCCCGCGGCGGAAGTCCCCTCCGCCGCTGACCGCCCGTAGGCGGTAACGGACGGAGCAGATCGACCGCACGAACGGAGGTTGCCTTAGCCACGATCGCGCCGCCCTGATCTATTTGATTGCTTCTGCACAAGCGTCGTTGCATTTGACAATGATCACCCGCTATCAACAGACCTAGAGAAGCTATTTGTCACAGGAATTTGCTCCTCATTATTTCCGATCTCGTGCTCAGATTGCAAGGTTGTGGGCGGATCGTGCAGTTGATAGCTTTATTATAGAATTTTATACTTCCCTTGCCAGTGAGTGCGACAAGGCTGCTGAAAGGTGGCCCGTTGATCCGTGCGCGCGGGCTTGTAAGGCAACAACTCGTCCATCCTAGGGGCGCACTCAGATCGCGGCGGATGGCTCTGTCAAAGCTAATGCACCTGCGCAGGTGATCGGGGTAGGGCGAGGCATGCCTCGCCCACGCAAGCCAGCCAGCCCGTTCCGCTACTTCAACTCGGCGCCTGAGGTGATCCGGCTGGTGGTGTTGATGTACGTGCGTTTCCCGCTGTCGCTGCGGAACGTGGAGGACCTGCTGTTCGAGCGCGGGATCGACCTCTGCCACGAGACAGTGAGGCTGTGGTGGAACAGGTTCGGTCCGCTGTTCGCGGGCGAGGTACGGCGCCAGCGGGTGAGTAGAATGCGCGGCTATCGTCATTGGCGCTGGCACCTGGACGAGATGTACGTGAAGCTGAACGGCGAGATGGTCTACCTGTGGCGAGCGGTGGATCAGGAGGGCGAGATCCTCGAGAGCTACGTCACCAAAACCCGCGACAAGAAGGCGGCGCTTGCCTTCATGAAGAAGGCGCTCAAGCGCCACGGCTCGCCCGAGGCGATCACCACTGATGGTCTGCGCTCCTACGGTGCGGCGCTGAGCGAACTCGGCAACCGCGAGAAGCAGGAGGTGGGTCGCTGGGCCAACAACCGGGTGGAGAACTCGCACCTGCCGTTCAGGCGGCGAGAGCGGGCGATGCTGCGGTTCCGGCAGATGCGAACGCTACAGAAGTTCGCCTCGGTCCACGCCAACGTCCACAACCTCTTCAATCACGAACGCCACCTCGTCGATCGCCAGACCTACAAGCAGCGCCGCTCCGCGGCGCTGGCCGAGTGGCAGGCGCTCGCCAGCTGATCCGACGCGAGCCGGCGGCGAGGTGCATCGTGTGGAGACGAGTCCGCATTAGACTGACAGCACCGACTCGCCGCCTACGAAGCCCTAAGTGCATCGTGTAGAGACGAGTTCACGTTAGACTGACAGCACCCAAGCGCGCAAGACCTACGATATCGTATATTGGACGCAGATACCGGCCGACGGCCATTTCGCCGCGTTGGGGCAACCTGAGTCGCTGCTAGCTGCTATGCAGCGCCAATTCGTTGCAATGAGCAAATCATGTGACGCGTTTTCGATTTCAAAGACTCTGAGCCAGACGGTTCGACAACGATATGAAACGGGCGGCCTGACTCGGGAGGGGGCAGGGGCGTCGGAGAGCTCGCTTCCGGGTTCTCGCCACATGGAAGTGGCCCGTTCGTCGAATCGGATCGCGGTCAGTAACCAAAGACGCTTAGGTCACGTTCCGCTGCTGCTGTGATCGCAAAGACGCGCGCTGGGACGATCGCCATGGCTTACCCTCGGATCACCTCGCAAGTTGGCGATGAGCCCGTTGAGATGTGAGCCACACCCAAACATGACGCGCGCCCATTGAACTGCGGTTCGGGCAGCCGTAGCGATCTTGATGGATACAAGAACGGTCGACGGGGCGAGTCAGACGAGCGTTGACGTTAGAAACGAGAACAGCGGCTTGTTGTGGGACGTTCTAGTCAGAGTTATGGTTAAATCGGCCGTGCTCGGAGTGGACCGATAGCAGTACCGAGCTGAACCCTATATCTTGATCTTCACTCCCGCCGCGAAGGTCTGGCGGTAGAACTCGCGTTGGATCGGCCGCTCAGCGGAACCCTCGTAGAAGCGCAGCGGTGTATTGAGCAGGTTGCGCGCGGTAGCGTAGATCGCGACGCGCGGATCAAGGTCATGATTCGCATACAGGTCGAGCGTGAAACGCTTGTCTTGGTAAATGTCCGTCGCAGTGCTTCCGCCGATGCCAAACAGCGCCTTTGAGTCGTAGAGGCCCGCCAGGCGGATCTGTGTGCCGCCGCGCTCGTAGAACAAGGTCGCGTTGCCGCTGAAGCGGAACGTGCCCGGTAATGCTCGGCTCGCCTCGCCGTCGCGCAGGGCGACGCCCGAGTCGACGTAGGTGGCGTTGGCATCGATCCCGAAGGCGTCGAGTGGAGCGGGGAGGCCGCGAAACCGATCCACGAGGTTTGCCTCGACGCCGCGCGCGTAGGCACCTGAGACGTTTTCGAAGGACTGATAGGTGAAGATGGCGGTCGAGCTGTAGGGAAGGTATGGCGCCCGGAACGTGCGCGAGACGATGTAGTCCCGAAACTGCTTGTCGAAGACGCCGAGCGAGATAATGCCGTTTTCCGGTAGATAATATTCCAGAGAGAGGTCAAAGTTGTTGCCGAAGGTGGGCCGAAGGTTGGAGTTGCCCGTCGTTACCGCCTGATTTCCGACGTCGACTTGGCCGCTCTGGATGGTTTGCAGGAAGCCGGGTCGCGCTACTCCCGTCGAATAGGTTGCCCGCGCGACGAGCTTGCTCGTCAGGTCATAGCGAAGCTGCAGCGTCGGAAAGAGGTTGGTGTAGCTTTTGCGAACCTCGTTGAAGCGCGGTGTCGAGTCCCCGTTGACGTCGGTCAGCGTGACGTAGCCGCCGTATCTTGATACCGTGTGCTCGACGCGGACGCCGGCGAGGACGCCAAGCTGCCCGAAACGGCCCGTATATTGGGCATAGCCGGCCGAGACGTCCTCGCGATCGTCGAAGCTGAGCTGGTCCTCGCCGAGGTCGAGCGGAGCGAGTTCGCCGCCAAAGCGAGACGCGACGGTGCCGGGATCGATGGCAGGGCCGATGTCGTAGCGGCCGCCGTAGAAGATGACGTCACCCCCGTGGGAGAAGTCCGTCAGGGGGACTGTCCCGTCCGTCGCGGGAGTCTGAGCGCGGTCTGAGACGTAGGAGAGCTTGCGACGCAGTCGGAGCTTGCCACCCACCTTGATCTCGTCGCCGTCGACGAGATTGGGCGAGATGGCGACGTTGGCGGCGAAGCTGTGCTCGAGGTCGCGGTCAGACTCGATCTGATTGGTGACGCCGGCGAGAACGTAATTGGCTGGATCGGCGAGGTTTAGCGGGCCGGTCGTGAACACGGGCGCGTTCGGATCACTGGTATTGTCGTAGGTGATCGGGAACGGCGCGGCCGGGTTGGCGCCATCGCCCGGCCCGGAGAAGGTCGCATTGCGATCACGATATTTCCGGTAGGTCGAGCGCGAGAGCGCCGCGAACCAGTCGAGCCGCACGGAAGGCGCGACATGGTGTTCGCCGCCGATCTGCAGAAGCAGGTTACGATGCGCCTCTTCCTCGTCGCGCAACGTCCTGACGGCGGAGGCGTCGGTTACCGCAAACCCGCGCGGATCGCCCGCCGCCATCAAGACGACACCGCTGCCGTTCGAGCCGTCCAGCCCGTCTATCTCGAGCCGCTGGCGCTCGACCCGCTCCGTATATCCGGCGATGCTTCCTCGCAGGAAGAAGCGTTGTCCGGCGTCGGGCGTCACGTCCAACTCACCCGTAGCGCCGTAGCGGCGACGCAAATACTGGTAGCGGCGCAGCTCCAGCGCCGTGAACGCCTTGTCGGGAATCGTGGGCTGCTGATGCGAGTAGGCGGCCTCCACGTCATCGACTCCGCGTCGATCATCGTGTCGGAAGAGGTTGACTACCATGTGGAAAAGGTGGTCCCCGGAGGCGTTGACGCCGAACCCGCCTCCGAGTGTCACGTCTGCCCGATAAAGCCCGGTACGACGAAGGAGTTGATAGCCGCCGCCAAGCGTCAGGTCCAGGAAGGGGCGGTTGCGTCCGATCGCACTCCGGGGAGTGAGCTCGACCGAGCCGCCCAGGCCCTCGGCGTCGTGATCGGGCAGCCCGGTCTTGATGACGGATATTCGGTCCACCGCTCCGATCGGCACCGTGTCGAACTCGACCGCCCGTCCGGCTGCGTTGAAGTAGGTGCCGCCCGGCTGCGTGTTGAGCAGGACCACGCCGCCGAACGTTGCCCCGTTGAGGTTTCCGTCGAGCCCGCGAATGTTGACGAAGCGCCCCTCTCCGGTGTCGATCGAAAGTGAGACGCCAGGGATGCGGCCTAACGCCTCCGCAGCGTTGTAGTCGGGATATTTCGCGATTGTTTCCGCTGACTGCACGTTCACGATGTTGGCGGCATCGCGTTGTTCGGCGCGTGCGGTCTCCGCCGAGCGGGCCCTAACCATGATATCCTGCGGCGTGTCGTCTGCTGAACCGACAACTGCCCG
Organism: Sphingomonas phyllosphaerae; assembly: GCF_029623345.1. GTDB lineage: Bacteria > Pseudomonadota > Alphaproteobacteria > Sphingomonadales > Sphingomonadaceae > Sphingomonas > Sphingomonas phyllosphaerae_C. The sequence continues at coordinate 85,158 of NZ_JAPYKH010000002.1, forward strand.
ATCTGTCGCATTCACCTGCGCGTGGGCCACCGTAGGGCGCGCGGCGAAGATCATGAGGGTTGTGCTTGTGGCCGCGAGAAGTGCGTGCTTGGACAAGGCGGTAACTCCGTCGATCTGTAACGACGGTTATTGACACTGTGTGACGGTTCAAATGATTGGCAAAAATCAATCTTCAACGGCGCGAACCGCGAAGGTCCGGTCACCTATGGGTGGACGGGTCCGGCTGCTGACAAGCGCTGCGGCCACTGCTCGCCGCGGCGCGCCACTTCGCATTTTACACAATCGCTACAAGTCGCCTCTGGTAGCGCCAGGCTTCGATGTTTTTTGCCCATTATTTCTTAATCAGAATGCAGGCTCGATGCAGGGGTGGATCGGGAAACTCAGCGGTTTTCTCGTCTTGAAGCTACGGCAAAGCGCGTGAGGTCAGTTAGAACGATGTTGGGAGCCGTTGTCGTAAGCCGGCGGGAGCGATACCCGCTCCTGCCGGCATCCGCCGTTCAGCTCCGTTCCCCCAAGGGTTTCACGACCAGCACCCGGAACGTCCCTGGCTGCGGAACGGGCCGGCCATTCGGCGTGGGCGAGGGCGACATCGAGGCGGTGGGAAGGTAGATCGCGCCGGTGTCGGGGTCGAGCGCGCCCGTTCTCGCCCCAGCGGCCGTCTTGACCCGGCCGGTCCGACGGACCTTCGGTCCGTCCAGCGACAGGATGTCGAGCACACCGTCTTTGCCACAGGGCACAAACGCCAGGCGACGTGCGGCGTCGAGGATCACGGCATCGGGTCCTCTGCCCGTCTCGACATAATCGACGATGCTGCGCGTCTTGGCATCGACGATTGCAGCCCTCCCGTTCGCGCAGGCAGCGATGAGGCGGTTGGTCTTGCGGTCGAAGGCTAGGCCGCTCGGGGCTTCGCAGCCGGGCATGGCGACGGGCTTCCCGACCCGTCCCCGGCGAACGTCGACCACCTCCATCTCGTTCGCGTCCTCGTCGTTGACGAAAAGCGTTCCATTAGTGGCCAGCGCCGCATATTCGAGCGCTGGCTTGACGATGATCGTCCGGATCTGCCGCGTCGATGCAACGTCGATCATCGAGACGGACCCAGCGTCCGCGTTCATGATGAACGCGGTACGACCGTCATCGGACAAGATCGCGGCGTCCGGCTTCGCTCCTACTCTGAGCCGGCCGACTTCCCGGCCGTCCTTCGTGGAGAGGAAGCGGACGGAGGCGTCGTCGCCGCTCGTGACCAGAAGGCGGCCGGCCGGGAGCGGTACCACCGCATGGCCGTGCGCGATCGTGCCGATCGTACCGACTTCTTTCTCGCTTGCGGTGTCGAACACGCTGACCGTGCTTGTCCGCGCGACGTAGAGGCGGTGAGAACCCGGATCGACGCGCGCATAGTCCCACCCGCCCGCATCGGAGCCCGCGATCGAGCCGGTGACGTCATAGCGCCGCGGGACGCCGGCGGAGGCGCCGGTATGGCAGATCAGCAGCGCGCCGATAATAAGTGTCTTTTTCATGAAGGTGTCCTCCTAAGCCGACCAGGGGATGCGTGACGGGATGTGAAACAAGGGAGCGTCGCGGGTGCCTTCGACCGACGTTCTCGCCGACGAGTCGCGCGCGCGACCAAGGCATCGTGCCTGCCAGCGGCTGCCGCGTTGACCCGGCAATGGTAGACGTTGCCGCGAGTAAGACCGCCGCGATGAGGAGAGCGAGCGTCACGAGGTTGCTTCCTCGCGCCCGGCTCGATCATCGTCGTCGGTGCGCGACAAGGTGAGCCGTACCAGCACCGGCATGGCGAGCAGCACGAGCGGATATTGGATGAGGAGACCGGCGATGATCGCGATGGCGAGCGGCTGCTGGATGCCAGAGCCCTGCCCGATGGCGAGAGCGAGCGGCATCAGCGTGAGGATCGCGGCGAGCGTCGTCATCGTGATCGGCCGGATGCGGTTGCGGCTTGCCTCGCGGGTGGCCGCCGCGGCCGGCATGACGCGGCACAGCTCCTCGAACTCCGAGACGTAGAAGATCGCCATCTCGGTGCCGATGCCGATGATCATCGTCATCCCCATCAGCGCGGTGATGTTGAGGTCGACTCCCGCGAGCCAGAGCGCGGTGAAGACCCCCGTCGTCGACAGCAGCGAGCAGCCGATGATGATGATCGGCAGCCAGAACCGCCGGTATAGAACGAGAAGCAGCACCAGCTCGGCGACGAGCGCGGCGCCGAACACCTTGACGAGGCCCGCGAACGCGATCTGTTGCTGCTGGTAGAGGCCGCCCAGCTCATAGCGGATGCCAGGCGCGAGAACACCGGGCCGGTCGAGCGCCTTGGTGACGTCGGCGATGGCAGCGCCGATGCCGCGGCCCTGTATCCGGCCGGTCACGGCGACCATCGGCTCCAGATTCTCCCGAGCAATCTGCGGCTGGCCGACCAGCGCCTGGATGCTCGCCACGCGAGATAGAGGGAACATGTGCCCGTCCGCCGCACGGATCGGCAGCTCAGCGAGACCCGCCTGGCTGATCGTCATCGCCTGCGGCAGGCGAACCCGGACGTCGATGGCCTTGTCAGGCCGGGCGAGCGTCGTCGCGATCGTCCCGCTGAGCGCGGTGGAGAGCTGGGCCTCGACGTCGGCCGGGGCGACGCCCTCGATGCCGGCGCGCACCGGGTCGACGCGGACGTCGAGCGCATCGCCCGCGAGCTGCACGCCGTCCTTCACCTCGACGACTCCGTCGATCTTCTCGATCAGCGCGGCGACCTTCTTCGCCTGGGCGTCGAGCACGGTCGGATCGGAGGAATATAGCTTCACCTCGATAGGCTGGGGCACTGCCGTCAGATCGCCGATAAGATCCTCGATGAGCTGCGCCACTTCGACCTGAACCCCAGGCACCTTGGCCGCGACCTCGTCGGCGATGGCCGCGGCGACCTCATCGGTGGGCTTGCTGTGGTCGGGCTTCAGCCGGACGAAATAGTCGCCATGGTAGCTCTGGCCGAGGTCCCCGCCGAGGCCAGTGCCGAGGCGCCGCGAGAACGTCAGCACCTCCGGATCGGCTTGGAGCAATCGGTCGACCTGGCCGATCTGTCGCCCGCTCTCGTCGAGCGAGGTGCCGGGCGAGGTATAATAGTCCATGACGAAGCCGCCTTCGTCGGCCTTCGGCATGAAGCCCGTCGGCACCTTGGAATAGCCGATATAGCCGATCACGAGCAGCGGCACGAGGATGACGATCAGCAGCCATGGGCGGGCCGACAATTTGTCCAGGCTCCTGTCGTGGACCGCCGCGAGCCGACCCTCGCCCGCGACGCCGGGATCGCGCCACTTGCGGAAGTCCACCAGCGCGCGGACGAGCACGGGAACCACGAAAGCGGTCATCGCCCAGGAAATCGCGAGCGCAGCCGCCATGGTCACCGACAAGGCCTTCGAGAACGCGCCGGTGACGCCGGTCAGGAACGAGAGCGGCAGGAACACGATGAGCGTGGCGAGGCTTGAGCCGGTGAGCGGCGCCATGAACTCGCGGGCCGCCGGGATAACCGCAGCGTCTCCCGCCACTTGGCCCTTCGCATCTGCCTCGCCGGCGCGCCGCGCGATATGCTCGACCATGACGATGACGTCGTCGATGAGCAGACCGACGGCGGCGGCAATTCCCCCTAGGGTCATGATGTTGAAGCTCATGCCGAGCGCGCTCAGGACCAGCATCGTCGAGGTGAGCGTGGCGGGTACGACGATCACCGCGACCAACGTGACCCGCCAACTGCGCAGAAAGAGAAGCAGCACGAGGGCGGCGAGCACTAGGCCGATCAGCACGGCGTCACGGACACTCGCGACGGATTGGGTCACGAGTTCGCTCTGATCATACCAATTCACCAGCTTGACCCCGGGGGGGAGCTGCAGCGTTGCAAGCTTCGCCTGTACCTGGCGCGCGATCTGCACGGCATTGCCGTCGGGCTGTTCGTAGATGTTGAACAAGACCGCCGGACGGCCGTCCTCGACGATGCGCTGCCAGACTGGCGCCGCGCCGTTCTGGACGGTCGCGACGTCGCGCACGCGCACGACGCCCGTCGGCGCGGTCTTCACCACGATATCGCCGAGCTGGGCGGCATCGGCAACGCTCCGGTCGGCGATCACCAGCGACAAGCGTCCGCGGTCCTGCACCTGGCCGACCGCACTCAGGACGTTCCCGTTGCGTATCGCCGCCGCCAGGTCGGTCATCGCGACGCCATAGCTCGCCAGCCGTTGCGGATCGGCGAGGACCTCGACCTCGGCGGTGTCGCCACCCTGCACACCGACTCGGGCGAGGCCGGGGACCGAGGAGAGCAGCGGGGTGATCTGATAGCGTGCGAAATCCTGCAGCTGGGCGGGATCGGCGGAGTCGGAGACGAGGGCGTAGGAGATGATCGGGAAGACCGTCGGGTCCATCCGCCGGACGTTGTACTGGGTGCCTGCGGGTAGCGACGGAAGGATGCGGCCGACGGCCGTGTCGACGAGCAGGGTGCTCGCGATCATGTCGCGGCCCCAGCCGAAGTCGATGGAGATTTGTGCCGTGCCGCGCGCCGTCTCCGAGCGGACGTTGTTCACGCCGGGGATGGCGCGGATCGCCTCCTCGACCGGGCGGGTCACGGACAGCGCGGTCTGGTCTGCCGGGCGACTGCCGGAATCAAGATCGACTACGACTCGCGGGAACGATACCTGCGGGAATAGACCGATCGGCAGCGACAATGCCGCCACGATGCCCGCCAGCGCCATCGCCAGACCAACGAGGACGAAGGCGCGCGATCGCGTGCGGAGGAGGCGCTCGAGCATCAATTGCTCCTGACAGCGTCGCCGTCGGTGACCTGATAGGCGCCGGCAACGATGAGCGGCAGTCGAGCGGAAAGCGCTCCCTCAACGACGTCGCCCGCGTCGGACGTCAGCCGCACCGCGACTGGGACAGCCTTCGCTTTGCCGCTCTCGACCTGAAACACGCGCGGGTTGCCCCCCGCGGTGACGACCGCCGCGTGGGGGACAACCCATCCGACGATCTTGCCGGTACGGATGTCGACTTGCATCGGCTCGCCCGGGAGCAGTGCCCCTGTCGGGAAGGAGAGATCGACGTCGACCATCTTGGTCAGGGCATTCAGCGCGCCGTCCACGCGCACCACCTTGCCGTCGAGCGTGCCGCCTCCGGAGAGGCGCCTCAACGACGCCGACTGACCCACGGCCAGCGCGCCGCGTCGCGAGGGATCCACTCCCACGCTGACAACGATCCCGCTCGATCGTGCGACGGTCAGGATTGTGGCGCCCGCTGCAGTTCGGTCACCCTGCGCGACGGCTACCGCGGTGACCACGCCATCGAACGGCGCGACGACCATGCGGCTCGCGGCACCCGCGCCGTCCGCGCGCAACGCGGCAAGTGCAGTTTGCGCATCCGAAACGGTCTTGTCGGCCTGCACGAGCTGGTCGGTCGTTGCGAGCTGCTGGGCGAGCAGCTGAGCTGTGCTGGCGCGCGTCTTCCGGGCAGCCGCCAAGGCACTCACCGCTTGCTCATAGGTGCTGCGCGAGGACGGAGCGGTGACGAAGATCGCCAGCGACTGCCCGGACCTGACCACGCTGCCTGGAGCGACAAACAGGCGGGCGACCTGCCCGGGTTGCGCCTCGTTGAAGGTGCGCATCCCGATCTCGGAAGGTGCCACCGAGCCATAAGCCGTGACGATAGCGGGCAACGCACCTTGGCGAGGTGCGACGGTAGTGACGAGGACGCTGGGACTCGGCGTCGCGCTCGCTCCCGGCGTGCTGGACGTATCACCGCACGCTGCGACCGGCAGCAGGAGCAGGGTGACGGAGATTCTCATACGGGTAGGTATCACCGGATCGTCCCCGCTTGTTCGGCGGGAAGGTCAATCGTCGGCAATCCATCTCCCACCAGCGTCTGGAGGGCGATCTGACGATCGAACAGCGCGAGCTCCAAGGTCATGATCTCCTCTTCCTTGGCGAAGCGATTGGAGACGAGGTCGACATAGCCTCGCTCGTCGATGTTGGCGGCGCCAAACGCGGCTTGAGCGCGCGCGGCAGCGATACGCGCGGCGGGCAGATCCCGCCGGGCAACCGCCAGCTGTGCTGCGAGCTGCTCATATTCCCTCAGCAGCGCGCCGACAGTGCCGGTCGTGCCCGCGATACGAGCCGCGTAATCGGCATGGAGCTGTGCACGGGTCGCGCGAGCGACGGCGATATTGCCCTGGTTGCGATCGAAGACGGGAAGACCGATCTGCGCGGTTGGACCGCCGTTGATGACGCGGGCATTGTCGCTCGAAGCGGAGCCGCCAAGGATCAGATCAGGAAATTGCGACAGGATCGCGACCCGCAGCTGCTCGTCCGCAGCGGCATAACCGAGGCGAAGCGCGAGAAGATCGGGCCGCCGAGCGGGCAGCGTCGACAGTCCGGCGCGAATGGCGATCGGATCGAACGCCGGAAGGTCGGGCGCGAGAGCGAGCGGAACGACGGCATCCGGCGTGAGGTTCAGCAGCGCGTTCAGCTGGTGACGCTGCGCCAGCAATGTCTGGTCAAGTGCATCGAGCGACGTGCGGGCAGCCTGGAGGGCGACCCGGTCCGGCGCTACGGTGATCAGCGTCACCGTACGGACCGCGAGCGCGCGCTCGAGCTTGTCGTTGCGGCGGGCCAGGAGTTCGTAGGCGGCTACATAAATCGGGCGATTTCGCTCGGTGATCATGATGTCGGTGGCAATCTGGCGCGCCTGGCCCGCGACCTGCCATTCCTGCCAGACGAGGTCGGCCGCGACCTGCCTGCTGCTTGCCGCGGCGGCGCGACGACGCGCCCGATAGGTGATCAGGCTCTTGATGTCCTGTGCCAACCCGAGGTTCCAAGCGGGAACCGTGCCTGCCCCCGAGAGTAGCGGCAGGAAGGCGCCGGACAGCGACGGGTTGGCGAGGATCGCAGCCTGGGTCGCCTGGCCTTCCGCGATCCCGCGCCTCAGACGGGCCGCGCGCAGATCCGGGTTGTTCGCGAGCGCGAGAGTCACGACATCGCTGATGCTGAGACGGCTCCCGATCGCTGTCGCAGCATCCGCGCCATCAAGGGCGGCGACCGTGGGCGCGAGGGTCGCTTCTCGCGCGAGAGGGAGCGGGGTGTAATGGGCGCACCCCGCCAGCAGCGCCGCAACCAGGAGCGGGGGGATCCGCCTCGTCGTCTTCCGCAACATTCGTCTGCGAAGCCTCCTCGCCGGCGTCGGCTTCCGCCGTGCCAGCCCGTCGCTGATGATTAATCTGGCTTCTTGCCCTCGACCGCGTTCTCGAGGACCGCGCCGCTGCGCGCGTCCACGCCGGCCTCGTAGGTCTTGCCTCGGCTGGATATGTCGAACGAGTAGCGAAGCCCGCTGCCGCCCTTCTCTCTCTCCAGCTCCTCGTCAGTGATCCGGCCAGGACGAACCCTCAATGCCAGGCGTCGCGCCGCGGCGATCGGGAACTTGGCCTCCGTCGCGAGACGAGCTTCCTTCTTGGTGAGCGGCGCTGCCGCTCCAGGGCTGCAGAGGCTCGCCAGGAGTGTCACTCCGATGGTCGCTTGTGTCTTCCGCATCGTTCACCTCGCAAAGCTGAGTGCGCCTCGACAGGCGGTAGACGGTGGCTTGTTGCCGGGCGGTGAGGTGAAGATTGATTATCGCCAATCGGCGGCGTGACGAGCGGGGTTCGTGGTCGCGACCATCCGCACCGGCCGTGATCAAGGCGGTGACGCGTCAGCCGCGCGCGACGATGAGGATCGAGGGCGTAAGGTCAGTGACAAGTCGGCGGCGACCGCATCGTGGATCGGCGTCGGTACACGAGGCGAAAGCGGTCCGGTCCCGTCCTGATGCAGGCCACGAGCGCGTAGCCGGACGCGAGCTCCCGCTCCAAGACGGCACGCGTGAGAGGATTGCCGCCGCGGAAGTGCGGCAGATTGTCGACGATGGCCTCGGGCCCGGAACGCATGATACGCGCCACCTCGAGCACCGGATCAACGCCGAGCGAAGCCGAGTTCTCGTCGTTGGTCGCGAGATGCCCGGGAAACGCCCATCGAGTCGGCAGACACGAGCCAGTCAACATGTAAAGGGCGGGATAGCTGTCATATACGTAGATGCAGCCGCCGTGCTCGACACGTGCGGCCGCCGCGACCCGGGCCACCTCAGCCGCTCCTCCCTTGTGCGCGGCGCTGATTGCCAAGACCGCTTGCCCTCCAGCTGCGCCAGTCACGAGCAGCGCCACTGCCCAGCGGTGTTGCGCGATGCTGGTATCCACGCTGCGTGCGAACAAGAGTGATAAGGGTAGCAAAAGAGGCATCGCATAATGCGGGCTCGCAAAACGCCAGTACAGAATAACGCCTGCGAAAGATGCGGCAAGCCATAAAGCGCTAAAGATCATGAAAGCAAGATCGCGTTTTCGCAAAAAAAAAGCGGCGCAAACCGAACGCCGTAAGTAGAAGGGGAGGGGCTAGTATGGCGATGATCAGTATGAATCCTTGCGCTTGCAGCTCCGTATCGCCTCGCCCCTGCGAGAAGGCAGACTGAAAATTTGCGAAAAGAAATCTAGCGGCCTGTCCGATCCACGCGTGATAGAGGAACGCGACGATCGTCGGCAACAACGCTAAAATAGGCCAGATAAGGGTGTATAGAAAAATGGAGAGTACGCTGCGCTGGAATCGTAGCGCGAGAAAAACCAGCCAGCAGCCGAAGAACACCCCTTCGAACATGGTACTATACTTGATTTGCAGCGCGAGGCCGACCAGGGCATGGCGCCAGCCCCGCAGCGTAGCGGGTCGCGCTGGCGCGACGCTCGCAGCACCAAGCTGGCAGCACCTACCATCAAAAGATTGTAGAAAACGGGCGACTGTCCGCCCTCGCCCTCCATGAAATTCAGCCAGCTGATGTAAAACAAAGCCGCCATCAGTGCAGCAGATCTTCCGACGTAGTGTTTGGCGATGTGATGCAGGAGAAAACCCGTCGCCGTGACGAAGGTCAGCGCGACCAACTTATATCCAAGAAAGCCGTCTCCGCCGAGGGCGCGCGCTGCCGCGTAAATCAGGAAGAGGCCAATGGGCTTACGGTCGAAGATGTCGACGTAAGGCAGCATGCCATGCAGGAAACGGTCGCCGACAAGCAGGTAGAACTGCTCATCAAAGCCTACGACCGGATTGGAGAACGTCTGGGCGCGGGAGACGATCGCCCAGCATAATATGAGAATGCCGGCAGGCATCCGGCTGGCTAATCCGACCCCGACATGAGCGCCGGGCCGCCACATCCTCGCCTCGATCATCTCGCCCTCATTCTCGCCAGGCTCCGGTGCGATCGATCCAGCGTCGATCTAGGTGTAGCGCCGTGATGTTGGCGGGGGGTGAGAGCGAGATTGATAATTGCCAACTTGTCATCGACTCACCCGTACGCGATGGTTCACGCATGAAGCTTCTGCTGCTGGAAGACGATCGTGCGATGCGGGAGCACCTCGAGCGGGTGCTGGTCGAAGCCGGGCACGTCGTCGACACATGTGAGAAGGGGCAGGACGCTCTCTTTCTCGCCTCCGATAGCGACTATGGCGTGCTGATCCTCGATCGGATGGTACCTGGCCTCGCCGGTCTCGAGGCGCTCAAGGCGCTGCGGGCCGCAGGTATTCGGACACCCGCACTGTTCCTGACCGCCATGAACGGCGTGGAAGACCGCGTTGAGGGACTCGAGGCCGGCGGCGACGACTATCTGGCTAAGCCGTTCGCTGCCAGTGAGCTGCTCGCCCGGATCAACGCGCTGGGGAGGCGCCCGCCGATCACCGGAGTCGCGACCGAGATTACGGTAGATGATCTCGTGCTCGATCGGATGCGTCGCATCGTGACGCGCGCGGGCCGACGGATCGACCTGCAGCCGCAGGAGATCAGAATTCTCGATTACCTCATGCTGCACGCCGGAGAGGTGGTCACGCGGACGATGTTGCTCGAGAACGTATGGTCCTTCCACTTTGATCCGAAGACCAACATCATCGAAAGTCACATGAGCCGTCTTCGCGCCAAGGTGGACCGGGGCTTCGGCCGTGAGCTGATCCAGACGGTACGCGGGGCGGGTTATAGGCTTGGTGGGCATTAGGACGCGTCTACCCGCCGCGTTGCACAGCGCGGCGTTCCGCTTCGGTCTCATGCTCGCGGCACTTGTCGCGATCGGCGCCGCCGGACTGTTGTTCGCGGTCGAGCGTCAAGTCGGCCGTTATGCGAGCGAGGCGACCACGGGGATGCTTCGCAGTGAGACGTCGGTACTCGTGGGCGAGTACCGCGAGCTGGGATTGTCCGGCCTTACCGCCGCGCTCGCCCGTCACCGCGGCAATGATCGGGATCCGCCGTACCGCTATCTGCTTCTCGGCGCGGCAGGCGAGCGCCTCGCGGGTGACCTGCCGGCGAGCGCGGGCGAGCTCAGCCCCGGTGCCGGAAACGTTCGGGTCTTGGAAGACCATGCCGGCGTGAAGGCGTACGAACGGCTCGCCACGCTGACGACTCGCTTGAACCAGAACCTGACGATGGTGGTCGCGACCGATAGTTTCGATGTTCAGGACCTTCGCGGCCGCCTTGACCTCTTCACCTTGTGGAGTGGGCTGGCCATCGCCGCTTTCGCTCTGGTCGGCGGATACGTGGTCGGACGCGCCTTTCTTCGTCGTCTTCAGGAAGTGAATCGCGCGATCGATCGGATCGTTGCGGGCGAACGGACCGAGCGACTGCCGATGATCGGCTTCGGCGAGGAGTTCGACGAACTGGCCCGTAATCTCAATTATATGCTGGATCGCATCGCCGCCGCTATGGAGGCGCTGCGCCAAGTATCGACCGACATCGCGCATGACCTTCGCTCTCCGCTGACACGGTTGCACCAGCATCTCGAGCGCATACAGTTCGACGGCGCCTGTCATCCCACGGCGATCGAGGACGCGTTGGCGCAGACTGCCGGCATGCTGTCGACCTTTGAAGCGCTGCTCCGGATAGGCACGGTCGAAGGCGGCGTGGGCCGCCAACGGTTCCGTATGGTCGACCTCTCCGAGATACTCGATCGTGTCCATCAAGCCTATCTACCAGTCGCCGAGGATGCCGGTCAGGTCTTGACGGCGGATCACGCTGCGGGCGTGACGATCCTCGGAGAAGCTGAGCTGTTGGCGCAGCTCTTCACCAATCTTATCGAGAACGCGATCGTCCACACGCCGCAAGGAACGAGGATCGCGACGCGCCTGATCGTGGTGGGCGACATCGTCACGGTCGATGTGAGCGACACTGGCCCCGGCATACCCGCGAGCGAGCGGGCAAAGGTATTCGGTCGCTTCCATCGCCTCGACGCCAGCCGCTCTACGGCGGGTGCCGGTCTGGGGCTGTCGCTGGTCGCTGCAATCGCGGGGCTCCATGACGCCAGTCACGTCATTCCCGACACGGAAGTCGGCTTGTGTGTGCGGATCAGCTTCCCGGCGCACCGGCAGAGAGCGGTGTCGCCCACCTGAGACCGAGCGCCGCTTGCGCAAGTCTGCGGCGATTTAAGTCCAGCATGACGCTGATCCGGCTCGCGCGTCCCGCCGACGACGATCGCAGGCGAGCAACTCGGCTCGGCGGAGTCCCGGCGCAACGATTGGAGCGGCCGAAGACCCTCCGCGCATCGACGATCGCGCTCCGCTTGCTCGATCATGTCGCGTCCGACCGGAAGCAGCGCGGCGTGCTGCGATCCATGAGGGCTGGGCGATCCGGCGTGAAACCTACGCCAGTCAGTGGCACGAACATGGCCCAGCCCAACGAACACACGTCGACGCGGCCGTCGGCTTGCTTCGTGTAGACGTGGAGGTGCTCGGTGGCGGTGGAAAGACCGATCGGCATCACCAGGCGGCCACCGACCCGCAGCTGCGCGAGCAAAGGTGGTCTTCCCCTGGTAGCGATGATGGCGTCGAGCTCGCGAGCGACATGCGCGCCTGACAGCGAGGTGTCCGCCACCAGCGCCAGCGGAGCGCAGCGACGCGCGCGCGTAAAGTCGTCGACCACCGCCAGGATGCGCATACGTCGGCCACTGATCAGCGTGTCGCTGACGAAGTCGAGGCTCCAGCGCTGGTTCGGTCCCTGTGGCAGCGCCATAGGCGCTCGGGTGCCCATGGCTTGCTTTCGACCGCGCCGGCGCCTGACCCGAAGGTTCTCCTCGCGGTACAGCCGCAGCAGCTTCTTGTGGCTCATGACCAGCCCCTCGCGAGCCAGCATGATACCCCGCCGCCGATAGCCGAAGCGGCGGCGCTCCGCCGCGATCTCGCGCAGCCGCGACCGCAGGTCGCCATCATCACTACGCCGGGGCGCGTAGCGCACCGACGTTCGATCTACGCCGAAGATGGAGCATGCCCGACGCTCGCTGATACCGAAGCACTGCCGAGCCTCCTCTACAGCTCTCCGGCGAGCGGCAGGCTTTACCAGTTTTTTGCTGCCGCCTCCTTGAGCACGGCGTTGTCGAGCATCGCGTCCGCCAGCAGCCGCTTCAGCCGCGTGTTCTCGTCCTCCAGCACCTTCAGCTTGCGCGCCTGCGACACGTCGATGCCGCCGTATTTCGCCTTCCAGGCGTACAGCGTGGCGCTGCTGATCCCGTGTTTGCGGCACACCTCGGCGGTCTTCATCCCGCCCTCCTGCTCGCGCAGCACCGCGATGATCTGCTCCTCGCTGAACCTGCTCTTCTTCACATCCGTCTCCTCACGACGGCGAACTCTAGCTCAAACTGGCGTAAATTCAGGGCAACACGTCAGGAGCCAAATCGGTGGTGGGCGCGGTAGGAGGTTCCGCAGATACGGAAAACGACGGGCGGGGCAGCTAAATTGAGTTAGTTAAGGCAAACGGGCGCGCCGATGAAGGTAGTTCTCATCGAACCCCGCCACGGAAGCCAGGGCTGACGGGTTCAGGATCGAGATCGAGCCGCGCCGCATGCTGATGATGTCGCGCGTTCGCAGATCCCTCAGCATGCGGTTGATGTGAACCGGTGTCATGCCGAGTGCGTCGGCCAGGATGATCTGAGAGAACGGAACCTCGAACGCCGCCTCGGTGACGTCGCTCCAGCGCGCACGGACGAACAGCTCGCAGATGAGGTGCGCGACCCGCTCCAGGCTGGAACGCCTTCCCATGCTGACGATCCAGGCCCGCAGCGTCCCCTCGTCGGCTAGTTGGGCGACATACATGGCGCGAGCGATGCCGCGGTGTTGGTCGAGCATCTCGTCCATCTCGGAGCGCGAGATGGTGGCGACGCGCGCAGCGGTGATCGTCTGGATACTGTGGTCCATCTCGGCGAGTAGACTGATGTGAAGGTCGCAGGCGTCACCTGGCATGAGGAAGGCCATGATCTGGCGCGATCCGTTTGGCAGGATCTTGTAGCGCATTGCCCAGCCATCGAGCATGACAAAGACCGGACCTGGCCGATCGCCCTCGCGGATCAGGTCTGTTTTCGCTGCAACTTTGCGCCCTGCCGTCGTCGCCCGCATGAGCGCGGCGACCTCATCGACCGAGAGATCGACGTAGTGGCTGAGCTTGTCGATGAAGCGGTTCTGCATGCGCCCGAACCTACGGCCCCTTCCGGCAATAGATATATCACACCTTTGTTATACACGATCAATATCGCTCTGGCGGTCGGGCACCGGCGCTCTTATGGTATAGGCATCGTCGACACGTAGCGCAGGCGCCGGCGGCTGGAAGGAATCTGCCTTTCGCCTGGCGCAATCGAGGACGATGGTCACCATGCCGGACAATGTGAAGCCGATCGCCCAGGTGGAGGATAAGACTCGCTATGACGCGGCGGGAGAGGCCGCTTTGTTACTCGTCGAGAGCCTTATTCATGAGCTGATCGACCGGTCAGTCCTGTCGGTCGATGACGCCGTTAAGACGGTCAACGCTGCGGTCGAGATCCGCCTTGAGCTAGCGGATGATCGTGATGAGAGCCGCAAGACAACTGAACAGTCTGTCTCACTATTGATGGCCATATATCAGAGCTTGCTTACATATTCGGGTGCGACAATCTAAGTCCAAATACTGATAAGGCGAATTTCAACTTTACTTTGCGAGCCAGTTATCAGGTCAAAAGAGTAGCGTAACAGCGGCAAGGTAGAAAGGTATGTGCAAGTACGGCGCGCGATAAAGACAATCATTGAAGGATGTTCAGCCAGCCTTCGACTCTTAACAGGGAGCGATCACCCTTTCCGGCGAGCCTCCACGAGAGCTACCGTATGTTGGGCAAGCGCCCTTAGCTCGGCTCTCTGCTTCTCATCCAGCGCAACTCGCGGCTCACTGTCCATAACGCAAATGGTTCCAATCCGGACACCGCTTGCCATTCTCAGCGGAGCGCCGGCATAGAACCGGATGTTGGGCGCGCCCGTGACAAGTGGGCTGGTTGCAAACCTTACATCTTGAGTCGCGTCTTCGACAACAAACACGTCGGAACCACGAATGGCGTGCGTGCAGAAAGAAATCGCTTTTGGCGTTTCTTCCGGCTCGAAGCCAATCCGGGCTTTAAACCATTGGCGTTCTTCATCGATTAAAGAAATTAGCGCTATGGGCGTGTGCAAGGTATGCGCCGCGCGCCGCACGATCCTGTCAAATTCGACCTCATTGGGGGTGTCCAATATGCCGTAACTCTTGAGCGCGGCAACTCGGGCCGATTCAGGCTGATCCATCTGCATAACGTATGATGACGCAGAACGCCGAGCCATGATTGACATGTGATAAGAAGCGCGCCTTCTAGCGCGAAAAGAGCTTGTCTGAGGATCAGATCAGCCAGTGTCACCGCGACGCATGGACAGAGCGTTCTCACCTCGGGGTGAGTCTCGGTCACTGACGATGGCGCATATGACCTCGAGCGATCATCTATGTGGCGTGAACCACTCGAATGACAATGAGACCGACCGAACGGCAGCGACTTTGATCAAGCGGCACGGCGAGCGTGTGCGCCAGCACATCGTGGATCAGATGATCGTAGCGATTCGGGCACATAATCTGGCGCTGGCATCCGCTGGGATGAGGTCGGACAGGCCGTCGATCGCAAGCTAGCAGCTTAGTCCCGCTCGATTCGAGCACATGTCGCGTCAGGCGAAATCCACCTGTACGAAGGCTGACTCGTACCATCTCGCAGGTGTCGCACGAGCATATGCTATTCTCCAGCGGCTTCTAAGCTGGGCTCGCGTGGTGCGCCGCGTGCGGCAACCGTCGCGACAATGACGTTCAACAACGGGCGACGGCAGTCATCTTCTACGGTGACGCGCCAGTGCCCTTCCTCCGCGTAGGTAGGTTGATGTGCAAGTCGCTCGGCGAGGAGCTGGACGGCTCTCGTCCGTGCCTCCGCCAAGTCGGTGCATGTGATGCCCACGGTATCTCGGGGCCGCCCGGCGAACTGGAAGAAGAATCGGTCATTCAGACGCCGGGTTAGGGGAGTGGCGTGACCGTGACGAAAACATAGATCAAGTATTAAGCCCAGTTTCTCTGAACCAAAAGGCCACATTGTGCCTCCTCCGTGACAGAGCGGTTTCCAAGGCGCCCGCACAAGCTTGAGCTAAATCAATAACCTTTTACTATATACAAAGGGGTTTTTAAGGCCTCTTGATCTCCTTGTCGAGGAGGATGAAGGCATGTGCCACGTTCTTGTGATCGAAGACGAGCCGTTCATCGCCATGCAGATCGAGAGCATACTGCTGGAAGGGGGCGCCGACACGGTCGACATCGTCGCTACCGAGCAGGACGCGATCACATCGGCTGTCACCCACCGCCCGGATTTCGTCGCGTCGGACGTACGGCTGCTCGAGGGCAGCGGTCCGGCTGCCGTGGAGGTGATCCGCCGAATGTACCCCGTTCCGGTCACCTTTATCACAGCATGGCCCGACGCATGCAGCCATTGCCGCGGCTACGCTGACATCCTGGTCAAGCCGATCAGCGCGGCCAGTCTACTCGCTTCTTTCAAGCGGTCCGCGCCTGCGTGCGCTTAGAAGGTTCGACGAAAGTTGGGGTCATGCGGGCATGAAGTCCGCCGATGCGCTCGCTGAACTCGAGCGACACCAATCCCTCATTCGCGCCGAGATCGCGCTGGCCACCGAGGTTGCCGAACGCAAGCCGGTAAGCTGGCAAGACACGCTCGCTCAGTCGCGATGGCGAATGTTCCGCCTGCTGCGCGCGTACCAGCTTTTCAAGCACAACGAGGTCTACGGTCCCATCCTTCGGTCATCGCACCCTGGCCGGGCAGAGCAGGCGCGAGCATTGAAGGCTTCATGTATCGCGACGGGGGAGCGGTACGAGCTCTATACGTCGCGCTGGCCGGCCGATGCCATGGTCCGCGACGTCGACGGCTATCGACATGCGCTGCGAGAGCAAGTGGCCGGCCTTCAGCAGCAGATGGTGGAAGAGAGGCGGATCGTCGCATTGCTGCTCGCGGAGGTGTCTCGTACGCGCATGAGCTGAAGTATCGCAGCACCTTGCAACCGGTCGTCTCTGGATCGTCGCGAGCCGTGTGCTTGACTATGATGTCGGCCCGGCCTTTCCGTCCGCCGTCGGCGAAACCCGGCAAACCATCCGAGCACCACTCCAGATCTCGATGTGCTCAGCGTGCTCAACACGTGCTGCCTCTGCGATTGCCTGTTCGTCATCGTCTCCGTGGAATGTCAATGCGTCGATGATCTTGTTCAGGCTGTTCAGGCGATACAGTCGATACTCCACAGGATTCCCCAACGTCTTCGAGCGGGACTACGTTACCGTCTCGCAGTCGCTGGAGCCCGGGTGTAAACAGCGATGAGCGAGTATCGCGATCCCAGATCGGCTCGGATGAGCATATTTCAATAATCGTCAGGAAATTAGCTTTAACCTCGATCAGCAACATTGGCCAAGTTATAAGAGAAGGTGACCGATCTCGCTGGCGGAAGTTAGCTGCTTACCCTTACTTCGTCGAGGCGGCCGATCTCGAGAGCGCAAATAGCTGGAGCAGTTGCCGGCGTCGGGGAGTCACGCGATGCAGCGAACTGGCGCACTGGCTGAGTGCGCTCATTCGACTTCCCGAATACGCGGACGCGGGATGGGCCCTCCTTGCCGGAGAGTTCGTCGCCTTTTGAAGAGAAATGGGTATGGTATGCGAACTGGCAACCGGTCACGATCTAACGGCGCTCAGTATATATCTCGCTTCAACGGATCGGGTGAGGAACTCGGTCCAACAAATATGGGAGAGTGCCCGAACGATCTGGAGACCGGTGTGCATTCAGACAGATGTGTCGCTAGAGGTGTCGACCGCTTACGGATGCGTCTGGAAATATCGCTATCTCGTCCGGTCCGACTTGCGGAGTTGTTACATGGCTGCTGGTGTTCGCTCTCCGACGATCGGTGGTCATCCGTCTTACGCGGACCCAGGTGGCGAACCATACCTTTTCGTTGATTTCGGCTCCGACAATGACGGGTCGCCGATTGATAAATTACAGCTACCCGCGGAGTGGAGCGTGGCGGCAGACCTGCGCTTGGCGAAGTTGCCTTTGCGCAGTCTCCCGGTTGAGCCTGAATTGGTCGCATCTGAGTCAAGCGCGTGGGTAAGCGGGCGCATCGCCGAAGCCGCGGAGCTAATTTCCTAACACTCCTCTCCGTTGCAGTCTCAGTGGAACGACGTGAACGGACGTCCGCAGTTGGGCAGCGCGGGGAGGGCACCGAATGGCGACCTAGGGGTCACCTTCTTTTGCCTTCGGCGTCGCGCTTAAACAAACATCATTGTCGGTGCGGGCGCTTCGGGATCGAGCCGGAGCAACGCGAAAGGCTTAAAGTTGGCGCCGGTGCGGACCGATTTGCGACTTGGCCACCTCGCTGTGCGTGTGCTTAGATGAGCCCGGGGAAACGTAGGGAACATCATGGAACGTGCGGTAGGGTGGTTTGGCGTGGCGACGTTGCTCGCCACGACAACGGCGGCGCGTGCGATGACAGCAGACGCGCATGCCGTGGCGGCGGCCTTCGGCGCTCGCGAGGGGGCGGCGCAGGTCAGCCTCTCGCCCGACGGGAGCAAGATCGCCT
The DNA here is from genome assembly GCF_029623345.1 of Sphingomonas phyllosphaerae. GTDB lineage: Bacteria > Pseudomonadota > Alphaproteobacteria > Sphingomonadales > Sphingomonadaceae > Sphingomonas > Sphingomonas phyllosphaerae_C. The sequence goes on from NZ_JAPYKH010000002.1 coordinate 103,151, forward strand.
TTATCGCGCCGGCTGCCGGACAGGGGTCGACCCTTTTCACCGTCGCGACGGCGGAAGGATCTGTGCCGAAGCCGGCGCTGTCGGTGCCAGGAAGGCCTGACCGCCTACGCGACTGTCGCTGGGTGTCGGAGACGCGGCTGGTTTGCACGATTGTCGGATTGGTGAAGGTGCCGGAAGCCACTCGGCCGCTTGGCTACTCGCGCGTGGTGGCGGTCGACGCCGACGGTAGCAACCAGCGCATGCTCACCAACAAGCAGACCAATCAGCGCACCAACGCCTTTTATGGCGGCGGCGTCATCGATCTGTTGCCGGGAACAGATGGCGCGGTGCTGATGGTTCAGCCTTACGCGCGGACCGAACAGACTGGCACCAACATCGGCTCGCGCCGGGACGGTCTCGCGGTAGACCGCATTGACACCCGAAGCGGGGCGAGCAGGACCGTGGAGCCGCCACGCGCCAACGCGATCAACTTCCTCACGGATGGTCAAGGCGCGGTTCGGATCATCGGCTACTACGACGTGCGCGGGCAAACCAACCAATGGAGCGGAAATGTCGTCTACCGCTATCGATCCGCTACGGGCGACTGGGAAGCGCTGAGCACGGTCAACACTGTCACTGCCGAGGGTTTCGCCCCGCTCGCGGTGGATAAGGCGATGAACGTCGCCTACGGGCTTCGCAAGCTCGACGGCCGACAGGCACTCTACACCCACGCGCTCGACGGCAGCGATCGCGAGACACTTGTTGCAAGCCGGCCTGATGTCGACATCGATGGTCTGATCCGCATCGGGCGAGACCGACATGTGGTCGGGTATACCTACGTGACCGAGAAGCGCATTGCGGCCTATCTCGATCCGCAGGTCAACACGATGGTCACGTCGTTGCACCGCGCCTTGCCCAAGCTGCCGCAGATCAACGTCGTCGACAGCAGCAGCGACGGCACCAAGCTGCTCATCCATGCGGCAGCTGATACCGAACCCGGCCGGTACTTCCTGTTCGACAAGGTAGCGAAGCGGCTTCAGGTGCTCATGCTAGCGCGGCCTGAACTCGAGCAGCGTACGCTGGCTAAGGTGGAGCCGGTGCAGATCGCGATGAGAGACGGCGCGACGATCCCCGGCTATCTGACGCTGCCTCCTGAAGGATCCCGCAAGGGCCTGCCAGCGATCGTGCTGCCGCACGGTGGCCCGACCGCCCGCGACGAGTGGGGTTTCGACTGGCTGGCGCAGTTCTACGCCGCGCGCGGTTACGCGGTACTCCAGCCCAACTACCGCGGCTCAGCCGGTTACGGTGACGCCTACCTGATGGAGAACGGCTTCCGCGCGTGGCGTACCGCTGTGGGCGACGTCAACGACGCGGGACGTTGGCTCGTGGCGCAGGGTATCGCCGATCCGAAACGGCTGGGCGCTGTGGGCTGGTCATACGGCGGTTACGCCGCGCTGGAGGCAGCGGTACTCGATCCTGAATTGTTCAAGGCGGTGGTGGCGATCGCCCCGGTGACGGACCTCGCCTCGCTCGTGACAGATCGCGAGAACTTCACCGATTCTCGCGTGCAGACTGCCTCCATCGGATCACAGCCGGCCGCCGCCTCACCCGCTGCCAACGCCGCGGCGATCGCCGTTCCGGTTCTTCTCGCCCACGGCACGCTCGATGCGAACGTCAACTACGCCCAGTCGGCGCTGATGCTGGCTCGCCTGAAGGCGGCGGGCAAGACGGTTGATCTGCTCACCTTCGAAGGACTGGACCATCAGCTTGAGGACGCGGGAGCGCGCACACGGCTCCTCGAGGCCAGCGATGAATTTCTCAGGCGGTCGATGAGGATGTAAGAGGCGCTCGGTAGGCGACGCAGCGAGCGCGTGGGCAGGTCTGACGAGCACCCTCGTCACCCGGTGCCAGTTGGAGACGTTACCTGCCTCTGCCTCGCAAGGGCCGTAAGTTGCCGGTCTGACACCTTGCCAATCAGGCCAGCTGGACAGCTGCGCGGAATTTCGCCGCCTGATCCGATGAGTGCTTGCAACTTTGCAGGATAGGCACGAAAAACTCTGTCAGAGAGCAGCGTTTCGAAGGGAGCTGGACAGGGAAGGCTCATCTCACCAACCTGTTGATTGGGCGCTAAAGCGAAGACTGTCAGCGCCATCATCAACGGATGCAAGTTAGTTTCCTACACGCTATCGAGAGCAACATGCAGGAGAAATTTGCGGGCGGCTAGCCCTAAGCGGAGGGCCTTGCCGCCGAGGTCCATTGCTTAAGGCATAACAATGCGGTGGAGCTTTGTCGAAGCTGTTGAACCTGCACAAGTGATCTGGGTTGGCGCGCGGCATGCGTCACCCGCTCAAGCCAGCGTTATTGACACACTCGCCTGATTGATCACAGTGTAGCGCAATATTTGATTGTCGAGATACCTCAGTTCGTTCAGGCATTAACAATGGCGCGACCAAGAAGATCCGATCGCACGCTTGCGGGGCCGCTGGTGGCGCTCGGCATCTTCCTGGTTCTCGCGGCCATCATGGGATTCGGCGCTTCGATCAGCATGGCTGGCGTATAGCGTGCTCGGGGACAGCTAGACGCATCTATCCTGTAAGCTGCTGTTCCGCTCACTCCCCAAATCAGGCCAGCCGGATAGCTGTGGAACGCGTAGAAGGCTCGGGCGTGACGCTGAACAAACGTCCGGAACTGAGCGGCCGACAGGCGAGCCCGAGTGACCGCAATTGATGACGTGGACGGCTCTCCAACCCTCCCGCAGGATGACCTGCGGAGAGCCGGAAGGAGAACCACGATGGGCAGCGTCACGACGATAGGTCTCGATCTCGCAAAGAACGTGTTCCAGGTACATGGCGTCGATGCGGAGGGTGCGGCGGTGATCCGGCAGCGGCTGACGCGAGGGCGGATGCTGAAGTTCTTCGCCAAGCTGCTCCGGTGTCTGGTCGGCATCGAAGCATGCGCGACATCGCACTACTGGGCGCGCGAGCTGGTGGCACTCGGCCACGACGTGAAGCTCATGCCGGCGCAGTATGTGAAGCCCTACGTCAAGCGGGGCAAGAACGACGCGGCCGATGCCGAGGCGATCTGCGAGGCAGTGACCCGGCCGACGATGCGCTTCGTCGGCATCAAGTCGCCGGAGCAACAGAGCGCCATGATGCTGCACCGTGTCCGCCTGATCCTCAACCGTCAGCGCACGCAGCTGTCCAACGCGATGCGCGCTCACCTGGCTGAGTTCGGCATCGCGGCGCCGATCGGCAGGAACGGCATCGACCAGCTCCTCGACGTGATCGCCGATCCTACCGACGAGCGTGTGCCGGCCGATGCCAGATCATGTCTGGAGATGCTGGCAGCTCAATTGCGTATGGTGAAAGAGCAGATCCTCGAGAATGACCGCCGCATTCTGGCGAGCGCGCGAGAGACCGAGCTCGGTCGCCGCCTGATGGAGATACCCGGTGTCGGTCCGCTGCTCGCCAGCGCAATAGTCGCCACCGTACCAGAACCAACGATCTTCCGCTCAGGCCGCGACCTCGCAGCGTGGATCGGGCTGGTGCCGCGGCAGAACTCGAGCGGCGGCAAGGAGCGGCTTGGTGGGATCACCAAGGCTGGGCATCAGTACCTGCGCCAGATGCTGATCGTCGGTGCGATGGCGGTGGTGCGCTACGCCGAGCGGAACGGAGCGAAGCGACCATGGCTCATGGAGTTGCTCGCACGTCGCACGGCCAAGGTCGCAGCTGTTGCGCTCGCCAACAGAAACGCCCGCACTATCTGGGCAATGATGGCCAGCGGCGAGCGTTACCGCGAGCCGCAGGTCGCGTAAGGAACACGACGCGGGCAACTGCGCCTGACGAGGTTGGAAAGGGCGAACAGGAGCTAATGCGACAAGCCGGTTGAACCGCCGGATCGGGAAAACCCACGATGACCCAGGCACCTCGAGTGCGTGCAATTGATCGGGACCCGAGACGCGCGAATGGCATTATGGCCAGCGGCTATGTGCCGCACCAACAGGTCGGACACATGGCCGCACCAACTAGCAACGCTAGGCGAATGCTCGTACTTGCCAACGGAGGGCCGTCCACACATGGGTCCACCCGATAGTAGGAGGTTGTCTCCTCAGAACCGTTTGCGAAGCGACACGGTGACGGTCCTTCCGAGCGGATCGATCAAATCGGTCTGGTACCGGTTCGGGGTAATCCCGCTGCCGTTCCGCACCTGCTGTCGGGAGTCGAGCAGGTTTGCGCCTTCCAGCCGCAGTTGCAGGTGTTTCGTCCAGGCTCGACCGGGGAGGAAGGCTGAGACCGGCACGTATCCGGAGAGAGCAACCTGGAAGATGGAGGCGAAGCGCAGGTCGTTGAGCCGACTATTGCCTCGAATGAGGCGTTCGCCGGCGTAGTAGAGGCCGAGCGTCCCGCCGTGGCCGCGCTTGTTGACTCCGGCGTAGGCATAGCCCGAGACGCGCGGCGCATAGCTCCCGATCGTGTCGCCGTTTAGCAGGTCCAGGAAGAAGGCTCCCTGGCGGAGCCGCAACCGGTCTTCGAAGGTGTAGGTCGGGACCAGCCCGAGATAATAGCTTAGGCGCTCGTCGCCGGGCGCGGTCGCGCCCTCGTTTGACGTTGGCGGAGGCCTGCCGATCCGGCCGCTCGAGGTCAGCGTCAGCTGTAGCTTGCGCTGTCGCTCGAGATTGAAGTTGATCGGGCGAAAGGTCACCGAGCGTAGGCGTCCAACGGCATCGCGGACGAACAGGTCTGGTACCAGCGCCTCGGCTCGCGGCGTGAGCGTCACCAGAACGCCGGTCTGGTCGCGGATCTGCGTCGCCTCGTACGACGCTCCTACACGCAGCTCGCTGTTCTGCCACGGCTTCCAGGTCAGGGAAAGCGATCGCACGGTGCGACGGTCGGCCAGCAGGGCGGGGTTGCCGCTCCGCGACAGCGTCACCACAGTGGTGCGACCGCTGGCGAGATCGAAAAGCGGCACGTTCTCGAGCGTACGCGGCGGGGCGGACAGCTGGACCAGATCGGGCGCCGCTCGGCTTCGGCGCAGCGAGCCGATCAGTTGCAGTCCTCGGAAGGGAGTCCAGGCGAGCCCGAAGGTGTTGTCGGACAGGGTGCCGAAGCCCTCGACCTGGCGGACGTTCACCGACGCGTTCGCGGACACGTCTCCGATCGCCGCGAGCACGTTATTGGCGCGGGAGGCCAGCGGCAGGCTTAGCGCCAGACCGGCCTCGACCTGGTCCCGCCTCAGCCGGAGGTCAAAGGTGTCAACGCCGCGCAGCGAGGAGGCGGCGGACAACCGCGTTGCCTCGAACGTGGCGGTGACGGTCGCGCGGCCGGCGGGCAGGCGGAAGGGATCGTCGCTGGCGACGAGCTTGGCCGCGAGCGTGCGGGTACGCTGCCGAGTTCGATCGGTCAGCCGGTTCGCTAGCACCGCCGAGCTCAGTGGCGCGAAGGGATCAGCTCCCACGACGAGCGCGCCCTGCGCGCCGGATAGGTCAATTGCACGCTCGGTGACACCGCTCTGGACGGTCTGGTTCAGCGCGACGGTGGCGTCCCACTGCCAGCCCGCAAGGGCGCCGCGCAGCATCGCGCCGACCGCGAGCGTGGTGCGCCCGTCGAGCACATGGAGCGGGGGCGCTTCGGTGAGGAAGCGGTTCAGCACCACCGGCCCGGCGAAAGGCGAGTAGCGGTCGCTCGTCGGAACGATCAGCGAGGCAGAGGCCGGTCCTGCCAGCGAGTGATCGCGGCTGTGCTCAAGCGACAGCGACAGCGATCCGCCCAGCGTCGCGCCGACACGACCGCCCAGCACCGCCTCGCCCTTGATCGTGTCGTTGGCGGGCGCGAGCGTGAGGGTGCGTCCGTAATCGAACAGGCGCGGGCGATTGGCCGCCGCGGCATAGCCCGCAAGGGTGCCGCGCGCGCGGGGGTTGGCCGGAACCGGCGCGATCAGAACCGGGCCCCCCGCCAGCGTGGACAAGGCCGGGTCGATCGCACCCCCGTCAAGGCCGGTGACGTTCCCCAGCGCGTCGAACGGAACATCGGGGTCGGGCTGAAGGCTGCGATCGGACCAGTACAGCGGATCGGAGCGGGTGTAGTCCAGATTGGCGGTGAGCCGTGCGTCGTCCCGCAGCCGGGTGTACCCCGTGCGAGCATTGATCGTCCCGCGCCCGGTCGGCAGCGTCGATCCCAGCGCCGTGCGCGCTTCCACCTGCGTGAAGCGGCGCTTCGTGATGTAGTTCACCACGCGTCGCGAGGGGGGAAAGCCGTACCGCAACGCCGCCGGCTCGGGCAGGATCTCGATCTTCTCGATCGCCTCGGGCGGGAGCGACTGGATCTCCTGATAGCCCGAGACGCGTTGCGCGTTGAGCAGAAGGATCGGCGCTGATCCGTCGGCGGAGCGAGTCTGGTCCTGGATGGCGCGGTTCACCTCGTCCAGGCTCTGCGCGCCGAGCGCGGCGATGGCGTTTGCGTCCAGCTCCGCGAGCGGGGCGATGTCGGCGACGGCCGAGCCGCGGCGGCCCACGACGACGATGTCCGGTGCGGCGTCGATGGTGGCGGCCGGCCGCTCGGAAGGTACCTCCTGCGCGAAGGCATCGGTCGCGTGGACCCCGACCCAGCTCACCGCCAGCAGGGATGCCGTCCGGTACCGCCTCACATACCCTCCGTCGGCAACGCTCCATTCGCCGTCGCCCCGCTCGGCGGTGGCGCGTTGCCGATCAGCCGGCGCCGCATGAAGCGGAGCAAGGGCGCCTCGATCAGGCGCAGAACGCCAACGACGCGCCGATGGTGATCGCCAGCAGAAGGATGAAGATGGCGAAGCGCCGGGCGTATGACCCGGGCGCGACGGGCAGTACGAAGGAGAAGACGATCGGGTGAAGCAGATACAGCGCGTAGGAAGCTGCACCCAGCGCGAGGACGGGCCGGCTCCGCAATGCGAGTCCTGCGCGCTCGAGCTGCACCAGTCCCAGCACGACCGCGGCGGCAGGCAGGCCGAGTGCCGCCACCCGGATCTGGCCGGCAGCGCCGCCGTCCCGCCCGTGTAGGCCGGGTTCCAATAGGTAAGGTAGCGCCGCCGCTACGAGCACCAGCGCCAGAGCCGCGCCAGGCGGAAAAGGCGTAGGTCGCCGGTCGACCCATAAGAAGGTCGCCAGTCCGAAGGCAAACTCGATCAGCAATGGCCAGTCACGCTGGGCAACGCCGATCAGCCGTCCACCATAAGCCACCACGAGCAATGCTGCGATAGCGAGGAACGGCGCGTGGCGTGGCCCAGCGCGCAGCGCGCCGGCGTACAGCAGATAGAAGACCAGCACATAGACGAGCGTCCAGCCGACGAAGAGGAGGGGTGGCCGGCCGTCCGTGCCGTGCAGGAACAGCAGCGATCGGCCGAGCCAGCCGAGCGCGACCTCAGTAGGCATGGCGATGAGCACGATCACGCCGAACAGGCCGGTCGCGATCCAGTAAGCCGGCAGGACCCTGATCGCACGGTGCATCAGAAAGCCGTGGTGCCCGGCCCTGGTGCTCCACGCGATGATGAAGCCGCTGAGCACGAAGAACAGGTCGACGCCGAAGCTGCCGTAAGGCCACGGCACTGATGCGGCCGGGATCAGCGCGAAGTGGAAGGTGGCCACGCTGACCGCCGCATAGCCTCGAAGGGCCTGCAGGTTGTAGAAGAGGTCGGGAGACGTGGAAGCATGGCACGTCGCTGCGGGAATAGGTGAAGGTGGCAGCCGGAGGAGGCCTTCACCTCGCCGTCTCACGTCGTCTGGCCGGTCGAGTGATTCTCTTCCGCCGCATCGTGCAAGCGACGCAGCACCGCGATGGCCACGGCCTCGATCACCAAGGTGAGGGCGGGCAGCAAGACGCAGGTGCCGTCTAGCAGGATCAGGCCAGCCGACGTGGCCAGCGTGACGGTCGCCGCCGCGCCGAACCGCTGGGCGGCAGCCGTCCGTGTCCAGTCTCGCTCCGCCGCGAACCATGCAACCAGCACGTCGCTTGCGATGCGCAGCAACACGATCAGCGTGAGCGCCGGCATCGCGGCGGCGTTGCCGGCGTTCAGCCAAGGCACGAGCATCTGAACTTCCGCGAACGAGCTCATAGCTTCGGTGTCATAGGGAAGGAGGTAAGGGTAGCCGGCGAGCACGCCGGCCAGCAGCAGCGCCGCCGCGGGCAGGATCAGTCCCAGCACCAAGGTGTAGCTGGCCAGCACGAGCCGCCCCTCGACGTGGGCCGGTAGTTCGCGCCAGGCCGTCAACAAGCAACCGGCGGCGAAGGACAGGCCTTGGCCTTCCGCCATTGCCTCTTCCAATTCGGCTTCCATCGCCAGCGTCCAGCCACGGCGATGCGGACCCAGGCTCGCGGTCGCCAACGCCATCACCATGCGTGACAGCGAAGCGCTCATGCCGGGAGAGCCGGGAGACGGGAGAGCGGGAGATCGTTCGTCGCGCCGCGCGCCAGCGCCAGCCCCTGTGCGGTCAGTCGATAGGCGTGACGCGGCGGCCGACCCATCACGATCGGCTCGCGCCATTCCGCCTCGACCAAGCCCTGGTCGGTCATCCGCATCAGGAGCGGGTAGAGCGAGCCTGATTTCAGTCCCGTGACCTTCATCAGCTCATAGCCGTGCGTCCATCCCGGTGCCTCCTCAGACAGCGCCAGGAGGAGTGCGATCATTTGCGGCGAGGGACGACGAGATCGAACCATGTGGTTCTCATACATATGTAGAGTTATGACTGCAAGCCCGCTTACTTCACCAGCGGTCGGCGTTCGCCGTCGGCAAGTTCATGCGCCTCCCAGCGCCCTCGCTTGGCGTATGAAGGGACGTCCGTTCTCTATAAGGAAGGAGGTCAGGCCCGGGTCCTCAGCTTAGGAAGCGTGACGGCCTCAAGCGCTCACTCGTGGACATCACTCCCCTAAGGTGCAGGTCCCAGAAGCCGACACTCTGCTCCTAGCGTGATGACAAAGTCGCGGATCCGCCGGGTGAGTCAGGTTCGCCCGTCGGCCAAGGCACGCTTCATAGTCCGAGATGCCGACGTCGGACTCCTCACGTTCTCTCGGCGACTCGCGGAGGTGCTTACAGGCCTGCCGAGCGGATCTGATTGCGGCAGGCTCGCTTCCCTCCGAGGCATCGCGGGAAACGTTCCGGTTGCTGGCTTCGTCTGAACCTAACGAGCAAGCGGTCAGCGCCACCGGTGAGCAAAGGAGCGTAAGGGAGCGCAACGTCCGGTTGCAATCAGCAGTCGCTGAGTCGGTCAAGGTTCGTTCTTATCTCGTAGTAGCCGCCGCGCGGACATCCGATCGGCTCGAAGCAATTCACCGAATTCTGCCTTGGCTTGCATCGTCGCGCCGCGTGCCGACATCGGTGTGATGAAGTTTGTCGCCTTGTGCCTGATGTTCCTTGCTGCCTGCGACAGCGCGCCGACGACTGCATGTTCCCAGCCGATGGTCGCCGTGCGAACAACCGGCGTCGGTGCCGTAGACTTAGGCGCGGCCGTCGATGCTGCCAGCCGTCTGCCAAGACTCCGCTCGCTGCTGGTGCTGCGCGACGGCGAGACGATGGCGGCGCGCGTCTTCAATGATGGGCCGCCGCTGAACCGGCCGGTCAACATCAAGTCGGCGTCGAAGTCGGTGATGTCGGCGTTGATCGGGATCGCGATCGAGCGCGGCGTCCTTGCCGGCGTCGATCAGCCCGTGCTGCCGCTGCTGCGCTCCGAGGCGCCGCGCGAGCCCGATCCTAGGCTCGCGCGAGTGACCGTCGGTAACCTGTTGTCTATGCAGGCGGGGCTCGAGAGGACGTCGGGCGAGAACTACGGTCGCTGGGTCTCGAGCAGTAATTGGGTACGCTACGCTCTGTCACGGACCTTCGTCGCAGAGCCCGGCACGGACATGCTGTACTCGACCGGTTCCACCCACCTGCTCTCAGCGGCGCTCACGCGGGCCACCGGCCGCAGCACGCTGGCGAACGCTCGCGCCTGGCTCGGCGAGCCGCTCGGCATCACGATCCCACCGTGGCCTGCAGATCCGCAAGGCATCCACTTCGGCGGCAACGAGATGCGCTTGTCGCCGCGCGCGCTCGCTCGGTTCGGCGAGCTGTACCGCCGCGGCGGCGAGATCGACGGGCGTCGGATCGTGTCGGCTAAGTGGATCGAGCAGAGCTGGACGCCGCGCACCGTCTCGCCGTGGAGCGGGCTGGCCTACGGCTACGGCTGGTTCCTCACCGACATGCGAGGACATGCCGTGCGTTTCGCATGGGGTTACGGCGGGCAGATGGTCTATGTCATTCCCGATCTACAGCTGACCATCGTGATGACCTCGGACCCGAACGGGACCCGCGACACTGGCCACATCGACGCGCTCCATCGTTTGGTCGCCGATCACCTCGTTCCTGCCGCCGAGCGCGGCGCGTAGGTGGGAAGGATCGACTTCCGCGGACAAGAGGGTCTCGGTATTCAAGGGCACGTGACGAAAAACCGCTATTACTCAGGCCCGCCGAGCGACCATTACGACGGCGCGCGCTTCTTCAACCCGGGGCAGGAGATGACCGACCGCGGGTTGCGGGACATGCTGCGCTGGAAGCTCGGCGGCGCGGCGAAGCGATGGCCGAAAGTCATACCGGTCACCCAAACGGTTCCGGACGACCGCATCTCTGGCATTCGCGTCACCATGGTGGGCCACGCTTCGCTGCTCATCCAGGCGGCAGGGCTCAACATATTGACCGATCCTGTCTGGTCGGACCGTGCCAGCCCCTTCACGTGGGCGGGGCCGAAGCGTGTGACCGCACCAGGGATCGCCTTAGAGCGCCTCCCGCCGATCGACGCGATTCTGATCAGCCATTGCCACTACGACCACATGGACATGGCCACGCTCCAGCGGTTGCACGCCGCGCATGCGCCGGTGATGGCGATGCCGCTCGGCAACGACGCAATCGTACGTGCCGCGATCCCTGATGCGCGCTGTGTCACCGGCGATTGGTGGGACACGATCGTGCTCGGCGGTGGTGTGACCACGACGCTCACGCCAGCCTATCACTGGGCCAATCGCTGGCCGTCGGACGTTCGCATGGCGCTGTGGGCGGGCCACTATCTCACGACACCCGCAGGCTCGATCTGGTTTGCCGGCGACACCGGCTACGGCGACGGCAAGATCTTCGGCGACATCGGCGCGCGACTGCCCGCACCCGATGTCGGGCTTATCCCGATCGGCGCCTATGAGCCACGCTGGTTCATGGCGGCGCAGCACGTCGACCCTGGCGAAGCGGTCCGCATCTTCCGTGACGTTCGTGCGAAACAGGCGCTCGGAATCCATTGGGGGACATTCCAACTGACGGACGAGGGGCGCGAGGCGCCCCGACTTGCGCTTGCGACCGCTCTCTCGACCGCCGGTATCGCACCCCGCAGGTTCGTCGCGGCGCAACCCGGTGCAGTGTACGACATCGCGGCCGGCGATAGCGACGAACGCGACGCGACGACGTAGGGCCGCGGCAGACACCCGTGCGGGTCGCGGTCAAGCAGACCCTTCGCGTCAGCACTCGATCGAGAAGCGTCTGGTGGCTCATCGGCAAGGTAGAGAGCTCGCTGGACGTCCGCTGACGGTCAAGCGTCGGTCCGGAGGACCAAGCGACTGCGACGTGGATCGAGTTACCTCAGCCAGGCGCCATGGATGCCAGGCGGCACGCGATGCGGGATACGAACGGATGCCACGGGCGGCGCCTCGAAGTTTCGTGCGTCCAATATCTCCAGCGCGGTGGTGTGCCCCCCGGCGTCGATCACGAGCCCGATAAGCCAGCCATCATCCTCACCGGCATCTAGAGCGCGCGGAACGAACACAAACTCGCCCGCAATGCGTCCCAGCCCGAAATCGTGCCGCTGTCGCGTGTTAGCCTCCAAGTCGTGCTTGATCAGCGGTGCCTCACCGACAAGCGTCTCCGTCATCTGTTCGGGCAGTCCGAGCGCATAGACATAGCGGTAGGGGCGGCCGGTGCGACGCTCGTCTATCGTCGGCAATTCCTGCGGCGCGGGGTCGATCGCGCGATGATCCACCGATGCGGCCAAAGGGTTGATCGTCCAGCGCTCGAGGCCGCGGGGCTGCTCGTCCGGCGCCAGGTTGTCGCCGTCGAACATGCGGTCGTACGCGATCACGTCGAGCGCAACACTCCCGTCTGGCAGATCATGCGCGTTGGCGGTGTGGAACACGAAGCAGGGATCGAGCGGGAACCACCGTATATCCTCCGCCTCGCCGTCACGGGGCAGCAGCCCGACTCGGGCCGCGTGCTTCTCGTTCCACCGGTAAGGAAAGCCGTGGCCCGCCAGCACCGTTCGCATCGACAGGGTGAGCGGCAGGTCCATGACGACGACGTAGCGCTGCGTGATGGCGCAGTCGTGGATCAGCGGCCCGTGCGACACCGGGATCGTCACCGATCGTCGCACCCGGCCGGTGACATCCACGACGTTGTACCGTATGCGCTTGGGATCGGTCGCCTCGTAACACAGCGCGTGCAACTCGCCGGTTGCCGGATCACGGCGCGGGTGCGCGGTGAAGGAGCCGGGCAGGGTGCCGCCGAAGTCGTCGTAGCGCTGCGTCTCGAGATGCTCGTCGAAGCGGACAGGCGTGCTGCCGGCCTCCACCAGTGCCCAGCCGCTGCCGGCATGGTCCAGCACGCTCGTGTTGACGGTGTCGAAGATGTGCCGTGGTCCTGGAGCCGCCGGCACGTCTCTCGCGGCCGCGACATCCGTCGAGCGGATCCAGCGGTTCCGATACCACCGGGCTCGTCCGCCCTGGAGGCGGACGCCGTGCAGCATGCCGTCTCCGGTGAAGAAATGGTAGGAGCGCGGGTCGGCGTTGGCTGGGTTCGGTCCGATGCGAACGTAGCGACCGTCGAGCTCGGGCGGAATGATTCCGTCCACGGCGAGGTCGGTGAGGGTCAGCTCCTCGGTCATCGGCTCGTGGATGCCGGTAAGCAGCGGGTGTGGCGCATCACGGGGCGGCAGGCGGCGCTTGTTGAACGCGGCAATGCGAGTGACGATCGGCGAGGCAACCGCGCCGACGAGGTTGTCGATCGCCTGCTCGACCAAGCTGGCGAACGTTGGGCGCCGAGTGACCGTCACGATGGCGTGACCGTCTGGATGACGTCGAAGCCCTCGAAGCGGGGCGGCGCCAGGTATAACGGCTTGTGGTCACCCGCGCCGCGATGGGCGGCACGGAAGGCCTCGGATCGCGTCCAGTCCTCGAAGTCACCGCGCGACCGCCAAACAGTGTGGGAGGAATAGAGGACGTGGTCGTCGGCCGCGGGCCCGCGCAGCATATGGAACTCGACAAAGCCCGGCACGCCGGCCAGGTATGAGTCGCGCGACAGCCAGACCTGCTCGAAGGCATCCTCCTCACCAGGGATCACCTGAAATCGATTCATGGCGATGAACATGGGGCAAGCTCCTGCGCCGAGTGTGCGGGCCTAACGTGGGGTGGAGTGGGGCGGGATGCGAGGGCGTCTCGTCCTGTAGGAGGTCAGATCCCTACCTCACTGATCGTCCAGAGAAGAAAGCGGTCGGGTGAGTCGAATGGCCTGCTGTAGGTCAGCGCCCGTCGGCGCCGTGGCGTCTGAGGCACGCTGTTGCGGCTAAGCATGGTAGCCACCGCATTGTTGGCGCCTAAAGCCGGACCTTGAAGCACCGAGGAAGGCCCGGTTCAGATCAGGCGGTAGTCGGACTTTCCTTCCTCGCCTATACGCCGTAGGTAACGACGGGATGAATCTTTCACCCGACTATTATTCGGTTCTAGGGGTTCCCTCGACGGCAAGTCGCGATGCCATCCATGCCGCGTGGAAGGCGCTGCTTCGTCAATATCATCCTGATACCAACCAAGGCGTGGATGTTTCTGCTCGTGCGAAGGAGATCAACGAGGCATACGCGGTCCTGGGAAAGAAGGAAGCACGGGCCGCCTATGATCGCTCGCAGATCAGGCCGTCTGCCCATCGAGCAGCCGCGAACCGTTCGGTTCACCCAGGGAAAGTTGGCAGGCGCCCGATGCGACGTTATCCGTCAATGCAACCGAGCGGTGGCTTTTCGCAGCCGCTAGCGACCAACGATTGGCTGATGGGCCTTTTTCTGCTGATCCTCACCGCCGCACCGATCGCTACAATCCTCGTTCTGTTGCACGAGGAATCGGGAACGGCATCGACGGTTCGACGTAGCGATGCCGCTCATCCCGCACCTGAGCCTCCTGCCAAAGCGGTTCGCAGGGCCCTGTCAAACCAAACGCACCGGCTCCGCGAGCGTCGAGCCGGTTAGTGGGTGACTGCGTCCTCAACGTCTACTTCGATGGCGCGCAGCCATACGTGACCGGGCTGGTCAAACTGTCGCAATATGAACGGGTCGATAATCGTGGGACTGTGCTGACGATCGACTTCGTTGCAGACATCGTCCGCGGCAAGTTGGTCACACGCTCGATCCAGCTGACTGGCACCGGGAACATGGTTCACTAGCCATTTCGATATCGTCGACCCACTCGGTCGATAGCCCCGATCCTCAACAAGCTGACGGAGATAACAGCTTAAGCGCGCGCGAAAAGCTGATAACCGTAGGGCCATATTTGGCGCTGATCGCGCGACAGCTTATTGTGTCGGAGCGCCGCGTCTGCCTCCTCAAGAAGGGAGTTCATCTCGCAGGCGCGGCTCGACGGTCGGCTTGAACCGATGCTGGCGCCGACACTGACGACCTTTCCGTTGATCCGGTAAGGAGCGCTCAGCCAATGAACGATGTCATCGGCCCGTTCGGCGACCACCGTCGACGATGAGGCATCGACTTGCATGACGACGAACTCGTCTCCACCGAGACGCGCGACAGCGTCACCGCGCTGTGCAGAGGCGGTCAGACGCTCTCCAACGGCGCAGAGGAGCGCGTCGCCCGCAGCATGACCGAGTTGATCGTTGATCTGCTTGAAGCCGTCGAGATCGAGGTAGTGCAACGCATAGCTGCCCGCGGACGGACCGGCGCGATTAAAGCCTGCGATCGCTTCTGCGAGCGCGAAGCGGTTCATCAAGCCGGTCAGGTGGTCGCGCCGCGCGAGCGCTGCGAAGGCAGAACTTGTGGCTGACTGCCGCTCCTGTGCAAGGTGGCGCTTCGTGAGGCTGCGAAGCCCTCCAGTCAGCAGCGCGATGAGGCATAGCGCCGCGACCGAATGGTCGGGCTCCGCCCGGAAGGCCAAAGCAAGGACGGGTGGCAGGACACCCAGAAGGACGCTTCCACCGGCGATCAGCGGCCGTAAGGCCGTGGTGGCTACGGCACCTGCGGCATAGCCTACGACGAGGATCGCGACTGGCAGGTGAAGCGATGGGATGGGCAGCATCAGCGCGCGCGCCGCGAAGCAGCCGAACAGCACGGCGAAGGCGAGGTAGGACGCGCCAAATCGTCGCTCAAGCTCGCGCGCGTCAGCCCTCGACAGGGCCGCTGCGGCGCAGCGCGCTCGGCCACGGTAGAGGAGCCATAGCCGCCAACCGCTGGCTGCCGCGCCGAGGCCAAGGAGCAGCGACGCGGCGCCATCGCGCGAGCGCAACGACACAAGCGTGGCCACCAGCAAAAAGAGCGCGCTCATGATGGTCGCAGGCATTCTTGTCGCGAACAGGCTAGCGACCCGCTCGACATAGGAGTCTTCGTGTTGAGGCGCGTGGTCTAGGAGCGGCGAAGGCATATCGCGCTCGACCTTGACCGCGACAGATTAAGATCGTGAGAAGCTGGGCTACCTCGCGAATGGTGCGCGAACACCCCGCTCGCCAACCTGGGCGGGGCAATGCGCGGCGTTCTCCTACAAAGGTCGTATCGCCGGCACTCGTGCTCACCGGCGAAAAGTCGCGTTAACGCCTTCCGCCCAATTCAATGATCATGTTGGTCAACAGGCGGATAAGTACATGAAGGCTGTTCACGCGGCAGAGCACCGCCAGATGCTCGATCTCGCTGCCGCGATCCTCGCCGAGGCGTCGGCGCGGCAGCCATGCCGACGTGACAGTCTCGCGCGACTGAGACTGAGCTTCTCTCGCCTGGTCAATACGCATTGCGAGGAGGAAGGCAGGACGATCCGAGCTGCCGTCGACGCCGGATCCTTATGCCCGCGCCTTGCTGCCGCGTTTCATCGCGAATTGCAGCAATGGCGTGCTGCTCTGGCATGTCTCAACAGCGCCTGGCCTAGCGCCCGCATCGAGCATGACCAGAGAGGCTTTGCCTCCGCGTTTCGCCCGCTTGTCGACGACCTCCGCAACTACATCGTGCGTGAGGAGAGCCAGATCCTGGTCAGGCTTCAGCCGGCGACCTGATTGCGGAACGGGCGTGATTAGCTCGGAAAGGAGCCGACAGATACCTTATCGGTCACTCACCTCTTTGGATTGGCTGGCGAGCCTCGACTGGTAAGGTGAACGAATGGCGATAGTCGGTGAGCGGTCGCAGCGCATTAAGTGTCCGATATTGGGTCGGCTTGCCGGAAGAAGATCAGTCTGTTTTCTGGTCGCTGCGTCCCGATGTCGAGGCCCCGCTGTGGTGACGATGAAATCGACTGGCCTTAGCAAGCCAGGCATTGATTATCGCCTTAAGCGATGATGACGCGAAGCGCCAATGCGCCTAGGCTGTGTAACCGGCACAGGTTGCCTGAGTGTGAGGCATTCGATCATGAGCGACCTAGACAGCGTTGCCGGCTACAAAGACGTCCTGACCGGCAGTCGTGCTGGACCGGATGAACTCGGTGGAGCGGCGAAGATCCCCGCGGCGGCCGCGCCGGAGTTGAAGACGCTGGCGGGTGTGGCGGTTGGTACGCTGGTCATCGCTGCGCTTTATTTCGGTCAAGAGGTGCTGATCCCGATCACGCTGGCGGTCATGCTCTCGTTCGTTCTGTCGCCGGTCGTGA
The DNA here is from genome assembly GCF_029623345.1 of Sphingomonas phyllosphaerae. Classification (GTDB taxonomy): domain Bacteria; phylum Pseudomonadota; class Alphaproteobacteria; order Sphingomonadales; family Sphingomonadaceae; genus Sphingomonas; species Sphingomonas phyllosphaerae_C. The sequence goes on from NZ_JAPYKH010000002.1 coordinate 119,995, forward strand.
ACCTGCTCCAGCGCTTGCGCCTGTGGCGGGCGCCTGCCGTGATCCTCACGGTGCTGGCGGCTCTAGGCGTTCTTGGGCTCCTCGGCACATTGATCGGAAGCCAGGCCGCCTCGCTCACCGTCAATGCGCCACAGTACGCGCAGACGATCCAGGCTAAGGTGGAGGGCGTGCAGGGTTTCGCACTGGCCGAAATGACGTCGATCACCAGAGAGCTCGGCGGCAGGCATGCGACCACCCCGCAGGGCGCCACACCGCCGCTCACCACTGGTGGAGCGCAACCCGCCGAAGGCCAGCGGCGCCCGGTGCCGGTACAGATCGTCCAGGAGAGCACGTCGCCCTTCACAATCGCGCGCACCGTGGTGGAGCCGATATTGGGTCCGCTAGAGACAACGATCATCGTTCTTATCGTCGCGATTTTCGTCCTGATGCAGAAGGAGGACCTGCGCGACCGCTTCATTCGTGTGTTCGGGTCGAGTGATCTTCACCGGACGACGCGCGCGCTCGACGACGCCGGACAGCGGCTGAGCAAGTACTTCCTCTCGCAGCTGGCGGTGAACACCTGCTTCGGCCTGGTCATCGGCTTAGGGTTATGGGCGATCGGGGTACCGTCGCCGGCGATGTGGGGCGTCATGGCGGGGCTGCTCCGCTTCGTGCCGTATATCGGCTCGTTCCTGGCGGCGGTCGCGCCCGCCGCGCTTGCGGCTGCGGTTGATCCGGGGTGGGGCATGGTGATCGAGGTGGTCGCGCTGTTCGTCGTGGTCGAGCCGATCACCGGCTATGTCGTGGAGCCGCTGCTCTACGGGCACTCTACCGGCCTTTCGCCGGTGTCGGTGATCGTGTCGGCAATCTTTTGGACGTGGTTGTGGGGCCCGATCGGCCTCATCATGTCGACGCCGCTGACGCTGTGCCTGGTCGTTATGGGCCGCCACGTGAAGAGCTTGGAGTTCTTCGACGTGCTGCTCGGCGATCGACCCGCCCTGACACCGGTTGAAAGTTTTTATCAACGCATCCTCGCCGACAATTCTGACGAGGCACTGGCGCAGGCCGAGGTGCTGCTCGGCGATCGCTCGCTGACCGCGTACTATGACAGCGTCGTGCTGGAAGGCCTGAAGCTTGCCGTGGAGGATCACGCGCGCGGCACGATCGACGATGCAGGCGCGAGACGGATGACGCGCTCGATGCTGTCGGTGATCAGTGACCTGAAGCCGTCGCGCGCCGCCGGAGATCGACCCGCACTGCATGCCGGCTTGGTCGCCTGTATCGCCGGCCATCGCGCCTTCGACGAAGCGGTGACTGCCATGGTCGTGCAGCTGCTAGAACAACGCGGCATTGAAGCGAGAACGATCGCGCATGGTGCCGTCAACCGAGAGACGATCGCCGCGCTCGATCTTGCCGGAGTGACGACGATCATGATCTCCTACTTGGAGTTGAACGGATCACCTGCACGGCTGCGCTACCTGGTTCGGCGCCTCAGGACGAAGGCTCCGGAAGCACGCATCATTGTCGGCTTGTGGCCGCAAGGAGAAGCGGCGCTCACGGATGTCGGGATCCAGCGCGAGCTTGGCGCGGATGGCTATGTCGGTTCACTTTCGGCGGCGGTTGACGCCATCGCCGAGCCAGCCACCTCGAGGCAGGTCGCAGCCTAGCAGTGGATGAGAAGACATAAAGACGGCGCTGTCAAAGCTAATGCACCTGCGGCAGCGGGCGAGGCCGGGGAGGGGCATGCCCCGCCCGCGCAAGCCAGCCAGTCCGTTCCGCTACTTCAACTCGTCGCTGGAAGTGATCCGGCTGGTGGTGCTGATGTACGTGCGCTTTCCGTTGTCGCTGCGGAACGTGGAGGACCTGCTGTTCGAGCGCGGGATCGACATCTGCCACGAGACCGTGAGGCTGTGGTGGAACAGGTTCGGTCCGCTGTTCGCGGGCGAGGTGCGGCGCCAGCGGGTGAGCCGCATGCGCGGCTTTCGCCATTGGCGCTGGCACCTCGATGAGATGTACGTACGTCTGAACGGTGAGATGGTCTATCTGTGGCGCGCCGTCGATCACGAGGGTGAGATCCTCGAGAGCTATGTCACGAAAACCCGAGACAAGAAGGCGGCACTCGCGTTCATGAAGAAGGCGCTCAAACGCCACGGTTCGCCTGAGGCGATTACCACCGATGGTCTGCGCTCCTACGGTGCTGCACTGACGGAGCTTGGTAGCCGCGAGAAGCAGCAGGTGGGTCGCTTGGCCAACAACCGGGTGGAGAACTCGCACCTGCCGTTCAGGCGACGAGAGCGGGCGATGCTGCGGCTTCGGCAGATGCGCACCTTACAGAAGTTCACCTCGGTCCACGCCAACGTTCACAACCACTTCAACCACGAACGCCATCTCGTCGACCGCCAGACCTACAAGCAGCGCCGCTCCGCGGCGCTCGCAGCGTGGCAGGCGCTCGCCAGCTGACCCGTCGCCTTCGAAGCCGGAGGTGCACCTTGTAGAGACGAGTTCGCATTAGACTGACAGCACCCTGTGCAGCTTCTCGCCACCCGGGACTGAGCAGCAAGCTGAACAAGAGGTCGCTTTTCATCGGGGCACTGAGACTGCTGAGCGACCGTTTTTGGGTCTCCGTTGGCGATCAGCGCGATGGACCCGCGACCGCATCAGCCGATTTTCTGTTTCCAGCTTGGAGTCGAAGCCGCTACTCACCGACGTCGGTGAAATCGCTTCGCTCAAAGCACCTTTCGAATGTTTATCGTGAACGCCCGTCCAAGCGGGTCGAGATAGCCGCGCTGATAGGCCAGTGGCGTGGCGCCGAGCCGGTCATGCACTTTGGTACGTCGGTTCAAGATATTGTCGACAGCGACACTCACACGCGTCCTCCCCAGCCACTCCGGCAGCCCCCTTAGTCGCTCGGTCAACTCGATAAAGGAGGTCACATTGACGGTGGTGAGGCTGCCGACGCGCAGTGCGCCGGTGCTCGCCTCATCCTGATCCAGCGTAAGTCCACTCCGCCAGGTCGCCTGGAGGCGAGCGCCGAGGCCGCGCTGAAACGCGCCCGCCTGGAACTCGATCTGGTGGCGCCGTCGGCCGCCGGTGACATCGACCGCGTCGCCCGACAACAGGTCGAGCGCCGGCAGGCCGCGGCGCAGCAGGAGCGAGTCCTCGAGCGTCCATTCATGGTAAAGGCTCAGGAAGATACGGCTGGAGGCGCGCGTTATGTTGCGGGCCAAGTCGCTGCCCGGCGTCGGCCGGAAGGTCACGGAGCCGTTCGGCTCCTGCGTCATCTGGCCTGCCTGGCCTGCCGGAATACGGATTATCCCGTCCGCCATGCCGGGTGGCGTCGGGCCAAGCGGGCGGGTCAGGTTGATCCCCCAGCGAAGCTGCCGCAGCCGCGACGCTGCCGCGTTGAGCGGTCGCGCGTCGACCTCGGTCAGACGACCACTGCTGTCGCGGCGAAAGCGCTCGGGAAAGGCGGCCTCCACCTGCGGCGTTGCCAGCGGTAGGGTGGTGACCGGATCGTCGGCCAGCGTCCTGGTATAGTCGAGGCTCAGCGTCAGGTCGGTATGCGCCAGCGGACGAAGGTTCACACCGAGCCGGGTGATGTGGCGCTCGGCAGACCGCAGCAGCGGGTTGCCACCTGACAGCTGGGTCACGTCCACGACCTCGCCGCGTGCGCCGTCGAGCGTGCGTACGTTCGGGGTCAGCAGCGCCGCTCCGCCGACCAGAAGGAGGTCGGGTGCCGCTTGCTCGCTGGTGCCGGAGACGATCACGCCGAACGCGCGCGTCGGACACCAGCTCAGCGCAGCGCCATAGCTCCAAGTCGTGCCGGCGTCGGAGAGGCGCGCCACCCTGGCGTCGAGATTGGCCGAGAGCCGACCGAACGGGGATCCGCCCGGTGCAGCATACCCGAGCAGCGGCGCGTCCAGGTTCAGTTGCATTGCGGCGCTGTCACGGTTGAGCGAGCCCTGCGGCAAGCTGGAGCCTTGCCTGGGTGAGGTCACGAGATCACGTGTTTCTACTGACCCGTGAAGAGTGGCGATGATCGCACCCGCCGGCGCAGTCGTGAGCGGGCCGGCGACAATCAGGTCGGCGCCGGCGGTCGTGTCGGCAGTCCGCACGGTGTCGCGTCCCCCCGCCGCCAAATCGGTCAGCGTTCGTCCCGACCGCCGATCGAGGTTGCCGAGCGCAGTCCAGCGCCACGTGGCCGCGCTGCCGCTGAGCGTCACGCCGACGTGCACGGCGTCCTGCCGATCGTCGCGGCGCAGGGCTCGACCTGTCGAGCGTCCGAGCAGGTCGCGTGAGTGGTTGCTCTCGGTGCTGGCATTGAGCGTCGCCGCGACCGCAGCCAGGACGGGCCCGCTCGCGACGCCCTCGACCCGCAGGCGCTCGGTCGCGGGAAGCAGCGTACGGTCGCGGCCGAGATCCGCCGCGCCGGACGGCTGTGTCAGCCCGCGATCGCGCTCAAGCAGGTTCGCCGCGCGCGTGTAGGTTGCGCCCAGGCCGAAGCGAGTGTCGCCTCGGATCACCAGTGCGTCCGCGTCGACGTCGCCGCGCTGCCGTCCGCCCGCGGTCGGCGCGGCGTAGCCGGCCTGACCGACGACCGAGCGGAAGCGCTGAAACGTCACGACGTTCACCACCTTCTGGTCGGCGCGATAGCCGTATCGCAGCGCGACCTCCTCGGGGAAGATCTCCATGCGCTGGATCGCCTCGGCGGGAATGCGCGCGATCTCGGCGAGGCTGGAGACGCGTCGCCCGTTGAGGAGCGTCACCGGACCGTCGTCGCCGCGCCCGCCATTGCTGGCGCTCTGCGCGCCGATGGCGCCGAGCAGCGCCTCGACGTCGTCGGCTCCGAACGCCCTGATGTCGGCGGCGCGGAAGACGCGCTCGGGCCGAACGTCGGCCACGATCGAGCCACGCGCTCGCCCACCCGCGACGACGACCTCGTCCTCGTTGCTGGCTGTGTCCGCGGCAGGAGCAAGGGCCGCCGTGGAAGGCCCCTGCGCCACCGCGCTGCCGGCCGCGATCGTCGTCCATAGCCCGACCGCCAGTCCGTCTCTCGCTCTCACCGTCACACCCCGCGTCCGCCTCGTCGAGGGTGATCAAAGCGGCGCCGGGTAGCGCAACGATGGCGGTGCGGTAGCGGGCGCCGATACGCAAATGCTACACGAGGCGGCTACCCATACGGCATGGAGCAAGGAAAAATCGCCCGCAGCACGATCCTCGTCATCGACGATGACGCGAGCATCCGCGACGCGATCGCGGAGTTCCTCGGCGGTCACGGCTATGAGGTGCGCATCGCGGCTGACGCGGCCGCGGGCGAGCAGGCATGGCGGCAGGCGCCCGCGGACCTGCTCGTCCTCGACGTGATGATGCCGGGCGAGGACGGCCTGTCGCTGTGTCGGCGGCTCTCGCCCGGCGGGGTGCCGATCCTCATGCTCAGCGCACTCGACGACGTGACCGACCGGATCGTGGGTCTCGAGGTGGGCGCGTGGGACTATCTCACAAAACCGTTCGAGCCGCGTGAGCTGCTCGCCCGCGTGCGCGCGCTGCTGCGTCGACCTGCGACAGCCAGCAGCGGCGAGACCGCCGATGCGGGCGTCACGTTCGCCGGCTGGTGGCTCGACATGGACGATCGCCGGCTGCGCGATCCCGCCGGTCGCGCGGTCGCGCTGAGCGAGGGCGAACACGCCCTGCTCGCGGCCTTCGTCCGCCGCCCGGGCCGGATCCTCACGCGTGACGTGCTGCTCGACCTGGCGCGCGGGCTCGACGCGGCGCCCTATGATCGAGCGATCGACATCGCGGTGAGCCGGCTGCGCCGCAAGCTGGCCGAGGCGGATCCGGCGACGATCATCGAGACGGTGAGAGGGGTAGGATATCGCCTCGTGCCGCCGGTGCGACCGGCATGAGGCGTGCGCCGAGCGCCCTGGTCTCGATCGGCGGCTTCGGCGTTGCCGTGGCGGCGCTGAGTGTCGCTACGACCGCGACGATCGTACTGGTGTCGCCGGCACCCCCGGCGGCGCGGATGAGCGCCGCGGAGGCGATCGGCGCCCTGCGCCAACCGACCGCGGTGCTGTCGCGCGAGCTCGCCGCCGAACCGCAGACAGGGGCGAGAGCACCCGCGCTGGAGGCCTTGATCGCTCTTCAACTGCGTCGACCGCCATCTACGGTCCGCGTGACGTGGCTGGACGCGGCAGGATCGGGGGAGGAACACGAGCGCGCTCAGCCCGCGGCGCGAGCCGGCGCACGCCAGGGCGTGCCGATGATCTTCCGTGAGCGCGGCAACGGCCTCTTCGAGCGACTCGACGCAGCGCGGGACGCGGCGTCGTACCGCGCCATGCTACTCGACGTGCCGCATGCGCCCTTCGCGCTGAGCGTGCGCGGTGCGGAGGGCCGTTGGTGGCGGGTTGCGCCGGTGCGACCCTGGCTCACGGTCTGGCAGCGCAATGTCCTGACGTCGCTCATCGTGACGTTACTGCTGCTCGCGCCTTTGGCTTGGCTTTTCGCGCGCCGCTTGACCGACCCTTTTCGCGCGCTTGCCGGCGCGCTGGAAACTGGCGCGGTGTCGATGCCCCAAGGTGGCCCGCGCGAACTTCGCGAGACCGCCGCGGCGATCGCGGCGATGCGCGATCGGCTTGCCACCGAGGCGGGCGAGCGCGCGCGCATGCTGACCGCGATCGCGCACGACCTGCGCACCCCATTGACGGGGCTGCGGCTGCGGATCGAGACGGTGCCTGAGCCACAGCGCGCGCGGATGATCGCGGACGTCGAGCGGATGCAGGCTATGATCGGTGAGGTGCTGAGCTTCGCCCGCGCCGCGGCGCACCCGCCGGAGCTGCTCGACGTCCGGCCAGAGCTCGCCGACATCGTCGCGGGCATGACTGCGCGCGACGGCGCGCTGCTGCTTCGCGATGGTGAGCCAGCGCGGATCTCGACACCGGCGCCCGCGTTCCGCCGCGCGATCGAGAATCTTCTGCGCAACGCGCTCGATCACGCGGGCGGCGGCACGATTTCGGTTGAGCGAACCGAGACTGTGGTCCGCATCAGCGTCGAGGATGGTGGGCCGGGGATCCCTGCTGTCGATCGTGACCGCCTGCTGCGTCCGTTCGAACGAGGCGAGAGCTCACGCAGCCGCAGTACAGGCGGGGCCGGGCTAGGGTTGAGCATCGTCCGCGATTTCGCGATTGGTCAGCGCGGTAGCTTTGCGCTGACGGACGCCTTGGGAGGCGGCACGCGTGCGGTTCTCGAGCTGCCCGTAGCATGATGCACCATCGGCAACCGGCAAGAAGGTGGGCACTCACCCGCGCTTCAGCACCTCCAACGTACGCGCCGGCCCCTCATGCGTGGTAGTCTCAGAGATGAGCGAGCGGCGGAAGTCGGGAAGCGACTACAACCTGCTGACTGACCGATTCTGGGTCGGCGTTACTCCTCGCTACTATCACTGTGCAGCTTTGAGAATGACCTCGACCGTCTCTTCCGGCATGTCCCACATCGGAAAATGACCGCTGGACTCGAACCAGTGCAGCTCTGCGGACGGGAACGCAGCTTTTGCGAGCGCCGCCTGACCTGGCAGGCAAAGCCTGTCGTGCCTGCCCCATCCGATCACGATCCGGCCAGTGCTGTCGGCATTAGGACCGGTTTGCTCGGGTCCGTTAGTCGCTTATCCGCCGATCCTCTTGAGCAGCGCGGCGGCGTTGAAGTTTGGATCGCGCGCGCTCAACCTCGTCATGCGGTGTTTCCGCGTCGTGCGAGCAAGGCCAGAGCGTGGAACCGTTGGAGAGGCCGCGGGCCCGATCTGCTTGAAGTCGCGTTCTGAGATCATGCGTCCGCCGATTACGACCCCTCTCTATGCCGATGCAGTGACCTGGTCTGTCATCGGAGGCTTGGCGCTGAGCTGTGTGCTGCTAAGCCAGGGGCTTGGTTTCAGCCTGTCGCCTGCACACGCTGTCCTTCCTGCGTTAGGAGTTGCCGCGCTGGTGGGTGCGCTGGTGATTGGGCGGGTGCGAGCCGATGCACGGCTGGTCGCAGGAGCAACGTCGTTTCTGCAGATGACCCTATTCACCATCCTGGGCGTGGTGCTTGCCTATCTGATGGCTGCAGCGAGCGGTCCGCTGTGGGATGGTTGGCTGACGGGGGTGGATGAACGATTGGGCTTCGACTGGCCTGCGATCCTTGCGGTAGCGGACGAATTGCCGAGGCCGATCCTGCTGATCGCCGGGGTCGCTTATCACAGCCTAGTGCTGCAGATGGTCGCATGCGTGCTGGTGCTCGCCGGAACCGGCAGGCTCGAAAGGCTGCAAAGAACCATGGCCGCGGCGATCCTGGCAGGCGGGGTTACAGTCCTCGTTTCCGGACTGCTGCCCGCCACGGGCAACTTGTTCGATCCCGATCGGTACCGACAGCTGTGGACATCGGTCGCCTGGCGCGATCACGGCTTGGTACTGGGTCTGCGCGACGGCTCGATCCGCCAGCTCGACCTGTCGCACATGACCGGCATTGTCAGCTTTCCCAGCTATCACGCGGCGCTAGCCGCTATCTTGTTGTGGGGGCTGTACCCGCTCACCCAGCTGCGCGTTCCGGCGGCGATCTGGGCTGGCCTGACGATCTTGGCGACGCCATTGTTCGGCGGCCATTACGCTGTCGACGTGCTGGCGGGCCTGCTGCTGGCGATCGTCGCGCTGAGCGTCGCTCGCGGCTTGGCAACGGCGGCGTCCGATCGCGACGGGATGCGCCGACGCGGGCGTCGTGCTACGGAAGCGGTGCGGATGAGCCGGCTTGGTGGCCGCATGCACGGCGTCGAGGTGATTCGTTGAGCTGGTACGAGAAGCTGCTGCTGGTGCTGGCCATGGTGCTGTTCATGGAAGTCTTCGCCTGGGCGACGCACAAATATGTCATGCATGGCTGGGGCTGGGGCTGGCACCGCTCGCATCATGAGCCGCATGACGGCGCCTTCGAGCGCAACGATCTGTATGCCGTCACATTTGCCGTTGTCGTGATCGCGCTGTTCGCGCTGGGTACGGTGTGGGAGCCGGTGTGGTGGATGGCTCTGGGCATCACCGTCTACGGTGCGATCTACGCCTTCGTGCACGATATGCTGGTGCATCAGCGGTTCGGCGTGCGCTGGGTGCCGCGGCGCGGCTATTTCAAGCGGCTGCACCAGGCGCACCGGCTGCACCACGCGGTCAAGGGCAAGGAAGGCGGCGTGAGTTTCGGTTTCCTGTTCGCGCCTGATCCCGTCCGGCTGAAACGACGGCTGGCCGAGCGTGACGGGCGGTGAGCCGAAGCGAGCACAAGAGTCATATGAGACGTGGCGTGATGCTGGCCGTGGGCATCGGCATCGCGTGGATCGCGGTGCATATCGGCGGCATCTTCTTCTGGCGATGGAGCCTTGGCACCGCAATCTTGGCGATGATCGTCATCGTGGCGCAGGCATGGCTCAGCACCGGACTCTTCATCATCGCGCACGATTGCATGCACGGATCGCTGGCACCTGCCTGGCCAAGACTGAACAGGGTTGTCGGAACGCTCTGCCTCGGGGCCTATGCCGGCCTGTCCTACGGCGCGTTGCTGCCCAAGCACCACGCGCATCATGCCGCACCGGGCACGGCGAGCGATCCGGATTTCCACAGTGACGCGCCGCGTAGCGTGCTGCCCTGGTTCGGATCATTCTTCCGCACCTATTACACGCACGGACAGATCCTGCGTATCACGATTGCAGCGATCCTCTACCTGCTGCTGGGCGCGACACTCCTGAACATCGTCGTCTTCTGGGCGGTCCCGGCGCTACTCGCGCTGGGGCAGCTGTTCGTGTTCGGCACCTATCTGCCCCACCGTCACGGCGACCAGCCCTTCGCCGACGCTCATAACGCGCGCAGCGGCACGCTGCGGCCGCTCTTCTCACTGATGACGTGCTTTCATTTCGGCGCGTACCACCACGAACATCATCTCAGCCCCGGCACGCCCTGGTGGCGGTTGCCGGCCTTCAGGAAGGAGACGCTAGCGCGGCGGTGATGGCGTTCGCCGCGCCGGCAGCGCCCGCTCCGGCCGCGATCTCGGCGGCGATGCCGCGCGCGGCACGTGCGTAGCTGGGCTGATCGATGACTTCCCGCAAGGCGTTGGCCAGCGTGCGGGGACTAAGCCAGCGCGGCGAAAGTGTTCGGCCTGCACCGAGGCGGACGATCCGGGCGGCGGTAGCGGGTTGCTCGAAGCCGATCGGCAACGCCACGATCGGCACGCCAGCCGCCAACGCGTCGAGCACCGTGTTGAAGCCGCCATGTAGCACCGCGGCGGAACAGCGCCGCAGCACGGCCGTCTGCGGCCAAAAGGCGCGCACCAGCGGATCGCCTGGCAGGGTGGACTCCTCGTCGCGCGACAGCCCGCCGCCATGGCCGATCACGGCGCGTGCGCCGATGGCCGCACAGGCTTGCGCCATGGTCGCGAACAGCGCCCGGCGCGATCCCTGAAGCGTTCCGAGCGAGCAGAAGACGAGCGGTGGTCCGTCGCTCGGCAGCTCCGGCTCGTGCAGATCTTCCGCACGCCACGGTGAACCGTAAAGGAACGTCGACGGCAAGCAGCGTCGGGGATAGTCCAGTCCCCGCGGGCATTGGGTGACCTGCACGCGGGGTGCGGCGCCTTCTTCGAAGCCCCATTGGCGGCGACGCGTCTGGACCACGCGGGTGATTGGCCGCATCAGCAGATCGGTCACCGCATAGCCGCCTTCGTTGCGAAACCTGCCCCATCGATCGGAACGGTAGCGCCAACCTAGAAAGGGTGGTGGCACATCGGGCTCGCCAAGTAGGGGCAGGCCCGTCGTGGCGATCGCGTAAGGAAGATTGAGCTTCTGCGCGATCAGCGGGCCGGCGGGCTCGACCGCGTCCGCCAGGACGGCGGTGACGCCGATCCGCTCCAGAATCGCCGGCGCTTCGTCCAGCAAGTGACTGGTCATCGCTGCCGTCGCGCGGATCATGCGGTTGAGCCGAACGGGTCCAGTCGGCTCGACCAACGTGTCGACATAGGCGCCAAACAAGTTCCCGGCTCCACCCGGAAGCGCCGAGAAGCCGAGGGCGGGATCTGTCACTAGGCGTTCGGCAGCTGCCATGTGCACCAAGGACACACCCCAACCCCGAGCGTTCAGCTCTCTCGCTAGAATCTGCACCGGATTGACGTGGCCGGCCAGCGGTGCCGTAATGACGGCGATGTGCCCTGCTGGGGGTAGAGCATTTGGAAGAGAGACCCCGCCGCGCATTCGTGATAGGCATGACGCCGAGCGAGCGTCACGCGCAAGGAAGAAAGCGGCCTGGTCATGATTGGGTGAGCTTGCGGTCGAAATGAACGGCGGAGCCAGTTGAAAATTCTAGGCTCGCGGAGTGACGGCTTTATCGTCTGTTGCCGCTCAGCGCTCAGCCACGCGCCTCTCGATCGGAGCCGGTCGCCCAAGGCTGTAGGTTGTGGTCCCCGGCACAGTCACCCCTCCGCATTCGAGCTTGGCTCAATACAGAAGAAGGTTAGGGGACCGAACGCGGCTGCGGAGGGCCACGCATGCACGCCAACGCAATCACGGTAGCAGCCGCGGATCCCCACCCAAGGCGATACCAGCCGACGCCATGCGCCCCGCTCAAGTCCGGCGGCAACGGCGCACCGGGGTAGGCTCCATAACGGTAGTGGGGATCTTGCCAGCCAAGCTTGTTCGGCGCGAGCGACTAAAGGAAGAACGCCAGCGCGGCCAGCAGTAGCCAGTCATATGTCTGGGGAAGCACGTACCACATCAGGTAGGCGCGTGGCGCGGGCGAGCGCCTCATGACCAACTCCGTTCCCGCTGCCGCTGCGGCGCTCGCCGCCGCCAACGAAAGCAGCACCAGCGCCAGCGCGAGGAACTTGGCGAAAACTTACCGCTCCACCAACCGGGGTCGCTGTGATGATCGGCTCGACCTTGTGCTCGCGCTCGGCCCAGAACAACTCACCAGCGAAAAACAGGGCGACCACCACCGGGACGAGGCGGAACGCGGTAGTCAGCGCGGCGATCGTGGCCGAACACATCGCGAGACCTACTTACCTCCATCGCTTCTCACTCAGTTGACACGCGGAGCAAGTCGAGCAGCGCATCCGCCGCCTTTGTGCGATATCGCTCCTTGTGGCGTAATCCGTAGAACGGACGCGAGCCGAACGCGATCGGTGCAGCGTACAAGATCTTCGCCTCGATCGCAGGCGCGACCACAAGCGCGGACAGGACGGCAACCCCGGCACCCGCTTCGACAGCGGTGCGGACGCTCTCGTTGGACGGCAAGACGAGCGCGACATCGAGCGCAGCGGGATCGATGCCGACATTGAGCAAGTAGCGATCGAGCGTCGAGCGCGTGCCGGAGCCTAGCTCACGCTGGATCCAACGCGCGCCGCGCAGCCAAGCGGCATCGATCGGTCGGCCGTAGCCTGTTCGCGCAGGCGACGGGCGATCGGCCACTTGCCGGGCTGCTCAAGGTATAAGCGAAGGTAGCAACCCGGTTCGCTCCACTCGTTTGATCGTCGAACGCCTAGGCATGTGAAGGATCCTGGCTGAATGAGCGTCCGCGGTTGGGAAGCGCTTAAACTGCATTGAACGACCGCAAGTGGGTCACGTAGCAGGTGATATTCGGGCGGCTACACCTCTCGCTGAGTTCTGAGATCGCCTTCAAAGGTGTGGGCGACACTGACGGCGGACGGCTGCCAGCTCAAAAGCGGCGCTAACTTGCGGATATGATTTAGAGCAAGGGCGTTGTCGGCTCCGAACCCCAGGTGCGGATCGCGCCGGTCATCCGACCACGGGGCTTCTCACGAAGAAGCGAGAGGCGGCATGGCGAGAACCATGGTGGTGACGGGCGGCAGCGCAGGCATCGGCCTCGCCATCGCCGAGCGGTTCGCGCGCGATGGCTGGCAAGTCGCGATCGTAGCACGGCAGGTGGCACGGCTGCAGCAGGCCAGCGTGTTGCTGACGGCCGCTGGCGCACCCAAGGTGCTGGCGATCAGTGCCGACGTCGCGGACGTGACGGCGATCGATGCCGCAGTGGCGCGCACCGAGGCCGAGCTCGGACCTATAGCCGCCTGGGTCAACAACGCGATGTCGACCGTCGTTGCCCCGGCGGATCGGATCACCGCCGCGGAATATGAGCGTGTCACCGCCACGACTTACCTAAGCCAGGTTTACGGCACTCTGGCGGCCCTCCGCTACATGAAGCCGCGTGGGAAAGGCGCGATCGTGCAGATCTCGTCGGGTCTGGCGGAGCGACCGGCACCACTTCAAGCCGCCTATTGCGCCGCCAAGGCCGCGGTGACGGGGTTCACCGATTCACTCCGGGCCGAGCTGATCGCGGACAAGAGCGCAATTTCGTTGTCAGTCATCTACCTGCCGGCGGTGAACACGCCACAGCCGACCTGGGCACGCAACCGTAGCGGGCGCGAACAGGTCCTGCCCGATCCGTTGTTCGACCCGCGGCTCTGCGCGGAGGCGGTGCTCGAAGCGGTGAGGCGACCGCAGCGCGAGTTCTGGGTCGGCCGGTCGACCGCGATGATGGCGCTCGCCCAGTCACTCGCGCCGGAATTCGCCGACCGCCAGGCCGCCAAGCAGATCGAGGCGATGAGCGGCGCACCCGCGCCGGATCGGGAGGGTAACCTCGACAGGCCGCAAGAGGGCTCTGCCACCATCGACGGACCGTCGACGGATCGGGCGCAAGCCGGCCAGTTTCAGATCTTCTCGAGCCGGCAGCGCGACCTACTCAAGCTCGGCGCGGCGGGTGGGTTGCTCGGCGTCGGCGCGGCAGCCGCCTTTGGTCTAGCACGTATTCTGCAGCACCAGCGTTCATGAGCGGGCTGCTCGACGCGCTCCGCGGCAAGCTCACCGCACCGGCACCTGGCGGCGTTCGGCTGGACGGCTATCTGGCGCTCGAAGATTATGGCGCCCTCGGCGACGGACGTTCGGTCGCACTGTCGGGCGCCGACGGCTCGATCGACTGGTGGTGCGTGCCCAATCTCGACTCGCCGCCGCTGTTCGATCGCCTGCTCGATCCCAAGGAAGGCGGCCGCTTCGTTGTTACGCCGATCGACAGCTTCACGGTCGAGCGGCGCTATCTTCCCGACAGCAACGTGCTCGAGACCGTCTTCACCACGGCAACGGGAAGCGCCAAGCTGACCGAGTCGATGAATAGCGGTACCGCCGGGCGTCTTCCCTGGGCCGAGCTCGCACGGCGGGTCGATGGGTTAACCGGTTCGGTCAGCTTCCGAATGGAAATGCGCCCCGGCCGACGCGCCGACGGCGCCAGTCCCTACCACTCGACGATCGGCAAGCACGCCGTTTTCCATGTCGGAAGCGTGCTCGGGCTGCTGCTGCACAGCGAGGGGATCGTTGTAAGCCGCACTGACGAGGCGGTCACGGCCGAGTTCGCGGTGGCCAGCGGCCAGCGCAGGATCGTGGCGATCGTCGCGGGCGAGGACGAGCCCCTGGTGGTGCCGACGATCGATCGGATCGACGAGCGCATCGACACGTCCGACGCCGAGTGGCGGGCCTGGTCCGATCGGGTCGAGCATGGCGGGCCGCGCCGCGCCGCGTTCATCCGCAGCGTCCTCGCGCTCAAGCTCCTGCTGTTCTCGCCCTCGGGCGCGATCGCCGCGGCCGCCACGACGTCGCTGCCAGAGGGTATCGGCGGTCACAAGAACTACGATTATCGCTACGCCTGGGTCCGCGACGCGGGCTATACCATCAAGGCGTTTCTCGCGGCGGGCGCGCAGGCCGAGGCCAAGGCGGCGTTCAGCTGGCTGCTCAAGCGACTGGCCGAGCACGGCGCGCGTGTCTGCTACACGCTCGACGGCGCCGTCGTGCCCGGGCTGCGCGAGATCGAGGTGCCGGGCTACCGGCGCTCGACACCCGTGCAGGTCGGCAACGCCGCGACCGATCAGCACCAGCATGGCATCTACGGCGACATCTTCGAGACCGCGGCGCGCTTCGTCGCCTGCGGCAACATCCTCGATGCGTCCAGCGCCGAGCTGCTCTCGCACCTTGCCGACCAGTGCGCCGACGCGTGGCGCAAGAAGGACGCCGGCATCTGGGAGCTGGAGGAGTCGCAGCATTACACCATGTCGAAGGTCAGCTGCTGGCAGGCGCTCGCGCGCGCGGTCGAGCTGGCGGACGAGGGGCAGCTACCCACCACCTGCCGCGAGCGCTGGTCACGCGAGCGCGACCGGATCGCGGGCTGGATCGAGGAGCATTGCTGGTCCGAGGCGAAGCAGGCCTTCGTCTTCTATCCGGACAGCGACAGGCTCGATGCCTCGCTCGCGCTCATGGTGCGCTTCGGCTTCGACAGTCGTGAACGACTCGAGAAGACGCTCGACGCGATCGACGCCGAGCTCGGCGCCGGCCCCTATCACTACCGCTACAGCGACGTCGCCGCCGAGGAAGGCTGCTTCCTCGCCTGCACCTTCTGGATGGTGGAGGCGCGCGCCTTGCTCGGACAGCGCGACCGCGCCGAACAGTCTTTAGCGGCGATCACGCGGGCACTCGACCGCGGCGTCGGCGTCATGAGCGAGATGGCCGATCCGCGCTCCGGCGCGTTCCTCGGCAACCTGCCACAAGGCCTGTCGCACCTCGCGCACGTCATGGCGCTCGATGTGCTCGCCGCCGAGGACGAATGCTGACGTCCTTCCGCTTTTTTTTGGTCCCCTACTAGCTGGAGCATCTTCATGACCGATCGCCTGACCATGCAGGATCCGCGCACGCAATATCCGCAGCCGCCTTTCCCGCGCCAGCCACAGCCCGTCCCCGGTCTCGCCGCCGAGATGGATCCCAAGCCCGATCACGGCGAGACAAGCTATGTCGGCGCGGGCAAGCTCAAAGGGCGCAAGGCGCTGATCACCGGCGGTGACAGCGGCGTGGGTCGCGCCGCCGCGATCGCCTACGCGCGCGAAGGCGCGGACGTGGCGATCTCCTACCTCGCCACCGAACAGTCGGATGCCGACGAGGTCGTCAAACTCATCGAGGCTGAGGGGCGAACGGCGGTCGCGCTGCCCGGCGACATCACCGACGAGACATGGTGCCGCGAGCTGGTCAGCCAAGCCAAGGCGGCGCTGGGCGGGCTCGACATCCTCGTCATCAACGCCGGTCGACAGCAGAACCGCGAGGATATCTCGAAGGTGACCTCGGACGATTTCGACAAGACGATGAAGACCAATTTGTACGCCATGCACTGGATCACGCAGGCGGCGGTGCCGCACCTGCCTGCGGGTGCGAGCGTCATTACCACCGCCTCGATCCAGGCGTACGAGCCGTCCGCGATCCTGCTCGACTATGCCACGACCAAGGCGGGGATCGTCGCTTACACCAAGGCGCTGGCCAAGCAGCTGCTGGAAAAGGGCATTCGCGCCAACGTGGTGGCCCCGGGTCCGTTCTGGACCGCGCTGCAGGCGTCGGGCGGCCAGCCTCCCGAGGCGGTGGAGAAGTTCGGTTCGGAGAGCCAGTACGGTCGTCCCGGCCAACCGGTTGAGCTGTCGGCGGTATACGTGCTGCTCGCCAGTCAGGAGGCCAGCTTCATCAACGGCGAGGTCTACGGCGTCACGGGCGGCGCCGGTGTAGCCTAAAACCTCTGCGGCAGCACCGCTGGTGCTGCCGTCACAACGCTGAGAGATCCGCGGTGCATGCCGCGTGCTGCCAGTACACCGGCACAACATAGCAGCGAAATTGCGACGACGAGCTCGATATGGCGGAACGGATCGGCACGCCGGTACTTAATGGGGATCACTGATCAACATTAATAGGTAAGCGCGTGGCCCAGCTTTATTTCTTACACGCGCTTGGCGCGAGTGCGCGCGAATGGGAAAAGGTAATTGCTGAGCTGAGCGAACTCGGGGACTGCGTCGCGCTCGACCTTCCCGGCTTCGGCGACAGCGCGGACGCCGATCTCGACGTCGCGGGACTGGTCGACTGGTTCGCGGCACGGGTATCGGCCCGGCAACCGCAGAGCTGGGCGGTGATCGGCCACAGCATGGGCGGCAAGATCGCGACGCTCGCTGCCGCCCGCGCGCGTGACGGCGACCCGGATTTCGCCGGGCTGGCCGCGGTGGTTCTGCTCGCCGCCTCGCCGCCCGCACCCGAGCCGATGGCGGAGGAGCGCCGGGCCGAGATGATCGGCTGGTTCGCCGACGGCCGGATCAGTGCGGACGAGGCGGCGACGTTCGTCGATGCCAATACCGCTCAGCGCCTGCCTGAACCGCTCCGCGCGCAGGCGATCGCCGACGTGGAGCGGTCCGGCCGCCGCGCCTGGACCAGCTGGCTGGAGCGCGACTGCCGCGAGGATTGGCAGGCGGCGGCGGGGACGCTCGCGGTGCCGGCGCTGATCGTCGCCGGTGGCGAGGACGGCGATCTGGGCGAAGACGCGCAGCGGCGGCTCAACCTGCCGCACTATCGCGACGCGCGCGTGGAGGTGGTGGCCGGCGCCGCGCATCTATTGCCCTATGAACAGCCCACCGCGGTCGCGGCCCTGATCCGGGACCACGTCACGCCGGCCTTCGCCCGAGCCTTGCCCGGGCCGTTCCTCGCGCTGCTCGCGTCCGATCGGGTCAGCCGCCGAACGCGGGCGGTGTTGACCGAGCGGCACGCCGCACCGCCGCCGGGCAAGGTGCTGTCGCCGCCGCAGCGGGCGGTGCTCGCCGCCTTGATCCAGATGGTGTTGCCGGGCGCCGCCGATCCGGTCGATCTCGCCGCCCGGATCGATGCGATGCTGACGGGCGGGATCGGCGACGGCTGGCGCAGCGCCGAACTGCCTGCCGACGCCGAGGGCTGGACGTCGGGTCTCGACACGCTCGACCGTCTCGCCGGCGGCTTCGCCGACGCCGCTCCGCCGGATCGCGAGAAATGCCTGCGGTCGATCGCCGACGGGACCGGCGACGCTCAGGGCGGCGGCCTCGATCCGCGCCAGATGCGACTATGGTTCGCCGAGGCGCGCGCGGAGATCGCGCGGCAGTGGATGGCGCTGCCGGCGACCATGGCACGGATCGGCTATGATGGTTTCGCGGTCGGCGGCGACGGACCGTACAAG
Organism: Sphingomonas phyllosphaerae; assembly: GCF_029623345.1. Taxonomy (GTDB): domain Bacteria; phylum Pseudomonadota; class Alphaproteobacteria; order Sphingomonadales; family Sphingomonadaceae; genus Sphingomonas; species Sphingomonas phyllosphaerae_C. The sequence goes on from NZ_JAPYKH010000002.1 coordinate 138,021, forward strand.
CAAGGGTATCGGCTGACCGCGGCCGACACGATCGAGGACTGGCAGCGGCTGGAGACGCGGGCATGAGCGCCGCGGCGGACGCGGCCGACGTCGTCATCGTCGGCAGCGGCGCGGGCGGCGCGCCGCTCGCCGCGCGGCTGGCCGAGGCGGGCCTCTCGGTCGTGGTGCTGGAGGCGGGGCGGGCCTTCCGGCCCGACGATCATGTCGCCGACGAACTCGCCGCCGATATCTATTGGATGGAGGAGCGGCTGAGCGGCGGCGCCGACGCAACCGCCTTCGGCGCCAACAATTCGGGCATGGGCGTTGGCGGTTCGACGTTGCACTGGGGCGCTTTCTGCCCGCGGCCCGACGCGCGCGACCTGCGGCTGCGCAGCGAGAGCCAGCAGGGCGAGGACTGGCCGATCGCACATGACGAACTGATCGGCTATGTCGACGCGGTCGAGCGCTTCATCGGCGTGTCCGGCCCGGCGCGTTACCCGTGGGACGCGGGGCGGCGCTACGAACTCCCTCCGGTCGCGCGCAACGCCCCCGCCGACGCGATGGCACGCGGCTGCGCGGCGCTCGGCATCGTCGCGACCGACGCTCCCGCCGCTCTGATCTCGCGCGACCGCGCGCAGCCGCATTGGGGCGAGCGCAAGGCGTGCATCAACTGCGGCACCTGCCACCAGGGCTGCCGCACCGCGGCGAAGGCGACGACCGACACGAGCTGGCTGCCGCTCGCGGTCGCGCATGGCGCCGAGGTGCGCGCGGAGTGCCGCGTCATCGACATCGAACGCGACCGCAGCGGCCGGGTGAGCGGCGTCGTCTATGTCCGCCGCGGCAAGCGTCGACGCCTGGCCTGCCGCGCGTTGTTCCTGTGCGCCGGCGGGGTCGAGACGCCGCGACTGCTGCTGAACCTCGATCTCGCCAATTCGAGCGGTCTGGTCGGGCGCAACTTCATGGCGCATGTCGCGACGCAGGTGTGGGGCCGGTTCGACGCCGATATGCGGATGAACCGCGGCTATCCCTCGTCGCTGATCACCGAGGACATGATGCGGGCCGCCGACGCCGACCATGCCGGAGGCTACCTGATCCAGAGCCTGGGCGTCATGCCGGTGACTCTCGCCACCAATCTGGCGCGCGGGGCCGGGCTGTGGGGGCGAGCGCTGGTCAACCTTCTGGACGATTATAACCGGTTGGGTGGGATCGGCATCAACGGCGACTGCCTGCCGTCCGACGACAACCGGCTGACGCTGGCGGACGAGACCGACGCCTACGGATTGCGCAAGGCGCGGATCGACTTCAGCTACGGGCCGAACGAGCGCTCGATCGACGCCCATGCACGAAGGACGATGACCGCGATCTGGGAGGCGGCGGGCGCGCGCGACATCTTCGCGGTCGATCGCTCGGCGCATACGATCGGCACGTGCCGGATGGGCGATGACGGCGACCGCGCCGTGGTCGATGCCGACGGACGCAGCTTCGACATCGAGAACCTGTTCATCTGCGACAATTCGGTATTCCCGAGCGCGCTTGCCGCGAATCCGGCGCTGACGATCATGGCGCTGTCGCTGCGAACCGCCGAACGTTTCCTCGCGACGCGAGGCTGAAGGAGAGAGACATGGATCTGGGGATCAAGGGCCGCATCGCGCTGATCAGCGGGGCGGACTCCGGCATGGGCAAGGAGACCGCGCGGCTGTTGCTCGAGGCGGGCGCGCGCGTCGCCATCACCGACAAGCCCGACGGCACGCTGGACGAGGCGGTCGGCGAACTGTCGCCGCTGGGCGAGATCGTCGCGGTGTCCGGCGACGTGACCAAGGTCGACGAGGTCGAAGCAATATGGCGGCAGGTCCGCGACGAGCTGGGCGAACCCGATATCTACGTCAACGCCGCTGGCGTCACCGGCGCGACCGGAGACTTCCTCGACGTCGACGATGCCGGCTGGCTCAAGACGCTCGACATCAACCTGATGGGGGCGGTGCGCATGTGCCGCGAGGCAATCCCGGCGATGCGCGAGAAGGGCTGGGGCCGGATCGTGCTGTTCGCGTCGGAGGATGCGGTGCAGCCCTATGTCGACGAACTCGCCTATTGCGCGTCGAAGGCCGGCATCCTCAGCCTCGCGAAGGGCCTGTCCAAGGCTTACGGCTGCGACAACGTGCTGGTCAACACCGTCTCGCCGGCGTTCATCGCGACGCCGATGACCGACGCGATGATGCGCAAGCGCGCCGAGGAGAGGGGAACCTCGTTCGACGAGGCGATCGCCAGCTTCCTGGAAGAGGAACGGCCCGGCATGGTGCTGAAACGGCGCGGCAAGCCGGAAGAGGTGGCCGCGGCCGTCGCCTTCCTCGTCTCCGAGCGCGCGAGTTTCATCAACGGCGCCGGCATCCGCGTCGATTCCGGCTCGGTCTTCACGATTGCCGGCTGACGGGGCGGAACCGTTATCCCTCACGATCGCTACGCTCTCTCATTTAGATCAATGATCGGAGTCACCCGGTGGCCGCCACGGACGAAGCTCAGCCCCAGTACAAGATCGATTATCGCGAGATCCAGCCGTTCGGCACGCTCAAAGAGCTCCCGCTCGGCCTGTCGGACAACGCGCGCAAGCAGAGCGTGTCGATCCTCAACCAAGTGCTCGCCGACACGATGATGCTGCGCGACCTCTACAAGAAGCATCACTGGCAGATGTCTGGTGCAACCTTCTATCAGCTGCACCTGCTGCTCGACACGCACTACGAGAAGCAGGCCGAACTGGTCGACATGGTGGCAGAGCGGATCCAGGCGCTCGGAGGGATCAGCATCGCGACGCCGCACGACGTGGCCGAGATGACGCGGATCCAGCGCCCGCCCAAAGGTCGCGAAGACGTGCCGACGATGCTCGCGCGGCTGCTCGAGGCGCATCGCGTCGTGCTGGAGCAGGCGCACGAGGGCGCGAAGGCGGCCGATGAGTCGGGTGACGATGGCACCAACGACCTGCTGGTAAGCGACATCATCCGCTCGAACGAGCCGCAGGTATGGTTCATCGGCGAGCATCTCGCCGCGACCGCTCTGCAGCGCGCCGACTGACGTCAGCGGAGCGACGCGGCCATGGCAGAGCGCGATCTTGCGGCGGGCGTGGCCGCGTCCGACATCGGTGACGATGCGATCGTCGCGGGCAAGGTCGGAGGCGAGGACGTCGTCCTCGTGCGTAGCCGGGGTCGGCTCTGCGCGCTGGCCGGCACCTGTCCGCACGCCGGTGCACCGCTCGTGGAGGGCATCGTCGCCGACGGCACGTTACGCTGTCCATGGCATCATGCACGCTTCGATGCTGCTACCGGCGAGGCGGTGAGCGCGCCCGCCTTCGGTCGGCTGGATCGCTATGCGGTGATCGAAGAGGCTGGAGTCGTTCGGGTCGGCGCGAAGCTGCCCGTACCAGAGATCGCGCGAGCGGGAGCGGTTGAGCGGCTAGGCCGGGTGGTTATCGTCGGCGGCGGTGCCGCCGGGCATGCCTGCGCCGAGATGCTGGCGCGACATGGCGCAGGCGGCGCCGTCACTCTGCTCAGTGACGAGCGGGATGCACCCTACGACCGCACGGCCTGTTCCAAACAATACCTCGCGGGCAAGATCGGGCGTGACGCATTGCCTCTGCCGGCGCCGGCGGGAGCAACCGTCCAACTCGGCGCACGCGTCGTGCGGATCAATCGGGACGCGCGGCGTGTCGAGCTTGAGGGGGGTGAGGCCATCGCCTACGATCGACTCGTTCTCGCGACCGGGGCGGCGCCGCAGATCCCTCCCTTCGCGGGGAACGACCGTGCCGACGTGCATGTCGTCCGCACTCTTGCCGACGCCGACGCGCTGATCGCGGCCGCGGCAGGGGCGGACCGGGCGATCGTCATCGGATCGAGCTACATCGGGTTGGAGGTGGCCGCGTCGCTCATCTCGCGCGGACTGGCAGTGACGGTCGTGTCCGACGCCGACGTGCCGCTCGAGAAGACCGCCGGCGCGGAAGTCGGTACGATGATCCGCCGATTGCACGAGAGCAAGGGGGTCACCTTCCGCACCGGTCGAGCGGTCGCGCTTTGGGACGGGCAGGCAGCGACGCTGGACGACGGCAGCCGCGTCGAGGGCGATCTGCTCGTGGCCGGGACCGGAGTCCGGCCCCGCACCGAATTGGCCGGGGCGGCGGGATTGAAACTGGCGGACGAGGTGGCTGGTGGCGGCATCGCCGTCGCCTCTGACCTGCGCACCTCGGATGAGGCGGTCTACGCGATCGGCGACATCGCGAGCGCGCCTGACCCGCGGCTGGGTCATCCGATCCGGGTCGAGCACTGGGTGGTAGCGCAGCATATGGGCCAGTGGCTGGCGCGCCACCTGCTCGGGCTTGTCGACGGCGGCTACGACGATGTGCCGTTCTTCTGGTCGGGCCATTACGACGTCAGCCTGCGCTACGTCGGCCACGTCGAGGCGCCGGATGATCGATCGCTGGATGGCGACGCGGCAGCGCAGGACGTCGCGGTGACCTATGCCGAAGAGGGAGAGCGACAGGCGGTGCTCACCTGCGGGCGCGATCGCGTGGCGCTGGCCTTCGAGCTGGGACTCGAGCGACGCGAGCCAAACTTGCTGCCTGCTCGTGAGTAAGGCCCCATAAGAAACCTGCTCGGCTTGCAGTTGCTGTGGGACGGCCGCGCCCACAGACGAGGCGCCGCGGCGATTGACCATTATGCTGCGCTGAACGCCGCGAATGCCGACGCGAGTGTGTGGCGCTGTCAAAGCTAATGCACCTGCGGCGCTCGCCGGGATGGGAGCGGGGTATGCCCCGCCCGCGCCAGCCAGCCTCGCCGTTCCGCTACTTCAACTCGTCGCCTGAGGTGATCCGGCTGGTGGTGCTGATGTACGTGCACTTCCCGCTGTCGCTGCGGAACGTGGAAGACCTGCTGTTCGAGCGCGGTATCGACATCTGCCACGAGACGGTGAGATTCTGGTGGAACAGGTTCGGTCCGCTGTTCGCGGGCGAGATGCGGCACCCGCGAGAAGCAGGAGGTCGGTCGCTGGGCCAACAACCGGGTGGAGAACTCGCACCTGCCGTTCAGGCGACGAGAGCGAGCGATGCTGCGGTTCCGGCAGATGCGAACCTTACAGAAGTTCGCCTCGGTCCACGTCTACGTCCACAACCACTTCAACCACGGATGCCATCTCGTCGACAGGCAGACCTACAAGCAGCGCCGCTCCGCGGCGATGTCTGAGTGGCAGGCGCTCCCCAGCTGACTCGCCGCCACGAAGGCAGGAATGCATCGTGCAGAGACGAATTCGCATTAGACTGACAGCACCTTGAGCTGGCAGGGCAGGCAACTCGAGCGTCGGTGCAGGTTGGGTAGCGACTTGGTCCGCTTACAAGCGGCCGACTTAGGATACCAGCCGAAGGGATCGTGAACACCCCTCGGTTCAATCAGCTCGAATGCACGTTTGTAAGGGGTACCTCCCGCGTCGACCCGTTGTGCTCAGACCTCCTCCTGCTGCCCGCCGGGGCAGGGCGCTTTGCAACCTGATCAAGATCAGCGTAACGCGTCCGCAATCCCGCTAATTCAGGTGAGTGGCAGAGAGCAATCCAACGTCGCCGTCGCGTGTGAAGGGGCTTCCGCTCGCCATCTGCGTGCCCGCCCGTAACGAAGCTGGGGTGCTCCCGCAGCTGTTTGTCGCTTTAGAGCGGCTTGAGCGGACGGGCATTGCTCCTAGGCTTTGTCTGCTGCTCGATAGCTGCGATGACGCAAGCCCCGCTTTGGTACGCGACTATGCCGCCAACGCCTCGATGCCGGTGATCGTCGAGGAGGTGGCAGCACTTGACGCAAACGCGGGTCGCGCGCGGCACCGTGCCATGATGCTGGGCGACCGCAGCCTGAACGGTGAGGGCGTACTGCTCACGACGGACGCGGATAGCACCCCTTCGCGCGACTGGTTGCAGACGATAGCGGCGGGCTTACGCCAGGCTGACGTAGTGACGGGCAAGGTGGTGCGGACCGTCACTCGGTCGAACCCGTTGCTGGACCGCCTGGAAGCTTATTACGACGCGCTTCATGCGCTGCGGCGCTCACTCGATCCGGTAGATTGGGAGGGTAAGGCAACGCATCATTATGCAAGCGGCGCGAACCTCGGGCTGCTTGTCGCCAGCTACCGCAGCCTCGGCGGGTTCGAGCCGCTGGCGAACGGAGAGGATGGACGATTGGTTGACGACGCGGCGCGTGCGGGCCTGCGCGTGCGGCGCGATGCGGCGTGTGTCGTCCACACCTCAGACCGCCGCCTCGGCCGCGTCGCGCATGGATTAGCCGACACGCTTCGCACGCTCGATCGCGATGGAGAGGCGATCGATGTAGCCGATCCTCACGATGCCGCTTGGCAGTATCGCGGTCACGGGATCGCACGTCTCGCCTTTGCTGAGGCTGACTTCTCTAACCTGGCAGTCGCCGTCGGGCTGACGATCGACCATCTCATCGGCGTCGCCCGCGACTGTCCCAACGCAGAGTCCTTCGCCATGCGGGTCGTGCCGACCCCGCCGGGTGGGATGCGGCGGGTGTCGTTGGGAATCGCCGAGGTCGAGCTGGCAGCGATCACCGCCGCGCGGCGCGCGGCATGAGCGACCTGCGCCGCGCTCTGGCCGCACGATCGACGCTGCTGCCCAGACTTGAGGACCCCGCAGATGCCGACACGCTGCTGGGATTGCTGCGCCATCTCTACGCCGTCGGCCGAGCCGACCTGCCGCTCGGGCGACTGCTGGAGGGGCATGTCGACGCGTTGCAGATCATCCACCGCTACGGCGATCCGGCACAGCGTGCCCGCGCAGCCGCAGCGGTCGCGGGCGGCGCTGCGTTCGGCGTCTGGAACGCGGACTTGCCGGGCGAACCTCTGCGACTCGATGATGGGCGGCTGACCGGAGGCAAGAGCTTCGCCAGCGGTGCCGGGCTGCTGTCCCATGCCCTGGTCAGCGTGGATGTCGAGGGCGGGCGGCAATTGCTCCTCCTCGATCTCGAGCGCACCCCGCCGGCGATCGATCGCTCCTTCTGGCGAGTGGCAGGCATGCAGCGGTCGGAAACCCATGCGGTTCGATGGGACTCCGCGAAGGTTGCGTCGGAGGACCTGATCGGCGCACCGGGCGACTACATACGCGAGCCATGGTTCAGCGGCGGCGCGTTGCGCTTCGCGGCGGTTCAGGCAGGCGGAATCGCGGCGCTGCTCGACCAGAGCGCCGCGCATCTCGCCGCGGCAGGCCGGGCGGGCGATCCGCACCAAGCAGGACGGCTCGCCGCCCTCTACGGTCTGGCCGAGACGGCGACGGGCGCGATCCGGACCGCCGCGGCCGGCTGGTTCGCCGAAGAGGCGAAGCGCCTGCCGCTGGTCGCGGCTGCGCGTGCCGCGGTCTACGCCGCTGGCGGCCCGGCGATCGAACTCGCGCAGCAGGCGGTGGGGGTACAATCGCTCTTCGCCGATCACCCGCTCGCGGCTGCGATCACCGATTTGGCGATGTACCTGCGCCAGCCCGCGCCTGACGCGCAGCGGATGATCGTTGGCGCCGCAGTGGCTGCGGGGACGCTGACTCCATGCCTGTGAGGCTCCGTGTCGGCGCGCCCCGGCGTCTGCTGGTCATTGCTCCGCATCCCGACGATGAGGCGATCGGCGCGTATATGCTGATGACTCGACTGCGCCGGCGCGGCGTCGCGGTACGGGTGGTCGTAGTGACCGATGGGGCTGCTTCGCACCCGAACAGCCTCAGGTGGCCGCGTCGGCGGCTGGTGGCGGAGCGGCGGCGGGAAAGCCGTCGCACCCTGCGCCGGATCGGCGTGGCTGCGGCGGCCGTGACGTTTCTCGATCTTCCCGACGGTCGCCTCAACACGCACACCGCCGCGGCCCGCCGTGGCCTCTCGCATGCGCTGGGCCATGTCGGCTCGGCGTTGATCGCAGCGCCGGCGGCGAGTGACGATCATCCCGACCATCGCACCGTCGCGGCGTGTGTGGCGGCGCTGCGCCGGCCAAATCTCCGCCGACTTGCTTATCCCGTGTGGCCGGCGGGCCTGCGGCCGGCTGGCGCTCGCTGCCTCTTCCTGACAGCGCAAGAGCGACTCGCGAAACGACAGGCGGTGCGCAGCTATCGTACCCAGGCCGGCCGCATCATGGACGATCCCGCAGGCTTTGCGATGACCCGCCGGCAGATCTCGGCCTTCACGCGCCAGCAGGAAGTGTTCGTGGAAGTGCGGCAATGAGGCCAATTACGCTGAACGGGTTCGATCGCAAATTCGTCGATGACGATGACCCGTGGTCCACGTTCACGAACCGGGACGAGGCGCAGAAGCGTCGTGCCATCCTGCACGCGATGGGGCGAGGGCCCTGGGGCCGCGTACTCGAGCTGGCGGCGGGAAACGGCTCAAACAGCGCGGCGATCGCTGCACGCGCTCTGCGTCTCGACGCGACCGAGGGCACCGCGAGCGGCACGACTCTGGTGGCGAAGGCGCTGAAGGGGCGGCGGCGAGCGCGTGCGCTGAAGCTGATCGTTCCCGCGGCACTGCCACGTCTGCGCTACGACATCGCCGTCGTGGCGGAAGTCATCTACTATTTGTCCGCGCGCGATATGGCGCACACCGCCCGGGACGTCGCCACCGCGCTCCGGCCCGGCGGCGTGCTGGTCCTGGCACACCATCGCGTCGACTATCCCGACTTCGCGCAGCATGCCCCGCATCTGCAACATGCCTTTCTTCGCGCGACCGGTCGCCGCTGGCAGGTGCGCGTCGTGCGTCGAACCGGACGCTGGGTCGTGCTGGCCTGCAGCGCCAGTGACCGGCGTTGGTCCGGCGCGGCGTCACGAAGCGGCTTGAGCTCTGGGCGCTGGCGCTGATGCAGTGGCCAGCCCGCGAAAGCACGAGATGGGGCTCCACTAACGCAATTAAGATGAGGCGCACAGCGGCGGTCACCTAAGCCTTAGCCTTCGCGGCGCTGGTTGCTCCGCAAAGGCACGCACGCTCTCTTCGCACGCTGCCGATGACGCTTCCTGTCCCCGCACGTCACCCTCTGACAACCTTCGCGATCGCTCAGATGTGCCCGTTTGACGGCTTTGCGGAACGTAAAATGGAATTGAAGACCGAGATGAACGGACGGCCGGAGTTGAGAGCCCGGCAGGGCACCGGGAACGTCCGCTTGTGGGTCTCGGTAGGAGGGGGCAGGGGGGCCGCAAGCGCCCGATTGTAGCCAACGGCTCTGTCAAAGCTAATGCACCGGCTATGGTGGCGGGGTAGGGGGGAGGCACATGTCCCGTCCGCGCAAGCCAGCAGCCCGTTCCGCTACTTCAACTCGTCGCCCGAGGTGATCCGGCTGGTGGTGTTGATGTACGTGCGCTTTCCGCTGTCGCTGCGGAACGTGGAAGACCTGCTGTTCGAGCGCGGGATCGACATCTGCCACGAGCGGGTGAGGTTGTGGTGGAACAGGTTGGTCCGCTGTTCGCGGGGGAGGTGCGGCGTCAGCGGGTGAGCCGCATGCGCGGCTTTCGCCACTGGCGCTGGCACCTGGACGAGATGTACGTGAAGCTGAACGGCGAGATGGTCTAGCTGTGGCGAGCGGTGGATCACGAAAGCGAGATCCTCGAGAGCTACGTCACCAATTCGCGCGACAAGAAGGCGGCGTTTGCCTTCATGAAGAAGGCGCTCAAACGGCACGGCTCGCCTGAGGCGATCACCACAGACGGCCTGCGCTCCTACGGTGCTGCACTGACCGAGCTTGGCAGCTGCGAGAAGCAGCAAGTGGGACGCTGGGCCAACAATCGTGTCGAGAACTCGCACCTACCGTTCAGGCGACGAGAGCGGGTGATGCTACGATTCCGGCAGATGCGAACCTTACAGACGTTCGCCTCAGTCCACGCCAACGTCCACAATCGCTTCAATGACGAACGCCACCTTGTCGACCGCCAGACCTACAAGCAGCGCCGCTCCGCGGCACTGGCAGAGTGGCAGGCGCTCGCCGGCTGACCCATCGCCTACGGAGCCCGAAGTGCATCGTGTAGAGACGAGTTCGCGTGAGACTGACAGCACCCGGGCAACGCTCAAACGCCGCATCTGGATGGCCGGATTGGCCCTTCGCACGGGCGTCACCTTGCAGGAGCACCGCGGACGCCCCAACTATGCTGCAACGCACAATGATCGCGTGGGCGGCAGTCGCATCGCAGGTCCGTTGCTCCTCACTGCCGGCAAGGAGCATCTTATGCACTCGATTTCCGACACGATCGCTCGCCTCACGAATCGTTCGCTGCCCATCCTTCGTACCAACGGATCGGACAACAATCTCGCGCCGCTGGAAGGTAGCGGCAGCAATCCGGGCGCCTTGCGCGCCCTCTTGTACGTGCCAGGCGGCCTTTCCGCCCACTCCCCGCTGGTTGTCGTGCTTCACGGGTGCACGCAGACTGCCGCGGGTTACGACCACGGCTCGGGCTGGTCGGAACTCGCCGATCGGTTCGGCTTCGCTGTGCTGTTTCCCGAGCAGCAGCGGGCGAACAACCCCAATCTCTGCTTCAACTGGTTTTCGCCAGAGGACGCGCGGCGCGGTAGCGGCGAGGTCGAGTCGATCCGCGAGATGGTCGTCGCCACGGTCGAACGCCACCGGCTCGACCCCGCGCGGGTGTTCGTCACCGGCCTGTCGGCGGGCGGGGCGATGACCTCGGCGATGCTGGCCTGCCATCCCGAGCTCTTCGCGGGTGGGGCGATTATTGCCGGGCTGCCGTTTGGCACCGCGCGCGGAGTGCCCGAGGCGCTGGAGCGGATGCGCGGCCGCGGCCATGATCGCGCAAGCCTCGTTGACCGAATACGGACGGCATCGCCGCATCGCGGGCCGTGGCCGGCCGTGTCGGTCTGGCACGGCAGCAGCGACGCGACGGTCGACGCTGTCAACGCCGCGATGATCGTCGACCAGTGGCGCGGGCTCCACGGCGTCGGCGAACCGGACACGAGCGAGCGGGTCGCCGGGTACGTTCACCGGATCTGGCGCGACGCCGCCGGCCGCGCCGTCATCGAAGAGTACGCGGTGGCGGGCATGGGACATGGCACCCCGTTGGCGATCCGCGGTGACGAGGCCTGCGGCACACCCGGGCCGCATATGCTCGACGCCGGCATCTCCTCCACCTACCGCATCGCGGCCGCATGGGGCATCGTTCCGGCGGTTGCGCCGCCCCGGCCCGCCGAGGCGCCCGCGATCGCGCCCGCGTCGCCCGCGCGCTTCGACCCAGCGGCGACGATCAACGACGCCCTGCTCGCCGCCGGCCTGATCAGGCGGTGAGGCTGCGCATCCGGCATGTCACCATCTACCGCTATGCCCGGCCGGTTGGCTTCCTCGATCATCGCCTGCTGATCACTCCGAGGCCGGGCCGCGACGTCACCACGATCTCGTCGGCCGTGACGATCGACCCCGCCGCCGAGCTGGTCTGGAGCGAGGACGCTGCTGGCAACACCGTCGCGCTGGCACTCATCCCCGACGCTGCACTGGCGTTGACGATCCTCGCCGAGCACGAGGTGTTCCACGCCGCCGACCCCTATCCGATCTTCCGGCTCGACCCGGCTGTATTTCGTCATCCGTTTGCTTACGCACCCGGCGATCTCGCGCTGTTCGGCGCCGGGCTGCTCGACCCCGCAGGTGAGGACGACGCTGTGGCGGCAGCGTGGCTCGCCGGCTTTCGCGCGACCGCTCCGGACGACACGCTGATGCTGCTGAATGCACTCAACGAGGCTGTCGGCATCGCCATCGCGTATCGCACCCGCGATGAGGAAGGCACCCAGCCGCCGTCGCGTACCCTCGCGCTGCGCAGCGGATCGTGCCGCGACTTGGCGGCGCTGTTTTTGTGGGCGGCGCGGCGGCTGGGCTTCGCAGCGCGGGCGGCGTCCGGCTACCTGTTTGATCCCGGGAGCGTGGCCGGGGATGTCGGCGCCACCCATGCCTGGTGCGAAGTCTTTCTGCCGGGCGCCGGCTGGATCGCCTTTGACCCTACCCAGCGCCGAATGGGCAGTGCCGGGCTGGTCGCGACGGCGGTGGGCGTGACCAGTGAGGCAGTGCTGCCCGTTGTCGGCGGCTTCCTTGGCGATGCTTCCGATTTCGCCGGCATGGAGGCGAGCGTCGTCGTGAAGGCGAGCGCATGAAGATGTCGCAGCCTCATAGCTGCTCAACATAAGGAACAACAGCAGCCTACTGAGCGAGCGCCGTAAAGCCGCATCGGCGCCGAGGACAGTCTTTCAGCTAACCTGTCAAATTCGCCAGCCGAACAGCTGCACGGCAGGGCGAGGAGGCTCAAACGCCGAGATGAACGAAGGTCCTAAGGTGGACGGTGGACAAGTGGCCCTCACTGACCGGCAGTGAGTTCTGGTCCCGGTGGTTTTGGTGGACAGCGCTACACCCGCAAGCGCAGCGTGCCACCGATGGTCCGCGGGTCGCTCGGGCTGCCGAGGATCAGCCCGGAGTTGCCCGCCTGGATCGTCAGGTTCTGGATGTAGTCAGCATCAAGCAGGTTGCGCGCCCAGACGATCAATTCCAGTCCGCTGGCGAAGCGGTAGCCGATGTTGGCGTTGGTAAGATTGTAGCCGCGGATGTAGGTGAAGCGCGACAGGCTCGGGTCGCCGTTATAGCCGCTGCGCGACGCGGTATCGACATGGAGCGTCAGCGCGCCGTCACCGAGCGGGCGGACATAGTCGAGCCCGGCGGTAATCGCGAAGCGCGGCAGCGAGGCGAGGCGGCGCCCCGTCAGGCTGCACTGGGTCGTCGCTGCGGTCTGCACCTCGAGCGGGCAGGGGCCGGCGGGATAGTCGCTGTACTCGCCGTCGGAATAGGCGGCGCTGGTGCGCGCGCTCAGGCCGGGCAGGATCAGCGCGGTGACGTCGGCCTCGACACCCTTCACCGTCACCTCGGGGATGTTCGAGAGGTAGCCGCGCAGCTGCACCGTCTGCGTCAGCGAGTTCTCGACCACGGTCGCCTGGAAGTCGTGCACCTTCGTGTAGAAAGCGTCTAGGTTGAGGATCAGGCGGCGGTCGAACAGCGTGTTCTTGACCCCGACCTCATAGGTCTCGTTGCGCTCAGGCCGCACCACCGCGGTGGCGAGCACCGGTTGGTTGGCGTTGTCGAGCGGCAGGCCGGACATGTTGATCCCGCCCGACTTGAAGCCGCGCGCGTAGCTCGCATAGGCCATGGTCTGCCCGGTCACCTGCCAGGCGAGATTGCCGCGACCCGACAGGCTGCCGTCGCTGTCATGCGCCTCGTAGCTCTGCGGCCGCAGCACGCCGAGCCGTGCGTTGATCAGCGCCGTGCTGGTGGTCGCGGGGCCGCCGGAGACGGTGGTCGTATAATAGCCGTCCTTGTCCTCCTGTGTGTAGCGCAGTCCCAGCGTGGCGGTGACCGCGGGCACGATCCGATAATTGACCTCGCCGAAGGCGGCGTAGTTGAGGCTGCGGAAGTCTGTCCGCCCGTCCTGGCCGTAGCCGTCGAGCAGGTTGGACGGCACGGGCGTGTTGTTGGCGCCCGTGGTGGTGCCGATCAGGTAGCGCGCCGCGGCGGGTCCGTAGATGCTGATGGGGCGCCCGGTGAGCCGCTGACGGAAGCCGTAGAGGCCGACGACATAGGACAGCGGGCCGTCACCGTTCGACGCGAGCCGTAGCTCCTGGCTGTATTGATCCTGCCGGGAGGGAATGTGCTGCGACAGCTGCACTGGCAGGCCGGTGTAGTCGCGGTCGTTCTCCGCGTCCCAGTTCCAGAAGCGCCAGGCGCTGACCGAGGTCAGCGTGGCGAAGCCGAGGTTCCAGTCGGTGATCGCGCTGACGCCGCCCTCGTTGGTGTCCACGCCGAGCGGGCCGTCGATGTCGGTCTTTCGGTCGTAGGGGTTGGTGCTGGCGGGTGCGTAGCCGAACTGCGCGGCGAGCCCGCTCCGGCCGCCGAACTGTCGACCGGCTGATCGCAGGCTGGTGCCCGTGCGCAGATATACCTGTCCGCAGCAATAGGCCTGGAAGTTGGTGAAGTCGGCGATTAGCCGCATCTGGATCGCGTCGTCTGGCTTGAACAGCAGCTGCCCGCGCACCGCCTGCGTGCCGAGCGTGTTGGTGTCGCGTCCGGTGCGGACATTGTCGATCACGCCGTCGCGTCGCGTCGACACGCCCGACACCCGGTAGGCGATGTTGTCGGTGATCGGCCCCGAGACCCAGCCCTTCGCCTGCGCGAAGTTGTACTCGCCGTAGGACAGCTCGGCGAACCCTTCCTGCGTGAAGCTGGGTGCGCGCGTGGTGATGTTGAGCGCGCCGGCGGTGGTGTTCTTGCCGAACAGCGTCCCCTGCGGTCCACGCAGCTCCTCGACCTGCTCAATGTCGGCGAAGTCGAACGCTGCCGTCGCGGGCCGCGCGTGATAGACCTGATCGACGTAGAAGCCGACGCCGGGCTCCAGCCCGTCATTGGCCTGGCTCACCGCGACGACGCTGGAGCCGAGCCCGCGGATCGTGAAGGCGGTGTTGCGCGGGTTAGCCGACGAGTAGTTGAGGCTGGGGATCAGCGTCGTCAGCCCCTGCGTGTTCACCGTGTAGCTTCGGTCAATCAGATCCCCGCCGACGACCGACAGCGAGGCAGGCACGCGCTGGGCATCCTCTGCGCGACGCCGGGCGGTCACGGTGACGTCGGGCAGGCCGTCAGCGTCGCGTTCAGCCAACGTGCCGTCGGTAGTCGTCTCAGTCGGGGCGGGCATGTTCTGCGCCAGAGCGGATGGGCTGAGCGCAGGCATGGCTACCGCACACAGGAACACTGCGAGACGCGTCGACATCGTGGAACATCCCTGTTCGCGGTCGTGGCCGCGGCATTGTGTCCGGCCGTATATCGAGGCGATATTCTGCCGTATATAGTCAAGGTGCTCAGGTGTCTTATCGTCTTGGCATCAATCCTGCGGGCGGGGCTGGTCGCGCAGGTGAGAGCGCAGCCGGTCATAGGCCGGGTGATCGGCGATGCGCCCTGCCTCTCGCTCCATCTCGCGATATGCATCAAGAACAGCCTGACCGGTGGACGTGATCCGGGCGCCGCGCTCGCGTCCGCCGCCTTTCAGCGTCTCGACCAAAGCCGGCTCGAAGCAGCGGTTCATCTCGTCGACGAGCATCCAGGCGCGGCGATAGCTCATGCCAAGCGCTTGTGCCGCGGCCGTGATCGACCCGTGCGCACCGATAGCGTCGAGGAGATCGGCCTTGCCGGGTCCTAAAGCGAGCGCATCGCCGCAGGCGATCTGGAGCTTCAGCCATAGCGGGCCGATCTTCATCTCACTTGCCGATCATTACGTCGCTAGCCTTGACGATGACTGTAACCGTGTCCCCCTCGGCAAGGCCAAGCTCCTGAATCGCCTCCTCGGTAATGCTTGCAGTGACGATGTTGCCGCTTCCTATGTCGACCTTGATCGAGCCGTTGACGGCACCAGGTGTGATCGAGGTGATCTTACCGGAAATCTGATTGCGGGCACTCAGCTTCATCTTAGCTCCTCATGTTTATGCCAACTTCGGCTGGCCAAATGATCGTGCCTGAGCCGCAGGACGTTCGCCACCCTTGTCGCAAGAGCGCAGAGGTACCCGAAACTCGTCTGGCCGCAATCCTCCCGACCAGGCGAACCGGACCTTTATGAGGCATCTACAGAGGACCTGGGACCGCTGTGAATGAACGCCGGAGTTGGAAGCGGGCAATTGCCCCTGAGTGACCGCTTATGGTTCGCGGCAAACGATCACCTCTGGGTCTCACCCTCTCTGCTTCGCTTGCAATCGAGAACTATCGCCGACTCTGTCGCGGCGGAGCGGCGCGGGGCACCGAGGGCGCGCCCCACAACGAGCGGGTTATCGAGCGAGGACGATCCGCCTCTGCCACTTTGGCGCGCGCGGACAACCGCAGTGAGAAAAAACTCACGGGTCGGTAACAGCGGGTGCCGGCGTCCCAAGCATACCGTCGGCCGGCTCGCCGCCGTGCTGCGGAACTAGGCTAAGCTAGCTTGGCTGCGCTGGTGCAGAAGGAGACCGCCGCTTGCCGCACAGGGATCCGGAGGCTATCAGCACCCTGTGCAGGATGACCCTCTTCGGCAAGTGTTCTACCATAGCCAGGCCGCAGCCGGCATGGACGTGGACATCGATCAGATTATCGCCTCCGCGAAGCGGAACAACGGCATGGACGGCATCACCGGCGTGATGTTCTACGATGGCCACTCGTTCCTCCAGGTGCTCGAAGGCCCCGCAACGAGCGTTGCTGCCACGTTCGCCAGGGTTATGGCTGACCCGCGGCATCACAGCCTTACGGTCATCAGCGATCGTGAGGTTAACGAGCGAGACTTCGCCTACTGGAGCATGGAGTTGTGCGACCCCGATCACCCCTCGGATGATGCCATCTGGAGGCTGCGTCGCCGGCTCGAGCGGTTCTCTCCCGATCTGCATCACTACTTTTTTCGAGACACCGGCGGCTGGGATCTGAAAAGCGGCTAAGGCACTGAACTCGCATCCGACCGTTGGTACTCCGACGGGAGATTGGTGTGACCTCTGAGCGGATTGTGGCGGTTGGTTTTATAACCGAGCAGGATGTGGCCGTTCTCGGGACAGGCTTCAAGCGCCTATTTCCGCTCCCGTATGATGGCGTGTTCGACGAGCTTGTGGCTAAGCTGGAAAACGTCAAGCCCGTGGCTCAACGTTCGCCGATAAAGCCGAGGCGGTAGCTACGCCTAGGTGAGAGGCAAAGTAGCCCGCGGGGAGTTCCTCGAACGGAGGCGGCACAAGCGGTCTGGGATGTGCTCCCCCACAACCCGGCGGAAGTGGCTCTATCCCGTGCGTGCCGCCGGGTACCGGCTCACCGACCAAGGGCACGCGTTGTTGACCGTTGCCCTCGAGCTTCCGAAGGCGGCCGAGCGCGTCGCCGACGGCGAAAACCTCGGTCCGCGAGGTCAGCGGTGTCGGTCGTAGCACCATGCCGGAGATTGACGCCACGACCACGTTCGCGCCGATGCGGCGCGACTTCCCTCGAGTCTAACCGGCGGTTCGGATCGAACTCGACAACACGGACGCTTTGCACGACCTCGCCGCGGGCGGCGCGGACATCGCGTTGCGCCTGTGCGTACGTCCCGAGGGCGGCGGGCTGATCGCGCGTCGGGTCGCCGTCGACGAGTGCAGCGTGTACTGCAGTCGCGCCGATGCGGCCGAGCGCGGTCAGCCGAGAAACCGGCGGGAGCTTGCCGATCACGTGCTGATCGCCGGCGGAGAGCCCGCCGTGCGGCGCCACTATCGCGAGTGGCTAGCGACCAATGACCCGGAGGCAGCCGTCGCCATGGAGCACGACACCGCAGATGGCATACTGTCGGCCGTGCGCGCGGGAGCCGATGTCGTCCGCACGAGAGGCGAGGGCGGCAAGCGCCGATTCGAAGTCGATCGGGCAGACGCGCGAGCCAAGCGGATCTCGCCGACACGTTGAGCCGGTTGAACCTGGAGGCTTGCAGCCTGTTTATTCCATAGGCCGCTGACGCATGCGACCGTCTTCGCGTCGGCGCTCGGATCTTCACGTGGGAGAAGAACGAGCGGCCGCATTTGGGAGGAGGGCAGGAGGCCCTGAGTGACTGGTACTGGTCCTGTTATTTCCGCCTTCAAGGCACGCGCCGAGCTCGACTGTGACGCAGCGGTGGTCACAGTTCTTAGCCAAAGATGCTGGCGTCGAGGGCGCCTGTAGCGCGCAAGAGCGCTGCCTGGTTGACGAGCAGGTCGCTGCGCGCGCCGGCCAACGAGAGCTGCGCGCCACGCAGGCTCTGATCGGCAATCAGAATGTCCAGCGTGGACCGCAGCCCCAAGGAATATTCCGCGCGAACGCCCTCCAGCGCACGCGTGGCGGCGGCCACCGCGCGCTCCCCCGCGTCGACACGCGCACGCGCCGCGGCAGCGTTGGCCCAGGCGGTGTCGGCGGTGCGTACCGCCTCGCGCTCCGCAGCGTCATGATCAAAGCCGGCGGCGCGTGCGTCCGCCGCCGCGGCGCGCACGCGCGACGCCACCAGGCCGCCAGTCAGCAGCGGCAGGCGAACGGTGAATCCCGCGCTCGCCGCTCGCAGCGCACCGTCGCGCGATCCGAATGCGTAGCCGTAGCCATAGCTTCCGCCGAACCCGAGTGACGGCGCGCCCTCGGAGCGGGCCTGCTCGACCCGCGCCCGGGCTGCCTGCTCATCCGATGCCGCGGCGGCTACACCTGGATTGGACTGAGCGGCGCGTTCGCGTGCCGCCATTGCGCTGGAGGGCAAGCCGGGTAGCGCTGCGGCGGGCTGCTCGAGCCGTCCGGGGGAGCGTCCAACCAAGGCACGGTATTGCGCTTCCGCGGCCGCGAGCGCTGCACGCGCGCTTTGCTCCGTCGCCGTTGCGCCTTCCCTTTGCGCACGCAGCTGCATCACGTCGGTCTGTGTGCCTGTGCCCAGCCGGAACCGAGCTTCCGCCTCGGCGACCTGCCGTTCGAGGAGCGTGATCTGCGCCCCGGCGATCGCCACCGATTGTTGCTGCAGCAGCAGCTCGGCATAAGCCGCGACTACCTCGACCAGGACGCTCGCCTCGACGTCGCGCAGCGCCTGCGCGCCGGCGGCCGCGTCGGCGCTCGCCGCCCGCACCGCGCTGCGGACTCGCCCGCCGGTCCAGATTGGCATATCGACTGCCACGGCACCGGCGGTGTTGCTGCCGCCGTAGAAACGGTCGTAGCCGGCGCCCGCCTCGCTGGCAGCGGTGAGCCGGCCGAGCGCTCGCGCCTGCTCGGGTAGCTCGGTGCGGGCCTCCTGTCGGGCTCTCGCTGCGGCGAGTACCGGGCTGCTGATGGCGGCGGCACGGACGGCCTCGGCGAGGGTCTCTGACCGCGCCGGCGAGGCGACGACCGCGAGCGCGGCGGCAGCGAGCAGCAGACGCTTACTCATGGCGCAGCGCCCAGGCCGGGGTAGCGCGGCTCGCGCGGATCGACTGCGACATCACGGTCGCAATAGCGATCACCAGCGTCAGCGCGCCCGCCCCGACGAAGAACAACGGCGACAAGGCGATCCGATCGTCGAACCCCGCGAGCCACGTGCGCATCCCGAGCCAGGCGAGCGGCCAGGCGAGCACGTTGGCCAGCAGCACCGGGCGCAGGAATTGCCCGACGAGTAGCTTGGCAACGTCGTTCGAGGTCGCCCCCAGCGTCTTGCGCACGCCGATCTCACGTGTGCGCCGGGCGGTGGTGAAGGAGGCGAGGCCCCATAACCCCACACACCCGATCCCGACCGCCAAGATCGAGCCGATCGCGAACAGGTTCGCCATCTGCTGGTCGGACTTGCCAAGCCGGTCGAGCGCCTGCACGGCGGTGTACCCGTCGAACGGTAGCCGCGGCACGGTCGAGCGCCACTCGGCCTGGGCGCGCTCGAGAAAGGCCCTGGGGTCGCCGTTGAAGCGGATCACGGCGATGCCGTTCTTCACCGTGCGCGCCGACAGGAGATAGAGCGTGGGCGATACCGGTCGGCGCGCCGAATCGACCCGCATATTCTCGATCACGCCGACGATCGTGCGCGGCCCCTCGGCGGGCCCCACCGTCCGGCCGATCGCGGCGGCGGGCGAGGCGAAGTGGAGTGCGCGCGCGGCGGCCCGGTTGATCACCACGTTGGCGGGAGCGTTCGTGTTCGATCCGTCCTGCGCGAGGTCGGGGTCGCGGTCGGCCGGGCGCGCCGGGTCGAGCAGCCGCCCCGCGAGCAGCCGCGCACGCAGCGTCTCGAAATAGCCCTGCGACACCGAGTAGAACTCGATTGAGGGCCCATACCCGGGCACGCCGGGCACCTCATAGGTGTTTGCCGACACATAATTGCCGATGCCGGGGACGCTGGTGCCCGCTGCCGCCGATCGCGCGCCCGGCAGTGCGGCGAAGCGGCGCAGCAGGTCGGTGCGCTGCGCCTCGTCGAGGCTGGCGCTGGCGTAGGAGCGGACCAGCAGCAGCTGCTGACGGTCGTAGCCGACGTCGGCACTGCGGACGTGATGCGTCTGCGCGACGAGCACCGCGGTGCCGACGATCAACGCGATCGTCACCGCGAACTGGAACACGACCAGCCCCTCGCGGACGCGCGCGCCAGCGCGGCCGCCGCCCGGGCCGCGCGCCGAGGCCAGCACCGCGGCGGCCGGGACGCGCGCTAGCACGATCGCCGGGTAGAGGCCCGCCGTCAGCCCCACCAAAAGCGCAAGCAGCAGCAGCGGCAGCAGCACGCCATCGGCGCCGACGTAGCGGATCGAGAGCGTCAGCCCGGTCGACGCGTTGATCAGCGGCACGCCCAGCTCGGCGAGAGCGAGCCCCAGCGCGGCGGCGACCAGCGCAGTGACCACTGCCTCGCCGAGATAGTGACGCATCAGGGTGGCGCGATCGGCGCCGAGCACCTTGCGCATTCCCACCTCGCGCGCGCGCAGCCCGGCGCGCGCGGTGGCAAGATTGACGTAGTTTACCACCGCGACGAGCAGCGTCAGGAACCCGATGATGCCGAGTGTCGCCACCATCAGCCTGGAGCCGGGCGCTTCGAAATGGCGCGATGCGATCGGGCGGACGTTGAAGGCGAATCGATAGTCGGGGACCTCGGGCGTCTCGTTGGTGACGTGGCGCGCCGCCAGCGCGGGCAGCGCCGCCGCGAACCGGTCCGCCGCCGCCTGCCCGGGGAGCCGGACGAAGGTCTCGACGCTGTTGTAGTTCCACTGGTGATTGGACTTATAAGCGGGATCGGCTGGCGACTCCGAGTAGGTCATCGGCGCGATCAGGTCGAAGCGCAGCTCGGACGCGTCGGGCAGGTCGGGGACGACCGCGACGACGCGATAATTGGTCTGCTGGCCGCGGCTCGTCACCGGCAGCGTGCCGCCCAGCGCAGCGGCAGGAGAGCCGAAATATTTCGCGGCGGTGCGCGCGGTAATCACCACTTGGCTGGGATCGCGGAACGAACGGGGCAACGCGCCCGCGACCGGGCTCAGCCGGAACACCGCGAATACGTCCGGGTCGACCGACGCGAGGCGCTCGCGCACGCCGACGCCGTTCTGGACCACCGCGATGTCGCGGCTCTCCACCCGCGTGCCGATGGTGCCGGGCAGGTCGGCGCGGATCGCGGTGAACGCGGCGACAGGCGAGTTCTGCGTATGGGCCGCATCCTCCGGTGCGCCGGTGCCCGCCCCGCCCACGAGATACAGGTCTTGCCAGCCCGGCAGCCATTTTTCGTAGGAGGTCTCGAAGCGGACGTAGAGGCCGAGCACGAGGAACACCGCGATGCCGAGCGCCAGGCCGCCGATGTTGAGCGCGGCATAGAGGCGGTGGCGGGTGAGCGAGCGCCAGAAGGCGACGAGAGCGAAGCGATCCATGTCGGCGCTCAGATCTGCCGCGCGACCGAGGCGACCACGCGCCCGTCGAGCATGTCGATCCGGCGCCCGACGAGGTCGGCGTGCGCAGGCGAATGAGTGACCATGACGATCGTCGCACCGGCACGGTTGAGCGAATCGAGGATGCCCATCACCTGTGCGCCGTTCTCGGTGTCGAGGTTACCGGTCGGCTCGTCGGCGAGGATCAGCTTCGGATCGCCGACGATCGCGCGTGCGATCGCGGCGCGCTGCTGCTGGCCGCCCGAGAGCTGGTGCGGATAGTGACGCGCCCGATGCGAGATGCCGACGCGGTCCATCGCTGCCTCGACGCGTTGGCGCCGATTGCCGCGACCGTCCCGGCGATAGGCGAGGCCTAGCTCGATGTTCTCGGCGATGGTCAGCTCGTCGATCAGATTGAAGCTCTGGAACACGAAGCCGAGCGTGCGCGCGCGGAACTGCGCCAGCGCGGTCTCATCCTCTCTCGCCAGGTCGCGGCCCTCGAACAGATACTGCCCGGCCGACGGCCGATCGACCGTGCCGAGCATGTTGAGCAGGGTCGACTTGCCGCAGCCGGACGGCCCCATGATGGCGACGAACTCGCCCGCGCTAACGGAGAAGTTGATGTCGGCGAGGGCGGTGGTCTCCACCTCGTCGGAGGTGTAGCGGCGCTGGATAGCCCGGAGCTCGATCACGAATATTCCCCTAGCTCAGGTTGATGGTGGCGGCCTTGTTGAAGCCCCCGGTGTCGGAGGTGACGATCCGCTCGCCCGGCGCGAGACCCGAGAGGATCTCCACCAGGTCGGTGTTGCGGCGCCCGATCCTGATCGCGCGCCGGGCGGCATGGCGGCCGCCCGCGTCGAGCACGTAGGCGAAGGCGCCACCGTCGCTGTCGAGCCAGCCGCCCACGGGTGCGACGATCGTGGCGCGCGGCGCGCCCAGCACGATCGTCGCGTCCATCGCCTGGCCGCGGCTCAGCCCGTGCGGCGGTGCCTGGAACCTTAGCTCGACGCGGAAGCGTCCGTCGGTGACCGCGGGCAGGACCTTGCTGACGCTCAGCGCCGCGCGCTCGGCGGTCGCGCGTTGGCCGAGCGCGACCCGCCCGAGGAAATATTGGTCGACGTCGGCGACCAGCTTCCACGCGCCCTCGCTGTCGACCTGCCCCGCCGGATCACCCGGCTTGAGCGACTGGCCGGGCTGGATCGTGAAATTGGTCAGCCGCCCGGTCGCGGGCGCGCGAAGAGTCAGCGAGTCCATGCCGTCGCGCACCGCCGCGAGATTGCTCGACAGCCGCGCGCGCGTGTCCGCGAGGCGACGCGCCTGCAGGTTGGCGATGCCGCGCTCGGCGCCTTCGGCGCTGTGGAGCTGGCGGGAGCGGCGTTGCTGGTAGCTCGCTTCCTCCTGGTAGCTGCGCAGGCCAGCGTCGGACAGGAAGCCCTGCTGATGGAGTTGCTCGCGGATGATCAGGTCGCGCCGCGCCTTGATGAGATCATAGTCGGCGCCGGCGACCTGGGTGTCGCGGTCGCGCTGACCGCGCTCGAGACTGAGGTCCTCCGCGGAGAGCTGCCCGAGCTGGCTCGCAATCTGCGCCTCGCGGGTCAGTATATCCAGCCGGAGCTGCGGGTTGGCGAGCGTCGCCAGCGGCTGACCAGCGGTCACCGCGGCGCCGTCCTGGACGAGCAGACGCTGAACCTGGCCGCCTTGCACCACGCCCACCAAGGTGGTCAGCTGGGGTGCGACGGTGGCGCGGGTCGGGACGATGTCGTCGAACGGAGCGCGGCGCACCGCAGCGGTCTGCACGTCGGCGAGCGCGACATTGGCGGAGCCCGCCGCGGGCAGCCACCACCAGACCAAGAGAGCCAGCGCGACCGCCCCGGTGGCAAGCGCGGACCGACGCCATCGCTTCGCGGCCCAGCGGCCACGAGACGTGACGCGACGGTCCATCCCGGCGCCGCTCCCGGCGCGCGGGCCATCAGCCGCCGAGAGCGCGCGATCAGTCACGGACGATGCCCGCGGCGTGCCGGGCGCGATCCAGCGCACGCTGGCGGCACGTCGGGTTGACGGTGTAGCGCTGCCACACGCTGGCGGCACAGACCTGGCTGGCCGCGCCGGCGAGACGACGCTCGAAGGTTGCGCGGCCGGCCGGTCGACCGAGGTCGAGGTCGGCGTAGCTGACATGGGCGGTACGCATCTGCTCGACCTCGCTCGACTGCGCCGTCGCGGGGGCGGCGGCGAGAACGAGCGTGACGGCGCCGGCGATGCTCAACAGTGAGCATAGGGCGCGTTGCGCGTTGGTGATCATGAGCTTTCTCCTTCTCACGCCGGCGTTGGCGTCGACGCAGGAAAACTTTGCAGGCACCGTGCCAACTGCTTGTCGTCGAGGGTGGGGTCGCACGGCGCGGGCGCCTCTACTCAAATTGTGTCCATTCTCGGACAATCCTGCGTCCGCGAGCGGACAGTCGCACACGCTGCCCGACCCTGCGCCTCGTCTTTCCTCTTTGGCATGCATCTTGATCTGCTGGCGGACATGCCCGCACTTAGCTCCATGGACTCGCCCCGCTTCGATCGCTGTCTGGTCATCGACGATGACGAAGATATCCTGCTCTCGGCCAAGTTGCTGCTTGGGCGGCTGTTCCGCCGTGTCGAGACCGCCGCCAAGCCCAATCAGACGCCAGCGATGATTGCCGCGGGAGCGTATGACGCCGTCCTGCTCGACGCCAATTACGCCCGCGGTGCGACGGACGGGGCTGAGGGCTTCCGCTGGCTCGGTGCAATCCTGCGCGCCGATCCCGGAGTCGCGGTGGTCATGATCACCGCTCATACCAGCGTGGCCGTCGCCGTCGCGGCGATGAAGCAGGGCGCGACCGACTTCGTCTCCAAACCCTGGAACAACGACCGGCTGCTCGCCACCGTTGCCAACGCCGCGGCACTCGGCCGCTCGCGCCGCGACACCGGCGCGGGCGCGGCGGCGACGGGCTCGACGCTGCTGGGCGACTCACCGGCAATGGCGCGCGTCCGCTCGCTGATCGAGAAGGCCGCGCCGACTGACGCCAACGTGATGATTCTGGGCGAGAACGGAACGGGCAAGGAGCTGGTCGCGCGCGAGCTGCATCGCCTTTCGCGCCGCGCCGGCACGGCGATGGTGACGGTCGATCTGGGGGCGGTGTCCGAGACGTTGTTCGACAGCGAGCTCTTCGGCCACGTCAAGGGCGCCTTCACCGACGCGCGGGCCGACCGGCCCGGGAGGCTGGCCGCGGCGAACGGATCGACGCTGTTCCTCGACGAGGTCGGCAACCTGCCGCTCCACCTCCAGCCCAAATTGCTCACCGCGCTGGAGCAGCGCCGCGTCACCCCGGTCGGCGCCAACGCGCCGGTCGACATCGACGTGCGCGTCGTCTCCGCCACCAACCTGCCGCTGTCGGAACTGGGCGACGAGGCGCGCTTCCGCCAGGACCTGTTGTTCCGCCTCAACACCGTCGAGATCGAGCTGCCACCACTGCGTGAACGGCGCGACGACATCGCGCCGCTGCTCGCGCGCTTCTTGGACGGTTACGCCGCACGCTACGCAAAGCCCGCTCGCACGCTGCCGGCCGAGGTGCTTGCCGCTCTGGTGACCCATGATTGGCCCGGTAACGTCCGCGCCTTGCGCCATGCCGCCGAGCGCGCCGTGATCCTGGCCGAGGGCGACGCCTATCGTGTGGCCGACTTCCCGCTCACCCGCGGCGCGCCGGCCATCGCCGGACCAACCGCGTCACCGCCGCAGAGCGGCGGCGAGCTCAACCTCGATCGGGTCGAGCGGCAGGTGATCGAGGAGGCGCTGCGGAAGAACGGTTTCAACATCTCGCTCGCTGCGACCGCGCTGGGCCTCTCGCGCGGGGCGCTCTACCGCCGGATGGAGAAGCACGGTCTCTAGCCATTCCCTCGCGCTGCGCCTTGCGCTGCGCGCCGCGCTGTTTCTTGCCCTCGCGACGCTGACCGCGGTGCTGGTGGCGTGGTGGCGCGCACCGACTGCGGCGCTGCTCTGCGCCGTTGGCACCGTCGCCGCGGGAGCGGCGGTGTGGCGGCTGATCGATCAGGGCAACGCCGAGCTTGCGCGCTTCGTCGCCGCATTGGAGCGGGGCGATCTCAGCCAATCCTTTGCGCGCCCGCGTCGCGGGGCCGGCTTCGACGATCTTGGTGCCGCCTATGAGCGCGCAGTGGCACGGTTGCGCGGAGAGCGCGCCGCGACGCTCGGCAAGGTTCGTTTCGCAGAGGCGCTGGTCGATGGCGCGCCGGTGGCCCTGCTGCTGGTCGAACAGGACGGCCGGGTACATTTCACCAATAAGGCGGCGCGCCGCCTGTTCGGGCACGAGACGCCATGCCCGGCGGAAGCACTGGTGCGCTACGGTCATGACTTCGCTGACGCGGTCGTTCGCACCGCACCGGGGCCGGCGCGGCTGGCGCATCTCGCGCTCGGCGGCTTGCCGCAGCGGGTGGCGGTCGACGTGACCCTGCTGGAGACGCCCGGCAGCGCGCCGCGACGTATCGTCGCCTGCAAGGTGATCCAGGCCGAACTCGATGGTGCCGAACTGGCGGCGCAAGTGGATCTCGTCCGCGTCCTCACCCATGAGATCATGAACTCGCTGACGCCGGTGACCTCGCTCGCGCAGCTCGTCGCCGCGGCGATGGCGGACGACGGCGCCGATCTCGCCGACGCGCGGCTCGCCGCCGCGGCGCTGGCGCGGCGCGCGGGCGAGCTGGAGCGGTTCGTCGGCAGCTACCGTCAGTTCAGCGAGGCACCGGTGATCGCGGCGGACGCGGTCGATCTGGTAGAGTTGCTCGACGAGGTGGCGCGGCTGTTTAGCGCCAGTGCGGCGGGTGCGGGGGCGACGCTCGCGCTCACGGTCGCGCCGGCCCTACCGGCGCTGCGCGGTGACCGTGGGCTGCTGTCGCAGGTGTTGCTTAACCTGCTCAAGAACGCGGGCGAGGCGGCCGCGCCGACGGCGTCGATCACGGTGACGGCGACGCCCACAGCGGATGGCCAAGTCCGGCTCGTCGTGCAGGACGACGGGCCGGGCATCCCTCCGTCGCTCGTCCATGACGTCTTCCTCCCGTTCTTCACGACGAAGACGGAGGGTACCGGGATTGGCCTCAGCTTTGCGCGTCAGGTGGTGTTGCTTCACGGCGGTCAGATCGGCGCCCAGCCCGGGCCTCCCGGTCATGTCGAGCTCGTGCTTCCGCTCGCGCCAAGAGGTTTGTCAAAATCGAGGTGAGCGGACGTCGGGAGTTGGGAAGTGGTCGGTACGACCTGAGTAACGGGTATTGAGTCCGTCTCGCCGCTCGTAGCGACGCTGCCAAGGCGCAGTCGGATTGGTTTTGGCGAGCTATCGACGATCTTTCACCTCATCGAAAGCCGACCGGTTGCTTTCGATTTCAGCAATGTGTGCGCCGGCCCAGGATCCGAGTTCGCGGATCGGAGCGGCCAACGACCGGCCAAGAGCGGTGAGGGTGTACTCCACCTGAGGCGGCACGGTTGGGTGGACGGCGCGGGTCACCATGCCATCGCGTTCAAGCGCTCGCAGCGTTCGGGCGAGCATCTGTTGGCTAATGCCACCGATGGTGCGCTTGATGTCGTTAAAGCGCCGCGGCCGCTCCGTCAGCGTCATCACTATCATCACGGTCCACTTGTCGCCGATAAGACTGAGAACACCGCTGAACCTTTTGCATTCGACGTGGATCGGCTCGGGGGTGGTCAGCTTCATGTGACTACGTCCTGTGAAAGTGCCTTCTTGGCGTGAGATCAGAGGTCTCATAGCTAGGCCAGGTCACTTTTCCAGACCGGAGCGGACCTATGAACATTCTCCACATCGATGCCAGTGCGAGCGACAGCGCTGCCTCGCATACACGCCGCCTCTCCAGCCAACTCGTTGAGCGACTTAAATCTGCCAATCCCGGTGCGACGATCGTGTACCGCGATGTTGTTGCCAACCAGCTTCCTCACGTGGACATGACGATCCGGCATGCCTGGTCGGCCGAGAACACCGGGGACCCCAAGCTGGCCGAGACCATCAGCCGGTCCAAGGCTCTTGTTGACGAACTCAAGGCGGCGGACGTGGTGGTGGTCGGCTCGCCGATGTACAATTTTACAGTGCCCTCGACGTTGAAGGCATGGATCGATCACGTGGCGATCGCCGGTCAGACCTTCAGCTACACGGCCGAGGGGCCACGCGGGTTGCTGAGCGGCAAGGTCTATCTCGTCCTCTCATCGGGCGGGATTTACTCGCACGGGCCGTTCGCCGCGTATGACCATCTATCGACCTACCTCAAGGCGATTTTCAACTTTCTCGGCATTCTCGACGTCGAGGTGATCCGAGCGGAAGGCATCGCTTACGGGCCGGAGCAGGATCAAGCCGCGATGGCGAGCGCCGCTGAACAAGTCGAGGCGATCGCCGCCTGACCAAGTCGACAGCGACGCCAGCCACGGAGATCAGGCCGGGGCTGGCCACTTCGGGAGAGACCTGAACAAACAGCGGCTTGCGGATCGTGCTCGACTTCCATGGCGCTCATCGTCGAGCTAACATCGTGCTAACGGAGCGCGCGCCACGGTCGAGCACACGCTTATGGTCTGACGAACCAGTATGCAAAGCGATCGGTGTGGCCTTTAATCGCTGGATCGAACACCTTGAGCAAGAGGAGATCGTCTCTGTTCGCGAGCAGGGAAGTCTCCGCCTCCAAGACGAAGCCGGCGGCTTCGACTTCGACGCGGACGGCTACGGGTTCGATCCGATGCAGCGTCTGGGCGTCGGCGGTGCCTGTGCCCGAGGCAGCGACATGATCGACGATCACGTTGCGGCCGCCCGGCTTGTATCATGGACACCTTCATAGAAAAATGATCTGCAAGAGCTTTAAGGCATTTGTCAGAGCTAGTGCACGTGCGGCAATGGGCGGGGTAGGGGAGGAGCATGCCTCGCCCACGTCGGCCAGCCTCGCCGTTCCGCTACTTCAACTCCTCGCCGTAGGTAATCAGGCTGATGGTGCTGATGTACGTGCGCTTCCGGCTGCCGCTTCGGAACGTGGAAGACCTGCTGTTCGAGCGCGGAATCGACATTTGCCATTGAACGGTGAGGCTGTGGTGGAACAGGTGCGGGGCGCTATTCGCGGACGAGGTGCGGCGCCAGCGGGTGAGCCGCATGCGCGGCTTCCGTCATTGGCGCTGGCACCTGGACGAGATGTACGTGAAGCTGAACGGTGAGATGGTCGACCTGTGGCGAGCGGTGGATCAAGAGGGAGAGATCTTCGAGAGCTACGTCACCAAGACGCGCAACAAGAAGGCAGCGCTCGTCTTCATGAAGAAGGCGCTCAGGCGCCACGGCTCGCCTGAGGCGATCACCACTGATGGTCTGCGCTCCTACGGTGCTGCACTGGCCGAGCTCGGCACGCGCGATAAGCAGGATGTGGGCCGCTGGGCTAACGACCGGGTGGAGAAATTCCACCTGCCGTTCAGGCGACGAGAACGAGCGATGCTGCGGTTTCGGCAGATGCGGACCTTACAGAAGTTCGCCTAAGTCCAAGCCCACGTATACAAAAACCTCAACCACGAACGTCACTTCGTCGACTTTGTCAGGCTCAGAGTGGGCTAGCAAGCGGAGCAGCTCAGGTCGAAGCAGGTTATGGCTGATCTGGCGGCCGCAAGGGGCATCACTAAGTCCAGCCTGTGCTCAGCATGTGGCGACAAGGAAGCACTCTTCCACAAGGCACTCGACCTGTACGAGGCCGAGAAGCTGGCGCACACGCGCATCGCGCTTGATCAGCCGACCGCCCGCGCTGTGGCGGAGTATTTTCGACGAGGCGCTGGAGCCGTGCAGTGTGACAGCGGCAGGCCGAAGGGCTGCCCGGGTGTGATCCGCTCAACCGCGCCCGGAGGCGAGCAGCAATCCATCAAGAAGGGCGTGATCGCTCGACGCGCCTCGGCGCAGGCGGCGTGGTAAGCCGCTTCGAACAGGCGCGACAGGCAGGTGAACTGTCGGAGACTATAACACCACAGGCGCTCTGCCAGTATCTTCACCCCCTTTTGCCGGGGGATGGCCGTTCAGGCCGGCTTGGGCGCCACCCGGGCTGAGCTCGAGCAAGCGGTGACGACCAGTATGATGCTGTGGCCGAAGCGCTGAGCGTCTCAGGAAAAAAATGTGCTACCGAGCGGTACATAATGAATTGACGGCGGCAGCGCCCGGTTCTATACCGCCCAGTATAGATGATGTGGCGCACCCTGGTGGCGGTGCGAAGATGGTATGCAGGTGCGAACGCGCGTTGCTCGACGACGTTGCGATCGCTTTCAACATGTGCAGCGTTCGTCGCTACCCTGGGTGCGTTGCTCGGGGCGGGGCGATGGCTCGCTGCCATTGCGAGGGGAGACATCACATGGCCTTTATCGACTTCTCCTCGGCGTTCGGTTGCTCTGCGACGAGCATCAAGGTCGAGCGTTCTTCGGCCGCCGACGCCCAGCGCACGGGCTCCGGCGCCGGCATCTCGAGCCCTGTGGTCAACGACGCCTCGCTTAGCGCACTGGAGTGGCTGGTGGTCTCGCTGGCGCGCCGCGACCGGCTGTCGTCACTGCGCACGCCGGGCAGGATGGCCAGTGCCATGGGCGTGCTGTTCGGTCAGCGACCCAATCCCCGGCTGGCCGATCCGAAGCTGGAGGCGCTTAGGCGGCTGGCGGTTTATGCCTGGCATCAGGGCTTTGCCGTCCCGGTCAGCGCGGTGAAGGCGTTCGTTGCCGCAGGCTATACCAACGACCATTACGAGCTGCTGCTTGCTAGCGTCAGCAAGGCCCGTTTGCGCCGGGTGGGCGCGCGCTGATTCCTGCGGTTGCTTCGTCCCGCTTTCTGCCGGCTTCGTTCCCAACGTGGACGCTCGCGCGCATGGCCGGCGCTCTGTCGGGTGCCCGACGTCGCGATGCTCGTACGAGCGCTTCGTCAGCCGGAGACCGCGTCGTCGCACACCGAAGCCAGAAGGCACGCGACCAATCTGCTGCTCGCTGGTCCGACCATGTCGGCGCCTACGATCCGCGTGAAGACGGACCCGATAGAGATCATCATGAACGCTTCCGCGAGCAGATGATGCTCCTCGGTCACCGCGCCGCCGCCCGTCAGGCCGGCGAAGGCCCTGCCGATGTTGTCGAACATCATACTGCGAACACCAAGGAAGATCTGCTTGATCCGGTCGTTTCGGGCAGCCTCGGCGGCGATCTCGAGGAAGAGGCGATCGCCTTCTTCATCCTCGCGGCTGGTGGCCGAGGTGAGCCATTCGCGCACGCCATCACGGCTCCGCAGCGCCAGCGCCTTGTCGAGGGTGGCCAGATCGGCGAATTTCTTGCAGTCGTCCTCCACGATCGCTGCGATGATGTCCTCCTTGGCCGGAAAGTCGCGGTACAGCTGCTGCACCGCAACGCCGGACTCACGCGCGATCGACGCGATTCCGGTGTTGTGAAAGCCATGCTCCACGAAGAGGCGTCGGGCCGTCTCTTTGACATGTTGGCGGCGCTGCTCGGCGCGCGTCCGACGGGTTCGTTCGACGACGGGCAATGGAATACCTTTGTCACTCAGGTTGACGCTATTGTGCAGTGCGGCTAACCACGCCATCTGGAAGTGATCGCTCCCTTACAATTTATCAAGCGAGAATGTGTCATGGTCTCGAAGCGGCTGACCGGCTGTGTGTTGGCGTCAAGCGCGCTGCTCGCGCTCGCTGGGTGCGGTGACGGTGGTAAGGGGCAGCAGCAGGCGCCCCAGGCGCCGCCGCCGGTCGGCTACGTGGTCGCCCATGAGGAGCCGGTCGCGCTCACCACGGAGCTTCCGGGCCGCACGACCGCCTTCGAGACTTCCGAGGTGCGCCCGCAGGTGAACGGGCTCGTGCTCGCGCGCCTGTTCGTCGAAGGCGACGTCGTCCGTAAGGGGCAGGCGCTCTACCGCATCGACCCCGCGCCGTACCAGGCGCAGGTCGCAAGCGCCCGCGCCGCCCTCGCACGGGCACGGTCCAGCATCGCTTCCAGCGGGGCGCTGGCGCGTCGTTACGGCGAGCTGGTCAAGATCAATGCGATCGCGCGGCAGGAATACGAGAACGCGCAGACTTCGGCTGCGCAGGCCCAGGCCGACGTCGCCGCGCAGCAGGCGGCGCTGCGCTCCGCTCAGATCGATCTCGCCCGCACCACCATCACTGCTCCCATTACCGGCCGGATCGGTCGGTCGCTCTTCACCACCGGCGCGCTGGTGTCGGCGGCGCAGGCGAATCCGCTCGCGACGATCCAGCGCATCGATCCCATCTACGTCGACATTCAGCAGTCGAGCGCGGATCTGCTGAAGCTCCGCCGGCAGATCATGAGCGGCCAGCTGACCCGCAACGGCAACGCGAAGGTGAAGCTGAAGCTGGAGGACGGGAGCGAGTACGGGCCGGAGGGCAGCCTCCGATTCGCCGACGTCACGGTCGATCCGACCACCGGCTCGCAGGTGATCCGGGCGCTTTTCCCGAACAGCGGCGGGCTGCTCCTGCCGGGCATGTTCGTCCGCGCCTCGCTCGCGCAGGGAACCGCTCAGAAGGCGATCCTGGTGCCCCAGCGGGCTGTCGGCCGCGACGAGAAGGGCCAGGCGACCGTCATGGTCATCGGCAACGACGGCAAAGTCCAGGTGCGAAGCCTGCAGGCGAGCCGGGTGATCGGCGAGAATTGGCTGGTGTCCGGCGGCATCAATCCGGGCGACAAGATCATCGTCGAAGGCGGCATGATGCTGCGTCCGGGGATGCCGGTGCGGGGGCACCCGTTCGATCCCAACGCCAAGCCTGCCGGCGGTCAGCCGCAGTCGGGTCCGGCGCAGGCGCAGGCGAAGTAATCGGCCATGTCACGCTATTTCATCGATCGTCCCATCTTCGCCTACGTGCTGGCGGCGATGGTCCTCATCGTCGGCATCCTGGCCGTCCGCACCCTGCCGATCGCGCAGTTTCCCGCGATCGCGCCCCCGGCGGTCTCGATCACCGCCAACTACCCGGGCGCGGACGCGCAGACGCTCGAGAACACGACGACGCAGATCATCGAGCAGCAGATGAAGGGGATCGACCACCTTCGCTACTTCTCGTCGTCGTCCTCCTCGTCCGGCACCGTGACGATCACGCTGACCTTCGAGCAGGGCACCGATCCCGACATCGCGCAGGTGCAGGTGCAGAACAAGCTGCAGGCGGCGACTCCGCTGCTGCCGCAGGAGGTCCAGCGCCAGGGCATCATCGTCGCCAAGGCGACGCAGAACTTCCTGCTGTTCGTCGGTCTGTATTCCGAGAATGGGAAGCACGACGCGGACGATCTCGCCGACATCGTCGCCTCGCGCATCCAGGATCCGCTGTCGCGGGTGACCGGCGTCGGCGACACCCAGATCTTCGGCTCGCAATATGCCATGCGAATCTGGGTCGATCCGCTCAAGCTCAACAATTTCGCGCTGACGATGTCCGACGTGACCACCGCCGTGACCGCGCAGAACGCGCAGGTATCGGCCGGGCAGATCGGCGCGCAGCCGGCGCCCAAGGAGCAGATGCTCAACGCGACCGTGTCGGTGTCGTCGCGGCTCACGTCGCCTGAGCAGTTCGCGCAGATCCGGCTCAAGAGCAATCCGGACGGATCGGTCGTCCGCCTCGGCGACGTCGCGCGGGTCGCGATCGGTGCGGAGAATTACAGTTTCTCCGCGCAGTGGAACGGCAAGCCGGCATCGGGCATCGGCATCAAGCTCGCGCCGGGCGCGAACGCGCTCGACACCGTCGTGGCGGTCAAGGAGCGGGTCAACGAGATTGCCAAGCAGTTCCCGTCCGACGTGAAGGTGATCTTCCCTTACGACACGTCGCCGTTCGTGCGCCTCTCGATCGAGCAGGTGGTCGAGACGCTGATCGAGGCGGTCGTTCTCGTCTTCCTGGTCATGTTCCTGTTCCTGCAGAACTTCCGCGCGACGCTGATTCCCACGATCGCGGTGCCGGTGGTGCTGACCGGCACGTTCGCGGTGCTCGCCGCCTTCGGCTACTCGATCAACACGCTGACCTTGTTCGGCATGGTGTTGGCGATCGGCTTGCTGGTCGACGACGCCATCGTGGTGGTCGAGAACGTCGAACGTCTGATCACGACCGAACATCTGTCGCCGCGCGAGGCCGCGCGGAAGTCGATGGACGAGATCACCGGCGCGTTGATCGGTATCGCGATGGTGTTGTCGGCGGTGTTCCTGCCGATGGCGTTCTTCGGTGGCTCGACCGGCGTCATCTACCGCCAGTTCTCGATCACGATCGTGTCGGCGATGATCCTGTCTGTGGCGGTGGCGCTGATCCTAACGCCGGCGCTCTGCGCGACCATCCTGAAGCCGCACGACCCGAACAAGGGGGAGGGAACGGGCCCGCTCGCGCGCTTCTTCCGCTGGTTCAACGACCGCTTCGATCGGGGCCGTGCGCGCTATGAGCGCGGCGTTCGCTCGACGGCTCGGCGCTGGGGTCGCTCGCTCATCGCTTATGCGTTGATCGTGGCCGGCATGGCGTTCCTCTTCATGCGCCTGCCGACGGGCTTCCTGCCGGACGAGGACCAGGGCGTGATGATCGCGCTTGTCCAGGGCCCGCCGGGAGCGACCACGGCGCGTACCCAGAAGGGGCTCGACCTCATCCGCGATCAGTTCCTCGGCGATGCCAAGGACGCGATCCGCGGCGTCTATACCATCAACGGCTTCAGCTTCGCCGGCGTCGGGCAGAACAGCGGCATCGCCTTCATCCCGATGAAGGAGTGGAAGGACCGGCCGGGTGCGGCGAACAAGGCGCAGGCGGTCATCGGCCGCGCCATGGGCGCCTTCGCGCGCTACAACGACGGCCTTATCTTCGCCGTGATCCCGCCGGCGGTGCAGGAGCTCGGCAACGCGACCGGCTTCGATCTCCAGCTCGTCGACGACGGCGGACTGGGCCATGAGAAGCTGCTCGCCGCGCGCAACCAGCTGCTCGGCATGGCGTCGCAGAACAAATCGCTCGTCGGCGTGCGCCCCAACGCGCTCGACGACGCGCCGCAGCTGAAGGTGGACGTCGATCAGGACAAGGCGCGCGCGCTGGGTCTCGATCTCTCGAACGTCAACAACACGATCGCGTCGGCCTGGGGCGGTTCGTACGTCAACGACTTCATCGATCGTGGACGCGTGAAGCGGGTCTATATCCAGGCGGACGCGGCGTACCGCATGTCGCCCGAGGATCTCGGCGACCTCTATGTGCGCGGCGCGAGTGGCAGCATGGCACCGTTCACCGCCTTCTCCAACTTGTCCTGGGGCCAGGGCCCGATGCAGCTGACGCGCTACAACGGACAACCCGCGATGGAGATACTCGGCCAACCCGCGCCGGGCGTGTCGTCGGGCGCGGCTTTGAAGGCCATGCAGGACATGCAGGCCAAGCTGCCGCCCGGGACGCGGCTCGACTGGACGGGGTTGAGCTATGAGGAGCAGCTCTCGGGCGGGCAGGCGCCGGCGCTCTACGGCCTGTCGCTGCTGATCGTCTTCCTCTGCCTCGCGGCTCTCTACGAGAGCTGGTCGGTGCCGATCTCGGTGATGCTCGTCGTACCGCTTGGCGTTGTCGGCGCGCTGCTCGCGGCGTGGCTGACCGGGTTGAACAATGACATCTACCTCCAGGTC
The DNA here is from genome assembly GCF_029623345.1 of Sphingomonas phyllosphaerae. GTDB lineage: Bacteria > Pseudomonadota > Alphaproteobacteria > Sphingomonadales > Sphingomonadaceae > Sphingomonas > Sphingomonas phyllosphaerae_C. Next base: position 172,984 of record NZ_JAPYKH010000002.1, read on the forward strand.
GGGCTGATCACGACGATCGGCGTGTCGGCGAAGAATGCGATCCTCATCGTCGAGTTCGCCGAAGAGAAGATGCGCGAGGGACTGAACTCCTTCGATGCGGCGATCGAGGCGGCGAAGCTTCGACTCCGACCGATCCTCATGACCAGTCTCGCCTTTGTCTTCGGCGTGTTTCCGCTGGCGGTATCGAACGGAGCCGGAGCGGGCGGGCAGAACGCCATCGGTCGCGCCGTGGTCGGCGGCATGCTGTCGGCGACGGTGCTGGCGATCTTCTTCGTGCCGATGTTCTTCGTGGTGGTGCTCCGGCTGTTCGGCAAGGGCGGCAAGGCGGAACCCGCCGCGCAGGACCGGCCGGACGGCAGTGAGCGCGACATTGACGATGGTCGCGAGCATGCGCCCACGCCGCAGGGAGTCTGAGTTGTGTTGAACAGCAGAAACGCGGCAACCGTGCTGGTCGCTGGCGCGCTCGCCGGCTGCAATCTCGCGCCGACGTACGTGCGGCCGCTCGGCGAAGTGCCGGCCGCGCTCCCGCAGGGCGGCGTTTTTCCCGCAGCCGCGAGCGATGCGCCCGACGTGAGCAAGACCGGCTGGCGCACCTTCTTTACCGACGAGCGGCTTCGCGGCACCATCGCGCTGGGGCTTGAGAACAATCGCGATCTCCGCATCGCGGCCGCGAACGTACTGCAGGCGCGCGCGCAGTATCGCATCAGCCGCGCAGATCTCGTTCCCTCGACCGTGCTGTCGGGATCGGGAACCTACACGAACAACATTCAAGGCGCTGCGGGCGCGCTGGGCGGTGCGGCGGGTGGAGGTACCGGCACCGGCACCGGCACCGGCACCGGCACAGGTGTCGGCGCAGGCACCGGGACTGGTGGCTCCGGGAGCACCGGCGGCGTCGGCGCCGGTGTGGGATCCTCCTCCAGCAACCTCGAATTCTACTCGGTGAACGCCGGCTTCTCGGCGTTCGAGCTCGATCTGTTCGGACGGGTGCGGAATCTGAACCGTGCGGCGCTCGAGCAGTATTTCGCCACCCAGGAGGCGCAGCGCTCGACTCGCATCAGCCTGATCGCGGAGATCGCGACCGCGTGGCTGACCTATGCCTCGGACCAGGATCAGCTGCGCATCTCGCAGGACTCGCTCAGGTCGTTCGAGCAATCGCTTGCGCTGACTCGGGCGCAGTTCCGCATTGGTGTCGCGTCCGAGCTTGAGGCGCGCCAGGCGGAGACCAGCTACCAAGCCGCGCGCAACGACATCGCGGTCCTAAGGACACGGCTGGCCCAGGACAAGAACGCGCTGGATCTGCTCGTAGGGGCACCGCTCTCCGCCGACCTACTCCCGGCGGGGTTGGGGAGCGGCGGCGCGGCGATGGAGACGCTCCCCGTCGGCATCTCCTCCGATGTACTGCTGAGCCGACCCGACGTGCTGCAGGCCGAGCACCAGCTGATCGCACAGAATGCGAATATCGGAGCGGCCCGTGCGGCGATGTTTCCGCGCATCTCGCTGACGGCGACGCTGGGGACGATAAGCACGGCACTCAGCGGTCTGTTTGCCGGCGGCAGCTTCACCTACACCGGCGCTCCGGCGGTCTCGCTTCCCCTCTTCGACGGTGGGCGGCTCCGCGGCGGCGTCGACGCCGCGCGTGCGCAGCAGCAGGCGGCCGTGTCGACGTATGAGCGAGCAGTGCAGACCGCGTTCCGCGAGGTCGCCGACGCCCTCGCGCAGCGTGGGACCATTGACGAGCAGATTTCCGCTCAGACTGCACGCGTTGAGGCGGCTTCCGTCGCCCTGAAGATCTCGGATGCTCGATATCGTGCGGGTGTTGAGTCCTTCCTCACTACACTGGACTCACAACGGGTCGCGTACGCCGCGCAGCAGCAGCTGGTCACGACGCGGCTCAACCGCGAGAGCAACCTTGTCGAGCTGTATCGCTCGCTCGGAGGAGGAACTGGCGAGAGCGGTGAGGCTGACCGGCGGCAAGCGCCTTGAGTATCTGATGAGGCGTGGTGTCGGCAATCTGGTCGATTGCAGGACCACCGCCTCATCAATCCCAAGCCAGTTCGAGCCACGATGCAAGATCCACTGCGTCCGCGAAAGGTCGTAGGGTTTGTACCATCGTCGGGTGGGCGAGTTGCGCGCTCGATATATGGTCTTATGCGGATTCGCCCGTTCAAGCGACCTTCCAACAATCGTCGGTGACACGGCCAATCAGGCCAGCTCGGCAGCTGCGCGGAACGCCTGGACGGGTCGAATATCGGCGGGTGGCCGTGAGTGGCCGGTATTGGATCTCGTCACGCCTGGAGAAAGAGGCCGCAAGCCTCCAGAAGCCTCTTCGGGGTCGTTCGGTGAGCTCTGCTTTCCATCCGCTACTCGCGCACGGGCTCCGCGTGCGCCTCGATGATCTCGCCGCCTTCGGGCAGCGAGACCCGCAGCAGCCGCACCGCCCGATCGACCGCGATCGTCACCGGTGACCCGCTCACCGCGCGCACCGACGCGATCGGCCGCCACGTCACCGCGTCGTCGGACACGTCGACCCCGAGCTGTGTCGGTACCATCGGCGCACCCGGGCGCAGGACGAGCCGCGCGACGCGCTGCATCCGCCCAAGATCGAGCACCAGCGTACCGGCTCGCTCGCTGCGCCAGCTCGTAGCGTAATTGTCGTCGCCGGCGAGCGCGGCGGCGTGCGCGGGGTCGGCGCGCGAGGCGGTGATCGCCGCCGGCGCGATCGCGCTGCGCGCGCGCCGCGCCGCGGTGCCGGGCACGTCGGCGCCCTGGTTGCTGGCGGCGACTGGATCGATCCGGTCACCGCGCACGACCAACCGGTCCACCGCCACCTGGCGGCGCACGTCGCCGCCGGGCGCATAGGGCAGTGACTGGCGGTGATAGAGGATGAAGTCCTCGCCGCCGGCGCGGAACACCGCGTGATGCCCGGGGCTGACGATGCCGCGCGCGCGATCAGTGGCGAGGATCGGCCTGTCCGCGGTCTCGCGGAACGGTCCGAGCGGCGAGGTGCCCACCGCATAGCGCACCTGATAGCTGTCGGTGGTGGTGTTGCCCCAGCTGTACGTCAGAAAATAGACGCCGCCGCGCTTGAACACGAAGGGCGCCTCGAAATAATGTGCCGGAGTGACGTCGATCGGTTCGCCGTCGAAGCTCACCATGTCGGGCTTGAGCCGCACCGCGAAGCAGCGGCCGTTGACCCAGTTGAGCCCTGATCCCCAGTAAAGATAGGCTTGGCCATCGTCGTCGACGAAGGCCTCGGCGTCGATCATGTGATAGCCTGGGCGGTAATTGCCGGGGATCAGCGGACGCCCCCGATTGGCGTCGCGCCACGGGCCGCTCGGGTGGGGTGCGCTGCCGACCCATACCTCGCTGCCCACCGAGACGTACATCCAGTAGCGGCCGTGCGCGCGCACCACCGAGGGCGCCCAGACCCGGCTGTCGTTCGAGGTCGGGCTCGTCGCCGCGCGCTTGGTTGGCCACGCCGGTGTGGTGAGCGTCCAGTCGCGCAGGTCGTGCGAGCGCCATAGGGCGAGCGTGTCGCCGCCCCAGGGATCGACCGTGGCATAGACGAACCACTCGCCCTCGGCATGAAGGATCGAGGGGTCGGCGAAATAGCCCGGCAGGATCGGGTTGCGCGCGCCTGGCGCCAGCGCTGGCGTGTCGGCGGCGACCGTGGCCGCCGCGAGCAGCGGCAGCATGAGCATCATGGATCGCGATCGTCGCATGGTCTCTCGTCCTTCCGGCGAATCGGCTGCGTAAGCCGGTCGACTGGTTCTATCCTCATTTCGCCGCAGGATAGAACCAACTTGCCGGCCTAGCCACCGTCGCGCCCCTTCGCCGCACAGCGCAGGGATGTGGCAGCCGCAAACGATACCATTCTCGTAAATCGTTCGAGTCAACCCGGAAGCTGCTGGATTCCGGAGCTAAAATCAACGACGGAGATCAGATTACAAAAACAATTTGGGAGATTTGAAAGATAATACCAATGCAGTGCCTGGTCAGGAACGATAGAGACCATTTTCTACTTGACCACATTCCATATATGACGGCACACTCTCGCCAAGGAGAGCAGGCCGGCACCGTTTACCCGCACTCGTACCGGTGGAAGGTCGTTCATGATCGGCCGCGGCACCGGGTGGCAGCTGTTACCTGACTGTCCTTGATCGGTCGTTCGACGAGCGGCCGAGCGCACGCACGATCGCGTCGCGCCACCACGACCGGCGAGATCGCGCCACCAGACGCGCGACCGCCTCACCGGGCCGAACGGCCCATCGTGACCCGTGCCGCACACGGGGCGCCGACGCTACGCGCCGGCGAGCGCGGCGTGGGTGACGCGAACAACCTACCGGGGAACGACGCGTCCGCGGCCGACCGGCCGTGGGCGCCTGAAGAGGGAGCCATTGACGATGACGATTGCCCGCCGCAGCCGCGGCGCCGACCGGCGGCGCGCGCTCGCCGCCACGTGCTGCCTCGCCGCGCTGCTAGCCGCCGCGCCCGCGGTGGCGCAGACCGATCCCGCCGCGCCGCCGCCTGCCGAGACGATCCCGCTGGCGGCCCCGACCGCCGCCCCGGTCGACACGCCGGCGCAGGCGGGTGACGGCGCCGACGGCGCGAACGAGATCACCGTCACCGGCTTCCGCTCAAGCCTCGCCTCGGCCGCCGAGGCCAAGCGCAACGACATCCGCATCAGCGACGGCGTCACCGCCGAGGATATCGGGAAATTCCCCGCGCAGAACGTCACCGAGGCGATCCAGCGCATCGCCGGCGTGCAGATGTCGAACATCAACGGCCGCGGCTCGACGATCAGCATCCGCGGGCTGGGGCCGCAATATGCGCGCACCACGATCAACGGCCAGACCTTCGCCAGCGCCGACTTCAAGGACGGTTTTCGCTACGACATCGTCCAGACCGATCTCGCCAGCAGCATCCAGGTGATCAAGTCACCCACCGCCGACATGGACTCGGGCGGGCTCTCGGGCACGGTCAACATCGATACGGTCAAGCCGCTCGCCTACAAGGGACCCAACTTCGTGGTGGGCGCCAAGGCCTATCACTCCGACTATCGCGGCGGCGTCACGCCCAAATTGAGCGGCGCTTATATCGACCAGTTCGCCGACGGCACGATCGGCGTGATGGCGAACGTCAGCTACCAGCGGCTCACCGATCGCGGCGACTATGCCTTCATCAAGAACTGGTACAATGCCGGCGTGGTCGATCCCGACAACCAGGTGCCGGGCAACTTCCGGCTGCGACGCATCGACCGCGACAGCAAGCAGCTGATGGCGAGCGGCGCGGTGCAGTGGAAGCCCTCGCCCGCGTTCGAGCTGCTGCTGCAGGGGCAATATTCGAAGGACGACACGCGCTACGACACGCAGCAGCTGGTCTTCGGCCGCTGGGACACCTCCGCGATCACCGTCAACGGCACCGGGGGCGGCGTCGCCAACAAGCTGACGATCAGCGACTTCGGCGTCGGCAACAACGACCAGCCCGAGATCCGCAACCTCAAGACGCAGGCCTATACCGGCACGGTCAACTGGCGCCCGGGCGAGGGCTGGCTGGTCCATGCCGTCGGCCATTACACCAAGGGCGACGCCGACCTGCGCGAATATGCCTCGATCGACGGCATCAACGTGGCCAGCGGCGGCACGCTCGACATCTCCGACTATCGCAACGTCAAGTTCACCACCGATCCCGGCGTGCTCGACGGCACCGCCTTCAATCCCACCAACCGACAGTATTTCGCCTTCGTCGACGGCGCCACGCACATCCAGGCCGCCACCGACCGCGCGGCGCAGCTCGACGTGACCAAGGACCTCGACGTCCTGGGGGTGAAATCCTTCACGTTCGGCGCCAAGTTCCACCACGAGAGCTTCGGCACCGACGCCTATCGCCACGACCGCGACGCCGACGTCAACGATCCCGCCACCTATCCCGAATATGCGCTGATCCCGGACCTGAGCACGACCGGCATCCGCGTGACCAATTTCCTGGGCGGGCGCATGGCGATCCCGACCAACTTCCTCGAGACCAACGCGCCGCTGTGGCAGTCCATCCTCGCCAAGGCGGGGATCACCGTCCCCGACACGCGCGACTGGGCCAATACCTATCTCGTCGACCGCTACATCCCCGCGGTCTACGCCATGGCCAACATCGACACGACGCTCGGCAGCATGGGGCTGCGCGGCAACATCGGCGCGCGTTACGAGCGCACCAAGCAGGTGGTCACCGCCAACCTCACCAGCAGCACCGACAGCAGCGCCGCGCTGCTCGGCACGCAGAAGATCCGGCAGGACTATGGCAACCTGCTACCGAGCGCGTCCTTCGCGCTTGACGTGACGAGCCGGCTGGTGGCGCGCGTCGCGCTCGCCAAGGTGCTGGTGCGACCGCTGCTCAACAACCAGACGCAGATGGCGGACACCTTCACCACCGACAATACCGGACCGCGCCCGAGTGTCTCGGTCTCCGCCGGCGAGGCGCGCCTCAAGCCGCTCACCGCCAATCAGGCCGACGTCAGCTTCGAATATTACCACGGCCAAGGCAATTCGATCAGCCTGGCGGGCTTCTACAAGGCGGTGAAGAACGGCACCTTCACGCAATTTTACTGCCCCGACAGCTTCGACGGCGTTACGCTCAACGGCCAGGTCGGCAACTGCACCTCGGCGGACGGCCGCACCGACTATAATTTCAGCCGCAAGCTCAACGACGACAGCGTGATCCACATCAAAGGCGTCGAGCTCGCCGCGACCGAGAGCTTCGACGGCTTCCTGCCGGTCGACGGTTTCGGCGCGACCGGCAACGTGACCGTGGTCAGCGCCGACTCGCCCGCGCTCGGCACTGGCTTCAACCTGCGCGACCTCTCCAAGCTGACGTGGAACCTGACGCCGTACTGGGAGGACCGCATCTTCAGCGTGCGCCTTTCGATCAACCACCGCAGCTCGTACAAGCAGGACGCCGCGTCGAGCTTCTTCGTCGACGGCGGGCAGATCCACACCGTGCGCGCGCGCACCCAGCTCGACCTCGCGCTCGGCGTCGCGCCGACCGAGTGGCTCGGGTTCACCGCGGGCGTGATCAATCTCAACAACACACGGGAAGAGGCCTATCAGACGACCGCGGACACGTTCCAGATGACGAGCCTGACCGGCCGCACCTTCTACGCCTCGGCGACGGCGCGCTTCTGATCGCCGCCCACCCAGCTCGACCGGAGATCGTTCGCTGATCCTTCCCTTTCAGTCGCCCGCGATCTCCCACCCTGGCGGGGCACTCCGGTGCCTCGCCCCTTGTCGGTCGCGCGTGCGCGGCGTCGCGATGGGGGTCGCCGCGGCGCTGGCGCTGCTGGCGCCGGGCGCGTCCGCGACGGGAGCGTCGGCGGATGCGGCGCGCGCCGCGCTCGAGCGGCTCGGCGTGCCACGCGACCGCGTCGCGGTGACGCTCGTGCGCGCCGAGGACGCGCGCTATCGCGTCCATGTCGCGCGCGGGCGGGTGGCGGTGACGGCGTCGTCGCCCGCCGCGGCGGTGCGTGGCGTCACCGCCGAGCTGCGGCGGCAGGGCCTGTTCTACGCCGGCTGGGACGGGCGCCGCGTCGGCGCGCTCGCCGCGCTGCGCGCCGGCGACAGCGGCTGGGTCGCCTCGCCGTTCGGCTATCGCGCCTATCTCAACACCTGCACCTACGGCTATACCACGCCGTGGTGGGACTGGCCGCGCTGGGAGCGCGAGATTGACCTGATGGCCGTCCGCGGCGTCGACCTGCCGCTGGCGATGGAGGGGCAGGAATATGTCTGGCGCGCGCTGTGGCGCGAGCAGGGGCTGAGCGACGCGGCGATCCGCGACCATCTCGCCGGCGCGCCCTTCCTGCCGTGGCAGCGGATGGGCAATATGGCGGGCTATCGCGCGCCGCTGTCGGACCGCTGGATCGACAAGAAGCACGACCTCCAGCGTCGCCTGCTCGCGCGCTACCGCGACCTCGGCATGACGCCGATCCTGCCCGCCTTCGCCGGCTACGTGCCCGAGGCGTTCGCGCGCGCGCACCCCGGGGCGAAGATCTACCGCATGCGCCAGTGGGAGGGCTTCCCCGGCACCTATTGGCTCGACCCGTCCGACCCGCTGTTCGCCAAGCTCGCCGCGGACTTCCTGCGGCTCTACACCGCCGCCTATGGCCCGGGGCGCTACTATCTCGCCGACGCGTTCAACGAGATGGTGCCGCCGATCGCCGACGACGGCAGCGACACCGCGGCGGCGAGCTACGGCGACAGCACCGCCAACACCGCCGCGACCCGCGCCGCCGCGCTGCCCCCCGCGGTGCGCGACGCGCGGCTCGCGGCCTACGGCCGGCGGCTGTACCAGTCGATCGCCGCGGCGCGCCCGGGCGCGACCTGGGTGATGCAGGGCTGGCTGTTCGGCGCCGACAAGAGCTTCTGGACCCCCGAGGCGATTGCCGCCTTCCTGCGCGACGTGCCCGACCGCCGCATGCTGCTGCTCGACATCGGCAACGACCGCTACCCCGGCATCTGGCGCGCCACGCACGGCTTCGACGGCAAGGGCTGGATCTACGGCTATGTCCACAATTACGGCGGCAGCAACCCGCTGTACGGCGCGCTCGACTTCTATCGCCGCGACCTCGCCGCGCTCCAGGCCGATCCCGCGCGCGGGCGGGTGAGCGGCTTCGGCATGTTCCCCGAGGGACTGAACAGCGACGGCCTGGTCTATGACTTCGCCTATGACGCCGCCTGGCCCGACCAGCGCGACGCCATGGACGTGCCGGCCTGGCTGGAGCGCTATCTCGCCGCCCGCTATGGCGCCGCCGATCCGGCAGTGGTCGCGGCGTGGCGCGACGTCGTCGCGGGCCTGTACGACACGCGCTACTGGACGCCGCGCTGGTGGCACGAGCGCGCCGGCGCCTATCTGCTGTTCAAGCGCCCCGGCGCGGACGCCCCTGACTATCCCGCCGCGCCGGGCGACCGCGCCCGCGCGCGCACCGGGATCGCTGCGCTGCTCGCGCGCGCCCCGGCGCACGCCGACTCTGCCCTGTTCCGCCACGACCTCGTCGATCTCGTCCGCCACGAGGCGAGCATCGCGACAGATGCCGCTCTCGCGCGCGCGGTCGCTGCCTATCGCGCCGGCGACGTCGCCGGCGGTGACGCCGCAACGGCGCGCGCGCGGACGCTGGCCGGGCGGATCGACGCACTGATCGGCGGCCAGCAGGAGACGCTGGCCAGCTGGATCGCCGACGCGCGCGGCTATGGCGCGAACCCGGCCGAGCGCGACCGCTACGAGACCGACGCCAAGGCGCAGGTCACCGTTTGGGGCGGCACGGGCCATCTCGGCGACTATGCCTCCAAGGCGTGGGCGGGGCTGTACGCGCATTATTACCTGCCGCGCTGGACGCTCTACCTCGACGCCGCGCGCGCCGCCGCGCTGACGCGGCGCCCGGTGGACGAGGCGGACGTGGCGCGGCGGATCGCGACGTGGGAGAAGGCCTGGGTCGCCGATCACCGCCGCTATACCGCGGCGGCGCCGGCGGACACGATCGCGGACGCGCGCGCGCTGATGACGGAGGTGGAGCGATGACCGGACCTGCGCGCGCCGAGCGCTTCATCTCGCTCGATATGTTCCGCGGCGCGACGATCTTCCTGATGATCGTCGTCAACACCGCCGGCGCGGGCACGCCCTACACGCAGCTGGAGCACGCGCCCTGGATCGGCTTCACGCTCGCCGACCTGATCTATCCGTCCTTCCTGTTCGCGGTCGGCAACGCGATGAGCTTCGCGCTGACCCGGCCGATGAGCGACCGCGTCTTCCTGCGCCGCGTGGTGCGCCGCGCCGCGCTGATCTTCCTGCTCGGCGTGCTGATGTACTGGTATCCCTTCGTCGTCCACGGCGACGGCGGCTGGGCGGCCAAGCCCTTCGCGGAGACACGGCTGACCGGCGTGCTGCAGCGGATCGCGCTCTGCTACCTGCTCGCCAGCCTGCTCGCGCGCTATCTCACGCCGAGGCGGCTGCTGCTCGCCGCGGTCGCGCTGGTAGCGGCGCATTGGGCGATCCTGCTCGCCTTCAGCCCCGCGGGCGAGGCGTTCGGCCGCTACCACAATGCGGGGACGCTGCTGGACCTGTGGCTGATCGGCCCGGACCATCTGTACCGGCGCGACCACGGCTTCGATCCCGAGGGGCTGTTGGGGACGCTGCCCGCGACCGCCAACGTGATCGCTGGCTATCTCACCGGGCTGGCGGTGCAGCACTGGGGCAAGCACCGCACCACCGTCGCGCGGCTGGCGGGGATCGGTGTCGCGCTGAGCCTGCTCGCGCTGCTGCTCGCGCCGCTCCTGCCGGTGTCGAAGAAATTGTGGACCGGCTCGTTCGTCTCGCTCACCGTCGGGCTCGACCTCGTGCTGCTCGCCGCGACGATCGCGCTGGTCGAGCTGCGCGGCGCGCGGCTCGGGCGCGAGTTCCTCCAGATGCTCGGGCGCAACCCGCTCGCGCTCTATCTCTTCTCCGAGTTGTTGGTGGTGACTCTCGAGCTGATCCAGGTACGTCCGGGCTCGGGGCTGTATCACTGGATCGGGCTCGAGCTGTTCCAGCGGCTGGCCCCTGGGCCGCTGGGGTCGTTGTTATGCGCGCTCTCCTACACCTTGGTCTGCTGCCTGTTCGCGCGTGCGCTCGACCGCCGCGGCATCATCCTCAAGGTGTAATGATGGCGCACAATCAATGGAACGCCGCGCACGAAGGGATCTGTCATCCACCAACCCTGCCTCTCTGCAGAGGGTTGGGGAAGAGCTAGCCGCTATGCTCGCGCCAGCGCCCTAAGCCGCTCATTAAGCGAGAGAAGACGCTGCCTGTATCTTGGCGTAAATCGACGCATCAACATGAACGGACGGAGGGACCTGGAAAGCGATCGATGCCCCTGAGTGACCACCTCTGGGTCGTTTTCCTTCCGGCAGCTTAGCCGCAAGGACGTCGATTTGCTCGATCGTCGGCGGTAGGGCCAACAAGTCTTCGCCATGCTCCTGCAGCGCCGCAGCGATTTTGCCGGCGAGGTGCGCCGGATAAACTCGGCGTGCGTCAGCCGCAGCGCGCCGGCGCCGGCATTGTCGGCAGCGTGTTCGGGACTGGATGCTTGGGGTGCTGGGGTGACCGTCGAGAACGCGGCGCGCCTGAGCGCCGGGCAGGTCGACCACGATCAGCGCGCCCTTGGCGCCGGCATCGGTCAGCTAGGCATGACGACCATCCGCGCCGAGCCGTACGTCGTTGATATAAGAGCTGGGCGGCGCGACATTCTCGTCGAAGTGGATGACCTGCGCGACCCGGTCCGTCGCAAGATCGAACCGCACCAGCTTGGCGCCGCCCGGCACGACATAGCTCTGCCCCGGCGCTGCGGAATCAGCTACCCAGAGGTTCCCCCGGTCATCGGCGACGACGCTCTGCACGCAGACGAAATGGTCGCTGGCAGAAATCTGATCCTGCTTGGTGTTCCGCCAGCTGCTCCAGCCCGCGATCAGATAGGCGCTGATCCGACCGTCCGGAGCGCCTACGGCAACCGAGATCGGCGCATCCTCTGTCCGGCGCTGAAAGCATGACGAAGATGCGCCCGTCCCGCGCAATCGTGACGCCGATGACCTGGTGTTCGAAGCTTGCCACGGGCTGCAATCGGATCGCTTCGTTGCGGGGCGACCTAGGGTTCCGCTGTGCCGCGGAGGCAGTAGCCAGAAGCGCTGCGATGATCGCAGTGCCTACCCTTGTAAGTCTGACCATGGCCAACTCCAGCAGGCGGGCCACCGCTAAGACACTTATCGCAAGGTCACGGGAAGACGGGCAAAACCTCGGAAACCTTCCGCGGGTGCGCAGCGGTGACGCCGGGCGCCGCGGTCCGATCTCAGAGCGGACACTGGATCGAGCTCAACCAAATCGTGCCGGATCAAAGCCGATGAGCTTACGGTTGACCGAGCCAGTCCCATACTTAAGAATACCATTTTTATTTATTGCTGATCGGAGATGGTGATGTTCCGCTATGGTCTGGCAGCTGCCACCTGCCTGAGCCTCACCGGGCTCGCCGTGGCGCAGCAGGGCCGGCCATCGACGCCTGCTGCCGAGGTCAATCCCTTCATCGGGACCACCAACGGGGGTAACGTTTTCCCGGGCGCGACACGGCCGTTCGGTATGGTCGCGTTCAGCCCCGAGCTCACGCCGCTGCCGGGCAAGCGGCTCCCGATTGCAGCGCCTGGCGGCTACGAATGGCGCGGCAACGGCGTGCGCGGGTTCAGCCTGACCCATGTCTCGGGCACGGGCTGTGCCGGGGCGAGCGGCGACGTCCCGATCATGCCGGTGACAATCCCGGTTGAGCGCTCGCCCGCCTCGGTCGAGGCGGGGTTGAGCTACGCCAGCCTGCTCGACCACGCCGCCGAACGCGCCTCGCCCGGGGCCTACCATGTCGCGCTCGACAACGGCGTCGCGGTCGATCTCGGCGCGACCGAGCGCAGCGCGGTCGGCCGGTTCGCCTTTCCCGCGGACAAGCCCGCCAATCTGCTGTTCCGCACCTCCGACAGCGAGGTGGGCAGCAGCGACTCCACGATCCGCATCGATCCGGCCACCCGGACGGTCAGCGGCACCGTCACCTCGGGCAATTTCTGCGGCTATCTCGCGGCGGATCGACGCGAGAGCTATTACACGCTCCACTTCGTCGCGCAGTTCGACCAGCCTTTCACCGTGGGCGGGACGTGGCGTGACGAGCGCGTCAACGCCGGCGCGGCGAGCGGGGGCGGGGGCACCGGCTACGGCGACCACGGTCACCCGCCGGTAGGGCGCGGGGCGGGCGGCTGGATCGGTTTCGCGCCGGACGCCGCGCGCGCGGTGACGATGCGTGTCGGCGTGTCATATGTCGACGAGGCGGGCGCTCGGCGCAACCTGGAGCGCGAAAGCCCGGCGGGCACCAGCGTGGACTCGGTCCAGGCCGCGGGTCGGGCCGCATGGGAGCAGGCACTGGGTCGGATCCGCGTCGAGGGCGGCGCGCACGACGAGCGTACCGTCTTCTACACCGCGCTGTACCACGCGCTGATGACGCCCAACCTCTATAGCGACGTCGACGGGCGCTACCGCGGCTTCGACGCCGCGGTGCACGCGCTCGCACCGCGGCAGCAAGCCCAATATGCCAATTACTCTGGCTGGGACGTGTATCGCTCGCAGCTACAGCTCGTGACGCTGCTCGACCCTCAGCGCGGTTCGGACATTGCCCAGTCGCTGCTCAACCAGGCCGAGCAGAACGGCGGGACGTGGGATCGCTGGACGCATCTCACCGGCGCCACCGGCGTGATGAACGGCGACCCGTCGCCGCCCTCGCTCGCCGCCATCTACGCCTTCGGCGGGCGCTCGTTCGACATCGAGCGCGCCTATGCCTCGCTACGTCGCGCCGCGACGGTACCCAGCGCCAAGGACCTCGACCGCAAGGGCTGCCCGGTGCTGTGCGTCGGGCAGCGGCCCGGGCTCGATCAGTGGCTCAAGCTACACTACATGCCCGTCGGCGCGCCGGGCTGGGGCGCGGTGTCCGACACGCTCGAGCTTGCTGCGGCCGACTTCGGGCTCGCCGAGCTGGCACACCACGCCGGGGACCGCGCCGGCGAGAAGCTGTTCCGCGCGCGCTCCGGTTGGTGGCGCAACCTGTACAATCCCACAGCCACGCCCGCGGGCGGCTACCTCCAGCCGCGACGCGCCGACGGCGGCTGGCCGCGCTTCGACCCGTCCTCGGACGAGGAGATGGTGGAGGGCAGCGGCGCGCAATATCTCTGGATGGTGCCGTTCGACCCGGCGGGGCTGATCGACGTGCTCGGCGGCCGTGCCGCGGCGTCGCGCCGGCTCGACGCCTTCTTCCGCGCGCCCGACGGCGGCTGGGCGGTGACGAAGGCGGGGCCGCTCCATGCCGAGCTCGACAACGAGCCGTCCATCGCCTCGCCGTGGACCTACTTGTTCACCGGCGAGCCGTGGAAGACGCAGGAGACGGTACGCGCGGCGATGCGCCAGATTTGGACCAACACGCCCGCTGGAATTTCCGGCAACGACGACCTGGGTCAGATGTCGTCCTGGTACGTCTGGTCGGCGCTGGGCCTGTACCCGCTTTATCCCGGGCGCGCCGAGCTGGTGATCGGTAGCCCGCTCTTCCCGCGTGCGACGATCGAGCGCCCCGGCGGCGTCCGGCTGGTCATCGACGCGGCCGGCGCTGCGCCCGACGCGCCGTATGTTTCCGCGCTGCGCATCGACGGTCGCGCGAGCGACCGCGCCTGGCTGCCGGCCCAGGCGGTGACCCGCGGCGCCACGCTCGACTTCACCATGGCGCGTCAGGCGGACCGCTCCTGGGCGACGCGTACTACGCCACCGTCGTTCGGGCCGAGTGTAGGGCGCGCAGCCGATCGCTAACGAGGCTGCGCGTCCTTGGGTGTTGCGATGCAAGTCACCCAAGGTTCTCTAGTATTGGACCGGCTAAGCGCGATGTTGCAGCGTTGATCAATGGTCTGCCGCTTATCCTGAGCAGAGCCACGGCGTGCCAATAGGTACCCTCGACGCAGCGATCTCCAGCGCGTTTTCCGATTGGCGATCGGACCTGTAGAAGGTGTCAGACACCAGCCAAGGTTGGAGTTGTCGTGCGTGACGAGCGTCGCGCAGGGAAGGGTGCGCGGGCCCACAAAGGTGCGAGCCCGCCTAGTTACTTTAGCTCGCCTGTGACGAAGCGACCGCGTCCGCACCTGCCGGCAAGTGCGTCTGCTCGTCCACGTCGGTCACCGCGCGCCAGATCGCGTCGGCGACGTCCTCCGACGAAGTGGTCGGCCCCGTGTCCTGCTGCCAGCCAGCCATCACCTGCTCTACCAGCGAAAGGTAGGGTTCGGGGAAGCCGCCGGTCATGGCGGCGCGGGCATTATCCCCGAAGCGTGTCGTCGGCGCACGGCCCGGCAGCACGACCCGGACGCGAACGTTGAAGGGTTCGAGCTCCAGCGCGACGCTGTCGGAGAAGGCGTTCACTGCCGCCTTGCTCGCGGTGTAGACGGACAGCAGCGGCAGTGGTCGATAGGTCACCGACGAGGTCACGTTGACGACGACGCCGTCGCGCCGTTCCCGCATCTGCGGCAGCACCGCCTGCATCATCGCGATCGTGCCAAGCGTGTTGGTCTCGAAGATCTGGCGCGCTGTCGCGATCGGCGTGCCTTCCAGCGCGTTGAGGAAGCCGATGCCGGCGTTGTTGACGAGAGCGTCGATCGGTCCCGCCTCGGCAACCACGCGCGCGATACTGGCGGAATCCGTCACGTCGAGGGGCATCACGCGAAGGCGCGCTGACGCGGGCAGCACATCCTCCCGCGGGTTCCGCATCGTCGCAATCACGTCCCAATCGCGCGTCGCAAAGTGGCGAGCGACTTCCAGCCCGAAGCCGGAAGAGCACCCGGTGATCAATATGGTCGGCATGAAAGCTCCTGTCGTTGGCACCGCATCACATGGCGCTCACGCTAGGATCTGCTACGTTTGCGCGTCCGCATCTGTTTGGCGAGCGTCCGAAGTTGACTGATCCTCTCACGCAGGTCGTCGGCCTGCTCCAGCCCGACCTGTCTTTCGCAAAATTTGTTGAAGCGGCAGGGACGTGGCGGGTCCGCAGGGTGGGGGATGGCCGTGCCTTCTTCTTCGCCGCGCTCGAAGGCAGCGTGCAGCTCGACATCGCAGGGCATGCTCCGGTCCTGATCGAGGGCGGTGATTTCGTGTTGATCCCCGCCGCCTACGACTTCACCTCGTCCAGCATGACCGACGTGCCCTCGTTGATCGGCGACAGCCTGCCGGTCGAGATCCGACCGAACGTCTTCCGCCTCGGCGACCAGCTTGGTGAGCCCAGCGTTCGCATGCTGGTCGGCTCCTGCGCCTTCGCCTCGGCGGATGCCGGGTTGCTCGTGTCGCTGCTGCCCTCGATGGTCCACGCGCGGGGCGAGCCGCGCCTGACTACCCTGATTCAGCTGGCCGTCGAGGAGTCGAGGGGAGAGCGGGCTGGGCGAGAGGTGGTGCTCGCTCGGCTCATGGAAGTCTTGTTCATCGAGGCGCTCCGCTCCTCCGGGCCGCATCGCTCATCGGGCGTTCTGCGAGGCCTGAGCGATGAGAAGGTCGCGGCAGCGATCCGCGCCATCCATGAACAACCAAGCGTCGCCTGGGACGTACCCACGCTAGCCAAGACCGCAGCGATGTCACGCTCGGCCTTTTTCGAGCGCTTTCGGCGCACCGTCGGCATGGCGCCGATGGAATATCTCCTGCATTGGCGGATCGTGCTCGCGAAGCGATCGCTCGAGGAGGGTAAGCTCGCCGCCACCGAAATCGCCCGGAGGGTTGGCTACAGCTCCGCCAGCACCTTCAGTGTCGCCTTCTCGCGGCATGTCGGTGTCACGCCGACCATGTACGCGCGACGAAAGCTGCTCGAGAACGAGCCTGCAAGCGACCCGCTGAGCCAGCATGAACCGATGTCCGCTTTCGGGTAGCGATTAAGCCGCTTGGGCGATCGTCTCAGCGGCTCCAGGCCAGACGCTGTCCCTTAGCCAAGTCGATCTTTTCCATTCGAGGGCGCGTTGATGGCGAGCTGAGCAGCGAAGGCACGGCGATACGCTGGCCTATTCTCCCCGCGGGCGACGTATGCCGAAAGCGCTGGAAATTCATCGAGCAGGCCCGTGACGCGGAAGCGGAGCAGCACAGAGACCATCATCAGGTCACCGGCGCTGAAGTCGCCGTCGAGCCATCGTGACCCACCGAGTTGATCGGACAGCTGCGTCAGTCGCACGCGAGCGCGATCCTCCACCAAGGGGAGGCGTTCCTCTGCCCAGGGCCGGTCGGCCTCGAAGATCCGGGCGGCGGTGAGATCGAGCACGGTGGGCTCTACTGTGTTCAGCGCCGCGAGCGTCCACATGATCGCGCGAGCTCGGGCATTGGGATCGGCTGGCAGCAGACCCGCGTGCCGCTCCGCGATGTGGAGGACGATCGCGCCAGTCTCGAACAGGACAAGACTGCCATCCTCATACGTCGGGATCTGGCCGAACGGGTGCAGCGCAAGATGCGCGGGCTGCTTCATCGCTTCGAAGGTTACCAGGCGGACGTCGTACGGCTGGCCGACTTCCTCCAGCGCCCAGCGCACGCGCGTGTCGCGGGCGAGCCCTATGCCGCCGTCCGGTGAACGTTGAAACGCGGTGATGGTAGGTTTCGTCGTCACTGCCTCCTCCGGTCGCCTCCCGCGCGACGAGCCGCCTTGTCAGCGGACGCGTGTCGCCGGCGCGCGCAACGGTAGCAGCGCGCGCAGGCGCGGCTCGCGCAGCCACAATCCACCCCAGGTCGCAACGCCCAGGTACACGCCGAACAAGGTGAAGCCGAGTAGCGGGCTTCCCACGCGCAGGTGGCTGGCGACGGCACCGCCGAGATAGCTGGTGACCAGAATGGCGCCGAGCAGGGCGGTACGGGGCGACGCATACAGGGCGGTACAGACGGCGAGAATGGCACCGAGTGTGCGGTAGAAATGCGGCTCGGCCGGTAAACCGAGCGGGGGGCTGTGCGCTATCATTGCCTCCGGCGCGAATAGCTTGCCGCCAGCATCGG
Source organism: Sphingomonas phyllosphaerae (assembly GCF_029623345.1). GTDB lineage: Bacteria > Pseudomonadota > Alphaproteobacteria > Sphingomonadales > Sphingomonadaceae > Sphingomonas > Sphingomonas phyllosphaerae_C. Next base: position 190,564 of record NZ_JAPYKH010000002.1, read on the forward strand.
CGGCGAGCGCGAGCACGACGAGGCCGCTGATCACGCGTCCGGCGACGATGCCGCGCTCGCTGGTCGCACCGGCGCGCGGGGGGAGCGGCGAGCCGGCCTCGCTCACAGGGTACCGCCCTCGGCGAGCGTCTTTAGCTGATCGGCCATCGCACCCCAGCCGTCGTCGAAGCCCATCGTGCGATGCTGTTCGGCGGATTCGTCGGTCCAATGTCGCGCGGTGGCGATGAAGCGTGTCCCTGAGCCTTCCGACACGATCTCGAATAGCCCGACCATGAACGGTCCACTCGGCTGCCAGTCGCCAGTGAAGGCGTCGGAGAAGACGAAGCGGCGTCCGGGCTGGTAGTCGAGGATCACGCCTTCGTTGGGCATCTCCTCTCCGTTGGGGCCATGCATCACCACCAGGCTGCGGCCGCCGGGGCGCCATTCGACCTGACGCGCCTCGGCGCGCCAAGGGCGAGGACAGAACCACTCCTCGAAGCGGTCCATCATCGTTTCCCACACGCGAGTGACGGGCGCCTCGATATGCCGTTCGACGCTCAGTTCGCGGTTCATGCTCTCTCTCCTTTGCAGAGCAAGGTGACGTAGCGCTTGAGGTGCCGGACGCCGGCGCGCGCGGGCTCGGGATCACCGGCGGCCTTCGCGAGAACGAAGCCGCCTTGCAGCACGGCTTGGAAGTGCAGCGCGAGTTCCGCGGCATCGATGTCGACGACACCGTGGTCGGCAAGCGCCCTGCCGACATCTGCCTCGAGCGTCGTCGCGTGGCCGACGATCGCCCGATCGGCGGCGTGGGCGATGGCAGGAGACGATTGGTGCACTTCCTGTGCGAGCGTCCCGGCGAGGCACGTGAAAGCATCGATGTCGCCCGCGATGAGCGCCTCGCGCAGATCGAGGTAACCCAGCACCCGGGCGAGTGCATCGGGCAAGGCGTGATAGTCGGCCTCCGCGAAGAGGGGTGAGGTCATCGCGAGCCAGTGCTCAGCGGCCGCCACACCGAGTGCTTCCTTGGAAGCGAAATGATGGAAGAAGGCGCCCTTGGTCACGCCCGCCGCGGTGCAGAGCTGGTCGATGCTGGTCGCGGCGAAGCCGTTCCGCCGGATAAGCGTCACCGCCGCATCCAGCAGCTTTCCCCGGGCGGGCGACGGAAGTGAGCGACTCAGCATGGGGCATCATACCAACCAGTCGGTATGGCCGCAATGGCCCAAGCTCGAGCGCATGGACGCGGTAGTCGCGAGCAGCATTGTGGCCTGCGGACGCTCCTGTCGGCGATGTTGGCTACTCAGGAACGGGCATGGACCAAATGACCCAAGTCGGGCGACTATCCGTCAATCCCGCTCCCGTGATATCGGCTGACGGGCAGTTGGAGGAGAAGAAGGATGTCGGAGAGTGGCAGTGTCTCGCTAACACCTTCCGCTGATTTGGCTGCGGCACGCCGAGCTCTCTTCCCCGGCGAGAGCGAGGCCTACGCTTCTGCCAAGCAGGCGCTCTTAGCGGAGGAGATCGAGCTCCGTCGTCAGCTTGCGCGGGTCGCTGAGCAACGCCGGAAGCTGCCGCCGGGCCCGGTGATCGGGAAGCCTTACCGCTTGACTGGTGCCAACGGCACTAACGTCGGCCTGGCTGATCTCTTCGGCGATCACCAAACCCTTATCACCTACTTCTGGATGTACGGTCCTGAGCGGAAAAGACCGTGCCCGATGTGCACCAACCTGCTCGGACCCCTCAATGGCAATGCCGCCGACATCAAGCAGCGGGCCGCTCTTAAAATCTTGGGACGCTCTCCGGTCGAGCGGCAATGGGCCTTCGCGCGGGAACGAGGGTGGGCCAACCTCGATTTCGTACAGACCGACGGAGACGATTACGCCCGAGACATTGGCGCGCTGACCCCGGAAGGTGACGAATACCCGGCGCTGGTCGTCTTCCGGCGCGATGGCCCACAGATCCGACTGTTCTGGGCCGGTGAGATGAGCGGAGCAATGGCCGATCCCGGACAGGATCCGCGCGGCGCTCCAGACCTTGCGCCACTCTGGAACTTGCTGGACCTCACGCCAGAGGGCCGCGACCCCTTCTGGTATCCGAAGCTGAGCTACTAAGCGACGGGCGGGTGGGCGACGCCCTCTCCCGACTAGGCGCCGGGATCAGGGTCACAATGCTCATCCACGAGCTTCATCCCCGTGGCTGTGTGCTTGCCCTCCGCGTCGCTGCGGATTGGGTCACGCTCGACCTCACGGTCGTTGGCGTCGGCTCCCGCCTGACGATTGGCTGCATCCAGCCGGGCCTTGAGCAGAGGCATCTCGGACTTCTTCATGGCTCAGCCCCTCGTTGTTGCGTGCTTATCCTCGTCGAGTGCCCAGATCCAGCTGGCGTGCGAGTTCCTCGTAGTTGTCCGACAGAGTGCCGGCGGGTGCCGGCGAGCGCCTGGCGTCGTAGTTGGTGGTGGCAATCGGGCTGTGTCGGCGAGGCTGCATCGGGTCGTTGAACGTCTTGAACATCGACGCCTATCTACACGATCCGCCGGGCAGACGCCACCACATTACCCGTTCAGGAGCCGTGTCCGACGCTAGTGCTTGTTTGGCAAACCCTCGGGCTGAAGCCACGCGAGCGCGCGATCGACGCTCTTGTCCTCCCCGATCGCCCTACGCACCAACTCCGGTGTATCGATCGGGAGGCGGATCGCGCCGGTTGTTTGCGATAGTAGCTCGAGGAAGTTGGTGGTGACGACGTCGCCACTCCGGCGCGCTCGCCGGTAGGCCCTTAATGTCTGGTTCATGAATCTGCCTAGGCGCGACTAGGCGTTGATGCAAAGCAAGACTCATCCACAGCGGATTATTCGCGAGATCGTCGCAAGCCGAAGCTCGAGCGAACTTGGCTGCCATGTAATGGGGTTTAGCGATCAGCGTGACAGGCGCGGGTGGCCACGTCATCTGCACGCCTCAAGCCGCCCTTCCGCTTGCATCCCGATCAGGCCAGCCTGACAGCTGCGGAACGCCCGGAAGGGGCTGCTCAGGTCGGCGGGTAAGCGGCCACCAGCGCGTTATATTGCTGCCGATTGATCGCGATCATCGAGCCGTGCCGAACGCCGGCGGGCATGGTGTAGCGATCCCAGGCGGGAACCCCGGAGTTGCCGGAAACCTGATACCAAGGACCCGCGAGCCGCGGCGCCTTGGAGAGCCCGTAGCTCGTGCCGGCATATTGCTCGTAATACAGCAGCCAGTCATGATCGTCGGGTGATCGGATCAGCGTGGGCGCCTCGCGGAAATTGGGACTGAGCGGGGGGCCGGGCGGCCCATATGGGCCAGTGAGCGTGGGGGCGCAGCTGATCCGCACCGTCTTGCCCGTCGGCCAGTCGTAGGAGGGGTAGCGCTCGTCCTTGAACACGGCGCAATATCCCGGTGCCGTGTCGTGCGGCACGACGAGCGTGTCGATCGTCGCCATCTCCCAGCCGAACAGTCGGCGCGGCGCCTCGCTGAACCGTTGTAGGTCGGGCGAGCGAACGTAGAGCGTGCGCTGGCTGGTCCAGTAGCGCTCGGGATCGTCGGGCGCGCCGGGGACGGTCGGCGTGTGCCAGGTGAGCAGGAAGCTGCGCGACGGCGCATCGTAGAAGAGTTTGGGCGCGCCGATCCGCTGCATCGCGTGCGCCAGGCCGGGGATGCCGTGCAGGCGCGGGCGATAGGTGCCGAACGACGCCCAGCGCACCAGATCGTCCGACACCCAGAAGCGGATCAGCGGGTCATCGTCGCTGCGGTTGCCGACGAGATAGTAGCGACCGTCTCCGCCGCGTGCGATTGAGGCATGCCCGTGATAATCATCCGAGATCGGGGCGCCCCGGTTGAGCTGTTGCCAGTGCAGTCCGTCTCGGCTGACGGAATAATGAAGCACGCCGTAGCGCTCTTTGGTCATGTGCGCGAACAGATAGGCGCGATCGGGCGCCACATAGGGGGTTTCGGGCGCGCCGGGCGCGACCGTCCCCGTCTGTGCCGACATCGGCGCGACCCCGACGGTCACCGCGGCCAAGGTGAGAAGCAGATGGGCGAGCGGGCGAAGCCGTCGTGATCGTACCATGATGTCTCTCCCCGCCAGGGCCGCTCCCGCTCGCCCCCAGCCTCGTCGCGGCAGTGCGGCGCGCCTTGCCTTAGAAGCGGAACCGCACCCCCAGCGAATAGGCGCGCTCGATATACAGCACCTGCCGCGTGAAGCTGTCACCCGTGTCGAACTGGCGATAGCGCTGGAGCGGGTTGCCGAGCAAATTGACGATGTCGAACGCCAGAGTGACGTTGGGCAGCGGGGTCACCGACGTCGATAGATCGAGCTGGCCGCGGCCTTTCTCGATCACGGCGTGTGCGGTGGGATCGAGCGCTTCCAGGCTGTAGAATTGCACGAACTTGGACCGGTAATTGTACGCGAGCCTGGCAGAAAATAGCGGCCGTTCGTAGAGCGCTACGACATTGTACGCCCATTTCGACACACCGGGGAACGCCTGCTGTTCATTGTTCAGCGTCGCCGCGAAATTGGGCTGGAGATCGCCCTTCGCGTCGATGAAGGTGCCGTTCGCCTGGACACCAAAGGCTTTTGCCCAGTCGGGGAGCCCGTCGATGTCGAGGAAGCTGGTGAACTGCACCTCGGCGCCTTGCAGCCGAGTCTGGCCGAGGTTGACGGGACGCGCGATTCGAAGCCCCGGCGCCGACCGGTCGTCTACCGTCGCCAGGAAGCCCTCGGCATCGTGGCGGAAGATCGCGGCGGTGAACGAGCCGGTACGCGAGAAGTAATATTCCAAGCTCGCGTCATAGTTGTTCGACGTGAGCGGCTTCAGGTCCGGATTGCCCGCCGATCCGCCGCGACGAAGCCGCTCGACGCAGACCTCGGTCGTGGGATCCGTCAGGCACGGATCACCCGGGGCGAGCACCACCGGCTGGCCGAGCGAGGTGTTCGGGCGCAGGTCGAAGAAGTTGGGGCGGGTACGCGTCTGCGTGTAGGCCAGGCGCAGCTGCAACTTGTCCGTGAAGGCGAGTCGACCGCTCACGTTGGGCAGATAGTCGGTGTATTCGTTCTCCGCGGCGATCGGCGGGAAGCTGACCGCGCCGCCGGTGTCTTCGACACGCGAGAAGCCGCTGATCCGCGTCTTCGTCTTAATGGCGCGGAGGCCGACCAAGCCGTCCACGACCATGCTTCCAAGATCGAACCCGTATTTGACTTGGCCGTAGGCCGCGTACGACTTCTCGTTGGCGCGGAAGTTATCGGGTGGGTTGAAGGGGGGTATGCCTGCGGGGACGCCATAGAAGCTGCGAAGCCCGACCAGATTGTCGCGGATGCTGTCACGCGTGAGCGCAGCATAGGCCTTGTTGCGCTGAACATCGTTGTAGGTGAAGCCCGGCAGGCTGGTCCGCACGTCCGCACCTGGGAGCGCGGTGAGTGGGATCGCGGCCGGCTCATTGTTGATGTACAGGTTGCCGAAGTCGCGCGCGGCGTCGCGATCGGCGTAGCGTACGCCGACCTGCAGCCGCTTCAGAAAACCGAGGTCGAGCTCGTAGGACAAATCGGTGCGCGCCTGCCAGTCCTTGCCGCTCACCACGGTGAGCTCCTGGTACAGTCCGCGGCTGATGAAGCTGGCCGGATCGGTGATGTCGAAGTCGACGAAGGTCTGCGTCGGTCCACCATCGCGCGACGCCTCGAACGCGACGCTGCGAACCGGCGAGCGGGCGGCGGCATAGTCGACGTTCACGAGGTTCGCGGTATAGGTGCTGTCGGTATAAGCGACGTCCGCCGAGATCTGCAGGCGGTCCTTCTTCCAGGTCGCACCGACCCCGCCCTGGTAGGTATCAGTCTTGCCGTTGAAGGAGCCGGTATAGCCCTCGGGCCGCACGGCGCCACTGACCGTCGCCGTCGCGATCTTGTCGGTGCCGGAGATCGTCGTCACGTCGGACAGTCTTACGCCATCACCGAAGATCGGGATGAACATCCAACGGTTATAATCCTTCGAGCGGAAGCCCTGGTACAGGCCGTCGGCGTAGATCTCCAGCTCGGGCGTGGGCCGCCACTGGAACGCGGCGTTGACCGAGGGGCGATAGCGATTGCCGTAGCCCAGGAAGTTACCCTGCGCGTCGGGGTAGCGTAATCCGGCCTGCGCGCCCGGCGCGTTGGTCGCATCGGTGGTGGCGATGACCAGCGACTGCTCACGCGTCGAATCGAGGAAGTTGACGCCGACGTACGAGGCATTCAGCAGCAGGCCCATCTCGCCGACGCCGGTGTCCCACCGATCGCTGATCAGCAGGTTGCCGTTCGGCACGATCTTCTCCGACTGCTGTGAGAGCACCCCGTTAAGCGAGCCGGAGAGTTCGAAGCCGTCGAAATCGAAGGGGCGGCGCCCGCGCACGTTGATCGCGCCCGCGATCCCGCCTTCAACCTGATCGGCAAGGCCGGACTTGTAGACCTCCAGCGCGGCGACCGTGCCGGCGGGGAAATCCTGGATCTGCACGTAGCGCCCCTCGGCCGTGAAGATCTGGCGCCCGTTGTAGGTGGTGGTCAGGTCGGGAAGGCCGCGCACCGTCACGCCCGCCGACTCGCCCCCACCGCGTGTCACCGCGACGCCCGCGACCCGCTGCAGCGCCGACGAGGCGAAGGTGTCGGGTAGCTTGCCGATATCCTGCGCGACGATCGCATCCACGATCCCGTCGGAGGTGCGCTTGATGGCCTGGGCGGACTCGAGGCTGCGTCTTAGGCCGGAGACGACAATGTCGTCGCCTGGGGCGCTCTCGTCGGGTTGCGCCGGGTCGTTCAGCGTCGCCTGGCTCGGATCGGTCGTGCCGGTCTCGGTCGAACCCGTCGCAGCCGCAGGCGATTGTACGTCCTGCGCGTATGCGCTTGGTGCGCCGATCAGCAAGGCTGTCAACGACACACCGGCTCGTAGAACCGTCCCCATCATTCATCCTCCCCAGGATCTGTCGTTCGGGCGCTCTTCGACACCCTCTGCCGAGTGTGTCACGCGACCGACACAAAATGCAATGCCTTCCTTATCATATTTGTCATACCATGGTGATAAGGATCGTGCTGGTGAGAGCGCGTGCGGGGGTCGCGAGGTGACTTATTCAACGTAGCACCACTCGGTTGCGGCACGCCGGTTCAGGGTGCACGATCGCCCGATGATCATTCTCCATGTCATCGCCCTGGTCGCGCAAGCTGACGTGATAGTCCCGCCTAACGTGGAGCCCGGCGCTTGGAACGTCGTGTCGAGGGTCGTCGACATCACCGTGCCGGGCGTGCCTGGATTTTTGGTCCGCATGGCGCGCGGTAAGAGCAAGGCGGAGCACAAACGGGTCGCGCAGGGACAAGGCGTCGACGCGCTGCTCGCACCCGATCCAAAGGCACGATGCCGGATTGAGAGCCAAAGTATCGTCGACGGGCGCTACGCCCAGACGCTGGCCTGCCCGCAGAAGAAGGGTTCGCCACTGCAGATCGTGCGTTCGGGGAGCTATGACGCTTCGGGCTTTGCCGGTCAGGCGATCGTCACCGGCACAACGCCGAAAGGAGCGTTGCGCATAATCCTCGACCAATGGGCGAGCAGAACAGGCGCCTAGATACTGCGCAGCTTGGTGCCTGATCAAACGACATGCAGATGCCGCTCAGAGTCGCGAACGATAGGTTGCTAATGTCGATCAGTCAGGACTTGGTGGCCCTATCTAACATAAGGGTACGCCCACAATCGCTTCAATCGCGAACGCCATCTCGTTGACAGGCGGACGTAGCAGCAGCGCTGCTCCGCGGCGCTGGCCGAGTGGCAGGCGCTTGCCAGCTAACCCCACGCGCATGAAGCCCGGAGTGCATCGTGTGGAGACGAGTCCGCATCAGACGCACAGCACCAACTAGCGATAGGGCCGGGGTTTGCGCTCCGGCCCCTTTCAACCCGCGGCGATGTGGCGCCGCCGTAATCGAACTTACTTGCCTCCGTTTCCCTTCTTATTCCGAGGTGCGGGGCCGAACTCCCGATCTCCTCGCAGGAGCGGCAAAGCGATCGCTACGGCAGCGGCTGCGATAGTCCCGCCGATCGCCAGCCATGTGCCAAAGTCAATGCGACGACGCCCAGACTCCGATGAACTCCCGGTCGTAGACGGCGACTTGTTCTCGTCGTGATGCTTGGGGCCGGCGTGCTTCATGGCAGAATTCGGAATGTGAGACATGTATTATCCCTTCTTCGGCGTCGAACTCTACACTCCGGGCGATGTTCCGGCGCGCATCAGAGCATACGGGTTCGCGTGAACCGACGCGGGTGACGTGAAGGTCCGAGCGGCAGCGTGGCGCTCGCAGCGAAGCCCACGGGTTCGGATTGGAATGGGCCCCGCGCCACTGGGACCAAACCGCCTGTCGACTGCGACTTGCGAACATTGGCCCTTTTCCGCGAAGGCTGGCGATGACTGCACTTGTCCGTTCGATCCCAACGGCGAACAGCCGTGGGCGAGCTCTGCTCGCAACTGAGTAGGGATGACACGATCCTGCTACGCTCATCGACGATCGCGGACTTACTCAATCTCGCGTCAGAGATCGAAGATCAATCGCGTCCGCCATAGCCTTGTAGCCGGCATCGTTCGGATGCAGCCTGTCGCCGTCGTTGAATCGCGGGTCGATCGCTAGAGGATCGGCTTTGTCGGCGACCGACGACGCGAAGTCGATCACGCCGTCGAACGCGCCTGAATTTCGGATCCAATCGTTGAGTGCCTGCCGAACGGCTTCGCCCTGCTCGCTCGCATAGCCCGCACCCTTGTACGGGGTCAGTGTGGCACCGATCACGCGAATGCCGCGCTCGTGCGCCCGCTCGATGATCTGCTTGTCGGCCGCGATCAGCGCGTCGGCCGTGATCGTGTCGCTGGGATTGCGAGGGCTGAAGCTGCGGCCGATGTCGTTGATACCCTCGAGCAGGATGACGGTTCTCACGCCGGGTACGCTGAGCACGTCACGATCAAACCGGGCGAGCGCGTTGGGCCCAGCGCCGTAAGTCAGCAGACGATTGCCGCCGATGCCGGCGTTGAGCACCGCCCAGCGCTTCTTGCCAGGCAGAGCCGCCAGTCGCTCGGCGAGCCGATCGGTCCAACCACGGTATGCGTTGTTGGTCGAGCCGTAGCCCTCCGTGATGGAGTCGCCGAGGGCGACGATAACAGCGGTCGGCTGGGTGGGGGCGACCTCGACCTGGGTCAGGATCACCGGGGCGCTCGCCAGGCGAGCCTGCGGGAGGACGGGCGCCGCACTGTGATCGCCGGGCGTGCCCGCGACGTAATGCCAGAGGGTCCGGGCATTGCGGACGGGGAGTCGGCCCGGCGCGTAGAGCGATATGGCGAGACGATCGAGCGCCTTGACCGGAAGCGTCACGAGATCGCTCAGCAGCGGTGCACCCGCCGGTATGTTGGTGCTCGGCGATCCCGAGAAGGTGACGATGTGGTCCGTTCCTGGCAGGACCGAACCGTCCGGTCCCGCCATGCCGACGTGCATCGCCCCGATCGCGAGCGGGTCCGTGCCGCCCTCATTCGACAGCCGCAGACGTATCGAGGTTCCCGCGGCCGACACGCGTATCACCTCACGAACGGTCGTGTTGACGAGGTCGGCGGTGGCGGTGTCGATCGGCAGATGGCCGGGATTTTCGATGAGCTTGGGCGGGGACGGCGGGTTGGCGGGCTTCGCCGCGGGACCAAGCGGGATTACTGGTTCGCTAGGAGGCGAGGAGGCGGCAGACTGCGGGCCGGGTGGCGGAGGGGAAATGACATAGCCCCAGGCCGCTACCCAGGCACGATGAGGGAGGATTCTCGGCGTCGGGGGGGTTGAAGGCTTACCAACTGACGGCGCTGAGACTGTGGCCAACCCACAAAGCAGGATCAAAGCGGCGCGTCGCATGTGACTTCCTCTCGTTTTCCGATCTGTACCGCAGGGGATCATGGGCGCGAAGTCACTCCGTCGAAGACCTGCCGAACTGGCGAAGTCGGGAGCTCTGGAGAGGCTTCGGGACCTCGGGCACCAAGATGATAGCGCGACCGGCGTTCCCAGGCGGACGGGGGCTGGAGTGACCGGACCTGGGTCTACAGGCATCCGGCGGCAACATCTCGAGCTAGTGCGATAAAAGCTTGGAAGGCCGCCGAGGAGTTCCGCCGGTTGGAGTAGTAGAGGCACAGCGGCGCGAGGGGCGGTGTCCAGTCCTCGAGCATGCGCACGAGGCGTCCGGCGGCGATGTCGTCACGCACGTCACCCTCCATGAAGTAGCCAATCCCGACATCGTTCGTCACCGCGATCCGAGCAAGCGACGCTTCGTCGAGCGTGATCGGGCCCTCGACATCTAACTGCAGCTCCTCGCCGTCTTTCTCGAAGCGCCACCGGAACAGGGCGCCGTTCGGAAGGCGTACCCGAAGGCAAGGGTAGCCAAGCAGATCGTGCGGTAGCTGCGGGACGGTGCTGCCTGCGAGAAAGGTCGGAGAGGCGACTACCGCCATTCGCCGCATCTGCCCGAGCGGAATGGCGATCGCGTCGCTGGGGTCCAGCTCGGCGCTGCGTACGCCCAGATCGAAGCCGGCCGCGACGACATCCACCAGCCGCCCCTCGGTGACGAGATCGATGTGAACTTGGGGGAAGCGCTGGAGATAGGTTAGGACGAGCGGCGCCATGATCTCGCGCGCCGCGGTCGCGAAAGCATTGATGCGCAAGGTGCCGGACGGCGTTTCCTGTTGCGAACGCACTGTGTCCATCGCCTTTTGGATGTCTTCGAGCGCCGGCTTAATCTGGGCGACGAAGATGCGCCCCGCATAGGTAAGCGAGACGCTGCGCGTGGTGCGGTTGAACAGGCGCACGGAAAGCTCCCGCTCAAGCTTGCCCACCGCGTTGCTGATGGCGGTGGTCGACAAGCCGAGATCGAGCGCTGCGGCCCGGAAAGAGCCGTGCCGCACGATGGCCAGAACGGCTTCAAGCTCGATTAAGGCATGACGAGCGATTATCCCGACTCCCGCGATACTGCTTCCCAAACTGTCTCGATTATCAGGCAAAAAGTCCCATCGCTAGATCATCCTCGTCACCGCTGAGGACATGACCATGCCGATGAAACTACCCCCGCCGATCGCCGACTATGTCGAGGCGAATGCCCGTCTGGATGTCGACGGTATGCTGAAGCCGTTCCTGCGCGACGCCACCTTCATCGATAACGCCAAGCGCTTTGCGGGTAGGGCGGCGATCCGCCGGCTGTTCGAGGAAGAGGTGGTGCCCGTGAAGGCGATCTTCACGCCAGACGCGATCCGCTACGACGGCGCCGACGTTGTGGTCGAGGGGTCCGCAAGCGGCGACTTCCCGGGCAGCCCGCTGCGCTTCACCTACCGCTTCACGCTGGTGAATGGCGCCATCAAGACGCTGGAGACGACGGTATGAGCATCAAGGCGGATCCCAGCGAGTTCGCGGGCAAGCGTGTGCTCGTCAGCGGCGGCACCAAGGGCCTCGGCCGTGCCACGGTCGAGCGCTTCCTCGCTGGTGGCGCACGGGTCATCACCGCCGCCCGCGCGATCAAGGATCCGATCAAAGGCGTCGAGTATATCGCGGCCGACCTCACCACGGCCGAGGGCGGCGAAACGCTGGCGACTGCAGCGCTCGAGCGGCTGGGCGGGATCGACATCCTCGCCCATGTGATCGGCGGCTCCGCGATGCCGCCGGATGGCTTCGCGGCGCTAACCGACGACATCTGGCTCTCGGAGCTAAATCTGAACCTGCTGGCGACGGTACGCCTTGATCGTCTCTTGATCCCGCAGATGATCGATCGCGGCAGTGGCGCGGTGGTGCATGTCACTTCGACCCAGTCGGTGCTGCCTCTGCCAGAATCCACCACTGCCTATGCGGCCGCCAAAGCCGCTCTTAGGACCTTCAGCAAATCCATCTCGAAGGAACTCGGTCCGAAAAGCGTCCGGGTCAATGTCGTCTGCCCGGGTTGGATCATGACCGAAGGTGCGGTCGATGTCGCGAAGCGTATGCAGGCGAGCAACGGCGGCACGTATGAAGAGGCACGGCAAGCCGTCATGACGTGGATTGGTGGCATTCCGATCGGTCGCGCGGCTGAACCGTCACAGGTCGCTGAGCTGATTGCCTTCCTCTCTTCAGATCGAGCCGCCGCCATTCATGGGGCCGAGTTCGTCATCGATGGCGGCACGATCCCTACTGTCTAGGTTTGCGCGGCCTCGTCAGGTTTTGAGATTGTCCGGCAGCAGACGGACTGAGAGCAGGTTGGTATCCTGCCTGATCGTATGTCTGCTTTCTAGAGGTGGGGGTGGCGGCGTGAACGTCGGCTCTTGAGTTCCTTGCGGAGCGCGGGCGACGGCTACTCGCACATTGCTCCGATAGTTTTTAGGCGGGCAGAAGCCGCTGTGTGGCTGCCTCTGCCCCATTCTCACTCGCTAAGCCGGCGCGAACCAATCATGATGACAGCGGCGTTGCCATATTGGTATCGTGCTAAGGTAGTTGCAACGGCGCCGGTCACTCAGTCGATGAGGCCGGCGCACGTTGCTGACGTCAAGCGGGAACGAGTGCCGCCTCTGAGCTGCTCATCGGCCGGCGTCGGCGAAGCGCTGCGCCCACGACACCGAAGCCTAGGATCATGAGCGCCCACGTCGCGGGTTCGGGCACGGCGGGCTGGAGGCCGCGTGTCGAGAGGTTGGCGTTTTCGGGCGCGAAATCGGTGATCTGATCGTTGCTGCCTAGACCGATCCGAGGCCACAGGTTGAAGCCGTAATCAGTCGCAGCGAACCCGGTCGAGGGCAGCAGCGACTCACCGACCCGTGCCGTGATAATATTGCCGGTGATGCTGATCATAGCGGGGTCGAGCGCGTTGGCTCCGACGCTGCCTGTGCCGTCCTTGCGCAGCACGATCGCCTGATTGAAGATGACATTCTCCTGGCCGATCGCGGCGAAGGGCCGGATCGTGCCGGTGCCGGTGTTGACGCCGATGACGTAGAGTCCGCTGGTCAAGGCATCGATCGCGCCGGCGAAGGTCGCTCCCAGCGTGAAGAACTTGCCCGCGGCGTCGTAGTTGACCGAGAAGCTGGTCACGTCGAGATCGGCCAGGCGCGGCCCGGCGGTATAGCTCGGCAGGAAATCGCCGGTGGCGTCCATCACCGTGGCGGCACTCGCCGCCTGCGGCGCGGCAACCAAAGCGGCGGCCGCGATCAACATATGGCGCATCATCACTCTCCCTGGTCGGGTGCCGCACGACGCCGATGCGGCGCGAGCACGGGCGACCGCCACCCGCGTGAGAGACACGGTCGCTTAGGGTGAGTGACGCGGGCGACACGAATGGTTCATTGCAATTAACTTTTCACCGCGATTGAACCTGCCATCGCGATCATGACACTCACTCCCGAACGAGGGCGATCGGGTGACGGCGGCGACGGCGGAGCAGCAGGGCAGCGCGGGGGCGGACGTCGAGGCGACCCTGCTCGAGCGCATTCGCGCGCGCGACCGTCGCGCGTTTGAGATGCTGTATCGCGCTTATCACGCACGGCTATGGCGCTTCTTGCACAAGCTGTTGCGCCGACCCCACTTGATCGAGGAGGTGCTTAACGACGCGATGTTCGTGGTGTGGGACCGCCTCGACACCTTCGACGGGCGAAGCCGCTTCTCGACCTGGTTGTTCGGCATCGCCTATCGCCAGGGACTGGCTGCGCTGCGCCGGCTCGACGAGCCGGTCGACGACGAGCGCGAGGAGGCAATCGATGCGGCCGCGTCACCCGGTGCCGGGGCGGAGGCGGCGCGCGTCCGGCGCGGACTCGACGCGGCGCTGGCCACGCTGTCGCCCACGCACCGGGCAGTGGTGGAGCTGACCTATTTTCACGAGTTCGCGTATCGCGAGATCGCCGCGATCATGGATTGCCCGCCGGATACGGTGAAGACCCGCATGTTCCATGCCCGCCGCCAGCTGCGGTCGGCACTGTCGGGCGAGCCCGGCGACTGGTATTAAGAAGGAAGGACGATGGGACAGCTGACCGCCATGCCCGATGACGCCTGCGACGCGACGCTGTGGCTGCTGCCATGGCACGTCACCGACACGCTGGATGCGGCGGATGGCGAACGTGTCGGGCGCCATCTTGCGGGCTGTGCGAGGTGTCGCGCCGAGTTGGCGCGCGAGCGCGCGCTCGCCACCGCGGTGCATACGGCCGAGCCAGGAGCCGGCGACGGATGGGTCGGGATGAGCGCGCGGCTCGACCGCGCAGAACCGGGACCGCGACACCGTGCGCGCGCCTGGGCTCGGCGGTCCGGTGTGCCCGGCTCTCAGCACACGTGGCGCTGGATCGCAGGCGCGCAATTTGCCGCACTGCTGGTGCTCGGGACTTGGGTGGCGCTGCCGCCGCAGCGTGCCCCTGCCTATCGTGCACTTGGTGATGCGTCCCAGGTGCGTGCAGGCAATGCCTTGGTGATGTTCCGACCAGAGACCAGCGAGGCGGCGCTGCGCCGCCTTCTCGCCGGAGCGGACGCGCGGCTGGTCGATGGGCCTACCGCCGCCGGTGCTTATGTGATCGCGCTTCCGGGTGACGGCACGGCTTTGACCCGACTCCGCGCGCAGTCGGCGGTCACGTTGGCCGAGCCGATCGAACGCGGGCCGGATCAGTGAAGCGAGCTGCCGCATTGCTGCTGCTCGCCCCGGTGGCGGCGGCACCGCATCCGGTGTTAGCGGGTGAGTCTCGGCAAGTCGCCGGCGAGCGCCGCATTCTCGTCATGCTCGACCTGCCGCCCGAACATTACCGCCCCGGCGGCGACTACGGCGCGGGCGGGTACGGCGATGCCGCGGCCGCGCGAGCGCGGCACCGGCTCGCGGCGCGGCTCGCGCGCGAGCAGGGGCTTTCGCTGCTCGACACCTGGCCGATGCCGCTGCTCGGCGTCGACTGCGTCATCATGGCGGTGCCGGGCAGCGAACCGCTCGAAAGGGTCGCAGCGCGGCTGGCGCGCCAGTCTGGCGTGGCCTGGTCGCAGCCCATGAATGAATTCACCGCTCAGGCGGCGCCGACGGGCCAACCGAACGACCGCCTCTTCGCGGCGCAGCCGGCGGCACGCGCATGGCAGCTCGCCGCGCTTCACCGTCTGGCCACGGGTGCGGGCGTCAGCGTCGCGGTGATCGACAGCCTGATTGACGCGCGCCATCCCGATCTGGTCGGTCGCGTCGCAGTCACCCGCGACTTCGTCGGCGCGCCTGCGACGTCTGCGGAGGCGCATGGAACCGGGGTCGCCGGCATCATCGCCGCAAGGGCCAACAACGGGCTCGGTATCGCCGGCGTGGCGCCCGACGCTCGACTGATGGGTTTGCGTGCCTGTTGGCAGCGCTCACCCGGCGAGACGGTGTGCGACTCGATCAGCCTGGCGCGAGCGTTGCTCTACGCCACGGAGCGTCGCGCCGGGGTCATCAACATGAGCCTGAGCGGGCCGAGCGACCCGCTGATCGGGAAGCTGATCGCCTTGGCGCAGCGGCGCGGCGCGGCGGTCGTGGCGGCCGTCGATCCACGAACCGGCACCGGCTTTCCCGCGTCGCTGCCCGGGGTCGTGCGCGTGGCGCAGGACGGCGTGGCGAGCGAGCGCGCCGACGTGTACAATGCGCCCGGTCGCGACGTGCCGACGACCGAACCGGGGGGACGATGGGATCTGGTGAGCGGCAATTCCTATGCCGCCGCGCACGTCAGTGGCCTGCTCGCACTCACCCGGCAGCTTCGCCGCGCCGACGGTGATCTCGTCGCGACGCGTGCCGACGGCGGTGAGATCGACGCCTGCGCCACGGTCCGCCGCGCGGCTGGGTCGAGCGTCCGCCGCTGCTGAGCGGCTCGCGCTCGCCTTGATCGGCGCCGCTCTCGCGACGCCAGCTGCAGCCGATGTCGGCGGATCGCTCGTGATCGCCAGCGACGACCGCTTCCGCGGCGCCAGCACCAGCGATGGTCGCCCGGTAGCCACGGCGGCGCTGTCGCTCGACGCTCCCAGCGGGCTCTACGGCGGCGTGTCGGTGACAGCAGGCGGAGTCCGCGACGAGGGCGTGCGCCTGCTGCGCTCGGTCCAGTATGTCGGTTACGCGCGACGCGTCGCTCCTTCCGTGTCGGTGGACGTGGGCGCGGTTCGCCGCGCCTATGATCGTTATGCGACGATCGAATATGGCAGAAGCTTCACGGAGCTCTACGCCGGCCTGGTCGGCCGACGTGTCTCCGCGCACCTCTTCTACGCGGCCAATTACGACGGTTGGGGCCACGACGCCTCCTACGTGCAGGTCGAAGGCACGCTCGTCGAGCGCGGCCGAGTTACGTTGAGCGGACATGTCGGCGGGCTCCGCCCGCCGCGGATCGAGGGGTTCGGGCAGGCGATCACGTTGGATTGGCGGCTCGGTGCGACGTGGCGGCCTGATCAGGTCGCGGCGGTCAGCCTGACTTGGATCGGCGCCGGTCAGGGTTACGATCGCTACAGCGAGGATCGTCGAACCGGGCGGCGTGGGGCACTCGTTCTTTCCGTCAGCAGGGCGTTCTGATTCAACGCGCGAGGCTTTCCGGCTTGCGCCCGGCTTGGTGCGAAGTCCGAGGCTTGGCTTTCTTTTCGTTCGCACCCAAAGCCATTCATCATTCCTGCTGGTCGCGTGCATCTTTTAGAACGTAGATGAACAAGCGTCCGGTTTCGGCTGCGGCATTAGGGCCGCTTCAATGACGTGCGGCGAGGAAGGCTCGAACGCGCGCGTGCTCAACGGCGCCGGCTCGTGCTCACCACCCGCTCGTCACGACCGGTCTACCTCGTGCGTTGATGCGAGCTTGGTGAGGAAAGGCTCGACTCCAGAGAAGGTTGCGCGAAACCGTGTACATTCGATCGAGCGTGGGACAGGACAAATAGGGTAAGGGTAGATGGCACCATCTTTCGAGCAGCCGGCCGAGGCCTTGGCGCGCGCGCTCATCGGCGTGACCCTGCTCTTCCACGATGTCGGCGGTGAGATCGTCGAGACTGAGGCCTATGATGCCGGCGATCCGGCCTCACACAGCTTCGCCGGCCCGCGGCAACGGAATGCTACCATGTTCGGCCCGCCGGGGCATGCCTATGTCTACCGCATCTACGGCCTTCATCATTGTTTCAACGTTACATGTGGCGCTGGCGCCGCGGTGCTGATCCGCGCTCTGGCGCCGACACACGGCGTGGCGGCAATGAAGGCTCGTCGCCGGATGGACGATCTGTCGCGGCTGTGCAGTGGACCCGGTCGGCTGTGCGCGGCTCTCGGGATCGACCTTTCCGTTGACGGCACTGACCTGCGTGCGCCGCCATTCACGTGGGTCGAGCGTCGCGGTGACCCGCCAATCGCCGCTGGACGACGGATCGGCATCTCACGCGCGGTCGATCGACCATGGCGCTTCGGGCTCGTCGACTCGCCCTTTCTGAGCCGTCCAATCAGCAGCGACGATACGGTGCCTGCGCCACAGCTCTCGAAGTAGCGCTTTGCCGACAGTGTCTGAACGATAGAATTCGTGGAGCGATCGGCGGAGCGGCTGAAGCAACATCGCCACGCGCCGCCGCGACGGTTCAGCCGGGTAAGGGAGCGAGCGACAATCGTACGCTCTCGACGCTCACAATCTGCGCCGCCGAGCGGATCGGCTGATACACCGTGAGTCCCGGCGCGTCGCAAGGGAAGGCGCCCCGACCGAGCCACTCGACTACGGATCGCATGTCCTTCAGCCCGCACGCCATCGCGCCGCCACTGAGGTTTTGAGAAGTCTAATGCGTTGCCGCTGATTTCTTGGGCCTGATCGGTGAAGGCGAGGTGAAGCAAGGAGATGGGCGCCGATGCTTTCCGGCTGGCCCGAGCCTCCAGGATCGCCTGCCATGCCGCAATCGCGCGGCGGCTCTGCGATGCAAACTGAAGGTCCTGCGCGCATGAGAGCGCCTCGCCGATCGTCGCCGGCGCGGTGCGCGCAGTGGCAGGGCCGATCTCGAGCGGTGTCGCAGAAATAAAAGGCGAGCCGCCGGAATAAAGCCGGGTGCGCCGACGTCTCAGGTCACAGCCGCTCGATCGGAGACGACCCGTGCCCGTGCCTCGCTCACTACCGCGCGCATGTGCCGCGCTGCTGCTGACCCTCTGCGCCAGTGCAGGGCTGGGGGTGTCTAGCGCCCCCGGGAGCCCGTACCTCACCGAGGTGAACGCCGCGATGGACCGCATGATGAAGGCGATGATGGTGGCGCCCAGCGGTGACGTCGACGCCGACTTTGTGACGATGATGCTGCCGCACCATCAGGGCGCCATCGACATGGCGGTGGCCGAGCTGCGCCACGGCAGGAACGAGCAGCTCAAGCGCATCGCACAGGAGATCATCGTCGACCAGCAGCAGGAGATCGCGGCGATGCAGCTGGCGATCGGGCGGCCGCTGCCGCCATCGCGGCCCGTGCCGACGCAGCCTCAACCCGCCTCTACGCCTTGCACGGAGCACTGACATGAACCGCCTCTTTCTCACGGCCGTCCTGCTCGCCAGCTCGGCTGGCGCGCAATCGGCGCCCTGGGCAGCGCCGGCCGCGATCGAGCTCCCGCTGGTCGATGACCGGCCGGCGGCACCGGTGACCGGGAGCGTCGCGAAGGTGCAGGCACCATGGGACCACCGCGACGTCGCGGTCAGCAGCCACGACCGGGTCTATGCTGCCGAGCAGTTCTCCAACACGCTTTCGGTCACCGATCCGGCCACCAACACGCTATTGGGCGTGATCAAGCTCGGCGACCCGCAGCCGACAAACTTCAGCCCGCTCTACAAGGGCCAGGTGCTCGTCCACGGGCTCGGCTTCTCGCCCGATGGTCGCACCCTGGCGGTGGTGTCGATCGGCTCCAACTCGGTCACGTGGATCGACACGGCCACGAACGCCGTCAAGCACACCACCTATGTCGGCCGCAGCCCGCACGAGGCCTTCTTCACGCCCGACGGCAAGGAGGTCTGGGTCACCGTGAGAGGTGAGGACTATATCGCCGTGCTGGACCCCAGGACGTACGAGGAGACCGGTCGCATCAGAACGCCTGGTGGTCCCGGGATGACGATCTTCTCGCCGGACGGCCGCTACGGTTATGTCTGCTCCTCCTTCAACCCTGAGCTGGTCGTGTTCGACGTGGCGCCCCATCGCGAGGCCGGGCGGGTCCAGCAACCCAGCCCCTTCTGCCCGAACATCGCGGCGAGCCCCGACGGCAAGCAGGTCTGGTTCACGCTGAAGGACGTGGGCAGGACGGTCGCCTTCGATGCGAGAGCGCTGTTCGCGATACGGCAGGTCATCGACACCGGACCGATCACCAACCACGTCAACTTCGCCGTCTCCGCTAAGGGGCAGTTCGCCTATGTGACGGTCGGCGGCCTCAATCAGGTGAAGGTGTTCAGCACCCGTGACTTCCGCCAGGTCGCGACGATTCCGGTCGGCAAGCTGCCACACGGGGTATGGCCATCCGGCGACGGCTCGCGCATCTATGTCGGCCTCGAAAACGACGACAAGCTGGCCGTGATCGACACCGCGACGAACAAGGTCACCGCCATGGTGCCGATCGGGCAGGCGCCGCAGGCGATCGCCTATGTACCCGGCGCAGTCCCGAACGGCATGGGCACCGCGAACCTGCAACCGCTCGGTACCGCCGGCAACGCGACGCATCTCACTCTTGCGCCGCGCGATGCGACCGGCCCGGCAGCGACCAGCGTCACGCTCTTTGATCAAGGGCTCGTGCAGGTGCTGCAGGCTTCGGTCACCGGTCTGGTGGCCAAGCGCGCCTATGTCGTCGCGCTCGCCGGACGCGCCGGCGGTTCTGGTCCGTTGGAGCCACTCGCTGCCTTCATGACCAATCCTGCCGGCTCCGCCATCGTCAACACCTCGGGTCCGATCCGCCAGATCGTGGCGGGCGCGGCGACCTCGGGGCGGCGCTGGCTCGTCGTCGTGGAGAAGGGCGACACCGCTTCGGGCACGGTCGTGCAGGTCCAGCGCGATTGAGATGGACGAGCGCGCCGCCCTGATCGAGCCGCTCATCCCGGGCCTGCGGCGCTACGCGCGAGGTTGGCTGCGCGACGCTGCGCTGGCCGACGACATCGTCCAGGACTGCCTGGAGCGCGCCGTCTCGTCGTGGCGCCAGCGGCGCGGCGACGCGGTACGTCCGTGGTTGTACGCCATCCTGCACAATCTGCTGGTCGATCACGGCCGGCGCGCGCCGCGGCGCGCCACGCTCGTCCCGATCGACACGGCGAACGAGGTGGCGCTCGCGATCCGAGCGGAGCAGACCGACGCGATCGAGCACGGAGACCTGCTGCGTAGCCTCAATGCCCTGCCGCCCGACCAGAAGGCGGTTATCCTGCTCGTGTCGATAGAGGATCTGTCCTACGCAGAGGCGGCGACGGTGCTCGGCATCCCGGTCGGGACGCTGATGTCGCGCCTCTCACGCGCGCGGGACAGACTGGCCGGGCTGATCGGTGCTGGCGCGCGTGCCAGCTTGCGGAGGGTGAAGTGACGACGCCCGTCGGTGAGGACGATCTGACCGCCTGGGTCGATGACCGCCTCGCTGCCGAGCGTCGTTCAGTGGTAGAGCGTTACCTCGCCGATCATCCGGAGATCGCGGCACGCCTGCGGCAGCAGCAGGATCAGCGTAGCGCGCTCAGGAGCCTCTTCGCCCCGGTCGCCTCGGAGCCGCTCCCTGCCACGATGCGGATCGAAGCGATCGCGGCGAGCCGGCGTCGTGCGCGACCCGCATGGTTCCAGGCGGTGGCGGCGGCGCTCCTCCTCGCGGTAGGCTTCGGCGGTGGCTGGGGCGTGCGCACGCGAACGCTGCCGCCGCAGGCTGGTATCGGCGCGTTGGCCCGGGAGGCAGGCTATAGCTATCGCGTCTACGCCTCCGATACGCAGCGCCCGGCCGAGATGGGCGCGGGTGAGAAGCAGCAGCTCGTCAGCTGGGCGTCACGGCGGATCGGAAGCAAGGTAGCGGTCCCGGATCTCGCGGCCGCGGGGTATCATTTCGCGGGAGGCCGCCTCGTTGCGACGCCCCATGGGCCGGCACTCCTGCTGCTCTACGATGGCGCCGCCCGGGTCCGGCTTGCTGTGCTCAGCCGACCGATGGACATCGACAAGGACGCCGACATGGTTTCGACCCGAGACGGTGACGTGCAGCAGGTGAGTTGGGCAGACCACGGCATTGGCTTCAGCGTGGTCGCGCCGGGTGTGACGTCGGGGCTGCAGACCATTGCCGCAGCGATCCGAGACCAGGCCGCGACGACTTGATGACGGTTTAAGACGCAGCTGCTACTGCGCCCCAACGAAGGTTCGATGTTGGGCAGCCGCCCCGATGGGCTTTGTCACCGTTTTGAGTCGAGCTGCCAGACCGGAGGAGCCGCATGCGCCATGCGGTTCGATCGCCTCGATGGTCGACCGACCATCCCCATAGACAGTGCGGAAACGTGCTCGCGCTCTGTTTCCGGCCAGACCGAGGGAGCACGAGGTCGTACCTCTGCTCAACGATCGCCTGACTGCTAAGCGCTGACCTTTGCATCACGTGCGGGGCAGGGCCGCCGCCTCGCTCTGGCCAGCCAGCAGCCGCGATGGTTAGGGTGCCGAAGGATTTACCAACCCTTAGTTTGTCCCGGCTAGATTCGCCGGCTACGCTCGAGGATCAGCGAATGCGGGCGAGTCTTCGTCTTCTTCAGGATCACGGCCGGTTGTGGCGGAGGTCGGCTATTGCCGTGCTTCTTTCAGTGGCCTGCGTCCTTTGCCTCGGCGAGGCACGGGCGGGATGCATGCGCGCGCCGACCGCTGGCCTGCAAACGCTGGCGGACGACGCGGGGCGCGACCCACCCGCGCTCCTTCTCTCGACCGCAGGCGATCCGCTGCAAACGGACGGCGATCTCGCCTGGGGTTGGCGCATGGCCGCACGGGCGGAAGCGTACGACACGCTCTCCCAGCCTGCCAAGGCGAGGAGCACCGTCCGGCAGGTGGCCGACGGCGGATCGTCCGTCGACCTGTCGCTTCGCGTAGAGTTGCTGACCCGCGCTGCGATGAACGGGCTGAAGCTCGAGCAGGTCGATCGGATCGCCTCATCGCTGTCGTCGGCCTTAGATCGTAAGGCTCCCGACATCGTGTCAGTCGCCTGCCTCCAGATCGCTCGCGGAGAGGCTCGCCGGCTATCGGGCGCGCCGGAGCGGGCGGTGTCTCTCCTCGCATCGGCCTACCGGCTCACAAAGCGGCCGGGCCGCGAGCTGCCGCACGTCATCGCCACCGAGAAGCTGGCCAGGGTATTGAACGCGGCGGGCGACCATCTCCAGGCGATCGCTCTCATCGAGGAGGTGATCGCCTGGGATACGGCGCACGATCGGAAGGTCGCGCTGGCCAACGACCTGTACTTCCGGGGGTTGTTCAATCTCACGCGAGGTGCGTACGCGGCTGCGCTCGCTGACTTCGATCGATCCAGGGTGCGGTCCCCCAGAGTGAGCGATCCGGTCGGCTCGGCATACCTCGATCTCCAGACCTGCGCCGCGTTGATTGAGCTCCGCCGTCTGCCCGCCGCGGAGCCGCTGTGCCGGCAGGCCCAGGCTGTCTTCGATGCGTGGAAGGAGCCGGCCGGTGCGCAGGCGCAGCTCCTCAGGGCAAAGATGGAATGGATGTCGGGGCGTCACGCGCGCGCGCTCGAGCTGCTCGACCACCTGCTCGAGAACGCGGACCGGCTTTCGTCCTTTGCCTCGGCGCCGCAGGCCTACCGGCTTCGCGCGGACGTGAACCGGGCCATGGGCAGGACGGAAGGCGCCTACCAGGACTTGGAGCGTTCCGTCCGTCTGGACGAGCGGAGATCCGCCTACGAGCGGACGAGACAGACCGCTGTGCTGCGCGCCAGCTTCGAAGCGGACAGGGCGGCTGCACGTACCGAGGAGCTGGCCCGCAGTCTCCGCTTCGCGCGTGAACGCGAGAGCGAGCAGGCTCAGCGCTACCGGCAACTCGCCTGGTCGGCGGCGGCCGGCCTCGCTATGCTGGGAACGATGCTCGTCATGGGCGTCAGCCACCGGCGGAAGCTATCCCGCGCCGCGGATACCGATCCGCTCACCGGCGTGCTGAACCGGCGCTGCCTCATCGGTCGCGAGCGCAACTTGCTCCACCGCGATGGTTTCAGCGCCGCGTCTACGGTGGCTCTGCTCGACGTCGACCACTTCAAGGCCATAAACGACAAGTTCGGTCACAATGTCGGCGACGAGGTGCTCAAGCACTTCGCCGCGCTGCTCGCCTCCAGTGCCGGCCAGGACGACGTCGTCGCACGGTGGGGAGGCGAGGAGTTCGTCATGGTGTTTCGGCATCGGTCTGAAGGCCACGCGCTAAGGGTTCTCGAGGGTATCCGCAGCAGGCTTCCCGAACAGGTCGAGGCCAAGGTGTCGGGGATGCAGGTGCGCTTCAGCGCGGGTGTCACGTCCTCGACCGACGGAGAGCCGCTTCATACGGTGATCGCCAGGGCGGATCGGGCGCTGTACCGGGCCAAGGAGTTGGGACGAGACAGGATCGAGGTCGAAGACGTGACCGCATCGACGACGTCGGAGAGGCCGCGAGCGAGGATCGACTTCAATCCGGCGCTTGCGAGTGCGCAAGAGGCAAACGAGACGGACACGCGCAGGCGCAAATCCGCATGGCCCGGCCGGCTCATTTGCTAAACGTCGCCACTTGGTTAAGCTGCGCGTCACGAGCGGCGGGGCGAACTATGACGATACGACCGTGACACAGCTACAAAATCGCTCAGAGACCGTCTGATCGTTGGCGAGGGGATTGAGCGGTCTTCGCTCTTGCGGCGTTCGCACAAAGGAAGGAGAGCGCTTAGTGACCACCGAGGTCCTCACCGCAGTGTGGAGAGAGGCGCCGCGAGTGCGCCTGCTCACCGACCGACCTGTGGCGCGAGCTGGCCGCTACGTCCTCTGCTGGCTGCAGCAGGCATTGCGTGCCCGAGACAATCCAGTCGTCGACGCAGCAGTCCGGTTAGGCAATGCGTTTGGTCTGCCTGTCTTGGTCTATCACGGCGTGCGGGAGGATTACCCTTACGCATCCGATCGGCTGCACCGCTTTATTCTCGGCGCCAGCGTGGATCTCGCGGCTGGCTGCCACGAGCGAGGGCTCGCGTGCGTGCAGTACGTTGACCGCGCCGAGCGACGGGAGAAGGGGTTGGTTCATCGCCTCGCCGCGGAAGCGGCCGCAGTGGTGCTGGAAGATCAGCCGACCTTTGTCGCCCGATGGCAGGCGGAGCGTGTCGCCGCCCGGGCAAAGGTGGCGGTATTCGCCGTCAACGCCGCCTGCCTGGTGCCGCCGGCGCTGATCGGCGACGATGTTCGCGGTCGATCCGGTTTCCTGCGGCGGCACGAGCCGGAGCGCGCTGCCTGGTCGACGTGGAATGAAGAGAGTTCCGATGTGGCGCCGTACGCGGGTGACCTGCCGTTCACGCCCGACCCGCTGGGGAGCCTCGACCTCGACGATCTGGTCGCGAGACTCGACATCGACCATTCGCTACCTGTCAGCGAGATGCATCCGCCGGGCCGTGTCGCCGCAAGCGCGCGCCTCTCCCGCTTGGTGCACGAGGTCCTGCCGGTCTACGCCGCAGCCCGGAACGATGCCACGCGGAACGAGAGCGCCAGCGGCCTCTCGCCCTACCTGCACTTCGGCGTGCTCGGCCCGCGCGAGATCATGGCGGCGGTGAACGGCGCTTCGGCAGGCGGCCAGCACAAGCGGAAGTTCGCAGACGAGCTGCTCGGCTGGCGTGAATGGTTCCACTACCAGGCCAGGCAGCTGGCGGCGCCGGAACGGTACGACCGCGTCGCCGATTGGGCTCGCCGCACGCTGTCGGACCATGCCGTCGATCCTCGACCCGAGATGGAGACGCTCATAGCCATGTTGGCGGGTGAGACGAGCGATGAGACGTGGAATGCGTGTCAGCGGCAGTTCCTCATCGATGGCTGGATGCACAACAACCTTCGCATGTACTGGGCCAAGCGGATCATCGCGATGACCGCCAGCCCAGAGGCCGCATGGGCCACCGCATGTTACCTCAACGACCGGCTCAGCCTCGATGGACGAGACCCGAGCACCTACGGCAACATCGCCGCGATGTTCGCCGGCTCGCCGTCCGATCGAGAAAGACCAATTTACGGGCGAGTGGCCACACGCGGAGACGGTTCCACCCGAAAGAGGGAAGGCGGCGGCGCATGGCTTGCAGCATCGGCGACTCGTATGCCGCCGCGGCTGACCATAGAAGAGGTGGCCGTCGACCCTTATCTCACCGGCTAGCCGATGGTCTGAGCATTTGTGCGATGCCCGCAGTCGAGGCAGCTGCCGAGAGGACGGAGCGACACGACACGGGAGGCGCGCCTGGGACGTCCGCTTCCGGGTTCTCGGCGTTGAGGGCAGAGGCCGCTACGGGTCGCGTCGGCGCCGCGATGAGGTGGGCCAGCCTCAGCTTCATGCTCGCAACCGTCCGCCGCTTTGCCGGCCTCACCCTCAACGGTAATGGCGTTCTAACAGGTCGAGTGCAGGAGCGCGCCGACCGCTCTGTCGCGTGCGAGCGTGTTGTAGAGGTCCACGGCGGCGCGCGTCTCAAGGACGTGCGCTTCGACGGCGGCGTCTGCGAGCAGGGCGAGTGTCTCCTGCATTGTCTGCAGTCGCAGGTGCATGCCCCTGCTGAGGATCACGACCTCGCAGCCGAGATCGATGAGCTCTCTCACGTCGACGGGCTGGATGCCGGGCTCGTGCCGTGTGCCGGTCTCGCTCCAATCCCATTCGCGTCCACCGCCTGGGTAGAGCTTGAGGTCGCGAGCGCGAGCAAGCCCCTCGACCTCGATAGCGCCCCACGCCAAGCGGTTGACCTTAGGGGATGGATCAAGAGGCATGGAACGCTCCCTGACACGTAAGCGATGAAAGTGGGCTCGCCTCTTGTATCAGCTTCGAAGAGTGCGAGCACGTCCGGCGATCTCCCGGACTGGGTTTGGAATGCTGGGTCCGCCACTTGCCGGCACGCGCTTCGCCGCAGCCCGCTGTCGACGGTTCATGATGTACAACGAACCGGTCGCCGGGAATAAGCTGCGTCCGACGCGCAGCCCGCCTCTCAACAAGAACGGGCGATTAATTTGCGGATGTCAGGACCGTGTGGGCGACTGGTTCGGGGACGGAGCTTTCAGCTCGCCTCGATAAGCTCGATGATCCAATCTCCTGCCATCAAGCGCGGCTCTTCGGCTTGTGCCACCTCGATCACCTGATGGTTCCGGTAGATCCGTACGATCTGACCTCCTACTGCGGTACGGGCTGATGAGCCAATTTCATCTGCTCGGACGGCACGTTCCCGCAGCTCGATGCGACCAGCTCGCGTGACCAGGTCGGTGACGTAGTCTGCAACATGCGGACCCGTGGTGCACTGAGCGAGCAGCTGCCCCCCGAAGCTGACGGGATTGACGATGATGCTCGCGCCTGCATCGCGAGCAAGCAGCTCGTTCTCGATAGCCCCGATCGACACGGCGATGCCGGCGTGCGGAGCAAGCCGGCGACAGGTGAGGATGATTAGAACGGCAGTGTCGTCTCGACCCGGGCAGACGATGATGTTGCTGGCAGCCTCAACCTTCGCAATTTCGAGTACCCGATTGTGGGTCGCATCGCCCTCGACCGTTGCGACGCCCCATTCCTCAGCGAGCCGCAATCGACCGCTATCCTCATCGACGACGACGATGCGGTCAGGAGAATGACCTCGTTCGAGCAACTCGCTGACTGCCGCCGAGCCCGATCTGCCGTAGCCGCAGACGATGACGTGATCCTTCAGCTCATGTCTGACGAGGCCCATGCGCCACCGCTCCCAGCCTTGCCTCAGCATGAAGCTGTAGGCGCTACCCAGAAATATGAGGAACACAAAAATTCGGATCGGGGTGACGACGAACGTGTCGAACATGCGCGCAGAGTCGCTGACCGGGACAATGTCGCCGTACCCCACGGTCGTGACCGTGATGACGGTGAAATATACGATGTCGAGGAAGCTGACCGTCCCGTCCGTATTGTCCCGAAGGCCGCCGCGATCGATCCAATGTCCGCCCAGGGCGATGCCGACGAGCACCAGCACCGCGACACCGCGGATCGCCAAGGTCGCCAGCGGACGAAGCCGCCCGGGACGGTAAAAGCGTGGTCGTACGTCCACTATCGCGGACCGAGCCGCCATGCGGCCCGGGACTAACGCGCGCTTTTTCGACCGGCGATGGTTCACGAACTTAGGCTTAGTACGTAGCGGATCATACCGGCATTCTCAGCGACGGCCTTTGCGACGCGCAAGGCCTTTCCTGCCGGGATGGAGCCTTGCCGATTTTACCGCATCTCGAAGCGGGCTGGGCGAACTCACAGAGCTAGTTGGCGGCCCTTTGGCCGGAGCGAGCCACAAGATCGCGCCATTGATTATGCGCTTCTTCAAAGCAAACGAAACACAGGCCGGCGCTACCCGCGGGGCAAACCTGACATTGCACGCAAAGCCCGTGGCCGAGCGACGGATGCGGTTCATGGCGCGGGCCTGACGTGGGAGGGAAATATGGTATAATCATTGGCCTTGTACCCCTCGCGATCGTGTGAGCATGAAGCGTGCATGATCTAACCGCATCCCTTACCTGGCGATAGAGCGATCCCTTACAGTCAATCGTTTGCAACGTTGTTTAGTGCTCAGCTTGCCCAGCTAAGATTGAAGCTTTGATGCTCGAAGTGACACAAGGCAGGTGACCGCACCTATTTAACGGACGTCCTCAGACATGGAACACGAGATGCCTTGAACTCCAAGCATCATCAAAAAGGTTCGACGTTACGCTTCTCGTGACACCCGAGTCCTTACCGCCCTGACGAAAAGCAGGGGGCTGTCGTCCACCTGGACGAATGAGCGACACAACCAATCTTCTGCGCGGGATTGACCTGCGCCTGGTGCCGAGCTGCCCTGGTCGCCGCTTTGCTTGCTGATTGGATCTTGATGTCATGCGGAGGGAGTATGCGCTCCCCCATCTGAGCGAGTGAGGAATGCAGGTCTTTGCGCTACATCGTTGAGCGGCCTTGACCCCCTGAGCGATGGGCTGTCCCGATACCCGGCTGGCCGTCAAGACCGATCGGGTCCACCGGGTTACGGGTTCTCGCTGTCGGTAAACACGTTCTGTTTTGAACGCTCATACAAGCCCGAGCGATTTGACCGTGGCGGTTCGCCTGTTTTCAATACCTTCTTGATAGGCAGGTCACATGCCCAACGATCCGACGATCATAGCCAAGCTCCGGTTCGCTCATCCTAAGATGACGTGGGGACTATACCTGCCGGACGAGGGACGATGGCTTGACCTCCTCTTCAACCAGGAGCTTGAAGCGCGGCGCTTCGCTAAGAACCTCATGCGGACCTCTGCTGCTGGCTGATTCACAGACGCGGCCACGAGCGGCAACGTGATAGTCCGCTCCTGCGGCGGTCGGCGAGCGTCATGTTCGTGTCGGACATGGCGTGCGCGGAGAGGAGGCTGAGCGGCGCACCGATTTAGGACCGACACGCCCTGGCAACTCGCGTCGAGCGTCCAAGAACGGGGCAGGTATAGCCGAGATAGCACCGCGTGACCCTTTAGGATTGCAGGTTGAGGCCTTGTTCGGCTTCGTCGCGACGGGCACTGCCGCGGGTAGGGCTGCCCGAGATCAGGTGGTCACGTTGCGATAGGGCCTTGATGAGAACCGATGACCTGCGCGGTGGCACGAACCGGACGAATGTATCCCTGAACGCGTTCGCGATGCCGGATGGCTTGGCGATGCGCTACGATCTGCCTGGTGTCAGCCTGCGGGAAACCGTCAGTGGATACGCCACCTATGCCGCGCGTGATCGCGCCGAGATGATAAACTGGTTTCTGCCGGCGCCGCCCATGATCTGCGTGCTGCTCGACGCTGGACCGGTTTCCATCACCCTTCGACAGCACCGTTTCAACGTGGATCGCGTCAGTCTCTACGGTCCTACGAGCCGCGCCTTTCGAGCAACCACGAACGGGGGTATCCAGGTCGGCGTCGGCCTGACCGCGTTAGGTTGGATCAGGCTGGTCCCGCTTTCCTCCTCCGCGCTCCACAACCGGGTGTTGCCGCTTCGGACGATCATGAGTGAGGCGCTTTCCGATAGCCTGCTCAACTCACTTCTTGCGCTCGTGGATGAGACGGAGATCGCAGCCACGTTGGACGCAATCTTGACGCCTTTATTTGCCAATGAGCATCCCTACGACGACATCGTCAGGCGCTTCACGGAGCTCATGCTGGTCGGCGGGGTAATCGAGATCGCCGACGCGGCGGATCGGCTCGCGCTTTCCTCAGATACGCTCCGCCGCGTCGCTACATATGCATTTGGCATGCCGCCGAAAATGCTACTTCGACGCGCGCGCTTCCTCCGCTCGTTCATCGGACTGCTCAGTTCGGGGGGAATCCAGGCATATGACCGCATCGACAGCAGCTACCACGATGCGTCGCATTTTCTGCGGGATGCGAACGACTTCCTTGGCACCACGCCCCGCCGTTTTATGGCACAAGGAACGACCTTCATGACGGCAAGTCTTGTCGCTCGTGCCGCCGCGATCGGAGCACCCGCCCACGCGCTTCATGCGCAAACCCCATAGTCACTAGTCGAGCGGCTCGCGAACCATAGGCCACAATCCTAAAACGAGACGTCACCTAGCATCCGCGATCATCGCTCTTCCTTGATCCGACAGACGATAGTGACCGGGGCGCTCCCGCTCGAACCAGCCGTAGACATTACGCGACAGAATGGTGCCGGCATCTTCCGCCAGGTGGCGCAGATCACGCGGCCGTGCGCCGCCGTCGCGCATCGCCGCCGCGCAGGCGAGCGCGCGCTGGCGATAGGCGGTCATGATCGGCTGGCGCGACGAGCCCCCGGCGCTCGGATCGCCCTGGCGCAGGGTATGTTCTCTTACAAGACGGCGACGCAGCGGTAGGTTGAGGCGCGGGCGATAGGGCACGGGCTCGCAGAGGACGGTGACAAGATCGAGGCGCAGGTCGACCGCGAGCAACCCCACACCCAGCAGGCGGCACAGGCGTGTGACCCGCTGGTCCTGGTCGCGCCCGCGGCGCGAGCCGGCGACCGCGAGATAGACAATATCGGCGCCGCGCATTCGGTCGACCGCCTGAAGCACCAGCTCGAGCGTGAACGAGAGCTTGAGCTCCGCGACAACGATAAGCGGCGGCTCGCCGGCGCGAAGCCCGACGGCGTCGCAGCCGCAGACCTCGCCTTTCACCGCGAAGCCTTGTGCCTCGAGGAATGCCTTGACCGGTGCGTACAGCGCGGTCTCGCGCCAGTCGCTGGCTCGGGGTGCGCGGGCTGCCGCGTCCGACCCGCTCATGCCGCGCCGCGCACCGCGACCGCCAAATCGCTTCGCACCGGCCCGACCGCGGCGACGAGTTCGCCGTCGGTGCTCTGGACGCGGGTACGGGTGACGATCGTTCCGACGCGCGTGTCGTAGCAGACGACATCATAGGCGCCGTCAGCCAGCCCCCGGACGTGCAGCATGGTGGCGTTCGCGTCGTGCCGCGGGGCAAGCGTGCCCTCCGCATCGATCGCGTCCGTCCGTACGAGCCACGCGAGCGCCTGCCGCTCATCGCCGCAGCCGACCGCTGCCACGCCGCGATCCGCGCAGCGCAGCTCCGCGGACAGGTTGCGAGGGCGAAAGGCGTTCCAGTCGATAAGCGGCAGGAAGTCCGCCAGCGCCCGCTGAGCCACGCGCATGCCCCGCGTGAGGACATGCGGGTGGCGGTTGGGCCAGCGCATGCCACCGCCCGCGCCGCCGCTGGCGAGGTGCGCCCATTGGATGTGGCGGAAGTACTCGTCGTCGAAGGCGCTGGGCAGCGTCTGCTTGCGATCCTTGAAGCGGTGGATCGGACCATGCTCGGAGTCGAACACCGGCCGGGCGGGGCCGGCGGCGATCACCGCGTCGCGCATCAGCCGGGCAGCGGCGAGCGCCGGAGTGACGGTGTCGCGCGGGTCGTCGATCGTGCCATGTTCGTAGAGGTGGGTGTTGGCAAAGTCGAGCGACGGGTGGCGGAAGATTGGTTCTACCAGCGCGGGATATCGTATCAGCTCGGGGCCGAAGATCGACACGGTCTGGAGATTGGCATAGCCGAGCCGCTCGCGCTCATGCGTGCGCAGCCACGACGATACGTCATCGATGAAGGGAGCGATGGCGGCCGGGTCGTCGCCGCCATGGGCCGGGTGGATTTCGTTCCACACGTCCCAGGCGAACAGCGCCGGACTGCTGCCCCAGCGCTCGCTCGCGAAGGCCAACCGTTGCTTGATCGCGCGCCGCGTCTCGGGACAGGTCAGCCACGTGTCGCGGCCGGCACACGGGCCTCCGTTCGCGCGAGCGTAAGGGTGCCGCTGCCACCGAATCCACATGAAGAAGGTGTCGTAGGGGGTGAGCAACACCCTCAGCCCGACGCGCTCGAGCAGGCGGAACAGGTCGTCCCACAACCGCACCATCGCGGGTACGAAGCGCCCCACGGGACGTTCGAGATAGCGGTGCTCGCCGTGGCAATATTCCAGCATCAGGCGAATGACCGTGACGCCGTGCGCGCGAAGCTCGAGCAGATGCCGTTCCACCGCCGCGAGGTCTCGCCGCCGGAACAGCGGCGCGAGGTCGGGCCAGGTGATCGCGTCATTGTGCCCGATCGGGGTCCAAGGCGCGCCGTCCTCGGTGATAAAGTAAGGCGAGCCGGGCACCGCGCGAACGCGGGCCATCGCCGGGGCGAGCGAACCTAGCGGGACATGCACCAGCGCCGATTAGCCAGTCAGATCGGCCGGCACCATCGCGAAATCACCCCGGTGAGACGGCGCCGCGGCCTACTTGATGTCGAGCAATCAGATTCTGGCCTACTGGAAGCGGATCGACCGCTCGCCACTCGGAGCCGGCGAACTCGACCATGAAGCTGACGAGGAGCATCGAACGCGCAACCACCGACGCCTCGCCGGATGGGCACGACCGCGCCCAGCTCTCCGTTTTCGAGCGGCACGTAGGCGACCTCGCTGCGCGTGCCCGTTATCCGAAAAGCATGCTCGACGCAGGATCTCGCGATCGGAGCCAGCGTTAGGCTGCGGCGATACTCAGGAGCAAGCGCATGACAAGACTAACGAAATTCACGATCGAGCCCAACGGCGATGAGTATCTGCTGCTCATCGAGAGCGACGACGGCGAGTCGCTCGAACTGGTCGCCTCCCTGGAGCAACTCGACCTGCTCGGCGAAGCCGTCGACCAACTGCTGGAGCAGGACGACGCCGACGCCGACGGCGAATAGCGTCTTCTGACTCGGAGCGCACGCCCGGCACGTGCGCGGGTCCGAGGCGACGAGTCGCCGGATCGCGGTGTCGATCCGGCGCCTCATCGAGGCTTTCTCGCCGATCGTCGAGTTGACACCATGATCGAGGGCAACGCGTCTCCTGCCGCACCGGTCACCTGACCGGGGTAGCGGATGCGCTACCCGGCGCTGCCGTACTCTGGCCAGACTGCCTGCGAAAAGACGCCACCATCGACCAACAACGTTTGCCCGGTGACGAAGGCGGACTCCGGTCCGGCAAGCCAGACCACGGCCGCGGCCACATCCTCTACCGTGCCGACCCGTCGCAGCGGCGTGATCGGGGACCAGCGGCCGGCATAATCATCCACTTCGGCGCGCGTGCGATCGGTCTCGATCGCGCCTGGTGCGACGCAATTGACGCGTATGCCGTACGGCCCGAGTTCGAGCGCCGATACCTTGGTCAACTGTTCGATTCCGCCTTTGGAGGCGGTGTAATCGACCAGACGCGGGAAAGCGAGCAGGTTGCAGCCGGATCCCAAGTTGATGATCGCGCCGCCCTGTCCGGCCGCGACCATCCGGCGGGCGGCTGCTTGCGTGTGCAGGAAACACCCCTTCAGGTTGGTCCGGATCACACGATCCCAGTCCTCCTCCTCAAGCTCCAGCAGCGGCGACCATGTTTGAACACCGGCATTGTTGACGAGGACGTCAGGCGTTCCACCCCAGTCTGCGAGAGCGGCATAGAAGGCGTCGACGTCAGCCTTCACCCCGACGTCCGATCGGTGTGCGAGGGCGCGCCTTCCCATCGCCTCGACCGCCGAAACGAGCGTAGCGGCACGATCCTCACCCGTTATGAAGTTGAACGCGACGTTACAGCCACGTCGCGCGAACGCTAACACCATCTCGCGGCCAAGACCGTCGTTGCCGCCGGTGACCACCGCCGTTCTGTCCGCACCTGACATTCACGCATCCCTCTCGTGGCGTCGAAGACTGCCGAGTGGACCCGTGCAGGGTCGCTCGAAGAAGGTCAAACCTATCGTCCTCGGCCACTCTTTTAACGTCGGGTACGCGCCCGGAACTTCATGTCAGTGGGAGCGCTCGAAGCACCATCTGGAGATAAGTACGGAGCAGAAGATGGCGGAGGCCACGTGGGGCGGCAGGGGGACAGCGGAGATCGACTGGCGGATGAGCGCTGCGCTCGAGAATGTGCCGAGAGGCGATGACGATCTCGCTGAGGTTACCAGTCTGTAGGGCGCAGTCCGAGTGTGGCTGAGGCTGGATCCTGCCCACCGCGAGGCGGCTCTCCTGACGCCAGAACGCCCGGTGCCAATAGACGGAACCTTGATTCCCGCCTTTCACGGCGAAGCCATTGCTGCACTCGCCGACAGGCTGTCAGACCCTGCCACGCGGAACGTCTGACACAATCTCGGCTGACATCGCGTATCTCCCAACAGCGAAGCGCCGTGGCCGAGAGGTCCGCCAGTCGCGGAGGCCGTCCTCCGGGTACTCCGCCCAAGGTGTGATGGCTGCCTTCACGCGAGATCCTGAGAGCGCCGCAAGGGTGTTCGTGGACCAACTCTGGCCTGTCCGCTGCAAGCTCATGCGTGACCGGGGCAGAAAGCCTTGTAGCGCCAGAGAAGCGCGCTGCCTTCGGACGCGTTCAGCGGGCGGCTTTTTCCCCAACGGTATCAACAACCCCAGCGCGGCGCTGCGGCGCTCCGGCGCGAACCGAGTAGGCTGCGATGAGTGACCCAATCGAGTTTCTTGACCTCATGGAGCGCGCCGAGCATCAGCGTCGCGCTCGCCGCAACTTCATCCGGCTGTGCGGAGGCGCCGCGGCCATGACCGGCGGTCTCGCGCTGCTGTCGGGATGCAACGACGATGATGAAGGCGAGCCCGCCCCGACCGTCTCCGCGACGCCGACGCCAACCGTGAGTGACGTTGACGTGCTCAACTTCGCGCTGCAGCTCGAGTACCTCGAGGGGAATTACACTCTTACGCGGTGTCGGGCCAAGGCATCGCGGCAAGCCTGCAGACCGGCGCGGGCGCGCAGGGCGCGGTGGTGACCGGTAGCGGCGATGGCGCCGCACGCGAGGTTACCTTCAGCGACCCAGTCGTCCAGCAATATGCACGCGAGATTGCCTTCGATGAGCTAGGTCACATAGGCTTCTTACGTACCAACCTCGGCAGCGCAGCGGTAGCGCAGCCCGCGATCAATCTGTCAGGTAGCGCCAGTGTAACGATCGGGGGGCGCGACCGCAGTCGGCGCCTTTACAGCTGCCGCGCGCGCGGCAGGCGTCATAGGTGCGACGGAAATCTTCGATCCGTTTCTGAACGACGAGAATTTCCTGATCGGCTCGTACCTGCTGACCGATGTTGGCGTGACCGCTTACCGCGGCTCGGCTCGTTTGATCACGAACAAGACCTTCCTGGAAGCCTCCGCGGGGATCCTCGCAACCGAATGCTACCATGACGGAGTGATACGCTCCGAGCTGTGGCGACGCGGGCTGACGGTACCAAGCATCTACACGCGGGTGACTCAGATCTCGAACGCGCGTGACGATCTCGACGGCTCGGGTGAGAACGACCAGGATATCGGCGATGCCACCACGGCGAATTTGGTACCCACCAATCTCGGCGGATTGGTGCTCGGCCGCAATGCCGCGCAGGTGCTCAACGTCGTCTACCAGAACAAGGGCGCCGTTTCTTCAGGCGGGTTTTCCCCGGCGGGATTGAATGGAACGATAAAGACCAGCCAGCCAAATTCGTGAGAACGGTCCAACGGCGAAGCGGACGCCCCATCTAACAACATGCGTTATGTCGGTGTCGGAGATACCCTCCACTGCGCATACCGGCGGTTCCCGCTTCATGGATGCCGGTCGCAAAGTGCCGCCGACACAAGAGGCTCAAAAGCTGTAAACGGACGCGCCGCTCCCCTTCAAAGGGGAGCGGTCAGCCGATGATCAGAGCGAGGTAAGCACCACACCAACCACTAGCGCTTGCGCCGCGATCGCCAGCGCAGTGCTGGCGGCGGTCTCAAACATACGCATGGGTCGTCTCCATTGCCGACAAACCGGCAACGCGGCAGGTGGAGATAGTTGCGTCTCGACGCAATATTATAACCCTGCAATCGTGATTGCACTTATTGCACCGCGTCTTGAAGGCATCGCGAGGTGCGGCGGTGCTGAGGCCAACGAACCGCGGTAGAGGACCCCGCCAACTTCAGCCGATCCCGCTCGGTCGGCGCCTGGCTCGGGCTGACCACCAGGCGATACCAGTCGGGGGAGGTGGACTATGACGGCCATATCTCCAGACGCGGCGACAGCCACGTCCGCTCGCTCCTGTACGAGGCGGCCGTCGTGATCCTGACGCGCAGCCACGCCGACAGCGATCTGCGCAGCTGGGGCATGAGGCTCCGCGAGAAGATTGGCTTCAAGCGTGCTGCGGTCGCCGTAGCCCGCAAGCTCGCGGTCATCATGCACGCGATGCTGCGCTCCGGAGAACTGTTCACCAGGACAACCGCTACCGCCTGATCCAAGAGCTCGCCAGCGCCTATGGCGTGACGAGGCGTCCCTGCCGGGACGTAGGCTGGTCCATTCCGCTTCGGCCGTTGCACCGCGAACCCGGTTCGATGCGTGCGGAACGAACATTGGAAGGGCCATCCCGCGAAGCCCCATGATGCGGCGGCTCATGTCGACCGCGAAGACGACCGTGCCCCGGCAAATGACGTCCCCACACAAAGGCGCTTGCAAACCCCGCTATTAGACGACGGCCGTCGTTGAAGCAGAGACGAAGCTTCGAACGGGCACTGTCAAAGCTACTGCACCTGCTGCAATGCGCGGGGTAGGAAAGGCGCCATCACGTACGATGACGTCACAGATCGTCGTCTCGCAGCCGAGGCGATGCGACGAGGCTAGGCGCGGCGGCGCATCCTGCTGAATGGCGGGTGTCGCACCTGCCCCATGGCAATGGCTCTAAGCCCGCTACGTCGTTATACGGCCGCTTCCAGGCGGCGATCGAGAGCCATGCCGACGAACAACGGCCGCCATAACGTGGTTAGACGAGCTTTGACCGACACTCCCACCGATCCCTTGCAGCAGGACGAAATGAGCGAGCTCGACCGGCTTGCTGCCTTGCGTCGCCATGACATCCTCGACACCCCGGCGGATCGCAAGTTCGACCGGATTGTCGCCTTGGTGCAAAACATTTGTCGCGTGCCGATTGCGTTGGTCAGCTTGGTCGACGTGAACCGTCAGTGGTTCAAGGCGAAGGGTGGCGTGTCAGTCGACGAGACCGCACTCGACACCTCAGTGTGCGCGATCGCCATTCGCCAACCCGGTCTCTTCCAGATCGAGGATCTGTCGCAGGATCCGCGTACCGCGACCATGTCGCTTGTGACGGGCGAGCCGCACATCCGCTTCTATGCCGGCGTTCCCCTGATCGACGCAGAGCATCAGGT
Source organism: Sphingomonas phyllosphaerae (assembly GCF_029623345.1). GTDB lineage: Bacteria > Pseudomonadota > Alphaproteobacteria > Sphingomonadales > Sphingomonadaceae > Sphingomonas > Sphingomonas phyllosphaerae_C. The sequence goes on from NZ_JAPYKH010000002.1 coordinate 227,294, forward strand.
GCTCGGCACGCTATGCGCGATCTCTACCGTGCCGCGCGCCGGTGGGCTCGACGATGCACAGCGTGACGCGATGATGCTGCTGGCGGAGCAGGTAGTCGAGCTGATCGCCAGTCGAGATGCATTGGACGAGCGCGAGCAGGCGATGGCCCTCGATCAGGCCGAGCGGCGGGTCGAAGCCATGGACGATCGATACCACGCGATCGTCGACTCAGCCATCGACAACGCCATCATCGCGATGGACGCAGACGGCGTGGTGACGAGCTGGAGCGTTGGCGCCGAGCGCATCTTCGGGTGGAGCGAGGCGGAAATGTGCGGGAGCCCCGCAGCTCGCTTCTTTACGCCAGAGGACCGCGACGAAGGCGTTCCCGAGCGTGAGTTGGCGACGGCTCGTGCGACGGGCCGGGCTGCTGACGAACGATGGCATCTCCGCAAGGATGGAAGCCGCTTCTTTGCGCACGGCGCCATGACACCGCTTAAAGGTCCGAGTGGACCCGGCTTCGTCAAAGCCGTTCGCGACATCACCGTCGAACACCAGACCAAGGTGGCGCTTGAAGATGCGCACCGGGTGGCCAGGATGATGACCGCGGCAGCGCGGCTTGGCACGTTCGACTTCGATGTTGCCCGTCGCAGTCTGAGCTGGGACGACGGCTGCCGGGCACTCTTTGGCCTCCCGGCCGGCGCCCCGGTCACCTATGAAGAGGCGTTCGTTCGCGGCGTCCATCCCGACGACCGCGAGGCGGCCAACAAGGCGGTCGCCACTGCCTTGGATCCAGCCGGCAATGGCATCCTCGAAACCGAATATCGCACGATTGGCATAGAGGACGGGCTGTTGCGCCATGTCTCGGCTCGAGGACAGACGCTCTTCCGCGATGGACGCGCCCACCGCCTGATCGGGACGGTGCAGGACGTGACCGCGTCGCGCGTGGCGGAAGACAGCTTGCGGGAAGCCGAGCAGCGGCTCCGGCTTGCGACGCGGGCCACCAACGATGCGATCTGGGACTGGGATCTCGTGCAGGATCACGTGACCTGGAATGAGGCGTTGACGACCGCTCATGGCTACGCGCTGAAGGACGTCGCGCCTACTGGAGCCTGGTGGATCGGGCACATCCACCCCGATGACCGGCAGCGCATCAATGCTAGCATTCACGCCGTCATCGATGGCGGAGGGACCGACTGGATCGACGACTATCGCTTCCAGCGAGCGGACGGCAGCTATGCCGACATCCGTGATCGCGGATACGTCCTGCGGGACACCGACGGTCGAGCCATCCACATGATTGGCGCCATGCTCGATCAGACCGAGCAGAAGATGATGGAGCGACGCCTACGACAGCAGGCTCATGACCTCGCTGCGCGGGTCGAGACCAGCGTCGCAGAGCTGGAGCGGCTGTGGAACGCGTCGCCGGATCTCCTGCTCGTGGCGAGCCCCGACGGCGTCTACACGCGTGCCAATCCCGCCTGGGCAACCATCCTCGGCTACGACGAGGAAGAAGTGATCGGTAAGTCGGCATTCGACTTTCTCCACCCCGACGACCTCGGCCCGGGCAGACGCGCTCTTGCAATCTCGCAGGTGGGTGAGCTCCCCGCCTTCATTGCTCGATTCCGCCACAAGAGCGGCGACTATCGCTGGATCTCCTGGGTGGCGGCTCCTGAGCGCGACGAGATATTCGCCATCGGCCGCGACGTGACCGCAACCCGCGAAGCTGACGAAGCCCTAAGACGCACCGAGGAGGCCCTGCGCCAGTCGCAGAAGGTTGAGGCCGTTGGGCAGCTCACTGGCGGGGTGGCGCACGACTTCAACAACCTTCTCACCGTCATCCGCGGGTCCGTCGACCTCCTCCGTCGCCCGGGGTTAAGTGACGACAAACGGATCCGCTATGTCGACGCGATCGCGGACACGGCAGATCGTGCGACCAAGCTGACGAGCCAGCTGCTGGCTTTCGCGCGGCGTCAGACGCTCCAGCCGCAGGTATTTGACGCAGTGGCGAACGTCCGCGCGCTGGAGGACGTTCTGGGTACTTTGACGGGCTCGCTGGTCGAGGGGCGCTACGAGTTTACAGACGAGCCGGCGATGGTGCTCGCCGATCCAAGCCAGTTCGATACCGCCGTCGTCAACATGGCCGTGAACGCGCGCGATGCCATGGAGGGAGGTGGCCGCCTGACGATCTCCGTCAAGATCGTGAACGAGATCCCCCCTCTGCGGCAGCATTCGGCGGTGTGCGGAAGACACGTCGCGATCGTTATCTCCGACACCGGAGCGGGTATCCCCGCACACCAGCTCGAGCGCATATTCGAGCCATTCTTTACGACCAAGGGGGTCGGGCACGGCACTGGGTTGGGCCTCAGCCAGGTGTTCGGCTTTGCCAAGCAATCGATCGGCGACGTGGCGGTGGAGAGTGAGATCGGGCGAGGATCTACCTTCACCCTCTACCTGCCGCTCGCAACCGAGAAGTTGTCTGCCGAGAGCGCGCCACGGGAGAGTACACCACCGCTGGCTGCCGGCACATGCATTCTGGTGGTCGAGGACAATCGCGACGTCGGCGCTTTCGCTGTGCAGGCGCTGACGGAGCTGGGGTATGGCTCCCACTGGGTAGAGGGCGCCGATGCGGCCATTGCCGAGCTAGAGCGCAGCCCCACTCGGTACGACGTAGTCTTTACCGACGTGGTGATGCCGGGGCGGTCAGGCATCGAGCTTGCAGGAGACATTAAGAGCCGGTTTCCCGACCTGCCGGTTGTGCTGACGAGCGGCTACAGTCACGTACTGGCAGAGCAGGGGACGCGAGGACTCCGCCTGCTGCGCAAGCCGTACTCAATCGATGAACTTGCAGATGTTCTAGCAGCGGCAGCGCGTTCGATGGAGTAGCTCCGCGGCAGAGATCGGCGGCGATCTTAGCGCTGTACAGTAAAGCCTAATCGATCGGGCAGGTTCATCACGAATGCCGCGTCGAAATGTGGCAAAGGATCAGCCTGTATCGTGGCCAGCCAACTTGGCAGCATGTCGTGAGCTGTCACCTTGCGAGCCTAATGGGCCGCATTCCTTCGCGACGTCACTCCTTCGGGGGCTTGGCGGGAGTGCCCTTGGTGGAAGGAGCGGACGCGTTCTGCTTCGGCGGCTTCTCCGCCTTCGGCTTGCGAACCTCTTTGTTCGACTTCTTCTGGCTCTTGGCCATGGTCACATCTCCAGCCCGGGTTGCGCCTCAACGCATAGCATCGGGCTAAGCTGCGTCATGGCGGTTGTCTCCGCTATCCAGGCGACGCTGTCAACGCGACCTGTCGGCGGGATGGGGCATCCTGCTGCTCGTCTGTCCCTTCGCGCCAGGGCAAGGCGGGCTGATAGTCCGATGCCGGGATTTCTGGTCGATCCAGTCAGCCGGCCCGTTACCCGTCCTCAGCAGCGTCAGATCAATGCTCTACGACCCAGCGCTTCGGATCCTTGTCAACCGGAGTGACGCCGTCGACGTGCTTGGATTCGTACGCGACAAAGGCGACGGCGAGGTCGTGCCGGAGCTGTAACGGCGCGTCCCGGCGAAAGTCGGTCAGCCCTTCGCGTTCTTCCTCGGCCATGTGGTCGCTGTTGGCCTTGTTCGCAGCGGCCACCGCCTTGAACCACTCTGGCGAGCCTACCTGTTCGCGCCCGACTGCGGCGACGGCGTCGCGGATCTCGTTGTGATCCTTAATCGCGTCCAGCGTCTCGTCCTCGACGCCATCCTTTTTACCAGACGCGCGACCTACTCGTAGCAACTCGGGATAGAACAGCTTCTCTTCGGTTTCTGCATGGACCTCGAGGAAGGTCGCCAGCCGGCGCCAAATCGCGTCCAGACTGGCAGTGTCCCCGGAACCAACCTGCTCGATGATGCCGAACAGACGACGCTGCTCGTGGTGGTCGTCCAGGATAAGCTGGGTGATGTCCATGTCATCTCCGGGCGTACTTGTCAGCCGTGCTCAAGGCTCATGCCAGATTTCGACCGATCTCGGCAAATGAAAGATGCTCCGCAACCGGTCTCAACGACCACCGTCCGACCGTGAGCGAGCGGCAGATCTGGGACACTGCTCCGTTAGCCGAACGGCCGTTTCCGGGCCGGTCTCCTGCGCCACGGGGGAGGCCTCGACCACGGTCGAGTGACAAGGTTGGTCCGGATCCGCCTGCTCGCAAGCCTAGCGGCGACTGATGGATCAGTGTAGCCTTATCGGCCAGGGTTTAGGGCCGAGCGGTTGCTCGCGCCGCAGCCCGGAGTTTCGGAGCAACCGCCATACCACGCAAACCGAATTACGACTTTGAGCGCCGCGAGCGCGAAAAGACCAAGGCAATCGAGTCCGCAAAGAAGGCGCAAGCCAAGGCTGATAAGCGTGCTGCTGAGCGCGAAACACCGGGCGGGGATCAGTCAGGCGAGCGGCAAGCCCACTGATACGGTGCTGGAGATGTCAAATCCCGTTCTCGCGCAGCTCGGCTGGAAGCGCTTCTGCCCCGAGCAGGTTTCCGCCGAGCAGAGCCGCGATTGCCAACCCGTTCGCGTCATAGCGGTCCATTGCGGGAGGGTGAACGTGTCTGGTGCTGGATCCGCGGATTCGATCGCGTCCAGTTTACCCGAGCGAGCGGGAGAGGACGACCGAGCTACCGCCGGCGATTGGGCTGCTCAGCGCTGGGAACAGGAGAGGACGAGTGGCTGATCTCTATCTCCGCGCGCTTGAGTCCGAGCGTAAACGGCTATGGGCCGAATGCCGGCTGAAGGGGCTCGCGAAGGGAACGCCGGAACGGTTGCGGATCGAAGAGCTCGACAGGCTGTTGGCGGAGCACCGGGGGAAACCGGCCCACTAGTTGCGTGAGGTGCGACCGTCGGCCGCGTTCATGCGCCAGGATCCGCCCACGGTGAGAATGAGCAAGAGCAGAATCCCGGCGAGGGGTAGACACAGAAGCCCGCGGTAGCGCCAGGGCGTGCGCCGCCCACCGATAAGCGCGCCGAAGCCAGCGACGAGCATCAAGGCCGAGTACGGGATGAAAACACGCCAGTATCGACGGGCCGTGCTCTGCCCTAAGGCATCATTGCGAGCGAGCTTGGTGGGCTAGCGCAAGGAAACGGCCTTGCGCAGCCGGCGCAGTGACGCCCGGTTTATGGTGCCTGATAGAGTCGACCACCGTGGTGGTAGGGCTCGATCCAGCTACCGGCGGGGGTTAAGCAACCTCGCAAGATCGTCGGCAGAGCCATTTATCCGTGTAAGCTTAGGATAACGAAGCGTTCCCGCGGTAGCCGGGCGAGACCTGACGCTGGTCGAACAAAGCCCGTCCTTCGTGGGCTGTGCGGACCATGTGCCCTGCTCGGCATCCTCGCTGTGAGCGAGGCCGGTCCTAAGTCGACGCGATGTTCGCGCACGGGTGATGACATGGCGTGGCGCAACCGCCTACGCTGGGCGCAGGGTGGCTCAACGCCGAAAAGGGGGGAACGATGCGCGCGGGCGGGCGAGGGAAAGCGACGGTCGTGCTCGCGGGCGCGCTACTTCTGGGAAGCGCGGCACCGCCGCCGCGCGACAAGGCGGCGCCGCCGGCAACGGCGGACTGGTCCTATTACCACGGCGATCCCGCCGCGACGCATTATTCCGCGCTGGACCAGATCACCGTGCACAACGTCGCTCGCCTGACGAAGGCATGGGAATATGACAGCGGCGATGCGTTCGGCGAGGGCGGGTCGCAATCGGATATGCAGGCCAACCCGCTCGTCGTCGACGGACGCCTGTACATCGTCACGCCCAAGGGCCGGCTAGTGGCGCTCGACGCCGCGACCGGCCGTGAGATCTGGGCTTATGACCCGGCGTCCGCACCGGTCGCGACCCGCCAGCGACTGCGCGGCGTCTCCTATTGGCGCGACGGCGACGAGCGTCGCATCCTGTTCACGTTCGGGCAGGAGCTGATCTCGGTCGACGCGCTGACCGGCCTCCCCGACGCGCGGTTCGGCCGCGGCGGCCGCGTCGACCTGCGCGCGGGCTTCGGCCGGCCGCTCGCGCAGCTGACTGTCAACAACGTCACGCCGGGGGCGGTGTTCGAGGACCTGATCATCATGGGCTCGACCGGCCATACGCCGGGCGACGTCCGCGCCTTCGACGTGCGCACCGGCGCGATCCGCTGGACCTTCCACACCATCCCGCACGGCGGCGAGCCCGGCGCCGAGACCTGGCCGCGCGACGCCTGGAAGACCGAGATCGGTGCCAACGTCTGGGCCGGGCTCACCGTCGACGTCGCGCGCGGCCTGGTGTTCCTGCCCGTGGCGTCGAGCGGGATGGGCGACCGTGACTTCTACGGGCCGACGCGCGCGGGCGCCAATCTCTACGCCAACAGCCTGGTCGCGCTGGACGCGCGCACCGGCCGGCGGCGCTGGCACTTCCAGAGCGTCCATCACGACCTGTGGGACCGCGACTTTCCGGCGCAGCCGACGCTGGTGACGGTGCGCGGCGTGCCCGCGATCGCGCAGACCACCAAGTCGGGGCTGGTCTATGTCTTCGACCGGCGCGACGGTCGCCCGCTCTACCCGATCGAGGAGCGGCCGGTGCCCGCCAGCGACATGCCCGGCGAGCAGGCGTGGCCAACCCAGCCGATGCCCACCGCGATCGCGCCCTTCGCGCGCCAGCGGCTCACGCCCGACATCGTCACCCGGCGGACGCCGGCAGCCCATGCCGCGGTGACGGCGCAGCTCGCCAAACTCCGCAACCGCGGCCCGTTCGATCCGCCGAGCGTTCAGGGCACGGTGCTGCTGCCCGGCATGGACGGTGGCGCGGAATGGGGCGGAGCGGCCTATGATCCCGACAGCGGCCTGCTCTACGTCAACGCCAACGAAATGGCCTGGACGCTGCGGCTGAAGCCGCGCCCGGCGCGCGCCGCGGGCAGCTCGGGCGCGGCGCTGTACGCCAACCATTGCGCGGCCTGCCACGGCGCCGATCGTGCGGGCGATCCGCCGCAGGTGCCCGGGTTGCGCGATGTCGGCGCACGGCTCAGCGCGGCGCAGCTCGAGCGCCAGATCGCGCAGGGCGGCGGGCGTATGCCAGGCTTTGCGGGCACGCTGTCGCCGGCGCAGGTGCTGGCGCTGGTGCGTGACCTGCGCGGTGATCGCGCGGGCGCGGCGCCGCGCGGCAACGAGAGCGACGCCACACCGCCCGCCGCCCCCGCCTTCGACGAGCCCTATGTGTTCGACGGCTATCATCGCCTGCTCGATCCCGAAGGCTATCCCGCGCTGACACCTCCCTGGGGCACCTTGTCCGCGCTCGACGTCAACACCGGTCGATGGGTGTGGCGCGTGCCCCTCGGCCGCTATCCCGAGCTCGGCCCGGCGGAGACGGGCAGCGAGAATTACGGCGGCGCGGTCGTCACGCGCGGCGGCTTGCTGTTCATCGCCGCGACCGTCTACGACCGCCGCTTCCGCGCTTACGACAAGCGCAGCGGACGGTTGTTGTGGTCGACCGAACTGCCCGCCGCGGGGCTCGCGACGCCCGCCACCTATGCTGTAAACGGCCGGCAATATGTCGCGATCGCGGCGGGCGGCGGCAAGGATCGTGCGCGTCGGCCGGGCGGCTCGGTGATCGCCTTCGCGCTGCCGCAGTGAGCACGACGCGAACTTCGACGCCGATTCAGGGACACCCGGCTGCCCGCTGACGGCGAATCGTGTTGGTCGATCCGATCACCAGCGTAGCGCGCGCCTCACTCGAGATGCACTCGTCGTTGCTGCGGGAGCGTGGCCCGGCTGCGGGGGCGTGGCCCAATCGCCGTCACGCCAGCGCCTCCCAGGTCAGCAACGTGCCAACCGCTATCATCAACACGTAGATGGCCGTGAAGAAACGCTCCGGTGCGATGCGGCGAACCAACGCCACGCCGGCCACCGTGGCAGCGAGCGCCATCGGTAGGAGCAACAGCGACGTGAGGAGGTTGGCCCGCGTGAACTGGCCGAGCGCTAGATACGCCGGCACCTTGATCCAGTTCACGGCGGCGAAGAAGATCGCGGTGGTGCCCACCAGACGCTCGCGCGGCAGATCACGTGGCAGCACCCAGAGTTGGAACGGCGGCTGGCCCGCGTGCGCGATCTGGCTGGTGAAGCCCGAGGCCACGCCGAAGAGGGTGCCGAGCCATTCGGGCCAACGCGCGATTCCGCGCGGACGCGGATGGCGCGTCAGCCAGAGCCGGTACAGGCCGAACAAGATCGAGATCACGCCGACCGCGGCCATCACCGCTTTCGGCGACACGCTCGCGGCGAAGCCGTATCCCAGGGCGATGCCGACCATCGCGCCCGGGAGCATCCAGCCGATAAGGCGCCAATCGACGGTGCGCCGGAACGCCCAGACGCCGACGACGTCCTGCGCGATGAGAAGCGGCAGCGTGATCGCCGCAGCCCGGACCGGATCGATCACCAGCGCGAGCAGCGGGAGCGACAAAGCGCCCATGCCAGCGAAACCGCCTTTGGCGAGCCCGAGCAGGATGATGGCGGGTATGGCCAAGACATAGAAGTGCCAGTCGGTGATCATGGAATGCCGTTATCCGGTTCGGCCGTTCTCGCCCACAGGCAAGCTCGATCAGGTGAGCGCCGTCGCAAGCTGGCTCGGTGGTCCTCTGCGTCTGACGCTCGCCGCTGGTGTCAGCTGCGTTCGAGACGATGACCGTGCGCGGAGGCGGCGGCGGTCGGCGCCGTCGACTCACGCCTGGACCGCTCGCTGCCCGTGGTCGCCGGCGCCATCGTCCTGGCGCTCACCGCGCTGATCACAGGCAGCTTCTTCGCGGATCGCGCGCTGTTCGCGACGCGCGACGCGCGGCGCTCGAGGTGCGCGTCTCCGGTCACCAATGGTGGTGGCGGATCCAGTAGCGCGACTCCGCTGGCGGCGGTTGGGTCGAGACCGCCAACGAGCTCCACCTGCCGCAGGGGGACACGGTGCGGCTGGTGCTGAACTCGGCGGACGTGATCCACAGCTTCTGGGTGCCCAACGTGGCGGGCAAGCTCGACATGATCCCGGGGCGCACCAACCTCCTCGACGTCACCGCGCGCCGCCCCGGCTGGTACCGCGGCCGATGCGCCGAGTTTCGCGGCACGCAGCACGCGCACATGGCGTTCGACGTGAAGGTGGAAACGCCCGCCGCGTTCCGCGCATGGCTCGCCGCGCAGGTGGCGCCCGCCGCGACCGTGGGCGCACGGGGGGCGGCGGTCTTCCAGGCGACCTGCGCTGCCTGCCACGCGATCCGCGGCGCGGGCGCGGCCGGACGCGCCGGGCCCGATCTCACCCATGTCGCAGCGCGGCGCTCGCTCGCCGCCGGGACGCTGACGATGACGCGCGAGCTCGTCTTGGTCGGTGCGCACCAGCGTCCTTCTGGTGAGAGGCTAGGTGTCAAAACGTCGCGAGCTGCAGACAACGTATTCCCGCATTTGACGAGGGGCTGAATCCGCGTCGGCAAGTGTCCCCATCCCGCGTTGCTTCGTCATTTTCTTCCGTAACGATCACGCTATGGTGTGCTTACAGGGGTGGGGGGATTATGAGAATCGTGGTGACGGCGCTAATGGCGTCGAGCGTTGTGGCGGGCGTGGCGCATGCCGCCGACAAGCCGGCGATCGGCCCCGCGCCGTCATGGGTGGTGCCAGTAGCGATCCCCTCGGATGCGGGCGCCACTGCCGACGCACCGGTCAGCGTGTTGCTGTCGGACCAGCAGGTCAAGCTGGAGCGCGGACGGCAGGTCGTGTATGTCGAGATGGCGCTGCGCATCCAGACACCTGAGGGATTGAGCGCGGGCAACATTTCTTATCCCTGGCGCCCGGACGTCGACGAACTCACGGTCCATAAGCTGCACATCCGGCGCGGCGACAAGGTAATCGACGTGCTGGCCTCCGGCCAGACCTTCACCGTGGTACGGCGCGAGCAAAATCTGGAAAGCGCGATGCTGGATGGCGTGCTGACCGCCAATATCCAGCCCGAGGGCCTGCAGGTCGGCGATATCCTCGACTTCGCGGCATCAGTGTCGTCGAACGATCCGACGTTGAAGGGGCATGTCGAGCAATTCGGGGCGGGCGGTTTCAACGGCGTGCCGATCAAGCGGGCGCACCTGCGCGTCCAATGGCCGGCGGCGTTGCCGGTACGGATGCGGCAGACCGCCGCGCTGCCTCCAACCAAGCTCAAGGTCAGCGGCGGCACAACCGCCTTCGAAACGACGCTGGCCGATGTCGCGCTGTCGTCACCGCCGAAAGGTGCGCCGACACGCTATCGCCTCGGGCGGTTGGTGGAATTCACCGATTTCGCTTCCTGGGCCGATCTCGGCGCATTGATGGCACCTCTGTACGCGCAGGCGGCGACAATCGCAGCGCAGGGGCCGCTGCGCAGCGAGTTCGATCGCATCGCGTCCATGTCCAGTGACCCCAAGGTGCGCGCGCAGGCGGCGCTGGCGCTGGTGCAGGATCGCATCCGCTACGTGGCGTTGACGATGGGGGCGGGCGGATACGTGCCCGCCGATGCGGAAACGACCTGGGCACGGCGCTACGGCGATTGCAAGGCCAAGACCGCGCTGCTGCTCGGGCTGTTGCACGGGCTGGGGATCGAGGCAGTGCCGGTGGTCGTCAACAGTATGGCCGGCGACGGGATCGATGCCCGCTTGCCGATGGCGGGACTGTTCGATCATGTGCTGGTGCGGGCGACGATCGCCGGTCGCGTCTACTGGCTGGACGGAACCCGGACGCGCGACACCGATCTCGACCGGATCAGCGTGCCCGACGTCGGTTGGGGGCTGCCGCTGGTCGAGCGAGGCGCGGCGCTGGTGCGGATGCTACCGGCCGTTCCACCGCAGCCGATGCGCGACACCACGATCCGCATCGATGCCAGCGCCGGCATCTCCGCGCCCGCGCCGACGACGGTGGAGACAGTGTTGCGCGGTGATGAGGCGATCGGCACCGGCATCGCGCTGGCGAGTCTCGGCGGCGAGGCCCGCGATCGCGCGCTGAAGGAATATTGGAAGGGGCAATATGACTTCATCGAGGTGGCGACGACCGCCGCCACCTTCGATGCGACGACCGGCGAGGAGCGGTTGTCGATGACCGGTAAGGCCACGTTGGACTGGTCAAACGGCAATTATCAGACCGATGGCACCAGCGTCGGCTATCGCGCCGACTTCAGCCGCGACCCTGGCCGGGACCAGGATGCACCGTTCGCCGTAGCCTTTCCTTGGTACATCCGCACGCGCGAGACGATCGTATTGCCCAAGGGGGCTGGTACGTTCCGGCTCGGCGCTGGAATCGAGGTCAACGAGGTCGCGGGCGGGATCGACTATCGCCGCCACGCGAGCATCGCCGACAACATCTTCTCGGTCGAGAAGACGGAGCGTAGCGTGACGACCGAATTCCCCGCCGCCGACGCAGCGAAGGAACAGGCCGCACTTCGAGCGCTCGCCGATCGGAGCGCGACGTTGCGGACGCCGGTGAACTATAGCTACACCGGTAAAGATACCGAGGCTTTGCGGGCGACGGTGCCGACCACGTCGGCCGGTTACGTGAGCCGTGCAAAGGCGTTCATCGATCGTGATCTGCGCGCCGACGCGCTGCGGGATTATGACAAAGCGATCGCGCTGGACCCGGACAATGTCTACGCCTGGGCGAACCGCGGCATGACGCGCGTGCAGGTCGGCGATCTGGCCGGGGCGAAGGCCGATCTTGCCAAGGCGGACTCGATCGATCCCGATTTCATCTTGACCGCCATCGCGCGCGGGATGCTCGCTCGGCGCGAGCGACGCTGGGGCGATGCGGTGAAGGCCTACACGCGCGCGCTCGCGCTGGAACCAGACAATGGCTTTGCCGCCGAGCAGCGCGCCACGAGCTATGCCATGATGGGCGATCAGCAGAGCGCGCTGACGGCATTGACCGAGTGGGTGACGCGCAAGCCCGACGATGCGACACGCTACGTTACGCGCGGCAATGCGTACATGAACGCCGCACGCTATGACGAGGCGATCGCGGACTTCGACCGCGCGCAAAAGCTGGAGCCCGACAACGTCTGGGCCGTGGCGAATCGTGGCATGGCGCGCCTGTGGAAAAGTGACGCGGCCGGCGCGACGAAGGATCTCGACGCCGCGGCGGTGATCGATCCGCGCAACGTGGTGGTGTTGCGTGCCCGCGGGCTGCTGACCTTACAGAAAGGCGATGCGCAGGCGGCGGTGGATGCCTTCACGCAAGCGCTCGCCGTCGAACCCGACAATGCGTTCGCGCTTGGTCACCGCGCCGAGGCGCAGCACGCACTGAGGCATGAAGATGCGGCGTTGCAGGACGCGGCGGCGGCGATCCGGCAATCGCCGATCTGGACCGATATGTACCTGTTGCGCGCTAATATTCTGCGCGGACAGGGCAAATTCGACGCCGCTCTCGCGGAGGCAGCGGCGTTGACCGCGGCCAATCCGAACGACGCCTACGCGCAGGTCGTGGCCGCTCGACTGCTGGACGCCGCACATCGGCTGGAGGAAGCGCGCGCAGCGTACGACCGCGCGCTGGCGATCAAGCCCGAAGCCTATATCTATTACAACCGAAGCCTGTCGCATCCGAAAGCCGACATCGCGGCGCGACGGGCCGACCTCGACGCCGCGCTGAAGCTGGACCCGACGCTGGTCGTGGCGCTGGCCGGCAAGGCGCAATTGCTCGCTGACGGCGGCGACCTGCCGGGAGCGATCGCGCAATATACGGCCGCGCTGGCGACGGTTCCGGAGGATGACGGCCTACTGACGGCGCGGGGGATCGCTTATGCGCGCGCGGGAGATCGGGTGCGCGCGGACGCCGACTTCGCGCGCGCGCGCGAAAAGGCGGCGCAACCGATGCAATTGAACAACATGTGCTGGGCCAAGGCGACGGCGGGCGTGGCGCTGGAGTCCGCGTTGCAGGATTGCGATGCGGCGTTGGCAAAGTTGCCCGACGCGCCTGCGATCTTGGACAGTCGCGGCTTTGTGCTGTTGCGGCTGGGACGGGCGGACGAGGCGATCGCGGTGTATGACCGCGTGCTGGCCGAGGTACCCACGATGGCCGTCTCACGCTATGCGCGTGCGCTGGCTTGGGCGCGAAAGGGCGACACGACGAAAGCGGCCGCCGATGCGGCAGCGGCGGAGAAGGCGGATCCCGACGTACGCGCGCGATATGCGGAGTACGGCATGCAGCTGTGAGTCCGACGAGCGTCGCTCGCATTGTCCCGTGTACAGCGCAGTGTCGCCGTGCGACAGCAGTGGCGTGAGATGAGCCGGTGGCGGAGCCTCGCACGCGGATGCTGGCGGTCTCGATCACCGCACGTCGGTCTTTACCTCCGCTTCCTTCAGTCTTGATCCAAAACTATCGTTCGTCCCGTCGCGGCGGAGCGGCGTGCGGCATCAAGGATGCGCGCCACAGTCAGCGCATTATCGAGCGAGGACGGATCCGCGTCGGCCACTTTGGCGCGCCCGCGGACGACCGCGGCGAGAAAGGCGAAAGGGTCGGCGAACGGGGGTGAAGGCGACTCGAGCGCACGATCCGCCGCCTCGCCGCGGCGCCGCAGCAGCAGCGTCTTCCCGTCGGGCGTCGACAGCACGCCGGTCTCGCCGAACAGCTGGATGTCCTTGCGATGGTCGGGCCAGTTCCACGACGCCTGCAGGACAGCCGTGGCAGCGGGATAGGCCAGCACGATCGTCGCCTCATCGTCGACCCGCGCGTAGACCGGATCGCGCTTGAGCCGCTGCGTCACCGCGGTGACGCTGATCGGCGCCTTGCCCTGCATCAGCCAGGTCATCAGGTTGGCGCCATAGCAGCCGAAATCGACGATCGCGCCGCCGCCGTTGGCGCTCGGGTCGACCAACCAGGAAAGGAACTCGGGCTGTACGCCAATCTCCTTCGGGCCATAGTGACCGTCGCGGAACACCACCTTGCGGATCGCACCGACGGCGCCCGCGGCGAGCGCTCGACCCAGCCCGGTTCGGCTCGGATACCAGCTGGTCTCATAGTTGGTGAGCAGCTGGATGTTGTGCCGCCGCGCCAAGCTTGCCATGGCGCCGGCCTCTGCCGCGTCGAAGCTCAGCGGCTTCTCGACCATAACGTGGATACGGCGCGGTGCGGCCGCCTCGACGACGGCGCGGTGCTCCGCCACCGATCCGAAGGCCAGCACCGCCTCGGGTCGCACCTGATCCAGCATCGGCGCGAGCCGGTCGTGCACGAGTGCGGGGTCGAGGTGGTAATCGCGGACGTAGCGCGCGGCGACGGCGCGATCGGGCTCGTAGATGCCGACGATTTCGACGTCGCCGATCGCGCGACGACCGAGAAGTCCGCCGACATGGCCGTGGGTGAGGCGGGCGATCGCCACGCGCACCGGTCGATCGGCCCGCTGCGGCGCGGTCGCCGCCGTCGCGGCGAACATGATCATCAGAAAAGCGATCAGCCGGTACATGTCACCTCCAGCGGACCGCGCGAGTCCGGCTCCATCTCTGGTCCGACGCACGGCGGGGGCGAAGCTCAGCGCCAGACCGCCATCGTGCCGCCTCCAAGCCGCTGCAACGCCCCATTTCTGCGGCGCGCCAACGAGGGCGGCGCGGGATCGACCACGTCAAGGGTCGAGCGACGCCAGATAGGCCGTGAGGTTCACGATGTCCGCATCGGTGAGCCGCGCGACCACCGGCTTCATTGCCACCGCATTCTTGCCATTGCGCGTGCCGCTTTTGAAATCATACAGCTGGCGCGCCATGGCGGTCGGGGATCGACCGGCGATACCAGGGAATTCGGCGCCCGATCCCCTCATGTCGTCACCATGGCATGAGGCGCACGGCAGTGTTCTGCCCCCTCCGCCGCTCGTCGCCAGTGCCCTGCCCTTCTCGATGCTGCCCGCTGGTACATAGGCGATGAAGCCGGACGACGGATCGCGCAGCGAGGTACGCTCGAAGCTCTGCGGCACTTCGATGATCCGGGTTCCGAGCGGCTCCGTCGCGCCGCTCGGATCGACCTTCTGGATCGCGTGCGCCGCAGGATGGGTGACCGGCACGATATCGCCCTCGATCAGGCGGAGCCTCTTCACGGGCTTGATGGAGTGGAAATACTCGGAGGCTTGCCGCGCATCGTCGAGGGGCAGTGCTTTCGCGATCCCCACCATCTTGGCGAGCGGCGCACCGTTGATCGATGCGTGCCGATGGTCGTCCCTCATATCGGCGAGCTGTTGCAGCATGTAGTCGACGGGCAGACCGCGAAGGTCGCTCGTGTCCGGCTTGCCCCCGCCATCGATGAGGTGACATTGACCGCAGGCATTGTAAGCGCCCTCTCTTCCGCTGATCACCGGCGGTGGCGGCGTCGGATGGCGCTCCGGGAACCAATCGATCGTCGCCCGCTGCCCGTTGATCTGGGTGAAGGTGAAGGCCTGCTTGCTCCCGGGAACGTGGAACACCTTGCCCTCTTCCTTCTCGTCGTCCGGAATGCCGCGTGGATACGGCCATGCGGGGAAGTCCGTTCGTGCCAGCGCCGGCGGGGGATCGAACGACGCTTTCTCGGCGGCGAACGCCTGATAGGCGCGGCAGGCGACGAAGCCGGAGGCGAGGGCCGCCACCACCGCGCCGTTCAGCAGAGCGGATCTGAACGAGAACATGGTGTGTCGCCTTCGCTGTGTGCGCGCCCGTCGAGCGCTGGCGCAGTGGATTTGCGCCCCGAACCCGCAGACTAGCGCTCTCTTCCAAGCGCGCCTAGCCCGCCGCGTCCGCGCCGCGCCAATCCGCCGGCCCGCTCAAGGAAGTTCCAGCTGGCGGCGCTCATAGGCCTGGCGCCAGTCGCTGAGGTCGGCCAGCATCGTCGCGGCGGCGCCCTCGACCAAGTCGACGACGCGCGGCAGATCGTCGCCGTTGGTCTCCAGCGCGTCGACGTAGCGCGCCAGATCGGCCGCGGTCGCGCTGGACCGTGCCGCGCTGGCGCCGAAATCGCCTTGCACGCGGATGCCGAAGATCGCCGCACCCAACGCCGGCAGTCCGGCCGAGAGCGCGACGAACACACCAGCGTTGGCGCGCACCCACTCGTGCGCCGCGACATAGCCGACCAGGAACACCAGGCAGCTCAACAGCGAGGCGAGGAACAGCCACATACCGATCCGGTGCAGCCGATGGTCGAGCAGGTGAAGCTGGTGCGCCGCGCTGCGATGGTAGGCGAGCTGCGGGCCCAGCTCCTCCTCGGCGATGAAGGCGGCCACCGCGCGCCGGTCGCTGAGGCAGCCACTGGCGCAGCCGCTCGCGCGCCACACCGCGGCGGCGTACCAGTCGAGCCAGCGCGGCTCGCGCGCCGCGCCGGGGCGCACCGCAGGGCGGCCGACGCCGAGCAGCTTGAGGCTGCGCATCGGCCGCAGCCGTTCGGCAAGCTGGCGATAGTCGAGCCAGCGTCGATGCCACTCGCGCGCGACGCCGACGCGCGTGTTGAGCACGAACCCCGCCACCGCGGCGAGCTCGCACAGCGCCAGCCAGAACTTGAGCTCCTTGAACAATAATCCCGAGAGCGCCAGCAGCACCGCCGCGGCGCCGAGCAGGAAGTTCAGCACGTGCCCGCTGCGATAGCTCTGCGCGAAATGCTGCGCGAGCCGGTCGCTCCAGCCATAGGCCGCCTCGATCGCGTCGAGCCGCGGCCGCACGCCATGCCCGCCGCCGTGGCAGAAGGCGCGGAAGCGTTCCCACTCGCGCCGTGTGTCGGCATCATAGGGCCCGCTGCGGAAAGCGGCGCGGCGCAGGCGCTTGATGCCGAGCACCGCGAGGAGCGCCGGATATTCGACGCGCGCGCGCACGCGCAGCTCGGTCTCGCCGAGGAAACGGTCGAGGCAGGCGCGCTCGATCGCGGCGGCGGGTGGCGCGAGCAGTTGTGCCACCAGAGCGTCCGCCGCGGCGGCGTCGAAGGCGCGTGCCGGCACCTGCTCGAACGACTCCGGGTTGGCGAGCGGGTCATAGCCGGCCCAGCGGATCACCGTCGCGGCGCTATCGAGCGGCACGTGGATCACCGGCAGCCCCTGGCGCAGCGCGCGCGCGACGATGTCGGCGGTTCCGCCGATGCCGCGCCCGGGCGCGCCGTCCCACAACGCCACCAGCACGTCGCTGTGCGCCAGCACCGCGCGCCCCGCCAGCGCGTAGCTCGCGGGCCGCCCCGCGGGCAACGCGGGCAGCTCGAGCGCGCAGCCGGCACGATCGAGCAGCACGTCGAACGCGGCGTCGCTCGCGGCGTCGGTAAAGTCGGCGCGATAGTCGTCGCGCGGTAGCGGCAGCATCGCCTCGATCCGAAAGCCCGCGACGAGCGCGAGCTCGGCGGCGAGCTGGTCGGTGCCCTCCGCGAGCGGGGTGACGAAGCGCAGCGAGGGCGGCGCGTCGGCGAAATAGCGCGCCTCGGCAGCATGGACCCGCGCCGCTGCGTCGGCCAGCGCCGCCAGCACCTCACGCAGCCGCGGCGCGGCGCGCGCCGCTGCGGCGGCGTCCAACAGCGGCGGGCGGTGCCCGGTGATCCCGACCGCCAGCCCGAAGCCGGGGCGCGGCGGGTGACTCACGACTGAACCTCGCCGACCGGCATCTGATCTCGGCCCCCCGACCGCGCGTCTTCCACCCCCTGCTACGAGGCTTCGGGGCGTTGGAGCAAGCGCCTTGCGCTAATCTCCGTTAACCATTGCATTGCCAGCCTCCGCGCGCTCTGCCACGCTTGCCCATGGGGGAGAGAACCGGGCGGCGGGCGCGGCGGCACCGGGCATCCTTCATCATTCGATCCAGCTGCGGCGTAGGGGGGCCGATGCGTCAATACGCCGCGTTCATCAGCTACAGCCACGCCGATACCGCGGCGGTGCGCTGGCTGCATCAACGGATCGAGACCTATCGCCTGCCGCGCGCGCTGGTCGGCACCGACTCGGCGTTCGGCCCGGTGCCGCGACGGCTGCCGCCGGTGTTCCGCGATCGCGACGAGCTGCCCGCCAGCGGCGACCTCGGCCAGGAGCTACGCGCCGCGCTCGCCGCCGCGCGCTGCCTGATCGTGGTGTGCAGCCCGCACGCGGCGCGGTCGCGCTGGGTCAACGAGGAAGTGCTCAGCTTCAAGCGACTCCACGGGGAGGGGCGCGTGCTCGCGCTGATCGTCGCGGGCGAGCCCGGCGATCCGGACAACGAGTGTTTCCCGCCCGCGCTGCGCTGGCGGATCGGCGCCGACGGCGAGCTCAGCGACGTGCCCGCCGAGCCGATCGCGGCCGACGTGCGCCCGGGCAAGGACGGCCGGCGGCTCGCCGCGCTCAAGCTGATCGCCGCGCTGGCCGACGTGCGGCTCGACTCGCTGGTGCGTCGCGACCTCGCGCGGCGGCAACGTCGGCTGATGTGGATCACCGCCGCCGCGGTGGCGGTGGCGCTCGTCACCGTCGGGCTGGCAGTCTATGCGGAGGGCCAGCGCCGCGTCGCCGAACGCCAGCGCCGCCTCGCCGACCGCAGCCTCGAATTCCTCATCGGCACCTTCAACATCGCCAATCCGGCGACCGAGAACCCGCGCACGATCACCGCGCTGACGGTGCTGACGCGCGCCAGCCGCAGCGCGCGCGCCGAGCTGGCCGACGAGCCAGCCGTCGGCGCGCGGTTGCTGCGCGCCACCGGCGAGATCTACGCCAACCTCGGCCTGCCGCGCGAGGCGGAGCGCGACTTGCGCGCGGCGCTGGCGCGGCTGCCGGCGAGCGGCGAGCAGCGCGCCCTCACCGAGCTGCGGCTGGTGCGAGTCGCCTTCGATCGCGGCGACGCCCCTGCCGCCCAACGCGCGATCGCCGCGGCGGCGGCGGCAGTGCCCGCGCGCGCGCGCGACGCTTCCGCGTTAGCCGCATCGCTGGCCGAGGCGCGCGGACAGGCCAACGTGCTGACCGGCGACTATGCCGGCGCGGTACGCGACCTCGCCGATGCGGCGCGGCGGCGCGAAGCGCTCGACGGCGACCAGCGCGAGGCGCTCGGCGGCGTGTGGATGAACGAGGCGATCGCGCTGGTGCGGCTGCACCGCTACGCCGCGGCGGATCCGCTGTTCTCGCGCGCGGTGGCAACCTATGCGGCGAAGTTCGGCGTCGACCATGTGCTTACCGCGCGCGCGCTGCAGAACCGCGCCTTCGCCGATTTCGAGAACGGTCGAGTCACGGTGGCCGAGCGTCGCATGGCGCAGGTGCTACGCATCTACGACCGCGTGCTGGAGCGCGACCATCCCGCGGTAGCAGACGCGCTGGTGTTGATGGGACGCATCCGCATCGCGGAGCGCGACGGTCCGGGCGCAATGGCCGTGCTTGACCGCGCGGCCGCGATCTACACACGTCTCTACGGCCCCACCGCACCATCCGTCGGCGACACGCATTTCTACGCCGCCGAGGCCGAGGCGGCGTCAGGTCATACAGACGCCGCGCTACGCCACGTCGCCGCGACCAGATCGATCTACGACGCGGCCTATGCCGCGACCGATCCCGACCAGGTCGAGGTGCGCCTGCTGCGCGCGCGCGTGCTCGCCGCGGGCGGTCGCGCTGCCTTGGCCACGACGGCCTGCGACGACGCGCTCGCGCTGCAGCGCCGCATCGACCCGGCCGCGGCACCGGCGGCGCGCGCCGGCTGCGAGGCGAGCAAATAAAGTCAAGAAACGGCAAGTTTTTACCTGGCGGTGCCGCGGTGTCTCGCTAGAAATTAACCATCAAACGCGGGGGGATGTCGCGATGAACAGGGGAAGAGCGCTCGCGGTCGCCGCGGCGGCGGGGCTGGCGGCGGCGGCGGTGCCGGCGCAGGCCGCGCTGATCGAGACGGTGACGGTGAGCAACGGCCTCGGCTATGCGTTCGGCCTGGACGGATCATTGCCGGGGCGCAATCCCGGCGGTACGCGCGAGCAAATCTTCACCGGCCAGCGCGCGCCGACCCAGTCCGATCTCGGCGTCGACCTCGTCGGTGAGGCGGGCTCGGGCAGCTTCTTCTTCCTGCATAACGATTATTGCGTCGGCGGCTGCTCGATCGCGTCGAGCACGGTGATCACCTTCAGCGTCACCAATAACGGCCCGAACGCGGTCGACCTGCGCTTCGACTCGCTGATCACGCCGGGGCATCTCGCCATCGTCGACGGCGCGCCGGCGCGCGGCGGCTTCGAATTCAGCGTGACCCAGCGCACGCGCGGGCAGCAGGACAACGTGCTGTACTCGGCGTACGGCAACGCCAGTGACGAGGAACTGAGGGTCGGCGACGACAAGTTCAACAGCGATCCCTTCCTTGGCCAGACCTTCACCGATTTCGGCTATGGTCGCGTGCTCGACTGGAGCACCACGCCGCTCAATCTCGAGCTGGGCACGCTCGCCGCGGGCGCGACCACCGAGGTGGAATATAACGCCTCCTATTTCGTCACCGCCTTCGGCGAGTGCGGCGACATCAACAGCTGCAGCGGCTTGCAGGTCGTCTTCGGCGATCCGCGCCGCAACGGCAGCGTCGCCAGCTTCGCGCGCGGGCTTGCCAGCGACGAGGCGGTGACGCTGATCAACCGCGACTATGACGCGGTGGAGGTGCCCTATGCCTTCAACCTCTCCGGCAGCCCCTTTCCCAAGCTGCCGCCGGCGCAAGGGCCGGTGACCTATGACGGCGGCTACGACCCGCTGAAGCTCGGCGCAGTGCCCGAGCCGGGGACGTGGTTGAGCCTGATCGTGGGTATGGGCCTCGTCGGCATGATGCTGCGCCGGGTGCGTGCAGCCGGTGCGCCGATCGGTCAGTCCTAAGCTGCTTGAACCTCAGCGACGCTTCATGGTCTCTCGATCGGCCAATTCGTCGTGTTCGTCGTCCTGCTCGGCCGGGCAGCTTTGGTCGAGGTTCGACGTACTTGGCGGTCGCTTTTCGCGAAGCCGCCGTCAGCGGAAGGTGCGCGAGGTCTTGTCGGTCCCCGGCAGGACAGCTGTTCGACCTCACCTATGCGCGTGATTGGCCCGCATCCGTGATCGGCCAGAACGTTTTGTCGGCCTGAGCCGATATCGCGCACCTGGTTCCCCTAACTCTTTGCCGATAACTGATTTGGCAGCGCGCTCGCGTGACCTGAGGTCGCTAATCGCGGGGAGCGGGGATAAGGAGTGAACATGGCCAGCGTCGCCGCTCCGATCACGTTCGTCGCCGAGTCGCCAGCGGTCGACGGCGCCACCTTCGCGCGCGAGATCGCGGGAGGCTATGTCCCGATCGTGTTGCGTGGGCAGGTGAGCCAATGGGCCGCAGTGCGCGCCGGTGCGCAGGGAGATCGTGCGATGGCGTCCTATCTCGCGCGCTTCGGCGGCGGGCGCCCGCTCGACGTGATGATCGGCGCGCCCGCGATTGGGGGCCGCTTCTTCTACGATGAGACGCTGAGCGGCTTCAACTTCACGCGCCAGACGGTGACGCTGGGTCAGCTGCTCGGCGAGCTCGTTCGGTTCGCGGAGGAGGGGATAGCGGCGCCCCACGCGCTCTACGCCAATGCGGCCACCGCGCCCGATCATCTGCCCGGCTGGCAGGACGAGAATGCGCTCGAATTGCCCACAGGCGAGGCACCAGCGCGGCTGTGGATCGGCAACGCCACCCAGGTCGCGACCCACTACGACCAGTCGAACAACGTCGCCTGCGTGGTGCACGGCCGGCGGCGGTTCACGCTCTTCCCGCCCGATCAGATCGCAAACCTGTACGTCGGCCCGCTCGATCACACGATGGCGGGGCCGCCGTCGAGCATGGTCGACCCGGACTCGCCCGATCTGGCGCGCTACCCGCGCTTCGCCGAGGCGAGACGTCACGCCCAGGTCGCCGAGCTCGGGCCTGGCGACGCACTCTTCATCCCGGCGATCTGGTGGCATCACGTACGCGCGCTCGACCCGCTGAACGTCCTCGTCAACTACTGGTGGGAGCAGGAAGCGACCGCGTCGCCCTTCGGCGCGCTGGTCCACGCGTTGATGAGCGTGCGCGACCTGCCCCCGGCGCAGAAGGCGGCGTGGCGCGGCTGGTTCGACCATTATGTCTTCGCACCCGACGCGGAGGAGGCCGCGGCGCACCTGCCGCCCGCCGCGCGCGGGATCCTCGGCGCGGGCAGCCCGGCGCGAACCGAGCGGATGCGCGGCTTTCTCATCCGTCTGCTCGGCGGGCGGGTGTGAAAATCCTCCCTGCGAGCGGGGAGGATCGCCAGGAGCCTATCGTCCCAGACTGTCCACCAAGGTCGCGCGGATGCGCGCGACAACGGTCGGGTCGAGCGGGCCGAGCACGCCCTTGACGTCGCCGGGCAGGTGCGCCGCTGGCTCGCCGTCGGGGCGGAAGACGAGATGCTCGAACACCGCGCGATAGGCCGCGCGCTGGTCCGCCGGCAGCGCGGCGATCGCCACCAGCGCGTGGAGCAGCACGTCATAGGGATTGCCCAGCCCCGCCGGCGCCGGGTTCCACCAGTAGTTGACGAAGGCGTTGATCGGCCCGAGCGATGCCACCGCGTGCCACCAGTGGAACGGGATGTAGATGCCGTCGCCCGGTTCCAGCGTGGCGGTCTGCGCCGTCCGCAAGGCGTCGGCGAAGCGTGGAAAGCGGTCGAGGTCGGGCGCGTCGGGGTCGACCAGGCTGACCGGCGTGCCCGCCGGGGTCAGCTCGAGCGGACCCATGTAGAGGTTGGCGATCTGGTCGGGCGGGAACAGGGTGAAGCGCCGCTGGCCCAGCACCACCACACCGATATTCTCCATCAGGTCATAGTGCGTCGCGACGCGGATCGCATTGCCGAGCCACATGCGCGGGATCACGCCCGCGGGGACGAGCGCGCAGGCGTTCGCCTCGGCGAAGCCGGGGAGCAGCTCGGGCAGCGGCACCGACTGGATCGCCATCGCATAGGGTTCGGCATGCGCGCGGTCGCGCAGCAGGCGGTCCAGGAACGGGTCGAGCGGCGTCTGCCCGCGCACGAAGTTGAGCGCCTTGAGATCGGGCGTGTAGAAGAAGCGTCCCGCGATCGACGGCTCGCCCAGGATCGCCGGCACCGGGGCGGGGCGGCTGAAGCGCTTGAGATAGCCCACGCCCGCCTCGGTCGACTCGCCCGCTGCGATCACCGCCGGCCAATCGCGCGCGATGCCGCGCAGCACCACCGGGCGCGCGGCGGGGCGGACCTCCTCCTCGAAGCGGCGGCGGTCGACGCCGGTCAGCTCGGGCAGCGGTGCAGTCACGCCGCCAGTCCCACCAGGTCGCAGCCGAGCCCGCGCAGGTGATCGTCCTGCCGCGGCAGCAGCGCCGCGGTCTCCGCCACGACGCGGCGGATATGGTCCAGCCGCGCCAGCGTCTCGGCGTCGCTCAGCAGGTCCGCCGCGGGATGATAGCCTCCCGCGGCGACCCCCTGGCCGACCATCACCGAAAGCCAGCTCGTCTCGGTGAACAATTCGTCGCCCTCACGGAAGACGCGGCCGTTGGCGGCGAAGATCGCGAGTTTATCGGCGAGCCCGAGCGGCGGCTCGAGCGTGCGGCAATAGTCCCAGAACGGCGAGTCGCGCCGCTCGGTCACCTTATAATGGAGCACGAGGAAATCGCGGATGTCGAGATAGTCGGCGACGTGCGCGGCGTTGAAACGGTCGATCTCGCGCTGGTCGAAGCGGCGTGTCGGCCAATAGGTCAGCAGCCGCGCAATGGCGGACTGGACGAGGTGGATGCTGGTCGACTCGAGCGGCTCGAGGAAGCCGCCCGCCAGCCCGAGCGCGACCGTGTTGCCGACCCAGGCGCGGCGGCGGTGTCCGGCGGTGAAGCGCAGCGGGCGCGGGTCACCCAGCGGCGGGCCGTCGAGATTGGCGAGCAACGTCGCCGCCGCCTCGTCGTCGGAGAGGTGCTGCGAGGCGTAGACATAGCCGTTGCCGATGCGGTGCTGGAGCGGGATGCGCCACTGCCAGCCCGCCGCGCGCGCGGTGGATCGGGTTAACGGCTGGCGATCGCCGCCGTTGGCGCAGGGGACCGCGACTGCGCGGTCGCACGGCAGCCAGTGGCTCCAATCTTCGAAGCCGGCGCCGAGCGTCTCCTCGATCAACAATCCGCGGAACCCCGAACAGTCGAGGAACAGGTCGCCCTCCACGCGCGTGCCCGTTTCGAGCACGACCGCGGCGACATGGCCGCTCTCGCCGTCCCGCTCGACGTCGACGATCCGCCCCTCGATGCGGCGCGCGCCGTTCGCCTCGGCCAACCGGCGCAGGAAGCGTGCGTACAGGCCGGCGTCGAACTGGAAGGCATAGCCCAGCTTGGAGAGCGGCGAGCCGGGCTGATCGGGGCGCGGGTGCGCGAAGCGTCCCTGCAGCCCCGCCACCACCGCGAGCGAGTAAGCGTCGAGCGGAGTGTCGTCGCCCAGCTCGCGGCCCTTGAGCCAGTAATGGTGAAATTCGATCCCCTTCATGTCGAGCCCGTAGAAGCCGAAGGGGTGGACGTAGCGATGGCCCGGCCGGAGCCAGTCGACGAACTCGATCCCGAGTTTGTAGGTGGCACGGGTCTCGCGCAGGAACTCGCCCTCGTCGATGCCGAGCATCTTGTTGAACAGCACGATCTGCGGGATCGTCGCCTCGCCGACGCCGACGGTACCGATCGCCTCGGACTCGACCAGCTCGATCGACAGGCCCGGGATCTCGCCGAGCACGCGCGCGATCGCGGCGGCCGCCATCCATCCCGCGGTGCCGCCGCCGACGATCACGACGCGGCGGATCGAATCCGCCCTCACAGCGGGTCGGCCGAGAAGTTGAACGGCGTCTCGGAGGCGAAGGAGAAGGTCGGCCCCGGGTCGGGCGCCGCGGGCGAGGGCGGCGCGGCCGGCGCCGCGCCGGCGCCGATATGGCGGAGGAAGTCGCCGTGGCGCGGCAGTTTGTCCGCCACCGCGAGATAGTCGCGTCGCATCTGCTCGATTGCCTCGGCGACGCGATCCGCGTCGAGCGCGTCGACCGCGGGCTCGTGCTCGTCGGGCACGACATGCTGGCCGAGGCAGACCGCGACCCAGCTGGTGGTGGCGAACAGCTCGCGGCCCTCGCGGAAGACGCGGCCCTTGGCGCGGAACAGATCGATCTTGCGCTGGAGGCTGGCGGGCACGTCCATCGTGCGGCAGCGCTCCCAGAAGGGCGTGTCGTCGCGCCATGTTGCCTTATAGTGGAGAATGACGAAGTCGCGCACGTCCTCGTACAGCTCGTGCATCTGCGCGTTATATTCGTCGCGCTCGATGGCGGCGAAGCGACGGTCGGGGAACAAAGCGATCAGCTTGGCGATGCCCGACTGGACGAGATGGATCGAGGTCGACTCGAGCGGCTCGACGAAGCCCGAGGCGAGTCCCAGTGCGACCACGTTGCGGTTCCACGCCAAGGTGCGCCGGCCGGTGGTGAAGGCGAGGTGGCGCGGCTGGGCGAGCGGCGTGCCTTCCAGATGGCCGAGCAGTTCCCGCTCGGCTGACTCGCGCGTCTGATGGTCGCTGCAATAGACCAAGCCGTTGCCGATCCGCTCCTGTAACGGAATGCGCCATTGCCAGCCGGCACCGCGCGCGGTGGCGCGGGTATAAGGGTCGGGGTCGCCGGCGAGCGCGCTGGGCACCGCCACCGCGCGGTCGCACGGCAGCCAGCGGCGCCAGTCCTCGTAGCCGGTGGCGAGCGTCTCCTCGATCAGCAGCCCGCGAAAGCCCGAACAGTCGACGAACAGCTCACCCGCGATGACCTGGCCGTCCTCCAGCCGCAGCGCGGTGACGTAGCCGTCCTCGGGACGCTGCGCGACCGCGGCCACCTTGCCCTCGACGCGACGCACGCCATTGCGCTCGGCATAGCCGCGCAGGAAGTCGGCGTAGCGCGCGGCGTCGAAGTGGTAGGCGTAGAGCAGCTCCTTCACCGCCGACTGCGCATGGGGCGAGGGCGGCGCGAACTTGCCCGCCTGCGCCGCGACCGCGCTCATCGACCAGGCCGAGATGTCCTGCATGACGCGGCGCTGGCGCTCGCGCAGGTAGAGCTGGTGAAAGTGGACGCCGCCGAGATCGTGGCCGTGCGCGCCGAACGGGTGGAAGTAGCGCTCGCCCAGCCCGCCCCAGTCGACGAACTCGATGCCCAGCTTGAAGGTGCCGCCGGTGGCGCGGATGAATTCCTGCTCGTCGATGCCGAGCATGCGATTGAAGGTGAGCAGCGGCGGGATCGTCGCCTCGCCGACGCCGACGGTGCCGATCTCCTCCGACTCGACCAACGTGATCCGGGTCACGCCGTTGTTGAGGAAGCGCGACAGCGCCGCCGCGGCCATCCAGCCGGCGGTGCCCCCGCCCAGGATGACGACATGGCGGATGGTATGGTCGTTCATCGGGCGAGCTGTCCCCGTGCGGTGGCGAGATAATCGTCGGCGGTAGGGCAGCGCGCCACCGCCTGCGCGATCGCGGCGCGATAGGCCGCCATGGCGCGGTCGCTGTCGGCCGCGGCGGTGACGTCGATCAGCGGGTCGACGCGTCGCGGCAGGACGCCCTGGCCGAGCAGCAGCGCGAGCCAGTCGTCACGCGCGAACGTCTCCTCCTCGAAGAAGGGGAGGCGGCCGCGCTCAACGAACAGCCGCAGCGTGCGGTCGAGGCTTTCGGGCAGCGTGGCGGGCGGCTGCCAGAAGGCGCCCGGCCGTCGCGCGGTGGCATAGTGGCACAGCACGAAATCGCGCACGCGCGCCACCTCGGCGCTCGCCTGGCGATTGTAGTCGGCGAGCTCGAGCGGGTGGCAGGCGCGCCCGGGCAGCATCGCGACGATCCGGTCGATCGCGCTCTGCGCGAGGTGGAGGTTGGTGAAGTCGAGCGGCTCGATCACCGTCGCGGCGTCCCCCACCGCGACGCAGTTGCGCGCCCAGGGTGCCGGTCGCGTGCCCTGGCGGAACGACACCGGCGCGGCGATGGTGGAGGCGCCTGCCGCGGCGAGCGCCTCGGTGGCCGCCGCGTCGTCCAGCGCGGCGGCGGCGTAGCAGAAGCCGTGCAGCGTCCGGCCCGGTGCCGCGCTGCGCCAGCGCCAGCCGCCGTCCGTCGCGGTGACCCGATCGAGCGGCGAGAGCGGCTCGGGCGCGCCCTCGCCGGTGACGAGCCGGTCGCAGCGCAGCCACGCCGACCAGTCCTCGCGCTCCTGGTCGATCGTGCCGCGAACCGTGGCGGCGGGGCCGGTTGCGTCGACGTAGAGGTCGGCCTCGAGCGTCGCGCCGTCGTCGAGCACGAGCCGGTCGACGAAGCCGTCGTCGCCGCGCAGCCGCACCGCGGCCACCGTCCCCTGGCGCACGACCACGCCGAGGTGGCGTGCAAAGGCGGCGAGCATGGCGCGATAGCGTTCGACGTCGAGCAGCAGGCCGGGCTGGACGTCGCCGAGCAGCGGGTCCGCCGCGCCCGTCGCGATCCGGCCAGCGCGCGCCAGCGCCGCTGCGGCGGCGTGCGAGTCGAACGGCGCGGCGGCGCCCGCGTGCGCGGCGCGGACCCAGTGATGGTGGAACGAGGCGGTGCCGAACGGCCGGCCGTAGCCGCCGTAGGCGTGGACATAGGGCGGCAGGCCCTCGACCCAGCCCTCGAACAGGGTGCCGAGCCGCCACGCGCCGCCCGCGCGCACCACCGCATCCTCCTCGCGCAGGCCGAGGTCGTCGTGGAAGCCGATTGTCGAGGGCAAGGTGTGCGGCAGGCGATCGGCAAGCGCGTCGGGGGCGGGCGCGGTGGCCAGGATGGTCACCTCCAGCCCCGGCACGCGCCGTCGCAGCGCCACCGCGGCGGACCAGCCGACGATGCCGCCGCCCACGACCGCGACGCTGCGGATCGGTGCGTCGAGCATCGTCATGCCGCCGCCGGCATCGGGCAATAGCCCGCGAGGAAGTCGCGATGGTCCGCCATGCCGCCGACCGCTACCTCGATCTCGCCGCGCAGTCGCTCCATGCCCGCGGCGAGGCTGTCGATCGTCGGCACGTCGGCGCGCGGGTCGTGACCCTCGGGCAGGACGCGCTGGCCGAGATAGACCGACACCCAGCTGGCATCGAGGAAGGCGCCCTCGCGATACTTCACCACGCGGCCACGGCGGCGGAACAGCGTCATTTTCTCCGCGAGGCTGGCCGGGATCTCCATGGTGCGAACATAGTCCCAGAAGGGTGAATCGGCGCGCTGGGTCGCGTGATAGTGCAGGATCAGGAAGTCGCGGACTCGGTCATATTCCATGTTGACGAGGCGATTGAACTCGTCGCGATCGGCCGCGGCGATGCGGCGCTCGGGGAACAGTTCGACCAAGGCGGTGATCGCCTGCTGGACGAGATACAGGCTGGTCGACTCGAGCGGCTCGAGGAACCCCGAGGCGAGCCCGATCGCGACGACATTGTTGACCCAGCTGCGCGCGCGCCGTCCCGCCTTGAAACGCAGAAGGCGCGGCTCGGCGAGCGGCGTACCCTCCACTGCGGCCACCAGCGCGTCCGCGGCGGCGCCCTCGTCGAGGAAGTCGCTGGCGAAGACATAGCCGTTGCCGGTGCGGTGTTGCAGCGGGATGCGCCAGCGCCAGCCCGAGGGCATGGCGATCGCGCTGGTATAGGGCGTCACCGCCGTGGCGGTGCGGCACGGCATCGCCACCGCACGGTCGGCGGGGAGCCAGCGCGACCAATCGTCGAACGGTTCGCCCATCGCCTTGCCGATCAACAGCGCGACAAAGCCCGAGCAGTCGACGAACAGGTCGCCCTCGATGCGGCGGCCGTCCTCCAGCACGACGGCGGTGACGTCGCCGCTGAGCGGGTCGCGCGCGACGTCGACGATCCGGCCCTCGGTGCGGCGTGCGCCCAGGCCTTCGGAGAGCCGGCGCAGATAGGGGGCGAAGGCGACCGCGTCGAACTGATAGGCGTAGCCGAAGGTGGAGGCGATCTGGCGCGGGTCGGTCGCGGGCGCGCCGAAGCGATTCGCGCGCGCGACTGAACAGGCCATCGAGAAGGCTTCGATCGGCGGCAGTGCGGCGCCAGCTTGGAGCAGCCGCGCGTAATAATGGTGGAACTGCACCTCGCCGGTGCCGCGGCCGAACGTGCCGAACGGGTGAATGTAGCTGTCGCCGACCCGCGCCCAATCGCGGAACTCGATGCCGAGCTTGAAGGTGGCGCGGGTCGCCGCCATGAACTCGGCCTCGGCAATGCCCAGCCGCTCGTTGAAGGCGCGGATGTGCGGCAGCGTCGCCTCGCCGACGCCGATGATCCCGATCGCCTCCGATTCGACCAGGTCGACCGTGCAGCGCGCCGGCAGCAGCTTGGCCAGCGCAGCCGCGGTCATCCAGCCGGAGGTCCCCCCGCCGATCACCACCACGCGCTGTCGCTCCGCCCGTTCCATCCGTCTCCGACTCCTGTCGCGAACGTCCGTACCGGCGCCGCGATCGGTCCCGTCATAGCGCAAGCAGCGGCGGCGGGAATGCCGGAAAGCCACCCCGAATAAGGAAAAATGATAGCGCAAACATTTCCGTTGCAGCGGGGCTGCGGCAGTCGTACCGAGAAATAGAAGATGCCACGCGGTCGCCGCGGAGAGAACATCGTAGTATGATTATTTGGAAGGGGATGTGATGATCTTCGAGGACAGGCCAGCCCGCGGCGGCCATACCCGATTTCGTAACAGGGCCGTTCTGACCGGGGTTTCCGTGACGGCGATGTGCGTCGTCGCGCTGGCCGCGCCGGCGTTCGCGCAGACCGGCCCGGCGACCGGGCAGAACACCGCCGGCGCGGCCACCTCGCCGAACACGCCGGGCGCGGATCCGGCGGCGCAAAACAGCGGTGACACGCCCGCGACGGACGCTGGAGGCGCGGACGATGTCGTTGTCACCGGCATCCGGCAGAGCCTGGCCAACGCCCAGAACATCAAGCGCAACTCCGACACCGTCGTCGATGCGATCACTGCGCAGGACATCGGCGCGCTGCCCGATCGCTCGGTCACCGAAGCGCTGCAGCGCGTGCCGGGCGTCTCGATCAACCGCTTCGCCGGCAACAACGACCCCGACCATTTCTCGGTCGAGGGCTCGGGTGTGAACGTTCGCGGCCTCAATTTCGTCCGCTCCGAGTTCAACGGACGCGACACCTTCTCGGCCGGCATTGGCGGCCAGGCGATCAACTTCGCCGACGTCCCCTCCGAGCTGCTCGGCTCGGTCGAAGTATACAAGAACGCCACCGCCGATCTGGTCGAGGGCGGGCTCGCCGGTACGGTCAATCTCAACACGCGCAAGCCGTTCGACAACAAGGGCTTTCACATCGGCGGCGGGGTCGAGGCGAACTATGGCGACTTCGCCAAGAAATGGTCGCCGACGGGCTCGCTGCTGGTCTCGAACACCTGGGACACGCCGATCGGCCGATTCGGCATCCTGGCGAACGCTTCCTACTCGCGGCTGAAGAGCCGCGCCGACGGCATCCAGGTCACCAACTTCCAGACGCGTGACGGCGTCCAGGCAGCGACCGGCACGGGCACCAACACCACCGTGACGTGCCGCAACCAGCTGCCCGGCACGACCGACGGCTTCACGCTGCTGCCCGGCACGGTCAACGGCGTCGGTGGCCAGTCCTTCCCGAACCCCGCCAACGTCTGCGGTGCGCAGGGCACGGCGGGCGCGGACGGCTATGCCGACCCCACCGCGATCGCTTATGCGCCGATCGGCGGGCAGTTCCGCAGCCAGGACTATGACCGCAAGCGCGACGGCCAGGCGCTGGCGGTGCAATGGCAGAGCACCGACGAGCGCACCACCTTCACCGCGCAGTTCCTGCGCACCCATTCGAGCAGCGCCTGGGGCGAGCATACGTTCGAGACCGCGCCCGATCTGTCCGAGTACAGCACCTATCCGGCGGGCTGCCAGCAGAACGGCAACGGCCCGCTCAATGGCGCGAACCAGAGCACCACGCGCGCCGAGTGCCAGCTGAACGGCGCCGGCCAGTTCCAGTTCGGCGAGAACCAGCGGGGCAACGGCTACAACCCGGGGGGCGGACCGTATCCGAATTTCGCCTATGATGACGGCGGACTGTTCCAGAGCGGCTTCATCACGCTGCCCGGCAACGGCTGGCGCACCTCGTCGAGCGGCGACCCGACGACCAGGGTGCCGACCGGCGGCACGCAGCAGTCACTTTCGCGGCGCCAGGTCTATGATGAGAACCTCGTCAAGGATGCGGGCTTCAACCTGAAGATCAATCCGGACGATCGTTGGTCGATCAACCTCGACGTCGACTATACCTATGCCAAGCACGACGTCACCGATCTCAGCGTTTTCGGTTCGACCTTCGCCGACTCCGAGCTCGATCTGACCGGCAACCTGCCCGTCGTCGTCCCGCACAAGCCGCTGACACTCGCGGCCAATTGGGCGTCGCCGAACCCGGCGATGGCGGCGGCGAGCGACTCCGATTACTTCCAGAACCGCGACTTCCAGTTCTGGCGCGCGGCGATGGACCATATCGAGCATAGCGTCGGCTCGGAATATCAGATCAAGGGTGACTTCGCGTACAAGTTCGACGACGGCGACTTCCTGCAGCGCGTTAAATTCGGCGCGCGCTACGCCGAGCGTTCGCAGGACGTGCGTTATACCGCTTACAATTGGGGTGCGATCAGTGAGGTCTGGTCGGGGCGGGCTGACGGCACCTCCGGACTGCCGGTCTCGTTCAACCAGGGCGACACCAGCCGTTCTTCGCTCTACTCGTTCGACAATTTCTTCCGCGGCCAGACTGCCGCACCGCCCAGCGCTTATTACTACAACGGCGACTTGGTCGGTGACTACAATGGCGCCACCAACTTCTTCCAGACGCAGAATGACATCTGGCGCAACACCAACGGGGCGACCGCGACCAATCGCTTCCTCGCCGCGGGCCAGCGCGTCGGCGCGATCCCCGGGACCGCGTTCCTTCCGTCCGAGGTGTCGAACGTCAACCAGCAGGACACCGCAGCCTATGCGATGCTCCAGTTCGGCAACAACGAGCCGGTGTTCGGCGGCATCCGGCTGTCGGGCAACGTGGGATTGCGCTACGTCCGCACCACGGTCCGGTCGCGCACCGAGACCGCGGTGCCGAACCAGACCGAGCTCGGCGTCACCGATCCTTATTCCACGCGCTGTGTCGCGAGTGTGCGCAACCTACCCGATGGAACGTCTCAGACCGTGCAGCCGGGCGGGGTTTGTGCCCTTGGCGAGACGCAATATGAGCAGCTGCGCACCTT
Source organism: Sphingomonas phyllosphaerae (assembly GCF_029623345.1). Lineage (GTDB taxonomy): Bacteria > Pseudomonadota > Alphaproteobacteria > Sphingomonadales > Sphingomonadaceae > Sphingomonas > Sphingomonas phyllosphaerae_C. Next base: position 259,366 of record NZ_JAPYKH010000002.1, read on the forward strand.
CGCGACGCCGGGCTATGCCTCGCAGCCGGCGAACTTCACCAACAGCTACAATTACTTCCTGCCGAGCGCGAACCTCAAGTTCGGCGTCACCAATGACCTGATCGTCCGCCTGGCAGGGTCGAAGGTGCTGACCCGGCCGGACTTCGCCAACATCCGGCCGTACGTGACCTACGCGCTCGAACCGGGCTCGGGCACGGTGACGATCAACGCGGGCAATCCGTACCTCAAGCCGGCTACCGCGTGGCAGTTCGACGCGACCATCGAATGGTACTTCGGCCGCGTCGGCCAGATCTCGCTCGACGCTTTCTACAAAACGGTTGACGGCTTTTTCTACCAGTCGCTGGTCAATCGCTCGATCACCAACAACGGCATCACCCAGAACATCCAGGCTCGCGGCCCTGCCAATTACGACGGCAAGGGCAAGATCAAGGGCTTCGAGGTCGCCTATCAGCAGACCTTCGATTTCCTGCCGAGTTTTCTCGGCGGCTTCGGTTTCAACGGCAATTACACCTATATCGACAGCTCTGGTCTGCCCAATTCCTTCCTCAACGGCGGCACGCCGTCCTCGGGTTCGACGATCCCGAAGGGCAATCTGCCGCTGGAGGGACTATCGAAGCACAACGTCAATGCCACCCTCTTCTACGAAAGAGGCCCGGTGTCGCTGCGCGCCGCATACAACTGGCGCTCGCGTTTCCTGCTCACCGCGGCGGACGTGATCTTCCCCTATACGTCGATCTTCAACGACGCGACCGGGCAGCTCGACGCGTCGGCCTTCATCAACCTCAACAAATGGGTCAAGCTCGGCGTCCAGGGGGTCAATCTGACCAACACGACGACCAAGCTGCTCCAAGCCTATAAAGGCGGCTCGGATGATCTCGCGCCGCGTTCCTACTTCACCAACGATCGGCGCTATTCGATCATCCTGCGCGCCAATTACTGACGAGCTCGCCCGCCGGACCGTGCTCCGGCGGGCGATGACGACGCATCACGCGCGCGCGGGTGCCTCCGCCAGCGCGCGCGCGATCGCGGCGTGCAGCGGCTTTGGGCGATAGTCGACGTCATAGGGGCAGGGACGGCGGGGTGCCTTGTCCGGGCGCGGCTCGAACGGGCCAATCCAGCTGAAGCGGTCGCTCAGTCCCCAGGCGAGCACGTCGCGCAGCCCCGGGTAGCTCAGCGTCACGTCGAGGTAGCGGCGTGCGTAATCGGCGACGCCGCGGTCGCGCGCGGCGAGCTCCACCGGCAGACCGTTGTCGCGCACGTCGAACTCGGTGATCAGCAGGCGATAGCCCATCGCGGTCACCGCATCGAGGAAGCGCCGCCACTCGGCCTCATAGGTGCGCGCGCTCGCCGCGGTGTCGCTGCCGGCGGTGACGATATGCGATTGCAGCCCGAGCGCATCGACCGGCGTGCCGCGCTGGCGGAAGCCTTCCAGCAGCCGCAGCACGCCGGCGCGGTGCGCCGCGTTGCCAGGCTCCCAGCTCATGTAATCGTTGTAGACCAGTTCGGCGTGCGGGGCGGCCGCTCGCGCGGTGCGGAAGGCAAGGTCCAGCGTGGCGGCGGTGCCGCCGATCGCCTGACTGAGCGCGGTTTCCTCCAGCACGCCGGTCTCGGGCGTCACCGCCTCGTTGACGACGTCGTAGCTGCTGATGCGCGTGCCGTAGCGGCGCGTGACCGTCTCGATATGCTCGCGCAGGATGCGCGCCCCCTCGGTCGCGGGACGCGCACCGAAATCATGCGCCTCGAGCCAGCGCGGCATCCACTTGCGCCGCTGCCACAGCAGGTTGTGCCCGCGCAGCGCCATGTGTTCGCGCGCGGCATAGTTCGCGATGCGGTCGAAGGCGGCGAAGTCGAACTGGTCCGGGGCAGGGCGCAGGTGCTGCCACTTCATCTCGTTCTCGGCGACGAGCACGCCGCAGTCGGCGCGCAGCAGCGCGGCATAGCGCGGGTTGTCCGGAGAGGCGCCCTGCGGTCGGCTCGACAGCGCCGAGCCGAACCGGAGTCCGCGTGGGCGCGCGATGGCGTCGAGCCCGGGCGCACCGCTCGCCCCCATGCCGGGCCCGGCCGCCAGCGCCGCGGTGAGCGCCGCCAGTCCCTCGCGTCGTGTCGGCGACCAGCTCATGCGCGGCTCCTCTCTCAGCGTCGGTGCGTCGTGCGCGCGCCCGGTTGGTCCAGCGCTGAAGCGACCCAGAGCAGCGGCGCGTTCCAGTTTATCGCCACCTCGTTGAGCGCATAAGCGCGAATATCATCTGTCCAGCAGCGCTGCGGCGCGCAACTGCCCTTCATCTTGGCCGCGATCGGGTCCGCCATCGCGGTGGAGTTGGGGCCGCCGGAGACCACGCCGGGCGGTGGGCCGGGCAGCGTGGCATCGAGCTGGTGCGCCCAGAAACGGTGGTGCGGATTGGTCAACGGTCGCGCGCCGAAGCCCGAGACATAGCTCTGGTCGAGCGGGTTGCGGCCGAGCACATAGTCCATTGCGTCGACCATGCCGTCGCGATAGCGCGCCGTACCGGTGAGCCGCTGCGCCACGCCGAGGATCATCGCGCGGTTGAGGATCACCGCGTTCGATCCCCAGGGATAGTCGAGCGTGGCATAAGGGATGCGATAGCCGCTCCGCGCCTCCTCGGCGAGGAAGCCGTCGGCCGCGGCGATCAGCGCGCGGCGGGCCGGCGTTGCTTCGCTCGCCGGCACGCCTGCGACGGTGGCGAGCGTGATCGTGCCCGCAGCCGCGACATGGCCCCAGTCGGGCGCGCGCACCGCCGCGACGTGCCACGGCGAGCGTCGCAGCGCCGCCGCAAAAAGCGGCTCGTGCGTGGTGGCGTACAATTCGGTCGCGGCCCAATAGAATTCGTCGCTCACGTCGTCGTCGCCATAGCCGCCGCTGCCGGTAAAGCTGTTGGTGGCATAGACCTGCGGCGCGCGCTGCGCGGCGGCATAGGCGCGGCGCGCGGAGTCGAGGCAGGTGGCGCTGAAGCCCGGGTCGATCGTCCGCCAGATCCGCGCGCACTGCGCCGCGGTGGCGGCGAGGTTGAGCGTCGCGGCGGTGGTCGGCGGGTAGAGCAGCCGGTCCTCGCGGTCGTCGGCAGGGCGGGTCGGCAGTGCGGTCCAGCGGCGATCGGCGACCTTCTGGTGCGCCATGCCGCCGGCGTCGATCGTCCGGAAGGCTGCGGGTGCAGCGCCGACCGGCACGGTCGCACGGGCACCGTCGGGAATCTGCATCGCCAGCAGGAAGCGCATCTCCCAGCGTGCCTCGTCGAGCAGGTCATCGACGCCGTTGCCGCTCTCGGGCAGGTTGCCGCGACCGTCGGCGAAGGGGAAGCGGTTGGCGCGTGCCTCGCGCTCATACAGGTTTTGCAGCGTCCACAGGGCGATGCCGCCGTTGACGACATATTTGCCGTGGTCGCCGGCATCATACCAGCCGCCGGCGACGTCGAGGCGATAGTCGCAACCGACCCATGGCACGCCGCGCTCGTCCGCGCCGGAGAAGCACGGTGCGATCTCTTTCACGTGGCCGGCGGGGCGCGCCCAGCGCGGCTCGCCGGCGTAACGCGGCTCGATCGCGATGCCCGCGCGAGTCTGGTAGAAATAGTGGAGCGCGGCCGCGGCGAGCGGCGCGTAGAGGTCGGCGCGGACGACGAAGGGCCGGCTGGTCTCTCCCGCCACCGACAGCCGATAGGCACCCGGCTCGGTAAGGCGCGAGAGATCGACGAGGTGGACGTGATCGCCCGACGCCGCGTCGTCGCCGACGGGCACGGTCTCGCCTGTGGCTACCACGACATCGTCGACGTCGCGCACCTGCCAAGGCAACGGTGTGGTCGACGCGTCGGCGACGATCGCTCGCTTGCTGGCATCCGGCAGAAAGCCGATCTGATTGAGATGGATCGCGGAGGGCGGCGGCGCTGCGCCGATCGAGGCGGCGGTCACCAGCAGGATGGGCATGAAACGGCGAAGATACATGCGTTCAGTCTAGTGACGCCTGCCGAAAAGCGAAGCGTTTTGAAGGGGTTCTTGCCCCAGCGCTGGTCGAGACTCATGCACCGGCGTTGCTCCGCTCGGAAAAACTTTGTCACCCGCGAGCTAATCGTGGGCCTTACGCCAAGCATAGATCACTCATCGTGTCGAAGACCCACAAGCATCGAGGGAAGCAAGCTGATGACGGTACGAGGGCTCGCTGTGTGGTTTGCCGTGGCAGGCGGTCTTCTGGCGATCCTCGTCGCGGTCGATCGACCACATTGGTTCGGGTTGGAAGCGGCCGCGACCAGCATCGATGGTCGCGCGTCCGTGATGGCGGCAGGTAACGCCAGCCGGGCTGCGCCGTGGAAAATCGACCGGCAGGGTGAGATCGAACGTTGAAGGCCGATGTGGCCATCGGCCTTATCGACGCGTGTCGACGCCGTAAGCCGCCTCTCGACCGCGGCACGGCGTAACGTCGCGTCGCTGGATCAAGGCGGAACGGTGAAGCCAGCCACACATCGGAAGGTGAGAAGGCGCAACCGGGGGGATGAATCAACGCCGAGTTACAGATTGCAGCACAGGGTCACCAAGCGCGTCATGGCCTCCGTCCGTTTCGCCCGGGCGAGTGATGATGGCGCACGTCTCGCCGCGATCCTTGCTTCCAGCCGCACCGATCTCTTCATGGAACAGGCCAGCGCTCAGGCGCTTGCCTTGTCGAGCGAGTGAGGCGCGCAGGTTTTCTTCATGACGAGTGAGTCGATGACGCCGGATATGCTGCAACAGCGCGGATGAGGACCGGCGCTCGCCTCGCCGGATCGCGCGCACCCGGAGATCGAGGGGCGGACGCAGAGAGAAGGGGCGAGCGACACGGACGCTCAAGCGATGGAACGACGCGGCTGGTCCTGCGCGCAAGGGCCGGCCGCGTCGTCGATCACGCCAGCGTACGAACCTTGGGCTCCCGATCCCAGTAGCGCTTCTTCGCCGCCTCGACGAAGCCGGCAAGGTCGGTGACACCGTCGTCAGGTTCGACCCCGGCCTTGTCGAGCAGCGGCTTGGCGGCCGCATTGTACCCGATCGCTTTCAGATGACCGAAAGCATCCATCACCCATTGGACGGCGGCGCCTTCCTTGAGCAGCTTGGCGCAGGCAGCCTCCGCCAGGATCACCACGCATGCGTCCACCGTCACCGACGGCTGGCCGAACAGTTGCGCGTCCGCGGCGATTGCAGGGCCGCCGGAGAGCGGCACCTTGCCGACCTTCGGCGCGATCGTCATCGGCGTGCCGCCAGCCTGCTTCACCGCGTCCTTCACCGCGTTGAGCTCGCCGGCGTCCGTGCCGTCGGCGATCAGGATGCCGACAGTACGACCCTCCAGCGTGTGCTTCTCGAGCGGCCCGCGGATGATGCGCAGCGCGGGAGAAGGATCCATGTCGAGCACGGGCGCCGCCGTCTTCGAGGCCGGCGGCAGGTCCATCGCGAGGCCGTCGGCGACGCGGCTGGCGAGACTCTCGTCGACGTTGCGGAGATTGGCCAACACCGCGACGCGGATATGCTCGAGACTGACCTTGCTCAGCTCGAATACCAGCGCCGAGGCGATATGCGCCTGCTCGGCCGGATCCATCGAGCGGAAGAACAAGCGCGCCTGGCTGTAATGGTCGGCGAAGCTCTCGGGGCGGACGCGCAGTTTCGGGCCTTCTTCCTGCGACGGGAAGGTAATGTAACCTCCGGCCGGGTCTTCGCGGGCGCCGGCTTCCTCTCCCGCGCGGGCAAGGCTGTTAGGCTCGTAATTGGCGCGGCCTTTCGGCACCGCCATCTGCATGTGACCGTCGCGCTGCTGGTTCATGAAAGGGCAGCCCGCCGCGGCGGCACGTCCCTTGGCAGCGTTGATCGGCAGTTGGTGGAAATTGACCGAGCCGAGGCGCGATAACTGCGTATCGGTGTAGCTGAAGAGCCGACCCTGCAGCAATGGATCGTTGGAAAAGCCGATGCCGGGGACGACATGGCTCGGGACGAAGGCGGCCTGTTCGGTCTCGGCGAAGAAATTGTCGGGGTAGCGGTCGAGCACCATCTTGCCGACGATCGTGACGGGCAGGACCTCCTCCGGGATGATCTTGGTCGCGTCGAGCACGTCGTACGGCTGGCTGTTGGCGAACTCCTCGTCGAACAGCTGGACGCCCAGCTCCCAGGTCGGGAAGTCACCGCGATCGATGCTCTCGAACAGGTTGCGGCGCTGGAAGTCGGGATCGGCGCCGGCGATCTTCACCGTCTCGTCCCAGATGGTCGAGGCGAGACCCGCCATGGGCTTCCAGTGGAACTTGACGAAGGTGCTTTTCCCGTCCTTGTTGATGAACCGGAAGGTGTGGACCCCAAACCCTTCCATGTTGGCGAAGGTGCGCGGCAGCGTTCGGTCCGACATCGCCCACATGATCATGTGGGTCGATTCAGGCATCAGGCTGATGAAGTCCCAGAAGGTGTCGTGCGCGGTTGCCGCTTGGGGGTAGCCGCGATCGGCTTCCATCTTGGCGGCATGGATCAGGTCGGGGAACTTGATCGCGTCCTGGATGAAGAAGACGGGGATATTGTTGCCGACGAGATCCCAATTGCCCTGGCGAGTGTAGAACTTCACCGCGAAGCCACGCACGTCGCGCGGCGTATCGACCGACCCCGCGCCGCCCGCGACGGTGGAGAAGCGCGTGAACACCTCGGTGCGCTGACCTTCCTTCTGGAACAGGTCGGCAACGGTGATGTCGGCGAGGCTCTTCGTGCACTCGAAATAGCCGTGCGCGGCAGAACCGCGCGCGTGGACGATGCGCTCGGGGATGCGCTCGTGATCGAAGTGATTGATCTTCTCGCGATAGATCTCGTCTTCTAGCAGGACTGGACCGCGCGGACCGGCCTTGAGCTGATTCTGGTTGTCGGCGATCGGTGTCCCGTGATTGGTGGTAAGGACGGGATGCGCATCGTCGGCAACCTGATGCGTTTCACCACCCGCGCCGGTGTCGCGTGAGAATGTCTCGGCCATGTTAGCTCCTTGGGACTTAACCGAGCGAACGGATCAGCGCGACCGTCGGGTACATGTGTGATCAAAATTAATACGTTGTGAGAGGAGGCGCCTCCGCCAAGCGGCCGGCGAGGAAGAGCGCGGCGCCTCGTCGCGCGCGGGCACGCAGATCTCGTCGCGCGCGGGCACGCAGATGGCGAGGGCGGCCGGCGCGCCGGCCGCCCCTGCGCCGTGGTTCAAGCGGCGATCTCGCCTTCGTCGGCGCCGTCCCAATAGCGGATGCGGTCCGCTCGGACGATGATCATAACGATGCCGGGGGTGTCGATGCCCTCCGGAAAATAACGGTCGAGGTCCTTGGTCCAATGCGCCTCAAACTGTGCCTTGTCCTCGATCAGCGCGGCCTGTCCCTCGACCGCGACGAACAGCGGCGGGCCGCCCAGCATCCCGGCGGCGCCGGTGTAGCTCAGCGTCACCGCGGGATCAGCGCGGATGTCGGAGACCTTGCGCGAGTCGCTGTAGGCGAAGAAATAGCTGTCACCCTGGTACTCGACGTCGCCGTTGTTGCTCATCGGGCGCGCGGTAAGCCCGCCCGCGGCGGATCGCGTGGCCAACATGGCGAAATCCAGCTTCGCCATCTTTCGAGACAGTTCGTGCAACGTCAGCTTGGCCATGTGCCCCCGCGATCGGTGATGCACGTCGGCGACCATCACCAACGCTCCGATTCACCGCGGCCTCCCCAACGAGGCGTGGGCAATCTGGTTCATCGATCTCGGCTGTTCACCTGGCGGTGCGTCGGCTTGTCAGCGGTCATTGTGCCGGCGCCTGTCCCAACGCGGGACCTAAGCCCCTCTGTCATCGCCGCCGCGGTGGGATAAGCAAAGATTGTGTCCGAAGATGTCCGCTACCTCGCCGCGCGTCGCCCCTCTGTGGACGGCGAGGAGCAATGGGGTCTCTATCTGCCAAGCGAGGATCGTTGGATCGATATCGTGTTCCGCTCCAAGCGCGAGGCGGAGCGGCTGATCGACGAGATGGGCCAATAAGCGGACCGAGGTGGCTCTCCTGTGCCGCAGGCGACCGTGGCGACGGAACGACGCACGCCCAGCGCCGTTCGGCGGAGATGAAGATAATCCAGGTCAGGCGCCGCTATTGAGCGGCGTCGCTCCGTCGCACCGCCAAGGCGCGCTCAGCGCCGCCCGCGACGCCAAGATGGCCCGATCCGCCCACGCCTATGTTCGCGGCAACACCGAGCGCTTCTACGAGTGGCTGGCGGCCGCACCGGTCCGCCTACCCGAGGGACCGGCGGTGTGGATTTGCGGCGACTGCCATCTCGGCAACCTCGGCGCGATCTCCGACGGCGGCGAGGGACTGGACGTGCACATCCGCGACCTGGATCAGGCGGTCATCGGCAATCCGATCTACGACCTCATCCGGCTCGGCCTGTCGCTCGCCACCGCCGCGCGCGGTTCGGACCTGCCCGGCCTCGCGACGATGCAGATCCTCGACGCGATGCTGGCTGGCTATGTCGCCGGGATCGCCGATCCGGTCGCGGGCCACGCCGGGGTGGAGCCTGATGCGGTGAAGAGCGTGCGGCGACGCGCCGCGCGCCGCCGCTGGAAGCATCTCGCGCGCGAACGCCTGGAAGGCGGCGAGCCGCGCCTGTCACTCGGGGACAAGTTCTGGCCACTCACAGAGCGCGAGCGCGAGGCGCTCGACGAGCTCTTCTCCCGCCCCGACGTGTGCGACATGGTGCTCTCGCTCGACCCGGGCAATCGCCGGCGCCGCGTCCGGCTCGTCGACGCGGCTTATTGGATGAAGGGGTGCAGCTCGCTTGGGCTGAGGCGCTATGCGGTGCTCGTCGCGCTCGATCGCACGCGGCGGCGCTCGCGCTACGCCTTGGTCGACATCAAGGAAGCGGTGACGTCGGTCGCGCCGTCCGCGCACGCCGCCGCGATGCCCGCCGATCAGGCCGAACGCGTGCGTCACGCCGCCTGCGCGCTGTCTCCGTTGCTGGGCTCGCGTATGCTGCCGGTAGCCATGCTCGACGGCTCCTTCTTCATCCGCGAGCTTGCGCCGCAGGACCTCAAGATCGAGGTGGATCAGTTCTCCCGCGCCGAGGCCGTGAGAGCGGCGCGCTACCTCGCCTTCGTCGTGGGCGGGGCGCACAGCCGGCAGATGGACGCGAGCAGCCGCGCGGTGTGGGAGGAGCGCCTGCTCGCCGACACGACCAGCACCCAGGGCACGCCGACGTGGCTGTGGCGCAGCGTGGTGGCGCTCGCCGGGCAGCATGAGAGCGGCTACCTCGACCATTGCCGCACGGTCGCGCTGCGCCGAGCGGCAGCGTAGCGGGATCGCTGAAGCGGAACGACGCGCCGCGGTCGGGTCTGGCGAAGAGCGATGGCTGTCCCGCGCGAGGCCAGCGGCGACGGCATGCTCGGCAGCTTTCGGTTGGACGCGCCGAACCGCTTGGCTACAGGCTGGCGACCCCGGTGCAGATGGATCGAGCGATGGCCAGACGTTCAAAACGCGATCCCTACGATCATCTGCCCCAGGGGGACGAGGTCGCGTCCGCGCCGGTGCCATGCTGGCTCTGCGGGCGGCCGACCGGCAAGACGATCGTCTGGCACCATCCCGTGCCGAAGAGCCGGGGTGGCCGCGACGTCGTGCCGATGCATCCGATCTGCCAGCAGACCCTGATCGCGAACTTCACGAACTCCGAACTGCAGCGGCACGGCATGGATGTGAGCGGTCTGCTGGATCACCCGAACGTGCGCAAATTCGTCGACTGGGTGGCGAAGAAAGATCCGGAGTTCACCGCGACCATCACGAAAAAACAGCGCTGACAGAAGGACAACCCGTTCGCACGCGGCGGACGCTGCTTGTCTTCGCGCTTGCGCGCCGCGGTGGTGCCCGAGCGCTTTCAGCCCGCCAATGACGCCGACGTGTGCGAGGATCAGCCGGGGTCGCTCAGCAGGCGGACGAGTGCCGCCGCGACCGCGGCATGCCCCGCCGTGGTGGGATGCCACGACACTCCCGTCGCCGAGCGGCCGACAGCGTAAGGCTCGGCGGCGCAGGAGTCGTGGCCGCGCGACAGCGTGCCGGCGCGCAGCAGCGCCGCGTGCTCCCGCCGCGCGACCGCCGCGGTGACCCCCGCGAGATGGCGGACGGTCGCGCGCGCCCGCGCCAGCCCAACCGAGTCATAGGGGACGGAAGCGCAAGGCCGCGCCGGCAGCATGTCGAGATAGTCGACGAACACGAGCCGGGCGCGAGGCGCGCGGCGGCGCACCTCGCGCGCGACCTCGGTGAGATGACGCTCCAGCCGCGCCCATTCCGCTGCGGTCGGGAGGGGTGGCCGGCCGCAGCGCGGAGCCGCACCGTCGCGCGCGGGGTCACATTCGGCGCGGGCGAGATCGCCGACGAGATGCACGTCGTTGCCTCCAATCGTCACCGTTACGAGCCGGGTGGCGGGGGTGAGATGGTCGAGCTGCGCGGGCAGTTCGTTCCAGGCGTGGAGTAGATGCTCGGTGGTGGCGCCGCCGCAGCTCGCGTCGACGAGGTCGAGGCGGAGCCGTGCCGCGACGAGCCGGGGGTAGTTGTTGACCGTCTGCCCGCAGCGCACCGGCGCGGACGGCGCCGCCGCGCCGATCCGCGCGCCCGCCGCATAGGAGCTGCCGAGCGCCACATAGGTCGAGCCCGGCGGCAGCGCGGCGGGGGATGCTGGCGCCGCGGCGAGCGCGAGCAGCGCGACGGCGCCGCGCATCAGTACAGCAGCGCCCAGTCGGCCCGGTGCCACGCCGACACCGCCTCCACCTGCACCAGTGCGGCGGTGTCGATCAGCTCGGCGCGGCGGCCGGCAAACTGGACGAGCCCGGCGGCGTTGCGGCGGCGCCGCCACATGCGGTCGGCGTAGCCGCGCATCGCGTCCAGGTCGCGGCGGTCGTGGGTCGCGTCGGCGAGCAGCAGCAGGTTCTTGAAGTAGATCGCGTTGAAGGGCGGCGGCTGGTCGTCGACCTGCTCGCCCGCGACGAGCTGGACACGGCTCGCCGCGGCGATGCGGCGTGCCTCGGCGAGATAGCGTGCCTCGCCGGTGGCGCGCCACAGCAGCACGTTGACGCCCACCGGCACGCCTTGATTGTAGCTCCACACGCGCGGTTCGATCGTGCCGTCGCGCTTGATATGGTCGGCGTAGAGGCCGTCGCGGCGCTGCAGCGTCGCGTTGGTCCAGCGATAGTAACGCAGCGCGTCGTCGAGATAGGCGCGCTCCCGCGTGATCAGGTACAGCCGCACGCCGAGCTCGGCCGCGGGCATGTTCGACACGGTGTTGCGGTCGCCGTTGTCGCGCTTCTGCGTCCACACCAATCCGCCGGGCGAGGGGAGCCCCTTCTCCTCCGACCAGCCCGATCGCACCAGCGCGAAGATTGCGCGCGCGCGTCGCAGCGACTCGGCGTCGCGGCGGAAGAGGTGGTGCTGCACCTCGGCAAGCCCGACCCACTCATTGTCGTCGTAATAGAGGTCGTCGCCGTGGCCGAGCGGCGCGACCACCTTGGCAAGGTGGCCAGCGATGCCGGTGGTGGAGCTGTTCGACCAGTAACGCTGCTGCGCCGCGCGTACTTTGACGAGCGCGGGCGCGAAGCGGCGCCCCCCTGCGCCCGGCATCATGGCGAGGTCGAGCAGCGCGACATGCGCCTGCGAGAAGGGCCATTCGGTCGAGTAGCGCTCGTCGCCCGCACGCGCCGGGTGGTACTCGCGGTAGAGACCGGTTCCGTCGCCCACCGCGAACGCCTTCTCGAGCGCCGCGTGCCAGGCGAGCGCGCGCGCGCCGGGGGGGGCGGCGGGCGCCGCCGCCTCGCGCGCGCCGGCGAGCGCCAGCGCGCCGCCGACGAACGCGCGGCGCGTCGGATGCGCCGCCATCACAAGCGGAACCGCGCGCCGAGCGCGAAGACGCGGCTCTCGTAGCGGACGTCGCGCGGGTAGCTCGCATTGGCCAGTCCCGGCACCGCGCGCAGCGCACGATAGGGCGAGCCGGTGATGTTGCTTACGTCGAAGGTCAGCGTCACCGCCTCGATCGCGGCGACCGACAGCGAGAAGTCGAGCCGCTCGATCGGGCGGTTGAACTCGGCGCCGATCAGCTGGCCGGCGTTGTCGGTGGCGAAGAAGTTCGTCACGCGCGAGCGCCAATTGTACGCCAGTCGCGCCGACACTGGACCCTTCTCATAGATGCCGACCGCATTGTAGCTCCACTTCGACACGCCGGGTATGTCGCTGTCCTGCCCGGCTTCGCCGAGCGAGACGGGCAGCGCCTGCGAGGCGTCGATATAGGTCGCGTTGAGCTGGGTACCGAAGCCGCTCAGTACGCCGGGCAGGAAGTCGAAGAAGGTCTGGAAAGCCACCTCGGCGCCCTGCAATCGACCCTTGCCGCCGTTCTCGGGCCGGTTGACGGTGACCGGCGTTGCGAAGCCGAGGTCGACCTGGCTGTTGAGGTTGGTGATGAAGCCCTGCACGTCGCGGCGGAAGATCGCGCCGGTCAGCGAGCCGGTCTTGGAGAAGTACCATTCCAGCGAGGCATCGTAGTTGGTCGACAGGATCGGTTGCAGGTTGATGTTGCCGCTGTTGCCGGTGATCGGCGTCACGCCGGGGCTGCCGATCGTCACCGCCGGGTTGAGCTGGTTGTACTCGGGCCGGGTGCGTGTCTCGGTCGCCGAGAGGCGGAGCTGGAGCTGGTCGGTGAACTTGGCGCGGAACGAGGCGCTGGGGAGCACGTCGACATAGTTCTGTCGCGAGGTGGTGGTTTGAAGCTCACCGCCGACCAGCGCGTTGCCGGTCAGCTGCGCCTTGGTGTTGACGATCCGCGCGCCGACCACGCCGTCGACCGGCACGCCGCCGACGTCGAAGCCATAGTGGAACTGGCCGTAAAAGGCGTAGGATTTCTCCAGCGCGTCGAGCCGCTCGTTCTGGACGTAGGCGGGGATGTCGGAGTCCCACAAAGCGCGTTCGGTCAATGCGGCGGGAGTGCCGATCTGCTCCAGCCCGCTGCGCGCGAGATCGCGCAGCGCCTCGATATTGTCGACGATCCCCGCGCGGGTCGACGCATACCATTGGCTCAGCCCGGGGGCCTGGCCGCCGCGGAAGCCGCGGTCGATCGGCGTGCCGGTGTCCCCGCCCGGGATGTCGGAGAGGCGCAGCCCGAGCGAGCGCAGCGTGGCGTAACGGCCGCCGCTCTGCAGCCGCGCGTCGCGGTCGGTCAGGCGGAAGCCGACGTCGAGCTGGGTGATCACGGGTAGCTCGGTGTCGAGCTTGAGGTCGGTTCGCCACTGGATGCCCTTGCCGGTCGCCAGCGAACGGCGATCGTAGATGCCGCGCAGGATGTAGCTGCTGGGATCGTTGGCGGCGAAGCCGGGCAGGCCGAACTGCGCCCCGCCGTCCGCGCCGCCGATGTCGAACACGAGGTTGGCCGACTGCGCGGTCGCGGGCGCGAAGTCGACGTTATAGTCGGTATATTCGGCCTTGGAGTCGGTATAGGCGAAGTCGGTCGTCAGCGTCGCGCGGCCGGTCTTCCACGATCCGCCGATCGCACCCTGATAGGCATTGGTGCGCCCCGCGCGCGTGCTGCGCGAGAAGTCGATGCCGCGGCCGTTGGCGAAGTCGGGGGTGACGGTGACGCTCTCCAGCGTCCCGGGCTCGGCGGCGTTGCGGACGATGTTGCTCAGCGTCGGGTTGTTGTTGACGAGGTCGAAGCCGGCGAAGTCGTTGGCCACGTCCGTTCGCGCACCCTGGAACAGCCCGTCGACGTAGAATTCTAGGTTGGGGGCTGGGCGCCACTGGATCGTACCGTTGACCGACGGCCGCCAGCGCTTGCCGCGGTCATAATAGACGCCGGCGCTCTCGGGCAGCACGAAGTCGCGCGGGCCGTCGACCGGCTGGTTCGCGCCGGGGCTGACGATGTTGCCGTTGATGTAGCGTGACGAGGTCAGATAGTGGAGCTGGGTGTAGGACACGTTGACCAGCGCGCCCAGCTCACCGATTGGCGTGTCCCAGCGGTCGGTCACGAGCACGTTGAAGTTGGGATCGTACTTGCGCGCCTGGTCGCCGTAGGTGCCGCGCACCGCGCCCGCGATCTGGAAGCCGTCGAAGTCGAACGGACGGCGCGAGCGCACGTTGATCAAGCCGGCGATGCCGCCCTCGATCAGGTCGGCGCTGGTGGTCTTGTACACCTCCAGCCCGGCGAGCGCGCCGGCGGGGAAGTCCTGCAGCGCGACGTTGCGCAGCTCGGCGGTGAACATCTCGCGGCCGTTGTAGGTCGTGGTCAGGTTGGGCAGCCCGCGCACCTGCACGCCACCGGCCTCGTCGCTGCTGCGGTTAACCTGCACGCCGGTGATCCGCGCCAGCGCCTCGGAGGCGTTGTTGTCGGGCAGCTTGCCGATGTCCTCGGCCACCACCGCGTCGACGATCTGGTCGGAATCGCGCTTGAGCGCCTGCGCGGTCTGGAGGCTGCGGCGCAGCCCGGTGACGACGATGTCGTCCGAGCCCGGCGCCGCGGCGACCGCGCCGTCCGCCGCGGCCGGCGGCCCGGCCTCGGCGGGTGCCTCGCCCTGCGGCGTCGCGGCCGGCGCGTCCTGCGCTACGGCCGCGGCGGGCCACAGCGAGGCCGCGGCGAGCGCGAGCGCGGAGGCCCGCGCGAGCTGGTTCAACTGGATCATGGTCACTCTCCCCTGCGTTCTTGTCGTTGCTGTCGTTTTCACTGGTCGGTCGGTCGCACCCAGGCGCGCATCACCGCGCAGGCCGCGCAGGCCGCGCCCGGCGGCGCGAGCGAGCGCAGCCGGTAGCGGCCGAGCGCCGCCGGGATCACGAAGGTCTCGGCATAATGGACCTCGAAGGGCGCGAACGCGTCGTCCGGGCTCTCCACCGCCGCCGCCGTGCCGGCGACGAGGTTGAGGACGTTGAGCGTGCCCGCGGTGTCGAGCTCGACGCTCGTCTCGAACCAGGCGCGCTCGGTCTCGATGAATTCGAGCGGGTGAAGTCCGGTGCGCTCGCGGCGCCAGTCGCTTCCACTCGCGACGGGCGTGACCTGGTTGACCAGTTCGGTGCGCGTCACCGTCTCGCGGCGCGTCCAGTCGATGTTGGCGAGGCCGTGCTCAAGGTGGATCGGGCGCGGACGACCGTCGAGCCCGAGCCGTCCCCAGTCCCACAGCTTGAAGGTGAAGATGTACGGCGTGGCGCTGATCTCGAGCACCATCGCGTCGCACCCGGAGCAGTGGATCGTGCCGGCCGGGATGAGGAAATGATCGTGCGCGCGCGCCGGCAGGCGATTCACCAGCGCGTCGACGTCGGGCGGTGGGCCGCCCGCCTGCGCTGCGGTGAGCGCGGCGGCGACAGCGGCGGGCTCGGCCGCGTCGGTGAGCCCGAGATAGACGCACGCGTCCGCGCCGGCATCGAGCAGATAATAGCTCTCGTCCTGGGTGTAGGGCAGGCCGAAGGCGGCACGCGCATAGTCGGCGCGCGGGTGGACCTGGAGCGAGAGGTTGCCGCCTTCCATCGTGTCGAGCAGGTCGAAGCGGATCGGAAATTCGGCGCCGAAGCGCGCGATGACGTCGCCGCCGAGCAGCGCGTCGGGGCGGAGCCGCACGAGGTCGAGCGCGGGGAGCTCGAACGCCTCCTCGCCGAAGCCGAGCAGCAGGCTGTTCTCCTCGGGCACGCAGTCGAAGCACCAGGCATAATTGGGTGGGCCGTCGGGCAGGTCGAAGGTGCGCCGCATCCACTGCCCGCCCCACGGCCCGGCATCGAAGAAGGGCACGACGCGGAACGGGCGCGCCGCGACCGCGTCGAGCGAACGATGGTAGGTGTCGCCGGCGATCATCCGCGGCACCGGCCCGTTCGCCTCAACGACGAAGTCGACCTCGGGCAGCAGCGCGTATTTGACCGCGTCGCCGACGCGCCAGTCGACGAAGAAGGCGCGGCGGTAGAGCGCCGCCGCGCGCGCGGAGCGGTCGCTTCCGCCCAGGTTGGCGATCTCGCCGCGGCGCTGGCGCTGCTGGAGCTCCCACCGCGCCATGGCGACATAGACCAATAGCTCGCGCGCGGGCAGGACGGTCGCGGCGCCCGGGCCGACGACCACCGTGCGACGCCCCGATACGCGCCCTGCGCGCCACGCCGCGACCTTCGCCGCGTCGAGGAAGTCGGCGATGCCGATCGACGGGAAGCGCGCGAACACCGGGTCGTCGCCGAGCGAGGCGTCTATTTCGGCGTCGAGCACCGCTGGATTGCGGAACAGCGCGGCGGTGTCGACTACCTCCGCCTCGGGCCACGCCTCGCGCAGCGCCGCGACGATCGCCGCAACCGGCGCGCCCGGATAGCATTCGACGCAGAGATCGCGCGCCGCGGCGAGGTGGGGCAGGATCGCGGCCCAGCCGACCAGGCAGGCGTCCGCCGCGTCGTCGATGCGGACGACGGGCCGCTTGTCATAGTTGGTCACGATGGCTCTCCCACAGCGGCGTGGCGGCGAGCAGCGCGGCGTCGGCGCCGAGCGCGCCGCGCAGCACCAGCGGCGCTTCGCCCAGGCACCAGGCATGGCGGCGCACATGCGCCTGGATGAAGGGCACCACCTCCTCCGCCGCGGCGACCCCGCCGGTGACCAGCACGCGCGTCGCGTCATAGGCGTGGACGAGGTTGAGCGCGGCAGCGGCCCAGGCGGCGAGGCAGGCGGCGCGCACCGCGCCCGCGCCTGCGTCGCCGCCGCGCGCGAGGTCGAACACCGCCTTGAGGTCGGGCGCGGGGAGGTCGTGGAGCGCGCCGCGACGCGGCAGCGAAGCGATCAGCCGCGGCAGCGCCCAGCTCGACGCCAGCGCCTCGGCGCAGCCCAGGTTGCCGCACAGGCACGTCGGCCCGTCGATCGCGACGGTGAGATGGCCGCCAAGCACCGAGGCATGTCCGCTGCGCCCGCGCACCACCGTGCCCTGCATCAGCGCGGCCGAGCCGATCCCGGTGCCAAGGCTGAGCAGCACCGCATCGTCAGCGTCGCGCAGCGCGCCGTAGCGATGCTCGCCGAGCAGCGCCATGCGCCCGTCGACCTCGAGCAGCAGCGGCAGGCCGAGCCGCTCGCTCGCCCAGCCGGCGAAGTCGAAGTCGATCGCATCCTCGAACTTGCCTGCGGGGGTCGAGACCACGCGCCCCGACCGCGGGTCGATCAGGCCGGGGAAGGCGATCGACACGCCAGCGACGCTTTCGCTGCCGCGCAGGATTGCCAGCTGGGCCTCGAGCCCCGGCAGTGCGGCTGCCAGCGAAGTCGGTGCGGCGAGCCGGATCTCGCGCCGGCCCTCCACCGTGCCGCCGCGAACACGCGCGCAGGCGATGTGAGAGCCGCCGACGTCGACCGCGAGATAGGCGGTCATCGCGCCGGCTCCGGATCGCCGCGCATCTGCCGTTCGATCTGCTCCAGCGAGGCGCCGCGCGTCTCCGGGAACCAGCGGAGCACCAGCACGCACTGCGCCGCCATGCACGCCGCGAAGAACAGGAAGGGCGCGGCCGGCGAGGCCGCTGCGGCGACGGGAAAGATCGCTGCGACCAGCGCGTCGAACAGCCAGATCGTGCCGGCGCCCAGCGCCTGGCCCGCGGCGCGCGCATGCGCCGGGAAGATCTCACTGAGATAGACCCAGATCACTGCGCCCTGCGAGGTCGCGAAGGCGGCGATGAAGCCGATCAGCACCGCCAGCATCAGCGCGCGTGGCAGGAGGCCGAGCATGATCGCGGTTGCGGCGAGCAGCAGCACCGCCATGGCCGCCCCGCCGACCAGGAGGAGCGGGCGGCGGCCGAGCCGGTCTATCAGCGCCATGCCGACGAGGGTGAAAACGAGATTGGCCGCACCGACCGCGATCGCCTGCAGGTCGGCGGACACTTGGCGGAACCCGGCCGCCGCGAAGATGTCGTTCAGATAATAAAGGATGGCGTTGATGCCGGTGAGCTGGTTGAGCGCGCCCAGCACCATCGCCAGGATCATCGGCCGCGGCGCCTCGCGCCACAGCGACGCCAGCGACACCGCGCGCGCCGGCGGGGCAGGGGGGGCGTCGACTGCCTCGTCGCCATGAAGCAGCAGCGCCGCCGCCGCGGCCTCGTCGCGCCGACCGCGCAGCATCAGCCAGCGCGGGCTGTCTGGCACCACGACGAGGAACAGCTGGAACAACGCGGCGGGCAGCGCGGTCAGGCCGAGCTTCCACCGCCACGCCGCCGCAGCGCCCGCCAGCAGCGCGCTGACCGCGGCGTTGCTGGCATAGGCGAGCAGGATGCCGGTGACGATGCTGACCTGGAAGCTGCCGACGATCGCGCCGCGACGCGCGGCCGGCGCCACCTCGGCGAGATAGACCGGCGCCAACACCGACGAGGCGCCGATCGCGACTCCGGCCATGACGCGGAACAGGATGAGCGCGCCCCAGCTCCACGCCAGCGCGCAGCCGAGGCCCGAGACGAGGTAGAGCGCGGCGGCGAGCCGCAGGCCGGCGCGTGCGCCGCGCCGGTCGCCGTACACGCCGGCGACCGCGGCACCGGCCATCGTGCCCAGCAGCGCGGACGAGACCGTCACGCCCAGCGCGGCGGGCGACAGGCCGAACTGGACGCGCAACGCACCCGTCACCCCGGCGATCACCGCCGTGTCGAAGCCGAAGAGCAGCCCGGAAAGCGAGACCGCGAAAGCGGTGAACAACAGGCGCGCACGCGGCGCTGCACTGCCCATGGCACGCTCCTCCCGACCGGAGGCGACGCGATGCGATCACGCCACCCTCTCCCTCCTGCCTCGCCGTGTCGCGCTTTGCGTCACGCCCTCGGAAGGTGCGCCGCGATCGGAGCAGTTGGCGACTTTTCCCGCGAACGAACGAGGACGTCAATTAAAAAAGAAAGTAGGTGTAAGTTTAGCGGAACGCGGCGGTTGTGCGCAGCACGCGTCGCGTTTACCTGTGAAAAACGCTTTCCCCGTATCCGACCCGGAGATCCTTGTTGCCCCTGCCACCTCATGCGACCGGCGCGAGCGGGGCGGGGCAGCGGGCGCTGCACGGCACCAACCCGGCGCGCGCGGGCGAGCGCAACGAGCGGCTGGTGCTCGAGGCGATCCTGCGCGCCGGCGAGTCGACTCGGCTCCAGCTGGCGGAGCAGACCGGCCTGTCGCCCGCGGCGATCGCGAACATCACCCAGCGGCTGACCGATCGTGGCTTCGTGTTCGAGAAAGGCCGGCGTACCGGCGTTCGCGGCATGCCCGCGATCCGCTTCGCGGTGAATCCCGACGGCTGCTTCAGCTACGGCGTCAACATCGACCGCGACCATGTCACGCTGGTCGCGCTCGATCTCACCGGCACGGTGCGCGCGCGCTACACGCAGGAGATCGACTTCGCGGCGCCGCGGACGGTCACCGCCTTCATCGGCGACGCCGTCGCCACGTTACTGGGGAAGGGGCTGATCGAGCGCGACCGTGTGCTGGGCATGGGAGTCGCGCTGCCCGGCGGGCTGGGGCACGTCGATCTGCCCGGCCTGCCGCGCGCCTACGCCGAGTGGGACAGCGTCGACCTGCCCGCGCTGCTCGCGCCGCTCGGCACATGGCCCGTGATCACCGAGAATGATGCGGCCGCGGCGGCGATCGGTGAGGCGCGCTTCGGCAGTGGGCTGACTCACCGCAGCTTCTTCTACGTTTTGCTCTCGGCGGGACTGGGCGGCGGGCTGGTCGTCGCGGGCAACTATCACCACGGCGCGACCGGCCGCGCGGGGCGGATCGGCTTTCTCACTGATCGCGCCGGCGCGCCGCTCCAGTCGATCGTCTCGCTGTCGGCACTCAAGGCCGATCTCGCCGCGCACGGCATCGCGTCGATCGCGCCTGTCGCGCTGGCGAGCGCCGAGGCCGACGCCAACGCGGTGATCCGAAGCTGGATCGAGCGCGCCGCGGCGGCGTTGGCGGGGCCGATCGCCACGATCAGCTGCCTGATCGATCCCGGAGCGATCGTGATCGGCGGGCGACTGCCGGTGCCGCTGATCGATGAGCTCACCGCCGCGATCGAGCGGCACCGCGACGCGGTGGTCGATCCGGTGGTGCCTGCGGCACCCGTGCTGACCGCGCAGCTCGCCGCCGACGCGCCCGCGATCGGCGCTGCGATCCTGCCCTTTAACGACCTCGTCTTCCTGTCAGCTAACGACTGAGGACGGCGCCTCAGAACTGTTCGGCAAGCAGCTGCGGGTAGCGCGCGGCCACCGTGCCGATCATCTGCCCGAACATGCCGTTGACCCAGGCGAACCACGCGCGGGTGAAGCGCGCCGGATCGTCCTTGTGGAAGGATTCGTGCATGAAGCCGGTCCCAGCGTGGGTCGCCTTCAGCGTGCGCAGGCAGTCGCGCACCACGCCCTCGTCGCGCGTCACCATTGCGCGTGCGATGATCGCCATCGGCCACACCTTGTCGAGCCCCATGTGCGGGCTGCCGATACCGCTCCCGGCGCTTCCCTGCACGAAAAAGGGGTTGCGCGGGCTCCACGCCAGCGCCGCGGTGCGCTGGTAGAGCGGGTCGTCGACCGACGCCGCCTCGATCAGCGGCAAGCCGTACAGGCTGGGGATGCCGGCGTCGTCGGCGAACAGCCAGTTGCCGAAGCCGTCGACCTCATAGGCCCAGACCTGTCCGCCGCGCCCGTCGGGTACGATCGCGTGCAAGCGCAGCGCCGCCTCGACCTCGCTCGCCAGCGCTTCCGCTTCGGCCGCGGCGGCGTCATCGCCACGCGCCTCGCGGTGGACGCGCGCGAGCTGGCGCAGGCTCGACACCGCGAACAGGTTGGCGGGCACGAGAAACGGGTAGACGCAGGCGTCGTCGGAGGGACGAAACGCCGAGTGGATCAGGCCGACCTTGTTCGAGGGCGGGCCGAAACCGTCGAGCATCAGGCTGTCGGTCGGGATCTTGGTGAGCCGCTGGTAGCGGTACGGGCCGGGAGCGTCCTTGCGTTGCTGCACCCGCAGCGTCTCGACGATCAGCGCGGCGGAGCGGCGCCACAGCTCGTCGAACGGCGCGCGGTCGCCCGTGGTCGCCCAGTAATCGTGCGCGAGCCGCATCGGGTAGCAGAGCGAGTCGATCTCCCATTTGCGCTGCGCGACGCCCGGCCGCATCTCGGTATCGTCGAGCGTGGCCGAGTCGAGGTTGGAGCGCGCGCCGGGATCGCGGACGAAGGCGTTGGCATAGGGATCGATCAGGATGCATCGCGCCTGGCGCTGGATCAGGCCGTGCAACATGTCGCGCAAGTGCCGGTCGTTTCGAGCGAGCGGAAGATAGGGCTCGACCTGCACCGCACTGTCGCGCAGCCACATCGCGTCGATATCCCCGGTGATGACGAACGTGTCGGGCTTGCCGTCGATCGTGCCAGTCAAGACAGTGGTGTCGAGCGTGTTGGGAAAGCAGTTCTCGAACATCCAGGCGAGTTCCGGATCGGCGATCCGCGCCTTGAGGCGGCTGAGCTCGCGTTCCACCGCGACGCTGACGAAGCGTCGCTTCGCTGCCGCCGGGCGCTGGCTGACGAAGCTGGCCGGCGCCGCGGCGGCGGGTGCGCCGATCGTCAGCGCGGCGGCGCCGCCGATCACGGCGCGTCGCGTCGGGTGCATGTCTCTCTCCTGGTCTGCCCCGGTGTTGCCGGTGTTCACGGACGGTGTGACACGCCGATGCAGGCACGACAATCAAAAAGAAAGTAGGTGGAAGATTGAACCGAGAGTATGCTAGCCAAGCGGACGAGAGGCGCGCGCCGATGCAGTGCGGGCTGGCAGACGAGGAGGGCTGAGCATGGACGGTCGACACGGCGCCGGAGCGGACGCGACGCTGGGCCTCGACCGACGCACACTGCTGGCCGCACCCGCTGCGCTCGCCGTCACTCACCCCGCCTGGGCCGCGGCGCCGGCGCGGCTGTCGAAGCGGCCGCCGCCATCCGAGCGCCGCTTCCACAGTGCCGCGGTGGAGCGCGAGATCGTGCGCGTGAAGCGGCTGATCGCAGACCCGAAGCTCGCGTGGATGTTCGAGAATTGCTATCCGAACACGCTCGACACGACGGTGCTGTCGGTCACCGACGACGACGCCTTCGTCATCACCGGCGACATCCCGTGCTTGTGGCTGCGCGACTCGTCGGCACAGCTGCGTCCCTATCTCCACCTAGCGGCGGGCGACCCGGCGCTGACCAGGCTGTTCCGCGGGCTGATCGCGCGCCAGGCGCGCTGCGTCCTGATCGATCCCTACGCCAACGCCTTCCTGCAGGACCCAAGCGCGCGCACCGACCTGGACTCGTCGCAGCACGATCAGACCGAGATGAAGCCCGGTGTGGCGGAGCGGAAGTGGGAGGTGGACTCGCTCTGCTACGTCCTCCGGCTCGCGTCGAGCTACTGGGGCGCGACGAAGGACCGCACGCCCTTCACCGCCGAATGGGCGCAGTCGGCGCGCGCGATCGTCCGCACTTTCCGCGAGCAGCAGCGCCGCGATGGTGCCGGTCCGTACCGCTTCCAGCGCAGCAGCGTGCAGCCGACCGAGACGCAGCTGTGGAGCGTCGGCAATCCGACGCGCAAGGTTGGCCTGATCCACTCGAGCTTCCGCCCCTCCGACGACGCGACGATCCTGCCGTTCCTGATCCCAGCCAACATCTTCGCCGCCCGCACGCTGCGTGAGCTTGCCGTGGTCGCGACCGAGGCGCGCGGCGACACCGCCCTCGCCGCCGACGCCGCCGCGCTGGCGGCGGAGATCGAGACCGCACTCGCCGCGCACGGCCGCATGCGGCTGGCGGACGGGAGCGAGGTCTGGGCCTTCGAGGTCGATGGCTTCGGCAACGCGCTCTTCATGGACGATTGCTGCGAGCTGTCGCTCTCGGGACTGGCGTTCCTCGGCTGCGCTGCGCGCGATGACCCGCTGTGGCGCCGCACCGAGGCGGCGGCATGGAGCGAGCGCAATCCCTGGTTCGTCCGCGGCCGCGCCGGCGAGGGGCTGGGCGGGCCGCACGCCGGCTTCGACCTGATCTGGCCGATGGCAACCCTGGTGCGCGCCGCGTCGAGCCGCGACGACGCGCTGGTCCGCGCCTGCCTCAAGTCGATCCGCGACACCGACGCCGACACCGGCTTCGTCCACGAGACCTTCCACAAGGACGATCCCACGCGGTTCACCCGGCCGTGGTTTGCCTGGGCGAACGGGCTGCTGGGCGAATTGATCGTCACCCTGGCACGGGACAGGCCGCAGACGTTGCGCCAGCGCCTCTAGGTCATGGTGCGCGGTTGAGGCCGATCATCGGCAGCAGCGCCGCCGCGCCTGCCGTCTAGGTCTGACCAGTTTCACTCGTTCAACCAATCCGCTGTAATCTCGCCACGATGTCCTTCCGGCGCCAGTGCGGTGCGGAGGGCTTCGAGCAGGGGTGGCAGCGCCTGGGTGAAGGCATAGGGTGGGTTGACGATGAACAGGCCTGCGCCGTTGTAAATGCCGGGCGCATCGGCGTCGTACAACCAATGCTCGACCGACAAGAACTTCGGGATGCCGAGCCGCTGCAGCGAGTCTTTCCACCGCTGATGCGTCAAGCGATCTTTCAGAGGATACCAGATCACCGTCACGCCATGCGCCCACTTACGGTGCGCCGCGGCCACGGTGGCCGTGATGCGGGCGCGTTCGTCGGTCTGCTCGTACGGCGGATCAACCACCACGACGCCGCGACCGGTGCGTGTCGGCAGCAGTGCCAGCCAAAGCTCGTAGGCGTCGCGCTCATGCACGGCAGCAGGCGTGCCGCGCATCGCGGCGCGCAGGGCTTGCGCGTCCTCGGGATGCTTCTCGTTGACGATCAGCACGTCCTGCGGGCGCAGCAGCTGCGCCAGGACCTGCGGAGAGCCGGGATAGCGGCGCGGCTCCGCTCCGTCATTCACTGCCTGCACGGCGGCGCGATAGCTGTTCAGCAACGGGTTCGCGTCGGCGAAGGCCCGCAGCACGCCGTGCGCGGCTTCGCCCGTTCGCTGAGCCTGTTCGCCGCCGAGGTCGTAGAGCCCGCAGCCGGCGTGCGTGTCGATCAGGGTCAACGCACCGTCTTTCTGCTGCAGTGCCCGAACCAGCGCGATCAGCAGGCTATGCTTCACGACATCGGCGCTGTTGCCGGCATGGAAGGAGTGACGATAATTCATCTGCTACTTGGGCCCTGCTGATCCGCCGTTGTCTCGCCGCGCCCTGTCTTTGCAGACGGGCCGCTGGCGACGTCGCTGAGTTCCGACAACACCTTGAACTCGCCCGGCGCGATCCCGTCGAGTGACCAGTCGCCGATCGACCAGCGGACCAGCCTCAGCGTGGGCAGCCCGATCGCCGCGGTCATGCGGCGGACCTGCCGGTTGCGGCCTTCGCGGATGGTGAGCCTCAGCCAGCTGTCGGGGATGGTCGCGCGCCGGCGGATCGGCGGATCGCGCGGCCACAGGTCCGGCGCGTCGATGCGCTCGACGCCGGCGGGAAGGGTCATGCCATCCTTGAGCCGCACGCCCTGCCGCAGGCGCGTTAGCTCCGGCTCCAGCGGATCGCCTTCGACCTGGACGAGATAGGTCTTGGGCATCTTGAAGCGTGGATCGGCGATGCGCGCCTGTAGCCGGCCGTCATCGCATAACAACAGCAGGCCCTCACTGTCGCGATCGAGCCTCCCGGCGGGGTAGACGCCCTTGACGTCGACGAAATCTGACAGCGTCGACCGAGCCGTCGGCGATCCCCGGTCGGTGAATTGGGAAAGGACCCCGAACGGTTTGTTGAACAGGAGTAGCCGGCTCATCCGGCGCCCTTATCGCTCGTTCGCGGCGATGTCTCCTGGCGCGTGCACGGCCGCGGCGAGCCCGACAGACCGGGGGAAAGCAGCACGGTCGACCGGCACCGATCCAGATGCGCTGAGCGCCGGTCGTGTCACGGCGATCACAGCCGGCCGCGCACCCCGAAGAAGAAGGCGCGGCCCGAATATTCGTAGAAGTTGGGGACGTTGCGCAGGTCGTTGAAGCGCTTCACGGCCTGGCCGAGCAGGTTAGAACCTTGCGCATAGACGGTGAGGTGGCTGTTCAGATCGTAGGACAGGGTCGCCGAAACCTCGTGGTACGGATCCTCCTTCACCGGCAGATAGGCGAGGTTGCCCGACTGTGCGTAGGTGAAGCGCGACTGGAAGCTATACGACACCTGCGCGCCGATGCCGTGGTTCTCGTAGAACAACTTGCCATTGGCGGAGAAGGGGATGGCGCCGGGCAGGTCGGTGGTGACGTCGCCCGACGTGGCGCGTGAGCGATTGTAGGTGAGGTTCGCCTGCACGCCGAAGCCGTTGTCGAGGAAATACTGCCCGCCGACCTCGACGCCATAGACGTTGGCGCTGTCGCCGTTGCGCACCTGATATTCGACGAAGTCGAAATTCTGCTGCTGGTTGCCCGGCTGCGCGGTCGGCGTGACCACCACGTCGACCGGCACGGTCGAGACGAAGTTGGTGATATGCTTGTAAAAGGCCGCCGCCGTCAGCGCGAGGCGATTGGACGGGTAATATTCGAGCGACACGTCGAGCTGGTTGGCCTCGGTCGGCTTCAGGTTCGGGTTGCCCGCATCGTAGATGATATAGGTGCCCGACTGCGCCGAGGTGGCGTCCTTGGCCGGCGACAGCTCGGCGAAGGTCGGGCGCGAGATCGCCTGCGACGCCGCGAGCCGGACGCGCAGTCCGTCGGTCAGGTCATAGGCGAAGTTGGCGGCAGGGAGCAGCCGCAGATAGTCGCCACCACCCGTGATCGGCTCGACATCGTTGAAGGCGACCGCATTGTCCTGCGTGCCCGCGCGCGGGATGATCTTCGCGATCGAGGCGCCATAGCCGACCGACGATACCTTGGTGGCGACCAGCCGCCCGCCGATGTCGGCACGCCATTTCTCGCCCGCGAGGTTGAACTGGACGTAACCTGCCCAGGTGCGCTCGCGGATGCGGTAGGAGGCGGGCAGATCGTCCTGGATGATCTGGGTCGAATAGCCGGCGGGGTAGGGCGACAGCGCGCAGCCGTCGATCGTCGCGCCGCTCGCATCGAGGCAGCTGTTGGGGTTGAGCACCGCCGGGTTGTTGTCGGCGCGCGGCAGCGCCGCGAGATAGGTGTCGATGTCGAAATTGGGGAAGTTGCGCGGGAAGTTGCCCGGCAGCTTGCTCAAGATGTTGCCCTGCCCGGGGCGCACCACGTCGGCGCCGATCTGTCCGAAGGTGAAGGGATAGCCGCAATAGTTGCACGACGTGGTATATTGGTTGTCGACGGTGGTGACGTTCTTGCGCCGGTCGGTCCAGGTAACGCCGAAGCTGATCGCCTTGAACGTCCCATTATCGACACGATACTCGCCGTCCATCTTGCCGCTCTTGATCTCGTCCGAGACGTCCTGGCCCTGGATGCCGATGTAATGCGCGCGATAATCGTCGTTGGTGGCCTGGTCGATCGTGCGCCCGCCCGGCAGGGTGATGGCGAGGTCGGGCAGACCGTTGTCGCGCGTCGCGAACGTCGCCGAGGCGCCGGGGATGCCCGCCACGACGAAGCGGTTGCGCCCCCCGGTGGTGTTGGTGGCCTTGCCGTAATAACCGTCGAAGGCGAGCTTGAGCTGGTCGACCGGGCGCCAGTCGATGCGGCCGCCGATCTGATAGGTCTGGCTCTGCCGCGGCTCGTCGGTGGTCAACACCTCGGAGACGAGGTCGTTGATCGCGAAGCCGGTGACCACGTTGTTGCGGTCGACCTGGATCGACGACGGATCCCAGCGCGGCGAGCCGTCGTCGCCGAGCGGGTTGAGATAGTTGGACGAGCGGTAGTTGTGCTGGGTGACGTCGAAATGGCTGTAGACGCCGTCGATGGTCAACTCGAAGCGGCTCGACGGTTTCCACTGGAAGGCACCCGCCGCGCCGATCCGCTCGCGCTCGCCGGTGACATAGCCGACGCTGTAGTAATCGGGCCAGATATAGG
Source organism: Sphingomonas phyllosphaerae (assembly GCF_029623345.1). Classification (GTDB taxonomy): domain Bacteria; phylum Pseudomonadota; class Alphaproteobacteria; order Sphingomonadales; family Sphingomonadaceae; genus Sphingomonas; species Sphingomonas phyllosphaerae_C. The sequence goes on from NZ_JAPYKH010000002.1 coordinate 286,251, forward strand.
CCGGGCCGGCGGTGTTCGGATCGACCTTGCCGTCGCGGTTGAAGTCGATGCCATAGCCCGCCTCGGTGCCGTCGGTGATCGAATATTCGCCGAGATTGTCGGTGCGAAACTTGTACTTGTTGTAGCTGGCGCCGACCAGCAGCCCCATCGTGTCGTCAGCGAAGGTGGTGCTGACGACGCCACTGGCCTTGTACCCACCCTTGTCGACCAGGTCGTTATACTGGCCCTCGAGCGCGGCCGAGGCGTGGAAGCCGGGGCGGTCGAGCGGACGCGCGGTGCGCAGGTCGACGTTGCCGCCGATGCTGCCTTCCAGCTCAGAGGCGCGCACCGCCTTCTTCACCTCGGCGCCCGAGATGATCTCGGAGGGCAGCACGTCGAACTGGAACGAGCGGTCGGTGCCGTCGGTCGGCAGGATGCGGCCGTTGAGCGTGGTGATCGCGAAATTGGAGCCGAGCCCGCGCACGGTGATGTCGCGCCCCTCACCGCGGCCGTCGCGTCCCACCGTCACGCCCGGAATGTTGGCGAGCGCCTCGGCGACGTTGCGGTTGGGAAACTTGCCGAGCTCTTCGGAGGAGATCGCGTCGACGATGGTGTCGGCGTTGCGCTTCGCCTGGATCGAGCGGAGCAGGCTGCCGCGGACGCCGCGCACGACGATGTCGCCGCCGGTCGTAACGGGGCCGTCGGGCTGGCCGGTCTCACCGGGCTGCTGCGACGGGTCGGACAGCACCGCCTGCGGGTCGGGCGAGGCGGTGGAGGACTGTTGCGTGCCGTCGACCGGCGCGCTGGCGTCCTGCGCCGCAGCCTGGCCGGCGATGAGCAGGGCGGCCAGGCTCGCGCCGGCTAGGATCTTGCCGCGCCCGTGCTGCAGCTGCGTCATCGCCACTCTCCCTCTTCCCCGCACCCGGTGCGAAACGTTGCGACTTGCTATCGTGAGCGTAGCAATACTGTCAAATAGAAAAGAAACGAAACCTAGTGGGAGCATTGTAGCCGCCGGTCACGGCTGGTAAGCCGGTGCGTGAACGGGAGGATGCGATGTCCACGGTACGGGACACCAGCGGCAGACGGCAGCAGATCAGCGCGATGGTGCGCGAGCGCGGCAGCGTGCAGGTGGCGCCGCTCGCCGAGCGTTTCGGCGTGTCGATGCAGACGATCCGCAAAGACCTGCACTTCCTCGCGAAACGCGGTGTGGCCGAGCGCTCCTACGGCGGTGCGATCGTGGCCGATGCGGTGAACGTGATCGCCGAGCCCGCGGTGGAAGCGAAACGCGCGGCGCACGTCGACGAAAAGGCGCGGATCGGCGCGATGGCGGCGGCGATGGTGCGGCCGGGCGAGTCGGTGGTGCTCGATTCGGGCACGACGACGCTGCAGATCGCGCACCATCTGCCCGATGACGAAGAGATTACCGTGCTCACCAACGATCTCGACATCCTGTGCGCGCTGGCGCGCAAGGAGCGGATCCGCGTGGTGATGCTGGGCGGCGCGCTGCGCCGGCGCAACCGCGCCTTCTACGGCGCGCAGACCGAGGCGGCGCTCGACGACCTGCACGTCGACAAGCTCTTCCTCGGCGTCGACGGCTTCGATCTCGAGCGCGGCATCACCACGCATTACGAGCCCGAGGCGATGCTCAACCGCAAGATGGTGCGCGCGGCGCGGCAGGTGATCGCGGTGACCGACCAGTCGAAGTTCGGCCGCGTCTGTCTCCATCGCATCCTCAACATCGCCGAGATCGACGACCTCGTCACCGACGCCAAAGCCCCCGAGGGGCTGCCCGCCGCGGCCGAGCGGCTGGGGTTCCGCCTGCACGTAGCGTGAGAGGCGCCGCCATCGTTCACCATGCCAAGCACCCCGGTGGACGCCGGGGTGGAGTCAGGTGAAGACGGCGGCGCTCACTAGGGCCTTCTCACCTGGGCCCCGGCTTCCGCCGGGGCGGCGGGCTGGCAGGAACATTCGTGCCTCCACCCCGGCATCTCACCCCGCCAGATGGAAGAAGCGGCGCGCATTGCCCCAGTAAATCTTGTCGATCACCGCACGCGGCAGGTTGAGCCCCTTGGCGTCGGCACGGATCGCCTCGACGCGCTGCGGCAGCGGCGTCGCGAGATAGCGCCAGTCGGCGCGCCAGACGCGATCGGCCTCCTTGGGGAAGTCGCCGGTGGCGGGCGGGTTCTGCGCGCGCGCGGCGGGATCGGGCGGGCTGTCGGTGAGGTCGGTGCCGTAGAGGATGCGGTCCTGGTATTTGATGAAGAAGGCGCGCACCTTGGCGAGGTCCGCGTTCGACTGGACCTGGAGGTTGGACAGGCGCGCGGCGAGGTCGACGACGGTGTTGGGATAGCGGTCGAAGAAGCGCGCCAGCTCGTCGACGCTCCACTCCAGGCTGGCCATGTGCGCGCCGTCGAACGCCAGTTTCGGGTGCCGCGCGACGAAGCGGTCGCGCGCCGCCATCAGCGCCTCGTAGCTCGGCTCCTCCGGGTGGAGGTACATGTAATATTCGGGGTGCGCCTTGAAATAGTCGCGGTCGTTGTCGGTCGTCATCTGGTCGAGCGGGAGCCAGCAATTCTTGGGCTCGGCCTGATGCGCGATCAGCGGGATGTGGCGCTGCTCCAGGTGTGCCATCACGCCGTCGAGTCGAGGGTCGTCGAGGAAGACGCGCTTGCCGCTCGCATCCTTGGCGACCATCCCGATGTTCTTCCACACCTTCACCGCGATCGCGCCGCGCGCGAACGCCTGGTCGAGCTGCGCGATCGTCCGCTCGGTCCAGCCCGGCGTGCCGAAGCCCGCCATCGAAAAGGTGGTGGCGTAGCGGAAGTCCGCCGGGTCGGCGGCGCGCATCGCACGCGCGATCCGCGCCTGATCCGCAAGCGCCGGAAAATCTGGATAGTCGACGTTGATCGACAGCACCTCGAACCGGTCGCGCTTCGCCAAGGCGAGGAACCGCGGATCCTCGACATTGGCGTGAAAATGCGAGTCGAACTTGGCCACGCGCGCAAAATCGGCCTCGGTATAATGCGCCGCGGACGTCGTCGCGCTCGCCATCAGCAGGGCTGCGAGCAGGCTCATCGTCTCTCTCCCATTTCGCGCGCAACGAAAGAAAACGCGCGTTGATGTTGCGGTTTTTGTTTGCGCGTCCCCCCGGGTTGGTGCAAGCTCTTTCTCACTGGCCGTCGAGCCGCACAGGAGAGAGTCAACGATGCCGTTCACCGCCACGCGCCGATCGTTGCTCGGCCGCCTGCTCGTTGGCGGTGCGGCGGTGGCGCTGCCCGATCTCGGCGGCGCGGTCTGGGCGGCAGCACCCGCGGGCGTGCGGCTGAGCGACGGCGCGCTGACGATCGACTATGATCGAGCGATGCGCGCCATGATCTCCTACCGCGGCCAGGCGATCACGCCGCGCGCGCAGCCCGAGGCGCTGTTCCTCGCCGGCGCGATGCCGCTCGGCAGCTTCCTGTTGCTCGACCATCGCGAGGAGCCCGTCGCGGGCGCGCACGGCAAGGGGCGACGCCACCTGTTGCGTGCCACCGCGGGCGGGCGAATCGAGCAGCAGATCGCGGTGACCTTCCTCGACGCCTATCCCGGCCTCGCACTCTACGAGGTGAGCTACCGCAACACCGGCGCGGCGCCTCTGGCGATCGCTGGCTGGCGCGTCGCGACGCACGATCTGGCCGCGCATGCGGACGGCGCCTGGACCTTCGCAGGGGCCTCCTATCCCGACCGGCGCGACTGGGTGCAGAAGGTCGCGCCGGGTTTCGAGCAGCGCAACTTCATGGGGATGAACGCCTCCGATTATGGCGGCGGCACGCCCGTGGCGGTGGTGTGGCGGCGCGACGTCGGGCTGGCGGTGGGGCATCTCGAGACCAGCCCGCGCCAGGTCGCGCTGCCGGTCGCGGCGCAGCCCGGCGCCACCCGGATCGGGCTGAGCGGCGACCAGCCCACGCTGCTCGCGCCGGGCGCGACCCTCACGCTGCCGACAGCCTTCCTGATGGCGCATACCGGCGACCATTTCCGCCCGCTCGACGCCTATCGCCGGCTGATGGCCGAGCGCGGCGTGGCGGCGCCCGCGATCCCCGAGTCGAGCTACGGGCCGATCTGGTGCGCCTGGGGCTATGAGCGCGACTTCACGCTCGACCAGGTCTACGGCACGCTGCCCAAGGCCAAGGCGCTCGGCTTCGAATGGGCGGTGCTCGACGACGGCTGGCAGACCGCGGAGGGCGACTGGAAGCTCAACCCCGCCAAATTCCCGCGCGGCGACGCCGACATGCGCGCCTTCACCGATCGCATCAAGGCGGACGGCATGCGCCCGCGGCTGTGGCTCGCGCCGCTCGCGGTCGATCCCGGCACCGACCTGCTGCGCGACCATCCCGACATGCTGCTGCTCGACCGTGACGGCTCGGCGCAGAACGTCAGCTTCTGGAACGCCTTCACGCTCTGCCCGGCATATCAGCCGACGGTCGACTATTTCCGCACTTTGGTGCGCCGGATCATCTCCGACTGGGGCTATGACGGGCTCAAGCTCGACGGCCAGCATCTCAACGGCGTCGCGCCCTGCTACAATCCCGCGCATCACCACGCGCGTCCCGAGGAATCGAGCGAGAAGCTGCAGGATTTCTGGAAGGCGATCCACGACGAGGCGGTCGCCGCCAATCCCGACGCCGTGCTCGAACTGTGCCCGTGCGGCGACAGCTTCGCCTTCCACAACCTGCCCGCGACCAACAACACGCCCGCCTCCGACCCGCTGTCGTCCTGGCAGATCCGGCTCAAGGGCAAGACCTTCAAAGCGCTGATGGGTCCGTCCGCACCTTATTCGGGCGACCATGTCGAGCTCAGCGACGGCGGCGACGATTTCGCCTCGGCCTATGGCATCGGCGCGATCCCCTCGACCAAGTTCACCTGGCCGAGGGATACGCCCAAGCCGATGGAGAAACTGCCGCCGGGCGGCTTCGTGCTGACCCCCGCCAAGGAAGCGCTGTGGGGCAAATGGGTCGCATTGTACCGCGAGCATATGCTGCCCAAGGGCCGCTATCTCGGCGGGCTGTACGACATCGGCTTCGACAAGCCCGAGGCGCACGCGATCGAGAAGGACGGCGTGCTCCATTATGCTTTCTACGCCGATCGCTGGTCCGGGCCGATCGCGCTGCGCGGGCTGGGCGAAGGGAGTTACGCGCTCGTCGACGGCTTCACCGGCCGCTCGCTCGGCACCGCCTCGCGCGCGAAGCCGACGCTCGCGGCGACGTTCGAGCGCGCTTTGCTGGTGCGCGCCACCCCGGTCGCGCGGGGCGCGGCATGAGCGGGGGAGCGCCGGCGGGGCGCGGCTGGCTGGTCAACGCGCTCGTCACCGTGGTGCTGTGGGGCGTATGGGGCGCCTTCTCGGGCCTGTCGCCGCAGCGCGGCTTCCCCGAGACGTTGGTCTATGTCGTCTGGGCGCTGACGATGGTGCCGCCGGCTCTGGTGGTGCTGAAGCAGGCGGGCTGGCAGCTCGACCGCTCGCGGCGCGCGATCGGCTACGGGCTCGCGGTCGGGCTGCTCGGCGCGGGCGGGCAGATGCTGCTGTTCTACGCGGTGGCGCGCGGGCCCGCCTATCTGATCTTCCCGATCATCTCGCTGTCGCCGGTGGTGACGATCGCGCTGTCGTTCCTGCTGATGGGCGAGCGCACCGGCAGACTCGGCGCCTTCGGCATCCTGCTCGCGCTGCTGGCGCTGCCCACCTTCGACTTCGCGCCGGGTGCGGGCGGGGCGGGGGCGTCGGGGGCGTGGCTGCTGCCCGCGGTGGCGGTGATGCTGTGCTGGGGCGTCCAGGCCTATTTCATGAAGGCGGCGAACCACGTCACCTCGGCCGAGAGCATCTTCGTCTACATGACCCTATCCGGACTCGCGCTCGCGCCGGTGGCCTGGGCGATGACCGATTGGGGAACGGGCGGGGGGCGCCCGATCAACTGGGGGCTCGACGGGCCCGGGCTGGCCGCCGCGATCCAGTTGCTCAACGCAATCGGCGCGCTGACCTTGGTATTCGCCTTCCGCTACGGCAAGGCGATCATCGTCGCGCCGCTCGCCAACGCCGGCGCGCCCCTCGCCACCGCGCTGATCTCGCTCGCGGTGCTCCATGTGGTGCCGGGGCCGCTCAAGACGCTCGGGATCGTGCTCGCGCTCACCGCCTCGCTGCTGCTCGCGATCGAGCCCGACGCCGCCGATCCGGGCGCCGAAGGCGAGCCCGCACCCGCTGCTATATAGTTTCGCTAAGTTTCGCTTTCTTGTGTTCTGCTGCGGCTGGCGGTATGCCGGCCGCGTAAAGGGAGACGCACGTGCAGATACTTCTCGACCTGGTGAACCGGCATAAGGCGGGGGAACGCGTCGGCGTCACCTCGGTCTGCTCGGCGCACCCGCTGGTGATCGAGGCCGCGCTGCGCCACGCGCTGGCGCACGGCGCGCCGTTCGCGCTGGTGGAGGCGACCTCCAACCAGGTGAACCAGGACGGCGGCTATACCGGCATGGTCCCGGCCGATTTCCGCGCCTTCGTCGAGCGCATCGCCGGCCGCGTCGCCTATCCGCTCGACCGGCTGGTACTCGGCGGCGACCATCTCGGCCCCAACGCCTGGACCGCGCTGCCCGCGGCCGAGGCGATGGACAAGGCCGCAGTGATGGTCGCCGATTACGTCCGCGCCGGTTTCGCCAAGATCCACCTCGACTGTTCGATGAGCTGCGCCGACGATCCCGTGCCGCTGCCTGAGCGGACGATCGCGGAGCGCGCCGCGCTGCTGTGCCGCGCCGCGGAGGACGCTTTCGCCGGCGATCCCGCGACCGCGCCGGTCTATATCATCGGCACCGAAGTACCCGTACCCGGCGGCGCCGCCGAGGATCTCGACGAGCTGGCGGTGACCGACCCGGCGGCGGCGATCGCCACTGTCGACATGCACCGCGACCTGTTCCGCGCCGCGGGGCTCGCCGACGCCTGGGAACGCGTGATCGCCACCGTCGTCCAGCCCGGTGTCGAGTTCGACCATGACAAGGTGGTCGACTATCACCCCGAGCGCGCGGTCGCGCTGAGCCGTGCGATCGAGCCCGTGCCGCACCTCGTCTACGAGGCGCATTCGACCGATTACCAGACCGCGGCGGCGCTCGCCGCGCTGGTGACGGACCATTTCGCCATCCTCAAGGTCGGCCCCGGCGTCACCTTCGCGCTGCGCGAGGCGCTATGGGCGCTCGACGCGATCGAGCGCGAGACAGTCGCCGAGGGCGCGCGCGCGAACCTGCGCGCGGTCACGCTCGACCGGCTGCGCGCCGAGCCGAAGAACTGGGCGAAATATTATCACGCCACCGGTGCGGCGCTCGACCTGCAACTGCAGTACAGCCTGTCGGACCGCATCCGCTATTATTGGCCCGACGCCACGATCGCGGCGGCGCAGGAGCGGCTGTTCGCCAACCTGCGCGAGACCCCGCCGCCGCTGCCGCTGCTCAGCCAGCATCTGCCCGCGGCCTATGCCGCGGTGCGCGCCGGCCGCGCCGGCCTCGACCCCGCCGAGCTGGTGATGGCGCAGATCGGCGCCACGCTCGACGCCTATCACGGAGCCTGTTTTCCCCATGACTGACACGCTGATCGCCGCCCCCGCCGCGGAGCCCGGCGACTCCTCCTGGACACGCCGCGAGATCGCGCAACAGCCTGCGACGCTGCGCGCCACCCAGCAGCTGCTGCATGACGCGCGCGCCGAGATCGAGGCGTTCCTCGCGCCGCTGCTCGCGCGCTCCGAGCTGCGCATCGTGCTGACCGGCGCGGGCACCTCGGCCTTCATCGGCGAGTGCCTCGCGCCCTGGCTGTCGCGCACGCTCGGCCGCTCGGTCGAGGCGATCGCCACGACCGACATCGTCGGCGCGCCCGATCTGCATCTGCGCGCGGATGCGCCGACGCTCCTGGTGTCGTTCGGCCGCTCGGGTAGCAGCCCCGAGAGCGTCGCCGCGGTCGACCTGGTCGACCGCCGCGTCGTCGAGGCGCACCATCTGATCGTGACATGCAACGCCGAGGGCGACCTCGCGCGGCGCGGCGGCGCGCGCGCGCACGTGATCGTGCTGCCCGAGGCGACGCACGACCGCAGCTTCGCGATGACCTCCAGCTTCACCGCGATGATGCTGGCGGCGCTGTCCGCGCTCGGCGGCATCGCCGCGATGGACGCGCGGATCGAGGCGATCGCAGCGGGTGTGCAGGACATGCTGGCGCGCGCCGAACCGGTCGCCGCGGCGCTGGCCGCGCGCGGCTTCGATCGCGTCGTCTATCTCGGCAGCGGCGTGTTCAGCGGGCTGGCGCGCGAGGCAGCACTCAAGCTGATGGAGCTGAGCGACGGCGCGGTCGTCACCGCCTTCGACAGCGCGCTCGGCTTCCGCCACGGCCCCAAGACGATCGTCACCGATCGTACGTTGTTGGTGGTGTTCGTCGCCAACGACCCGCTGACGCGCCGCTACGACCTCGACATCGTCGCGGAGCTGCGTGGCGACGCGCGGGCGGGCGAGGTGGCGGTGATCTCGGCGCAGGCGGACGAGGGCGCCACGATCACGCTCGCCGGGATGGACGGCGCGCCCGATGCCGACCTGCTCTTCCCGTTCATCGTGCCGGCGCAACTGTTCGCGCTGCACGTCTCGCTCGCGCTCGGGCTCACGCCCGACCAGCCCAATGCGAGCGGCACCGTCAACCGCGTGGTGCAGGGCGTGCGGATCCACGCCGAGGCATGAGCGCGCGCCGCTATCTCGGCGTCGACGGGGGCGGGACCAAGACCGAGTTCGTCTGCATCGACGCCGCGGGCGTGGTGATCGCGCGCGCGGTGACGGGCACGACCTACCACCTCGAAGTCGGCGAGGAGGAGGCGGTGCGCCGTATCGCCGAGGGAGTGAGCGCGGTCTGCACCCAGATCGGCGCCGCGCCCGCGCACCTCGACCACGTCTTTCTCGGGCTGCCCGCTTATGGCGAGGACAGCGCGGTCGACCCGCGGCTCGACGCCGCGGTGGGCGCATTGCTCGGGCACGCACGCTATCGCTGCGACAATGACATGGTGTGCGGCTGGGCGGGATCGTTGGCGTGCGCGGACGGGATCAACGTCGTCGCGGGCACGGGCTCGATCGCCTATGGCGAGCGCGGCGACCGCGGCGCGCGCGCGGGCGGCTGGGGCGAGGTGTTCGGCGACGAGGGCTCAGCCTTTGCGATCGCGCGCGCGGGGCTCGCTGCCTTCTCGCGGATGAGCGACGGGCGCGCCCCGATCGGCCCGCTGCACGCGCTGCTGCGCGAGGCGCTCGCGCTCGACGACGATCTCGCGCTGTGCGAGCGCGTGATGGGCGCGCGCGGCATGGCGCGCGGCGAGATCGCGGCGCTCGCCACGGTGGTGTCGCGCGCCGCGGACGCCGGTGACCAAGCCGCGCGCGTGATCCTGGCCGACGCGGCCGCCGAGCTGGTGCTGCTCGCGACCGCGCTGCGCGCGCGGCTCGGCTTCGATCCGGGCGAGCGCGTGGCGGTGTCCTGGTCGGGCGGCGTGCTCGCCAACGTGCCCGCGGTGCGCGACGCCTTCGCGAGCGGGCTGGAGGCGGCGGGCTGCACGCCGGTCGAGCCGCTGCACGCGCCGGGCTATGGCGCGGCGCTGTATGCGCGGCATCTGGCACAGCGATAGCGCTTGGCTCCCTCGCCTGATCCGCTGCTGTGCTCCTGTCCATGGAGGAGCCTGATGCTCCAGGCGCCGGCACTCGTGGCTCTGGGCTCCGGCATTCGCCGGAGCACGGCGGAGCGAGCAGGTGTCATCTCCGGCCTGTTTCCGCGCCGGAGAGAAAATCTATGATGTGGCGAACAGCGAGGTTCCGTCCGATGCGCCTGCCGACCCTGTCCCTTGCCGCACTTGCCGCCGTGCTCGCCGGTCCTGCCGCGGCCGCGCCGGACCCGCTTGCTCCGACCGGGCGCTGGTCGGCGCCCGAGCACGCCGCGGCGCGCACGCCGCCGATGGGATGGAGCTCGTGGAACGCCTTCCGCACCGAGGTGGACGAGGAAAAGGTGCTTGGCGCCGCGCAGAAGCTGGTCGACAGCGGGCTGGCCAAACTCGGCTACCGCTATGTCAACGTCGACGACGGCTGGTGGCTCAAGCGCCGTACCGGCGACGGGCGGCTGGTGATCCGCACGCGCATCTTTCCCTCCGCCGCGGTCGGCGGCGGCGACAGCAGCTTCCGTCCCTTCACCGACCGGCTGCACGCCATGGGGCTCAAGGCCGGGCTATACAGCGACATCGGGCGCAACGCCTGCTCGCAGGCCTATGACCTGCACTCGCCCAACCTGCCCGAGGGCACGGCGGCGGAGCGCGAGGTCGGTCTCTATGGCCATGTCGACCAGGACGTCGCGCTCTACTTCGGCGACTGGGGCTTCGACTATCTCAAGGTCGACGCCTGCGGGATCAACGTCTACGCGCCCGGCGCGCCGGTGGTGGTGCAGAACGGCTATCGCGCCTTCCCGCCGCTGATCGACCAGGCCTCGATCAACCGCACCGACGTGGCGCAGGTGCGCTCGCTCTATGCCGCCGTCGCCGCGGCGATCGCACGCTATCGCCCCGACGGCGAGTCGATCCTCGCACTGTGCACCTGGGGCAGCGCGGACGTGCGCCGCTGGGGCAAGGAGGTCGGCCAGATGTGGCGCACCAGCCAGGACATCACGCCGCACTGGACTCGCATGCTCCACTCGTTCGACAGTGCGTCGACCCGCGCGCTCTACGCCAAGCCCGGCGCCTGGAACGATCCCGACATGCTGTTCATCGGGCAGGGCGATTTCGACGCCAGCCATCTCACCGAAGCGCGCACGCATTTTGCGCTGTGGGCGATCATCAACGCGCCGCTGTTCATCGGCTACGACTTGCGGCAGGCGCCGGAGAGCCTGATGAAGATCTGGGGCAATGCCGATATCGTGCGGGTCAACCAGGATCCGGGCGGGCACCAGGGTGTGATCGCCTACGTCTCGGATGACGTGCAGACGATCGTCAAGACTTTGAGCAACGGCCACAAGGCGGTGGTGCTGCTGAACCGCGGGCTGGCCCCGGCCGAGATGAACCTCACCGCCGCACAGCTCAAGCTCGCGCCCGATGCCCCGATCACGCTGCGCGACCTATGGAGCGGTCGAACGCTCGCGCCCTTCACCGGCGAGACGAGCTTCACGCTGGCGCCGCGCGAGAGCCGCGTCTTCGAGGTGAGCGGCACGCGGCGGCTGAGCGACGGCATGTACCTCTCCGAGGTACCCGGCAACGTCAACGTCGCGGTCGATGGAGTGGTCGCGCCCGAGCCTGACCCGGTGGTCCACCGCATGACGGGGCAGTGGAGCGGGACGCGCGACACCGGCGAGCGCCCGACCTACGCCGGCTGGGGCGGCGCGCAGGCCGATGCCACGCCGTACGACCAGACGCTGCAGGTCGCGGGGCGCAGCTATGACACCGGCATCGGCGTGCTGGCGCAGTCGCGGCTCGAGGTGCGCGCGCACGGCGCCGAGCGGTTGGAGGCGCTGGTCGGCGTCGACGATTCCACCCGCGACACGCGCGATGCTGCCGAGTTCCTGGTCTACGGCGACGGCCGGCTGCTCGCGCGCTCCGGCGCCATGCGCTTCGGCATGGCGGCGCGCCCGCTGCGCGCCGAGCTGCGCGGCGCACGTGTGGTCGAACTGGTCACGCGCAAGGTCGGGCGCGCCACCGACCTGCCGCTCGTCACGACATGGGCCGAAGCCGCGCTGCGTGGTGGTGGGGAGGGGCTCGCGCCGCGGCGGTAGAATATCCGCTCCCTGGGGTGACCGAGCTGGTCGACGTCGCGCCTTCTCAGGGCGATGGTCGTGCGCCGCTTTGGCTTCCTGTGCGCCTTCGAGGCTCCGCGTTCGGTGTGGGCCTGTCCCAAGGATCGCTTTCCCAATTGCCGCCACTTCTCCCTAGGCTGGATCAACCGAGGAGGCGCGGGTGCCGCACGTTTGTTGCGCAGCCGTTTGCGTCGGCATCACGTTCCGATTTGATTCGCAATCTTTCGCTTCTTTTCTAATTGACTGCTATATTGCGTACGCGATAGCACAGCGAAAGAAAGCGCGCTGGTGATAATGCGCGATCGGCTCGATGGGGTGGAGGGCGAAGTGTCCTTGATCCGCGCTCCTCGAATGAGCGACCGAGCAGAAGGCAGGATCGCTGCTTGGCCAGGCGGCGCCGGTAACGCGCCGCACGAGCAGCGACGTCTGCGTGACGAACAACGATGTAAAACGAAAGAGGGGGCTAACATGAAGAGCTGTGCATACCGCCGACTGCGTCGAACCCTCCTGATCGGTAGCGCCATCGTCTCGGCCGGCGCCGGCGCCGGCGCCGGTGCGCAGGCGCAGACGATTGGCGCCAACGCGCCCACTGATGGCGCCGAAGTCGCGCCCTCGGACGCCGAGGGCGCCGACGTCGTCGTCACCGGCCTGCGCGCCGGCATCGAGCGCTCGCTCGCCGACAAGCGCCGCTCGATCTCGGTCGTCGACGTGATCTCGGCGCAGGACATCGGCAAGTTCCCCGACAACAATCTGGCGGAATCGCTTCAGCGCGTGCCCGGCATCACGATCGACCGCTCGGTCAACGGCGAGGGGCAGACGATCAACCTGCGCGGCCTCGGCCCGCAGTTCACGCGCAGCGAGATCAACGGCGGCACCGCGCTCAACGGCTTCGACTTCAGCGTGCTCGCCCCCGAGCTGTTCGCCAAGGTCACCGTGGAGAAGTCGCCGACCGCCAGCACCGTCGAGGGCGGGCTCGCCGGCACGATCCTGCAGGAGACGCCCAAGCCCTTCGACATTCCCGGGCTTCGCGTCACCGCGACCGGCGGCGTCACGATCGGACAGAAGGGCAAGGCGATGCCGCGCCTGTTCGGGCTCGTCAGCCAGAACTGGGACGACCGCTATGGCATCACCGTCGCCGCGGCCTATTCGAAGACGGACTTCCGCACCAATGAGGTCGATTTCGGTCCCTGGGTGGCGTTCCGCAACATCGCCTCGGCCGACGTGCTCGCCACCGCGCCGGCGACGCTGCTCGACGCCGCCACGCCGCGCACCACTGCCTTCTACAGCTACCAGCAGAAGCGCGAGAATCTCGGCGTCACCGTCGCCGGGCAGGCGCGCCCGACCGAGCGGCTCGAGCTGACCGCCGACTTCCTCTACGCGCGGCGCAAGGGGACGCAGATCGACGATCGCCCCGACGCGCCGATCGAGGGGACCAGCTTCTTCGCCGACGGCACCAGCTCGCCGGGCAACCAGGCGCCGACCGACTATGTGATCGACAATGGCGCGGTCACCCAGGCGACCTTCCGCAACATCCAGAACCGCGTCGGCTACAGCTACCAGCCGCAGGAGAACAAGGTCTACCAGGGTACGCTGCGCGCCAAATGGGAGGCGGCGGACCATCTGACGATCACGCCCGGCTTCAGCTACGCGCACCAGCGCTCGAGCAATGAGCTCGACCTCTACTCCTTCGCCGCCTACGGCGCCGACGTGACCTATCGCGTCGCCGGCGACGTGCCGCAATTTTCCTCGACCGCGACCGACTTCAGCAGTAACCCCGATCGCTTCGGCTACAACGTCTTCATCTTCAACCGCGCGGTGAACACGATCGATGAGTACGTTGGCCGCGTCGACGCGACCCGCGAGTTCGAGGGCGTGCCCGGCCTCACCAGCGTCCAGGCCGGCGCGCGCTACACCCACCGCACCTCGCGCCAGCAGGCGCGCAACGTCGGGCTGTACAACGGTGCCGAGCTGCTCGGCGCGAGCCCGCTCGGCCTCGGTGCGTTCGCCGCCACGCTGCCGTTCAGCGTGCGCAACGCGACCACGCCGGACCGCATCCTCTCGGTCGATCGCGAGAAGCTGATCCAGACGATCTACCCGGGGCTGGACCCGTTCACGTCGGACCAGTTCGCGACCGATCCGCAGGGCGACCAGCTCAATTCCTTCCAAGTGGTGGAGCAGACCTACGGCGGTTACCTTCAGGGCAACTTCACCATGGGCGCGCTGTCGGTCAACGCCGGGCTGCGCGTGATCGTGACGGACACGTCGTCGGACGGCTTCGGACTGATCGATACCGAGCTGACGCCGAGCAACGTCGACGCGCGCTACACGAACTTCCTGCCGGCCATCAACGCGCGCTGGGAAGTCGCGCCCAACATGCTGATCCGCGGCACCTACTCGCGCGCGATGACGCGCCCGACGCTCGATCAGCTGAGCCCCGCGACGACGATCAACTCGGGGCCGCGCACCGGCAACCGCGGCAATCCCAACCTGCGTCCATATTTGGCCGACCAGGAAGATCTCGGCTTCGAGTGGTATTTTCATCCGGGCGCGCTGCTGACGATCAACGGCTTCGCCAAGCAGATCGGCTCGCTGATCTCGCAGACGACCGTGTCGGAGTTGGCCAGCTTTCCCGATCAGGAAACCGGGCTGCCGACCAGTGGCATCGTCGCCTTCACCCAGCCCACCAACGGCGACAGCGCGACGATCCACGGTCTGGAGGCCGGGCTGCAATCGCCCTTCTTCTTCCTGCCCGGCGCGCTGAGCTACTTCGGCACGATCCTCAACTTCACTTATGCCGAAAGCAAGGCCAGCGTGCGCAGCGCCGACGGCGTGTCGCGCACCACGCCGTTGCCGGGCCTATCGAAGAAGAGCGCCAATGCGGTGCTCTATTATGATCATGCCGGGATCGACGCGCGGCTCGCTTACGCCTGGCGCAGCGCCTATCTGCGCGACGACAACGTCGGGCGGCAGTTCGGCGCCGAGCGCTACGTCCGCGACTACGGGCAGCTCGATCTGTCGGTGAACGCCTTCGTCACGCGCAACGTCCAGCTCGGCTTCAACGTCAACAACCTGCTGGATACGCAGCGCAAGGAGTATATCCTGATCGGCAGCGGTGCGGAGCTGCCCGCCAGCTTCCTTGAGCAGGAGCGCCGCTTCGTCCTAACCGCTCGCCTGATCATGTAACCGCGGCGAGCGCGACGACGGGCCGGCGTTGCGTTGCGCGCGCCGGCTGGCCGCGCGTCGATCTTCTCGGTTGCCGGAACCCGTCGACCTCGATCACTGCCGCGACGTGAGCTGCGCCTTGACCCGCTCGGCGCCCTCCATCACGCGCAGCACGTTTCCGCCCGCCAGTTTGGCGACGTCGGCGTCGGACCAGCCGCGGCGCATCAGCTCGGCGAGCAGCGCGGGATAGGTCGATACGTCGCCGAGCCCCTTCGGCAAGGTCGCGCCGACGCCGTCGAAGTCGGAGCCGAGCCCGACGTGATCGACGCCCGCCACCTTGGCAACGTGGACGATATGATCCGCCACCTGCGCCAGCGTCACCGTCGGCGCGGGATGCGCGCGGAGCCAGGCGGCGTAATCCGCCGCCGCCTTGTCCGGCTGGCCGATGTCGAGGCCGTTGTACGGCGGCGAGTTGAGCCGCGCCTTTTCGGCGAGCGAGTCGGCGGACCAGCGGCGATAGGCGTCGGCGACATAGCCCGGCGCATAGTCCACCATCACCACGCCGCCGTTGCGCGCGACCAGCCGCAGCACGTCGTCCGAGACGTTGCGCGGGTGGTCGTTGAGCGCGCGCGCGCCCGAGTGCGAGAAGATCACCGGCGCGCGCGTTACCGCCAGCGCATCGCGCATCACCTTCTCGCTGACATGCGACAGGTCGACCAGCATGCCGAGGCGGTTGAGCTCGAGCACCACCTTCCGCCCGAACTCGGTAAGCCCGTCGTGACGCGGGTCGTCGGTGGCGGAATCGGCCCAGTCGATCGTGCGCGAGTGGGTGAGCGTAAGATAGCCTGCGCCCAGCGCGGCATAAGCACGCAGCACCGAGAGGCTACCGTCGATCTGGCCGCCACCTTCCACGCCGATGAGGCAGGCGATCCGCCCGGCGGCGTGCGCGCGGCGCACGTCGGCGGCGGTGCGCGTCAGCGCGAACGTGTCGGGATAGCGGTCGGCGAGCGAGCGGACCAGGTCGATCTGCTCGAGCGTCTGTTCCACCTGCTCCTTGCCGGGCAGGTCTGGCGACACCCACACCGACCAGAACTGCCCGCCGACCAGCCCGCGCCGCAGCCGCGCAATATCGGTGTTGTAGGCGGGGTCGCTCGCGCCGAGGTCGCGCAGGTCCATTGTCCAGCGCTTCTCGCCCTCGCGCTCGCGCAGCGCCTCGGGCCAGTCGTTGTGGCCGTCGATCAGCGGCGTCGCCTTGAGCACGCGCGCCACGCGCGCGTCATAGTCCTGCGCGGCGGCGGGCGTGGCGGCGAGCAGCGCCGCGGCGGCGAGCAGCGCGGCCTTCAACGGACGCGCCCGCTGCGGCGCGGCGGCGCGGGCGCGTCATTCTCATTCTCCGCGCCCGCGCCGCGCTGGCCGTGATGGAGCGTCAGCAGTGATTCCATCAGTTCCTCCTCGGCGCTCGACATCACCGCCAGCACCTCCGCCTCCTCGCAGCCGGTCGCGGCGAGATAGGCATGCCCCATGCTCGAATCGATGTAGATCGCCTGGCCGGGCTCGAGCGTCACCGGATCGTAGAATTCGGTCTGCACCTCGACGCGTCCGCTCAGCACGTACAGGAATTCCTCGCCCGAGTGGCGCACCAGCTCGCCAAACTGCTCGGCCGAGCGCGCGCGGATCTTGGTGATCACCGGAATCATCCGTTTCCGCCGCAGCTCGGTGCAGAGATAATAATAATCGTAGTTGGGCGTCTCCACGCGCACCGAATGCGCCACGTCGCCGAGGCTGCGCCGCGCGGTGACCGGCTGCGCCGCTTCCTCGCCCTCCTCGGCGAACAGATCGGTCATCCGCATGCCGAGCCGCCGCGCGAGCGCCTGCAACTTGTCGTAGGTGAGCGTCAGCCGGTCGTGCTCGATTTTGGAGAGGGTCGAGACCGGGATGCCGGACTTCGCACTCATCTCCTTGAGCGTCCAGCCCTCGCGCGCGCGCAGCCCCTTCAGGAGCGCGCCCAGGGTCGGGGGCGATGTCGGCAAAGCGGCGTCCTCCTGAGGCCATTGACGAAGCGCCTAAACAGGATAACGTTGTCCTGATCAGGATGATACCTGAGGATAGCGACAAGCGGAGGCGGCGGCAATGGGGACGGGACGGATGCTCGCATGGCTGTCGGCGGCGCTGGGCGCAGCCGCGTTCGCAACACTCGCACCAGCGCAGGCGCCGGAGAAACCGGGGGCGCCGGTGCTGGCGCAGCCAGCCGCGCCCGCCGCGCCGACCGCCACGCGCGCGCTCACCGCGGAGGACGTCACCGCCTGGCTCGACGGCTACATGCCTTATGCGCTGCACAGTGGCGACATCGCGGGCGCGGTGGTCACGGTGGTGCGCGACGGCCGGGTGATCGCGGCGCGCGGCTACGGCTATGCCGATATCGCGAAGCGCCGCCCGGTCGACCCCGACCTCACCTTGTTCCGCCCCGGCTCGGTCTCGAAGCTTGTCACCTGGACCGCGGTGATGCAGCAGGTCGAGGCAGGCAGGATCGACCTCGACGCCGACGTCAACCGCTACCTCGACTTCGCCATCCCGGCCTATCGCGGCGCACCGGTCACGATGCGCCAGATCATGACGCACACCGCTGGCTTTGAAGAGGCCAACAAGAAGCTGATCACCTACGACGTCGGTGACGTCGAGCCGATCGGCGCTTATCTCAAGCGCCACGTCCCCGCGCGGGTCTATGCGCCCGGCACCACCCCGGCCTATTCGAACTGGGCGACGACGCTGGCGGCCTATGTGGTCGAGCGCGTCAGCGGCACGCGCTTCGACGATTATGTCGAGCAGCGCATCTTCCGCCCGCTCGACATGCGCACCGCGAGCTTCCGCCAGCCGCTGCCGCCGCGGCTGCGCGCGTTGGTGGCGCAGGGCTATCCGCTCGGCTCGGGCGCGCCCAAGCCGTTCGAGATCGTCGTGCCCGGCCCTGCGGGTTCGCTCTCCGCCTCCGGGCTCGACATGGCCAAGTTCATGATCGCCCACCTCGACGGCGGGCGCGGCGTGCTGCGCCCCGAGACCGCGGCGCTGATGCATGAAAGCCCGCTTGCCAAGGTGAACCCGCGCTCGCTGATCCCGCCGCTCAACCGCATGGAGCTGGGTTTCTTCGAGACCAACATCAACGGCCGCCGCGTGATCGCGCATCTGGGCGACACCAACCAGATGCACACCTCGCTCCACCTCTTCCTGGCGGAGCGCACCGGGCTGTACGTCTCGTTCAACTCGGCCGGGCGCGAGGGCGCGGCGCATGTCGTGCGCGGCCAGCTGTTCCAGGATTTCGCCGACCGCTATTTCCCCGGCGCGACGCTGCCGGCCGGGCGCGTCGATGCAGCCACCGCGCGCCAGCACGCGGCGGCGCTGGCCGGCCATTGGCAGGTCAGCCGCTCGTCCTTCACCAACTTCGTCGATATCCTCAACCTCTTCGGCCAGGCCGAGGTGGGCGCCGACGCGCAGGGTCGGCTGGTCATTCCGTCGGTGAAGGGCGCCAATGGCGTGCCCATCGCCTGGGTCGAGGTCGCGCCTTATGTCTGGCGCGACCCGGCGGGGCACGACCGGCTGGCGGCGCAGCTGGTCGACGGCCGACCGGTGCGGTGGAGCTTCGACCTGGTCTCGCCGTTCATGATGTGGGACCGCGCACCCGCGTACCGCGACGCCGCCTGGCTGCTGCCTGCGCTCTACGCCAGCCTCGCGGTGCTGCTGCTGACACTGCTGTTCTGGCCGGCGAACTGGTACCTGCGCCGGCGCTATCAGGCCGCCGCGCCGCGCGCCGGCGCGCCGCTGCGCACGGCGCGTGCGGCGCGGGTGATGGCGCTGGCGGTGCTGCTGGTGCTCGGTGGATGGTTCTGGCTGATCTCGGTGCTGTTCGGCGACACCGCGCCGGGCGACGCCTGGCTGACGCTGCTGCAGCTTGCGAGCATCGTCGTGTTCGTCGGCGCGGTAGGCATCGCGGGCTGGAACGCCGTTGTGACGCTGCGCGGCGATCGGCCGTGGACGCGCAAGCTGTGGGCCGTGCTACTGCTGCTCGCCACCCTGGTGGTGCTGTGGGTCGCCGCGGTCTTCCACCTGCTCGCCCTGACGGTGCATTACTGATGCTGCGGCTGGCCACCGAGACCGCGACGCTGCGGCTGGCGCAACCCTTCCGCATCTCCGGCTATGTCTTCGAGACCGCCGAGGTGCTGGTTGTCACGCTCGACGACGGCACCCACCAGGGGCGCGGCGAGGGCGCCGGCGCTTACTATCTGGACGACGATCTCTCGAACATGCTGTCGGAGGTGGAGGCGGCGCGCGCGGCGATCGAGGCGGGGCCGACGCGGGCGCAGCTGCGCGCTGTGATGCCCGCGGGCGGCGCGCGCAACGCGGTCGACGCGGCGCTGTGGGAGCTCGAGGCGCGGCGCAGCGGCACGCCGGTGTGGCGGCTCGCGGGGCTGGCCGAGCCGCCGCGCCCGATCGTCACCACCTTTACCGTCAGCGCGGACACGCCCGCGGCGATGGCGGCGGTGGCGCTTGGCTATGCGCAGGCGCGCTCGATCAAGGTGAAGCTGACCGGCGAGCTGGCGCTGGATCTCGCGCGCGTCGCCGCGATCCGTGCCGCGCGCCCCGACGTGTGGCTCGGCGTCGACGGCAACCAGGGCTTCGCGCGCGCCGAGCTCGACGCGCTGGTCGCGGGCCTGCTGCCGCACCGCGTGTCGCTGCTCGAGCAGCCGCTCGCGCGCGGCGCCGAGGCCGAGCTCGACGGCTATCGCTCCGCCATCGCGATCGCGGGCGACGAGAGCCTGCTGACGCTCGATGACGTGGCGGGCGCGGTGGGGCGGTTCGACGTCGTCAACATCAAGCTCGACAAGTGCGGCGGGCTTACCGAGGGGCTGCTGATGGCGGCCGAGGCGCGCCGGCTCGGGCTGGGCGTGATGGTGGGGACGATGATCGGCACCAGTCTCGCCACCGCGCCGGGCTTCGTGCTGGGCCAGCTCGCCGACCTGGTCGACCTCGACGGCCCGACCTTCCTCGCGGAAGATCGCGCGCCCGGCGTGCGCTACGACGACGGCCTGCTCTACGCCGGTCCCGAGCTGTGGGGCGGGTGAGCGCCGCCGCGCCGCCCGCGCCGACCTGGTTCGGTCAGCCGCGCGGGCTGACGGTGCTGTTCCTCACCAACATGTGGGAGCAATTCTCCTACTATGGGATGCGCGCGCTGCTGGTCTATTACATGACCAAGCAGCTGATGCTGGGGCAGGCGCAGGCCTCGCTGATCTACGGCGCCTACACCGCTTGCGCCTATTTCACGCCGATCCTGGGCGGCGTGATCGCCGACCGGCTGCTCGGCAAGAAGCGCGCGATCGTGCTGGGCGGTTCGATCATGGCGCTAGGCCATTTCATGATGGCGTTCGAACCGCTCTTCTACGTCGCGCTGGTGACGATCGCGCTCGGCAACGGGCTGTTCCTGCCGAGCCTGCCGAGCCAGATCGACGACCTCTACGCGCCGGGCGACCCGCGCGTCGGCTGGGCGTACAACGTCTATTACGTCGGCGTGAACATCGGCGGCTTCCTCGCGCCCTTGCTGTGCGGGACGCTGGGCGAGCTGTACGGCTGGCATTACGGCTTCGGCGCGGCCGGCGTCGGGATGGTGGCGGGGCTGGGGATCTATCTCGGGGGGCAGCGCTATCTGCCCGCCGCACGCGCAGCCCCGGGGCGGCCGATCGCGCCGCGCGGCCGCTTCACGCGCGAGGTGGCGCTGCTGCTGATCGCGGTGGCGCTGTGCGTCACCGTCTTCCGCGCCGCTTATGAGCAGGTCGGCAATACCCTCGCGCTCTGGGCCGACACCGGGGTCGATCGCCGCGCCGGCGCCGCGATTGTGCCGATGACCTGGTTCCAGTCGCTTAACCCGCTGTTCGTGATGGCGATGACCCCGCCGCTGCTGGCACGCTGGCGGCGCCGCGCCGAGCGCGGCGGCGCCGAGCGGCCGGTGCGGCGCATGGCGGTGGGTGCGCTGATCGTCGCGGGCGCCTACCTTCTGCTCGCCGCGCTGGCGGCGCGCGGGGGCGCGTCGCATTGGCTGTGGCTCGCGTTGTTCTTCGCGCTGCTCACCCTCGGCGAGCTGCACATCCTGCCGACCGGGCTGGGCCTGTTCGCGCGGCTCGCGCCCGCCGGGCTTCGCGCGACAACCGTGGCGGCCTGGTACCTCGCCACCTTCGCGGGCAGCCTTGCCGCCGGGCTGGTCGGCACCGCCTGGACCGCGCTCGGGCACGGCGCCTTCTTCCTGCTGCTCGCCGGACTGGCCACGCTGGCCGCGGCGCTGCTGGCGGCGGTCGATCCAGCGTCGGTGGCCGTCATTCGCGACGGCACAAAGCGATGATTCCGGTTGACTATTCTCTGATCAGGCCACTAGCATCCTGATCAGCAAAACATGGGGGAAGAACGATGAAGGGCATTCGTCGTAGCGCATCAGTCGCCAGCGCACTGGCCCTCTTCCTCGGCGGCGCTGCCGCGGCGCAGCAGGCCGTGGCGCCCGACGCGATCCCGCCGGACCGCGAGACAGCCCAGGTCGGCGACATCATCGTCACCGCGCAGAAGCGCGAGCAGGTCCTGTCCGAGGTGCCGCAGTCGATGTCGGTGCTGGGCGGCGAGGCGCTCGAGCAGCGCCAGGCGCGCACCATCGCCGATTATGCCGCGCTGGTGCCCGGCCTGTCGTTCGAATCGGGCAATCCCGGCCAGACGCGCGTCGTGCTGCGCGGCATCAACGCCGGGGGCGCCAGCCCGACCGTCGCGGTCTACCTTGACGACACGCCGTTCGGCTCGAGCACCGGCCAGACCAATGGCGCGACGCTGGCGGGCGATTTCGACACGTTCGACATCGAGCGGCTGGAGGTGCTGCGCGGGCCGCAGGGGACGCTGTACGGCGCCAACTCGCTCGGCGGCGTGGTCAAATATGTCACCGTCGCGCCCAAGCTGGGTGAGTGGGAGGCGCGCGGGCAGGGCGGCGCCGAGATGGTGCGCGACGGCGGCACCGGATATTACGGCAACGCGGTGGTCAACGTACCGCTCGGCGACGCGGTGGCACTGCGCGCGAGCGGCTTCTACCGTCGCACCGCGGGCTATATCGACGCGATCGGCATCGCCGACGACGACGTCAATCGTGCACGCAGCTACGGCGGCCGCGCCTCGCTGCTGCTCAAGCCGAGCGAGCGGCTGTCGCTGCGGCTCACCGCGGTGCTGCAGAACATCGATGTCGACTCACGCAACGCCTTCGACGCCGATCCGGGGACGCTGCGGCCGATCACCGCCGACCCGTTCACCGGCGCCAGCACGGGTGGGCGCGAAGTCCGCTACCAGCTCTTTCCCGACCGTAATCAGGTAAACTATCGCCTGTACACCGGCACGCTCGACTATGACCTGGGGTTCGCCAGCTTCACCTCGGTGACGAGCTACAGCCGCCAGGTCGCGACCGACCGCAGCGACGTGTCGTACAATGCGGTGGGCGAGGGCGTGACGCTGGCGCAGGCCGCGTCCGCGGGGGTGTATGGCGTCGCCCCCGACGCGTACGGCATCTATTATCCCAATCGCTCGACGCAGAAGAAATTCACCCAGGAAGTGCGGCTGGCATCCACCGCCACGGCAACGCTGGAGTGGCTGGTCGGCGGCTATTACACGCGCGAGCCGGGGCAGCTGTATCAGCGCTATTTCCCCTTCGACACCGCGACCGGCCGCCCGATCACGCCGGTGCCGGAAATTCCCGGGTTCAACGGCCTGGTGCTCGCGCAGCTCGACTCGACCTACAAGGAATATGCCGGTTTCGGCAGCGCCACCCTGCACCTTACCGAGAAGTTCGACCTCACCGCGGGCGGGCGCTACAGCCACAACGACCAGCGCACCACGCAGACGCTCGACGGCGCGCTGTTCGGCGGACCGTCGCAGAACCGCGCCACCTCGAAGGAAGGCGTGTTCACCTGGTCGGTCGCGCCACGCTACGCCTTCGCGCCGCACAGCGAGGTCTACGCGCGCGTCGCCAAGGGCTATCGCCCGGGCGGCCCCAACGTCGTGCCCCCCGGCGCCGGCCCCGACTATCCCACGCAGACCGATGCCGACACGCTGATGAGCTACGAGGCGGGCATCCGCGCCGAGACCGCCGACCGCACGTTCGGCATCGACCTGTCGGGCTATTATCTCGACTGGGACAAGACCCTGATCGTGGCGACCTTCCAGACCGACGCAGGGCCGATCTCGGCCGACGCCAACGGCAAGGGCGCGCGCAGCTACGGCGTCGAGGCGACCGCGACGCTGCGCCCGACGCGCGGCTTCACCGTGACCACCACCGTCGCCTACAATCACACGCGGTTGCGCGGCGACACCTCCAACGGCGGACGCGACGGCGACCAGCTCCCGTTCGCGCCGACGTGGAACGCCAATGTCTCGGCCGAGTATAGCTGGGATTGGGACGGCGCGCGTCCCTATGTCGGCGCCGACGTATCGACCGTGAGCGACCGGTTGGGCAATTTCGACGCCGCTTATCGTGACGTCTACGGCCGGCGCGTGAGCTTCGACGGCTATACCACCGCCAGCCTGCGCGCGGGCGTGTCGCTGGGGCGGTTCGACCTGTCGGTCTATGCGCGCAACGTCGCGGACTCGCGCGGGCTGGTATCGGCGGGCACCTTCCAGACGCGCCCCAACGGCGGGATCGAGGTGAGCCCGATCCAGCCGCGCACGATCGGCGCGACGCTCGGCGTCGGGTTCTGATCGTGCGCGACGCTCCCGCTGCCGCGACGCCGCCCTCCCCCCGCGCGGTGCACGCGCTGGCGGCGCCGTACCTGCTGTTCCTCGGCGACGCGACCGAGCGGGGCTTCGCCAAGACCGCGCTGGGGCTGCGCGACTGGGCGGGGGACAGATGCCTCGCCGAACATGCGCTGCCCGCCGCGACCGTCTCCACCGGCCTGCCGCGGATGACCCCCGCCGAGGCCGCTGCGGCGGGAGCACGCTCGATGGTGATCGGGGTCGCCAATCAGGGCGGCGTGATCCCCGCTTCGTGGATGCCCGAGCTGATCGCCGCGGCGGAGGCGGGGCTCGACCTCGTCGCGGGACTGCACATGCGGCTGGGCGACATTCCCGCGCTGCGCGAGGCGGCGGCGCGCGCGGGCACGCGGCTAGTCGACGTGCGCGAGCCACCGCCCGCGCTACCGATCGCGACCGGCGCCAAGCGCGCCGGGCGGCGTCTGCTGACGGTCGGCACCGATTGCGCGCTCGGCAAGAAATATACCGCGCTCGCGATCGCGCGCGGGCTGCAGGCGCGCGGGCAGGACGCGACCTTCCGCGCCAGCGGGCAGACCGGCATCATGATCGCGGGCGAGGGGATCGCGATCGACGCCGTGGTCGCCGACTTTGCCGCGGGCGCGGCCGAGCTGCTGAGCCCCGCGGGGTCGCCGACCCACCTCGATGTGATCGAGGGGCAGGGTTCGCTGTTCCACCCCTCTTACGCCGCGGTCTCGCTGGCGCTGCTCCATGGTAGCCAGCCCGATCTGTTCGTCGTCTGCCACCAGCCCATGCGCGCGCAGATCCTCGGCACCCCCGGCTACCTGGTGCCGTCGATCGAGGCGGTGATCGAGCAGACGATCGCGGTCGGGCGGCTGACCAACCACGCGATCCGCTGCGCCGGGGTCAGCCTCAACACCGCGGGCATGGTGGAGGAAGAAGCGGAGGCGGCGATCGCGCGTACCGCCGCGCGGCTGGGCCTGCCCGCGGCCGATCCGATCCGCGGCGGCCCTCCCTTCGAGCGGCTGCTCGACGCATGCGCGGCCTGAGCCCCGCCGCGGCCGACCGCTTCCGGCGGTACGTGCTGCCCGGGCTCGCGTTCAAGGCGGTGGTGATCGGCGGCGGATATGCCACCGGGCGCGAGCTCGCCGAATTCTTCCTGCCCGCGGGCGCCTGGGGCGGCGTGCTCGCGATGGCGCTGGCGACGCTGATCTGGGGCCTTGTCGCGGCGGCTACCTTCCGGCTCGCGCATGCGATCGGCGCGCGCGACTATCGCACCTTCTTCCAGGCGCTGCTGGGGCGCTATTGGGTGCTATTCGAGGCCGCTTACGCCCTGTTCGTCGTGGTCGTGCTCGCGGTGTTCGGCGCCGCCGCGGGGGAGATCGGCGCGGCGACGCTGGGGCTGCCTCCAACGGCGGGAACGCTGGCGCTGCTCGCCGGCATCACCGCCTGCGTCGCCTGGGGCAATGCCGGGGTCGAGCGCGTCTTCCTCTGGGTCTCGGTGCTGCTCTACGCTACTTACGCGCTGTTCCTGCTGCTCGCGCTAACGAGCATGAGCGACCGCATCGCCGATGCCTTTGCCGCGGCGGGGCCGCCCGCACCGGGCTGGGCGCTCGGCGGACTGACCTATGCGGGCTACAACATCGTCGGCGCGGTGATCGTGCTGCCGGTGACGCGCCACTTCCGCTCAGGCCGTGACGCGGTGATCGCGGGCGCGCTGGCGGCGCCGCTGGCGATGCTGCCCGCGCTGCTGTTCTTCGTCACCATGGCGGCCTTCCTGCCCGACATCGCAGGGACGGTGCTGCCATCGGACTATATCCTCACGCGGCTCGGCCACCCGCTGTTCCACCTCGGCTTCCAGCTGATGATCTTCGCCGCGCTGCTGGAGAGCGGCACCGGCGCGGTCCACGCGGTGAACGAGCGGGTCGCGCGCGCGCGTGGCCGCGCGACGCTGTCGCCCGCGGCACGCGCGCTGCTCGCGCTGGCGCTGCTCGCGCCGTGCATGTTGCTCGCCGAGCGCGTCGGCCTCGTCGGGCTGATCGCGGGCGGTTACCGGCTGCTCGCCGCGCTGCTGATCCTGATATACGTCGTGCCGCTGCTGCTGTTCACCCTGACGGGCCGCGGCGTGCCGGCCGAGCCGGAGCCGATCGTATGAGATACGCCGCACCCGTGCTGCTCGCCGCGTTGGCCGCCGCGCCCGCGTTCGCCGCGCCGCCCCGCGGCTTCGACGCGCGCGTCGAGCAGGTGATGCACGCCTCGGGCACGCCGGGCATGGCAGTGGCGATCGTCGAGGACGGCAGGGTCACGCTCGCCAAGGGCTATGGCGTGCGGCGGCAGGGCGCACCCGAGCGGGTCGACGCGAACACCGCCTTTCTGATCGGCTCGACCGCCAAGGCGATGACCGCCGCCGCGATCGCGACCCTGGTCGATGCGCACAAGCTCGGCTGGGACGACCGCGTCGTCGACCATCTCCCCAGCTTCCAGATGTACGATGCCTGGGTCACGCGCGAGATCACGGTACGCGACCTGCTGGTCCACCGCAGCGGGCTCGGGCTCGGCGCGGGCGACCTGCTGTACGTGCCCCGCGGCAGCTATGCGCGTGCCGAGATCGTGCGGCGGCTGCGCTACATCGCGCCCGCGACCAGCTTCCGCAGCGGCTATGCCTATGACAACGTGCTCTACACCGTCGCCGGGCAGTTGATCGAGGCGGTCAGCGGGCAGACGTGGGAAGATTATGTCCGCGCGCACGTGCTCGCCCCCGCGGGCATGGCGGGCGCGACCGGCGAGTTGGCGACCTTCTGGGCGATGCCCAACCGTGCGCTGCCGCACGCGCGCTTCGGCGGAGCGGTGCGCGGCACCGGAGCGATGCGCGGGCTCGACGAGCGCGACCAGCTGCCGCAGGCCGCCGCCCCCGCCGGGCTGATCGCGGCGAGTGCCACCGATATGGCGCGCTGGCTCCAGGTGCAGCTGGGCGGCGGCGTCGCGGCGGACGGCACGCGCGTCTTCTCCGCCGCGGCGGGGCGCGAGATGTGGGCGCCGGTAACGCCGATGCCGATCACGCCGCTGCCCGAGCCGGTCGCGGCGACTACGCCGACCTTCGACGCCTACGCGCTCGGCTGGGAGGTGCGCGACTATTGCGGCGAGCGGATCGTGTGGCACGCCGGCGGGCTGTTCGGCATGACCTCGGTGGTGGTGCTGATCCCTGCGCGCCACGTCGGCTTCGCGATCGAGCTCAACAGCGAGGAAGCCGCGCCGCGGCACGGGCTCATGTGGGAGCTGATCGACCATTATCTCGGCCTCAAGCGGCAGGACTGGCCGGCACGCTTCACGCGCTATCGCGCGCAGCGGATCGCCACGGCCGAGGCGGCGGTGCGCGCCACCGCGGCGGCGCCCGCCAAGGTCGGGCCGTCGCTGCCGCTGGCGCGCTACGCCGGGCGCTATGTCGATCGCTGGTACGGCCCGATCGAGGTCGGCGGCGACGCGTCCGGGTTGACGGTGCGCTTCGTTCCGACGCCGCGCATGGCGGGGCGGCTCGAGCATTATCAGTATGACACGTTCGTCGCGCGCTTCGACGATCCCGCGATCGAGCCCGCCTATCTCACCTTCGCGCTCGATGCCGCGGGCAAGGTGGCGCGAGTGACCGCGCGGCCGGTGTCGCCGATCGCCGATTTCAGCTTCGACTATGCCGACCTGTTGTTCGAGCCCGAGCCCGCGAGGTGAGAGGATGACGATGAAGACGCTTCTGCTGGCGCTGCTCCCCGCGCTGCTGGTCGCCGCGACGCCGGCGCAACGCCCGCCCGTCGCGCCGCCCGCGGCGCCCGCCGACGGCGCCGTCCCGGCGCCCGCCACGCCCGCGACCACGCCGCCGCTCACCGCCGCGGATGTCGGCGCCTGGCTCGACGGCTATATGCCCGCCGCGCTCCAGGCCGGGAAGATCGCGGGTGCGCAGGTCGCGGTCGTCAAGGACGGCGCGATCCTGTTCGAGAAGGGCTATGGCTATGCGGACGTCGCCGCCAAGACGCCGATGGACCCGCGCCGCTCGCTGATGCGGATCGGCTCGACCTCCAAGCTGCTCACCTGGACCGCGGTGATGCAATTGGTCGAGGCGGGCAAGATCGACCTCGACGCCGACGTCAATCGCTACCTCGATTTTCGCATCACGCCGCCCGGGCGCGCGGTGACGATCAACGACCTCATGCAGCATCGCGGCGGCTTCGAGGAGGGGCTCAAGGACCTGCTCGCCAGCGATCCCAAGCTGCTCAAGACGACCGAGCGCTATCTCAAGGAGAATACGCGCCCGTTCCTGTTCAAGCCGGGCGAGGCGCCGGCCTATTCCAACTACGGCGTCGCGCTCGCGGGCTATATCGTCCAGCGCGTCTCGGGCGAGCCGTTCGAGGCCTATGTCGCACGCCATATCACCGGCCCATTGGGCATGGCGCACACCACCTTCGTCCAGCCGCTGCCGCCCGCGCTCGCGCCGCTCGCGGCCAAGGGGTACGACACCAGCGACGGCTCGCCGCACGCTTATGAGCTGGTCGGCACCGCGCCCGCGGGCAGCGTCGCCGCGACCGCGGACGACATGGCGCGCTTCATGCTCGCGCATCTCGGCGGCGGAAGCTACGGCGGCGCGCGGATCCTGCGCCCCGAGACCGTGGCGTTCATGCACCGCCCGCCGGCACCGCCCGTCGCGGGTTTCGACACGATGGCGCACGGCTTCTTCTGGATGCAGCGCAACGGCACGACGGTGATCGGCCATGGCGGCGACACGATCGTCTTCCACACCGACCTCGCGCTGCTGCCCGAGAAGAACGTTGGCCTGTTCATGAGCTTCAGCAGCCGCGGCGAGCGTGACGCGGTCTATGGCGTGCGCGAGCGGCTGTTCGACCTGTTCATGGACCGCTATTTCCCCGCACGCGCCGCGCCGCTGCCGCCCGCGATCGCGTCCGCCGCGGCGGACGCGCGCGCGCTGGCGGGGCATTACGAGAGTTCACGGCGGGTCGAGACCGGCTTCATCAGCCTGTTCTACCTGCTCCAGCAGGACGTGGTGAGCGCCAACGACGACGGCACGATCAGCGTCTCCTCGATCGAGGGCAAGCGCTTTCGCGAGATCGCGCCCGGCCTGTGGCGCGCCGTCGACGGCACGCGGCTGCTGCGCGTGACCGAGCTGCGCGGGCGGCGTACGCTCGTCGACAGCCAAAATCCGGTCGGCGTCCTCCAGGCAGTGCCCGCGGCGCGCAACTCGACGATGTTCCAGACCGTTGCGGGCGTGTCGCTGCTGGTGCTGCTGCTGACCGTGATTGCCTGGCCGGCGGGTTGGTGGATCCGGCGGCGCTACGCCGGACCGCCGGTGGCGAGCGGGCGCGCGGCGCGCGCGCGGCTACTGGTGCGCGTCGCCGCGGTCGCCGACCTCCTCTATGTCGCGGGCTGGTACACGATCGTCGCCCCGATCCTGAGCCAGCAGGTCGACGCCTATAATGCCACGCTCGACGGCATGATCCGGCTGCTCCAGGTCGCCGCGCTGATCCCGATCGCGGCGGCGCTGATCGGCGTGTGGAACCTGGTGGAAGCGTTCCGTGGCGCCTTCGGCTGGGGCGTGCGGCTGCGCGCCACGCTGGTGGCGCTGGCGTTTCTCGGGCTGCTGTGGGTCGCCGCGATGGCGCATCTGATCGGCTGGAGCCTCAACTACTGAGCGTGGCACTCTCCACCAGCACCAGCGCGCGCATCTTGGCGAGGAGCAGCTCTGCGACGCCGGCCTCGAGCCCGCTCACCGCGACGCCGATGCGATACGTGTCGCCGTCGCGCTCGACCGACGCCGCGTCGAAGGCGATCGCGCGCAACGCCAGCAGGTTGAGCACGCGCAGCGGCAGATCGGGCGAGGCCTCGCCGGCGACGAGGAAGTGGACGGTCATGCGGGTGGGCCTCGGTCGGATCGTTGGCGCGCAGGATGGCAGCGGCGCGGCGGAAAAGGTCTCCTCATCCGCACCGCAGACGCTAAGCTGGGGCATGATCCACCGGAAATATACCGGATCGCGGCAGGAATGACCCCGCTCGACGAATATGAGCGCCGCATCCTGCGCGAGTTGCAGCGCGACGGGCAGCAGACCGTCGCCGAGATCGCCGCCAAGGTCGGCCTGTCCGCCTCGCCGTGCTGGCGCCGCATCGACCGGCTCGAGCGCGAGGGCGTGATCCGCGGCCGCGTCGCGCTGGTGGATCGCCGCAAGGTCGGGCTCAGCGCGCATATCTTCGCGCAAGTGCGGCTCAACGCGCACGGGCGCGCCAATCTCGACGAGTTCGCCGACGCGATCCGCGGCTTCCCCGAGGTGCTCGACGCTTATGTGCTGATGGGCACCACCGACTTCATGCTGCGCATCGTCGCGCGCGACATCGACGCGTACGAGCGCTTCTTCTTCGACAAGCTGAGCCGGCTGCCCGGCGTGCAGGAGATCACCTCCACCGTCGCTTTGTCCGAGATCAAATCCACGTCCGAGCTGCCGATCTGACCCGAACCTTCCGAGGAGCCGCCATGAAGCGCCTGTTACCGCTCGCCGCCCTTCTGCTTGCTCCGCTGCCACTGGCAGGCGCCACCGCGCCGCCGCGCTATGACGTGGTGATCCGCGGCGGCACGATCTACGACGGCACGGGCGGCGCGCCCTTCGTCGGCGACGTCGCGATCGCCGGCGACCGCATCGCGGCGATCGCGCCGCGCATCGCGGGGCGTGGCGCGACCGAGCTGGACGCGCGCGGCAAGGCGGTGTCACCCGGCTTCGTCAACATGCTCGCGCACCCGGAGGAAAGCCTGCTGGTCGACGGCCGCGCGCTGTCGGACCTCACGCAGGGTGTCACGCTGGAGGTGATGGGCGAGTTCTCGATGGGGCCGCTCAGCGCGGCGATGCAGCGTGATATGGTCAAGGAGCAGGGCGACGTCCGCTTCCCGGTCACCTGGAGGACGCTGGGCGGCTATCTCAATGGGCTCTCGCGCCGCGCGATCGCACCGAATGTCGCCTCCTTCGTCGGTGCGGGCACGGTGCGGGAGGCGGTGCTCGGCGCCGACGACGTCCAACCCACGCCGGCGCAGCTCGAGCAGATGCGCGGGCTGGTGCGCGCGGCGATGGAGCAGGGCGCGCTCGGGCTGACCGACATGCTGATCTACACGCCCGCCACCTTCGCCAGGACGCCCGAGCTGATCGCGCTGGCCAAGGTGTCGGCGGCGTGCGGGGGGATCTACACCGTCCATATGCGCAGCGAGGGCGACCGGCTGGAGGAGGGCGTGGCGGAGACGATCGCGATCGCCGAGGCGTCGGGCGCGCCCGCCGAGATCTACCATTTCAAACAGGCCGGGCGCGACAATTGGGGCAAGATCGACCGCGTCATCGCGACGATCGACGCGGCGCGCGCGCGCGGCGTGCGCGTCTCCGCCAACATGTACACCTATACCGCCGGCGCCACCGGGCTCGACGCAGCGATGCCGCCCTGGGTGCAGGCGGGCGGTCTCGACGCCTGGATTGCGCGGCTGAAGGATCCGGTGACGCGTGCCAAGGTCGCCGCCGCGATGCGCGAGCCGCATCCGAAGGACTGGGAGAATCTGCTCGCCGGCGCAGGCGCGGAAGGGACGCTGCTGCTCGGCTTCAAGAACCCGAAGCTCAAGCCGTTGGCGGGCAAGACGCTGGCCGCGGTGGCGCGCGAGCGCGGGAAGTCGGCCGAGGAGACCGCGATGGACCTTGTGGTCGAGGACGGCTCACGCGTCGGCATCGCCTATTTCCTGATGAGCGAGGACAATGTGCGCAAAGCCATCCGCCAGCCGTGGATGAGCTTCGGCTCGGACGAGGCCGCGCCCGCGCCCGAGGGTGTGTTCCTGCGTACGAAGGATCATCCGCGCGCCTACGGCAATTTCGCGCGGCTCCTCGGCCACTATGTCCGTGACACGCACGACCTGACGCTGGTCGAGGCGGTGCGGCGGCTGACCAGTTTGCCGACCGACCATCTCGCGATCACGGACCGCGGTCGGCTGCGCGCCGGGCAGTTCGCCGACGTCGTGGTGTTCGACCCCGCGACGATCGCCGACCGCGCGACCTATGAGCAGCCGGCGCGATTGGCGACGGGTGTCAGCACCGTCTTGGTCAACGGACGATTCGCGTTGCGCGACGGTCGAGCGACGGGCGCCCACACCGGGCGCGTGGTGCGAGGCCGCGCCTACCGCAGCGGTGGGGGAGGCGGTTGCCGCGCCGCGGCAGCGGACTGGCGATGGTATTAAGCTCGCGCTGGCGCGGAAAACACCGTCCGCGGAGCGAGGATAAGACGCCTCGAGGCGCTGCCCCGATCACGGTCACCGACGTTCTTGGCGTCGCATGGGCATCGCGTCGATCGTCTCTTCGAGGAGGGTCGCGGAGATCGGGCGTGTCTGGCGGAGCTTGGTGCCGCCGTCCTTGCCGATCAGGAGCGTCGAAAAGCCGTCTGGTGGAAGGCGAAAGCGTCTCCTCAGGCTTGCCGCTGCATCACTTGCGCCTGTCACCCGCTCGCCCACGACCTCGACCACCGTCACGTCGCGCTCCGCAGCCGCTTCTCTCCATCGTGCGATGATCCGTCGCTGTTGCTGATGCTTTGGATCCTGCTCGTGGGAGGCGGCGACGAGCAGCACGCGCTGCTGCCACCGCATCGCCGCGATGCTGGAAGGAGCCGCTGCCGCCAGCGACAAGGCGATGAGCAGTTTGGATGCCATCATGTAACCGCAACGCGCTGGCGCTCATGACGTTTCGCCTGGCCGGGAAGGGACGCTTCGCGGCGGGATGGAGGACGTCAGATGATCGCAGCCATATCGCTGGCCTCGATCGCGGCGCTGGCGTCACAGGCCGATCCGGGCGGTACGACACGACGCACCCGTGGCGCGGCCGGTGAAGGAGAAATCGGTCCGTCGGCGCGAGGGACGGAGCCGGCCGCAGCCGATGAGGCATGATCGCGGCTCAGCCGACATCCCGCGAAGGAGCGCCGGCCGGGAAGGCCGTGATGCGAAGCTTGGGCGCGCCATAGGGGATCAGGACGATCGTCCGAGCGTCGCCTGACGGTTCGACCGTCGCCGGTGGGGGCGCCGCCGCACCGTCGACGATGTCCCAGCCACTGACGGGCACCAACCGCATCGACAGGACGACTGCGGGAGACCGTCGCGAGAACGGGACCGGTCCGACCGCGCGCTCGATCCGCTCGATCGAGGGGTCACCTGTCACGCCGAACGCCCAGCGACTTGCCGGACGAATCTCCCAGTCCGCCGTGAGCCCGCGCCGGCGCACCTTGGTCCACTTCTCCTCGATCGGCAGCGCGAACACGAGCGCACCGTCCTCGAAGCTGGTCCAACCTTCCGGGGTCACCACTGCGCGCGGGCGGCTGGTGAAGGCGAGTTCGATGCGATCGCCGGCACGCCACTCGCGCTCGATGCGCACGAACCCCCCGTCGGGTAGCACGGACTGTGCTGCGCCGTTGACGAGGACGGTCGTCTGCTGGGACCAGCCCGGGACTCGCAGCCGGATCGGGAAGGTCAACGGTCGGGCGGGCTCCACCGCGATGTCGATGGCGTGGCGGAAGGGATAGTCGGTCTCCTGCCGCAACGTGACGGGCACGTCACGCACCCGCGTCGCGACGGTGCAGGGCGCGTAGAGCGTCGCCGCCAGCCCGCCATCGACCGAGGCCATCCACAGGTGCGTCGTCAGCTTGGGCCAGCCCTGGTGAAAGTTGGCGGTGCAGCAGCCGAAATGCGGCTCCAGCCCGAACATGTTCGATTCCGGCCCGTTGGTCGTCCACGGTCCGGGACCGTGGACGCATCGCACCTGATTGGGCTGCTGGTCGTATTGGTGCGCCCACATGTCGTCGGTGAAGGTGGCGGGCAGCGCATTATAGGCCAGCCGCTCGATTCGGTCGGCCAAGCCCGCGTCGCCGGTGATCGCCAGCGCTTGCTCGAGCGAGTACATCGCCTCGACGATCGCGCACAGCTCGACGCCCTGGCTCGGGCTGCGCCCGGCGAGATGCTCGTCGGCCGAGTAGATACCGATCGGCAGCCCGTGGTAGCGGTCGAGCGCGCCGAGCTGGCGCTGGATCGCGGCGCGATCCGCCGCGTCGCCGGATACCACCGACCAGACCGGCGAGACCTTGAGCGCCTGCGCGTTGTTGACGCCGTGGACCGACAATGCCGGGTCCTTGAGCCCCTCGGGCACCTCGCCGGGGATGTCGGGCTTGTCGAGCCCGATCGCCTGTTTGCTGGTCTTGGTGCGATAAGGGTAGTCGGCGAACAGCCCTTGCCAGTCATAACCCTGCCGCTTGAGCAGCGCTGCGAGCTCCAGCAGCGAGGCATCGCCGGTGCGATTGTACAGCCAGATCACCGAGACGAGCTGGTCCTGCCACCGGAACTTGCCCCAGTCCTTCAGCGGGCGTGCGGGCAGCGCCTTCAGCTGGTGCGCGAAATAGGCGGTCATCAGCCCGAGCACGCGCGGGTCGCCGGTGAGCTCGTGATATTGCGTCAGCACCTTGAGCATCACCATACGCGGCCACCAATCGTCGTTGCTGGCGGGGCCGAACATGCCGTCGGGGCGCTGGCTCGCCAGCGTCCACTCGACGAAGCGCTGCGCCTTGGCCTTGAGCGCGGGGTCGTCGAGCTGCCACGCCAGCGGCAGCAGTCCGTCGACGAAATAGGGGCCACGTTCCCAGCTCTCGCCGGTGCCGCCGAGCCAGCCGCTGTTGGCGCCGACGTCGGGCCAGGTCTCGTCGAGCCGCCCGCCCATGCCGCGCGCCTGGATCTCGAGCTGGCGGCGCAGCCAGCCAGCCGGGCGGATCGCGCCGGTGGGCAGCGGCTGGAACGGCTGCGGCGCGAGCGGCGCGCGGTTCTGCGTCAGCGGCGCGGCGCCGGCCACGGCGCGCGGCGCGGCGTGGAGCGGGGCAACCTTCGCGATGCCAGCGAGCGCCGCGCTGGCGGTGGTGGCGCGGAGCAGGGCGCGGCGGCTGATCGAATAAGCCATGTTGTCCTCCTCGCTATCCGGCTTACTTCGCGGCGCGCGCGGCCCATTTGCGCCAGAGCGCCGGGTCGTCGAGCATCTTGATGTACACGCCGCCTACCACCGCCCGCGCCTGGAAGCCGACCTGCGCGCCGTCGGTCGTCTCGTACCAGTCGCTCAGCGGCACGCGCGTGGGCGTCTCCTGCATGTAGCGGTGGAGCGGCTCGACCAGCGCCGCGAAGGTGGCACGGTCGTCGGCCAGCGTCGCGCTCCAGGTAATCCAGTCGAGCTTGGTATAGGTCTTGCGACTGTCGAGCGGCAGGCCGTACTTGCCCTGGTGGCGCTGGTAGAAGGCCAACTCGCTGCGCCGGAGCGACGCCGGGAACAGCCCGCGGCCCAGCACCTTGTCCCAGACGAGATTGTACTTCTGGCTCCATGTGCCGGGCTGGTCGAAGGCGAGCCTGGTGTGGTCGCCGTCCTGCGCCATCACCTGCCAGCGCGCCGCCATCTGCTTGGCGGTGGTGCGATAGCGTACCGCTTCCTGCTTCTTGCCGAGCAGCCGGGCCAGTTCGGCATAAGCGTCGAGTGCGCTGATCGCCTTGATCGACAGGTTGGTGTTGTGCGCGAGATGCCCGGCGAAATCGTCGGTGCTGAGCTGGTTCTCGGGGTCCAGCCCCTTGTCGCGCAGGAACTCGGCCCATTTCGTCAGCAGCGGCCAATAGCGCTCGGCGAAAGCGGCGTTGCCCTGCACCTTGGCGAGCGCGCCGATCATCAGCAGCATGTTGCCGCTCTCCTCGACCGGCATCTGGTCGTCCTCGCTGCGCTCGCCGCCGCCATACACCTGCCCGTTGGCCTGGGGGTAGGTGCCGATATCGTGCGGGGCGAAGGGGAAGCGCCAGCGCGGCATGGTCGCATAATCGAGGATTGGGCGCAGCTGCGCCTCGAGCAGGCGCGGGTTGAGCAGCAGGTAGAAAGGCGAGGTGGGATAAGTAATGTCCACCGTCGCGATGCAGCCGTTGCTGAAATTCTCCTTGGAGAAATAGAGCGGCGTGCCGTCGATGTCGGCGACCAGTTTGTGCGCGGCGAGGGTCTGGCGATAGGCCAGCACCGCCAGCTCGGCATAGGCGCGGCCGCCGGCCCGCTCCAGATCGGCGGTGAGCTCGCGGTCGAAGGCGGCGGCGCGCTCGCGCAGCGCCGGCTCGTCGCGCTCGGCGACCTGGAGCAGCTGCGCCATCGTCATGCCGTTGCGGCGCCAGTAAGCGGGAAGGCGGCGCTTGAAATACTCGATCGAGTCGATGTCGTCATAGGCGAGCATCGCGCGCCGCGTCACCGGCTCGGCGCCGACGCTGCCGAGATCGAAGCGCGCCGCCAGCAGCGGGCGGTTCTGGTGCGCCAGCCGCGGCATGGCGAGATCGTCGGGCACCGGCGCGGTGCCGTCGCGGAAGGCGGCGCGCTCGCCCTCGCCGATCGTCGCGGTGGTGGTGCCTGGCTGCTGCGGCACCGCCAGCTGCGCCCAGCCCCAATCGATCCGCACGTTGTCGCCGACCTTCTGGAGCACCTGCTGCGACGTCGTGCCGACGCGCATCACGTTCATGTCGCCGACGCGGCTGCTGCCCCACACCACCTGCTGCTGGTCGTCGTTGACCGCGAGCTGCGCGCTGGCGTCGACATAGACCTGCACCGCGTGCGCGCGCCCGTCGGTGGAGCGCACCGTCCAGCTAAGATAGGTGACCGGGCGCGAGACGAGGTCGAGGTCGTCGGGCAGCGCGGGCGAGAGGAAGGTGGCGGTGAGCCGCACCCCGCCGCCATCGAAGTCGTAGCTGGTGCGCGTCGGCGTCAGCTCGCGCGCCACCTGCGTCATCGCGTCGCC
Source organism: Sphingomonas phyllosphaerae (assembly GCF_029623345.1). GTDB lineage: Bacteria > Pseudomonadota > Alphaproteobacteria > Sphingomonadales > Sphingomonadaceae > Sphingomonas > Sphingomonas phyllosphaerae_C. The sequence continues at coordinate 322,792 of NZ_JAPYKH010000002.1, forward strand.
GCGGCCGCCGCCCAGGAAGCGAAGCGCCTTGCCGTCGACGCGGACCCAGCCGCTGATCTGCTGCTCGCTGCCGGTCCAGTGGCGCGTGGGCGCGTCGTTGAGCTTGTCGGTCAGGCTCCACAGGCTGAAGTACGGATCGTGCGCCACCAGCGGGGTGGCGGGCGTGCGCGTGGTGACCGGTGCCTGCGCATGGAGCGGCGTGGCGAGCGGCAGCGCGACGAGGCAGGCTAGCGTGAGCGCACGCGCGGCGAGACGGGTAGCGGGCATTCTGGCTCCTGGCTGGGAGAGGTGAAGGTACATCGCGGCTCAGAAGCGGAAGCGTGCGCCGAGCGAGAAGGTCCGCGCCTCGTAGCGGATGTCGCGCGGGTAGCTCTGCGTGTCGGAGAAGTTGCGGACGTTCTGGAACGGCACGCCCGTCAGGTTGGTGGCGTCGAAGGTGAAGGTCAAGAACTCGACCGGGGTGAAGGCGGCGGAGAAGTCGAGCCGCGCCGTGGCGCGCGTGTATTCGCCGGCGACGGCCGACTCGCTCTCGGTGTTGTTGTAGAAGTTCACCCAGTCAGTACGGTAATTATAGGCCAGTCGCGCCGATACCGGCCCCTTTTCGTAGAGCAGGTTGGCGTTGTAGGTCCATTTCGAGGTGTTGGGCACGCGCACCAGCCGGCCCTGCTCGCCCAGCACCGTCGGTAGCGCCTGCTTGCCGTCGAGATAGGTGCCGTTGAGCTGGGTGCCGAAGCCGCTCAGCACGCCGGGCAGGAAGTCGAAGAAGGTGGTGAACGCCAGTTCCACGCCCTGGATCCGGCCCTCGCCGGCGTTCTCGGGCCGGGTGACGCGGATGTTGCCGAACCCGGGGACCTGCTGGAACACCGTGTAATTGCTGATGAAGCCCTTGAGATCGCGGCGGAATACCGCGCCCGTCAGCGATCCGGTGCGGCTGAAATACCATTCCAGCGAAGCGTCGTAATTCTTCGACTGGATCGGCTCGAGGTCGATGTTGCCGCTGCTGCCGTTATAGTCGCCCAAGTTCACCGAATCGCGCTGGAGCACGAAGGCGGGGTTGCTCTGGCCGAAGGTAGGGCGCGTGCGCGTCTCGGTGGCGGAGGCGCGAAGCTGGAGCTGATCGGTCAACCGCGCGCGTAGGCTGACGTTGGGCAGCACGTCGACGTAATTCTTGCGATCGTCGGTGATGCGGACATCGCCGTCGACCGACCCCAGTCCGACCGTCTGGATGGTGGTGTTGACCACGCGCGCGCCGACCACGCCGTCGAGCGGGATACCGCCGAGCTCGAAGCCGTAATGAAGCTGGCCGTAGAAAGCGTAGGACCTCTCGTCCGCGGCGAATTGCGTGGTGTAGGGCGGCAGCGCGGGATCCCACAGCTCGGGCCGCTGGTCGACGTTGCCGAGGTTGCTGATCCGCAGACGCTCCTGCGCGAAGGCGCGTAGCGCCTCGATATTGTCGAACACGTCCTGGCCGCTGGGAGCGTACCATTGCCGCGTCGGCTGCGCGTCGCTGCCGCGGAAGCCCTCCTTGACCAAACCGCCCATACCGATCGGCGCCGCGGTCAGCGGAACGCGCTGTGCGCGGATGTTGGCATAGCGCGTGCCGTCCGCGAAGGTGCTCTTGCGCGTGGTGTAGCGCGTGCCGAACTGGAGCTTGTCGATCCCGTCGAGATCGAAGTCCAGCTCGAGGTCGTTGCGCCACTGCCAGCCCGAGCCGCGCCCCTCGCGCTGCCGGTCGAAGATACCGCGAATGACATAATTGTTCGGATCGGTGAGGTCGAAGCCCGGAAGCGAGAACTCGACGCCGCCATAATCGCGATCGATGTCGAAGGTGATGTCGGCGGTCGCCGGATCGCGCGCGGCGAAATCGAAACCGTAGTCGGTGAAATAGTTGCGCGTCGTGGTATAAGCGAGATCGGTGCTGAACTTGGCGTGTTCGCCCTTGATGCTGCCTCCGCCGGCGAACTGATAGGTGTTGGTGGTGCTGTGCGGCACGCCGCGGAACAGGTCGGTGCCGATCGATCCCTCGCCGCCCGAACGCGTGAGGCTCTTCACCTTGCCGGGATCGGTCTCGTCGAGCACGACATTGCTGAAGGTGGGGTTGCCGTTGCGCAATCGGATGGCGAGCTCGCTATTCTCCTCGCGGCTGCGATAGCCCTGGTACAGGCCGTCTAGGTAAAGCTCGATATTGGCGGCGGGGCGCCATTGCAGCGAGCCATTCACCGACGGCCGCCAGCGCTTGCCGTTATTGTAGAAGATGCCGACCGATTCCGGGATCTTGAAGTCGCGACCGACACCGGGCGTGGTGATCACTTGCCCGTCGACGGGCGTGTCGACGTCGCCGCTGTCCCAGCGCGCGGAAGTGAGATAATTGGTCTGCGTGTACGAGACGTTGATCAACGCGCCGAACTCGCCGATCGACGTGTCGAAGCGGTCGCTGATCAGCAGGCTGGCCTGCGGGTCGACCTTGCGCGCCTGATCGCCGTAGATGCCGCGGATCGAGCCCGCGAGCTCGAACCCGTCGAAATCGAACGGGCGGCGCGAGCGCACGTTGACCAGTCCCGCGATGCCGCCCTCGACGAGATCGGCGGTGGTGGCCTTGTAGACCTCGAGCCCGGCGAGCGAGGCGGCGGGAAAGTCCTGGAACGCCACCTGCCGCCCCTCGGCGGTGTACAGTTCGCGGCCGTTGAAGGTGGTGGTGACATCGGGCAGGCCGCGCACCGAGACGCCGTTGGCTTCGTCCTGCGAGCGCGACACCTGCACGCCGGTAATCCGCGCCAGCGCCTCTGCGGCGTTGTTGTCGGGAAGCTTGCCGATGTCTTCGGCAACGACCGCATCGAGGATCTGGTCCGCGTCACGCTTGAGCGCCTGCGCGCCCTGGACGCTGCGGCGGAGGCCCGTGACCACGATGTCCTCCTCGCCGACCGGCGATGGCGGCACCGGATCATCGACCGGAGCGCCCGCGCTGCCCGATGGCGGCACATTCGCGTCCTGGGGAGTGGCACTGCCAGCTGGCGTCTGCCCCATAGCGGCCGGCGGCAGCATCAAGACAAACGCCAGCGTCAGCACGGACGCGGTGTCCCTACCTTTCATCATCCAATCTCCCGTGACCACCTTATCTCGGCGGCTGTGCTCTTCTTATGGAGGAGACTAGATAAAAGAAAGCATATAATCCTATTAATGATGATAACGCTATCAGTCGTCGCCCGCTTTTGCTTCTTCGGCTATACTCTCGACCATCGTGTTTGTTGGGCAATCGCCTTGGATGCAATCGTTCTCAAAAGGAGCTCATCGACCCGACGCAGTGAGGCGCGGATCAACAGTTTTCGGGTCGCGTCGCAGTGCTCACATCAGCACGGCGCGACTGTATCGGGTGCGGCGTGTCGTGTGTTCCTGAGATGGCGGCGTGATCGTGCCGACGTCGCTTCGGGATCGTCGCCCGTCGATTCGACTAGGGACATACGGAGGAGCCCACCGCTCGACCTCCTGCCGCTCGCATTGCCAAGTGATCCAACGGTTCCTCGACTGGCCGGTGCGATCGCGCGAGCGCGACGTGCGATCGCACATTTACCGGCCTCGAATCTGTACGCCGTGATCACGCTTCCTGGTGAGGCCGATCATCCATGTGCGGCGTTAGGCCGCAGTAGCAGTGAGGACGTCGGCGATGGCCAGAACGATCGTGGTGACCGGCGCGGAATCGGGGATCGGGGCGGCGTGCGCGGCGGCGTTCGGCGCGGCCGGCGACCGGGTCGCGGTGCTGTATTTTTCCGACGCGGCGGCGGCCCAGACCAGCGCGGCGACGGTGCGGCAGTGTGGCGGCGAGGCAATCACCGTGCAGGCGCATGTCGACGATGAGGCATCGGTCGACGCTGCCTTCACCGCGGTCGAGCAGGCCTGGGGCCCCGCCGACGTGCTGATCAATTCCGCCGGTCTCAACATGAGTGGCGTCACCGTTCGTGCGATGACCCTGGCGCAATGGCGTCGGTTGATCGACACCGACCTCACCGGCGCCTTCCTCGTCTCGCGGCGCTTCCTCACCGGACGGGGCGAGGGTGCGGGCGACGCAGCGATCATCCATATCTCGTCGATCCACGCCTATGCCGTACGCGCCGGCGGCGCCGACTATTGCGCCGCCAAAGGCGGGTTATCGAACCTGGTGGAGACGCTCGCGATCGAGGAAGCGCCGCGGCGCATTCGGGTGAACGCGATCGAACCGGGCATGATCCTGACCCCGATGAACGCGCGCGCGCAGCACGATCCCACCTATCGGCACGCGCTCGAGGGCAACATCCCGCTCGGCCGGGCCGGCGATCCGGCGGAGGTAGCCGACCTGGCTGTGTTCCTCGCCTCGGATCGCGCCCGCTATATCACGGGCGCGCGCATCGTCATCGACGGTGGCCTGTCGCTGATGCAGGCACTCGGCGCGTGAGCGGGGACTCGGTCGCGGACCCACACCGGTCCGATCCCGTCGTCGCTGCGGCGACACCACTGGATTTCAACGTCAAATCAATCGAGAACGTCGTCGTGGAAGGGCCTTCCGCGCTGATGGCACGCGACCTGATGAGCCCCTACGTCTGGCGCGAAAGCGACGGGCGCTGGGGGTTGATGGTGCGCGCGACCGTGCGCGCCGGTGAGCCGCTCATCGATACCGGCCAGATCTGGGCGGGGTGGAGCGCGGACGGCGTCCACTTCACGATGCTCGACGCCCCGTCGCTCGTGCCCGGTCCCGGCGACCATGACGCAGGCGGCGTGGAGGATCCGACGGTGGTGCGGGAGGCGGATGGCTATGTCGTCTATTATTCGGGCGTGCTGGCCGACCACGCACACGGCGAGCTTTCGTACGCGACCGGCCCGTCGCTCGACCGGCTGAGCAAGAGCGGCGTAGCGCTCGCCTCGTCGAAGTCGGAGGGCAACACCAAGGAGGCGACGGTGGACTGCCCTGCGGACGGGCGCTGGCGATTGTTCTACGAATATGCCGCCGATGACGCGTCGCGGGTCGGGTTGGCCATCGGACCGAGCGTGGCGGGGCCCTGGAGCGAGCAGTCGACTCCCTTCATGCCGCGCGCGGACAGTTGGGACGACTGGCACCTCTCGACCGGACCGCTGCTGACCGACGATCCGACACTGCCGGTGATGTTCTACAACGGCGCGACGCGCGATGCGCGCTGGCGGATCGGCTGGGTCGCGTTCGACGCGGCTTATGAGCGGGTGGTGGCGCGCGGCATCGAGCCGCTGCTCACGCCACCGCCGGTGTCCGACCGCAGCGCGACCGACATCGCCTTCGCTGCCTCGGTCGTGGTCGAGGCGGGCGCCATCTGGCTTTACTATTCGCTCGAAGACCGGCGCCTCGCGCGCGCGTTGATCCGGCGGAGCTGACGAGCCCGGGTCACGCCGGGAGCGCGTGCCGCATCGCGGCCGGGTGTAGCCGACGATGCGGAAGCGGTATCGTCAGGTCTGTGGCACCTCGCGAATACGCACCTGTCAGCGCGGGATGCACTCTCCTGTCGCCACGATTGGTTACGTCGCGTCACTCAGCTGCCAGTAGGTTGCATACCGCTCGTGCGCGATGCGGTGATAGGGGATGAGACGGACCTTGCGGCGATCGGCCGAGGCGATCGTGAACTCCAGCGGCGTCCCCGTCGGCCGCACCGCCCGCGCGAGCGACGTAGCATCGCCGGCGAGCGTCGGTGCGGTGAACGGGGCATCGTTGTAGCTGCCGTAGCGGCGCTCGTTGACCACGATGTCGGCGCCTGAGGCGAGACCGTCGCGCCCTAGCGCGCCCGCCAGCACCAGCGGTCCGTAAAGAATGGCGGCGATGCCCGGCGCCGCCGGCGCCTGTTCCACCGTCACGTCCATCGCGAGGCGTAGCTCGACGCGATCGCCGTCGCGCCAGGTTCGTGTCAGCGCCAGATAGCGTCCCGGCGCGTGCGAGCGCATGACCTCGCGGCCGTTCACCTGCACGATCGCCTCGCGGCTCCAGCGCGGGTGGCGCAGTTGGAGCGTCAGCTCGGTCGGCGCCGCGAGCGTCCAGCGCAGCGCGGTGCCGGGCTGCTCCGGGAAGCTGGTGGTCTGCGTCAGCGTCGCGCGCCGCGCGGCCCACCGCACGGCGGAGGGGATGAAGAGGTTTACGTACAGCGAGCGATCGTCGTGGAAGTAGATCGAATCGCGATATTTGACGTGGTTCTCCATGCCCGTGCCGGTGCAGCACCAGAACGAGTCCTCGGGCGTGTGGTACAATTTCATGTAACCGGGGCGGGCGCCCTGGAAATAGGTCGCCATGCCGCTGTCCGGGTCCTGCGAGGCGAGGATGCCGTTGTACAGCACGCGCTCGTAGAAGTCGGCATAATCGGCGCTGGGATCCTGCAGGAACAAAGCGCGCGTCAGCCGCAGCATGTTGTGCTGGCAGCACGTTTCCGACCCTTTGGCGGAGAAGACGTGGTCGGCGAAAGCCGCCATGGGGAAGAAATGCTCGTTGTCGCCGTGTCCTCCGGTTGCGAACGAGCGTGTGTGCGCGACCGTTCGCCAGAAGAAGGCGGCGGCGTCGCGGTAGCGCGTCTCGCCGGTGGCGGCATAGACCCGCTCGAAGCCGATGATCTTGGGGATCTGCGTGTTGGCGTGGAGCCCGTCGAGGTGGTCGCGCTGGCGCGCCAGCGGTTCGAGGATCGCCTTGTGCGAGAAGCGCTGCGCCAGGGTGCGGTAGTCGGCGTTGCTCGTCATGAGATAGAGGTCGGCGAACACCTCGTTCATGCCGCCATGCTCAGTCTCAAGCATGACCTCGAACTGCTGGTCCGACAGCGGACGAGTCGCCACCACCGCCCAGTCGGCGAACCGGATCAGCACCTCGCGTGCGCGCTGGCTGTCCGCCAACAGCGCCGCGTCGCGCAGCCCGGCGACGATCTTGTGGAGCGTGTACCAGGGCACGCCGGTGATCGGCTCGCCGCGGAGATGCGCCGCGACAAGCGCCGGCCCCTTGGGAAAGGCGCAGACCAGGCCACTGTCGGCGGCGCGCTGGCACGCCGCGAGCTCGTCCGCAATATAGTCGATCCGCTCGCGAAAGCGCGCGTCGTCGGTCGAGCGCCACGCCAGCGCGCAGGCGGTGAGATAATGGCCGAGCGTGTGGCCGTGGCAGTTGATGTCGGCCCAGATCGGTTCGGATTCCCACCCGCCGTAGACCGGTGCCTTGGCCGGCAGCCCCGCGTTCACCCGAAAATTGTGCAGCAGCCGGTCGGGCTCCAGCCGCAGCAGATAGGCCTCGGTCATCCGCTGCGCGTGGAGGAAGGGACCTTCGGCGAGGTCGACGTCGCGCAGGTCGAAGGCGCGGAGTCGGTCTGGGATGGTCGCCGCGAGCGGCGCTGCGCCGGCGTCGAAGGCGCTTGCCGTCAGCGGCAGCACCGCCGCGCTGGTGAGGAAGCGGCGGCGCGAGAGGGCGCGCGCCTTTCTGACGTCGATCATGCTAGCGCTCCGTCCTGCCGCTTGTTCGCGGTTACCATCTCACGATCACCTTCGTCGCGCGATGGCGGTGACAACCATCTGCCCTCTCATTCAGCCAAGCAGCACCCGCCGCACGTCGCCGTCCGGATCGTCCGCCATGCGGCAGCGATCGTCGAGGATCATGGTCTGGCAGCGGCTCGGGTCCGTCGCCTGCCAGGCGAGGCCGGGCTGACTGGGATTACCCGTGCGCGCGAACTGCGCCCAGGCGCTCGCAGTCCGACGCGCCAGTGCGCGGGCGGCCGGCGTGTTGCCGGTGCCCTGGTCGCACAGCGCGGTATTGTCGAAGCAGAAGGCGAGCTCGGCGGTGTGCCACGCGCCGCACTGGCCGTCGAGCTGGGGCGACTGCCACGTGAACCAATATTGATAGGCGGGCGCACCGCCGGCGTCGTGGCGCAGCTTGACCATGCGCTGCACGTTGTTGCGCTGCGCGTAGCCGCCCACGCCGTAGGACAGTGTCCGAATACTCTTGCCCGGCTGGGCGCGCTTCATCGCCGCCATCAGCGCGTCGGCCTTCCCGGCGCCGAGATCCTTCGCGAGTGAGGCGCGCCACTCCGCCTCGCTCGGGTTGGAACTGTACGACATGCCCTCCTCGCTGACCGAGCCGATCAGCAGCGGCACGTCGCGCGCCTGGTCCGGCGCGGCGTCGTGGAACGAGCGCAGCGTGACGGTCGCCCCGTCGAGCGTCGGGCCCCAGCCCACGCGCGGCGCCGCGCCGGGGCCCATGGCGAACCAGAACGAGCGACGCATCGGCCCGTTGATCTCGCCCGCCACCTTGTTGCTCGCGTCGAACAGGCGCTGCCACGGCATCGCCTGCAACGCCGCCAGATCGCGCGGGCCGACCCCCAGCTCCTTCACCACCCGGCGGGCATAGTCGCGCGACTGGTCGCGGTCCGGGATGTTGCCGCCCCCGCCCGACTGGATCGCGGCGCGGTGCACCATGCCGCGGGTCGACGGCATGCCGAGCAGCGTCGTGACCTTCGATCCGCCACCGGACTGGCCGTAGATCATCACCTTGTCGGGATCGCCGCCAAAGGAGGCGATGTTCTCCTGCACCCAGCGCAACGCGGCGGCGCAATCGGTCATGCCGACGTTGACCGACCCCTCGTAGGCGGCGCCGCCGACCTCGGTCATGTCGAGGAAGCCGAGCACGTTGAGTCGGTGGTTGATCGACACCTGCACCACGTCGTGGTGGCGCGCCATCTGCGCTCCGTCGTGCGAGGCGAGCTCGTACGACGAGCCGAAGCTGAAGCCGCCGCCATGAAAATAGACCATCACCGGCCGGCTGCCGCTCAGCGACGGCGTCCAGACGTTGAGCTTGAGCATGTCCTCGCCCTGGAACCCGTCGGTCCACTGCTGGAGGAAGGTATGCTCCTTGGCGCGAAAGCTGTGCGGCGTCTGGGGGCAGTTGGCACCGTAAGCAAGCGCGGGATAGGCGTCCTGCCACGGCGTCGGCGGCTTCGCCGGTAGCCAGCGGTTGGCGCCGCCGGTGTCGTCGCCGTACGGTATGCCCTTGAAGATCAGCACGTCGTCGGAGACGTAGCCGCGCACCGGGCCATATCGGGTGCGCGCGATCGCGCTACGCGGCGTGGTACAGCGGGTCGCAGCGGCATCGTCCCGGCGCGACGCCGTGGCCTTCGCTGCGTCCGCGCGGACGGAAAGCGCGGCACCGGCGGCAGCCCCGCCCAGCAGCGCCGCGCGCCGGTCCATCGTGCCACGTGGTAGCGTCATCCTCGCGTCTCTCCTGGCCGCCATCTGACACGATGGTATCGTTAACATCAGCCTGGGGAAGCGTCGGCGTTCCGTCAAGAGAGTACGGGGAGGAAATGGTGCGATCCCGGCCGATACCTGATTCGACGCGATGGGTCGCCAAGGACCGAGACGCAAAAACAAAGGAGGGGAGGGGCGCTGTTGCAGCGTCCCTCCCCCCGGCATGCCCGTAAATGGCGGGAAAACCCCCGGTCAGACGGCCTGGCGCGGGCGGAAGGTCACGCGACGGCGGCGCATCGCGTAGCCGACCACGCCGAAGCCCATGATCATCATCGCCCAGGTGGCCGGCTCCGGCACCGCAGAGCTCAGCGGCGCGAACGTCGCCTGGCCGCCATAAGCGCCATTGCCGCGCGAGATGCCGTTGACGACGAGGCGGTTCAGTTCACCCGCGACGATCGGCACGTTGTTGACGAAGGCAACCTCGAAGGCGCCGCCGGCGGTGCGCGTGATCTCGGCGGCGACACCGTTGATGAACACCGAGGTGAAATCGACGTCGCTGGCCGAGCCGAGGTCGGTTACGCTCGTCGTCACCGTGCCGCTGCCCATGCCATCGATCGGCAGCGTGAAGGTGAAGGTGTCGGTGAACGCACCCGCGCGGATGCCGCGGTTGAAGAAGGCGCCCGAGAAGGAGCCACCGGCGCCTTGGGTCGCCTTGAAGTTGCGCGAGCCCACCGGGAAAGTGGCGGCGGCGGCCGAGGAGGCGACGCCGGTCGAGGCGGCTGCCACCAGGGCGAGAGCCACAAGATTCTTCATACGCGTTCCTCTTACGTCACATCGGCGGGGAGCGGCCTCGGCCGCGGAGCGGCGTCCCTGCCATCCGCGTCGCGAAAGGTTAACTGAATAATAACCTTGTTGCTTCTTTCTGCGCCACTGCGGCGTGAAAAGCACGGTCCGGACGGCCTCGGCTGTGCCGGCGTGATCGCGTGCGGCCAGCCTCACCGCGGACAAAGCGCATGGTGCAGGCGCAGTGGCACCCCATATCGCCAATATGGCACTGCCCCGCACCCTGATCGATCCCAAGCTGATCTACTTGGAGCCTGCGGTGCGCGATGTCGCGCGCGGTCGCGAGGTGCTGGCCCGTTTTCCCGACGCCAAGCAGATCGAGGTGCCGAGCCACTGGAAGGTCGATGCGCTGTCCGATCCCGCGCTCGCGCAGGACTGGTTGCGGGTCAAGCGCGACGTTCTCGTGCTCGGCGTGAAGAAGGGCTTGGCAATGCGGCCGAACGGGCGTTCGGCGGACTTCATCGCGCCGTCCTCGTCGAACGGCTGCGCGATGGCTTGCGCTTATTGTTATGTCGGTCGCCGGAAGGGCTATGCCAATCCGATCAGCATCTTCGTCAACGTCGACGCGATCGCGCGGGCGATCGGGCGCCATGCCGCTCGGCTGGGCCCCAAGCCCGCGCCCGACAGCATCGACCCGGTCGACTGGGTCTATGACTTGGGCGAGAACGGCGATCTGTCGATCGACGCGTCGCTGTCGGACAATGTGCGCGATCTCGTCGCCGCTTTCCGCGACTTTCCCAACGCCAAGGGCTCGTTCGCGACCAAGTTCGTCAACCGCGATCTCCTCGACTATGACCCGCAGAGCCGCACCCGCGTGCGCTTCAGCCTGATGCCCGAGACAATCGCCAAGGTGGTCGACGTGCGGACGTCAGCGATGAGCGAGCGCATCGCCGCGATCAATGACTTCGTCGACGCGGGCTATGAGGTGCACGTCAACTTCTCCCCGGTGATCGTCCACGAGGGCTGGGAAGCCGACTGGAAGGCGCTCTTCGCCGAGCTCGACGCCGCGCTTTCGCCCGCGGCGCGGGCGCAGCTAAAGTGCGAGGTGATCTTCCTGACCCACAACGAGGCGCTGCACGACCTCAACCTGCTGTGGCACCCGCGCGCGGAGGAGTGGCTCTGGCGCCCCGACCTGCAGGAGCGCAAGTGGAGCCAGTCGGGTATGCGCAACCTTCGCTACAAGGCGGGGTGGAAGCGGCAGTGGCTCGATCGTTTCCTCGCCTGGCTCGGCGAGGCCATGCCCTATTGCACGGTGCGCTACGCTTTCTGATCCTTGTCCCGCCGACGAGCCGCGGTGAAACCGGTCATCGATCTACAGCGCCAGCGTAAACGGATAGGAATGCGTCCTCAACGAAGCATATCATGCGGCCGGACTGACATGCGTCCCCGAGCTTGACGGTCGCGTCGGTGGCCCAGCATGCACGCTGCCGCCGGTAAAGCGGCGGCAGCGTGCAAAAGTGCGTGGCGCGGCTAACCCATCGCCCTGCGGCGACCGGACCAACCGCGCGCGTCCCCGACTTAGACCTTGAGTCCCTTGGCCATGTTGAGGTGCGCGGTAACGGTCGGCACCAGGTCCTGCGCGAAGGTCTTGAGCGCGGGTACGTCACCCGTAGCGGCATAGGCCTTGAGCGCGTCGAGCGTCTGCTGGTGCGCTGCCGACTGAGCCGCGGCATAGGCGCTGTCGAACGCATTGCCCTTGGCGGCGCGCAGGTTCTCCAGCGTCTGCTGCTGCTCGGCGCTAAGCGTCGCGACCGGCTGGATCGCGGGCGACAGTCCGGCGGTGACGGTCTTCAGCTTGGCGGTTGATGCCTCATGCGCATCGATCATCGCTTTGGCGAAGCGCTTGACCGCGGGCGCGGAGGCGTTGGTGAGCGCCAGCCGCGAGGTCTCGATCTCGAACGCGTCGCTGGCGGCGGCGGTGTTGGCGAAGCTCTGACCGGCACTGGCAGGCGCGGTGGCGGTCGGCGTGGCGGTCGCCATCCCAGTCGCGCCGAGGTCGCTGCCATTCATTGCGTTGATCTGCGTCGTGTCGTTACCGCGGCTGCACGCGCCGAGCGCCAGCACAGCGGTGGCGGCGAGTATCGTCGAACGAAAGCTCATCATATCAGTCCTCTCCGAAGCTTCTGGCGTAAGCGCCTGCGCGCACGCAACGTTCCGGATCGAGGCCGATCGCGCGCCTGGACGGCAGCACGCCCGTAAAAGGGCGAGTGTCGCGACGTCGGTCCACGTGGCAGGCTGTCGGCGACGCCGTCAAGAGATCGGAACGCCGCCGGTCACCGCGACGACGTTGCCCGACATGTAGCTGCCCTCGGCAGAGGCCAGCAGCACATAGGCGGGAGCGAGTTCGGCGGGCTGTCCCGCGCGGCCGAGCGGGGTGTCGTGACCAAGCGTCTCCAGCTCCTCGGGTGATTTGGCGATAGGCTGGATCGGCGTCCAGATCGGTCCGGGCGCGACCGCGTTGACGCGGATGCCGTCCGGCGCCAGCAGGTTCGACAGCCCGACGGTGAGGCTCGAGATCGCGCCCTTGGTGGCGGCATAGACGATCATGTTCTTGCCCGCGACCTTGGCCTGCTCACTGGTCGTGTTGATGATCGCCGCGCCGGGCCGCAGGTGTGGTGCCGCCGCCTTGGCGAGGCGGATCATGGCAAAGACATTGGCGGCGAAGGCGCCCTGCATCTCGTCGTCGTCGATCGTGTCGAGCCCTTCGTTGGTCGTCTGTGCCGCAGCGTTGTTGACCAGGACGTCGAGCCCGCCAAGGTCGGCGACGGTGCGCTCGACCAGACGGTTGCAGTGATCGCGGTCGCGGATGTCCCCCGGCAGCAGCAGGCAGCGGCGGCCGGCTTTCTCGACCCATGCGCGCGTCTCGTCGGCGTCGGGCTGCTCGTCGGTTAGGTAAGAGAGCGCAACGTCGGCGCCCTCGCGCGCATAAGCGATCGCCACCGCGCGACCGATCCCCGAGTCACCGCCGGTTATCAGCGCGACCTTGCCCGTGAGCAATCCCCTGCCGATATAGCTTTCCTCGCCGTGATCGGGCTTGGTACGCATGGCGCTGGTCAACCCAGGGCGCGGCTGCCGCTGTTCGTCGGGAAAGCTGGTGGGCTGGCGGTAGCGGGGGTCGTCGGTCATGAACGCTCCTGTCGGTGGATCGGTGAGAGGTGGCGGGAGCGACTATGACTTCTTCGACTTACCGCCCTTCTTGCCCAGCTCCGCCTGCGCCGCGGATGATTTGCGCGGGTTCTTCTCGCCTTCCTTCGCCGCCTTGGCGTTGGCCTTCTGCGCCGTCGCGCTGCCGTTGCCCTTCTTCTCCGTCATCATCGCGCTCCCGCTAAGACCGATTTCAAACGGGACGGACGACGGTTGGTTGCGCGCGGTCGCGGCGGCTTCACCCGGCACGCGCGCGCTCCGCCAGCACGATGCGCCGACGCCTGACCAGTTCGGCCAGCTCGCCTTCGACGAAGCTGCACGGGCGGCAGGGGCGATTGGGCAGCGATACGCGAATATCGCGTGGATTAAGGCGGTTCTCCACGATGCGATCGACGACGCGGTCAAGCCGCCCCTCGTCGACGATGACCCTGAAGCCGTCGGTTCCCATGACCGACGCGACCGCATGCTCGTCCCAGATCGTGCTCAATGACTTCCCCTCATGCCCGATGCGTGCCCATGCCGCGCTCGCGTCCCCAGACGACCGCTCCGCTGCGGCGGGTGGCGCCGGTCTTCTCGTAGATTCGTGCGACATGGTTGCGCACCGTGTTGCGCGTGATCGCCAGCCGATCGGCAATGGCAGCGTCGTCGAGATCGTCGCAGATCAGGTCGAGCACCTGGCGCTCGCGCGCGGTCAGGTCGGCGGGGGCGAGCTGCGCCGTCGGTCGGCGCAACGTGGCGAGCTTGTCGAGGATCGAGCGGCTGAGCCAGCGCGTGTCCTTGAGCACCTCGTCGATCGCGCCGGCGAGTTCGGCCTCGCTGCGGCGCCGCTCGGTGACGTCCTGATAGACCCAGATCACCCGCGTCGTGTCGTCGCCGTCGATCCGCTCCGCCGCGACGCTGCACCGCAGCTCGCTGCCGTCGCGCGCCACGAAGGCGGCCTCTGCGGCGTGCACCGCGCCGTGCTCCGCGAGCTCGCGTTCGATTGTCGCGCGCGCCGCGTCGTCCTGCCACCAGCCGAGCGCGTCGGCCGGCGCATTTTCGCCCGGCTCGTCCGCGATGCCCGACAATGCGCGGAAGGCGGCGTTGACGCGAAGCACGCGATGCGCCGTGTCGGCGATCACCATCGCCACCGGGGCCATGTCGAAGACCGCCTCGAGGTTGCGTTCGCTGACCGCGAGCGATCGCTCCGCCTCGCGGCGCGGCTGAAGGTCGGCGAAGGTGAGCAGCAAGACGTCCTCGTCGGTGACGTCGATCGGCTGTCCGGCGAAGATGACGAGGCGGCGGGTGCCATCGGCGCAGAGCAGTTCGGCCTCGGTCTGCGGGATCACGTCGCCGGCATCGATCAGGCCGCGCACCTCGGCGCGGCTCGGCAGGCCGCCGAGCAGCCCCAGTCCGAACAGCGAGCGCTCGACCAGTTGTTCACGGGTGAAGCCGGTCAGCGCGAGAAAACCGGCGTTGACGTTGGCGACCCTCAGGTCGCGCTGCCGTACGATCAGCGCCGGCGCGGGATTGGCGCGGAACATGGCGCGGAAGCGCGCCTCCGCGTCGAAGCGCTTCGACACGTCACACAGCACCACCGCGAGATAGTCGGGCTCGCCGCCGTCGACGTCCATGACGACGTCGCGCACCTGATGGACCCAGCTCGCCTCGTCGCATCCCGCCGGCGCGACCTCGACGATCAGATCGGGCATCGGCTCGCCCGCCAGCACGCGAAAGAGCGGGTACTCGCGATGCTTGAGCTGTCGGTGCTCGGTGTCCCACATGGTGAAGCGCCGCGCATAATCCTCGGCGGTGGCGCCCAGCTCCCCCAGCTCGGTCACGCCGTGCATGGCCAGCGCGGCGACGTTGGCGGTGAGCAGCGTCCCGCTCGGGTCCAGCAGGATCACGCCATCGAGAAGCTGCGCGATCAGCTGCTCGAGGTGGCGGAGCGTCGGCGAGGCGGAGAGAGGAGCTGAGCTCGGCATCCGCCATCAACCGTGCCACCCCCGTACCGTTCCCGGCGCCGCATCATCGCGCCTAGTGCGCCAGCACTAGTCGACAGTCGTGCTCGCGCCGCGCTCGCTGAACTTGTCGTTCGCGCCTTCCGTTGATGCGGCACCAATCCACTAACGGAGTAATCGTCATGGGCCTGATCGTACTTCTCGTCGTCGGCGGGGTGATCGGCTGGCTGGCCAGCGTGATCATGCGGACCGATGGACAGCAGGGCATCTTCCTCAACGTCGTGGTCGGCATCGTCGGCGCCGTGCTCGCTGGCTTCATCGTCACCCCGCTGATCGGCGGCGCGCCGATCACCAGCGGCGTGCTCAGCATCCAGTCGGTGCTCGTCTCGCTGCTCGGCGCGATCGTGCTGCTCGGCATCGTCAACCTCTTTCGCCGCGGCGCGGTGCGCTGAGGCGGGCGGCGGGGACGGTGCCGCGCATCGCCTCGGCCATCTTCGACACGCAGGCGGACGCGCATCACGCCGTGTCCGACCTGCGTGGCGTCGGCATCCGCGATCGCGAGGTGTCGGTGTTGATGCGGCGGGTGATCGCAGAAGGCGTCGCTCACCCGGGCGCAATCGCCGCTGAGGACAGCGCCAGCGTGCTGCGCGCGATCCTTGGAGGCGGTGCTCTCGGTGCCGGCGCCGGGGTGGCGACGCTGGCGATTCCAGGTGTCGGCCCGCTGGTAGCGGCCGGCGCGATCGCGGCCTCGGCGGTGCCCGGCGCGATGGCGCTCGGCGCCGCCGCAGGGGCGCTGGCGACGACCCTCGCGGAGCTGCTGGCGCCGCACGGCGTAGCGGCTGAGGAGGCCGTCTACTACGATCGCCACCTGGGGCGCGGTGGCGTGCTGCTCTGGGTCGGCAGCGATGCGGCGGTCCCCGTCGAGACGGTCGTCGACATCCTGTATCGCAACGGGGGCCACGATGCCCGACGGCCGGGCAACGCGCTGCTGGAATGAAGGTCTTCCATGCTCGCGCGAGCGCGATGCGGCGAGCAGCGCGACGAGCACCGACAGCCAAGCAAGGAACATCGCGACGATGAAGGAATGCCAGATCGAGGGCACGATGGCGTTCGCGCAACGCTCGGCGGTGGAGGCCGCGCTGCGCGACAATCGCTGCAACATGTCCCATACCGCGCGCCAGCTGCGCGTCGGGCGGACGACGCTGTACCGGCTGATCAAGCGCTTCGAGATCGAGGTGCTCGTCCCGCCGCGCGCATCGGTTCGGCGATCTGAAGCAGGATCGACCAGCGCAGCGCCGACGAGCGTGCGGCTGGTCGACGGCGTCTGGTATCTCGTGAGCGCGGAGGGCGGGCGCGGCTAGCGGCGCAGCCACTCGCGCAGGAGCATCGTGACCTCGCCGGGCCGCTCCATCGGCGCGAGATGGCCGCAGTGGCGGATCTCATGAAAGCGTGCGCCGGGGATCTGCTCGGCGAGCGCGTGCGCGTCTTCGGGGAGGCAGATGCGGTCGCGGTCGCCCACCGCCACCAGCGTCGGCACGCGCACCGCGTCGATCGCGGGCGCGATGTCGGGGCGGGCGAGCAGCGCGTGCTGCTGGCGCTCGAAGATCGCCGCGCCGACGCGCTCGGCCATCGCCTGGACCGGGCCGCTGACGATCGGTGTGAGCATCGGATCGGCGTGCGGCGCGGTGGCGAGCAGGCCCTGCTCGCGGACGCTGCGCGGTCGCATCCGCATCGAGGCACGCGTGCCGAACAGCGCGAGCCGCTCGACCCGGCCGGGCGCCTGGCGGATCATCTCGAGCGCGACATAGCCGCCGAGGCTGACCCCGGCGACGGCGATGCGCGACGGCGCGTGCGCGAGGACGCGCGCCGCCATCGCCTCGAGCGTGTCGTCGACCGTGAGATCACCTAACTCGGGATGCGCGAGGTCGGCGAGATCGATCACCTGACGCGCCCAGAGCTGGCCGTCGCACCCCATCGCCGGCAGCAGGACGAGCGGGATCGGCTTGGCGGTCATGATCGGTTCTCCGATGCGGAACGACGAAGGGAAGGGGTCAGCCGACCAGCGGGAAGGCGAGCGCCAGCAGGCCGACGATCGTCATCAGCGTGCAAATCGCGGCGGCGGGGACCAGCGTGAAACGCTGGTGATCGGCCAGGTCGACCCCGGCAAGGCTGACCAGCAGGTAGGTCGAGGGGACCAGCGGGCTGAGCAAGTGGACCGGCTGGCCCATCAGCGAGGCGCGCGCGATCGCCATCGGCGCGACGCCATAATGTGCGCCCGCCTCGGCGAGGATCGGCAGCATGCCGAAGTAGAAAGCGTCGTTCGAGATGAAGAAGGTGAACGGCAGGCTGAGCGCGGCGGTGATCGGCGCCATGTACGGCCCGAGCGCGGGCGGGATCACACCGACCACTTCCTTGCTCATCGCCTCGACCATGCCGGTGCCCGACAGAATGCCGGTGAAGATGCCCGCAGCGAAGATCAGCGACACCACCGACAGCACGTTGCCCGCGTGCGCCGCGATCCGCTCCTTCTGCTCGGCCACCTGCGGATAGTTGACGATCATCGCCACCGCGAAGGCCAGCATCATCAGCACCGACAGCGGCAGCACGCCCGAGACGAGCCCGGCGAGCAATGCCACCGTCAGCGCGGCGTTGAACCAGCGCAGCCGCGGCCGCCGCGCCTCGGGGAACTGCGACACCGCCATGCCGGTGAAGCTCGTCGGCGCCTCGGCGTGGAGCTGGCCGATGCGGCGGCGCTCCTTGCGGCCGAAATAGACCGCGAGCGCGACCAGCCCGGCGAGCCCGGCGATCATCCCCGGGATCAGCGGCAGGAACAGCGTCGCCGGATCGAGCTTGAGCGCGCTCGCGGCGCGCGCGGTCGGGCCGCCCCAGGGCGTCAGGTTCATGATGCCGCTGGTCGTCATCAGCAGGCAGCACAGGTACAGCCGGTTCATGTCGTAGCGCTTGTACAGCGGCAGCAGCGCGGCGATCGTGATGATGTAGGTGGTCGAGCCGTCGCCATCGAGGCTCACCATCGCGCACAGGGCGACCGTGCCGACCAGGATCTTGAGCGGATCGCCGTGCACCAGCCGCAGCAGCCGGTTGACCAGCGGGTCGAACAGGCCGGTGTCGGTCATGGTCGAGAAGAACAGGATCGCGAAGAGCAGCATCACGCCGGTCGGCGCGAGATTCTTGATGCCGTCGATCATCATCTCGCCCAGCCCGGCGGCGAAGCCGGCGATCAGCGCGAAGGCGGTGGGGACGACGATCAGCGCGACCAGCGGGGTCATGCGCTTGGTCATGATCAGCGTCATGAAGGTGGCCACCATCAGGAAGCCGAGCAGAGCGAGGTTCATCGCGGGGGAAGTCCTGTGTGCGGGCGATCAGAAGGTGACGGCGACGCGCGCGCTGACGGTCTCGCCGTCATCGGCGCCGGTGACCGCGCCGGCGCGGTTGTCGGTGTCCCAGTGGATCGCGTTGACCTGGATGCGGGTGAAGCTGTTGAGGTACCAATTGGCGCCCAGCGTCGCGGCCCAGCCGCGGCCGCCGGTCGCCAGATCTTTATAGTCGAGATTGTCGTAGCGCGCGGTCAGCTCGATCGCGCCGGGGCCACCCTCGAAGATCGGGCGCAGCACGCGCGGCTGGCCGAAGCTGCCCAGCCGCGGGTTGTACGGCGGCAGGTCGCCGGTGATGAACCAACCGCCCGACAGGCTGTACGCCTTGCTCACGAAGTCGGGCCGGCCGCCGTCGAGCCGGGCGTGGCGCTGACCGGCCTCGCCCATCAGCCACACCGGGCCGAGATACCCGCCGAGCTCGGCGCCATAGCCGGTGGTGCCGGTGCCGCCGGTGAGCGGCCCGGTGGAGACGCGCAGCGCGCCGTTGAAGCGGCCGCCGATCACGGTGTTGCGCGTCAGCGTCGTGGCGGCGGACGACAGTCCCTCGTCGAAGCCCCACAGGCCGAGGTGAAGCACGCCGGTGCTGCTCTTGAGCGGGTTCCAATGCGCGCGGCCGAGCACGGTACGGCTGTCGCTGACCGCCTGGTTGCCGTCGACGCGATCGCCGGTGACGGTGAGCGAGGCGTGGCCCGACTTCCAGAACAGCCGTGGCATGATGCCGATCCCGTAGAAGCCACGCTGCGGGATGATCGCGGTGGAGACCGTGCTGCGCTCGAGGAAGGGCGTGGAGTCGGAGCCGGTCGAGCCCTCGAAGGCGCGATCGTTGAACAGATGGCCGGCGCGCACGTCGTAATCGAGTCCGGGGACGATCCGGTCGCGCCAGCCGATGAAGGCGGTGACGATGTCGACCTCGTTCTCCGAGAAGTCGGTCTCGAACTGGTAGAAGAAGTGCGTGCCGACGCCGCCCTCGATGCCGAGGCGCAACGCGCGCATGCCGGTGGTGGTGATGTTGCGAGCCGCGTCGCGCGAGCCGAACGACGAGCTGACGTCGGCGAGAATACGCCCGCGCGGCTTGAACGTGTAAATGCCGTCGGCAGAGTGGAAGACGGGCAGGCCAGAGCCCCATTCGGTGGTGACGCCCGCCTCGTTCGCCTCGCGCGCGCGCGCCACGTCGCGCTCGGCCGGGCCGGGCGGCACCAGCTGCGGCGCATAGGGCGAGGTGACGACCGGCCGGTCAAGCTGCGCGAGCTGGGTCGGTGTGGATGGCGGGGTAGCCGGCGCGGCAGACGGAGGCGCGACTTGGCTGGTGCTCGCGGTCTGACCGGCCTCGAGCCGGTCGAGTCGTGCTTTCAGCCCGGCGATCTCGGCGGCCTGGGCGCGCACCAGCACCTCCAGCTCGGCCTGACTAGCGGTCTGCGCGGTCGCGGGCGCGGCGGCGAGCAGCGCGACGAGTGCGCTGGCGGTGGCGAAGGTCGTCACGGGCGGGGGGGTTCCTGGGCGAGGGTGGTGCGCCACTCGGCGAGGAACCGCCGGCGCTTGATGGTGTCGAGGTTGATCAGCAGCTGCGGGCCGACGCGGATCGGGCGGACATGCGCCGGGTCGAGCCGCGGCGCGCGGACATCGCTGCGGACCGGCAGCAGCCAGGCACGCGCCAGCAGCGTCTGCCCAGTATGCGACAGCAAGAAATCGAGGAACAGTCGCGCCGCGGCGGGATGCGGTGCGTCGCGGCTGACGAAGGCGACCCGCGAGGCGATGATCGAATAGTCGCGGAAGAAGGCGACGCCGAGCCGTGCGTCGCGTTGGGCGCGAGCGAGCGCATAGGCGCTCACCACGTTGTAGCCGATCGCCGCGCGGCCCTCCGCGACGGCGTCGAGCGTCGGGCTGGCCGTCGCTGCCAGCAGCGGGCGGGTCGCCGCGATCGCTGCGACCAGCGAGCGCGTGTCGTTGGTGGTCGCCCAGTCTTCGGCGAGGTAGAGATAGCCGACGTTGGAGCGCGCGGGGTCATAGGTGGCGACGCGGCGGCGGACCGGGGCGGTGCGGAGAAAGCGTTCGAGTGCCTCGTGCGTCCGCGGCACGTCGGCGCGCGCGATCTGGCGGCGATTGTACACCAGCGCGACCGGTTCGGCGGTGATGCCGTAGCCGATATTCTTCCATACGGCGGCGGCGGGCAGCGCCGGCTTCTCGGGGCTCTGATAGGCCTGGCCGTAGCCGTCGTTGATAAGCTTGACCTGAAGGTCCATCGCCGAGGACCAGATCAGGTCCGCTCGCGCTGCGCGGGTGCGGCGCTCAGTGACGACACGGCGGAAGATCTCGCGCGATTCCAGGTCGTCATAGGCCACCGTCACGCCGGGGTAGCGCCGGCGGAAGGCGTCAATCACCGCCTTCATCGATGCGGCGTCGGCGTTGCCATAGACGCGCACGCCACGCTCGGCGCGCGCCTCGGCGATCAGCGCGTCATAGGAGCGCGGGTAGCCGGCCGGGCGCTGTGCCGCGGCCGGAGCGGCGAGCGCTGACAAAGACAGGATGAACAGCGCCACGCGCATCTCGAAGCTCCTCTCGCTTCCCGCCTCTGCGTTCGGGTAAGCTCACCGAGCATGGGCTACGTCCTTTACCTGTCAGCAACCTTTCAGCGTGGGGCACGATCGTGCGCATCCTGATCGTGGAGGACGACGCCGCGCTGGCGCGCAGCCTGGTGGCGCTGCTGCGCGGCGCCGGCCACGCGGTGGACCATGTCGCCACCGGCGAGGACGCGCTGATGGTCACCGCGAGGGAGCCGTACGCGCTGGTCGTGCTCGACGTCGGGTTGCCGGGGCAGGACGGTTTCGCGGTGTTGCAGGCGCTGCGGCGACGCGGCGAGCGCGTGCCGGTGCTGATGCTGACCGCGCGCGACGCGCTCGACGACCGCGTGCGCGGGCTCGATCTCGGCGCCGACGATTATCTTCGCAAGCCGTTCGCGCCGGTCGAGCTGGAAGCGAGGATCCGTGCGCTGGGGCGACGTCGCGGCGGCGATCCCACGCCCGAGCTGGTCGTCGGCGCTTTGGTGCTCAACCGCTCGAGTGGCGAGGCGCATGTCGACGGTCGCGCGCTCGACCTGCGCCGGCGTGAGTGGGCGGTGCTTGACGCTTTGGCGATCCGCGCCGGCCAGATCGTCCCGCGCGAGACGCTGCTGGCGGAGGTATTCGGCTTCGACGAGCCGGTCGGGCCCAACGCGCTCGAGGTCAACATCACGCGCTTGCGCGGCAAGCTGGCGCCAGCGGGGCCCGCGATCCGCACGGTCCGGGGCGTGGGGTATATCTTGGATGCGGGGTGATCGCGCGCGCGCGGTCGCGCTACGCACGCGACTGTTCGCCGTGCTGCTGGCGCCGCTGCTCGTCATCGCGGTGCTGCTCGGACTCGCCGGCGCGGCGCTGATCAGCGACGTGGTGCGGCGGACCAACGATCGCGTGCTGGGCGGCGCGCTCGGCGCGATCGCCGAGACGGTGCAGGTGGAACGCGGCGAGGTGACGCTCGACCTCCCCGCCGCCGCTTTCGGCATGCTGGAGAACAGTGAGCGGGACAACGTCTATTACCGCATCGCGGTCGGCGCGCGGGTGCTGACCGGCTACGGCGACCTGCCCGCGCCGCGCGCCGACGAGCTGGCCAGCGAAACGCCGCGCTTCCGCTACGCGCGCTTCCGCGGGCAGGACGTGCGCATCGCCGAGGTGCGGCGCGAGCTGCCGCGCATCGACGCCCCGGTGATCGTGCAGGTGGCCGAGACGCTGGACGGCCGCGCCGCGTTGCGCCGTCGCCTGCTCGGTGCGCTGCTCGGCGGCGAGGCGGTGCTGGTGGGCGTGGCGCTATTGCTGATCCGTCCCGCGCTCGCCTGGAGTCTGCGCCCGCTGTCGCGCCTGCGCGGCGCCGTGGCGGGTCGCGACACCCGTGCCACGCCTGACCTCTCGCCGCTCAACCCGGGGCCGCTCCCCGCCGAGCTCCTCCCGCTGGCCGACGCCTTCGACAACCTGCTCGCGCGGCTCGACGCGGCCACTGCCGGGATGCGCCGCTTCACCGCCGACGCCTCGCACCAGATGCGCACGCCGCTGTCGGTGCTCAAGATCCAGGTCGCGCTCGCGCGGCGGGGTGATCCGGCGGCGCTGCCCGAGATCGCCGATGCCGCCGACCGGCTCGAGCATCTGGTCGCGCAGCTGCTGGCGCTCGCGCGTGCCGAGGAGGCGGGCACCTCACCGCCGCTCGAACCTGTCGAGCTGCGCGCGCTCGCGATCGTGGTGCTCAACCGTCGCATCGCGCAGGCGATCGAGGCTGGCGTCGAGGTCGATCTGCGCGCGCCGGCAGAGGGCGTGACGATCGCGAGCCACCGTACCCTGCTCTTCGAGATCCTCTCCAACCTCATCGACAATGCGATCCGCTACCACCGCCGAGGGGGCAACGTGTTGATCGCGATCGGCCGCGAGGAGGGCGGCGTCGCGCTGTCGGTAGCGGACGACGGTCCCGGCCTGTCGGACGCCGACATCGCACGAGCGGGGGGCCGGTTCGTGCGCTTGACGACCAGCGCGGGGCAGGACGGCAGCGGGCTGGGGCTCGCGATCGTGCGGTCGGCGGCGCAGCGGCTCGGCGCGTCGGTCGAAATCGAGAACACGCGTCCCGGTCTGCGCGTGACGCTGCGCTTCGCCGACGCGGCGCATGGATCGGCGCCCCGCGGCCGCAGGGGTTGAAACCCCGGCCCGCGGGTCACGCCTCGGGTCGTTCCCCGAACGAGAGCGCCTCGGCCGGGCCGACCTTGGTTTCGCCCGCGAAGAGCTGGTCGAGCCGCTCACGCACCTCACGACGATAGTCCTGCTGGCCGCGCCGGCGCGGCCCGGCGACCGAGACCTCGTCGGCGATCGCGTCCTTGATCCGGGTGAGCGCGGCCTCGGGCAACACGCCGACCGCGCGCAGCTCGACGCAGAGCTGCACCAGCCCCACTGCGGTGGCCTGCGCGCGAAGGCCGACGTTGACCACATCAAAGTGCAGCCGCTTCTGCTTGTCGATCGATGACATACTAGCTCTCCTCTCCGCCAGGTCGAACGCGCGAGGAGCCGTCTCCGCTGCGTGCGTCTGCCGCGACGGCGAGGGAGGAAGAACTGCGGGTCGTTTGTCGCGCTGCCGCGTTGACGCGGTAAGGAGAACGGCGCGTGTCGAACAAGGTCTTGATCATCGGCGCGAGCGTCGAAGCAGAGCGATCGCCAGCCAGCCCGCGGTCACCGCAGTGACGGCCCGGCTGCTCGGCCGTCGCGACACGTCCGCGTCCGACCTCTCGCTCGCTCCGGTGTTAGGTGTCACGGACGTACCGCCTGCGTTGGAACCGGCCGATGCCGCAGCGGCTCCACGGAGTGGCTGGTCGCCTGCCGCCGCTTTGGGCCTCGTCGGGCTGCTACTCGGCGCGAGCGCGGTGCTGGGGCGCCGCAACGCGCCCGACCGTACGCACCCGACGATCCGGCGCTGGTACCAGCGGCTCGACAAGCCCGAGTTCACGCCGCCGGACGCGGTCTTCGGCGCGGTCTGGCCGGCGCTTGAGGTGGCGCTCGCAATTGGGGGTTATCGGCTGTTGCGGCGCCCAGCGAGCGTGCGGCGCGACGCTGCGGTCGCGCTGTGGTTGGGCAACACCGCGATGATCGGCGGCTGGAGCGAGCTGTTCTTCCGCCGCAAGCGGCTCGGCGCGAGCGCCGTCGCGTCGGGCGCGATGCTCGCCTCTGGCGCCGTGCTCGTCGCCACCGCGGCGCGGGTCGACCGGACGGCCGCGGTGACGGCGGTGCCTTACGTCGGCTGGCTCGCTTTTGCGACGCTGCTCGCCGAGCGGATCCGCCGCGACAATCCGGCACGCGGCCGATGAACCGGGTCACCGTGTGGCATGACGGTGCATGCCCCCTGTGTCAGCGCGAGATCGCGCTGATGCGTTGGCTCGACCGGCGCGGGCGGATCGACTTCGTTGACGCCACGGCGGCGATCTGCCCGGTTGACCAGGCGGCGATGCTCGCGCGCTTCCACGCGCGGGAGGAGGGCGGACCGATCGTCTCGGGCGCGGCGGCGTTCGCTGCAATGTGGCGCGCAATCCCGCTGCTCCGCCCGCTCGGGCTGGCCGCGCGGCACCCGGCGCTGCTGGCGCTGCTCGAGCGGCTCTATCTTCGGTTTCTACGCGTGCGCCCGGGGCTGCAGCGTTGGGCCGGGCGGGCGGCCGCGTGAGGCCGGTGCGCGAACCGGTGGGGCCCGGGCAGGAGAGCGTGTGGGACTATCCGCGACCCGCGAAGGCGGAGCGAAGCGGTCGTCACGTCCGCATCGTCCACCGCGGCGATACGGTGGCCGACACACGCGCCGCGATCCGCACGCTGGAGACCAGTCATCCGCCGAGCTGGTACCTGCCACCCGACGACGTCGCGCGCGAGCTGTTGCGGCCGTCAGCGCGGCGCTCCTTCTGCGAATGGAAGGGCGAGGCGGTCTACTGGAATCTCGTGCTCGGCGACATGCTGCTGCGCGACGTGGCATGGAGCTACCCTGATCCGACACCCGGCTTCGCGGCGCTACGCGACCACCTCGCCTTCTACGCCGGGCCGCTGGATTACTGCACCGTCGACGACGAGATCGTGACGCCGCAGCCTGGCGGTTTCTACGGTGGCTGGATCACGCCCGACGTGTCGGGCCCGTTCAAGGGCGTGCCCGGCAGCACGGGGTGGTAAGCGCACCGAGCGTGCTGCCGGGCGCGAGGTCAGGAGCCGCCCGCGGCGCGCTGTTGCGCGGCACGCTCGGTGAGCGTCTTGAGCGTTTCGTCGAAGCGGCCCTCGCGCTCGGCCTGGCGGAGGAACTGCACCTCGTCGACCAGGATCTCGCGCGGCGTCGGCTGCTGCGCGAACTGCGCGGCGACCGCGTCGGCGAACGCCTCCAGCGGCATATAGCCCGGGCGGTTGGCCTGCCCCGGCGTGAGATCGGTCTGGACGCCCGGCGGCGCCAGCTCGATCACCTCGACCTTGCCCGCGAGCTGCGTGCGGAGCGACACCGTGTACGAGTGGATCGCCGCCTTGGTCGCCGAATAGGTCGGCGCTGCCACCAGCGGGACGTATGCGAGACCCGAGGTGACAGTGACGATCGCGGCGTCGGCTTGCGCGCTCAGGTGATCGATCAGCGCGTTGGTGAGTCGGATCGGGCCGAGCAGGTTGATCGCCACCGTCGCCTCGGCGTCGGCGAGGTCGCGGCGCCCGGTCAGGTCCTCGAACTTCATGATACCGGCGTTGTTGAACAGCACGTTGAGCGCGGGGAAATCGGCGACGATCTGGTGCGCGAAGGCGTCGACCGCGGCGGGATCCTCGACGTCGAGCGTGACGCCGTGGATTCGCTCGCGCCCCGCCGCGGCGTGTTCCAGCGCCTCGCGCCGGCGTCCCGCGATGATGACGATGTCGCCGCGGTCGTGGAATCGATGGGCGAGCGCCGCGCCGATGCCGCTGCCGCCGCCCGTCATCAGGATCGTGTTGCCGCTGGTCTTCATGGTCGGTTCGCTCCGGATCGCTGAGGGATCAACCGCCGCTCAATGATCGGCGCGGCGGATCGTTCACCGCCTGTCGCCGCGCTCATCGGGCGGCCGGCCGATCGCGCCAGATCCAGCGGAGTACCTCGGGCAGCAGCGCGCCGCCGTCCGCGTCCGAATGGCTTCCCGCGGTCCATTGGTATCGCACGTCATAGCGGGGGCCGGGCCGGTGCTGCTCGTCGGCATGCGCGTTGGCCCAAGCGAGCGCCTTGACCATCTGCTGGTTGGCGAGAAACCAATTGCCGTGCTCGTTGTCGAGGTCGGCGCTGCCGTCCTGGAAGAAGACACGGATCGGGCGGATCGGCGACTTGCGGATCAGCCCGGGATAGACGTCGCCGCCGAGCGCCACCGGCGTACCGTCGCTGTCGAGCCGCAGGCCGATCGAGGTGTAGCTGCCGATGAAGCTGAGGACGTTGCCGAACGCCTCCGGGTGTCGCCACGCCACCGTCCAGGAGGCGATCGCGCCGCTCGAGGTGCCGCCGATGGCGCGGCGGCGCGGATCATCGGCGAAACGCCAGCGCTGCGCCACCGCTGGGAGCAGCTCGTCCAGCGTCATGCGCGAGTAATCGTCGGAGAGGGAGTCGTACTCCTCGACGCGATGGTCGGGGTTCTGCATGCCGAGATCGGCCGGGTAGGTGGCGGCGCGATGTCCCGGCGTGACGAACACGCCGAGCGTGGGCGGTAGCGTGCCGTTACGGATCAGGCTGTCGAGCACCGCCGGCACGTTGAGCGAACCGGTCGGATTGGTCGCGCGCTGGCCATCCTGGAACAGCAGCAGGTTGGGGGGCTTGGCCCGGTCATACTGCGGCGGGACATAGACCCAATATCGCCGCACCGTGCCCGGGTAGACGCGCGAGTGGAGCTCGAACGGGCCTTCGAGCCGGAACGACATTGCCGCGGAGCGGGTATCGGCCGCGGGTCGCGCGACCGCGCTCCCGACGCTCGCGAGTGCCAGTGCCGCCGTGAACAGGATCGTGCGCATCTCTCTCCCTCTTCGGTGCTAGCCTAGCAGTGCGGCGGGCGGAGGGAAGCGTGGCGTCGGGTCAGAGCGCGACCTCGCGCCGCTCCGTCGCGCTGCGCAGCCCGGCGTCGAGCACCTCCATCACCGCCAGCGCCTCGCGCGGAGACACGGGGTTCGGCCCTTCGCCGCGAACCGCCGCCGCCAGCGCCGACCAGAACAGACGATAGTCGCCGCGCCGATTGGGCACGCGAGTCGTCGCGACGGCCGGCTCGCCCGGTGTGAACAGCCCTTCGATCGGATCATGGCCCCAGTCGGCGCCGCCCGGCCGCCGCCCGGCCACCGTCGCCGCTTCCTGCGGGTCGAGCCCGTGCTTGACCCAGCTGCCGCGCGTGCCGTGGACCGCAAGGCGCAACGCGTGGTCGGCGGCGAGCTTGCTCGAGTGCAGCGTCACGCGCCTGTGGGGGTAGCGGAGCGTCGCGTGGAAATAGTCCGGGGCAGGCGCGTCGCAGCGCAGCGTCGCGATGTCGGCGGTGATCGCGCTCGGGCGGCCGAACAGCACCAGCGCTTGGTCGACCAGGTGCGGCCCGAGGTCGAGCCACGAGCCGCCCGCGCGCGCCTCCTTCCAGGTCGCCGCGGGTACCGGCCGCCAGCGGTCGAAGCGGCTCTCGTAGCTGACCACCTCGCCCAGAGTGCCGTCCTCGAGCAGTCCGCGCAGCGTGAGGAAGTCGGCATCCCAGCGTCGATTGTGGAAGACGGTGAGCAGCCGTCCGGCGTGCTCGGCCGTCGCGATCAGTGCGTGCGCCTCGGCGAGCGAGGTGGCGAACGGCTTGTCGACCAGCACGTGCTTGCCCGCCGCCAGCGCCGCTTGGGCATGCTCGGCGTGGAGGTGGTCCGGGCTGGAGACGACCACCAGCGCGACCGACTCGTCGTCGAGCAGCGTCGCCACGTCGGGGAGTACGCGCGTCATGGGCCAGTCGGCGTGGACCTTGGCGGGATCGCGCGAGACGATGCCGCGCAGCGCCAGCCCCGGAGTCGTCGTGATATAGGGTGCGTGGAAGGCGCGGCCGCCGAGGCCATAGCCGATCAGTCCGACCCCGATCGATTCTGTCATGCAAGTCGCTCCCCCGCGGCAAAGCTAGGCCGTCGTCGTGGCGCCGATCAAGCCGGCCGTACCCGCAGCAGCGCGAGGCCGAAGCCGATGAAGATCGTGCCGGTGAGCCGGTCGAACGCGCGGCGGATCGCCGGACGGGTCAGGTAGCGCGCCAGCGATCGCCCGCCGAGCGCATAGGCTGCGTACCAGCCGGCCTCGACGAGCGCGAAGCTGAGCACCAGCAGAAGAAATTGCGGCGGCTTGGCGCGCGCCGGATCGATGAACTGCGGCAGGAAGGCCGCGGCGAACAGGATGAGCTTGGGATTGCTGATACCGATCGCGAAACCGCCGCGAAACAGCGCCGCACGAGACGGCCGCGCGACCAACTCGCCGGTGCCGACGTCGAGCGGCGGCGCCTCGGCGCGCCACGCCCTGATGCCGAGATAGACGAGATAGGCGGCGCCGGCGTAGCGCAGCACCTCGAACGCGCCGGGCACCGCGAGCAGCAGCGTGGAGAGGCCCGCGGCCGAGGCGGCGAGTACCGACACGACCGCCGCGAGGCATCCCGCCATCGCTGCGACGCTGCGTCGCCATCCCATTTGCACCGAGCGCGACATGACGTGGAGCATGTTGGGCCCCGGCGTTCCCGAGAGCAGGAACACCGCCCCGACGAACAACCACCAGGTGTGAAGCGCCATCCCTCGCCGTCCCTCATCGCGCGACCGGCGCCGCTCCTAGTGCGCGACCGTGCCGAGGTCGAGGCGCGTCGGACGGTCGCCGCGCGCACAGCCGCCGCTACTGCGAGACGAATGGCCTTGGCGAACGTGATGTTCGCGTCGCCTCACGGCCAGCAAACCGTCGCGGATCGACCGGCGCCGCCAGGGCCGGCGGTCACCCCTCAGGCGTGGCCGACCGTCACGCCGGCGTCGATCGCGTTCGGCTGCCGCTGGCTCGCGATCGCCGCGGCGCGATGCGCCTGCGAGGCGGAAAGGCCGCCGCGCTCCATCTTCAGCCGCACGTCGTTCTCGATCTCACCCGAGAGGAAGAAGGGGTAGAGCGAGCGCTCGCTGACGCCGCCGGCCGCGCGGGTATATTCGGCGACCTGTGCGCGGATCTGCGCCACCTCCAGGTGCATCAGCTGCGATGGCGCGCCGACCCCTTCATTCTCCTTCAGCCCACCGACGCGATCGAAGCCGAGCATCGCCTCGTAGAAGCGACGGTGACGCGGGTTCACCTCGATGAACAGGTCGGTGCAGTCGTAGCGGCACTCGCCGTAGATGAAGATGAAGTGGAAGAACGCGGCGAGGATCGCCTTCGACTGCACCGACGTCTCGAACGCGAACTTGGTGAGCTCGCACAGTTGCGCACCGGGCACGCGGCGATAGGTGTTGAGCTCGTTCCGGAAGGTGTGATCGATCTCCATCCCGGCGGACGAGTCCACCCCGAGCGTGAGCGTGCCGACCAGCTCGCCGTCGATAAAGGCGGTGAAGGTCGAGTGGGTCGCGCTCGTCGGGATGCTGTGCGACTCACCATAGCCGCGCCAGCCGTAGCGCTTGTTGAGGAGCGATCGTGCTGCGGCGCGGTCGGCTTCGCCGGCGGCGACCTTGATCACCAGCGTGTGATTCTGACCGTCATTGCCGACGATCATGGTCGAGAAATGGAATGCCTGGCGTAGTGGAGCCAGCGTGTTCTCAAGCAAATTGGCAGATGAGCCGTCGATGTGTCGGCCCAGGTCAAGGGAGCGTGGTGGCATACATCACCTTTGGATCGAGGAACCGGTTGGGCAGTTGAATATTGGACATGCGTTCTCATCGCCGCGGACGCGATGATCGCCGCAGACACACTATCCCGCTCGGTATCCAGCAGCGATTGCCAGATGCCGTACGTACATCACTGACAGGCTAATCCTCTCAGCCGCGGCCAGGACAGGCGCGCGACTGATCCGCATCAGAACTAGATTGGACCCCTGGTTTTATCGTTCGTGTTTCATCAGCGCGTTGAGCGAGTTCGTTACGGCGTCCTCGCTAGAGCAGATTTAGTTAACAGGTCCTAGTCGGTCCGAGGCGACGAAAGGTGAGTCGTGCGATTTCTCGGATGGACGTTCGGACGGCCACGCCAAAGTTCCGCAGCGCAACGTTTTTTTGTTGCAGCGCAAATGCCCCGAATGGGAGCAACTACCGTTAATTTTTTGTTCATGCATTCGGGGGCGCGTGTCATAGCGCGGCTAGGCAGATGAAATCAGGCCGACTCGAATCAAAGGGAGTTCCTATGAAAAGCCTCGTTGCCATCACCATGGCGGCCGCCGCGGCGCTTAGCGCTGTCTCGGCCGAAGCCACCACCTACCCGGTCGGCTCGCCCAACTTCGAAGCGACCGCCGGCCCCGGCGGCACCTTCTCGGGCGCGTTCCAGGTCACCGGCCTCAAGGCGGGCACCTTCTCGGACACCTTCACCTTCACCCTGCCGACCAACGGCCTGGGCAGCGGCACGGTGACCACCAGCGTGACCGACCTCTTCTCGGCGAACGATCTCGATTTCACCTCGGTGACGATCAATGACATCGCCGCGGAGATCACGAAGACCGCGGGTGGCGCGTTCGAGGTCGCCTTCATCAACAACGTGCCGATCGTGGCTGGCCAGCTGAACAAGCTCGTCGTCACCGGCCTGTCGCGCGGCAATGGCGCGTACGGCGGCCAGGCGACCTTCACCCCGGTCAACTCGGCGGTGCCGGAGCCGGCGACCTGGGCGATGATGATCATGGGCTTCGGCGTGGTCGGCTATGCGATGCGTCGCCGCCGTACCGCGGTGCGCTTCAGCCAGGCGATCTGATCCACGACGGCGGCACGGCCGCCGACGCTGGAACAAGGGAGGACGGCGCCTCGCGGCGCCGTCCTCTTTCTCGTTCTTGGACGCCTCAGCGGGTAAGGCTGCCTGCCTCGACCAGGTCGCTGAGCGCGGACGAGGTCCCGAGCCGCAGCACGTAGCGGCCGCGCGGCGTCACCCAGGCGTGCTGCGCCTTGCTCCACACGCTCATCGGATGATGATTCGCCGCCGGGTCGACAGCGACCGTCACGCGCCGCGACTCACCGGGCGCGAGCGTGACGCGCGCGAAGCCGACGAGCCGACGCGGCGGCTGGTGCGCGCCCACGGCATCGGCGCTGGGCGGCAGCGACAGATAGGCCTGCACCACCTCGGTCCCGGCGCGCGCGCCGGTGTTGCGCACCGTCACGCTCGCACGCAGCACCTTGTCCTCGCCGGTCGGGTCGAGCCGCGGCGCGTCGCTGGCGAAGTGCGTGTACGAGAGACCGTGGCCGAAGGGGAAGGCGACGCTCGGTGTCGAGTCGCAGTGCGAATCGTACCAGCGGTAGCCGATCTCCAGCCCCTCGCTGTATGTCACCGTCTGCGTCTTGCCGTCGCCGGCGGGGATGCCGGGGAATTGCACGGGCGTGATCGAATCGAGGAAGCCGCGTGCCGCGATCGGGAAGGTGACCGGCAGGCGCCCGGTCGGTTCGGCGCGGCCGAGTAGCAGGTCGGCGACGATATTGCCGTCCTCCTGGCCGGGGAACCAGACCTCGAGGATCGACGGGCCGGCCGCGCCGAGCAGCGCCGGATCCAGCGCGACGCTGGCATTGTCCTTGAGCACCAGCACCGTCTTGGCCGGCATCGCGGCCGCGGTGGTGGAACGCGCCGCCAGGATCGCGGCGAGCATCGCCACCGTCCCGCTCGAGGCGGCGGGGTTCGCGCCCTCACCGTCGGCGGTGGCGATCGCGCTCGGCTTGGCGACGTACCAGTCGAGCGAATGGCCGGCCGCGGCGGGCTGGGCGAGTTCGTGCCCGTCCTTGCGCGTAAAGCTGGCACGGTCAGCGCCCTCCTCGGCGTTGCTGCCCGCCATCACCACCACCGCGTCGGCCGCGGCGATCCGCGCGAGCGCGGCATCGAACGCCACCGCGCTGCCATCGATCGTGGCGGCGCGATTGGCGTCGTCGACCAGGATCAGGCTGACCGATGCGTCGGCGCGGCCTACCGCGCGCAGCCCGGCGCGCAGACCGTCGATCGGCGCGACCGTATAGGCGGGAACCACGTCCGAGCTGCCGCCGCCTGCGCCCATCGGCTTGCCCAGGATCGCGCCGCCTGCGATGGCCTGCTGTGCGTAGGGTTGGCTCGCCTTGCCGACCAGCGCGATCATGCGCGCGCTCCGTGCCAGCGGCAACGCGCCATTGTTCTGGAGCAGCACCGCGCCGCGCGCTCCGATCGAGCGCGCGGCACGTCCGCCCGCGGCATAATCGATCGGCGACTGCCGCAGCGCGCGGTCGAACACGCCGGCCTTGAACATCTGCGTGTAGCGGCGCTGCAGCGCGCGATCGATCTGCGCCGGCGCGATCGCGTTGTCGGCGAGCGCGGCCGTCAGCTTGTCGGGCGCCCAGTGGATCGGCGTCGGCATCTCATGGTCGAGCCCCGCGTCCAGCGCCGGAGCGGTACTCTTCTGCGCGAAAAAGTCGGTCTGGACATAACCGGTGAAGCCCCAGTCGTCGCGCAGCACTCCCGTCAGCATCGGCTTGTTGGCGCATGCCTGGACGCCGTTGAGGAAATTGTACGAGCACATCACCGCAGCGACCTTGGCGTCCTTCACGCTCATCTCGAACGGGATCAGGTACAGCTCGCGCAGCACCTGCTCATCGACGGTCTCCTGGATCGTCATGCGGTTCGTCTCCTGCTCGTTGGCGACGAAATGCTTGGCCATGGCGATGATGTTGCCGGCCTGGACGGCACGGATCTCGGCCACCGCCATGGTACCGGCGAGATACGGATCCTCGCCGAAATATTCGAAGTTGCGGCCCAGGATCGGCAGGCGCGCCAGGTTCATCCCCGGCGCCTCGAAGACGTGGAGCGCGAGGTCGTTCATCTCGCGCGCGATGACCGCGCCGAAATCGGCGGCGACTCGCGGATCGAACGAGGCGGCGACCGCCATGCCTGAGGGTAGCGCGGTCGCCTTGGCCGAGCTGGGATCGCTGTAGGCGCGAAACATCGAGCGCCGGTCCGGGCTCATCGAATCGCGTACCGCGAGCGACACGCAGTCATTCTGGCCGACGCCGACCGGGCCGTTGGTGATGCGGAAGGTGGGGATCGCCAGCGCCGCAATGCCGTCGACGTGCCGCGCCCCGAAGCAGTTCGGCAGCTCGGGCAGGACCGAAGGCTTGCTGCCGGTGAGCTGCTGCATCTTCTGCGGAAGCGTCATCGCGCCAACCAGCGCATGCGCACGCTCACGCGCGACCGCCTCGCGGGCCTCGTCCGATCGCGCGGTGCGCTGCTGCTCGACCACGGCGGGCGCCATCCAGGCGAGCGGTGCCGGCGTCTGCGCCGGGAGCGGTCCCGCCAGCGTGGACGAGACCAGCAGCGCCCACGCGCCGCGACGAGACCATGCCGCCATCCTCATCCTCCCTATCGTCGCCGGCTTTGCCGATCGACATTGGCCTTACCAGATGTCAGGCAGCTTGCCCAGTGAAGAGGGACGGATACACCCGCATCCGAAATTCCGCCTGTCATTGACGGCGAGGGCAGGCGAGGCTGACGAAGAAACCGATGCGGGCGACGCGTTCTCGCCGCATCGACATGCGCGCGCGCTTGACCCGAACCGCCCGCGATGATCGAAGGCGAGGCATGAGCGAGCTCCCTCCGAACCAGAACAATGACGCGGGCGCCCGCGCCGAGAAGCGCGCCG
Organism: Sphingomonas phyllosphaerae; assembly: GCF_029623345.1. Lineage (GTDB taxonomy): Bacteria > Pseudomonadota > Alphaproteobacteria > Sphingomonadales > Sphingomonadaceae > Sphingomonas > Sphingomonas phyllosphaerae_C. Next base: position 356,622 of record NZ_JAPYKH010000002.1, read on the forward strand.
TCGAGGCGGCAGCGATCCGACGCCGCTGGATCACCTTGGGCGAGGTGCTCGCGCTGGCGGCGGTGCTGATCTCGGCGTTGACCTTGTGGAGCAACTGGAGCGACCGGCGCGACGACAAAGTCGCCAAGACCGAGGAGTCGACGCGCGCTTCCTCGCGCGCGACGACGCTGACGTTGGTGGCGTCGGCGGCATCGAAGGACCGCATCACCGTGCGCCCGGCCTCGGACGCGCAGTCGGTGCAGAGCCAGACGTTGCTGTTCCCCTCCGCGCTCGGGCTCGACCCGGTCGAGACCACGGGCGAGCCGCGGATCGAGGGCGATTGGTTCGAGGGCGCGCTGAAGAAGGCACGCGCCGCGGCGCACCGCCCAGACGACAGTCGCGGCGACGAGCAGATGCCGATCGCGATCATCACGCGCTACCTCGTTGATGGCTCGCCGCACGAGGACGTCGCGCTCTACGACATCGGCTATTCGATCAGCGGCCATCTGTTCAGCGGGCACAGCATCAGCCTGCGCGGGATCTCGCTGGTGACGCGCGTGCCGCGCGCCGGCGCGCAGGCGCGGCTCGACGCGCGCTGGGCGAGGCTGCTGCCGACGCGCTGAGAAGCGATCACGCGGCCCCATGGAGTACCAGGCTCCTGCGCAGGCAGGAGCCCAGGGCCGGGGCCGTCCTGCTCCGTTCCTCTGGGCTCCTGTTCGCGCAGGAGCACGCCGTCGCCCACGTGAGCCGCTCGCGCCCCGCGCGAGGAAGAGGTGCGGATCAACGCAGACAATTGATTTCAAGCGCTGAACGACAGAAAGAATCGAGTCGAGCTTTTGTATGCTGGAAAGCGTTGATAATAGAGTTGAATGGGTTAAGACGCACTGATCGGAACGTGCCAAAACGCGATAGCGTTTGTTGGCTCGTCTCTCTAAAAGGATTTATGTCTCAAAGACGAGGTGCGATAGATTTGCAAGTGGGCGGCAGCGACTTGTTCGTATCTGTCCACTTTCGAGGGATAATCAGAGGTGCGCGGCCCGCCGCCCGCCCCTGGACCTCATCGCGGCGGCACGTCGTTCTGCGAGATCGGCACCACTTTGATCTCCACGCGGCGATTGGCGGCGCGGCCCTGCTCGGTGTCGTTGGTCTCGATCGGCTGGGTCTCGCCGAAGCCGCGCGTCGCGATCCGCGCCGCCTGCACGCCGTGGCTCGACAGATAGTCCGCCACCGAGGTCGCGCGCCGCTCCGACAGATCCTGGTTGTACGAGTCGCTCCCGGTCGAGTCGGTATGGCCGTACACGTCGATATAGGTCTGCGGGTAGTCCGCCAACACGCTGGCCACCTTGTCGAGCGTGCCGCGGAACTGCGGCTGCACGTTCGCCGAATTGTACGCGAAGTTGATCCCCGACGGTATGTTGAGCAGCAGGTCGTCGCCTTGGCGGGTCACCTGCACGTCCGTGCCGCGGGTGCGCTCGCGCATCTCGCGCTCCTGCTTGTCCATGTAAGCGCCGATCCCGGCGCCGGCGATCCCGCCGATGCCCGCGCCCAGGATCTTCTCGGTCCGGTCGCGCCGCCCGCCGACGACGTCGCCGAGCAGATAACCGCCGAGCGCGCCGCCCAGGCCGCCGATCGCGGTCTTCGAGATGCGGCGCTCGCCCGTCTCCGGATCGGTGGTGCACGCCGCGACCGACACCAGCGACAGCGCGGATACGGCCGCGACCAGCTTCGACGAGAGCTTCATGCTTTTCCCTTTCCCCAGATCAATGCCGGTCAACCCGACCCACGCAATCATTGTTCCTGCCGCGCTGAATGCGCGATGACGGAGCGAACCGCCACTTTGCGGATTGTCGCGCGCACGCTTTGCCGCCAAGAGAGACAGTACGAACATGCTACCGCCGTTCCCCTGGATCGACGTCGTCATCATCCTGGCGCTGGTCGCGCTCAACGGCGTATTCGCGATGAGCGAGCTGGCGATCGTGTCGGCGCGCAAGGCGCGGCTCGAGGCGATGGCGCGCAGCGGCCGGCGCGGCGCCGCCACCGCGATCGAACTCGCCGCCGATCCGGGCAAGTTTCTCTCGACCGTTCAGATCGGCATCACCCTGATCGGCATCATCGCGGGCGCCTATTCGGGCGCGAGCCTCGGCACGCCCACTGCGGCGCGGCTTGAGGCGCTCGGGCTGGGTCATGCGGCCGCGGAGCGCCTCGGCTATATCCTGGTGATCGGGCTCACCACCTACGCTTCGCTGATCGTCGGCGAGCTCGTCCCCAAGCAGTTCGCGCTGCGCAAGCCCGAGACGGTGGCGGCACTGATTGCGCTGCCGATGGCCTATCTGGCGCGCTTCACCAAGCCGATCGTATGGCTGCTCGATTCGACCAGCTTGCTGGCCTTCCGCCTGCTCGGGCTGACGCGCGAGAACGAGGACCAGGTCACCGCCGAGGAACTCCACCTCATCGTCGCCGAGGCGAGCAAGTCGGGGGTGATCGAGGAGCATGAGCGCTCGATCATCTCTGGCGTGGTGCGGCTTGCCGACCGGCCCGTGCGTGAGGTGATGACGCCGCGCACCGAAGTGGAGTGGATCGACGTCTCGCTCGATGACGCCGCGATCCGCGCCAAGCTGCTCGATGTCGCGCACAGCCGGCTGCCGGTCGCGGAGGGCTCGATCGATTCGGTGATCGGCGTGGTGCAGGCGCGCGACGTGGCGATGGCGCTGTTCCGCGGCGAGACGCTCGACGTGGCGCGGCTGATGCGGCGCGCGCCGGTGGTGATCGATCAGATCGACGCGATGGACGCGCTCGACGCGCTGCGCCGCGCCGAGGTGCCGATGGCGCTGATCCACGACGAATACGGGCACTTCGAAGGGATCGTCACGCCCGCCGACCTGCTGGCCGCGATCGCGGGCGAATTCGTCTCCGACGCCGATCCCGATGAGACCCCCAATGTGGTCGAGCGCGACGACGGCTCGCTGCTGGTCGCGGGCACGATGGCCGCCGACGCGCTGGCGGAGCGGCTCGGCATCGATCTGCCGGAGGACCGCGACTATGCCACGGTGGCCGGGCTGGCGCTGGCGGCGTTCCGCAAGCTGCCCGCCGAGGGCGAGAGCTTCGAGAAGCAGGGCTGGAAGTTCGAGGTGGTCGACCTCGACGGGCGCCGCATCGACAAGCTGCTCGTCAGCGAGGCGTGACGTCGGCGGGAGACGGAACGCGCGCCCGCGTCGCCGCTCCATGCCGCCTCAGAGCCGATAGCGCGCACTCGCCAGCACGGTCCGGCCCTGATCGCGGTAGCAGAAGCTCGCGGCGCAGGTGACCGGCTCCGCGTCCAGCAGGTTGGTCGCATTGAGTTGCAGTCGGAGCGGCGCGAGCGACGGTACGTCATAATGGACCACCGCGTCGACGAAGGTGCGCGCTCGGTTGCGGATCGTGTTGGCATCATCGCCCCAACTCGGCCCGAGGTAACGCACGCCCGCGCCGAACCCGAAGCCCCGCAGCGTGGGCGCATAATCTGCCCAGAGCGAGCCATTGTGCCGCGGAGTCGCCGACAGATGGTTGCCGATCGTGCCCGCCGCGCCGCGCCGGATCCGCATGTCGGTGAGCGCATAAGCCGCGGTGAGGTCGAGCCCTGCGGCGACGCGCGCCGAGGCTTCCAGCTCCGCTCCCCTGGAGCGTAGATCGAGCTGAACCTGACGGTTGATCCCGGTCGAGGCGTCGAACACGACGCCGTCGCGCTGGCGGATGTCGAACGCGGCGGCGCTGAGCAGCACGCCTGTCCGCGGGATCCATTTGACGCCGCCCTCATACTGCCGCGCGCTGGTCGGCCGCGCCGGCGTGCCGTCGAGCAGCAGGCCGACGTTCGGCTCGAACGAGGTCGACCAGTTGAGATAGGGTGTCACGCCCTCCGCCACGCGCAGCGTCGCGCCGACGCGACCGCTCAGCCGACGGTCGTCGCGCTCGGCCGTCGGGGCGTCGGGCACGTCGGTGCGCGCGTCGAGCCAGTCGTGGCGTACACCGGCGGTGAGCCCGAGTGCGCCCGCCTCGATCTGGTCCTGCGCGTAGAGGCCGATCTGGTAGAAGCGCTGCCGCGTCGTCGGCGCCAGTGCCGGGCGCGCCAGGTTGGTGTCGCTCAGCGGGGCGGTGCCGAAGCCCTCCGCGCTGCGATAGCGGACGTCATTATAGTCGATGCCGATCAGTAGCCGGTGGCGCATCGCGCCGGTGGTCAGCTCGGCGCGCAGCTGGTCGTCCAGGTTGACGCTCTTCGTCCAGTCCGCCGCGCGCGCCCCGAGGCGGGTGACCGGCGCGGTCGGGTCGGTGACGTAGGAATAGGCCATGTCGACGGTGACCTCCTGCACGCGCATGTTTTGGTGCAGCGACACCGAATCGCCCAGGCGATGCTCGAGCGCGTATCCCGCGCGCCACTGGCGATGGGTCAGATCGTTGAAGCGCGGGTCGCTCAACGGGATTCGCGTCACGCCGCGGGCATCGTTGTAGAACGCCGCGCTCGCCCCGGTGCGCGACCACATATATTCGCCGAGCACGCTAAGGTCCGTATCGTTGCCGAGCCGCGCGGTGGCAGCGGGTGCGAGGAAGTAGCGGTCGTCCTCGAAGCCGGGGAGCGACGTGCCGCTGTCGCGCGCCACGCCGGTGACGCGCAGGGCGACACCGTCGCCGACCGGCATGGAGACGTCGGCGTTGAGCTGATAACGGTCGTAGCTGCCGACCATGCCCTGCACCTCGGCGAAGCGGTCGGCGCTCGCGCGCTTGCTGGTGACGTCGACCAGCCCGCCCGCGCCGCTCGCGCCGTAGAGCACCGAGGCGGGGCCGCGCACGACCGCCAGCCGCTCGATGCCATAGGGTTCGTTGCGCCACAGCCCGAGCGGACTGTTGAGCTGACGCAGCCCGTCGCGGAACACGCCGGTGTAGGTCGCCTGGAAGCCGCGGATGAAGAAGGCGTCAAAGCGCGGGTCGAAGCCGTAGCTGCCGGTGTTCACGCCAACAACGTAGGCGAGCGCCTCGTTGAGCGAGCGCGACGCGCGGTCTTCGAGCCGGCGCCGGTCAAGCAGCGTGACCGACTGCGGTATGTCGACGAGCGGCGTGGCGGTTTTGGTGGCGGTGGCGGTCGTGCCGGTGACGATGACGTCGTCGGCGGCCGCGTCCTGCGCGTGTGCAGTGAGTGGCGCGAGTGTGACGCCGGCGATGACGGCGGCGAACAGTCGTTGGTTCATGCGCGATCCCCTTCGGGGAACGGCCTAAGCTAAATGCGAATGCGTCGCAACATCGCGCAACTAAGTTGCTCTACCAGCGTCGTTTCCGAGCATCGACCCAGCCGTCAGCCGATGCTCAGCACCTCGATCGCCTCCTCGCGTCCGTTGAAGGCGACGGCATCACCTTCGCTGGCGCCGAGCAGCGCGCGGGCGAGCGGTGCCGAAAGGGCGAGCAGCCCCGCGGCGGGATCGGCCTCGTCGTCGCCGACGATCGTCACGCGCCGATCGCGCCCGTCGAGCGTGAAGGTGACGGCGGTGCCGAACCCCACCACGCCGTCGGCGCGCGCAGCTGTCTCGATCGCGGTGGCGCGACGCGTCTTCCAGTAGCGCAGGTCTCGCGCCACCGCCTTGCGCGCCTCCTCGTCGTCGGCCGCGGCCAGCGCGCTCTCCAAGGCGGCGACGCGCTCATCGATCAGCGTACGCCCGCGCGCGGTGACGAGATTGGGTCCGGGCGGGATCGGCAGCTCAAAGCGGGGCTCGAGATGCTCGTCGTCGCTCTCGCGGCGGAAGGCGACGCTCATCCCAGCTTTCCGAATTGCGCTTCATAGCCGGCTCGGTCGCCCTGCGCGAGCAGACGCGCCTGCTCGCGCCAGCGGTCGCGCTCCATCCGCCCGGCAAACACGCCGAGCTGTGCGTCGAGCTGCGTCGCCTCCGCGTCATCGAGCCAGGCGAGCTGGTCGACGCGCGTGATGCCGAGCTCGGCGAGCCGCGTCGCGATCTTGGGCCCTAGGCCTTTGAGCAGCGTGATCGACTGCGCTCCCGAACTCTCGTCTGCCGTCGCTCGCGGCGCATCCAACGCGGCGCTCGCGGGCGAGGCGTCGAGCGGTGCGGCGGCGACGATCGGCTCGCCGGCGAGTGGCGGCTCCGGCGGTGTCTCGTCGACCGGCGTTTCGTCCCGCAGCGGGGAGGGGCGAGACGCAGGCGGGGGCGCCTGCTCCGGCACGGCGTTATGCCGATCCTCACGCGCGTCGTCGCTGCCGCGCACGATCGGGCGTACGCCCTCGGCGGTGTTGGTGACCTCGACCCCGTCGGCGCGCAGCTCCTCGATCCGCTGCTGCTCCTCCGCCTCGGCCGCGCGGCGCTTGGCCTTGAGCCGGCCGCCCCAGATCATGCCGATCACGGTGAGCACCGCCAGCAGCGCAACCAGCGCGAGCGCGACGGTGACGAGCACCTGATCCTGCGAGATCGGTTCCAGGGCGAAGCTGGAGGAGTTCATCGGCGAGTCCTAGCGGCGGGCAGCATTTGCAGGTCAACCATCGGCGTGCGCCTTCGCTCCGATGTCGTGGCGGAAGAACCCGGTCGGGAAGTCGATCGCCTCGAGCGCGCGATAGGCGGCGGCGCGTGCCGCGGCCACGTCTGCCCCGATCGCGGTGACCGCGAGCACGCGCCCGCCGCTCGCCACCAGCGCTTCGCCGTCCTGCCGCGTGCCGGCTTGGAATACGGTCGCGCCGGTCGCCTCGGCAGCGTCGATCCCGCCGATCGCGCCACCCGTGCGCGGGTCGCCGGGATAGCCCTCGGCCGCCATCACCACCGTCAGCGCGGCGTCGTCCGCGAAGGCGGGGCCGGGAAGATCGGCGAGCCGCCCCTCCGCCACCGCGAGCAGCATCTCGACGAGGTCGCCCGCAAAGCGCGCCATCAGCACCTGGCACTCCGGATCGCCGAAGCGAACGTTATATTCGATCAGCTTGGGGCCGTCCGCGGTGAGCATCAGCCCGGCGTAGAGCACGCCGACATAGGGCGTGCCCGCGGCGGCGAGCGCGTCGATCGTCGGGCGCACGATCTCGCCGAGCGCCTGCTCCTCCAGCTCGGGGGTGAGCACCAGCGCCGGGCTGTAGGCGCCCATGCCGCCGGTGTTGGGGCCGATGTCGCCGTCGCCGACGCGCTTGTGGTCCTGCGCCGAGCCGAAGGACGCGGTGGAGGTGCCGTCGCTCAGCACGAACAGGCTGGCCTCGGGACCTTCGAGCCGCTCCTCGATCACCGCCTCGACCGGCCCCTGCGCGTAGAGGTCGCGGATCGCCGCCTCGGCCTCGGCGCGCGACATCGCGACCACCACGCCCTTCCCTGCGGCGAGTCCGTCGGCCTTGATCACGCAGGTCTCGCCAAAATCGTCGAGGCAGGCGAGCGCGCCGTCGCGCGAGGTCACCTTGAAATAACGCGCGGTCGGAATGCCGACACGCGCGCACAAGTCCTTGGTGAAACCCTTCGAGCCTTCCAGCTTCGCCGCCTCGCGCCCGGGGCCGAATACCGCTACGCCGATCGCGCGGATGTTGTCGGCGAGGCCGCGCACCAGCGGCACTTCCGGCCCGATCACCACCAGCCCGATCTGGTGGCGGCGGACGAAGTCGATCACCGCGCGGTGATCGTCGACGTCCAGCTCCGCGATCGTGGCGTGCCGCGCGATGCCGGGGTTGCCCGGCGCGGCGAAGAGCGTATCGAGACGAGGAGATTGCGCCAGTTTCCACGCGAGTGCGTGCTCGCGTCCCCCCGATCCCACCAGCAGGATGTTCATGGCCGACCCCCTTTACGATACTCAGGCGGGCCGGCTGGTAGCCGAGGCCACGCCCGGCGACAATGCGATGGCGGTCAGCGTCAGCGAGCTCTCGGGGCGGCTCAAGCGCATGGTCGAGGGTGAGTTCGGCAGCGTGCGGCTGCGTGGCGAGATCTCGGGCTACAAGCGCGCGACCTCGGGCCACGCCTATCTCTGCCTCAAGGACGATGCCGCGGTGATCGACGGCGTGATGTGGAAGGGCAGCGCCGCCGGGCTCGCCTTCCGCCCCGAGGACGGGATCGAGGTGGTCGCGACCGGACGGCTGACGACCTATCCGGGCCGCTCGAAATATCAGATCGTGATCGAGTGGATGGAGCTCGCCGGCGCGGGCGCGTTGATGGCGCTGCTCGAGAAGCTTCGGCTCAAGCTGGCGGCGGAGGGGCTGTTCGACCGCGAGCGCAAGCAGGGGCTGCCGTTCATGCCGCGCACGATCGGCGTCGTCACCTCGCCGACCGGCGCGGTGATCCGCGATATCCTCCACCGGCTTGAGGACCGCTGCCCCACGCACGTGATCGTCTGGCCGGTCAAGGTGCAGGGCGCGGGCGCGGCCGAGGACGTGGCGGCGGCGGTGCGCGGCTTCGACGCGCTCCCCGCGGACGGTCCGATGCGCCGCCCCGACCTGGTGATCGTCGCGCGCGGCGGCGGCTCAATCGAGGACCTGTGGGCCTTCAACGAAGAGGTCGTGGTGCGTGCCGTCGCTGCCTGCTCGATCCCGATCATCTCCGCGGTCGGGCACGAGACCGACACGACGTTGTGCGACCATGCCGCCGACCTGCGCGCGCCGACCCCGACTGCGGCGGCCGAGATCGCGGTGCCTGTGCTGGCCGAGCTGCGCCTGTCGCTCGACGCGATGCGCCAGCGCACCGAGCGCTGCGCACGCCGCTACGTCGAGCGCGGGCGCGAGCGGCTGGACGCGCTCGCGCGCGTGATGCCGACGCGCGACCGGCTGCTCGGCCCGCAGCGCCAGCGGCTCGACGAACTGGGCGGGCGGCTCGATCGTGGGCTGGAGCGGCGCGTGACACGCGCGCGCGGTGAGCTCGACCGTACCGCCGGTGCGATCCGTCCCGCCGCGCTGGAGCGGCGCTTGGAGGCGGGCCGGGCGCGGCTCGCCGATCTGGGCCGACTGGTCGAGAGCCTCAACCCGGACAAGCTGCTGGATCGCGGCTATGTACGGGTTGAGGCCGCGGCGGGCGGCACGGTGACCAGCGCGGACGCCGCGCGCGCCGCGGGTGCGCTGCTGCTCCACTTCCGCGACGGCGCGGTGTCGGCGCGGGTGGGGGAAGGGGCGCCGCCCGCGCGTGCGCCCACGCTTGAGGCCAAGCCGCCGCGCGCCTATCCTGAGAAGCCCGACCAGCCGCGCCTGTTCTGAGAGTTGCCCCGATGCTGATGAGCCACACCGACCGACCCGCCAAACTCCATTATCTCGCCAACGGCTTCCGCGTGCTGGTGCCGGGCGACCATGTGGTGTGCGCGGTGTCGGGGGCGCGCATCCCGCTGGAGGACCTGCGCTACTGGGATGCGGCGACGCAGCGCCCCTTCGCCAGTGCCGCGCTCGCGACCGAGGCGTTGGCGCCGCGGTGAGCGGGCAGCCGATGGCGGTGGTGCTGGCGAGCGCGGTGGCGCTGGCCGGCTGCGTGCCGGCGCCCGCGACCGCGCCGCTCGCCGCGCCGGTCGATCCGGTGACGGCCGCGCGTGACGAAGCGCCACCGCGGCCGACGCTTCCCCCGCCGCCCGAGCTGGTCTCGCCCGTCCGCCTCGGGCTTCCGCCAGCGCTCGCGCAGGGCGGAGTCGCGCTCGGCACCGCCCCGACGGGGACGACGCGGCTGACTCTCGACGGCGTGCCCGTGCCGCTCGCGCCGGACGGCCGTTTCCTGGTCGCCGCCGACCGTGACGCGTCCGGCGTGCTGACGGTGACCGCAGCGCTGCCCAACGCGCGCACGCTCACCGCGACGTTGCCGGTCACGCCGCGCGCGTGGCGGCTCGAGCGGCTCGACCGCGTCGCCAAGGTGCCCGTGCCCGACGCCGATTTCACGCGCCGACGCCCCGCCGAGCTGCGGCAGATCGCCAGCGCCCGCACCGTCGATGGCAACTCGGAGGGCTGGCGCCAGCGCTTCCGCTGGCCAGTGACGGGCCGGATCTCGGGGCCGTTCGGCGCGCAGCGGATCTACCGCGGCGAGCCCGGCAGCTATCACGGCGGAGTCGACGTCGCGCGCGGCGAGGGAACGCTGGTGGTCGCCCCGGCCGACGGGGTGGTCACGCTCGCCGCCGACCCGCCCTTCACGCTGGAGGGGCGACTGCTGATCCTCGACCATGGCGCCGGTCTGACCAGCGCCTTCCTCCACCTCTCGCGGATCGATGTGCGGGTGGGGGAGCATGTGCGCCAGGGCGAGCCGATCGGGTTGGTCGGCCGCACCGGCCGCGCCTCGGGGCCGCACCTGCACTGGGCGATGACGTGGCGCGGCGCGCGGATCGATCCGCAGCCGGTCGCCGGAGCGATGCCCGCGGCCTAGCTCAGCGCAGCCGCAGCGCGCGATAGCTGCGGCCATCGACGTTGAGGAAGAAGGCGCCCATCGTGCCCTTGCGGATCCGCACCTTGGCGCCCGCCTTGGGGGGGAAGGGCATCGCGTCCGTGGTCTGCCACACCGGATTGCCCTCATCTGCCAGCGTGATCTCGCCGCGGCCGTTGGCGCCGGGGCGCGCGCTGCGGACCGTGGTGTCGATCTCGCTGAACGTCTCGCGCTGATCGGTCTCGCCGCGGTCGGCGCCGCCACCGAGCAGACCGAGATCGGGCAGATTGAGGCCGAACACGGATCGTCGTGCGCGTCGAACGTCGGCGCGATCGACGATCCGCACGTCATTCTGCTTGACCGCCTGCTCGAGCGCGGCGCTCGCCTTGTCGTAGCAGGCGAGCCGCTCGCCCGCGTCCGTGATCGCACGGCACGCCGCGAAGCCGCCAAGGACGCGTTGCGCGCCGCCGCCCGCTTGCGCGCTGACCGGCGCCGCCACGAAAACTGCGATGGCGGCGATCGCCGTCCGAGGTGGCCGCATCGTCACACTTCTCCCCTGCTCACCGACACGCCGGGGTCGTTATCACACCATTCTTCATCTGTGTCATTGAAGTTACACTCTTTCAAAAACGCCATCGAAGAGGCGTGCCATGTTGCTGTGCAGCGTGGCTTCACGGTAGCCATCGCCATCCCGGGCGGCCGCGCCGGCCCGGAGCACATTCTGTGAATGCCGGAAAACCGGCCACAAAAGGGGACTGAACTCTATGCTGAACGCCTATCGTTCGCGCCTGCTCGCCTCGACGCTGCTGGTCGGCGCCGCGGTGATCGCCGCTCCGGCGACCGCGCAGACGGCCGATCCCGCCAGCCAGCCGAAGACGGGCGTGCAGAGCACTGATCCCAACGCGCCGGCCGCCGGCATCTCGAGCCAGGATTCGGCCCCGCCGGCGGGCGAGACCAGCTCGGGCGACATCGTCGTCACCGGCACGCTGATCCGCAACCCCAACCTGATCGCGTCGAGCCCGGTCGCAGTGATCGGCCAGGAAGAGATCCAGCTGCGTCAGCGCAACACCGCAGAAGAACTGCTGCGTGACCTGCCGGGCGTGGCACCGTCGATCGGTTCGGCGGTGAACAACGGCAACGGCGGCTCGGCCTTCGTTGACCTTCGCGGCCTCGGCAACTTCCGCAACGTCGTGCTGCTGGACGGCAAGCGCATCGCGCCGTCGAGCACCGTGGGTCGCGTCGACCTCAACAACATCCCGCTCTCGCTGGTCGAGCGCGTCGACACGCTGACCGGCGGTGCGGCCACCACCTATGGTGCCGATGCGGTATCGGGCGTGGTCAACTTCATCACCCGCTCGGACTTCTCGGGCATGGAGCTGAACGTCTCGGAGGGCATTACCGAGCGCGGCGACGGCGAGCAGACCCGCGTCGACCTGACCGTCGGCGCCAACTTCGATGACGGGCGCGGTAACGCGGTGCTGTCGATCGGCTACCAGAATTCCGATCCCGTCTACATGGACGCGCGGCGCTTCTCGCAGAACAGCTACACCTCGACGAGCGGCTCGCCGGGCGGTTCGGGCACCACGGTGCCGGCGCGCTTCAACCTCGCCGGTCTCGCCGGTCGCGGCAATGCCGGCTTCCAGTCGGGCAACTTCCAGATCAACCCGACGTCGGGCGGGCTGCAGCAGCCTGTGCAGCCGTTCAACTTCAACCCGTACAATGTTTTCCAGGTCCCGTTCCAGCGCTACAACATCTACGCCGCGGGCCATTATGATATCTCGGACAGCGTGCAGGTCTACAGCCGCGGCCTGTTCTCGAAGAATACGGTGAGCACCGTGATCGCGCCGTCGGGCATCTTCGGCTCGTCGCTCGCGATCCCCTTCTCCAACCCGTACCTGCCGGCAGCGGCGCGTTCGCAGTTCTGCGCCAACAACCCGACCTTCAACGCGCAGAACCAGCAGGTGGCGCAGCTCACCGCGGCGCAGTGCGCGGCGGCGGCGACGGCGACCGATCCGACCGATCCCAACTTCCGCTACTTCACCACCACGACCAACCGTCGTACCACCGAGACCGGGTCGCGCATCTCGGACTATGTCACGACGATCTTCGACTATAACGCCGGCGTGAAGATCGGCATCACCGATCGCATCAACCTCGATCTCGGCGGATCGTACGGTGAGTCGGAGAACACTCAGACGATCCGTAACTACGCGCTGACCTCGCGCTTCCGCTCGGCGGCGTTCGCCACCAATACCACGAGCTGCCTCGGTGGCGCGCCGGGCGGCGCGGACATCACGGCGGGCACGGGCTGCGTCCCGATCAACCTGTTCGGCCCGGCGGGCTCGATCTCGTCGGATCAGGTGTCTTACCTGACGGCGGACAGCACCTCGTCGAACCGCACCTCGCTGGCGCAGGTCCGCGCGCTGCTGACCGGCGACATTGGCTTCTCCTCGCCCTTCGCCAACGAGCCGATCGGCTTCGCGCTCGGCGGCGAGTATCGCAAGTACACCGCCGGCCAGAACTCGGACACGCTGTCGCAGACCCCGGGCGAGCTCGGCGGCGCGGGCGGCGCGGCGCCGACCTTCACCGGCGGCTACAACGTCTGGGAAGCGTACAGCGAGGTCATCGTCCCGCTCGTCGAGGACAAGCCCTTCTTCAACAGCCTGACGGTCGAGGGCGGTGTGCGCTACTCCGCGTACAAGGTGGATGCGGTCGGCAACCCCAGCTACGACACCTGGACCTACAAGGGCGCGGGCACGTGGGCGCCGTTCGGCGGCCTGAAGATCCGCGGCAACTACCAGCGCGCGGTGCGTGCGCCGAACATCGGCGAGCTGTTCAACCCGGTGAGCACCGCGCTGACCAACCTGTCGTATGACGCGTGCGCCGGCGCCGCGCCGGTGAACAACGCGACGCTCGCCGCGGTGTGTATCGCGCAAGGTGCCCCGGCCTCGACGATCGGCAGCATCGAGACGCCGACCGCGGCGCAGGCCAACTTCACCGCGGGTGGCAACATCAACCTGCGTCCGGAGAAGGCGAACAGCTTCACCGTGGGCGTGGTGCTGCAGCCCGACTTCGTGCCGGGCCTCTCGATCTCGGTCGATTACTACAACATCAAGATCCGGGACGCGATCTCGCAGCTCACCGCGGGCAGCGCCTATAACCTGTGCTTCGGCGATCAGCAGGGTAGCGGGATCACCGCCGCCAGTGCGGCGAGCGCAGCGTGCCTCAACATCAGCCGCAACCCCGTCACGGGCGCGCTGGACGGTGACCCGGCGACGACGCGTGGTCTGATCATCACGCCGAGCAACGCCGGTACGATCCTGACCGACGGTATCGACCTGAACGTCGGCTACCGCCGCGACTTCGGCGTCGCCAAGCTGAACCTGAGCTTCCAGGGCAACTGGACGTCGCGTTCGCAGTTCCAGGCGGCGCCTGGGTCGGACACGCTGCGCTGCGTCGGTCTGTACGGCCAGAACTGCGGTTCGCCGGGTTCGGCCGGCCCGAGCTCGTCGGCGGGTTCGCTCCAGCCGGAGCTCACCTGGAATCAGCGCACCACGGTGTCGTTCGGTTCGGCCGACATCTCGCTGCTGTGGCGTCACCTCGACAAAATGCGTGTCGAGCCGGGCGTGACGACCTTCAGCGGTACGATCGAGTCGGGTCCGCTGGCGGGCCGTCAGGTCAACTTCGGCCGCATCCCGGCCTACAACTATCTCGACTTGGCCACCCGTTTCGGCGTCACCGACAATTTCGACCTGACGCTGACGGTCACCAACCTGCTCGACAAGGAGCCGCCGCTGGTCGGTGGCACCGTCGGGTCCACCTCGTTCAACAGCGGCAACACCTATCCGTCGAGCTACGACGCGCTGGGCCGCCGCTTCGTGGTGGGCGCGCGCATCAAGTTCTGATCGCGACGCATCGACGAGACGTTTGGGGGGTGGGCTTCGGCCCGCCCCCTTTTCGTATCTCGTCGCGGCGCCCTTGCGCGGCCACGTGCCGCCGCGCACATCGCGGCGGATGGATCCGGTGGTCACCCGCTTCGCGCCCTCGCCGACGGGGCGGCTGCATGTCGGCCACGCTTACTCGGCTATCCGGGCGCACGATCACGCACGGGCGCGTGGCGGACGCTTCCTGCTCCGCATCGAGGACATCGACGGTACCCGCAGCCGCCCCGAGCATGTCGACACGATCCTTGCCGATCTCGTCTGGCTCGGGCTGTCGTGGGACGGGGAGGTGGTTCACCAGTCCCGGCGGCTCGATCGCTACGCCGCCGCGCTGGAGCGGCTGCGCGCGATGGGGCTGCTGTATCCCTGCTTCTGCACCCGCGCCGAGATCGCCGGGGCATTGAGCGCGCCGCACGGGGCGCCGCCGCTCTATCCGGGCACCTGTCGCGCCATTCCCGCACCCGACCTGTCGCGTCCGCATGCCTGGCGGCTCGACATGGCGGCGGCAGTCGCACGCGCCGGTGCGCTGGAGTGGAGCGACGCCGGCCGCGTCGTCCCGTCCGATCCGCTTGCGCAGGGGGACGTGGTGCTCGCACGCAAGGACGCGCCCGCCAGCTACCATCTCGCGGTGACGGTCGACGACGCCGCGCAGGGTGTTACCGACGTCGTCCGCGGCGTCGATCTGTTCGCGGCGACGCACGTCCACCGCCTGCTCCAGGCGCTGCTCGACCTGCCGGTGCCGCGCTGGCATCATCACGCGCTGCTCACCGGCCCGGACGGCGAGCGGCTCGCCAAGCGCCACGGGGCACCAGCGCTCGCGGTGCTGCGCGAGCGCGGCGAGGACGGTCATGCGTTGGCCGAGCGGCTGCGCACGGGCGACTTCCCAAAGCCCGTCGCAGTCCCTACCTTCGGGGCATGAACACCTTCCTCGTGATCCTCCTGGTGGCGGCGATGATCGCCACCGTGGTCGCTCTGGTGCGCGGCATCGTCTCCTTCCTCCAGGAAGCGTCGGCCGACGCGCGCGGGGAGGGGGGCGGCCCGACGGCGGCGCAGCTCAAGAGCAACCGCATGATGCAGCAGCGCATCCTGTTCCAGGCGCTGGCGGTGCTGGTCGTCGTCGTGCTGCTGTTCGCCGCCGGCCGCACCTGATCATCCAGGGTGGTCAAGCTCAACCGAATCTACACGCGCACCGGCGACGCGGGCACGACCGGGCTGGTTGACGGCAGTCGCGTGCGCAAGGACGACGCGCGCATGGCCGCGATCGGCGACGTCGACGAGGCCAACAGCGCGATCGGCGTCGCTGCCGAGACGCTCGCCGACGCCGATCACGTCGCGGCGCTGCGTCGCGTGCAGAACGATCTGTTCGATCTGGGTGCCGACTTCGCCACGCCGGGCGACGACTTCACACCGTCCGAGATGATGCTGCGCGTAGTGCCGGCGCAGGTCGAGCGGCTCGAGCGCGAGATCGACACGCTCAATGCCGATCTGCCGCCGCTGACCAGCTTCGTGCTGCCGGGTGGCGCGGCCGCGTCGCTCCATCTCGCGCGCGCGATCGTGCGCCGCGCCGAACGCAGCGCCGTGGCGGTGCTGCCGCACGCCAACCCTGCTGCGGTCATGTATTTGAACCGCTTGTCCGATTTCCTTTTCGTCCTGTGCCGCGCCGTGAACAAAAAGGCGGGTGGCGACGTTCTGTGGGTCGCGGGGGCCAATCGTTAACATAGGATAAGGCGCCGGCGAGCGTCGCGCGGGCGCAGGGCCGGGCGCGACGGGTGGGAGACGATCCGATGGCAGCGCTGCCTGATCTGAAGACCGGCGATGCATCGCTGGGCGAGCGCTATCGCCGCGTCCGCGCGCTGAGCCAGGCGCTGGCGGCGCCGCTCTCCGACGCTGACGCGACTGTTCAGTCGATGGACGATGCCAGCCCGGCCAAATGGCATCTGGCGCATACCACCTGGTTCTTCGAGACCTTCGTGCTGCGCGACCATGTCGCCGGCTATCAGCGCCACGACGAGCGCTACCCCTTCCTGTTCAATAGCTATTACGAGGCCGAGGGACGCCGCCATGCGCGCGCGCGGCGCGGCATGATCACGCGCCCGACGCTCGACGAAGTGCGCGGCTATCGCGCCGCGGTCGACGCCGCCCTTCTCGACGCGCTCCCCGACCTGCCGGAGGCGGCGCACGAGCTGGTCGCACTCGGCTGTCACCATGAGGAGCAGCATCAGGAGCTGCTCGTCACCGACATGCTCCATCTCTTCGGCGAGAACCCGCTCGAGCCGGCGATCTGGCGGGCGGCGCGCAAGGTACCGGTGGCCATGCCCGGACCGATCGGCTGGATCGAGCGCGACGAGAGCGTCGTCGAGGTCGGTCATGCCGGCGAGGGGTTTGCCTTCGATTGCGAGGGGCCGCGGCATCGCGCGCTGCTCGCG
This sequence comes from Sphingomonas phyllosphaerae, assembly GCF_029623345.1. Lineage (GTDB taxonomy): Bacteria > Pseudomonadota > Alphaproteobacteria > Sphingomonadales > Sphingomonadaceae > Sphingomonas > Sphingomonas phyllosphaerae_C. The sequence continues at coordinate 373,278 of NZ_JAPYKH010000002.1, forward strand.
CCGCACGCGCTCGCCGATCGCACCGTGACCAACGGCGAGTGGGCAGTCTTCATCGCCGACGGCGGCTACCAAACGCCGCGCTGGTGGCTCGCCGATGGCTGGGCCTGGGTCCAGCGCGAGGGCGCCGGTGCGCCGCTCTACTGGGAACAGCATGACGGCATGTGGACGCGCTTCGGTCTCGATGGTCGCCGCGCGATCGACCCCGCCGCGCCGGTGACGCACGTCAGCTTCTACGAGGCCGACGCTTATGCCAGCTGGGCGGGAGCGCGGTTGCCGACCGAGTTCGAGTGGGAGGCCGCGGCCTCGGCCTATGACCCTGCCGGCGGCAACCAGCTCGACCGCGCCGGCGCCGTAGAGCCGCGCCCCGCGAGCGACGGTCCCGCCTTCTTCGGCGACGTGTGGGAGTGGACCGGCTCGGCCTACCGGCCCTATCCCGGCTTCCGCCCGGTCGAGGGCGCGGTCGGTGAGTATAACGGCAAGTTCATGAGCGGACAGTTCGTGCTGCGCGGCGGCAGCTGCGCCACGCCGCGTGGCCACGCGCGCGCCAGCTACCGCAACTTCTTCTACCCTCATCAGCGCTGGCAGTTCACCGGCGTTCGTCTCGCGAAGGATCTCTGACATGCTCAAGCCCGAGATCGACGACGGCCAGGCCAGTCTCGCCGATCCCCAATTCCGCGCCGACGTGCTCGCCGGGCTGGCGCGCCGCCCGCGCGCGATTCCGGCGCGCTGGTTCTACGACCATCGCGGTTCGCAGCTGTTCGAGCAGATCACCGAGCTGCCCGAATATTATCCGACGCGTACCGAGACCGCGCTGCTCCACGATCTCTGCCCCGAGCTGCGCCAGCTCGCCGGGCCGGGGCGGGCCGTGGTCGAGTTCGGCTCCGGCTCGTCGACCAAGACGCCCAATGTGCTGCGCTGCGTCGAGCCAGCCGCTTATGTGCCGATCGATATCTCGGGCGATTTCTTGCGCGAGTCGGCGCAGGCGTTGGCGCAGGCCTTCCCTGGCCTGCCGGTGCTGCCGTTCGAGGGCGATTTCACGCGTCCGCTGACGCTGCCCGTGCAGGTGACGGAGCTGCCGAAGCTCGGCTTCTTCCCGGGCTCGACGATCGGCAACTTGATCCCGCTCGCCGCGGTCGACCTGCTGCGCGCGATGCGCGCCTCGCTCGGCGAGGGAGCGATGCTGCTGATCGGGATGGACCGGATCAAGCGCCCCGACGTGCTGCTGCCCGCCTATGACGACGCGCAGGGCGTCACCGCGGCGTTCAACCTCAACCTGCTCGACCGGATCAACCGCGAGCTGGACGGTACCATCCCGCTCGACGCCTTCCGCCATTGCGCGGTGTGGAACGACGATCGCGCGCGCGTGGAGATGCACCTGGAGGCACGCCGCGACGTTGCCTTCAAGGTCGAGGGGCGCGCGTTCGACATCGCCGTGGGCGAGACGATCCACACCGAGAACAGCCACAAATATGGCGAGCGCGACGCGCGCATCCTGCTCCGCAGCGGCGGCTGGACCCCGGTGCGCGAGTGGACCGACGACAAGGGCCTGTTCGCGGTGATCCTGGCCGAGGCGCAGCCCGAGCGGCCGGCGCCGTGATGCGAGAAACGCCGCTACGCTGACACGACGACGGCCCCGGCATCGCTGCCGGGGCCGTTTTCTTTGCTCAGCCTACTTGATTACCGCTTGGTGCTCCTGCGCGCGCAGGAGCACGTCAGCGGCTCAGTCGCGGTCGCCCGTCAGGAAGGCCGGCGCGAACGCGGGCGCATCGCCCTCGTCGCCGCCTTCCTTGGCGCCGCCCTCGCTGCGCTCGCGGCGCGGGCCGCGGCCCTCGCGGCGCGGACCACGGTCACCGCCGCGATCGCCGCCGCGGTCACCACCGCGGCCACCACCGCCCTCGCGGCGCGGGCCGCGATCGCTGCGCTCAGCGCGCGGCTCGCGCGCGGGGCGGGTGTCTTCCAGCTCGGCGCCGGTCTCCTGGTCGACGACGCGCATCGACAGGCGAACCTTGCCGCGCGGGTCGATCTCGAGGACCTTGACCTTCACTTCCTGGCCCTCGGTGACGACGTCACCCGGCTTCTCGACGCGCTCGTTCTTCATCTCGGATACGTGGACAAGACCGTCCTTGCCGCCCATGAAGTTCACGAAAGCGCCGAAGTCGACGATGTTGACGACCTTGCCGTTGTAGATCTTGCCGACCTCGGCTTCCTCGACGATGCCGCGGATCCAGTTCATCGCCGCCTCGATCTGCGCGCCGTCCGACGAGCTGATCTTGATCACGCCTTCGTCGTCGATGTCGACCTTGGCGCCGGTGGTGGCGACGATCTCGCGGATCACCTTGCCGCCGGTGCCGATCACGTCGCGGATCTTCGACTTGTCGATCTGCATCGTCTCGATCCGCGGCGCATGCGCGGACAACTCGGTGCGGGTCTCGCCCAGCGCCTTGTTCATCTCGGCCAGGATGTGCGCGCGGCCGTCCTTTGCCTGCGCCAGCGCGACCTTCATGATCTCCTCGGTGATCCCGGCGATCTTGATGTCCATCTGCAGGCTGGTGATGCCCTCGGACGTGCCCGCCACCTTGAAGTCCATGTCGCCGAGGTGATCCTCGTCGCCGAGGATGTCGCTGAGGACCGCGAAGTCCTTGCCCTCCAGGATGAGGCCCATCGCGATGCCCGAGACCGGACGCTTGAGCGGCACGCCCGCGTCCATTAGCGCGAGGCTGCCGCCGCACACCGTCGCCATCGACGACGAGCCGTTGCTCTCCGTGATGTCGCTGGTGACTCGGATCGTATAGGGGAACTCTTCCTTGGTCGGCAGCACCGGGTGCAGCGCGCGCCACGCCAACTTGCCATGGCCGATCTCGCGACGGCCCGGCGCACCGAAGCGGCCCACTTCACCGACCGAATAGGGCGGGAAATTATAGTGCAGCATGAAGTGCTGGTAGGAGAGGCCGTTGAGCCCGTCGATCATCTGCTCGGCGTCGCGCGTGCCCAGCGTCGTGGTGGCGATCGTCTGGGTCTCGCCGCGGGTGAACAGCGCCGAGCCGTGCGCGCGCGGCAGGAAGTGGACCTCGGCGGCGATCGGACGCACCGTCTTGGTGTCGCGCCCGTCGATGCGGCGGCCGCTCTTGAGGATCGCGCCGCGGACGATGTCAGCCTCGAGCTTCTTCACCAGCTTGAGCGTGCCGAGATACTGCGCCGGGTCGCTCTCCTTCAGGTCGGCGAACGCCTCGCGCGCCTTGGTGCGCGCGGCGTTGAGCGCGTTCTGGCGCGCCTGCTTGTCGGTCAGCTTGTAGGCTGCCTCGACGTCCTTGCCGATCGCCTTCTTCAGCTTGGCCATGGTCGCGGTCTTGTCGTCGACCGGGGCGAGCTCCCACGGATCCTTGGCCGACTGCTCGGCGAGATCGATGATCGCGTTGATGATCTGCTGCGACGCCTTGTGCGCGAACATCACCGCGCCGAGCATCACCTCTTCCGACAGCTCCTTGGCCTCGGACTCGACCATCATCACCGCGTCGTGCGTGGCGGCGACGACCAGGTCGAGCTCGCCCTCGGCGACCTCGCCGTCGGTCGGGTTGAGCTGATACTCGCCGTCCTTGTAGCCGACGCGCGCGCAGCCGATCGGGCCCATGAAGGGCACGCCCGAGATGGTCAGCGCGGCCGAGGCCGCGACCATCGCGACGATGTCGGGCTCATTCTCGCCGTCATACGAGAGCACCTGCGCGATGCAGTTGATCTCGTTGTAGAAGCCTTCCGGGAACAGCGGGCGGACCGGGCGGTCGATGAGACGGCTGATCAGCGTCTCGCGCTCGGTCGCGCCGCGCTCGCGCTTGAAGAAGCCGCCGGGGATACGGCCGCTGGCGGAGAACTTCTCCTGATAATGGACGGTGAGCGGGAAGAAATCCTGCCCCTCCTTGACCGTCTTGGCGGCGGTCACCGCGCACAGCACGACCGTCTCGCCGAGCGTCGCGATCACGGCGCCGTCGGCCTGGCGCGCGACGCGGCCGGTTTCCAGCGTCAGCGTCTTGCCGCCCCACTGGATTTCCACCTTCTTGGTATCGAACATATGATTTCCTTCACTCCCCGGTGCGGATCACCGGGGGGCCTGCGTACGGACCGACATTGGTCCGGGAAGATCGGGCCGTATTGCCCTCTCTTCCGTCACCCCGACGGTAGGTCGGGGTCCAGCTCCAGCGGCTGGGGGGAGGCGCTCCCGCGCCCGTTCTCATGCTGGATCCCGGATCGGAGTCCGGGATGACAAAAGGGGCGGACCTTGCGGGCCGCCCCTTTGTGTCACTTACGAAGACCGAGCTTCGCGATCAGGGCGACGTAGCGGTCACCGTCGCGCTTGCGGAGATAGTCGAGCAGCGAGCGCCGCTTGTTGACCATCATCAGCAGGCCGCGGCGGGAGTGGTTGTCCTTCGCGTGGCCCTTGAAGTGCTCGGTCAGATTCTTGATCCGCTCGGTCAGGATCGCGACCTGGACCTCGACCGACCCGGTGTCGCCATCGGCGCGGGCGTGATCCTTGATGACTTCCTGGCGGCGTTCAGCGGTGATCGTCATTTATTTTCCTAGCGACATCTTTGCGTTACAGGTTGAAGCCGCGGATGACGCGGGCAAGCCCGCTTTCCACCTCGACCAGCGCGACGGGCGTCTCACCCAGCAGCGCGAGGGCCTGGCCGTCATCGGCGGCGATCCCGGCCAGCACTCGCCCCTGACGGAGCGCCCCTGCCTGGTCGGGAGTGAGCGATAGAGCCGGGATGTCGTCCAGCCCCGCGCCCAGTGGCAGAAGGGAGTGTTCAAGACCGCGCGCCTTAGCGAGTTCGTCGAGTTTGTCCAGCGATATCGCCTCGGCGAGCGTGAACGGGCCGGCCTTGGTGCGGCGCAGATAGGTGACGTGGCCGACCGTTCCGAGCGCCAGCGCGATGTCGCGCGCGAGGCTGCGGATGTAGGTGCCCTTGGAGACATGAGCGGTGAGGGTGATCTGGTCGAGCGGGGTTGACCCGTCCCTTGCTCCGTCATGCTGAACTTGTTTCAGGATCCACCCGTCCGCGGGCACCTCGGCCGCCGGATCTGCCGCGCCGTGAATCCCGAAACGAGTTCGGGATGACGGCGGGGGCGGGGCGGGCGCGTCTGACTCGGCGAGCGCCAGCCCATGCACCGTCACCTCCCGCGTCGCGAGCACCACCTCCTCGCCCGCGCGCGCCAGGTCATAGGCGCGCGCGCCGTCCACCTTGAGCGCGGAATAGGCCGGCGGCACCTGCGCGATCGGTCCGGTGAAGCGCGGCAGCACCGCCTCCAGCGCCGCGAACGTCGGCCGCACCGCGCTGCTCGCGATCACCGCGCCCTCGGCGTCGAGCGTGTCGGTTTGTTCGCCGAAGCGGATCGTGAAGTCGTAGACCTTGTCGCCGTCGAGCATCCGACCGGCCAGCTTGGTCGCCTCGCCGATCGCGATCGGCAGCACGCCGGTGGCGAGCGGGTCTAGTGTCCCGCCGTGCCCCACCTTCAGCTTGGGCACGCCCGCGGTTCGCAGCGCGCGCTTCACCGCGGAAACGCCCTGCGTCGACCCCAGCCCGAGCGGCTTGTCGAGGATCAGCCAGCCGTGCACGCGCTCAGCCCGCGATCGACTGGGCGAGGCCAAGATACCATTCGGTCAGCGCCTGCGCCGGCGGCGCCACCAGCCGCTGGACGATATTGGCGCCGGGCACGATCGACGGCAGCACCAGCAGCAGCAGGATGAACAGCAGCAGCCCGTAGCGCGCGAGCTGATCCCAGCGCTGCGCAAGCCGCTCCGGCAGCAGCCCGGCGACGACGTGCCCGCCGTCGAAGGGCGGCAGCGGGATCAGGTTGAAGATCGCGAGGAAGACGTTGATCATCACGAAGTTGAGCAGATTGGCCGCGACGAAGGCGGTGAGGCTGCCGGGCTGGATGCCGTAGAGGCTGGGCGTCAGCGCGCCGAGCAGTATCGCGCCGACCAGCGCGAGCACGAGGTTCGATCCCGGCCCGGCGAGCGCCACCAGCATCATGTCGCGGCGCGGATGCGGCAGGCGGCGCGCGTCGACCGGGACCGGCTTGGCCCAGCCGAACACCGGCGCCTTGGCGAGCGCGAGCAGCAGCGGCAGGATCACGGTGCCGACCGGGTCGACGTGGCGCAGCGGGTTGAGTGACAACCGGCGCTGTTCCGCGGCGGTGGGGTCGCCGAGCGCGCGGGCGGCGAGGCCATGGCTCACCTCGTGGAAGACGATCGCGAGCACCAGCGGGATGATCCACACTGCCGCCCGCCAGATGATGCCGGTGGGGTCCATGTGGAGCGAGATAGGGGAGGGCGCGAGGTTCGGCTAGGTGGCGGGTACGTCCCGATCGAACACGGTCACGCCCTTGCCGGGCTCGGCGCGATAATGCGCCAGTCGCGTTTCGAGCGTGCCGACGTGGATCTCGAGCTTATGGCCGTCGGGATCGAGGAAATAGGTCGATGCGCCCTCGCTGCGATCGGTCTTCCAGATCACGCACTCGGCGATCAGGCGCGCGCTCAGCGCCGCATAGTCCGCCTCTGCCACGCTGAAGGCGAGGTGGGTGTAGTCGGGATGCGGCGTCGTGCGCGCCACGTCGTCGTGGAGCAGACACAGCCACAGCGGACCCGCCTCGACATAGGCGCCGCGCGCCCAACGCGCGCGCACGGTGCAGGCCAGCACGTCGCGGTAGAAGGCGAGCGAGCGCGCCACGTCGCTCACCGCGAGCGTGACGTGATTGACGCCGGTCACCCGCGGGGGCGGCGGTGCACTCATCCCTCCGCCAGCGCCGCGCTGAAATGGCGGCGGCACAGCGCGACATAGCGGTCGTTGCCGCCGATCTCGGTCTGGCGTCCGGCCGAGACCGGCCGGCCATCGGCGTCGACGCGCAGGTTCATCGTCGCCTTGCGCCCGCACGCGCAGACCGATTTGATCTCCTCCAACGAGTCCGCGAGCGCGAGCAGCCGTGCCGAGCCCGCGAAGAGCTGTCCGAGGAAGTCGGTGCGCAGGCCATAGGCGAGCACGGGGACGTCCTGGACGTCGGCAAGCCAGGCGAGCTGGTCGACCTGTGCTGCGGTGAGGAACTGCGCCTCGTCCACCAGCACGCACGCCAGCGGCGCGCGCGCATGCTCGGCCGTGACCAAGGCGGCGAGATCGGTGGCGGCGTCGAACATCGTCGCGGGCGCGGCGAGGCCGATCCGCGAAGTGATCGAGCCGGCGGCAAAGCGATCGTCCACCGCGGCGGTGAACAGCATCGTGCGCATCCCGCGCTCGCGATAGTTGAAGTCGGCCTGGAGCAGGTTGGTCGACTTTCCCGCGTTCATGCTGGCGTAGTAGAAATACAGCTTCGCCATCACGCGAGCATTTCGATTCCGAGCGGCGCGTCGGTGCCGGCGTGGCGGGCGAGCCGGCGGTCGAAGGTGACGAAGGCGCGCGCGCTCACCGAGGCGACTAGGTGGAGCACTCCGTCGCCAACGTCGACCACCTCGAGGTCAAGTCCCGGCGCCCCGCCCTTCAAATCGCGGACCCCCTTGAGACCGACGACCTGACCCCTGCCCGACAGTCGCGTGATCGCGTTCATGCCGGTAAGATGCGTCGTACCTACGGAAGCGTCAATCGCCGCCATCCTCCGCAGGAAGGTCGCGCGCCACCTCGGGGCGGCGCAGCAGCGAGTCGATATGACTGCCCTCGTCGAAGCTCTCGTCCGCCAGGAACTTGAGCTTGGCGGCGTATTTTGTTTGCACCCGGTGTGCCACCTCGCGCTGGAGATAGGCAGTGTTGGTACGCAGCGCCTTGAGCACCGCCTCCTCGTCGCGCCCGAGCAGCGGCTTAACGAACACGGTGGCATGGCGCAGATCGGGTGACATGCGCACCTCTGTGATGCTCACCATATGCGACGCCAGCGTGTCGTCGTGCACGTCACCACGCTGGAGGATCTCCGACAAGACGTGACGCACCTGCTCGCCGACGCGCAGCGTGCGCACCGATTTTTCCTGGGGCTGGTTCATTCGGTTCTCATCCTCATCACGAGGAGTGCGTTACCGCACACAGGGCGACGACGTGACGTCATCCCGCTCTTGTTCCGGGATCCAGCGTTCCGCGACGCAACCATCGTGGTGCGTGCGCGAAGATGGATCCCGGCTCACGGACGGGATGACGACAGTCGTGCAGCGGCGGGGACCCGCCCGCAGCGCCTTACAGCGTGCGCTCGCGCAGCTCGACCTCGTACGTCTCGAGATAGTCGCCCGCCTTGATGTCCACGAAATTCTGCGTGAACGTCACGCCGCACTCCAGGCCGGCGCGCACTTCGGCGACATCGTCCTTGAAGCGGCGCAGCGACGCGATCTCACCCTGGTAGATGATGACGTCGTTGCGCGTGATGCGCGCCTTGAGCGCCTTGCGAATGACGCCCTCGGTGACGAGCAGACCCGCCGCCTTGCCGTGCTTGCCCGCGGAGAAGACCTCGCGGATCTCGGCGCGGCCGACCACCGTCTCGAACGCCTCGGGACCCAGCTCGCCCGCCATGCCGGCGCGGATCTCGTCGATGAGGTCGTAGATGACGTCGTAGTATTTCAGCGCCACCTTCTGCCGCTCGGCGATCTCGCGCGCCTTGGCGTTGGCGCGGACGTGGAAGCCGATGATCGGCGCCCCCGACGCACCCGCCAAAGTCACGTCGCTCTCGGTGATCCCGCCGACGCCCGAGTGCAGCACGCGCGCCTTGATGAGATCGGTCGAGATCTTGTTGATCGATGCGACGATCGCCTCGACCGTGCCCTGCGTGTCGGCCTTCACGACGAGCGGATATTCGATCGCGGCGTTGGCACGCAGCGCCGAGAACATGTTCTCGAGGCTGGTCGGCGCCGCCGTCGTGCGCTTCTGGAGCAGCACACTCTGACGGTACTCGGCCACCTCACGCGCACGTGCCTCATTCTCGACCACCTGGAGCTGGTCGCCCGCGGACGGTGTGCCCGACAAGCCGAGCACCTCGACCGGCATCGACGGACCCGCCTGCTTGAGCTGGCGTCCCTTGTCGTCGACCAGCGCGCGCACCTTGCCGCTCTCGGCACCGACGACGAAGACGTCGCCCACCTTGAGCGTGCCGCGCGTGACGAGCACGGTCGCGACCGGGCCGCGGCCCTTGTCGAGCTTCGCCTCGATCACGCTGCCCTCGGCGGCGCGATCGGGGTTGGCGGTGAGATCGAGCAGCTCGGCCTGGAGCTGGATCTTGTCGATCAGCTCGTCGAGCCCGGTCTTCTTGAGCGCGGAGACCTCGACGTCCTGCGTCTCGCCGCCCATCATCTCGACCTGAATGTTATGCTCGAGCAGACGCTCGCGCACGCGCTGCGGGTTGGCATCATGCTTGTCGATCTTGTTGATCGCCACGATCATCGGCTTGCCCGCCGCCTTGGTGTGGTTGATCGCCTCGATCGTCTGCGGCATCAGCCCGTCGTCGGCAGCGACCACCAGCACCACGATGTCGGTCACGTCCGCGCCGCGCGCACGCATCGCGGTGAACGCCTCGTGTCCCGGCGTGTCGAGGAAGGTGATCTTCGACTTGTCCTTCAGCGTCACCTGGTAGGCACCGATATGCTGGGTAATGCCGCCCGACTCGCCCTTGGCGACGTCGGTACCGCGCAGCGCGTCGAGCAGGCTGGTTTTGCCGTGGTCGACGTGACCCATGATCGTGACGACCGGGGGACGCGGCTGGAGCTCTTCCGTCGAATCCTCGGTGGTGTCGAGCGCGAGGTCGACGTCCGAGTCGGAGACGCGCACGATATTGTGGCCGAACTCGGTCACCAGCAGCTCGGCCGTATCCTGGTCGATCGTCTGCGTCATCGTGACGGGCATGCCCATCTTGAACAGCGTCTTGACGAGGTCGGCGCCACGCTCGGCCATGCGGTTGGCGAGCTCCTGAACGGTGATCGCCTCGGGCACCTGAACGTCGCGGACCTGCTTGGCCTGCGGCTCGCGCGGACCGGAGAAGCCGCGCTTCTCCTTTTCGCGGGCGCGCTTCAGCGCGGCGAGGCTGCGTGCGCGCGCGCCGTCCTCGTTGAGCGCGCGCGTGACGGTCAGCTTGCCGCCGCGGCGCTCGTCGCCCTTGCGGTCGCGTTGCTGCGGCCGCGCCGGTGCGGCGTTGCGCGGGGTGGCCTGACCGCTGGGCAGGCTGCGCGAAGCGCCGCCGGTCGCGGCGCTACCAGGCGCCGCCGGGGCGGCGCTGGCGGCCGGCGCCGCAGCCGGCTTCGGCTCGGGCTTGGGCTGCGGCTTCGGGATCTCCGGACGCGCGACCGGCGAGAAGCGTCGCGGCGCCGGTATCGCCGGGTCACGCGCGAGCTCGAGCACCG
>NZ_JAPYKH010000020.1 GCF_029623345.1 Sphingomonas phyllosphaerae
CCGCGCAGCCGTCGGTGAACTCGAACACCGAGCGGATGTCATCCTCGTCGACGTTCGCCGGAACTGCGATCGACCAGGCGAGATAGGAGACCTCGGGGTCGATCGAGGCGAGCGGCGGCAGCGCCGCGACGTCGCACGACAGCACGCGCCCACCCATGCGACTCAGCTCGCGCAGCAGCAGCAGCGGTTCGCCGCCGTTATCGAGCGCGTTGGGGGTGGGCTTGAAGGTGACCAGCCAGTCGTGCGGTCCGGCCGCCGCGGGAGCGTCGGCCGCGGGAGCGACGTCACCCAGCAAAGCCATCAGGTCGTCGAAATCGTCACCAAGGCTGATCGGGGCGGGAGTGAAGGCGATCTCGTCCTCGGCCGCGGTCGGCGCCAGCGGTGCGGCGGTCTCGGCGGCCTCGTCGCCGCTGGCAGCCGCGATCAGCCGCGCCAGCATCACCCCGTCGTCGGGTGCCTCGCCTGAGTCGCGCGCCGCCGCGACATGGTCAGCGAGCATGTCGAAGGCCGCGACGATCAGGTTGGTGAGCGCCGGGGTAAGCGTCAGCGCGCCGCTGCGGAGCAGGTCGAGCAGCGTCTCATATTGATGCGTATAGGCCTGGAGCCGCTCGTGTCCGAATGCACCCGCGCCACCCTTGATCGAGTGGACCGCGCGGAAGATGCCGTTGATGGTCTCGGCGTCGTAATTTTCGGCTCGCAGTGCGGCGAACGCGCCTTCCATGCCGGCCAGGCCTTCCTCGCACTCCTGGAAGAAGATCTGCTGGATTGCGTCGAGATCCAAGACGTCTGCTCCTGTGAACCGGGCGGCGCGCGCTTAGGCGGCGGAGAGGTCGACCGCGGCGAGCGCGGCGGCGTCGGCGAAGGGGATGCTGACCGCGGTCAGAGCGAAGCTCTGCCCCTCCGCGACCGCCGCGGCGCGCGCGGCGATCAGGATCTGGAGGCAAGCCTGCCCGATCTGCTCCACCGCGCTGCCGTCGATCGTGAGCGGCTGCGCCTGCTCCACCAGCTTCTTCAGCGCGACGCGGAGGGGCGGCGCGGCGGCGGTGTCGAGACGGGGAGGCAGCACGTACGCCATGGCGGGTTCCTGGTCAGTCGGGCGGGCGGCGGCATCGGATTGATCACTCGCCGCGGCGAGGACCAGCCGACACCTATCCCATCCCCCAATATAGCGCGTCGGGCGACCGGGTTGGTCCCGGGCGGTGCCGCTGCGCCGACTTCCTCATGGACGTGCCGTCCTAAGATGACGTTAAACACGGTTCCAGTGAGAACGATTGCACGGACGACGCCGAGATGGCACGGCCTGAGGCGGTCGAGCAAGAAATCGGTGCGGTTAAGTGGATGGAAAGCACTTTCCAGTACTGTCGGGATCGGCGCGGCGCGCTGTCGCTCCAGTGGATAGACTGACGAGTGTTTGAGCAACATCTTGATTTTGAGCCGGACGCTGGTGAGCTGCGGCGTCAGGCCCGCGTGGCGCGGACGATCGGCTCGCCCATGGTTGCGGCGGTACTCGAATCGGGCGCGCGCCAGCTGGCGCGGGCGCCGCTCACCGCGGCGGTGTTCGCGCGTTGGCCGGGCGACCGTTCCGCCGCGGCGCTGGCGATGCGCTTGAACGCGGCGCTTCACGCGCTCGCGCGACGCAACACGCCGGCACGGCTCGGCGCCCTGTACCGCGGCGAGCACCGCGACGTCGACGGCGCGATCGGCGAGGCGCTTACCGCGCATGACGCCTTTATCGCCGAGTGGATGCAGCATACGCCGCAGACCAACGAGGTAGGGCGCGCGGCGGCGATCCTCGCCGCGCTCAAGGTCGTGCGCACGCGCTTCGACCTGCCGGTCGAGCTGCTCGAGATCGGCGCAAGCGCCGGCCTCAACCTCAACCTGCATCGCTACGCCTATAACCTCGGCGGCGTCGCGGCAGGCGATTCCGCCTCGCCCGTTCGGATCGCCCCCGAGTGGGTGGGACCGCCACCGCCCGACGCGCCGGTCGAGCTGGTCGCGGCGCGCGGCGTCGATTTGGCGCCGCTCGATCCGACCGATGCCGCCACGTGCGAGCGGCTGATGGCCTTCGTCTTCGTCGATCAGTCGGCACGGTCGCGGCGGCTCGAAAGCGCGTTGGCGCTGGCACGACGGTGGCGGCCGCAGGTGGAGCGCGGCGACGCCGTGGCATGGCTGGGCGATCGTCTTGTCGAGCCGACGCTGCCGGGGCGCTGTCGCGCGATCGTCCACTCGATGGTGACGCAATATCTGGGCGCGTCGGCGCGCGCCGCGCTCGACGCGGCGATCGCCACCGCCGGTGCGGCGGCGACGAGCGAGCGACCGCTGGTGCGCATCGGCTTCGAGTGGACCGAGGACCGCGCCGCAGTGTTGTTGACGCTCACCAGCTTTCCGGACGGTGAGGCGCAGGTGCTGGCGGAGTGTCACCCTTATGGCGCTGCGATCACGTGGCGCCCCCCACACACGTCGCGTTAACGAGGTATCGAATTGTTTTCTCGAGATATCCCTATGTGAAGCGGCGGATATTGAGCGAAACGGGTAAGTTATTCGCCGTTAAGCTGCGATCCGATCAAGGTGTCCCGCCTATTTTTCTCCTGCCGCGACCGATGCGCGACGCGCTGCGACGTCGCCGGCCAGGGAGAAGAGATAGTGAGGATCATTAGGCTTCTATTTCTCACAACAGCCGCTTCGGCGCTGATGGTGCCGACGGTGGTGACCGCCGAGGCGACGCCGCGCGCGCCCAGCAACGATACGGTGAGCACCGGCGTGGCGCGCGCGCGCAACCCGCTGGACAGCGCCACCTCGACCAGCGTCCTCCACGAAGAGGACATCGAGCGGCTCGGCGCGCGCGGCGTGGGCGACCTGCTCCGCGACGTGCCCGGCCTGCGCTCCGACGCGGCCGCCGGCGAGGGCAACGGGACGCTGACGGTGCGCGGCCTGCCCGCCGCCTCGAGCGGCGCCAAGTTCATCCAGGTGCAGGAGGATGGCCTTCCCGTTCTCGAATTCGGCGATATCTTCGGCGCCGCCGGGGTCGATCTCGTCCGGACCGATCTGATGCTGTCGCAGGTCGAGGTGATCCGCGGCGGCTCGGCCTCCACCTTCGCTTCCAACTCGCCCGGCGGCGTGATCAACTTTATCTCGAAGAGCGGCGAAGTGCAGGGCGGCGCAGTCGCGCTCAGCAGCGGCCTCGATTATCGCTCGTCGCGCGCGGACGTCACCTATGGCGGTCCGCTCGGGAACGGCTGGCGCTTCCAGGCGGGCGGCTTCTTCCGCCAGGGGCAGGGGCCGCGCCGCACCGGCTTTGATGCGCAGAAGGGGGGACAGTTCAAGTTCAACGTCACGCACGATCTGGGCAGCGGCTATGTGCGCCTCTACGGCAAGTATCTGAACGACCGGACGCCGTTCTACGACGTCGTGCCCTTCTTCTACGGCGGCACGGAGGATCGGCCGAAGCTGGGGCGCGTGAAGGGCTTCGACGTGCTGCACGACGCGCTCTCGTCGCGCTACCTGCGTGATTTCCTGGTGCTGGATCGGCGCAACAACGTGATCTCCGCCGACCTGCGCGACGGCCAGCACCTGCGCGATCGATCGGTCGGTGTCGAGGCGCAATTCGACCTGGGCGGGTGGCTGGTGCAGGAGCGGCTACGCTATGCCGGCATCAACGGTGTCGTCACGACACCGTACACGAGCGCCTACAGCGAGATCAACGACGGCGTCGACTACGTCACGTCAGGCCTCGACCACTCGCTTGGGGGCGCGGCGATCTATGCGGTGGGGCCGCGGGCGGGTCAGCGGTTGGTGTCGAGCCGTGCGCAACCGCTGAACGGCAACGGGCTGAGTGCCGGGCTCGTCCTGCTCGACATGCCGATCAACAGCTACGACGACGTCACGAACGAGGTGCGGATCAGTCGGCGGTTCGACGTCGGCGCGGGCGAGGTGACCGCGACGGGCGGCCTGTACACGGCGCGTCAGACGATCGATCGTGACCTCTTCTGGGTAACGGTTCTAACCGACCTGCGTGGTAACGGTCTCTCCGCCCCGATCGACATGCTGACGCAGCGGGGTAAGCGACTGACGGACAATGGCATTATCACTTACGATAACGCCTTTAGACGGGGGGCTCGGCGCTCCGTGCAGACCGACAATTCGGTAAACGCGCCGTTTGCCTCGCTCAACTACCATGCTGGCAGGATGTCGATCGGGGGCAGCGTGCGCTACGACCACGGGAGCGCGAACGGGCAAGCCTGGGGACCGGAAGCGGGCTATGTTAGGCTCGACATCGACCGCAATGGTATCGTGTCGGCGCCGGAAGAGAGAGTGCAGACGACCGATTTCCAGAAGTCGGCGCCGGTCAGCTACAGCTATCAGTATCTCTCTTACTCGACCGGGATCACTTATCGGGTGATCGAGTCGTTGGCTGCGTTCGCGCGATACAGCCGTGGTGCACGCACGCCGGCTACTCGCTTACTGTTCCATGGCGAGCTTAACCGTGACGGTAGTCTCCGCAACAAGGCTGCCGCGGTCAACAGCGTCCGCCAGGCCGAAGCGGGCGCGAAATTTCGGACCGAGAAGGTGGCGTTGAACCTCACCGGGTTCTGGGCGACGACCTTCGACGACAATTACGATCTGATTCGATCCCGCCCGATCCAGCGCGACTATTTGGCCAGAGGCGCCGAGTTCGAGGGTTCGCTGCGGCTCGGTATCCTAGGAATCCGCGCCGGGGCGACGTATACCAACGCCAAGATCGACAAGGATTATCTTGATCCGACCTTGACCGGCCATGCGCCGCGAGCACAGCCTAGGTTGATCTTCCAGGCGTCGCCCGAAATCGATCTGCCGCGCCTTGCCTTCGGCGCGACCTTCATCGGGGCGACGCGGAGCTTCGCGCAGGAGGAGAACAGGCTGGTGATCCCGGCGGCGATGACCACCAACGCCTTCTTCGAGGTGCGGCCTGCCGATCGGCTGCGCGTGACCGTCACCGCCAGCAACCTCTTCGACACGGTCGCGCTGGCCGGGCTGGATACGCCCTGGCGGCCGGAGCAGGACAGCCAGGGTAAGGAGGGCACCCCGCTGATCTATGCTCGCCCGCTGACCGGTCGCACGATCGCGACGACCTTGAAGGTCGATTTTTAACCAATATGGGTCATCCCTCGACCAGACGCGGGATGACCCGGTTTTAGCATGATAAGAGGGTACAGCCCGCGTGACGGATCAACGCCGGCCGGACAGAGGGATCGTACGATGATCAGGGGAATAAGCATCCCCCGCAAGCTGGCGGTGTCGTTCTTCGTCATCATCGGCACCGCGGCGGTGATGCTTGCGGTATTCTTCGCCAACGTCTGGATGATCCGCGATGCGACCGAGGACAATAATCGCGCGCAGACGATCTATGCCAAGGCGCTGACGCTCGAGACCTCGCTGCTGCGCGAGAACAGCCAGCTGCGCGGCTATCTCGTCACCGGGGACAAGAGCTATCTCAAATCCTACGACGAGGCGCGCACGGAATATGATCGTGCCGCGGCCGAGCTCGGCGCGCTGCTGACCGATCCGACCGAGCATCGCCTGTTCGAGACCGGACGCGGCGAGGCGATGAAGTGGCGGCGCGACTGGAGCGACCGACTGGTCGCGATGGTCAAGGCCGGCAAGCGCGAGGCGGCCGAACAGGTGGTGCGCGACGCCGGCAAGGCGGTGCTGACCAGCGCCGCGATCCTGCCGCTGCGCGACGTGCGCGACCGCGAAACCGAGGCGATGCAGCGCAACGCCGCGCGGCAGGAGAATGCGCTCGCCAGCGCGACGGTGGCGCTGGTGATCGGCGGACTGGTGTTGATCGCGGTCGCGGTGGTGCTGGCAGTGGTGCTCAGCCGCAGCATCGCGCGCCCGATCAGCTCGCTGACCAGGCGGATGGCCGATCTGGCGAACGGCAAGCTCGACATCAGCGTGCCGGCTGACCGGCGCGACGAGCTGGGTGACATGGCGCGCGCCGTGATCGTCTTCCGCGACGCGGCGCGCGCCAAGCTGACCGCCGACACCGAGCGCGAGTTGGCGATGGCCGCGATCGGCGACGGTCTGCGTCGTCTCGCCCAGGCGGATCTGACCGTGCGGCTCACCGACGTGCCGCGCTCGTTCGAGCAGATCGCGCACGACTTCAACGATGCGGTCGGCAAGCTGTCCGATCTCACCAGGAACGTGCGCGGCAGCGTCCACACGATCAAGCGCAACGCCGACGAGATCAGCCAGGCGGCGCGCGCGCTTTCCGGGCGGAGCGAGCAGCAGGCCGCGAGCCTTCGCGAGACTGCCGCAGCGATGGACGAGATCACCGCGACCGTGCGCACCGGCGCCACCAACGCCGCCAACGCGAACAGCGCGATGGCCGAGGCGCGCACCGAGGCGGAGCAGGGTGGGGCGGTGGTGCGCCGGTCGGTGCAGGCAATGAACGGGATTGATCAGGCCAGTCGCGAGATCGCCGACATCATCAGCGTGATCGATGGCATCGCCTTCCAGACCAACCTGCTGGCGCTCAACGCGGGCGTCGAGGCGGCGCGCGCGGGTGACGCGGGCCGGGGCTTCGCGGTCGTCGCATCCGAAGTTCGCGCCCTGGCGCAGCGATCCGCCGACGCGGCCTCGGACGTGAAGTCGCGAATTCTCTCTGCGATCGAGCACGTTCAATCGGGTGTCGAACTGGTCGACGCCACCGGCAAGGCGCTCGATCGCATCATTGAGCGCGTGGTCAGCGTCAGCACGATCATGGGAACGATCGCGCGCTCGTCGGACGATCAGGCGCAGAGTCTCGGTCAGGTCAATATCGCGATCGGTGAGATGGACTCGGTGACGCAACAGAACGCCGCCATGGTGGAGGAATCGACTGCGGCGTCGCAGATGCTCGCGCATGAGGCCGAGCAGCTGGCAGGCGCGGTCGCTATCTTCACGATCGAGCAGGCGGCCGCGCCGGAATCGATCCGCGTCGCGAGGGCGACGACCGCGCCCGCGCGCGAAGCGCGCCCGGTCGCCGCTACGCGGCCGGCACGCGGCCCGATCCGCTTGGTCGCCAAGAGCGGGTCAGTGCCCAAGGAGGACGATTGGTCGTCCTTCTGAGCGTCGTCGTCGCAGCATGACGCGGCACCGTCGCGAGTTGCTCGATGCGGCTTCCGGCTCGGTACGGCGTGGCGCGAGGCTGTGCGACGCCGCAGACGAGGAGTGAAAAGCGCCCTACGCGTAAGCGCGCGCCGCTGCGGAGCCAAGCTGCTCATATATCGTCGCCGGGCGGGTGGAATGAAAAGCGGGACTGTCCTTGATCGGGCGCACGCGCGGATGCTCGGAAGGCGGACGCAGCCCGGTCGATGATCGCGGCGAGCGGAGAAGACAGATCGTGATGTGGCCCCCGCTGGGCTGCCATCCGGTCGGAACGAAATACGCGGCGAGGGTGCGGTGACTTCTGCGCGGCAGGGTCTCGTCGGTGAGCGGCGCCGATATCTTGTCCCGAAGCCATGTTCGCGGTGCGCTCGCGGCGACCATGCTCTCGTTGACGTCGGCTTCGAGGTGACCATGATCTCGTCGTCCTCGGCTCCGAGCCGGCAGCACTCTGCGGCTCGTCCTCGGATGAGCGATGCTGCGTGTGGTCCAGGCCGGCGAGGCGATGGAGCCGCGACGGAGCTCACCGGCGGTGGTCGGGCCAGGTGGAAGGTCAAGCCGACCGCGGCGAAGTCGACGTTGACCTGCCGCTGCGCCAAACGCCGCTCGCACGCCAAGCCAGGGCGATCATCGTCCCGCAGCTACCGCGGCGGAGCGGCTGTACGGTGCCGCGACCTCGCCGAGGTTGCGATCGCGCCGACCAGCACATTGATTTCGGCGATCCGCGCGATCATCCGCTCGAGCGGCTGAGCGGTCTCCCTGACCAGCCCGACACCCGCATCGCCCTGATGGGTTGAGGTGGTGATCTTGGTCTTGACGTCGCGCGCCGAATCGGTCGAGCGCTGCGCGAGCGCGTAAACCTCGGAGGCGACCACGGCGAAGCCCTTCCCCGCATCGCCCGCGCGCGCCGCCTCGACACCCGCGTTGAGCGCCAGCAGGTTGGTTTGGAAGGCGATGCCGTCGATGACGCTGATGATGTCGCTGATTTCGTGCGAGGCGCGCCCGATCCCGCCCAGCGCCTTCACCGCGCGGCGCACTACGACGCCCGACTGCTCGGCCTCGGCGCGCGTGTCGCACGCCACCGTGTTGGCGCGGGTCGCGCTGCTGGCGGTCTCGCGCACGGTGGCGGTGATCTGCTCCATCGCCGCGGGGGTTTCCTCCAGGCTGGCGGCCTGCTGCTCGGTGCGGCGCGAGAAGTCGTCGGAATCGAGATGGATCCGAGCATGCGCGCGTAGCTGGTCACATAACAGGTAGATAATGTGCACGCGTGAAGCCGAGATGCGCGAGCTTGTCGGAAGAGCAAGGAACGGACAACCGACCCCTAAAGGTCAGCTGCCCGTTCCTATCGTTATCGGGTCAACGATCGTTTGAGCACGGTGCTCGACTGCGGTCGGATCAGAACTCCGACCAGTCGTCCTGCGCGACCGCGAGGGCGGTGCCGTTGGTGCCGGTCACGCTGCGCTGGCGGGCGCCGCGTGCGATCTCACGGCCGGCGCTCGCCGCGCGCGATTGCAGCTCGTGGACCGGCGAGGCCGCGGGAACGATCGCGGCCGCGGGGCGGCTCTTGGTCAAGCGGAAGCGTGCCACCTGCGCCGCCAGCTGGGTAGCCTCGTCCGCCAGGCTGCGCGCCGCTGCGGTGGCTTCCTCGACCATCGCGGCGTTCTGCTGCGTCACGCCGTCCATCTCGCTGACCGCGGTGTTGATCTGCTGCAGCCCGGTGGCCTGGTGCTTGGCCGAGTTGGCGATCGTCGCCACCAGTGTGCTGATCTCGCCGATGCGGGTAATGATCCGCTCCAACGCGCTGCCGGTCTCGCTGACGAGCCCGACACCGGCATCGACCTGATCGGTGGAGGCGGTGATCTTCGCCTTGACGTCGCGCGCGGCGTCGGCGGACCGCTGCGCCAGTGCGCGCACCTCGGAGGCGACCACCGCGAAGCCGCGTCCCGCGTCGCCTGCGCGCGCGGCCTCGACGCCGGCGTTGAGCGCCAGCAAGTTGGTCTGGAAGGCGATACCGTCGATGACGCTGATGATCTCGCTGATCTCGTTGGAGGCGCGCTCGATCCCGCCCATCGCCGCGACCGCGCGACGGACGACGGCGCCCGAATGCTCCGCCTCCTCGCGGGCGCCAGTGACGGCACGGTGCGCGCGATCGGCGCCATCGGCGGTTTCGCGCACGGTGGAGGTGATCTGCTCCATCGCCGCGGCGGTCTCTTCCAGGCTCGCCGCCTGCTGCTCGGTGCGCTGCGAGAGCTCGTCCGACGCGCTGCGGATGTCCGCCGCGCCGTTATCGATGCCTTGACTGGCCGCGGTCACCGCGCCGAGCACGTCCGACATCGCCTCCATCGCGCGATTGTAGTCGAGGCGGAGCCGATCATAGTCGGCGTAGAAGGCGGTCTCGATACGATAGGTCAGATCGTTCGCGGCGAGCCGCTCCAGCCCGGTGCCAAGCGAGGTGACGACAACGCGTTGCGCCGCCGAGGATTCTTCTAGCGCGACGCCGTTGCGGCGAAACACGTCCATCGCCTTGGTCATCCGGCCGACACAGTCGCCGTGATCGGTGTAGCGGATCGGCGTCGTGAAGTCACCCTTGGCGAGTCCCTCCATGCGCACCACCGTGTCGACATAGGGATCGCACACCATTTTACGCGCGACCAGCGTCACGATGACGATTGCGGCCCAGGCTGCGCCCGCAATGCCGATGAGGCGCGTGTTCGCTGCCGCACATGCCGTGGTCGCCACGGGGACGGCGGCCAGCGTGCTGTAGGTGACGAGCAGCGCGGTGAACTTCGTCCGTATCGGCGCCTGCGCCTTGAACCAATGAAACATAGGGTTTTCTTCCCACCTTCCCGGGTCGGACCGCGTGGCGGACCACCTTCTCTCCGCCATCGGTATACCGAATCAGCTAAACTTAAGTAAATGGTTGCGCCAATAGATCCTGAGCCCGGCGAGCAAGGAAAAGGCGTTTTGTCGCAAGAAAGATAGTTGGTTGGAGCCGGCTCGAAGTGACAGCAGCAGCATCTTTTTCAGGGTTCGCTTGAAAAATCCGTCGTATCTCAGCGACATCTTTATGCAGGCTACGCATGGTAAGTATCGAGGATAGTGAAACAGCGAGTAACCACGCCAAATCACTAAAGTCGGTCAAGCGACAGAGGGAAGGAATGGCGCGCCCGGAGGGACTCGAACCCCCGACCAAGGAGGTAGAAGCTCCTTGCTCTATCCAGCTGAGCTACGGGCGCCCGCCACTGTGCCTAGCGCGGATTGAAGCCGGAAGGAATGGTCGGCATGATCGCGCGCATGGCCGAGCCCTCGCGCACCCCGCCGCCGACCGACGCCGCGCGCGTCGCCGCGGCGCATTTTCGCTACTATGATCTGGTAATGGCGGCGTTCGTCGCGATCCTGCTGTTGTCCAACGTGCTCGGCGCCGGCAAGGTCGCTCGGGTGGCGCTGCCCGGCATCGGCGACTGGCCGTTCGGCGCAGGAATCCTGTTCTTCCCCGTCAGCTATATCATCGGCGACGTGTTGACCGAGGTGTATGGCTATGCGCACGCGCGGCGCGTCATCTGGGTCGGCTTTGCCGCGACGGTCTTCATGGCGGTGATGGCCTGGGTGGTGGTGGCGCTGCCGCCCGCGCCCGACTGGGGCAATCAGGCGGCCTATGAAGCGGTGTTCGGCCAGGTGCCGCGGATCGTCTTCGCCAGCATGTGCGCCTTCTGGGCGGGCGAGTTCGTCAACTCCTACGTGCTCGCGCGGATGAAGGTGCTGACAGAAGGGCGCCACCTGTGGATGCGCACGATCGGCTCGACGATCGCCGGGCAGGGGGTGGACAGCCTGATCTTCTACCCGCTCGCCTTCCTCGGCGCGCCGGGCTGGACGCCGCATCTGGTGGTGGTCGTGCTGTTCACGCAATGGGCGCTGAAGACAGGCTGGGAGGCGGCGCTGACGCCGCTGACCTATCTGGTGGTCGGCTGGCTCAAGCGGGTCGAAGGCGTCGACGTTTACGACCGGGAGACGAACTTTACCCCGTTCCGCGCGCGGGTGTGAGCCGGGTCACGCTCCGGCGGACGGTGCGGCTCAGGCGCCGACCACCTCGAGCAGGCCCTCGAACAGTCGCCGCCCGTCATCGCCGCCGTGCGCAGGCTCGACCCGACGCTCCGGGTGCGGCATCAGGCCCAGCACGTTGCCCTGCGCGCTGAGCACGCCCGCGATATCGCGCGCGCTGCCGTTGACCGGCTCGGCGTAACGGAAGGCGACTCGGCCCTCGCCCTCGAGCCGGTCGAGCGTGTCGGCGTCGGCGACGTAATTGCCGTCATGATGCGCCACCGGGAAGACGACCCGCTCACCCGCGGCATAGCGGCGGGTGAAGGCGCTTTGCGCATTGTCGACCGCCAGCGTCACGTCCCGGCAGACGAAGTTGAGCCCGGCGTTGCGCATCAGCGCGCCCGGCAGCAGCCCCGCCTCGGTCAGCACCTGAAAGCCGTTGCACACGCCCAGCACCGGCAGGCCGCGCTCGGCGCCGCTCGCCACCGCGCGCATGATCGGCGACCGCGCTGCCATCGCGCCCGAGCGCAAATAATCACCGTAGGAGAAGCCGCCCGGCACCGCGACCAGGCCGACGCCCTCGGGCAGCTCGGTGTCGCGATGCCACACCATCGCCGGCGCGCGCCCGGTCACCCGCTCCAGCGCGACCGCGATGTCGCGATCGCAGTTCGAACCCGGGAAGACGATGACCGCGGTCTTCACGCGCGCTCGACCCGGTAGTTCTCGATCACGGTGTTGGCGAGCAGCTGGCGGCACATCGAGTCGACCTCCGCGTCGGACGTGCCCTCGGCGACGTCGAGCTCGATCAGCTTGCCGACGCGCGCGCCGGCCACACCCTGGAAGCCGAGCCCGGCGAGCGCGTGCTCGATTGCTTTGCCCTGGGGGTCGAGCACGCCGGGCTTGAGCGTGACATGGATGCGCAGTTTCATGGTTGCGCGCTATGCCGCGGCGCGCCGTGCGGGGCAACCTCCCACCGCGGCGCGGCCACGATCACTTGCCGCGGCGCTTGCGGTGACTCTCCATGTCGAGCACCGCGGTTTCGCCGCCTTCGGGAAACAGGCCGAGCCGGCGCGCGACCTCCTGATAGGCCTCGACTTCGCCGCCGAGGTCGCGACGGAAGCGATCCTTGTCGAGCTTCTCGTTCGATTCCATGTCCCACAGCCGGCAGCCATCGGGGCTGATCTCGTCCGCCAGGATGATGCGGCTATAGTCATTATCCCAGATGCGCCCGAATTCGAGCTTGAAGTCGACCAGCCGGATGCCGACGCCGGCGAACAGGCCGCTGAGAAAGTCGTTCACCCGGATCGCCAGATCGGCGATGTCGTGCATCTCGTCCTGGCTGGCCCAGCCGAAGGCGGCGATATGCTCGTCCGAGATCATCGGATCGCCGAGCGCGTCGTCCTTGTAATAATATTCGAGGATCGTGCGCGGCAGCTTGACCCCCTCCTCGATCCCGAGCCGCTTCGACAGCGAGCCCGCGGCGACGTTGCGCACCACGACCTCGATCGGGACGATCTCGACCTGGCGGATCAGCTGCTCGCGCATATTGAGACGCCGAATGAAGTGGGTCGGCACGCCGATATGATCGAGCAGCGTGAAGATATGCTCGCTGATGCGATTGTTGAGCACGCCTTTGCCGTTGATCGTGCCCTTCTTCTGCGCGTTGAAGGCGGTGGCGTCGTCCTTGAAATATTGGATCAGCGTGCCCGGCTCAGGACCCTCGTAGAGGATCTTGGCCTTGCCCTCGTAGATCTGCCGCCGCCGTGCCATCGCTCACCCTCGGAAAAGGAACGCCCCGGCGGAGCAGGTCGCGCAGCCGGGGCGGGAATCATGCGGCCTATAGGGTAACGGCGGGGTGGCTGCAAATCGCCTTAACGGGCGAAGGCGCGCGCGAGCAGCCGCTTGGTTTCGGCCCAGGCGGGCGTCTCGGGTGCGACCAGTTCGACATGGCCGGTCAGCGGAACGGTGTGGAGCGCAACGCGATCCCCCGCCGCCTTGGCGCGCGCGACATAATCGGTGGCGAGGCGGTAGGGAATGATCCGGTCCTCGCGCCCGTTGACGAGATCCTGCGGCACACCGAGCGGTAGCAGCCGCGGCACCGATGTGTCGGCGTAGGGATCGGCGCGGCCGCCTCCGACCAATCGTTCCACCACCGCGGTGCCGCAGCCGTTGTCGGGGCTGGCGGCGGTCGCCTCAAGGTCGGGCAGCCCGCCCAGGCTGATGACGTGCGCGAGCGGCAGCGGGTCGGCGCGGTACAGCGGGCTGTCCGCAGGGACGCGGGTGCGTCCCGCCAGCCAGAGGGCGAGATGACCGCCGGCCGAGTGGCCGACCGCGACGACGCGGCGCAGGTCGAGCCCGAGCGCGGGCCCCGCGGTCCGCAGCAGGTCGGTTGCCGCGGCAGCGTCGGCGAACGTCCCCGGATAGCCGCCGCCGGGACGGTCGACGCCGCGATAGTCGATGTTCCACACCGCATAACCGGCATTGCGCAGGTCGTCGGCAACCCAGTTCATCAGCTTCCGGTCGGCGATCTCGGTCTGCCAGCAGCCGCCATGGACCATCAGCACGATCGGATAGGGTCGCGCACCGCGTGGCAGCCACACGTCCACCTTCTGCATCGAGTCGCTGCCGTAGGAGAAGGTGCGGTCGGGCGACGGTTGCGGGCGCGCAGTCAAATCGGCCCAGGTCAACGGTCGATGCGGTGCGCTCGGGGCTGTCATCGTCGGCGAGCATGACGTGAGCAGCAGCGCTGCGGCAAGCGCCCGACGAGTCACGAGCGTGCCCCGCTCGGCACCCGTCGGGGTTCGGTTGCAGGGGACCTGCCGCGCTCGCGCCAGAGCGCGGGCAGGGTCAGCAATGCCACGCCGACAACTGCCGCCAGCGTCCGCGCCCAGACCGGGAAGGGCCCGTAGCGCTGGTCGACGTAATAGACGCCGTACACAATCGCGACGTGCCAGACGTAGACGTAGAGCGAGTGGCGTCCGAGCAGGCGAAGGAACGCGACTGAGAACAGCCCGCACACCACGCCAGCGGCCTGCCGTACCCAGGCGCGTGCGTGCTGCGGACCGGCGATCATCAGCCACGCCAGCCCGATCGCCACGGCGGCAAAGTTGACGAGATAGACCAGGCTGAAGTCGGCGCGTACCTCAAGCAACTCGATGCGCCTGATCGCCACGTCGGGCAGGATGCCGCGCGCGGTGAGCAGCCGAATGGGCAGGAAGAACAGGCACACCGCCAGCGCGATCTTGGCGACGCCGCTCGCCTCGGCTCGGAAAAGCCGATGCCAGTCGATCCGCCCGGAGGCGGTAAGCGCGCCCGCGATCATTCCGGAGAAGAACACGATCTGCCAGCCGAGCAGGTTGAATCCGGCGCGCAGTCCCTGGCCGTCCGAGGCGGTGAACCAGCGCCCGAGCGGGTCGGTCAGGGCGTGCTGGAAGCCGAGCTGTCCCGCCAGCCACAGCAACCCTGAGACGGTCGCCACCATGGCGGCCCGCCCTTCGCGGCACAGCTTCAGCACTGGCGGCGCGATCAGCATGTACAGCACGTATTGTGGCAGAATGTCCATGACCGTGGGCTGGAACACGAAGGTGGCGATCGCGAAGAGCCGCAGCGGCTCGCCGGTGAGGCTGGTATGGCCGAGCCAATTGCCCCACAGCCGCGCCGCGTCCGGCAGCACCAGCCGCGCGAGCAGCACCGCGATCACGATCGCCATCGCGTAGCGATACAGCTCGAAGGCGCGCGCCCAGACCAGCCGGCTGGCGGCGGGGGCGCCGAGCTTGAGCATCTTGCGGCCATAGACCAGCCCGATCATGAGGCCGGACAGGAAGACGAAGCCCTGCGCGTCCTCGACATAAGCGAACTGATTGTGATTGATCCGCTGCAGCCAGAGCTCGCCCTGGAAGACGAGATGGTTGATCAGCATGAAGACGAGGAAGAAGCCGCGCAGGCCGTCGATCATCCCGTAACGTGGCAAACAGCGGCTCCCGTGCGTGGCGTCGGTGCGCGGCGGCCCGAGGCGCACCGGCGCACCCGCGTGTAGCGCACGACCCGCGCCGATCGATACCGCCGCGCCTCCGCTCGTCCCGGAAAGCGCGGCGGTGATCGCTCAGCGCGCGGGTTTCCGGGCGGCCCGCCAAGGCGCGGCGAAGCGCCGGCGCTGCAATGCGGCAATCCCACCAACCAGCGATTCGACGAACTTGTGGACACCGCCCGACAGCGTCTCGTGATGCCGGGCAAAGGCTTCGCTCTCGAAATCCATGTTCATGACCGTCCTCCATTGCTGGAGCGGCATCGATACGGTTCGCAGGCGCAGCACGCCAACAAAGAGCTGGCCCAAGTTGATAAGTGGCGCTTATGCTACAAGGATGCGCCAGCTCCCGCCGCTCGCTGCCGTCCGCGTGTTCGAGGCCGCCGCGCGGCACGAGAATTTTACCGCCGCCGCGGGTGAGCTGAGGATGACGCAGGCGGCGGTGAGCTACCAGATCCGGCTGCTCGAGCAGCGGCTCGGCGTGCCCTTATTCCGTCGCGAGCGCCGCCGCGTCACGCTCACCGAGGCGGGGCGTCGCGCCGGCGCGCAGCTCGCCGCGGCGTTCGACTCGATCGACGCCGCCTTCGCCGGGTTGCGCGTTGAGGACGAAGCGGTGCTGACCGTCTCGGTCACCAACACCTTCGCCAACACGTGGCTGGCGTGGCGGCT
Source organism: Sphingomonas phyllosphaerae (assembly GCF_029623345.1). Taxonomy (GTDB): domain Bacteria; phylum Pseudomonadota; class Alphaproteobacteria; order Sphingomonadales; family Sphingomonadaceae; genus Sphingomonas; species Sphingomonas phyllosphaerae_C. The sequence continues at coordinate 15,854 of NZ_JAPYKH010000020.1, forward strand.
CGGCGGCTTCCACCTCGCGCACCCGTCCACGGCGGTGCGGCTGTGGACCAGCAACGCACTGGCCGACTTCGCCGCCGACGAGGTGGACGTCGCGATCCGCTCGGGGCCTGGCGGCTGGGCGGGGCTGGCGCAGCACGAACTGCTGCCGCTCGACTTCACGCCGATGTGCTCGCCCGGCTTCCTCGCCGAGCAGGGCGGGCGGCTTGACCCGGTCGACCTCCTCCAGTTGCCGCTGATCAGCGCGCAGGATCCGTGGTGGGCGCAGTGGTTGCGCGAGGCGGGACTCGACGTGGTCGAGGCGCGTCGAACCGGTATGCGACTCGACTCGCAGGCACACGAGGGACACGCCGCGATCGCGGGGCAGGGCGTGGCGATGCTGACGCCCTTTTTCTGGCACAACGATCTGGTCGCGGGGCGGCTCGTGCGCCCGTTTGCGCAGCTCTCATCGATGGGGGAGGCCTATTGGTTGGTCTACCCAGAGGCCCGCGCCAAAGTAGTCAAAATCCGGCGTTTTCGCGAGTGGCTGATCGAGGCGCTGGACCGCGACCGCGCCGCCGCGGGCGGCTGAGCCGACGCGTCACGGGCGCGGAACGGTTGTGGAACGGCCCCGCGCGCTGCTAGCAGCCTGATCCATGGCGACCGACGCGACCGCTCTCCCCCCCGACAACCCTCCCGTCGGCGTGCTCGACGCGCCTTTCGACAGCGCGCTGTCGGAGCGCTACCTCGTCTACGCGCTCTCGACGATCACCGCGCGTTCGCTGCCCGACGTGCGCGACGGGCTCAAGCCGGTCCACCGCCGGCTTTTGTGGGCGATGCGGCTTCTGAAGCTCGATCCCGCCTCCGGGTACAAGAAATGCGCGCGCGTCGTCGGCGACGTGATCGGTAAGTATCACCCGCACGGCGATCAGTCGGTCTATGACGCGATGGTGCGGCTCGCGCAGGATTTCGCGCTGCGCTATCCGCTGGTCGACGGGCAGGGCAATTTCGGCAACATCGACGGCGATAACGCCGCCGCCTATCGCTACACCGAGGCGCGCCTGACCCAGGTCGCGATCGACCTGATGGACGGGCTCGACGAGGACGCCGCCGAGTTCCGTCCGACCTACAACGGCGAGGAGCAGGAGCCCGAGCTGTTCCCCGGTGCCTTCCCCAACCTGCTGGCGAACGGCGCAGCGGGGATCGCGGTCGGCATGGCGACCAGCGTCCCGCCGCACAACGCCGCCGAGCTGCTCGAGGCCGCGATCCTGCTGGTCGACAAGCCCGACGCCGACGATGCCGCGATCCTGCAGCATGTCAGCGGCCCCGACTTCCCCACCGGCGGCCTGCTCGTCGACGCGCCCGCAATCATCGCCGAGGCTTATGCCACCGGGCGGGGTGCCTTCCGCGTGCGCGCGCGCTGGGCGGTGGAGCGCGAGAAGGGCGGGGGCTGGACGATCGTCGTCAGCGAGATCCCGTACGGCGTGCAGAAGGGCAAGCTGATCGAGCAGATCGCCGCGCTGATCAACGACCGCAAGCTGCCGATCCTCGCCGACGTGCGCGACGAGAGCGACGCCGAGATCCGGCTGGTGCTCGAGCCGCGCAGCCGCACCGTCGACCCCCAGGTGCTGATGGACGGGCTATTCCGCCTCTCCGACCTGGAGACGCGCATCCCGCTCAACCTCAACGTGCTCGACAAGGACCGCACGCCGCGCGTCATGTCGCTGCGCGAGGCGCTCGCCGTCTGGGTCGAGCATCAGTTCGTGGTGCTGCGCCGGCGCACCGAGCACCGGCTCGGCAAGATCGCCGACCGGCTCGAGCTGCTCGGCGGCTATATCATCGCCTTCCTCAACCTCGACCGCGTGATCGAGATCATCCGCACCGAGGACGAGCCCAAGGCGGTGATGATGGCCGAGTTCGCTCTGACCGATCGCCAGGCCGAGGCCATCCTCAACATGCGGCTGCGCAGCCTGCGCCGGCTGGAGGAGATGGAGCTGCGCCGCGAGCGCGACTCGCTGGAGAAGGAGCAGGAGACGCTCACCCAGCTGCTCGGCTCGGAAGCGCGCCAGCGCACGCGACTGAAGCGCGACTTCGCCAAGGTGCGCGATCGCTACGGCGCGGAGACCAAGCTGGGCGCGCGTCGCACCACGATCGAGGAGCAGGCGGCGGCGCGCGAGATCCCGCTGGAGGCGATGATCGAGCGCGAGCCGATCTCGGTGATCATGTCCGAGCGCGGCTGGATTCGCGCCATGAAGGGCCATGTCGACCTCTCCGCGCCCGAGACAATGAAGTTCAAGGAAGGCGACGGCCCCGCCTTCGCCTTTCACGCGCATACCACCGACAAACTGCTGCTCGCCGCGGGCAACGGCCGCTTCTTCACGCTCGCGGCGGACAAATTGCCGGGCGGGCGTGGCTTCGGCGAGCCGGTGCGCGCCTCGATCGACCTCGACGGCAGCGTGCCGATTGTGGCGCTGCTGCGCGCCGGCGCCGCCGAGCGGCTGCTGGTGGCGGCGAGCGACGGACGCGGCTTCGTCGTGCCGAGCGCCGAGGTGATCGCCGAGACTCGCAAGGGCAAGACGGTGATGACTCCCAAGCCCGGCGCGCGACTGATGGTGGTCCGTCCGGTGTCGCCGGGGGACGATTTCGTCGCAGTGATCGGCGACAATCGCAAGCTCGCGCTGTTCCCGATGGTCGATCTTCCCGAGATGACGCGCGGGCAGGGAGTGCAACTGCAACGCTATCGCGAGGGGGGCCTCGCCGACGCGCGCACCCTCGTGTTCGCCGAGGGACTGAGCTGGGCGATGGGCGGGGGCAGCGGGCGCGTGCGCACTGAGCCCGACCTATCCGCGTGGCGCACCGCGCGCGGCGCTGCCGGGCGGATGCCGCCCAACGGCTTCCCGCGCGACAATCGCTTCTGACCTTCGACTTGGTCGACCGGTGATGCGCGCCGGTGCCAATCACCGTCACCTCCGGCGTCGCGCCGGGATCCATCCTTCCGCGAGAGCAACGCCGGCGTCCCTCGCGGCACCATGGATCGCGGGTGAGCCCGGGATGACCAACGGGTAATTGATCTCCGCGACGACGCGCGATGCCGGGGATGCCGGGGATGCCGGGGATGCCGGGATGTCGATCACGGCAACGCTCGGCGCCAAGCGGCAGGGCGGGACGGTTCGTCCCGTTTCGACACGCTCACGGCAGCAGCTAAATACAACCGATCCGGCCCAACTTGCTTTCCGTAAGCCAGCCTTAACCGTTGCGATCTAGGACAGATCGTAATGGCAACACGCTCTCCCCTTCTGGCGACCGCATCGGCCGGCTCGATCCCCGCCGGGCACGGCCGCGCCGCGGTCGCGCCCGGCCTGGGGCTGTCCACGGCGCAGGGCTCGCTCGAGCTCGTGCCCATCCCGCTGGTGATCGCGCGACTCCGCGCCGGGCGGGTCGACTATGAGGACAGCAATCCCGCTTTCGTACGCGCGGGCCTGCAGCAGGAACGCGCGATCGATCCGCTGATCGCCTCGTTCCTGCGCACGGGCCACGATCAGGCCGAGATCAACTGGTCAACCGGCGAGGCGGTCGAGCGGCGCCACTACCGCCTCAGCTTCGCGCTCATTCCCGACCGCCCCGAGCCTACCGCGGTGGTCTCCTTCGTCGATCAGACCGCCGAGGTGCGCACCGAGGAGACGCTGCGCCGCGAGATGGCGACCGACAGTCTCACCGGACTGCCCAACCGCGGCGGCTTCACCGACTCGCTCGAAGCGATGATCGAGGAAGGTGCGGCGCGTTGGGCGGTGCTGATGATCGACCTGGAGCGGTTCAGCCGCTTCAACGCCTGCCTCGGCTCGCTTACCGGCGACGAGCTGCTGATCACGGTGGCGCGCCGGATCAAGGGCGCGCTGCGCAGCCGCGACGTACTGGCGCGCACCGGCGGCGACGAATTCGGCGTGCTGCTCACGATCGACCAGGACGACCACGAGGCCGACCATGTCGCGCGCCGTATCCGCGAGGCACTGGCGACGCCGTTCCGGCTGGGCGACTTCGAGCTGCGCGTCTCGTGCGCGATCGGTATCGCCCACGGCGACTCGGCCACCGATGACGCCGAGGACGTGATCCGTCACGCGCAGGTAGCGATGAAGCGGTCCAAAGCGACCAAGAGCGCCGAGGCCTATCAGACCCGCGCGCTCGACAGCGCGCGCGAAGAGTTCGCGATGGAGACCGCGCTGCGTCGCGCGATCGAGAACGAGCAGCTTCATCTCGTCTACCAGCCGATCCTCGACCTGACCTCGGGCAAGGTCAGCGGGTTCGAGGCGCTGGCGCGCTGGACCGACGAACAGGGCAGCAACGTGCCGCCGGTGCGCTTCATCCCCGTGGCGGAAGAATCGGGGCTTATCGTCCCGCTCGGCCGCTGGGCGGTCGACACCGCGATGCAGACGCTGGCCGGCTGGGATCGGCGTTGGGGGAGCGAGTGCGGCGCGACGGTGGCGGTCAACGTCTCGCCGATCCAGCTTCAGCGCGACTGCATCCCCGGCATGGTCGAGCGCGCGCTCCACGCCGCGCGGCTGGGTGGCGGGCGGCTCAAGCTCGAGCTGACCGAAAGCGCGATCATCGCCGACCCCGATCGAATCGCGGGCGTGCTGATGGCACTGAAGGAGCTCGGCACCGTCATTGCGATGGACGATTTCGGCACGGGCTTCTCGAACCTGGCCTCGCTCCACACGCTGCCCATCGACCTGCTCAAGATCGACCGCAGCTTCGTCACGGGCATGCTGACCGACCGCGACCAGCTCGCCATCGTGCGCGCGATCCTCGGCCTGTCCAAGGCGCTGGGGATGGACACGGTGGCGGAGGGGATCGAGTCGGTGGAGCTGGGGCAGACGCTCGGCGCGCTCGGCTGCACCTTCGGCCAGGGCTATGCCTATGCCCGCCCTCTCGACGTCGACGCGGCCTATGAGTTCCTGGTCGCGCGCAACGCCTGAGCGACTTCCTCGTCGGCGATCGCCTCGACCCGCGCCGCGTCCGGGAGGCCTTCCTCCACCCAGCGATCCTCGACACGCCTGAGCACGCGCGCGACCTCGGGGCCGCGTGTCAGCCCGCGGGCCACCAGCGCTCCGCCGCCGATCGGCAGGGCGGGGGGCGTCCAACCCTCAAGCGGGGCAGCGTCGGCACCGGCGAGCAGCAGCCGGTCGAGCGCGCTCGCGGTGCCGACGCGGTAGCCGAGCGCACGTGCGCCCTCGTCGCCGATGCCCGCGCTCGCCTGTACCAGCCGCTTGCGATCGGCGTTGGAGAGCTTGAGCCGCGCGCCCGCTCCCTCGGCGGCGGCGGGCGGGAGCAGCGCGGCGAGGCGGCGGATCGGATCGGGCGCGACGGCGGCGGCACGCTCGCGCTCGGCCAGCGCGGCGAGCCGCGCCACGCCGTCGCCGTCGATCTCGGGCAGCACAGGACGGAAGATGCCACTGCGGTGCATCAGCCGCACCACCGCCACCGCCCCGGGGGCAACGAGCAGCTTGAGCAACTCGGCGGCGACACGCTCGCGGCTCAGCGCCATCAGGTCGTTGGCGCGCGCGATGCAGGCGGCGAGCCCCTCGGCATCGATCTCGTCGCCGAAGCGCGCGTGGAAGCGGAAGAACCGCAGGATGCGCAGGTGATCCTCCGCGATCCGGCGGTGCGGGTCACCGATGAAGCGGACGCGTCGCGCCGCCAAGTCGTCGAGCCCGCCGAAATAATCGTGGACCGCGCCGCTGACCGGGTCGGCGTAGAGCGCGTTGATCGTGAAGTCGCGCCGCGCCGCGTCCTCGCGCCAGTCCTCGGCGAAGGCGACGACCGCGTGCCGCCCGTCGGTGGCGACATCGCGGCGCAGGGTCGTCACCTCGACCACGGTACCCGCGCTCACCGCCGTGATCGTGCCGTGCGCGATCCCGGTCGGCACCGCGCGAATGCCGGCGGCCTCGAGCCGGCGCACCACGTCGTCCGGTACGAAGGGCGTGGCGAGATCGATGTCGGCGACATCAAGGCCCAGCAGAGTGTCGCGCACCGCGCCGCCGACATAGCGCGCGTGACCGCCGGCGGCGTCGAGCGCGTGCTCCAGCGCGGCAAGGCCCGGCCGGGTGCGCCACGGCGCCGCCGGCAGGGTCACACGCTCCATCGTAGCCGCCGCGACAGGTTGACGATCATCCCCGCGGTGGCACCCCAGATGCGCCGCTCGCCCCACAGGAGCTCGACATAGGCGCGCTCGCGGCCCTGGAAGGTAGCGCTGCGGGGACGATGGTTCGCGGCGTCGAGCAGGAAGTCGAGCGGCACCTCGAACACCGCCGCCACTTCTGCCTCGCTCGCGACCAGCGGCAGGTCGGGCGGCACGACGCCGATGACGGGGGTGACGCAGAAGCCGGTGCCGGTGCGATAGCGGTCGGACGCGCCGATCACCTCCACCGCCCCCCGCGGCAGCGCAATCTCCTCCTCGGCCTCGCGCAGTGCGGCGGTGACCGCATCCTCGCCGGGATCGAGCCGACCGCCTGGGAAGGCGACCTGGCCGGCGTGGCGTCGCAACGTCTCCGTCCGCTGTGTCAGGATCACGCCAGGGCGCGCGCGATCGGTCACCGCGACCAGTACTGCCGCCTCGGTCAGCGCACCACCGCCCGAGAGGTCTCCGTCGTCACCCGCGATCAGCGCGGTTGTCTCGTCCGACACCAGCGCAGCGGCGAGCTTCTCGGCCAGCGTCATCGCGGCTGGAGCGGGAAGAAGGCGCCCGCGCTCCACACGCCGGGCGGCGAATCGTCGCCCGCGAGCGCGCGCTCGGCCAGCTCATAGTAGAGCGGCCGGGCCACCAGCGCCTCTAGCCCGCCGCGCACCAGCAGATAGGGGCGGGGCCCGTCGTCACGCTCGACGAAGCGCAGCGGGTGGTCGGCCGAGGCGGTCACCACGTCGCCGGTGTTGAGCCGAAAGGCGAGGGTGGAGGCGCGCCCCTTGCCCTCTGCCTTGAGCTCCACCGCAACGAACGCGGCGTCCTCCACCGCAATGTCGAGCTTCTCGACCGGCGTGACCAGCACGTGAGCGCCGTCGGGCTCGCGGCGCAGGATGCGGCTGAACGCGCGCACCATCGCGACGCGCGTGATCGGGCTGCCCTGATGGTACCAGGTGCCGTCGCGCGCGATACGCATCTCGCTGTCACCGCAATGGGACGGGTTCCAACGCTCGACCGGGGGCAGCTGGTCGCTCTCGGCCAGGCGCGCGATGTCGGCGATCGACAATGTGCTGAAATCGGGTGGGGGCGCCATCGGCATGCGCGCCAGTTAGGGCGCGCGGAGGCGGCGGTAAAGGTTCAGGCCGCGGCGGTGACGCGTGGTGCGATCTCACCCGCGACGTGCGGCACCCCGGCACCGCGCGCGAGCAGCCGATGGCGCTCGACCGGGCCGGGCAGCCGCCAGCCGGCGGTGGCGGCCGCGCTGAAGCCGAAGAAGCGTCCGTAATATTCCGGGTCGCCGACCAGCATCAGATCAAGCCCCTGCGAATCGGCGGCGGCGAGCGCGGCAGCGGTCAGCCGGCGCCCGAGGCCGCTCTGCTGCCGCTCCGGAGCGACCGCGACCGGACCAACCAGCACCAGAGGTATGTCGCCGCCGTCGTCGCCGAGGAAGCGCACTGGCCAGCACTGGATCGTGCCGAGCAGCGCGCCGTCCTCGACCAGAGCGAAACTCAGCTCACGCAGCGGCGCAGTGCCGGCACGCAGTCGATAGGCGGTGCGGGCGTGACGATCGGGACCGAAGGCGCGGTCGAGCAGCGACTCGACCGCTGCCGCCGCCACCGTCTCGATCGCCACCAGCTCGACCACAGCATGCTTTCCTCATGCCCGGCAGGGACGCCGGGCGCGCGCGCTGTAGCGGGACCGTGCCCGAACGCAACCGCGATCGCCCCCGAATCGCCATGATCGTGCCATCGCCGCGCCGTGCTGGACTCGCACGGGCACCGCGTCCACCTGCGCCCGCTGGCAAGAGCGGCCGCGGCGCGGCCGAGCGCGGGAGCCCGAGAGATGGACGACGACACGCTGGAGCTGGAGGTTCACGACCTGGTGGTGCAGGTGCTCACCGGGATCTACTCGGAGGAGACGCATCTGCCGCAGCCGCTGCGGATCTCGCTCAACGTGCTGCTCGACGCCCCGGCGCGCTACGCTCCCGACACGCCGCTGAGCGCCTCGAAGAACTACCTCGACCTGCGCCACGCCGCGACCGACGCACTCGCCACCGCGGGTCACTTCACCCTGATCGAGGCGGTGGCGGACCATATCACCGAGACGCTGTTTCTCCAGGATCGGCGGGTACGCCGCGTCACGGTCAAGATCGTCAAACTCGCTATCGCCGAGGCGGGCGAATCGATCGGCATCACCCTCGTGCGGCATCGCCGCTGATCGAGGTCGCGTTCGTCCCATTTCGGCACGATCCGAGCTGCTCGATCACGTAGCGGTAGTCGGCCTGCGCCTGCGCCGAATCGTCTGGCTCGAGCGAGGCGGTGGCGCGCTCGGGCAGCGTCGCGGGCAGCGCACAGGCGAGCCGATACCACAGCAAGGTGTCGCGTCGCGGCGCCGCGGCGGCATCGTCGATGATCTCGGTGAGCGCGACCGACCAGCGCGGCTGCTCGCCGGGCCGCCGCAGTATCGACAGCGCGGCAGGGCGATTGTCCTCGGTGATGAGGAAGATCTGCGTCTCACCCTCACCGGGGAGCGCGCCCGGCACGTGGAAGGCGCTGCGGATATCGGTGATGATCGGCGGCGCGTCGGGCGCGCTCGCCTCCCGGGCGATCTGACGGGCCAGCGAGTCGATCGTTGGGCTCCAGTCGCGCTGCGCTCCCGGCGTGACGAGTTGGACCTGGTCGGGCCGGCCCGCGACCGGGCGCGCGAAAGCGAGCACGCGGCGCTTCTTCAGGTTGGGGGCGCGGCCTCGCCAATCCGGGGCAGCGTCGACCACCCAGCCTACGCGCTGCGGGATCGCGACGGTACCGCGCACCAGCGTGCCGACGTCGCCCTCGACGTAGAAGCGCGAATGTCCCGGTGCGAGACCGGCCGCCTCGTCGCCTTTGATCTTGGCGGCGGAGCGAATCGTCGCGTCGATGATGAGCGGGCTCTGCACCACCAGATCGGCGAGCGAGGCATAGTCCACCGCTGGTGCGGTGGCGGACGGCGGCGCGGCCTGTGCGGCGAGCGGCGACGGCGCCAGCGAGGAAAAAGCGAGGATGATCGCGGGCAGCGCGAAGGGGGCTCGCCTCAGCGATCGAATCTGGCGTAAGATCATGGCCGCTGGGTACGTGAACCTGCCTGAACGATACAGAAATAAATCTGTCGCCGTTCGTTTGTACGTTTGTTGCGCCCGACAAAGCGTTTGCGTCCCCAAAACGGGCGCGATAGGACTCGACCGTCTGTGGCCTGCCCCTGGGGATGCTACGGAACGGTTAACAACCCAGGTCGGATCAGCTCCGGCCACCCAAGGGCCGCAGGATGAGGGAGTTTCGTTGCTGAATGGCCTATTCTGACCAGAAGATGAGCGGAGGGAAGATCGGCGCGCTGGTGATCGTCGCGCTGATTCACGTCGCTCTCGGCTATGCCTTCGTTACCGGCCTCGCGACAAATTTCGTCAAGAAGCAGGTTGAGAAGCTGAACACGTTCGACGTCGAGGAGCCACCGCCCCCGCCGCCGGACGAGCCGCCGCCGCCGCCGCCCGACGTGCCGATGACGCCGCCGCCCGTGGTGTCGCCGCCGCCGATCGTGCAGAACCCGAACCCGCCACCCGTGACGGTCGCGACGGTCCCGACTCCGCCGCCGGTCTACGTGCCGTCGCCGGTCGTCGCGCCGCCTGCTCCGCCGGCGCCGCCGGCGCCGCCGAGCCCGATCAGCAAGGCAGCCGGTCTGAAGGGTAACCCGGGCCAGTTCTTCGGTGCCGACAACTACCCGCCCTCGGCGATCCGCGCCGGCGAGCAGGGGCGTGTCGTCGCCAAGCTGACGGTGGGTACGGACGGCCGGGTGACGGATTGTACGGTGACGACGTCGAGCAACTCCTCGGCGCTCGATCAGGCGACCTGCCGTATTGCCAAGGCCCGCGTGCGTTTCTCGCCCGCGCAAGATGCTGCCGGCAACCCGATCGCGTCCAGCTACACCCTTCCGGTGCGCTGGGTGCTTCCGGAGAATTGATCCGCGTGAACGTGGCGACGCGGATGCGTCTGCCGACAACATTTTGGCTTAAGGAAGACGAAGAATGATCATCAACATCCTCGCCGCGGGTGGGACCGCGGCAGCCGAGAACCAGTTCGGCCTGCAGCAGGCGCTCAAGGAAGGCGGCATCATCTCGCAGTCGGTGTTCACCATCCTGGTGATCATGTCGGTGGTGTCGTTCTACATCCTGTTCTCCAAGCTGTTCGAGCAGCAGAAGATCATCAACCAGGCGAAGCGCGTGCGCTCGAACTTCTGGACCAGCAACTCGCTGCGCGAGGGCTCGGCCAAGCTCGACAAGAACTCGGCGTACAAGCAGCTGGTCGACGATGGCCTGGCGGCGCAGGAGCAGCACTCGAAGCTGACCGATCCGATCGAGGCGCACGACTGGCTGCACGGTTCGCTGGCGCGTTCGGAAGCCGCGATCAACTCGAAGCTCGGCGGTGGTCTGGCGTTCCTGGCGACCGTGGGCGCGACGTCGCCGTTCATCGGTCTGTTCGGGACCGTCGTCGGCATCTACCGCGCGCTGATCAAGATCGGCGCGTCGGGCGATCCCTCGATCGACAAGGTCGCAGGGCCGGTCGGTGAGGCGCTTATCATGACGGCACTCGGCCTCGTCGTCGCCGTGCCGGCGGTGCTGGCGTACAACTGGCTGCAGCGCCGCAACAAGTCGATCTCGGAGGACCTGTCGGCCTTCTCGAACGACGTGCTCGGCTTCCTGGCATCGAACGGCGCGGTGCGCCCGTCGCTCGGCACCACCCCGGCGAAGGCCCCGGTGAAGCCCGCGACGGCGACGACGACCGCCGGCCAGACCGGTGGCGTGCAGACCCGCTCGTAAGGCACAAGGTGTAGCGCGGGGTTGCCATCGCGGCGGCCCCGCCGATCACCGGCCGCCGCACTGCCGCTCCACTCGGGAGCGGGGCGCGGCGGAACGAAGGAATAGGAAAGCCTGATCCATGGCGATGAGCGTTGGCGGTGACTCCGCTGCTGAAAAACCGATGTCGGACATCAACACGACGCCCCTCGTGGACGTGATGCTGGTGCTCCTCATCATCTTCCTGATCGCGGTCCCGGTTGCCATCCAGACGGTGAAGGGCATCAAGCTCCCCAACGTCCGGTTCGATCCGACCACGACCAAGCCAGAGAACGTCTCGCTGTCGGTCACCACGGCGGACGGCGCCTGCAAGGTCTATTGGGGCGTCACCCCCGTGACCCACCAGGAGCTGCTCGATCGCGCCGTGGCCAAGCTGAAGGCGGAGATCGATCGGCAGGGCGGGGCGAGCAATCCGGACCTGGAACTGCCGGAGGCGCACGTGCGTGCCGACGTCAACACGGACTGGCGCTGTGTGGCGGGAACGATCTACAACATGCAAATGGCCGGCTTCGCCAAAGTCGGTTTCATCTCGCAGCCGAAGACCGGCGACGCTGGCTAAGGCCAAGGGACAGGAGTAGCTGACATGGCAATGAGTGCAGGCCGCGACGACGGCGAGCCGATGATGGAGATGAACACGACGCCGTTGATCGACGTCATGCTCGTGCTCCTCATCATGTTCATCATCACCCTCCCGGTTCCGACGCACGCGGTGAAGGTCGACCTCCCGGTCAACGACCCGAAGGCGGTTAAGCCGCCGGTGGATCCGGTTAAGAATAAGATCGCGATCGACGCGGCGGGCAACGTCACCTGGAACGGCACGCCGGTGAATTCGACGGTGCTGCGCCAGTATCTCGATCAGTCGGCGGCGATGACTCCGGAGCCCGAGCTGCAGTTCCAGCCCGATCCGGCGACGCGCTATTCGGTGGTCGACCAGACGCTGGCCGACATCAAGCGCTCAAACATCACGAAGCTGGGTTTCGTCGGCAACGAGCAGTTCTACAAGGAATTCTAAGCCGGCCTCCGGTTTGGGAGAGTGACAGGGCGGTCCTCCGGGGCCGCCCTTCTTGTTTGACCCCGGTGCGGTGCGCTCCCGCGCCACATGCATGACGGACCGCAGGTCATGCCGAGCGGCGCACCGTGGCGAGCATCCGCGCCGACGACGCCGCCTGCGCTGGTTCGTCGAGGCGGAAGCGGTCAACCTGCTCGGTCATCCTCCGCACCAGCGCGTCGAGCTGACGCACCGCCGCAGTCGCCTCCTGCACCATCGCGACATTGTCCTGCGTCGTGCCATCCATCTGGGCGACCGCGTCATTGACTTGCTGAAGCCCGATCGACTGCTCGCGCGCGGCGTGCGAGATCGCGGCGACGAGTTCGGCGGCCTCGACCACAAGCGCCTTGATCCGCGCCAGCGCACCACCGGCCTCCGTGACGAGCCCCACCCCCGTATCGACCTGGCGGACCGAGGCGGTGATCCGCGCTTTGACGTCATGCGCCGCGTCGGCGGATCGCTGCGCCAGCGCGCGCACCTCGCTCGCCACCACCGCGAAGCCGAGCCCGGTATCGCCGGCGCGTGCCGCCTCGATCCCGGCGTTGAGCGCGAGCAGGCTCGTCTGAAAAGCGAAGCCATCGATCACGCTGATGATCTCGCCAATCTCGGTGGACGAATGCTCCAGCGCGATCATCGCTTCGGTCGCGCGCCGCACCGTCTCGCCCATCTGCTCGGCGTCGGCGCGCGCTTCGGAGACCATTGTATTGGCAAGCCCCGCAATATCGGCGGTCTCCTGTACCGTCTGGGTGATCTCGTGCATCGCCGCGGCGGTGGTGGCGAGCGAGGCGGCCTGTCGCTCCGTACGCCGCGACAGGTCGTCCGAGGCGGCGCGGAGCGAGTTGGCGCTGCCGGCGAGCTCGGCAGTGCTGCTGCGTACCGTGGCCAGCGCCGCCCCAACCGCCACCATCGCGGTGTTGAGGTCAGCGCCGAGCTTGGCGAACTCGCCCGCCATGGCTTGGTTCACTCGTGCGCTGAGATCGCCGCGCGCGAGCGAGGCGAGTGTATGACCGATCTGCTCAACGATCTGGCCCGCCTGCTCGCGCTTCGCCGCTTCCGCCAGCGCGAGCTGACGCTGCAGGTCGGCCAGCGACTGCGCCATCTGGCCGATTTCGTCGGAGCGTCCGAGCTGCGGCACGATTATCGGTGCGTGACCGGCGGCGAGCTCATACATGCTCGAGCGAAGTTGCTGGAGCGGCTGGATGACGCTCCGCCGCGTGATGATCAGGCCGGCGACCAGTCCACTGGCGGTCAGCAGCAGCACCGCCGCCGTCAGCCTGCGGCCGACGCGCAGCTCGACCGCCTCCGCGTCGGTGCGCAACGTGCCGGTGCGGGCGGTGAGCGACTCGATCTCGGCGTCGGCGACCTTGGAGGCGGCGCGCTCGGCGGGGCGGACCTCGCGATGGAAACGCCGGAGGGCGCCGGAACGATCACCGCGCTGCGTCTGCCGCGCCACCGCCTGGAGCGCGTCGAGCACGCGATAGGATAGGCCGAAATAGCTTGGCGGCAGCGTGTCGCCGGTGCCGCGGTGGAGGGTGCGGAGATCGGCCCGCATCGTGCGCGATCGAGAGGCGAACTTGCGTAGGATGACCGGCAGCTCGGCCGGCTCGTCCTCGGTGACGAGGTTGAGCGCGTCGCGCTGGAGCGAGCGGCTGAGCGAGCGGATCTCACTGAGTAGGACCACGCGGTCCTGAGTCGTCGCGGCGGCGGCGTTGACGTCGTGGACCTCTTGGCCCGCGTATAAGGTAAGGCCGGCCAAGAGCCAGAGCAGCGCGAGCGCGCCGACGAGCGGCGTAAGCAGGCGGGCGGTAACGCTGCGTTTGAGCAGATGGTCCCGCGGTCGGTGGCGCGGCGACGCTGCGGGAAGGGACGTGCCGGTGGAGGGTGGGGGAGAGGTCACGAGCGTGTCCATTCGAGTGGCATGTTCTCGCGCGCGCTAGCTACTCGGTCGATCTGGGGCAAATGGATCGTGAGATGATGTCGACGTTGTTGTCTTGCGGGAACTACGATGACTTGTGATAGGGTTGCGTTCTATTTTGCACAAACGTGTCAGTACAAAGTCCAATTTATGTCGATAAGGATTTTGCTATCTGCCTGTTTCATCGACGGTCGTGCGTCCGACGCTTGAGCTGATTGCCTATCGCGCTCGCTTACTCACTTTGGCGATTCAAGCGGCTGCCCTGCGCACCCCCGCTGTTGTGCTCATGTCAGAAAAGTGACATTCTCCTGTCACAAAAGCGTAACCCAGGCGTCATGCCTGGGATAGGAGGCAGGATCATGCGCATCTCAGGATGGACCGTCGTCGCCACGCTGGCGGCGTTCGTGGCTGTGCCAGCGACCGGCAAGGATCGCGTCGGCTACCAGGCGATCTCCGCTGGCAGTCTCGCCCAGGCGGAGCAGACGATTGATGCGGAGCGGACGATCTTCCCGACCCGCCCCGAGCTGATGCTCAACCTCGCCGCCGTTTACGCGCGCACCGGACGGGTTACGCAAGCGCGCTCGCTATATGGCCAAGTGCTGGACCAAGAGCCTGTCGCGATGGATCTGGCCGATGGCAGCGTGCAGTCCTCGCACGCACTCGCACAGCGCGGCCTATCGCGTCTCGGATCGTCGATCGCTTCGCGCTGACTCATTGCGCTCGCGCACGTCAGTGGCGGAGAGCACACAGCTGTCACCGATGCGCGACAGCCCTGGCGGCTGTGTCGAGCATTTGGTGTCGCTAGTCTTGCCTGTGAGAGGAGCGGGCGCTCGCAGACGCGTCCTCGCTTGATGAGGGAGCTCGATCGTCTTGCCACGAGCGCGATCGGCGATGCTCACAAGGGGATGGCGGGATCCGCCAACACCGTCGCATCGACGGTCGCGCCTGCGCTGACCAGCGCTTTTCCGCGGACGAAATCGCGCGCGGCGTTGACGCAATCCAGCGCGACGACCCGCCCGGCGCGGCGATAGATCACGCTGAAGCGGCGGCTCGTCGGCGCCCCGCGGAGGATCGCCTCGTCGTGACCGGCGGAGAGACCGACCGTCTGGAGCCGCAGGTCGTATTGGTTCGACCAGAACCATGGCACCGCCGCGTAAGGCTCGTCGGTCCCGGTCAGGCGTTTGGCCACGGTCGCGGCCTGGTCGGTCGCGTTCTGCACCGATTCAAGCCGCACCAGGGCGCCACCCGCGAAGGCGTTACGGTGCGCGGCGGCGTCGCCGATCGCATAGACATCGGGCAGACTGGTGCGACAGAGCGAGTCGACGATCACGCCGTCGCCGCCGTCGGCGCCGGCGGCAAGCAGCGGCGCCACCGCAGGCACGAGGCCAATACCGACGATCACCATCTCCGCCGCGACTCGTTCGCCGTCGCCGAGGCGCACGCCGGCTGCGACACCGTCGTTGGCGAGGATCGATTCCACCTGCGCGCCGAGGCGGACCTCGACCCCGCGCGCGCGATGCTCGGCAGCGTAGAAATCGGCGAGCGTGGCGCCGGCGACGCGGGCGAGTAGTCGATCCCGCGCCTCGATCACCGTGACGCGGCGGCCGAGCGCGGTCAGCACCGCCGCCGCTTCCAGTCCGACATAGCCGCCGCCGACCACCGCGACGCGCTCGACCCGGGGCAGCTCGGCGATCATCCGATCGACGTCGGCGCGGCAGCGGACGGTGTGGACCCCCGCCAGGTCGTGGCCCTCGCAGGCGAGCCGGCGCGCGCTGCCCCCCGCCGCCCAGATCAACCGATGGTAGCCGATCACGCGACCGTTCTCGAGGGTCACCCGCCGCGCCGACGCGTCGACCACGGCCACCGGCTGCCCCAGCAGCAGCGTGATCTCGCGCTCGCGCCAGAAGGCCGCAGGGCGGATGAGCATGCGCTCGAACGCACGCTCACCGGCGAGATACTCCTTCGACAGCGGCGGGCGCTCATAGGGGAGCTCGGGTTCCGCGCCGATCAGCACGATGCTGCCGGCGAAGCCGCGCTGGCGCAGCGCCGCCGCGGCCGCCGCGCCGCCGTGGCCGGCACCGACGATCACCACGTCATAGCGTTCACCCTCGTCCCGCTCGCCGTCGTTCACGCTCCACCTCCTCGCTCGTGGCCGGCATCCCGCATGCGGGATGCAGTGCGCAGGTGGCAAGCGCGCGTTGCAACCGTCGCCACGCGGGTGCTAGCCGCGGCGGGTGACGACATCCTCCGCATCGCCCGAGCCGACTCCCACGCGTACGCAGCGCCTTCGCCTCGCGACCGACGTCGCGCACCGACGGCTCGACGACTCGATCATGGCGCTCGACCCCTTCGGCGATCGCACGCGGTATGCGCGCCTGCTGACGATCCACCGCGACTTCCACGCGCTGATCGCGCCGCTCTATGTTGCACCGAGCCTCGTCACGTTGATCCCTGATCTGGTCGCTCGCGCGCGCCTGTTGGCGGTGGAGCAGGATGCCGCCGACCTCCACGTCCCGCTCGCGCCGCCGCCGCCGCCACGGTTCGCCGCCGGGGCCGCGCCGGACCGCGGCACCGCTATCGGCTGGCTCTACGTTGCCGAGGGGTCGAGCCTGGGCGCCGCGATCCTGCTCAAGGCGGCGATGACGCTGGGATTGGGGCCGACCTTCGGCGCGCGCCACCTGGCCGGCCATGCCGAGGGGCGCGCGCGTCATTGGCGCAGCTTTACCGGGGCGATCGACGCGGTCGTCTTGTCTCCCGACGAGGAGGGGCGCGCCGAGGCGGGCGCGCGCGAGGCGTTCGACACGGTCGCCGCGCTGGTGCGACGCGTCGCGGCGTAACGCACCGTTTCGTTTCGCCGCGCTTGCCAGCACCTGCCCGCGCCGCCACCTCCGCCTGGTAGCGAGGCGCCGTCGGCGCGGGAGTAGCATATGAAGAAGATCGGGTTTCTGTCGTTCGGCCATTGGTCGCCGACGGCGCAGTCCGCAACGCGTTCGGCCAGCGACGTGCTGTTGCAGTCGATCGAACTCGCCGAGGCGGCCGAGCAGCTCGGCGTCGACGGCGCTTACTATCGCGTCCACCATTTCGCACGTCAGCTCGCCTCGCCGTTCCCGTTGCTCGCCGCGGTGGGCGCGCGCACCAAGCGGATCGAGATCGGCACCGGCGTGATCGACATGCGCTACGAGAACCCCTTCTACATGGCGGAGGACTCGGGTGCGGCGGATCTGATCGCGGGCGGGCGGCTCCAGCTCGGCATCAGCCGCGGCTCGCCTGAGCAGGTGATCGAGGGGTGGCGCTACTTCGGTTATGCGCCGGGCGAGGGCGAGAGCGACGCCGACATGGGGCGGCGCCACGCCGAGGTCTATCTCGAGCTGCTCAAAGGCGAGGGGTTCGCCCAGCCCAACCCGCGCCCGATGTTCCCCAACCCGCCGGGGCTGCTGCGGCTCGAGCCGCACGCCGCGGGCTTGCGACGGCGGATCTGGTGGGGCTCGGCGTCGGATTCGACCGCGATCTGGGCGGCGCAGCAGGGGATGAACCTGCAGAGTTCGACGCTCAAGAAGGATGAGGGCGGCGAGCCGTTCCATGTCCAGCAGGCACGGCAGATCCGCGCCTATCGCGCCGCCTGGGCCGAGGCGGGGCACGACTGGGCGCCGCGCGTCTCGGTGTCCCGCTCGATCTTCGCGCTCGTCGACGATCGTGACCGCGCTTATTTCGGTCAGGCCGGCGGTGAGGACCAGATCGGCGTGATCGACGCAATGCGCGCGGTGTTCGGCCGCTCCTACGCCGCCGAGCCGGATCGCCTGGTCGAGCAGCTGCGCGCCGACGCGGCGATCGCCGAGGCCGACACTTTGCTGCTCACCGTGCCCAATCAGCTTGGCGTCAACTATAACGCGCACGTGCTCGAGGCGATCATGACGCATGTCGCGCCCGCGCTCGGCTGGCGCTGACCCACTCCGGCGGAATGCGGGCGCGGCGGCGGCTTGACCAGCACGCCATGGCGCGGGATACCATCGGTGCCGACGTGGGAGAGACCGGGACAGGCCCGGCACCGAAGGAGCAACCGCCCCGGAAACTCTCAGGTAAAAGGACCCGTCGGCGCCAACATCTGGAGAGAGGCGCAGCGACGCGTCCGCCGACGGGATAGCGATCTCAGGCACAAGGGACAGAGGGGCATGGGCTGTGGCGAGCGGTCGGGGAGAGTACGTGCCGACCGAGTCTGAGATGGTGCCGCTCGATCGCGGCGCGACACGCCCGATCAGCGTCGCCGAGCTGTTCACGATCGGCGTCGGCCCGTCGAGCTCGCACACGGTCGGGCCGATGCGCGCCGCGCACGACTTCGCCGAGCGTGCGACCGCGTGCGAGCGCGCGCCGCATCATGTGCGCTGCGCATTGTACGGCTCGCTCGCACTGACCGGGCGCGGCCACGCCACCGACACGGCGACGCTGCTCGGCCTGGCGGGTTGGTTACCCGAGCGGCTCGACCCCGACACCGCGCCCGCGATCGTCGCCGCGGTGCGCGAGACCAAGCGGCTTCCACTCGGCGGCACGCGGGCAATCGCGTTCGACGCGGAGACTGACCTCGTCTTCCACCCGCGGACGTTTCTGCCGCAGCATCCGAACGGCATGCGCTTCACCGCGAGCTACGACGAGGGGGCGACGCTGGAGGAGACCTACTTCTCGATCGGCGGCGGAGCGATCCTGCGGCTCGGCGCGCCGCCGCTCGCGCACAATGTCGCGGTGGCGCATCCTTTCTCGTCGAGCGCCGAGCTGCTGGCGCGCTGCGAGGAGACCGGACTCAGCATCGGTGCGCTCGTCCGCGCCAACGAGGAAGCGTGGCGCTCACCCGCGGAGAGCGACGCCTTCCTCGACTCGGTGCGCGACGCGATGAGCGCCTGCATCGACCGCGGCATCGCGCAGGAAGGCGTGCTGCCGGGCGGGCTGCGCGTGCGCCGCCGCGCACGCGCGCTGCACGAGTCCTTGTCCCGGTGCGGTCCGGAGCATCGTCCTGCCGCGGTGTTTGAATGGGTCAGCCTGTGGGCCATCGCGGTGAACGAGGAAAATGCCGCGGGCGGCCGTGTCGTTACTGCGCCGACCAACGGCGCGGCGGGGGTGTTGCCATCGGTGCTGCGCTATTACGAAGTGCTGGTGCCGGGCGCGACACGCGCCGGCGCGCGCCACTTCCTCTACACCGCCGCGGCGATCGGCATGCTGTACAAGAAGCGCGCCTCGATCTCGGCCGCCGAGATGGGGTGCCAGGGCGAGGTCGGCGTCGCCTGCTCGATGGCAGCGGGCGCGCTCGCCGCGGTGCTGGGCGGCACCGACCGGCAGGTGGAGAATGCCGCCGAGATCGGCATGGAGCACAATCTCGGGCTCACCTGCGACCCGATCGCGGGACTCGTCCAGATCCCGTGCATCGAGCGCAACACGATGGGCGCGGTGAAGGCGATCAACGCCGCCTATCTCGCGCTGCGCGGCGACGGCAGCCATATCGTCAGCCTCGACGCGGTGATCGAGACGATGCGCCAGACCGGCGAGGACATGCGCAGCCAGTATAAGGAGACCAGCCTCGGCGGTCTGGCCGTGAACGTAGTGGAATGCTGAGACGGCGCGTCGACCGCGTCACGTCTCCACCCCGCGGGACGGCCGCATCGCTGCGATGGCGCTGGTCGGGAACGCTGCGCAACCGCCACGGTGAGGGACCGTATGCGGCAGGTGTGCCGACTCGGCGTGGATGTCGGCGAAAAGTCGCGGGCCGCCGGCGATCCGGTGAGCAGGTCTTCAGTCTTCATGCCCGCCCCGGCGCGGAGCTCGTGCCAAGCTCCGCGATCAGTTCACCCCGATCAGCTGCGATGGCTAGGGCTGCGAGCGGCGTCGGCCGCGGCAGCTTTACCAGCACCGCGTCCAGCGTCGCCTTGTCCGGCTTACCGGATCCGGTTTCGCGCGCGAACTCGGGCAACACGTTTTTATCCGCCGGATCGGTCGTCAGGGTCATCGGATCCGACAAGTCCTGCGCGGCCGTTGGCAAGCCGACGCTGGCCGCCGCCGCCACGTTCATCAGCGTCGTGCGCGCACGCTTCGCGCGCATCGACCCTGCGCCTTGAACTCGCGCAAGGTGCCGTTGATCGTCTCGACGATGTCCTTGGCGAGGCTGGGGCGCAGCGGCTGATCGATCGCCCACTGCATACCGTTCGCGATGGTGTCGACCAGCACGTCGGCGGTGCGCGCGGTCGACTCGAAGGTGTACGGGCTCTCGGGCTCGACCGTGGTGCGATTGCCCCAGAAGCGGTAGCCGGCGGAGATGCGGATCAGCGCGGTGACCTGCTGTCGTTGAGCAGCGCCGCCTCGCAGCCGGGATCCTGTACGTCGAAGCCGACGTCCTTGGTGAGGCCGAGCACGCCCTGGACCGGCACGGTGCTGAGCGTCTTATGCCAGCCGATCTCCTGGTCGATCCGCGCGCGCAGGCCGAGCGCACGCGCCACCGCAGCGCTGGGCGCGCTGGTGCCGGCGACGCTGTCGAAGGCGAGAAAGTCGGGGTAGACAAGCATCAGCCGGCGCGACGCTAAATTGGCGCGTTAGGCGATGGCGGCGTCGCTGTCGGCGCCGAGCGCGCTGGCGTAGGCGAAGCCGCGCAGCTTGTCCGAGACCACCGCCAGCGCGGCGGCAACCGGCTGGGTGTCGAGCCCCGGTGCGCCGAGGATGCGCGGGCGGACGCCCAGCTGCGGCTCGGCGGCGAGCAGCGCCCGCAGCCCGATCTTGGAGCCGTTGACGGTGCTGCCGATCACGTTGATATCGACCCATCGCGCGTCCACGTTGGTGTTGACGCGCACCACCACGACCGGCGCGCGCGCCTGGTCGGCGATTGCGACGAGCGCGGCGCGCAGCGTGCCGCCGGTGCCGGCGACCCCGATCGCGGAGGGCAGATCGGTGACGAGTGCGGGACGATCGAGCGGGAAGGCAGCGTCGAGTGCGGCGGTCGCAGCGCCGGCCGGCGCCGAGGCGGTCGCGACCAGCCCGATCACCGCGGTGGCGACGGCGGTGAGCGCGCGGGCGCCCTCACTATATTCGGTGACGGTGATGCCGTGCATGCGCGGGCGGTCCTCAGGCGGGGCGGGGAGCGAGCGGGACGATCAGCCGCGCGCGCGCGTTGGGCGTGGGCAGGTCGGTGCGGGTGGCGTCGATTGCGAGCGACACGCGACCGTCGGTGCGCGCGTCGACGCGGATGGCGGAGACGCGCAGCCGGCGCTCCCAGCGCGACAACGCGAGCGCGGTCGCGGCGACCAGGCGCATGCGGCCGAGCGCGTTCATCGGCTGGTCGAGCAGCTCGGGCAGCAGCGAGCCATAATCGCGGCGCGCGACGCGACTGCCGATCGGGGTTGAGAGGATGTCGGCTACCGACTGGCGCAGGTGCGCCTCGCCGCGGAGCGGGCGGCCGGTGATGGCGTCCATGCCGTTCACTTGGGCGGCCCCGAGCTGCCGCCGCCCGGCTGGACGCCGGGGTGGGTGTGACGCTGGAGGCTCTTGCCCGCGGCGAGGACGTCGTCGCTGGCGGTGAGCCTGCCGGTGAGGGTGATGTCGCCGTCGAGCGCGGTCTTGCCCTTGACCTTGACGTCGCCCGTGATCGCGACGGCGGCCTCGATCGTGACGCCGGCGGGGGCGGTGATCTTGAGCGGGCGGCCGTCGGGGAGCTTGAGCACGAGGCCGGCGCCGTCGGCGTCGTAGGAAAGCTCGGCGCCGTCGTGCCACGTGATCAGGTCGCGCTTGTCGCTGGCGGGGGCCGAGTGCGCGTCGCTGAACAGGGCGGGCAGGACGAGCCCGCCCTCGACGTCGCCTTCAGGAAAAGCGGCAAGCTGAGCCTATGGCCGTTTGTGGGCGCTAGCGGCCCGGCCGGTTATGGCAGGAAAGCGGACGTTCGATTGATCACCGACCGAATGTCCGGTCATAAGGAATCAGCGTTATTACAGTTGGGGCCTCCACCAAGCTGTCGCCACTAACAACATGGATGCTACAACGCAGGTGATTGCTATCCACCCCGCCGTAAAAGGGAGTTCAGGTCCGCAAAAGTCGAGGCAAAACTCGGGTGGCTGCGGGAGTCCAAGATATTTAGCAACAGAATCTAATTGCCCCAAGGTCGCCGCCCGGATGTAGCTCTTCGTTAAAAAACCTTGATACAAGGCGAATGGGATCGCCGCGACAAAAAGTGATATGCTTCCCAGAAGCCGTTTGTCCCTTCTCATCGCATCACCTCGCACTCTGCGCCCACCTGATCTGCGATATCGCAAATGTCCGCAAGTGGGGCGTAAGCGGCCGTTGCGAGCGGGTACCATGGGGGTATCGGAGGCGCGCTTAACGCCCTTCACAGAGGGTCCAAGCAGCGTCGCGGCGGAGGGCATCTCCGCCGCGATGTCCGCTTCTGGCAGAAAGCGGGCATTTCCGCTCACGGGAACCGACGGCCGACAAAAGCGAGAATCGAGTGGGTGTAGGAGCCAAGCTCGGCCGCGTCTGCTGGTAGCGCAAACGACATAGCGGCAAAGGACACCTCCCGCTCTCTCAACACCAACGCAATTACTTCGGGAAAAGAATCAAGATAGGGGAGCGCCGGCGAGTCACAAAGCCGATTACGCCAAAGCCAAGAAGCATCATCGCCCATGTCGTAGGCTCCGGAACAGCTGCCGTCGACAACTTGCTCACAGTCGGCAAAATACTAAGGTCAAAGATTTTACCAGAAGAATTCGTATAAGTCTCGCCACTCAGTCTTGGGTTGGTCGCGATGTCAGATATAAAGACGCCAAAGTTATCTATATTGGGATCTATGTGATACCCGTTCGCCTCTATATCAATTCCGAAGGTAAGCACTGGAAAAATGGGATCGGCGTTCTACGCATAGTAAAGTGGATGATTCCACCCGAAATTCGACGAGTTAACTGTGAGGCCTTCTTGGGTTCGATCAATTTTCAGGACGGTGTCATCAAACCGTACGTCAAAATCTACTAGAAGGCCGCTTACCGGCGCGGCAATCCCCTCCATCGTTAAAGAGGCGCCATTGATTCTGACGTTGTAAGCGACCAAGGCTGCGTTTGCAGGAGTGGTGAAAAAGCTGAGTGCCGCAGCGGCAAGCAGGGTCGTTCTCACGAGGCGTCTCCAGTACTGTTTCTTAAACCATGATCCATCGTGCCATTCATTCATTGTACGAAACTGTCATTCGAGGACTCGTCGAAACGGGGCAAGCCTCAGTCGTAGGCACCACAATAACACAAACTTTATAATTCAACGTCTCACGATGTTCCCGTAATAAAGGCGAGCGGGCTGCTGGTGCGGGTGCCGCGTTGGCGATAATGGGCATTTCGCCCAGCGACCGCGGCGGGGTTAGCTCCGCCGCAATGTCCGCTTTTTGGGCGATAGCGGGCAAGCGCAGCGGGTACCGCGCGCGTACGCTAGACATGGTTCGCGGTGCATCCACACCACGAATCGGCACCGCGGCGGAGGGCTCCTCCACCGCGGTAGGCTCTGCGAGGGTTCTGACGAGACGTCGTAGCGTAGGCTGGGCAGCACTGGTACGCTTGAGTCGCGATGAGAAATCCCGCCATTTTGTCCGTTGCGTTGTTCTTGGCCGACTGTGACCGCCCACCGACTTATGCGGAGGGGTGCGGCTCTCTGCCGAGGGGTTGGATTACCCCCCGTCACGGTCTGGGTGCCCTGTCCACACTCAACGTCATATCCGTCTCGAAGAGCGGGGCCGTGACATGGAACGGCGAGAACGTCTCGAGAGACACACTCAGGTCCTACCTCGAGGTCACGAAGACACTAACACCCTCTCCGGTGACGCAGATGAAATTCGATTCGCAGGTGGATTGCGACACGGTCGTGCAACTGCGCCAGGAGATCTCCCGGCTGCTGGATTGCAGCTACGGGTTGTGCGCCGAAGGCTCTGGGCGCTGGTGGTTTATCGGTGACGTGGGTCCTCCGTTCGTAGCCCGCGACCCGAGTCCCGGATTGCCGCCCGAGCAATAAAAGCTGGCACTTCTCGGGGAAGGCAGGCCGCACAAGGGTATCGTGCGGGTATCGACGGCATAGATCGCGCTACTGACGAGGTCCCGCATGGCGGCGCGCGCTTCGCCGTACCGCCATGCCGGGCAGTCATCTCTTATGCCGTCGTCACGTCGTCAGAGCGCCACAGCGTCGGCGCGAGCAGGGGAGGTCTTCAAGCGACGCTGGATGATGGCCTTGCCGACTGTAACGGCGGGAGCCTCGACGAAGCGGTACACGAGTGAGGCAATGCCGATCGCCACCAGCATCATCCCTGCGATCGCGAGATGAAGCGGCAATCCAAGATCCTGCCACCACGCCGCAAGGAAGTGCTCGAAGGTCTTCTGCACCAGGCTGCCGAACAGATAGACCGAATAGCTGATGGTCCCGAGGTACGCCAAGATCGCGCCGGTGAGCTTTATGCGGCTCGTGAATAGGAGGAAGCTGCCGGTCGCGAGATAGTAGGTGAGAGTATAGCGCAACGCCCCCTCGTCGTAGGCGAGCGTGGCAATGACGGGCATCAGGACCAGCAAGGCGCTGCAGAGCCACATGACCGCGCGCCGCGCAGAGAGGTTCGCCTCTACCGTGGCGAGCCGCCACAGCAGCCCGATGAACATGACGAAAAGCGCGAGCGGGATTGCCACCGGCACCTGCTTGCCCGTGACGAAGCGGAGGCCGGCGAGCGCCAGCGCGCAAGCCAGCATCAACGCGGCCATGGTCGTAGCCACCTTGGGTCGCCGCAGGTCGACGAACATGAAGAGCCCGAAACAGAGAGCGTAGAAAATCAGCTCGATCTGCAGCGTCCAGTAGAGCCCCTGCATCGACTGCTGGCCGACGAAGCCCTGCAGCATCGTCAGGTTGACGAGGAATGTCCCCAAGCCGAGATCCTTGCCGACCATCACGTACTCGACGAGGAACGCCGCGGGCAGCGACAGCCAGTAGGCGGGATAGAGCCTGAAGATGCGCCCCACGATGAACGCCTCCTTCGGGCGCTGACCGTCGCGCCGCAACGAGAAGGGTATGACGAAGCCCGAGATGGCGAAGAACAGCGTGACGGCAATTTTTCCAAGGTCGAGCTGGTCGGTTGCGAGCCAGAAAAGGCTCTGCTCCCAGCCGTTATTCACGCGGCCGTGCTTGAGCGCATCATAGCCCGCGTGAAAATAGATGACCGCAAGCGCGGCAAGGCCACGCAGGGCGTCAACGTAGCCGTACCGAGATCCCTTAGACACCATTGCTCAACCCACCCCAGGCGTGCGCCCCGCGCGTCCCATAGCGAGCGCTGGGGCGCGGCGCCACGCTCGAGACCTGTGCGCCTTCGGGGCAGTCCGATACGGGCTGCCGCGTTGCGCGCAAAATCGCTATGACCTATTCCGCTGCCGCCTCGCCGGGATCGGCTTTGAATAGGGAAATCCTCTTGGCTCTAGCCGACGTTATTCGCAGGACCCTTTCCCCTCAAGCGAGGCCCGGCGAGCTGAGCACACAGGGTGTCGTCGACAAGTGGGCGGGCATCGGCATCGTGGCTGCCGGCGTGCTCTATGTCGTGTTCACGGCGGTGGGAGGCATCGTCCGAGGCGTTCTAGGGCCGGTCGGCCTGGCTCCGTTGATCTACCTGCCCGGCATCATCGCGGTTCCCGCGCTGCTGGCGAATACGCTGGTGCGAGTAGGTGACCCGCGGACGGCGACTCCAACAATCGCCGTGCTAGTGTTCCTTGCAATCGAGATCGTCATCGCTAAATTTTTAGGGCGCTCGCCTGCCGGGATCGCCTATCAGATTTGGATCTTCGTGGCCGCATTGATCATGATGGCGGCGACCCAGCGAGGCATGCAAGAGCGCATCATCGCGGCCATGATCCCCATGTTCTACGTTTCGGTGGTCGGGGTCGTACTAAACGCATTCATCGACTTCCCCTGGAAAGACGCCACCTTCGAGGTCATGGGTAGCCAGCAAGGGGCTGCTCGTGAATGGAGCGCCGGCGGCGTTTCCCGCCTTGCCGGCTTCAGTCGTGCCAGCTTTATCGCAGCCGCTTGCATCATCATTGGGTTCTGCGCAGCCGAGCCAAAGCTGAAGTCGTTCGCCACGAAGGCGGTGGCATGGGCTGCTGGGCTAGTCGCTATCCATCTGACGACCTCGAAAGCGCCAGAACTTGCGATGATCCTCCTGCCGGGGACCTACTTCCTGCTGGGTAAGCTAAGGGGCACGGCTGCACCAAAGCGCATCCTCTTGGCGAATATCCATATGGCCTTGTGGCTTGTGCTGATCTTCGCTGGACCCCTCATGGCGGTTAGCTACGGCCGGCAGCTGTTCCCCAATGGTCCAGGCATCGGGCCAAGCTACAGCTCGCTCGCTGATCGCGTCCTGACGACGTGGCCGGACGCACTGTCTCTCGTTAATTGGCGCGACCCGGTTGGCTGGCTGGTAGGGCGTGGCCTCGGTGGGATCGGTGCTGCACAGACGATCGCCGAACCGGCGCGGTACAATCCGGGGGACAACCTGGCGGTCTACCTCGCTGTGATCTTCGGCTTGGGCGCACTGCTGATCGCCATCTTCGTCTTTCGCGGTGGTCAGCGCGCGATCCAGTCGGATCGCACCGGGCGCAGGGACTTCGCGATGATCATCGCCATGCTCGGCATCGGCGCGGCCTCCAACGTGATCGAGAGCGTGTTCCCGATGATGGTGCTCGGTCTTGCAATCGCCAGGCAGCCGCCGCGAGCAGTCAAGCCGGTGAAGCGCCGGCGCTCGCTTCGGAGCCGCTCCAGCGATATCCAATCGGCAGAGACCGGCAGGTAAAGGGGGCCAAGCTCCGGTGACCGTTGAGCGCGCTTGCTCGATTGATCGATACGCTGGCGGGTAGGCGGTTTAACATGCGTGCTGTGATCAGCCTCGTTGGCGATACCATTGGCGCGGCCGTCCGAGCCGTTCGCCAATGCCTCGATTGGTCCCATCAGAAACTGTTCGAAAGGTTCGCTTACCCCGACTGGTGCTTTATCTGCGGTGACCCGCTGATCGACCGGGGGATCTACTACTACTGCGACGAGTGCCGCGATCGGCACCGGCTCCGCTAGGACGCCCTTCGTCACTCGGGAGCGGCCGTCGCGCTTCGACTATGCCAACCTGCGAGCGGAGATCCGCGCTCTTGGCGCGCGCCGGGCGCCTGTCACGATCGAGCGGCTGCCCTATGCCGACCTGATCGCGCGCTACGACGCGCCCGAGACGCTGTTCTACCTCGACCCACCCTATTGAGGCTGCGAGGACGATTACGGCGACGGCGTCTTCTCCCGCGACGACTTCACCCAGCTGGCCGACCAGCTCGCCGGGATGAGCGGCAAGTTCATTCTGTCCGTCAACGCGACACCGGGCTCGCGAGGTCTTCGGCCGCTTCAACACCGTCGACAGGACCGTCACCTGGTTGATCAACCGGCACCGCGGCGCAGATCAGCAGGTCGCGGAGCTGGTCGTCAGCAATTTCGCGTGATGGGGCGGGGTATCGCGCGGGGTATCGACCCCGGGCGAGCCTGTCCCGCAGGCACGGAAAACCGCCATTTTCGACGCGACCGCGGGGGAGGTGACCTCCGCCGCGATGTCCGCTGATGGCAGGATTGCGGACTCTCGCCCGACGGGTAGGATGAGGCCATGGATGACGATCCGACAGCGGCTGTGCATCGTCTTCTTGTAGACGAGCACGGCGTGCCACCCCGCAAGGTGACGCGAGACGCCCGCATCGTCCACGATTTTGGCGTGGACGGCGGCGACGCAGCCGAGCTATTTGAAGAGCTGCACAAGCGGTTTGGCACCGACTTCGGTTCGCTTGATGTCCAATGGCGTGAGCTTTTCAACACGGAAGGCGCGAGTCCGCGCGCGATCCTCGTCGGTATTTCGGCGATAATCATATTCGGTTTTGTCGCCGGAATCATCTCGGCGGTCTGGCACTGGCCGAAGCTCCTAGCGGTTCTGCTAGTCCTTCTTCTTTTGGTGGCTGGCTGAAGGCTTCTTTCGCGTTGGTTCGGTAGAGAATTGAGGCCACTTACCGTTGGAGGGATTGGCTCAAATCGTCGAGGCCGGCCGCTGGCCCGCTGATCCGGAGGACGTCCGTTAGTGGGCGTTAGCGGACGTCCCCGCCGGATGACCGCGGCGGAGGTCCCCTCCGCCGCGATGTCCGCTAGTGGCAGGTTAGCGGACGTCTGCATCTTGCTTCTGCGGCGGTTTCGGACACGCTGGCCTATTGACAGGTCCGCGGTGGACGGGAACTTAGCGCATGGACTCCGACAAGGGCTCAGGCTCGATAAGTCGATGGAAGATGGCACTCATCGGCTTTGGCACGTTCATGACGTGGTTCTTCGGCCTGATCATCGTCGGCGAAGAAGGTTATGCTAGTCAGTACTTCTGGGTGTCAGGTTGCGCGTTCGCAGTTGGTTCCGCGGTAGCACCCTTCTGGCGCTTACGCCGGTTAGCTTGGTACTGGTGCACAATCGCGTTTCTCACGGCGGCAAACCTATCAGCGGTTTACGTTTTGCGCGAGCGCGCTGCTGAGGCCGCGCTTCCATCAAAAGGCATAGTTCAACTGATGCTTGTATTCGACGGCTTGGTATGTTGGGTAGTCATGGTCGGGGTTTGTTTCGCGATTTATCGCCGGTTTCCATGGCAGATGCCGGGCATGACCGCCGAAGATTGATTGAGAGTACTGGACCCTGACTGTCGCAAATCAAGGTCTCCACGTCCAATATTGGGCGTCATCGCCATGAGCGCCAGGAGCGCGGAGACGATCGACACTCCGAGCGCCCAGGCAGCGATCCGTGCGGAGCGGCCGGACGGCCCTTCCTTCTGCTCGAGGATGTTGAGCCGGCTTCGAGCGTAGGCGGCCTCGATCTGGGAGAGATCACCCTTGCGGGCGATTCGCTCGGTGAGCGTCACCCGGTCCCATCGATCAATCGCCGCAGGCGGGTAAGGCCCGAAAGTGTCCTCGATGAACGATCGCTCGACCTGCTTGCGCTGCCGCTTCGCCGTCCGCTCCGCCAGCCAGCGGGCGATCACTCAGCCGTAATCCTAGCTGGCTGCGCGATGGCGCGGACGGCGCGCATGAACGCCGTTTCGCCCTCCGTCTGCGCGATCGCAACGTTTCGTTGATCGATTTCCGCGATAGTCTTCAACCGATCGATCATGCCGTTGAAGCGTGCCTCAAGTACTTTGACCTCATTCATGGCATCGATCTCGGCCTGCGACAGGTCTCGATAGCCGCTGATCTTCTGGTGCTGGTTGTACATCGCGCCGCTCCTCTTGTCCGGATAGTCATATGCTGACGAACGCCGCGGTGAAAGCCGCGCGGCCGCGCGCGGCCGCCTACAAGATCGCCGACGAGCGCGGGCTGCACCTGTTCGTCGCGCCGACCGGCCGCAAGTCGTTTCGCTGGCGCTTCCGGTTCGCAGGCCAGGAGCAGCTGCTCACGATAGGCCAATGGCCCGAGGTGTCGCGCGACGCGGCGCGCGCCTAGCGGGTGACCGGGCTGGCGCTCCGATCCGGCGAGCACCGCCTGGGCCAGCTTGATCGTGCGCACCGCCGGAAACTTGCTCTTGGTCTTCCGGCCGAGCGCGCGCTTCGTCACCGCCGATGGATTCGCCAGCGCGATTCCTGCCGCGATCGCCCGCGCGAAGACCTCCGATATCCGCTGCCGCACGCGGTGCGCCGTCTCCACCGCACCGCGCGCCTCGATCGGCCGCAGGACCTCGAGCACCAGCGGCGTCGTCACCGCGGTGATGGGCAGCGTGCCGATGCGCGGGAAGACGTCGTTGACGAAGCTGTTGAGCACGATGTTCGCATAGCGCTTCGACCAGCCCGCCTTCTGGCTGGCGTGCCACTCGCGCGCAATCGTCTCGAAGGTGCTGCCGGCCATCGCTGTCTGCTCGGCCGCTCGCTGCCGCTTCGCCACCGCCGGGTCCGCGCCCTCGCGCAGCGTTCGCGCCGCATCCTCGCGCAGCTCGCGCGCTTTGGAGAGCGAGATCTCCGGATAGCCGCCGAACACCAGGCGCTTCTCCTTGCCGCCGACCCGGTACTTCCAGCGCCACGACTTGAAGCCGCTCTGCAGCACGTAGAGGTAGAGGCCGCCGGCATCCCCGAGCTTGTACGGCTTGTCCTTGGGGGCAGCCTTCCCGCAGGCTAGATCCGTCAGCATCCGGTGCCCCCAGGCGGACGAAGTCGTGCCCCCAAAGTCCCCCAGAATCGTCGCGCTGCATCGATGTTGATTGCGACCAAATGAGACAACGGACAAGCCTTCCCACGAGGGGAATGACCTGTTTCTGAGGTTCTCTGAGATGACCCGAAACGAAGGGGTGGTGGAAGGGCAGAGCAGCAGGACCTGCTCGCCCGCGAGCGGGGGCGACCAGACGCGCGTCGCGTCCGCGCGCGGCGTGAGCCAGGGCAGGTCGCCGGTGACGAGATCGCCGACGCGCACGCGGCAGGTGGCGTGCGCGAGATCGACCGACTCGACCGCGCCGAGCTGGAGCAGGTTGCCGAACAGGCGGCGCGGGTCGGAGAGCGCGGTCACGGTGCGGGACCGTGCCAGCGTCAGCGGCGCGGCGCGCGGGGGCGTGCCTGTGGGAGGCGGGTGCCACAGGTGCTCAGCGGAGATACGGTGCGTTCCTGTGAGCGGCGAGCGCGTCAGCGGCAGCGTCTGACTACGCCCACAACCGGACAGGCGCGACGATTTTGGCCCGTCCAATCGAGGACGTTCGTTCACCCTGAACGGCCGCCAGTCATCGGCTTGGCACGATCCGATTGCCCGAAGCAATGTCACGTGCGACGATCGGCTTATGAGACATTGCCTCTTCCTTGCTGCGTTCCTGTGGCTGGCAGGTTGTACATCGACCGGGGACCGTCAAATGGTTGAGATTATGAACAGGATCGAGCACATTATCCAACTTCCGACCGGTGCAAATTCACTGCAAAGCTACGCTCGCGCTTATCAATTCAGTTCGAGAAGCAAGGTTCGAGCGACATATTTTCGCGCGGCAGGACCCTCCGACTACGCATATTGTCACAGATTTATTAGGATGGGTCCTCGATTGAGCGGCGATGCGGCTGCGGTATGCCCGCCGCCGATCGGCATGAGGGCAGGTGAACGGCGTTGGTTTGATGACCACATCTTTCTTCCCAGCGATTGCGACGGTGGCTGCATTCAAGTGAATATCGAGTACGATGTGAGCACTGGCCGGATCACCCTCGCACGATGTAACGGCGTCGGTTAAGCTCCGGCACCTCGCTCTTACGGCTATATCGCCCATATTGCGGCCACTCCCCTGTTCGGTGATATGACCCCAATGCAGACAATCGCCGCCGCGATCGCCGAAGCAAGAGAGCATAGCAACGGCAACCGAACTGAGATTGAGGCGAGCCGCTATGCGGGCTGCACGTCTTGCTGCGCCGTGTACGCTTCGACCAAAGTGACCTCATGGCGGGACGAATGGACCCGACCCGAATACCGGAGCCGAGGCGAGCGATGGACGGCTGAGTGCCCCCGCTGTGGCGAGCCTACGGTCATCGGAAGCGCCAGCGGCCTTCTGGATGACCAAGGGTATCTGCCGATCATCCACGAGTTGCAGAGAGCGATTTGAGTGGCGGCTAACGCCCATTAGGAGCCGCACTCGGTCCTGTCATTGGTCCGACTATAAACGACCGAAGATCCATCCGTCGCAGTGGTATAAAATTGACCATCATAGTCACTCGGTGCGCGTAGTCGCTGCGATCCATCCTTCGCAAGCAAATTCCAAAAATATCCGACGCCACGGCCTGATGAAAACGCAAAATTACCATCACTGCCGCGACGCAAAATCATAGCTGGCGAAACGAGCAGGTGATATCCGTCCTTCGATGTCTCAACAACGTAGCTCAGTAAATGCGATCGGCCCTTGCCATATGACATTGTCTTGTAGCGAATGTTGAGCGTTGGGCCGCTGGTGGCTGTATAGCATCCGATAAGATACTGAGGAGACATCGGCTCCCGTTTGATAAAGAATGCGAGAAGCACAAATAACGTGACAATTGGGACTCCGAGGATCGCATAGCCGATCATCATGTGCCGCGCGTTCGCGCCTTCAAAGGGTTCCCGGTGATCAACAGCCATGGGACGCTTGATAGAGCACCTACCCTGCAAGGCCGCAAGCCGAACGTCCGCTTACTCCCACTACCGGACGTCAGACCTGGCGCGTCCGCGCCTCAGAAACGCGTTCTCAGGCTTGGTCAGATCAACCTTTGCCCTGAACGGGGTTGCCGTTGCCGACGGCTACTCCGCAACGTCGCGCAACAGCGGCGTTGACCTTTGTCATGACAAGAGTAACGTAGTTCATTTCCGCGCTAGATATGGTCGTACCTAGCTTGCCCCATCGATGGATATATCCCGTAGATCCGTCCCGCAACGGAGCAATATCAATACCATATCCTGCTGCGAGATGGGGGTTCATCTCATTGAAGGGCTGTTCCTAGATAATTTGATATACCTTAATGCCGTGCGGAAAGTCCTCGCCGTCGCTTTCATAATATGAATGCGTTGTTTTACCTGCCACAGATTTGACCGCATCCTCTATGCGTTTCCTATTAATTTGACGTTGGATGGTGTCCTTCCAGGCAACATGAACGCCTGGGTCGCACCCAGACAATGTAGTCAAGGACACAAGCAGCACTAGACGGCGACATACTTGATTGAGCATCCAAAGCCGGTCCTTTGTCAAAAATCGCCTCTGCTCGGGAGGTTAGTTGAAATGAGCTTGTCTGCAACTCTGCCATTAGCGGGTCATCGGCGGCAGGGCGGCGCCGCACCACGGGCAGAAGGCAATCTCGACCGCGCTGCTGCCGCCATCGTGAACGATCAGTCCAAAGCCGCCATTCATTTCAGCGATGAACGCGTCGGGACATTCCCTTCGATCGGCGTGAATGGTGCGCCCGTGAGTAAGGTCGCTCGCGAGCCGGTCGCAGCAATAAGGGGCGGTGGACATTCGTCACTCTCCGCGTTTCGCGCGCTCGCCGCAACGTCTGCTTTCCTCCCAAAAGCGGACACCGCTGTGGAGGAGCCCCCCGCCGAGGTGCCGCTCCTGTCGTCTTCAGGCGCCGCCAAGCGCGACTCCTATATCCGCGGGATACCTGCTTGCTACGGCCGGTAGCGGCCACTTCCGGACGATTGATTTAGATCGTAGGATGGCGTGTTGACCGACCTTACAACCTTGCGACTGATCCAAATTGCTCTGCGTTGGGCATGGGATCCGATCGGCGTGCGCCGTATCGAAGAGGCGGCGGACGAGTACGACGGGTACGCGCCTTGTTTGCTCGAGATGCTGAGGGCCGATGCGCCCGCAGCGCAAATAGCCGAGTATCTTTCAACCGTTGTTCGGGATCGTATGGAGCTTCCGGCAGAGCCTGATCGGGACATGGACCTGGCGTCCATGCTGCAACAGATGTTCGTCGTCACCCGGTAGCGGACCGATCGCTTTCATGCCAAATGCGGACAGCCCATCGAAAGAGGTCAGCTACGTTCCGCTTGCGCCTCCCGGCTCAATCCTCCTGCGATCACCTTCATGACCGTGCCGCTTCTCATCGCTTGCGTTGCAATCGTTGGATCGATTGTAGCGTGCGCATCGACCGCAATCAGTCTACGGCTTCGTCTCAAGCCCTCGGCTTTGATAACGATCGGAACACGTGCTGTTCCTATCCTGATATTAGCCTCGCTTGCCTTTTCGTTTGCGACCATGCAGGTCGATGACGCTCCACCTGGAATGTTCCTCGCTGGGAATATGCTCTTTCTATTGGTAGCTACGCCGATATCCTTTGCTGCCAGCTACTTGACAGCGCGTAGGCTGGCAAATCGATCTGCTCGGCGTGATGGCTAGCCTAATTCGCGGCGGAAATGCCCTCCGCCGCGGTACTACGTACGCCCTCGATGAACGGTGGCGATCAGGCCTGCGGTACCCGCGGCGTACCCGGTTGCGATGTCCGTTAGCGCCCAGAACGTACACGAAAGCCAATAAACGACTTGCCCGGGAACGGCCCCTCGTTCAGCTTTGTCGGAGGTGGCAGGGTTGGCGTAACGTACCACGGAACGGCCTTTGTTCAGCGTTGAACCGTATAGCGAGCAGTAGGATGCGAGTAGAACCGCGAGTTTTTGTCGACCTTCCCGGCCTGTTAAGCCGGGTCGTCAAGAGGCAGGATCCCACGGATAAAACTCGCTGGATTCGGGATGAGTCGTGGTATGCTAGCGTGAAAGCTAAGTATAATAGTCTGTTTAAATTCCTAAGCGACAACAGTCTACTCAACAAGCATTTCGACCTATCGGAAATAGATAGGTTAGTTATCACGGAGGGCGATCTTACACCGCTCGGCGTAAAGCTTTTTAGTTCAGGTGCCGTTGACAGATGGTTTTCGTCATTTGACCGACCAAGCAGCAAAAAGCTTTCCACCAACGTAAGGTATCTTGAGCGTCAGCTTGCGTCTTTTTGATTAGCAGTAGAGGTCGCCTTGGTGACCGCACTTGCTCTCAAGGCGTTAAGACCTCCCATAGACGGACATCCAAACGCATCGGAGCGCGACCAGCTAGAGGTAACCCGCGTCCTATACTACAAAGTCATCATGAAGCTGATTGACACCACACTTCGAAGCGCATCAGCTGCAATGCTCGTGTTGTTCGCAGGCCTAGCTGCTCTGGTGAGCTACGGTATCTACCGCGATTTAGATCCTGGGCGCGCTTACATGCATTCAAATGCCACGCGTTTTCAAGGCTACCGGCAATTTTGTCATGGCATACAATAGATCTCATGGATTGTTTCCCCCAGAGGCTGAGATAAGGAAGTGGGCCTATCGGCAGGGATATGAAGCTGATTAGGCTAAATCTGTCAGTGGCGACCGGGTAGGAGGCAGCTCATACGCATGATCTAGCCCAGACGAAGTTGGATTTGCGGTGCCAAAAACAGACGTATTCGTGCTTTGTAGGTGGCGAGGCGAGTGGTTTGACTGCTACAGTCTGCCGTCAGGCCGCAACAATGTCGTGCATTCACTACCTGGCGATTCACCTACTTACCATATCATTTGCTGGCTCTTAGCCTTCGGGTCTCTAACGGTTGCTTGGCTCGTCAGACCAAGGCGACAAGGCTCAAGCCAAATCGGATGAATCGAGAGCGGATGTGGCGTTCGGCGCTCGTAAGCCGCCTGTCCGCTTCTCTCCCCTAAGCAGACATCAAGTTACACTGACGAGCATGAGTCACTCGGTGGTCGCGACCGGCGTGACCGTCGCAACGATCACGCCCGCGGCCATCTTGTACTCGACCCCGCGCGCGACCTCGTCGACCCGGGCCGCCGTGGCGGCAGCGTCGTAGCCGCCCTTGGCATCGAGGCAGGCGTTCACGGCGCGCTCGTGGCGCACGCCGTCGTGCTCGAAGGTGACCGCGACGGTGCGGGTAGCGGCGTCGAACGCGCCGATGCTGATCTTCATGATGTCGGTTCCGTCCAGTGGCTGTCGGCGGTGAGGTCGACGCGGGCGAGCTGGCGCGGCGTCATCGTCGCGAGCGCGGCCTCGAGCCGGTCGAAGGCGGCGCGCAGCGCGTCCACCGTCGCGCAGCGTCGGTCGATCGCGGCGCGGCCCTCGCCCTCGGCTTGGGCGAGGTCGCGCACGTCGTTGAGCTGGCGCCACAGCGGCGCGACCGCGAGGATCCGTCGGGCCGCCTCCTGCTTCACCGCGGCGAGCAGCCGCCCGCGCAGCGCGTCGGTCGTCTCGGTCGGGCGGCGGGCGGTCGGCGCGCCGTCGTCGCCGGGGCGGATCACCTTGCCCGCCGCCTGCGCCGCGAGCAGTGCCTGGTGCTCCGCCGCGGTGACCGGCACCGCGTCGTCGGGCAGCGGGTCGTGCAGCCGCGCGTCGAAGAAGGCGTTGGCGGCGGCGCTGTAGTGGAGCGGCATCGCGGATCTCTCAGTAGCCGATCGCGAGCACGGCCGGCGTGCTGCCGCGCATGTCGTGCTCGAACGGCTGGCGCTCGACCGTCACCTTGGTCGTCGACACGCCGGTGACGGCGTAGGCCGCGCGGCCGGGCACGGCGTCGCCGGACAGGGTCGTCGAGACGCTGGCGTGGAGGCAGCGGTTGGGGAAGGCGATCGGCAGCGTCAGCACCTGCGCGCCGCTCATCCCCGCGGCCTGCTGCGCGCCGGCGAGCCATTGCAGGATCAGCCCGTTGGGCAGCACGACATAGCCGTTGTCGCTCAGCGATGCGGGAAAGGCAGCGGCGAGATCGGCCGCGGCGTGCACGTGCGGCGCGGGCGGGTAGGTCGCGGGGCGGTTGAGCAGCCGGGCGAAGTCGCGCAGGTCGTTGGCGTGTTCGCCGTCGAGCAGGTCGGCGTCGAGGCCGGAGCCGGCGCCGTCGTTGTTCGAGTGCCAGAAGGTGCGTCATTCGCTCCACCGGTTGTTGTCGATGCGCGAGCGCCAACGTGCGCGACCGGAATAGCCGAAAGCGAGCTGCATCGTGCCGGTCGAGCTGGCGGTGCGCCAGGCGAGAAGTGAATCCTGGTAGCCGTCATACTCGACACGGTAGAAGCCGTTGGCCACCGCATCGTCGAGGCTGGCGGCGTCGATCCGGCCGCGATCGGCGAGGAAGTCGGTGTTGTCGCGCCCGTCGAGCAGGTCGGCGTCGAGGCCGGAGCCGGCGCCGTCGTTGTCCGAGTGCCAGAAGGTGCGCCAGTCGCTCCACCGGTTGTTGTCGATGCGCGAGCGCCAGCGCGCGCGACCGGAATAGCCGAAGGCGAGCTGCATCGTGCCGGTCGAGCTGACGGTGCGCCACGCCAGCAGCGAATCCTGGTAGCCGTCATATTCGAGGCGGTAGAAGCCGTTCGCCACCGCATCGTCGAGGCTGGCGGCGTCGATCCGGCCGCGGTCGGCCAGGAAGTCGGTGTTGTCGCGGCCGTCGAACAGGTCGGCGTCGAGCCCGGAGCCGGCGCCGTCATTGTCCGAGTGCCAGAAGGTGCGCCAGTCGCTCCAGTGATTGTTGTCGATGCGCGAGCGCCAGCGCGCGCGACCGGTGTAGCCGAAGGCGAGCTGCATCAAGCCGGTCGAGCTTTCGGTACGCCACGCCAGCAGCGAGTCCTGATAGCCGTCGTACTCGAGGCGGTAGAATCCGTTCGCGACCGCCTCGTCGAGGTTGGCGGCATCGAGGCGCCCGCGATCGGCGAGGAAGTCGGTGTTGTCGCGGCCGTCGAACAGGTCGGCGTCGAGCCCGGAGCCGGCGCCGTCGTTGCCCGAGTGCCACAGCGTGCGCCACTCGCTCCAATGCTTGTTGTTGATCCAGGAGCGCCAGCGCGCCTGGCCGGTGTAGCCGAAGGCGAGCTGCATCGTGCCGGTCGAGCTGGCGGTGCGCCAGGCGAGGAGCGAATCCTGGTAGCCGGGGTATTCGATCGCGTAGCAGCCGTTGGCGACGGCGGTGTCGAGGTTGGCGGCAGCGACGCGGCCGCGGTCGGCGAGATAGTCGGCGCCGTCGCGGCCGTCGAGCAGATCGGCGTCGAGCCCCGACCCGGCGCCGTCGTTGTCGAGGCGCCACACCGTGTCGCCGCCGCGCTCGAACACGACCGCGCCCTGGTCGGTGGCATCGACGGTGACGAGCAGCCGCACGCCCGACCAGCCGATCTTCACCACGTTGGCGCGTTGGCCGAGCCCGGTGCCTTGCTGCACCGGGGTGAAGCCGAGCCAGTCGAGCACTGCGCCGCGCGCGGTCGCGGGGGTGAGCGCGCGGACGCGATCGGCGCCGGCACGCGCTTCGTCGGGCGTGGCCAGCGTGACAACGCCGGCGCGCTTCGTGGTCGCCGCCGGGTTGGTGAAGGCGGCGCTGCCGAAGGTGATCGCCATCGCCGGCACGTCGACCAGCGCGACGTCGAGCGCGAGCAGCAGCAGCGCCTGCGGCGACTTCTCGACGATCACCTCGTCCTGGCCGTACAGCGCGAACAACGTGCCGTCGGCGAGGTACAGCGCGAAGGCGCGGACCGCGTAGGCGTCGGCGGTCTCGTCGGTGACGGTGAGGTGGATCGTGTCGGCGGCGGTGGCCTCGCCCGCGATGGTGGCGACCCGCTTGGTCTCGCCGGCGAGCGCGGCGGCGGTCGGCGTCGCCCGGAGCGCGGTGGGCGAGAGGCCGACCGCGGCGACCCGCACCGCGCGGAAGCCGCCGCCCGCCTGGTCGAGCACCGCGGCGCGGCCGGCGTCGGTGATGACGAGCTGGAGCCCCATCGCTCAGGCCGCCAGCTGGAGCCGCGCGTGGACCGCGGGGCGCGCCGCGGCGATCACGCCGAACGCATCGCCGGCGGCGAGCGCCTGGCTGATGCTGAAGGAGCAGCGCACCGGCTTGGTGCGCTCGACCTCGGCGTGGACCGCCTCGGCGAAGGCGGCGCCGGGTGGACGACGCCGGCGACGTCGATGACGATGGCGAAGGTGTAGGGGTGTCCGCGCGGGCTGGTCTGCCACCATTCGCGCAGCGCCACCGCGCCGCCGAAGCTGGCGATGAGGTCGCGGATGCTGGCGACGGTGCCCTTGCGGCGCTGGATCGGGATGGCGGCGCGGACGCGCGCGCGGCGGACGCGCTCGGGCCAGTCGTCCGACCAGCTGTCGATCGCGACCGCCCAGGCGAGATACGGCAGCAGCTCGGCGGGGCAGGTGTCGGGGTCGACCAGCCGGCGCAGCGGCGAGGCGACGTCACCGAGCCGCGCGGTCGCGGCCTCGAGCGCGCGCTCGAGCGCGGTGGCGTTGGGCGGGAGCAGGGTCACTCGCCGACTCCGCCGACGGCGACGCTGATGCCGCTGCACCAGGTGGCGGCGGTGCGGTCGACGACGATGTCGGCGGCGGGCTGGAGCAGCGCGACGTTCTGCACGCCGGGAACGTGGAGCGCGGCGAACAGCGCCGAGCGCGTGACGTCGAGCCCGAGCCGGTGACAGCGCGCGGCGTGCGCGGCGACGTTGGCGCGCGCCTGGGCGAGCGCGGTCGCGGCGTCGGGGCCGGCGTAGGTGGTGAGCACGGCTTCCACCGCGTAGGGGACGATGGTGGCGCCGCGGACGCGGACGTGGTCGGTGAGCGGGCGGCGCGTCTCGGCGGAGAGGTAAGCGTCGACGGTCGCGACGAGCGTGTCGGGCGCGGTACCGTCGCCGGTGCGCGAGAGCACCGAGACGAGCACGTCGCCGGGCGCGGGGCTGATCGCGCTGGCGTCGAGCACGTCGCGGTCGGCCGAGAGCGCGTGGAAGACGTAGGCGCCCGCCGGGCCGGCGACCGAGAAGCCCTCGGGCGCGAGCACGAGGCGGCGGCGGAAGTCGTCGTCGTCCTCGTAGCTGGGCGCGATGCCGCGGCTGGCGTCGCCGGCGGAGAGGCGGTGGCGCGTGATCCCCATCAGCGCGGCGAGCTGGTCGAGGCCGCTGCCGCGCGCGAACGCCGGCATCACCGCGCGGGCGGCGTCGTTGACGCGCGCGCGCAGCAGCAGCTCGCGACAGGCGCAGACCTGGAGCAGCTTGACCGCGGGATCGCTCTCCACCGTGGCGTCGAAATCGGGGACGAGCGACTGGAGGGCGGCGAGCATCGCGGCGTAGATCGCCTCGAAGTCGAGCGGCTCGACCACCTGCGGCGCGGGCAGGCGCGAGAGGTCGACGGCGGTCGCGGCGGTCTCGGTCATCGCGCGCGAGCGAAGCGCGGCGAGGGGGCGGGAGGCTAGGGGGCGTGCCTGTGGGAGTGGGGTACGAGAGGTTGCAGATCGGCTTCTTAGCTATCGCTCTAACTCGCGGGTTTGGCCGTCACTCATAATCAGCACCCGGCTCGCTGCCTCGATCGTCTCGCGGCGATGAGCAATGACGATACGTGTGATGTTCATGGCGGCGATCGCCGCGTTGACCTGCCGCTCGTGCTCGGCGTCGAGGTGCGCGGTGCCCTCGTCCATGACCAGGATGCGGGGCTGCCGGTAGAGCGCGCGCGCCAGGAACACCCGCTGCTTCTGCCCGCCGGACAGCGTGGAGCCCATGTCGCCGACGAGCGTCTCGTAGCGCATCGGCATCGCCATGATGTCGGCGTCGATGGCCGCGGCCGCCGCGGCGGCGCGCACCCGGTCCATGTCCGCGAGATCGTCGAACAGCGCGACATTGTCGGCGAGCGTCCCGGCGAACAGCGTGTCGTCCTGCAGCACCGCGGCGATCTGCGCCTGGTAGCTGCGCAGGCCGAAGCGCGCGATCGACATGCCGTCGATAAGGATGGTACCGTCCTGCGGCTCGACGAGCCCGAGCAGCAGCTTGACCAACGTGGACTTGCCGCCGCCCGACGGCCCCGTGATCGCGACGTGCTCGCCCGCCGCGATCGAGAAGGTCACGCCGGTCAGGACGAGCGGCTCGCTCGGCGCGTAGCGGTAGAAAACGTCCTTGAAGGCGATGCTGCCGACCAGCGGCGTCTCGATCTCAGCCCCCGCGGCGAAGCAGCGGTCTTCCGGAGAGAGCGCGATGTCCGAGAGGCGCTCGAGGTGAAGGTCGAGCAGGCGGAACGCGATGCCCTGGTCGATCAGCGACGCCGCGCGACCGAGAAACTGCCCCTTGTAGGCGAGATAGGCGAGCATCATCCCGACGCTGAACCCGGCGCCGGTCAGCACCATGCGCATACCCAGCCACAGCGTGAGAATGCCTTCCAGGCCGAAGATCAGCCCGTTCGCGCTCCCCTGCCAGATGCCGATGCGCGAGATGCGGAGATCGGCGTTGACGGCGTCGGTCAGACGGCTCTGCCACAACGCATGCCTGAAGACCTCGCGCCCGAAGAGTCGCAACGTCGTGATCCCGCGCAGCGACTCAATCAGCGTGGTCTGCTCCTTACCGTGCAGCACGATGGCGCTCGCGCGCGCGTCGCGCTCGAGCGCGAAGGAGACCAGCCTGACCAGGACATACGCGGCAAGCGCCGCGACCGCGATCGCGGTGAGCGCCGGGCTGTAGAACAGCATCAGCGACACGGTGAGCAGCGCCATCAGCCCGTCGACGACGCTGGAGATCGCGCCCTGGATCAGCATCGACTGGATCGGCGCGATCGACTAAAAGCGCGACAGGATGTCGCCGGTGTGGCGCTTCTCGAACCAGTCGATCGGCAGGCGGAACAGGCGGCGTACAACGTTCGAGGCCAAGCTCGTCCCGAGCAAGGCGCCCGCGGCGAGCAGCACGAAGGAGCGCAGCCACGCGGCCGCGACGTTGAGGATCGTGAGAAGGCCGAAGCCGAGCGCGAGCACCGCCAGCAGGTCGAGATCCAGCGCCGGCAGCGCCTTGTCGATCGCGATCTGGAGGTAATAGGGTGAGGCGAGGCTGAACACCTGCAGCACCAGGCTGAGCGCCAGCACCTGCGCCAGCATGCACCGCAGGCCGGTCATTCGGCGCCAGAGCTGGGATAGGTGCAGGCGTTCGCGCCGGTCGCCCTTCTCGAAGCTGTCGCTGAGGCGCAGCTCCAGCGCCACGCCGGTGAAATGCCGTGACACCTCCCTCATCTCGAGCCAGCGCGAGCGACCGTCCGGATCGTGGATCAGCGCGCGACCGCGGCGCGTCCGCTCCAGCACGACGAAGTGGTTCAGGTCCCAATGCAGCACCGCGGGCATGCGGAGCTGGTGGAGCTCGTCCAGCGGCACTTTCACCGCGCGCGGAATTAGCCCGATATGGTCCGCTAGCGACATAAGCGAACGCAGCGTCGTCCCGCGCAGTGACGGGGCGAAGCGACGGCGCAGCGTGCCGAGATCGATATTGAGCCCATAATAGCTCGCCACCATGGCGAGGCAGGCGAGCCCGCACTCCGCCATCTCGGTCTGACGCGCGAGCCTGACGCGCGGCCGGCCGATCATCCCGGCATCGAGCAACAGGCGGTTCATCGCCGTCTCACCGCGAGCACGGGCTCGAACAGCCAGGCGAACAGCGACTGGCGCTCGGTGACGATCCGGGCGGTCAGCGTCATGCCGGTGACCAGCCGCTCGCGGCGGCCAAAAGCGACGATGTCAGGGCGATCAATCGTAACGGTCACTGGATAGACGGGCGCGCCGGTCGCGGGCGCGGCGCTGTCCGCCCCCGTGATCGCGCTGGCAGCGACGGAGTCTATCGTCCCCATCACTGTGCCGAAGCGCTGATAGGGAAAGGCATCGATCGCGAGGCTGACGCGCTGCCCCTTGCGGACGAAGCCGATCGCTGCACTGGGGACGGCGAGCTCGGCATGCAACGTGGAGCCTCTCGGCAGCAGCGTCATCAGCGGCGTCTGCGTGCTGGCCGGCTGACCGAGCCTCGCGGTCAGGGCGGTGACCGTGCCCGCAATCGGTGCTCGCAGGACGTAGGCGCGTGTTCCCGCGGTGCCGGCGGCCTGCTGGCTGACCTGCGCTCGCGCGGCGGCGATGCCGGCGCGACTGGCGCGCGCCTGCGAGGTGATCTGCGCTGCGCTGCGCTCCGCCTCGGCCACGGCGGAGCGCCGAGACTCGGCCGATTGTGCGAGCTGCGCGAACGCCTGACGGCGGCTCAGCAGCGCTTCGCGGCGCTGGTCGAGATCGTGGCGACTGACGAAGCCTCGTTGGGCGAGCGCGTCGGCGCGGTCCAGGTCACGTTGCGCCGAGCTGACGAGTTCGCGTTGTAGGTCGAGCTGTGCCTTAATCTGCCCCAGCTCGCCCAGCGCACCGGCTCGCTGCGCGGCGACCTGACGAAGCTGCGCCTGCGCGGCGGTCTCGGTCGCGCGCGCCTGCGCGTCAAGCTCAGCCTCCTGTTGTGCGATGGCGCGCTCGATGCGCGCAGCAACCGGAGGGCCGTCGGCGCTTTCCTCGTCGGTGCGGATCTCGGCGAGCACATCGCCGAGCCGAACTCCTGCTCCGTCATGAACTGGCAGCGCCGCTACAACCCCGGGCCGCGACGGCACAATTTTTGAAACACCGGCGGTCGGGACGATTGTGCCGGGCGCGACCTCTACCCGCGCGTAAGTCGCCAATGAGAGGAATACGACGGCAGAGATCGTTGCCGACAACATCAGGTAGCCTATAGCTGACCATGACGGCGGAATAGCTAGAGATATGGTGCCTTGGAGGCGATCCATACGGTCCGCCATCACTTCGCGTCGGAAAAGCGGCCTCTGTAGCTCGCCGCTCATACAATGCGGCGATCGAATGTATCGCTAAGACAGCAAACCTTCTTTCTCAGCGGGGCAAACAAGGAGAGGTTCGTGCAGCCAAGTAGAATGGACTTGTCCTTATTTTCCAAGCTTTTTGTCCCCAAAGTGGGTAATCAAAAATTGCAAGGCAGAGGAAATTTTCATAGCATGAATAAGCGAAATGCCTCGCACAAGGTACTTAGTATGGATATAAAACTTGCGACACTGCAGATGGTAATATGTTTTGTGGCCCTGACTGTTAGAGACAAGGTTATGAA
This sequence comes from Sphingomonas phyllosphaerae, assembly GCF_029623345.1. GTDB lineage: Bacteria > Pseudomonadota > Alphaproteobacteria > Sphingomonadales > Sphingomonadaceae > Sphingomonas > Sphingomonas phyllosphaerae_C. Next base: position 59,257 of record NZ_JAPYKH010000020.1, read on the forward strand.
AACTAGTACAAATAACCTTATATCTACAGCGCTGATAGCCGGGCTGTCTGTGCTCGCTGCCTCTAGAATCATCCAGGTTTTGCAATAGTATGTAAGACTATCAAGTTTTTCCTGACTGCTCTAGAAAAAACACTTACAATGTTGTTAATACTGACACCTCGGCTTTTCCGCCGAGGTGTCGTTGCTGATGTTGTCATTTCTACTTTTTCTTGACCGCCACCTTGTCTTCAGTGCCCCCTGCTGAGCCGCTCCCGCCGGAGACTGCTCCGCCGATCGCGCTACCTATGGCCGTACCCGCCGCCGCGCACGCGTTCTGCGCCCCAGGCGTGCTGCCAATCTCGTAGCCAGCAGCGGCGCCACCTGGGCCACCGACGAGATCTCCGACAACCGCCCCGATGTACGGGCAGGCGGCTCTTCCTGCTATCCCGCCAACTACGCCGCCGACTGCCTTGCCGGTGTCATCGCCGCCGCTAACTAGAAGCGTATCTTCGTGGGAAAGTTGAGTGATCACGGGTAATGCTCCATGCTTTTATTCTCCCGGCCGAAACAGCTTTGTTCAAGGTAATGGCAGAGTCAACGTAGAATACATAGAAGACTTTGCTTGTATTTTCGGCTTATTAACTAAGCATTTTGCAGATTTATTTGTGAAAGTCTTTTGATTAGACGGTTTCTTTCTAATAGAAGATCGTAAAATTGGGTCTACTCAAACTGGCAGCGTCATGTATCGACGTCAGTCGCGGTGCTCGACGCGGAAAGGCCGTATCAAACAAGCTTCGTATTTGTTCGTCGAGGCATCTTACGTATTAGCGCTTGCGGAATTGGTAGTTCGATCGCTGTTTTCTTTTCCTTCGCCGGCTCGCCGGGGAACGGATCAATGCCGACCTGCTCGGCCAGCTCATCGACGCTCAGCGTCTCGTATTAGTGGCCCGGCGCGTTAGGCGCGAGATAGGCGGCGGCGCCGACGCCGGGCACCAGCACCGCCTTGTAGATCGCGCTGGGTAACGCGACGCGGTCGTGCAGCCGCAGCGGCGCGGCGCGGTCGAACACCTGGCCGGTGACGACGTAGACCGCGCCGTAGCGCCGCGCGAGGCCGCGCACCGCGCCCTCGATCCCGGCCCAGAGATGCTCGTTCAGGTCGCGGTCCTGCGGCACGATGTTGGCGAGCGTGAAGCTCTCCTCGCGTGCCTCGGGACTCGGCATGTCGCCCGACGGGCTCATGTCGCCGCGGTCGAAGCCGGAGCCGCGCGCGGCGGGAGCGATCGGGTGACCCGGATCGTCGGTGACGCCGCGCCGCGCCGCGAACGGCCGGCGACGGCATGCGTCGCCAGCCGGCGGGATCAGGCGAGACGGAAGCGCAGCGTGCGTCGGCGGAGCGCGTACCCCGCGACGCCGAAGCCGAGCACCATCATCGCCCAGGTGGTCGGCTCCGGCACCGGCGCCGGGAAGACCTGCCGCACGGTGAATCGCTCAGCGGTCAGCCGGGTGGTCCGGATGCCGGTGGTACCGAGCAGCTGGTCCTGCAGGAAGGCGAAGTCGGTGCCGGTGAAGGCGGCGTTGCCCCAGGCATCGAAGCCGGTCCGCGTGATCGTGCCGTAGCGCACGCCCGCGTTGGCGTTGGGGCCGATGGCGAAGGAGCGCGACTCGCCGATGGCGAGATCGCTGACGTCGAAGCCGGCCTCGCCGCTGAACTCGCCTGAGCTCTGCACGATCGTCGGTACCGGATTATTGTCGCGATAGGTCGTGATCGTACCCTTGGCGAACACATCGTAGCGGACGAAGATCGCCGCCTGCGCGGCGCCCGGCACCGCCGCGGCGACCATCACTGCCGCCACCAGAAACTGTCTCATCCTGTCCCCCGTTTGTCGTGTCGCCTGCCGCTAAATGCCTCGTAACTTGTTGTTAAGCTGAAATGGCTGTCATTTCGGCGCGACCCGCGGGCATTGCGCTCACCGGAACTCCGCCCAGACCGCATAGCCGTCGTCGACGAGCTTGGTCACGATCCAGCGCTGCACCACGAGCGCGTGGCTGAAGGCCGCGCCCTGGCTCTTGGCGGCGCTATCCCAGAACTGCACCAGCAGAGTGCGATCCGGCAGGTAAAGCCGGAGCACGCGCAGCGCGAGCCGCAGCGCGGGCGTGCAGACGTCCTCCTCGCGCGAGCGACGCGCCGCGTCCTCGAGCACGCGCAGCGCCAGGTTCATCAGCGTCGTGCGCGCGCGCTGCGCCCGCATTTCCGGGTCGGTGCCGCCGAAGGGAACGCCATCGACCTTCGTGTCCTTGCCGCCGCAGGTGTGGCAGGGCAGGTCGCGCAGCACCACCTGCCAGTCCATCGACAGCCGGCGGAAATGGCGGTCGACGATCAGCTCCTCGCGGTCGTGCTGCTTCACCGCGCCGCACCCGCGGCACGTGACGCGCACCGAGCCTTCAACGCGGCGGAGATCGTGGAGTGTCTTGGGCGGGCCGACCATCCACCCAGCATGGCGGAACATAGCACGAACAAAAAGGCTGGATCGACTGGGAAGATTGCGCCATCTGAAGGCGATGAGCGCCCGCGAGACCCTCGTCCGAGTCGCCGCCCAGCGCGGCGAGAGCCTCACCCGGCTGTCGGTGAAGGTCGGCCGCAGCCGCGGCTATCTGTCGCGCTTCGTGACGCGCGGATCGCCACGGCGGCTGCCCGAGATCGAGCGGCGCCACCTCGCGATCGTGCTCGAGCTCGACGAGCGGCTGCTCGGCGCGCGCGATCCCTGGGCGCCGGGCGAGTCGGCGTGATCCACGATCATCCGGTCGCCAGCGTCGGCCACAACGCGGCCGGCTGCGCGCTGTGCACGTCGACCGATCCCGCGGGCCTGGTCGAGCGGCTCGCCGAGGAGCTGTGGGAGAGCCGCCAGGACGACACGCAATGGGCCCGCCGCTGGGCCGACGCCGGCGAGCTGTGGCACATCCGCTTCCGCGAACTCGCCCGCACCTCGATCGACTTTCTCGGCGCGGCGTCGCGCATCGATCGACTACCGTAAGGGGACGCTCCACCGTTGGACCGGTTCGCAGTTGGCGGATCAAGAAGCTGCGACGTGTTCAGTCGAGGCGACGGCAGATAGTCTCGCAAGGATGACGCGCTGATCGCCGGCGTGGGTCAGCACGACGATCCCGCATGGCTTGTCGCTGATACGGCATTGCCGTATGAGTTCTGCATGCACACGGTTGTCGAGACGCACGCTTACATCACCGCGGCGAAGGCGTGTGGCATGACGGCCGACGAGATGAGCGCGGTAGTCGACCTGATCGCTGCCACGCCGGACGCAGGCGCGATCATGCCGGTGTGCGGCGGTGCGCGGAAGTTACGGGTGGCCCGACGAGGCGGCGGCAAGTCGGGCGGCTACCGCGTCATCACCTATCTCGCGAACGCAGCGGTGCCCGTGTTCCTGCTGACCGTCTTCGGCAAGAACGAGAAGTCCAACCTGACCGTGGCCGAGCGCAACGCGCTGGCTACGCTGACCAAGCGGCTCGCCGACGGCCATCATCGCCGGCGAGCCGAGCGCGAGGAGAGATGATGAAGAGCGCTTTTGACAAGATCGCCGCCGGCCTGGAGGACGCGATCGCCTTCGCCGAAGGAGATGAGACGCGCGGCCGTATCGCGACGGTGGACGTGCGCGCGGTGCGCGCGGTGACCCGCAAGACCCAGGACGCGTTCGCTCGCGCCTACCGCATCCCGCTCGGCACACTGCGCGACTGGGAGCAGGGACGGCGCCGGCCCGACAGCGGCTCGGTGACGTTGCTCAAGATGATCGAGGCCGAGCCGGAGACGGTCGAGCGGATCCTCGCGGGAGTGGCGTGAGGGGCAGGCGACTGCGATGACGACGGTCTATTATCCCCGATCCTCGAGCCCGGTGCGGAACGCTACGGCGCCTTCTTCCCCGACCTGCCAGGCTGCGTTTCGGCCGGCGCGACCGCGCAGGAGGCGGCGCTCGGCGCGGAGAAAGCGCTCAGCGGGCATCTCGCGGTGATGATCGAGCACGGTGATGCGCTGCCCAAGCCGAGCGAGCTGGACGTGATCGTGGCGGTGCGGGTGCGCGTCGTCGCCGCCGCGATCCGCGGCGAGTTCGACAAGCAGGAGGAGGTGGCGCGCTGGGTGACGCCGCTGATGCTGATGCGCTTCGCGCTGGCGTGCCTGGCGCAGTTCCTCCCGCGCCGCCGCCGCGCCGGCGCGCAGCCTGCAGGCCGCGATCGATCACGTCCGACGGGTGGCGCCAGTCAGGGAGAGTGCAGCCTCTCTCCGTTACTTAATCATTCACCCCTATGGCTGTTGGTGCCATGCCGGAGGAGTGAGCAAGAGCGATGCGTCAGATCGTTGAGGTGCTACGTCGAGCCAATTTCTGGCTTGGCCTCGCGGCGTTGGCCTGTGTCGCCGCCAACGTTTCTGTGCTGATGAGGATCAGCGGAGACGATTTTATATGGTGGCAGTACCTTTTAGTACTCGCCTTTTTCGTTGGCTTGAACTCCTCTGGTGTCATCGGCGCGATGTCGCTCAGCAAGCGGGGCCATTCTACCGCGATGCCGATGCTGACGATCTACCTTGTCCTCTCCGGGCTTCTCGACCTCCTTTTCGCGATGCGAACGCCGGCCGAGAAGGGCTCGGAAATAATGGCGCTTGGCTTCGCCTTTCCCATGATGCGGCCGCTCCCCATCCTCGGTATCCTCGCCGTGGAGTTCGTTACCGATAGCCTTGTCTTGATGCTGGCGCGCCGTCGCTGAAGGAGCGCACTCCCATTTCCGATCTGACGTTCTCTCAGGCCGGGAGGAAGTTCGTCAGTGCTTGCAGCAACTGATCGGTCAACGCGCGCCGTTCCGGTTCGCTCAATCCCAGCAGCATGCGCCGCGCGTAGCGAACCGGTTTGGCGCCGGGCGTCGGCCGGTCGCTGAGCCCCTGGTGATGTATCCGCGCGATCGTCGCGGCGGCGCCGCCCCACCCGGCCCAGGCCTCGTCGCTCTCGACTCCGACGCGCAGGTAGCGTGCGGTGCGCAGCTTGCGGAACATCGCGCGCGCGCGGATCTTGCCGCGCTGTGGCAGCCGCGGGCCGGGCGCGCGCTGGTCGGCGGCAGCCGGGAGGAAGCGCACCACCTTGTCCCAGCGGTAGCTGCGCAGCGCGCCGGTCGCGACGTCGAGCCCGGTGAAGACGTCGCCCTGGTGGACCCAGCTGCGCAGCAGCACCGCGTGTGGGTTCGGGTCGCCCTGCGGGTAGAGGAAGCGGATGCTGTAGGCGCCGGGTGGGTCGGGCCGGCGCGGGCGGCGCGGCGCGAAGGGCCCGCCGTCGGGCTGGCGCTGGGCGGCGATCCGCGTCGCTTGCGCGGTGCGCAGGTCGCGCGCGAGCGTCGCCAGCAGCTTCCGCTTCTCCGCACGCGACACGCGCGCGAGGCATAGCCGCGCGAGCCGCTCGATCTGGTCGAGGCCGTCGCTCACGGCGCCGCCCTGGCGGCGACCGGCTCGTCGCCGAGCATCAGCGTCCACAGCCGCGCGCCGCAGGTGTCGGGAAGGCGGTCGTCGCCGTCGCGGTCGTCGGCGAGGTGGCGCGCGGCATAGCCGCCGCCCTCGTCGCGCGCGACGACCACCGCCTCGCTCAGCTCGAGCGTGAGCGACAGATCGCACGAGTCGGCGTCGAGCAGCTCGGCCTCGAACGCGATCGGCGCGTCGTTCGGACCTTCGAGCAGCTCGAGCTGGTAGCGCGCGACCCAGCCGAGCAGCGGCACGACGAGCGCGTCCCAGTCGCCGGCGTAATCCTGCACCACCAGGTGGAGCGTGAAGCGATATTCGAACGACAGCGACGACGTCGCGCTCGCGCGCGCGGCGATGCGCCCGCGATCGACGAAGATCGCGAGCCGCTCGGGCGCGGCGGCGAGGCTCGGCACGGCGCGCAGCAGCAGCGCGCGCAGCGAGGCGATCTTCGCCAGCGCCACGTCACTGGGCTCCGGCGCAGCGGCCCGGCGCCTCCCACTCGACCAGCCGCTCGAGCCGCGCCGCGTTGGCGGCGAAGGCGCGCGCCAGCCGGATCACGCCCGCGCGCAGTCGCGCCGGCAGCTGCTCCGTCAGCGCCGGGTCGGTCGGCAGCCCGGCGGGGCATTCGGCGCAGGCGAGCAGCTCGGCGGGCGGGCGATCGCGCACCGGGACCGCGACCGGCACCTGCGCGGGCTCACTCGGGCGGGGCGCGCAGCCCGGCGACAGCGTTGACAGCAGCAGTCCAGCGGCGATCGACCAGGTCCTGGTGGTCGGCTCGGGCATCGGCGATCTTCATCTCGTGGGCAGCGGCCTGCGCCGGGGCGGTGACCGTGCGGGCGCGCGCCTCGTCCGCGCGGGCGCGCGCGTCGTGTGCGGCGAGCGCGTCGGCGAGCGTGCGTGCGGTGAGCTGGTCGGTGCGCGCGCGGAAGTCGGCGAGCGCGCGACGTGGCGTCCGCAGCCGTCGCCGGCGTCGCTGCCGGCGCGCGCGCAGATCTCGGCGAGGCGGTGCTGGAGGCGGTCGCGCTCGGCGCGCGCCTCGCGGCAGCCGACGTAGAGCCAGGCGCCCACGCCCGCGACCGCGAGCAGCACGACGAAGGCGGCCTCGGCGCGCAGCCGCGCCACCAGCCAGCGGGTGAGAAGTCGGATCACGACGGCTCCTTTCCGGTTCGCATCATCGCCGCCAGCCGCTCGGCGCGCGCGCCGACCTGGTGCGCCCACAGCGAGGCGAGCATCTCGTCGGCCGCTGCCGCGAAAGCGCCGTGCTCGGTGTGCGCGAGCGTGGCGTGGAAGGCGGCGAGCTTGGCCGCGCCGAGGTTGAACGCCATCTCGAGCAGCACGCGCTGGCGCACCGGCGCCAGCGTGCGCCACCACGGCAGCCGAGCGTCGAGCGCGTGCTCGGCCGCGGCGACGTCGTTGGCGAGCAGCGCGCGCGACTGCGCGCGCGTGATGCCGTAGGCGCAGCAGCGCGCGACGCTCAGGCCGAGATCGCGGCGCTCGTCGGGGCGGATCCCGGTCGCGTCGAGGTTGCGCCCGACGCCGATGGTGCGGTGCCCCGCCGGGCAAAGATAGACGCGGAGGCGCTCGCCCTCGTCGCGGATCAGCTCGGCCTCGAGCCGAGCGCGATCGTAGCCGGCGGTCACGGGCGGTCCTCGCGCGGCAGCACGCGGTCGAGCAGCGCGCCGGGCAGCGCGACGACGCGCTCGAGCAGCGCCTGGGTGACTCGCGGTGTCGCCTTGTAGGCGATCATGCCGGTGACGAACTGGACCGCCTGGAGCACGAACGCGCTCCAGTCGGTCAGCCCGTGCACCACGCCACCGACGAAGTAAGAGACGCAGACGCCGACCGAGAGCTGGGTGAAGCGCTGCGACCAGGTCAGGCCGGGCTCGTAGGCGAGGCTCACCGCCGCGCCGAGTGCGCTCGGTACCAGCCCCGCAGCGAAGGTCGTGGCGGCGACGGCCGCGTCGCGCAGGGTCATCGCGTCAGCTCCAGAGTTGGACGAGATCGCTCACCGGCGTCGCCGGCCTCGCGGCGGCGGGGACGATCACGACGGCGCCGAGCGGCAGCAATGCGCCGAGGTCGGCGATGCCGGGGTTGAGCGCGAACAGCCGCGGCAGGTCGGCCGGGCCGAGCCCGCGCTCGCGCCACGCCAGCTCGTCGAGCGTGTCGCCCGCGCGCGCGGTGAGGGTCTCGCGCGTCACAGCAGCGCCACGTCGGTGCGCGGGCGGCCGAGCAGCGCACGGATCGCGTGGATCGCGTCGCGGCGATGCTCGCCGACCGCAGGCTCGACGTCCTCGATGCGGCGGTCGCCGCGACCGGTGAGGTCGGTGTCGCGGTAGCGCTCGACCAGCAGCGCCTTGGCCCAGCCGGCGACCGCCTGGCGGTAGAGCAGGACCAGCCGGCTCTCGCCCAGGATCGTGGCGGCGGGGACGTCGGCGAGTGTGGCGTAGCCGGCCTCGAGCTGCTCGAGCTGCCAGGCGGCGAGCTGGTCGGCGACCCAGACCAGCGCGGAGACGACGACGTCGCGGCAGCGCTCGGGCGTGACGGTGTCGCGGATCCGCGCCTCGGCGCGAAGGCGGGTGAGGTCGATCTCGGGGTACCAGCCGTCCGAGGCGAGCGGTTCGGGATAGTGCGGGGGCAGCGGGGCAGGCGTATCGCATGCGCCGTCGGCGAAGGCGGGAATGAGCAGCGGTGGGCCGGCGACGATGCCGCCGGCGGCGCGCAGGTCGCCGTCGAGCGGGGTGTCGCCCGGCAGTGCGACGTCGCTCCCGTCGCGGAGATCGGCACTGGCGAGCGGCATCACTGGCTCCTCGGTGGCGCCCGCCGGCTACGGGGGTGGGGACCGGGTCGAGCGCGGCCCTGCGACCCGAAGGTCCCCCGCGTCGCGCGATCCGCCCCCGAGCGCCGGGGGGCGAGCTGTCAGGCCGGCACGGTGGCGCCGGCGGTGTCGGTGTCGGTGTCGCAATCGGTGGCGGGCGGCAGCGCGGCGAGCGCCTTCTCGAGTGCGCGCCGCTGCGTTTTCACGCCGGCGCGCTCGTCTAGCCGCTGCGCCGCGTCGAGCGCGGCGATAGCGCGCTCGGTCAGCGCGCGCGCGGCGGGCGCCGCGGCGGCGTCGGCGGCGCGCGCCAGCTCGGCGGCGATCGCCTTCTGGAGCTTGGCGCGCGGCTCGTCGTGCATGTCGACGCCGTCGACCAGCGCCTCGACCTGCTCGAGCACGGCGAGCGGGAAGGGCTCACCCCGCGCCTGGTCGCGCAGCGCGGCCTCGGCGATCTCCTCGAGCACCAGGGTCGCGGCGTCGCGCTGGTAGCGCGCCGGCAGCGGCAGGTCGTAACGCAGCACGTGCTCAGCGAGTGCCAGCGCGCGGCCCCAGTCGCCGACGTCGATCGACCAGACCATCACGGTCGGCAGCACCTCGTCGGCTGGCTCGGGCGTGGCGGCGGCGAGCGCGCCGTCGACCCAGGCGTGATAGGCCGGGAGGATCTTGCGCTTGGCCGCGATCTTGGCGGCGACTGACTTAATGTCCTTGAGCCGGCGCAGGTCGTGCTGGAGCCGCAGCTGGATCTGGCGCGCCGCCGGCGACGACCCGCTCGCGGCGGGCGCAGGCGTGCCAGCGCGGCTCCCGCCGGAGAGCGCGGCGATATACTCGCGATGGCGGCGCGCCAGGCTCACTTCTTCGCCGTGACGATGTTCTCGACCAGGGCGCAGCGGCCGTAATCCTCGATCACGTACGCCTCGTTGACCGACTGATAGTCGGCGACCTGGTCGTATTCGGGCTCCTCGCGCAGCGCGCGGCGCTGGGTGCCCTCCTGGACGTAGATCGAGAGATTATCGAGGCTGGTCACCATCAGCGCGTTGGCGGGGAAGAAGGGGACGAGGATCGCGGTCTTGCCGCCGACCTGCTTGGGCAGGGTCAGGATGCGGTCACGCGCCTCCATCTCGGTCGCCTTGTCGCCGGCGGTGTTGATCACGTTGAGGAAGCGGTCGTGGACCAGCTCGCGGCCGAGGATCACGACCAGGTCGGTGTCGTCGCGGTGCCACTCGTCGAGCAGCTCGGTGGCGTCGTAGACGAGCGCGTCGAGGTTGACGTAGTCGACGTCGACGCCCGGCGTGCCCGCGGCGACGTGGATCTTGCCGGGCGCGGTGACGACGCCGGCGCCGTCGCGCGTCTCGTGCTCGAAGTGGCCGCCGGCGAGGTGACGTGCCGGCGCGTAGGTGCGCAGCTTGTGCAGCCAGCCGTAGTTGACGTCCTGCAGCAGCGGGTGCGCGGCGAGGTCGGTGGTGTCGGCGCGCGCCACGCCGTTCCAGCCGATCATGATGCGGTCGCGCCCGCGCTGCTTGGCGATCGTGGAAGCGTAGAGCGTCTGGAACTCGGGGCGGTGCGCCCACATGTCGAGCTTGGCGTAGCTGATCGCAGTGTCCGAGTTGGTCTGCTCGCAGCGGTAGCGGCCGCGGTCCGAGGTCTCGGTCGGGTCGATCGGGCGGCGGCGCACGCCGGTGGCGCTGTCGGTGCGGGTGCGGCTGGCGAGCGGGCGCGTCACGCCGACGCCGACCTTGGCGCCCTCCTGCTCCTTGACCGTCACGACGTTGACGCGGCCGAGGAACTCGCTCGACTGCTGGATCACCTCCTCCAGCCTCTGCTGGACGACGGGGGCGACCGCGAACTCGTGCTGCGCGGCGACGACGCTGGCGTCGATGCCGTTGAGCTGCGCGATGCGCGCGAGCATCGTGTTGAAGACGGCGCGGGTCTCGTTGCGCATCGTGCGGATCCTCGGATCAGAAGTCGGTGAGGTGCGTCGCGCCCGCGCCGGTCGCGGGCGCGCGGCGGAAGGCCTCCGCGGGCTCGGTGGCGAGTTTCGCGGCGAGCGCGTCGAGGTCGCGGCGCACCGCGGCCTGGGCGTCGGCGATCGGCTGCACCGCGGCCGAGACGCTGGTCGCCAGCGAGGCGCCGAGCGCGGCGGCGAAGGCGGCATTGTTGTCGTTGGCGGGCGTGGGTGGCGTCGGCGGCGTCTCGGCCTCGGGCTCGGTCGGCTTCTCCGGCGCGCGCGCGAACAGCGCGGCGACCGCGGCGAAGCCCGAGCGGATCGCCTCGGCGATGCCGGCCGGGTCGGAGGCGCTCAGCTCGAGCGCGACCGCCTCGTCGCCCTGCGCGAAGACGGTGCCGGGCGCGTGGCGCGAGAAGGACAGGCGCTGCGTCGCGATCGAGGCCGGGCTGTCGGTGAAGGCGAGCCCGACCAGGCCGAACTTGCCCGTGCCGGCGTAGCTGTCGGTCAGCTCGACCGAGGGGAAGGGCTTCTGGTCGCCGCGCGCGAGCCGCACCAGCTGCGGGTTGGCGTCGACCTGAGCGTAGAGCGCGCGGCGCGTCTCGGTCGTGCCGCCGACCGAGATGGCATCGTCCTGCGCGCGCACGGCGACGACGTCGCCGTAGCCGTTGAACGGCGGCTCGGGGCTGAATCCCTTGACGTGCTCGACGTTGATCCGGGGGCTGTACGTGGCGGGATCGAAGGTCTCGACCACCTGATCGATCATCTCGGGCGTGATCGTGCGCCCGTCGCTGATCGTGTTGCCCGCGACGAAGCAGCGGAAGAACTGGCTCTTCTGGCCCATGACGGCGCGGGTCCTCGCATGTGGTCGGCGTCGCGGCCGACTGAGCGCGAGCGCGGGAGCGATTGCCAGCGCGCGTGCCTGTGGCGAGCGGGTGCGACAGGGAGCAGCGGTCGGGGGCAGGGGCCACGCGCCGCTAAGCCGGCGGGCGATGGACAAGCTGCCGCCCGATCACGCGATGCCGCTGCCCGCCGCGGCGTTCCCGATCCCGGTCGACGCGCGGCGGCAGGCGCGCAGCCTCTACTGGCGCGGCTGGGGCGTGACACAGGTCGCGGCCGAGCTCGGGCTCAAGCGCACCACCGTCGCGGCATGGAAGCAGCGCGACGGTTGGGACAAGGCGCCGTCGCTCAACCGCATCGACGACGCGCTCGAGTGCCGGCTCAACACGCTGATCGCCAAGGAGGCGAAGACCGGCGCCGATTACAAGGAGCTGGACGCGCTGATGCGCGCGCTCACCGCCACCGCGCGGGTGCGGCGCTACGAGGCGCCCGGCGGTCACGAGGGCGACCTGAACCCCAGGGTCGCCAGCCGCAACGCCGCGCCGAAGAAGGCGGCCGTCCGCAATCATTTCACAACCGAGCAGGTCGAGCAGCTCGAGGCGATCTTCGAGGAGGAGCTGTTCGCCTATCAGCGCGACTGGTGGGCGGCGCGACGCGAGCGCACGCGGATGATCCTCAAGTCGCGCCAGATCGGCGCGACCTGGTATTTCGCGCGCGAGGCGCTGCTCGATGCGCTGCGCGGCGGGGGCAATCAGATCTTCCTGTCCGCCTCCAAGGCGCAGGCGTACATCTTCCGCGGCTATATCGTCCAGTTCGCGGCGCGCGCCGGGGTCAAGCTGCAGGGCGATCCGATCGTGCTCAGCGCGGACACGATCCCCGCCGGCGAGCCCGCGGCCGAGCTGATCTTCCTTGGCACCAACGCGCGCACCGCGCAGGGCTATCACGGCAATTTCTACTTCGACGAGTTCTTCTGGACCTACGGCTTCGAGGAGCTGAACAAGGTCGCCAGCGCGATGGCGATGCACAGGCGCTGGCGCCGCACCTACTTCTCGACGCCCTCGTCGATCGCGCACCAGGCGCACGGCTACTGGACCGGCGAGCGCCGCAACCGACGGCTCAGGAAGGCCGATCGCGTCACGATCGACACCGGCCACGCGCGGCTCCACGCGGGCGTGCTGTGCGAGGACCGGGTGTGGCGCCAGATCGTCACGATCGAGGACGCCGCGGCGCGCGGCTGTGACCTGTTCGACCTCGACGAGCTGCGCGTGGAATACGCGCCCGACGAGTTCGCCAACCTGCTGCTGTGCCAGTTCGTCGACCACAGCCTGTCGGCGTTCAAGTTCAACGAGCTGCAACGCGCCACCGTCGACGCCGCGGTGGACTGGCGCGACGTCGACCTGCTCGCCGCCCGGCCGGTCGGCGAGCGCGAGGTCTGGGCCGGCTACGATCCGCAGGAGAGCGAGGACGGCGACAATGCCGCGCTCGTCATCGCGCTGCCGCCCGAGGGTCCGACGGGCAAGTTCCGCCTGATCGAGCGCCACCAGCTGCGCGGCGCCGACTTCCAGGCGCAGGCCGAGTTCATCGTGAAGGTGCTGGCGCGCTACCGCTGCACCTATCTCGGGATCGACGCCAACGGCGTCGGCGCGGCGGTGTGGCAGCTGCTGCGCGACCGCGTGCGCGGAGTCGTGAAGATCGACTATTCGCTCGAGGCCAAGGCCGCGATGGTGATGAAGGCGCAGCACAGCTTCGCGCGTGGGCGGGTCGAGTTCGACGCCGGCTGGATCGACCTGCAATCCTCCTTCCTGTCGATCAAGAAGGCGCTGACCGCCTCCGGCCGTCACGTCACCTTCCGCGCCAGCCGCAGCGAGGAGGTCGGCCACGCCGATCTCGCCTGGGCGGCGATGCACATTTTCATCAACGAGCCGCTCGACGGACAGCGTCGCGCCGGCATGACCATGGAGATCCTGGGTGGCGAGGAAGCGGGCGCGGCGGGCGACGCCGCGGGCGGGGCAGGAACGCCCGGATGGCCGAGCGCTCGTCTCGGCGGCGAGGGCGCGGGGTGTCGGCGCGCTCGACTTCGCCTTCGGCGATCCCGAGCCGGTGCTCGAGCGGCGCCAGTGGATCGACCTGCTCGAATGCTGGCACAACGACCGCTGGTACGAGCCGCCGCTGCCGCTCGACGGGCTGGCGCGCGCCTTCCGCGTCTCGCCGCACCACAGCTCGGCGATCCTGCTCAAGGTCAATCTGATCGTCGAGTCGCTCGACCCCGCCTCGCTGATCGATCCGGCCACATTGCGCCGCGCAGTCCAGGATTATCTCGTATTCGGTAACGCCTATCTCGAGCCGGTGACGAGCCGGCTCGGCGGCGTGATCGGGCTGCGCCACGCGCTGGCGCGCTTCACCCGGCGCGGGCTGGTCGGCGGCCAGTTCTGGTGGGTGCCGGGCAATGTCGACGCGACGCGGCTCGCCGCCGGCACGGTGCAGCTGATGATGCCCGACGTTGCCCAAGAGCTGTACGGCGTGCCCGAGTATCTCTCGGCGCTGCAGTCGGCGCTGCTCAACGAGGCGGCGACGCTGTTCCGGCGACGCTATTACCTCAACGGCAGCCGCGCCGGCTTCATCCTCTACGCCACCGGCGACATCGACCCCAACGACTGCGAGGCGATCAAGGCGGCGATGCGCGCGTCCAAGGGGCCGGGCAACTTCCGCAACATGTTCGTCCATGCGCCGAACGGAAAGGAAGGCTCGATCCGCGTGCTGCCGATCGCCGAGGTCGGCGCCAAGGACGAGTTCCTCGGCATCAAGAACGCCACCCAGGCCGACGTCATGGCGGCGCACCGCGTGCCGCCGCAGCTGCTCGGGATCGTGCCGGCGCAGGGCTCGGCCTTCGGCAATCCCAAGGACGCGACCGCGATGTTCCTCCAGGTCGAGATCGCGCCGCTCCAGGCGGTGTTCCTCGAGCTGAACGCGCGCCTGGGCGCCGAGGTGATCCGCTTCCGCGCGCGCGATTTCGCCGGCTGAGGTCGGCGGGGGAGCCGGGTTGCCGCCCGGGCTCGCCGACGAGGAGGCACCTCGCCACGACCGATGACCCGTCGGTCGCCCGCACCCGGGTGCAGGCCGGGCGCCCTCTCATCTGAGCGAGATTTTCCGACATGTGTACCCGTGACGTGGCGCCGGTGGCGCCGGCGGCCGGCTGGATCGGCGGCAAGCGCAACCTGGCCGCGCGGCTAGTGGCGCTGATCGAGCGCATTCCGCACGACGGCTATGCCGAGCCCTTCGTCGGGATGGGCGGCGTGTTCCTGCGGCGGCGGTCGCGCCCGCGTGTCGAGGTGATCAACGACGCCAGCGGCGACGTTGCCACCTTCTTCCGCGTGCTCCAGGAGCACTATCCGTACCTGCTCGACATGCTGCGCTTCCGCGTGGCGAGCCGGGGCGAGTTCGAGCGGCTGCGCGCGCTGCCGGCCGAGCGGCTCACCGATCTCCAGCGCGCGGCGCGGTTCCTGTACCTCCAGCGGCTGGCGTTCGGCGGGCGGGTGGATGGGCGGACCTTCGGCGTCGACTCGCGCCAGGGCGCGCGCTTCAACGTCACCCGTCTGGAGCCGATGCTGGCTGACCTGCACGAGCGGCTCGCCGGCGTGGTGATCGAGCGGCTCGACTTCGCCGAGTTCCTGCGGCGCTACGATCGCGCCGGCATGCTGTTCTACCTCGACCCGCCTTATTGGGGCAGCGAGGGCGACTATGGCGCGGAGCTGTTCGGCCGCGACGATTTCGCGGGGCTGGCGGCGGCGCTGCGCGGGCTGCGGGGCCGCTTCCTGCTGTCGCTCAACGACAGGCCCGAGGTCCGCGACCTGTTCGCCGGCTTCCCGCTGCGCGAGCTGTCGACCACCTACACGCTCGCGCGCGGCAAGACGAACCGCGCCGCCGAGCTCCTCATCTCGAACGAGCCGCTTCCACCGCCGCGCGCTGGCGGCTGATCCATCCCCATCGACCCGGATCGGCGAAGTGTGGGAGCGGCGAGCGATGCGTCGCGCCGACCCAGAATCGGGAGGGGAAGGGGCGCGCCGCC
>NZ_JAPYKH010000021.1 GCF_029623345.1 Sphingomonas phyllosphaerae
TTCCCACATCAGCCCGCCCCCGCAGCACAACGCTGACGGGGGCGCTCGTGTCGGCGCCGCGCCGGTCCCGCCCGCTCACCGCGGTACTCGCCGGTCTGGTCGCGCACGCCGCGCGGCGCTAGGGCACGATCCCCCTTACCGGAAACCCGCATGACCGCGCTCGGCCTCGACTTCGGCACGACCAACACGGTTCTCGCCCGCATGGACGCCGGCGACACCGCTCCGACACTCGTCGCGCTCGACGGCGACGCCGCGCTCTACCGCACCGCGCTGTGTTTCTGGCACGACGCCGGCGCGCGCGACGGCCTCGCGGCAGCCGCCGGCCCTGCCGCGATACGTGAATATCTCGACTTTCCTGCCGACAGCCGTTTCCTCCAGTCGTTCAAGTCGGTCGCGGCCAGCACCTCCTTCGACACCGCGCCCGTATTCGAGAAGCGCTACAGCTTCGAGCAGCTCGGACGCCTGTTCCTCGCGCAGATCAGCGAAGCGGCCGGCGGTGCATTCGACCGTGTCGACCGCCTCGTCGTCGGCCGCCCTGTCACCTACGCGGGCACGCGCCCGGACGCGGCGCTCGCACGCCGCCGCTATGATGCCATGTTCGACGGCATCGCGCGCGAAATCCATTACGTCTACGAGCCGCTCGCCGCCGCCTTCGCCGATGCCAGCGCGCTCGATCGCCCGGCGACGCTGCTCGTCGCGGATTTTGGTGGCGGGACGAGCGACTTCTCGGTTGTCCAGGTCGCCGCGCCGGGCGCGAAACGGCGCTGCACGCCGCTCGCGCACGCGGGCATCGGAATCGCGGGCGATCGCTTCGACGCCCGTATCGTTGATCAGCTCGTCCTGCCCCAGCTCGGCAAGGGTGGACGTTACCGCTCCTTCGACAAGGTGCTCGATATTCCCGGCGGCTGGTTCGTCGAGGTCGCGGATTGGTCGCGGCTGGCACTGATGCGCAATCGCCGAACCCTCGCCGAGCTGGAGAAGCTGCGACGTAGCGCGCTCGATCCCGAGGCGATCGCGCGGATGATCGCGCTTATCGAGCATGAACAAGGCTATGCGTTGTACGACGCGGTCGGGCAGCTCAAGCGAGCGCTGAGCGGGGCCGAGCAGGCGCGCTTTCGCTTCGAAGGGGAGGGGATCGCAATCGATACCCAAGTGCGCCGCGTCGACTTCGAGCGCTGGATCGCCGACGATATCACCCGCATCGCCGCGACGCTCGACACGGCGCTGGCGCGTTCGGCGGTGACCGAGGCGGCGATCGATCGCGTTTTCCTGACGGGCGGTACCTCGCTGGTCCCCGCCGTGCGGGCGCTATTCGAGGCGCGCTTCGGCCCGGAGCGGATCGCCTCGGGCGGCGAGCTCACCTCAATCGCACACGGCCTCGCGCTGGTGGCGCGCGAGGACGATCCCACCATCTGGGCACAGGCGGCGGAATAGCAGTCCGGCGGTGCTGCGAAGTGAGCCGGCGCCGCAGCCGTTGCCGATCGCGTGTCAATCGGCAACGCGCTCCATCAACGCAAGCGTCTGCGCCGAGAGCCGGCCGCGTGGCGCCGCGCGCGGCAGCGTCACCAGCCGGCGCCGCTCGCCATGCGCCGCCATCGCCACGCCGGCGCCCAGCGCGCCTGCGACAATGACCCCCGCGGCGAGCAGCTGCACCATCGCCCAGCCGAGCGCCAGCGCGCTCACGCGCCCGCTGCGCTGATCTTCGCGGCGGTGCGGTTATAGGTGTTGACGAGCTGGTTGCCGAGGCCCTTCATCGCCGCAATCGCGGCGACCGCCACCAGCGCGGCGATCAACCCGTATTCGATCGCGGTGGCGCCGCGGCGGTTACCCAATAAGCGTCGGAACATGGCAGCGCATCCTCGGAGCCCGCGCGGCGGGCCGGTCGCTGCTGCCTTAACCGCGGGACGTTAACGCTTCGCCACCAGCCTCACGGCACCGAAAGCGGGCCGGGCAAAGGATGAGGAAACCAGCGCAGCAGCGCATCGCACAGCGCGGTGGCCACCGCCTCGGGTGATCCAGTCGCCGTGCCGGCGGCGCGCGCGGTGCTGGCCTCGGCCGTCCACACCACCTGCGAGTCGGCCCGCAGCGAGATGGTGACGCGCAGCTTGGTCACCACCAACGCGTGAAGCTGCTCCTTGCGCGAGGGCAGGCCGACCGAGAAGCCGCCGCCCTGGTAGACCGGCGGCGCCACCTCGGCGCCGCGCGACGTGACCACTCCATTCTCGGTCGCGCTGACCGCGAGCTCGGCAACGTAGCGGCTGTGTGCAGCGTCGGGCAGCGGGGTGAAGTCGGCGCGCGCGAGCGCTTCGGTGGCCGCTTCAACGTAGCGCGCCGCGGCGGGCCCCGATCCACGGTCGCGCACCACCACCGCCACCGTGCCCGGCACCGGCGCCGCCGCGGCGGCAAGGAGCAGCAGCGGGGTCACGCCCTCCACCTCGCGCTCACAGGAAGCCTTGCGTCGAGTGGCCGACCACCGCGTGCGGGACGTAGGCCTCCTCCAGTCGCGCGATATCGCCCTCGCTGAGCCCCAGCTCCAGCGCGGCGAGCGCGTCGTCGAGGTGCCCCGGCTTGGAAGCGCCGACGATCGGCGCCGACACCTCGGGCTTGGCGAGCACCCAGGCCAGCGCGACCTGCGCGCGTGGCACGTCGCGCTCGGCCGCGACTGCCGCCACCGCCTCGACGACGCGGCGATCGGCCGCGGCGGTGTGCTCGTACAATGTCTTGCCGAACGCGTCGGTGCGCGAGCGCTCGGTCGCCTCGTCCCACTCGCGTGTCAGTCGCCCGCGTGCGAGCGGGCTCCACGGGATCACGCCGACGCCTTCCGCCGCGCAGAGCGGCAGCATCTCGCGCTCCTCCTCG
This sequence comes from Sphingomonas phyllosphaerae, assembly GCF_029623345.1. Taxonomy (GTDB): domain Bacteria; phylum Pseudomonadota; class Alphaproteobacteria; order Sphingomonadales; family Sphingomonadaceae; genus Sphingomonas; species Sphingomonas phyllosphaerae_C. The sequence goes on from NZ_JAPYKH010000021.1 coordinate 2,860, forward strand.
CGGTACAGCAGGTTGAGATAGTTCTGCATCGTCGCAAAGCGGGTCCAGCCCTCGGCGTCGGCGACGTGCAACATCGTGGCGAATTGCCACGCCGCCATCGACGACGCCCCGATGTAGCGTGCCTTGCCCGCCTTGACCACGTCGTGCAGCGCCTCGAGCGTCTCTTCGATCGGCACCTCGAAGTCGAAGCGGTGGATCTGGTAGAGGTCGACATAGTCGGTGCCGAGCCGGCGCAGGCTGGCGTCGATCTCGCTCATGATCGCCTTGCGGCTGAGCCCGGCGCCGTTGGGACCGGGACGCATGCGCCCGTGCACCTTGGTGGCGATCACCAGCTCGTCGCGCCGCGCGAACTCCTTGAGCGCGCGGCCGACGATCTCCTCCGAGGTGCCGTCGGAATAGACGTTGGCGGTGTCGAAGAAGTTGATCCCCGCCTCGACCGCCCGTCGCAGGATCGGGCGGCTCGCCTCCTCGTCGAGCGTCCAGCTGTGGTTGCCGCGGTCGGGCAGGCCGAAGGTCATGCAGCCGAGGCACAAGGGCGAGACGTCGAGGCCGGTGGTGCCGAGTTTGCGATAGTCCATCTGGGTGCCTCGTCTCGAGTTCGTCCCGCCCGAACGTGCGGGACCGCGCCGCGGTCCATCGCTCACACCACGACCGCTGCCCCGGTCGGTAGCGCGGACCTCGGCGCCAGCCCATAGGCGACCGGGTCGTAACGGTGAGGCGCGCGGTGGCCGCGACATAGGCGCGCATCGCCGTGCTTACCCCGGCGGTGAGCGGCAGCCCGAGCAACCGCTGCACGCGCGTGCTGCCCGAGCGCATCTGGCCGACGACGATCACCGGTGCGGGGATCGGCTGCGCCGCGATCTCGGGGTGGCGTCGCCACAGAGCGTGCGCGCGGAAGCGCGTCGCCAGCGCGCCAACGAGCTGGCCGTGCGCGATCGTCCGGCCAAGGCCGCTGAGCTGCGCCGGTCCCTCGAGATCGTCGCACAAGAGCGCGGGCCGCCGGCGCCACCCGACGCCGTCCTCGTCGGGATCGACCCCGGCGCGGCGCGCCGCCATGGCGACCAGCGCCGTCGGATCGAGACCGGGCGTATGGGCCCAACCCGCCGCCCACAGACGGCGGAGCGCCGCGTCGGCGACCCGGATTGGGGTCGAGGGCGCCCTCCGGTGCAGCGACGGGGGCGGAACGGCGGGGGCCAGCATCGAGCGAGAACGCGCCTTGACGCGGCGCGTGCCCCAAGCGGTCGATGGATAACGATAATTCACGAGTGAGCGGCACGGCAGCGCCGCCCGCCGGTCGCGCCACGGTGGCCGGCGGAACCGCGCGCGCGCCCGCTCGTCTCCTCGCTGGGGCGGAACGGGGGGAAGAACGACATGCGGCTGTTCATCTTCGGACTTGGCTATGCGGCGCGCGCGATCGCCGACGCGGCGGGCGCCCCCCTGCTCGCCACCACGCGCGACGGCCGCGACGGGACAATCCGCTTCGACGACGCCGACGCGGTGCGCGCCGGGCTTGCCGCCGCCACGCACGTGCTCGCCTCCGTTCCGCCCGAGCACGACGGCGCCGGCGACGACCCGGTGCTCGCGCGGTATGGCGCGTTGCTCGGCCGGCAGTGGCTCGGCTATCTCTCCTCCACCGGCGTCTACGGCGACACTGCGGGCGCATGGGTCGACGAGAGCGCTCCCGCGGATCGCGGTCGCCGCGCCGGCCGCAACCGCGCCGACGCGGCGTGGCTGGCGCTCGGCGCGCGCGTCTTCCGCCTGCCCGGCATCTACGGCCCGGGCCGCTCGCCGCTCGACCGGGTTGCCGCCGGCGAGGCGCGGCGTACCGGCGCGGCCGGGCAAGTGTTCAGCCGCGTCCATGTCGCCGACCTCGCGCGCGGCGTCGTCGCCGGCTTCGACGCGCCCGCGGCTGCCTATAATCTCGCCGACGACCTGCCCGCGCCGCAGGACGCGGTGCTCGAGCACGCCGCGCGGCTGCTCGGCCTGCCCGCGCCGCCGATCGTGCCCGTGGCGGCGCTTAGCCCGGCGGCGCGCGCCTTCCACGCCGAGAACCGCCGCGTCTCCAACGCCAAGGCTAAGCGTGTGCTCGGCTGGCACCTGCTCTTCCCCGACTATCGCACCGGCCTGCGCGCGCTGAGCGCCACCACCAGCCCGACCCCGGCGAGCGCCGCCCCCGCCGCGGCCAGCGGCGTCCAGCGATAACCCTCGTACAAGGTCGACAGCAGCATCGCGATCACCGGCACGATCACGCTGTTGTAGGCCGCCTTGGCCGGACCGATCACGCGGATGAGGCGGAAGTAGAGTGTGAAGGCCAGCGCCGAGGCAGCGATCCCGAGGTACAGCACGCCCGCGACATAGCTCGGCCGCGGATCGAATACCGGCGGGCCGGTGGTGAGCCAGGCCCAGCCCGCGTCCATGCCGGCGCCGAGCAGCATCGCGGCGGCGAGCATCGGTACCATCGGGTAGCGCCGCGCGCGCTCGGTCGCCTGCATCACGTTCGACACCGAGGCCGAAAGGATCGCCACGAGGGTGAGCGCGATGCCCAGCACGGTCTGGTGCGCGCCATTGGCGTCGCCGCGCGCCTCGCGCACGAACAGCAGCGCCACGCCCGCCATCGCGATCGCCGAGCCGGCGAGCAGCTGCCGCCCCAGCCGCTGGCCGAGGAAGATCCGCCCGAACAGCGCGTTGGGCACCAGCAGCAGCGCGAAGGTGACCGCCACCAGCCCCGAGGTGATATGCTGCTCGGCACGGTAGACGAAATTGAAGTTCATCACGAACTGGAGCAGCGCCACCAGTGCGGCGAAACGCCAGAAGCCGGGGTCGCGCCGGTGCGCGCCGCCGAGCTCGCCGCGCCAGGCGGCGACCGCGGTGAGGGTCAGCCCGGCGACGAGGAAGCGGTAGCTCACCGACCAGCTCGGCGGCACACCGGCGCCGGCGAGCTGGTCGCGGATGACGATCCAGGTCGAGCCCCAGATCAAGGTGACGATCGCGAAGGGGATGAGCACCGCCGCGCGCGTGCTGTTGGGGCGGGGGGTCATGGGGCCGATCTGGCGGCGAGCGGCGCCCCTTTCCTTGAGGGGAGGGGCTGGGGTGGAGCACCTCCCCAAGCGCGCCGACCGCGGGAGCACGCCACCCCCGGCCCCTCCGCTGAAGGGGAGGGGAGAAAATTACGCGCGCTCACAGCGCCGCGATCGCCTCTGCGAGCGGGCGGATGTCCTCGGCGCGCTGGTCCCAGCTGATCACCAGCCGCGCCTCGCCGGGACCCCAGTCGTAGAAGTCGAAGCCGAGCGACCGCAGCCGCGCCGCTTCCTCAGGCGTGACGCGCAGGAACACCTCGTTCGCTTCGACCGGGTGGACCAGCCGCTCGCCCGCCGCTTCGGCGAGCAGCGCCGCGCCCGCGTTGCTCGCGCGCGCGCAGTCGAGCCACAGGTCGCGGTCGAGCATCGCGAGCAGCTGCGCGGCGAGATAGCGTCCCTTGCTCAGCAGGTGCCCGGCGCGCTTGCGGCGGAACAGCGTCTCCTCCGCCAGCTCGGGGCGGAAGAAGACGAGCGCCTCGGCGTTCATCCCGCCGTTCTTGACGAAGCCGAAGCTCAGCGCGTCGACCCCGGCGCGCCAGGTGAGATCGGCGGGCGAGGCGCCGGTCGACACCACCGCGTTGGCGAAGCGCGCGCCGTCCATGTGGAAGCCGAGCCCGCGCCCCGCCGCCAGCGCGCCGAGCGCGGCGACCTCGGCGGGCGTGTAGACCCGGCCATATTCGGTGGCGTTGGTGATCGAGAGCGCGTGCGGGCGCTGCTGGTGCACGTCGTAGCGTTGCAGGTCGAGCACCGCCGCGGCGGTATCGGGCGTCAGCTTGGCGCCGGTGCCCTCGGCGAGCAGCAGCTTGGCGCCGTGGGTGTAGAATTCGGGCGCGCCGCACTCGTCGTTCTGGATGTGCGAATCGCGGTGGCACAGCACCGCGCCGTGCGGCGGGCACAGTGCGGCGAGCGCAAGGCAGTTGGCCGCGGTGCCGCTCGGCACCCACAGGACGCGCAGCGTCTCGGTCTCGAACAGCGCGGCGAAGCGCGCGTCGAGCGCCTTCGACCAGCGATCGCCGTCATAGGCGGTGTCGAGCTTGTCGGCGTCGGCGAGGGCGCGCAGCACGGCGGGGTGAACCGGCGCGGCATTGTCGGAGAAGAAGCGCATGATCAGTGCCTTCGGTCAGCCGCGCGGGGCGGTCAAGGTGGTGCCGGCGGGCGCGAATGTTGCGAATGTTGAGTCCGTCGCGCGTGTCGCGCCGCGGCCACGCGGGAGGGAGTCAGAGGCGGGACGCGGCGGGGCGCGGTGACGATGGGGCATGCGGAGAGGGATGGCACGGCGGCGGGGTCGTAGGACAGCGGCCGCCGTCGCACGCGCGTGGCCGATCGGCCACACCGACGGTTTTTTCCAATTTTGTTGGACCCCCCCACCGCCGCGACCCGTTCGAACGGGCGAGGCGCCGACGCATCGCGCCTCTCTCACGAAGGTATGACATGAAGACGTTGCTTCTGGCAGCCGTTGCTGCCGCTTTCCTCGTTCCCGCCGCCGCCCAGGCGCAGGACACCACCAGCGACGGGTCGCGCAAGTTCGGCATCGACCCGTACGTCGGCGTGATGGGCGGTTACGAGGGGTTCGAGAGCGATCCCGGCCACGGCATCCCCTATAATGCGCCGGGCAACCGCCTGAAGGGCGGGCTGGTCGAGGGCGTGGCGGGCGTCAATGTGCCGCTCGGTTCGTTCTTCGTCGGCGTCGAGGGCAATGCCGCCAAGGGCTTCAGCGGCGACGTGGATTGGGAATATGGCGTGCACGGGCGCGCCGGCGTGCGCGCTGGCGAGACCGGGCTGGTCTATGGCAAGGTCGGCTACCAGTGGGTCAATTTCGACCGCTACGGCCCGAACAGCGGTGACTATGGCCGCATCTCCTACGGCATCGGCGGCGAGTTCGGACCCTCCGCGGTCGGCCTCGATGGGCTGGTGAAGAAGGAAGGGGTGCGTTTCCGCGCCGAGATTTCGACTCGCGGCGACTTCGAGACGGTGCGCCCCATGGCGGGCGTGATCGCGCACTTCTGAGGCGTGCGGGTGCCACCCCCGCGCTTGCCCTGTCGGGGCGCGTGGGGGTGGTGCATGCGGTGATGCGAGTTTGTGTTCGCAGCGAGGGCAGCAATTCCCTGCCACGTTCACCGATACGTGAAATTTCGTCACCCCGGCCCTGAGCCGGGGTCCATCGTGCCGCATGCACCTAAGCCGTTGCTGTCACGGGACCATGGATCCCGCCTCGCAGCCGGGATGATGACGGTTGCGGGCCCGGAACCGCAGCGGCGTCTCGCCGTCGCCCGCTGGTAGGGCGGTCTCAGCTTCGGTCCGATGCGTCCTCTTGGCGCCTCCGCGTGCACCCCTCACCGCCGCTTCGTCAGAATCCGCCCGGCCCTCCGTCCTCCTCGAAGCCGTCGCCGCCGTCCTCGCCGCGACCCTCGTCGAGACGCCGCCGCTCGGGCACGCGCTCGCGCGGCGCGGGTGGGCGGGGCAGCTCGATGCCCATCTCGCGCAGCCGGTCGAGCGCGTCCTCGACGCGGGGGCGTGCCTCATCCACGGCGCGGCCGACGTCGCCGCCCAGGTCGACACCCATCTGGTCGAGCATGTTGGCGGGATCGATCGGCGCCGCCATCTCGTCCTCCACCGGCGCGACCGCGACCGGGATGTGCAGCGCGGACATCATGAACTGGCGCCAGATCTGCGCCGGGATGCCGCCGCCGTGCAGCCCCGGGTTGGGCGCGCTGTCGTCGCGCCCCACCCACACGCCCACCACCAGGTCGCCGGCGAAGCCGATGAACCAACCGTCGCGACCGCCTTGGCTGGTCCCGGTCTTGCCGAAGGCGCTGACCGGCAGGTTGGCGCCGCGCCCGGTGCCGCGGATCGACGAGCCCAGCAGCGTGCGCATCTCGTCGCGGATCTTGTCGGGCATGGCGCTGTCGCGCCCCGCGATCGCCTCGTACCAGCTTGCGCTGCGCCCGCCCTCGACCCCGCGCGGCACCACCGGATAGCGCCCGCTCGCCACCGCGGCATAGGCGCCGGTCAGCTCGAGCAGCGACACCTCGGACGTGCCCAGCCCGATCGTCGCCTCGTTGGCGATCGGCGTGGTGATGCCGAGATCGCGCGCCGCCTTGATCACGTTGCGCACGCCGACCTGCTGCGTCAGCCGCGCCGCCACCACGTTGGACGAGCGCGCGAAGGCGCGCTGCAGCGTGATCGGGCCGAGGTAGCGGCCGTCGTCGTTGCGCGGCTTCCACCCCGCGATCTCGACCGGCGCGTCGTCCATCACCGTCGCGGGGGTCAGGCCCGAGCGCATCGCGGCGAGATAGACGAACAGCTTGAAGGTGGAGCCCGGCTGGCGCTTGGCCTGGACGGCGCGGTTGAACGCGCTGGTCCGATAATCCTTGCCGCCGACCATCGCCACCACGGTGCCGTCGGGCTTCATCGCCACCAGCGCGGCCTGCATGCCGCGCAGCGAGGCCTGGCGCACGACGCGCTCGGCGGTGCGCTGGAAGCCGCGGTCAAGCGTGGTGCGCACCGTCGCCTCGGTGCCGGACTCGCCCGCCACCTCGCGCGCCGAGGGCAGCACCCAGTCGGCGAAATAGGTGCCGGTGGGCAGCGTCTCAGGCCGCTCGGCGAGCACGCGCTGCGGCTGCACCCGCGCCGCTTCGTCCTGCGACAGGAAGCCGGCGTCGACCATCGCGCCGACCACCACCGCCTGGCGCGCGCGCGCACCCTTGAGGTTACCGGTCGGCGCCAGCCGCGACGGTGCCTTGACCAGCCCGGCCAGCATCGCCGCCTGGCCGACGCTCAGCTGGATCGGGGTGCGTCCGAAATAATGCCGCGACGCCGCGGTGATGCCGTAGACGTTGTCGCCGAAATAGACGTTGGAGAGATAGCGCGAGAGGATCTCGTCCTTGCTCAGCCACGCCTCCAGCCAGAAGGCGATCATCGCCTCGCGCAGCTTGCGCGCGGCGGTGCGGTCGGCGTCGAGGAAGGCGTTCTTGGCGAGCTGCTGCGTGATCGTCGAGCCGCCCTGGCGCACCCCGCCCGAGCCGAGATTGGCCCAGGCCGCACGCGCGATGCCGCGCGGGTCGACCCCCCAGTGCGAGTAGAAGCGGCGGTCTTCGATCGCGAGGAACGCCTCGCGCACGTGCGCGGGCAGCTTGGCGGCATCGACGGGCGCGCCGATGATCGCGCCGCGCCGCGCGATCGGCGTGCCGTCCGCCGCGGTGAGCGTGATCGAGGGCGGCGTCGGCGGCTTGAGCGAGCGCGACAGGGGCGCAGTTACCGCCAGCCAGATCACCGCGACGACGAACAGCACGATGAAGGCCGCGGCGCCGCGCACCAGCCAGCGACCCCAGCGCACGCGCCGCCACCAGGGCCGCGGCGGCGGCAGTGGATCGGGCCAGCGCCGCCGCTCCTGCTGCCAGAAGCCGTCGTCGTCGCGCGACGGCTCGTCCCACGGGCGCTCGTCGCGCGGTGGAGGCGGCGGCGGCGGGGCGCCGTCGTCACGCCACGAGTCGAAGGACGGGAGCGGCGCGCCATGCTCGTCGGTCACCGCGCCGGGCGAGTCGCCGCGCGTGTGATGGTAGCGGACGCGGCCGGGTTCGTAGGGGGGGCGCATGCTGCGGAGTGTCTTACAGCGATATGACAGTTGTCGCAAGGCGCGACCGCGTGCCATGAGGGCCCCAGCATGAGCGAGGAAGCGACAGGCGCGCAGGCGCCGCTGGTGGTCGGGATCGGTGGTACGATCGGCGGCATCTCATCGACCGAGCGCGCGCTGCGCGTCGCGCTCGACGCCGCGCGAGAGGAAGGGTTTCGCACCCGTCTGTTCGGTGGCGAGGACATGGCGCGGCTGCCGCTCTACGACCCGCGCGCCACCAGCCGCACCACGGCGGAGCGCGCCTTCGTCGACTCGGTGCGCGACGCCTCGGCGGTGATCATCGCCAGCCCCGGCTACCACGGCAGCATCTCGGGCGTGGTGAAGAACGCGCTCGACCTGCTCGAGGAGACCGCGCGCGACCAGCGGCCCTATCTCGCCGACCTGCCGGTCGGGCTGATCGCCACCGCCTATGGCTGGCAGGCGACCGGCTCGACGATTGCGGCACTGCGCTCGATCGTCCACGCGCTGCGCGGCTGGCCGACGCCGTTCGCCGCCGCGATCAACACCCAGCTGACCAAGTTCGACGACGTCGGCGGGGTCAGCGACCCGGCCGTGCGCGATCAGCTGCGGCTGATCGGACGGCAGGTCGCGCGCTTCGCGCCGCTCGCGGGCACGATGCCGGCGGAGTGATTTACCTCCGCTACGGATGTTATACTTTCATAGTGAATGTAGTCACTTAGCGGAATCTTAGCGGTGCCGGGCGCAAGGCGGACTCCTCGGCCGCTCATTTCGTTCGGCCGTCAGCGGGGGCGGCCCGGATGGTCGAGTGGTTCGGTCGGCACGCGCCGATTCGCGTGAAGTTCAAGGTGCTCACCTTGGTGTACCTGGTGCTGTCGAGCGCCATCGCGGGATGTGCCGTCTACGGCGTGCTCGCCGGTGCCGCGGCCGATCCGCGCCTCGTGATCGGCGGTGCGCTCGCCGGGGTCGTCGCGGTGGTCGCGGTGACGCTGATCGCCGCGCGGCTGATCTGCACGCCTTATGTGGAGACCGTGGTGCGGATGGAGGGGCTCGCCGCGGGCGACCTCGACAGCCCGGTGGATCATACCGCCAACCGCGACTGCGTCGGCCGCATGACCAAGGCAATGGCGATCTTCCGCGAGAGCTCGCTCGCCGCGCGCGAGTGCGACACGCAGCGCCAGATGGCGCTGGCGATGGGCGAGGGGCTCGGCCGCCTCGCCGCGGGCGACCTCACCGCGCGGATCGACGCGGAGCTGAGCGGCCCGTTCCTCAAGCTCAAGCACGATTTCAACGACGCGGTGGTGGCGTTGCAGGCCACGATGAGCTCGGTCGCGCAGGTGTCCGAGGGCATCCACCGCGGCGCGGGCGAGATCAGCGCGGCGTCGGACGACCTGTCGCAGCGCACCGAACAGCAGGCCGCGAGCCTGGAGGAGACCGCGGCGGCGATGGAGCAGATTACGGCCACGGTGCGCGAGACTGCTTCCGGCGCGGGGCGCGCCAACCAGATCGTCGGCGTCGCGCGCGCCGAGGCGGAGGAATCGGGCGCGGTGGTGCGCCGCGCGGTCGAGGCGATGGCGGGGATCGAGCGGACCTCGTCGGAGATCTCCGACATCATCGCGGTGATCGACGCGATCGCCTTCCAGACCAATCTGCTCGCGCTCAACGCGGGCGTGGAAGCGGCACGCGCGGGTGATGCAGGCCGGGGTTTCGCGGTGGTCGCCTCGGAGGTCCGCGCACTGGCGCAGCGTTCGGCCGACGCTGCCAAGGATGTCAAGCAGCGCATCACCGCCTCGGTCGAGACGGTCGACGCCGGCGTCGCCCTGGTCAGCGAGACCGGGCGCTCGCTCGAGCGGATCATCGGCCGCATCGGCGAGATCAGCACGCTGGTGTCCGACATTTCGGGTTCGGCCGAGCAGCAGTCGCAGGGGCTGCAGCAGGTCAACACCGCGGTCGGCGAGATGGACGGGGTGACCCAGCGCAACGCCGCGATGGTGGAGGAGGCCACCGCGGCGGCGCGCAACCTGGCGGGCGAGGCGGACACGCTTGCCGCCGAGATCGCGCGCTTCACGCTCGGCGGTGCGCCGATGGCGGCGCCGCGCGCGACCGTCCGCGCGCTGCCGAAGCGGGCGGCGAGCGCGGCGCCGGTGCCGGCGCGTCGGCCCGCACCGGTCGCGCGGCAGCGCGGCAGCGCGGCAGCAGCGGTGGCAGAGGACGACTGGTCCTCGTTCTGAGCTCCGGCGCGACGCACCTGCGCAGGCAGGAGCCCAGGATCACTGGCGCGACGCTCGTGGCGCCGTGCTCCTGCGTGCGCAGGAGCACGCTCGCGCTTCCCTGACGCGACAGGCCGAGCGCGCGAGCCCGCCCGCGACCCGCCTCAGTAAAACAATTTCCGCAGCGACAGCCGCACGGTGCGCCCGATCGGGTCGAGATAGCCCGGCTGGAAGCCGATCGGTACCTCGCCGGCCTGGTCGGTGACTCGCTGGCGTGTGTTGAACAGATTGTCGAGCTGCAGGCTCACGCGCGCGCCGCGCATCCAGGGGTGCGCGCGGACCCAGTCGATCCGGCCGCCCAGGTCGGCGAAGAGGCGCAGATTGGCGGTGGCGATGCTGCCGAAGTCGAGCGTCTCCGGGGCTGCCGCGGTCCCGCCGTTGACCCGCGTGGCGCTTTGGTAATTGACCGAGATCCGCGCGCCGAGACCGTTGTTGGTATAGCCGGCCTGACCCTCGAGCTCGTGGCGCGGCTGGCCGCCGGCGCTCCCGATCGCATCGCCGTCGAGCAGGTTCAGCACCGGGCCGCTGTCCGCGACGGTGACTCGCTCGGTGAGATGCCAGGTGTGATAGAGCGCGAACTGGAGCCGGCCACCCGCCTGCGCGCCGCCGCCGCGTCCGAACCGCCCGAAGCCGCCGCCGGGATCACCGCTACCCGGTCCGCCGCCAGCCCCCGCGCCACCGCTCCCGCCCGACGGCGCGCCGTTGCCGCCCGGCGCCGGCGTGCCGTCGCCGCCGCGCGCGGCGCTGCCGTCGGGCCGGGTGCGGTCGATGGCTCCCTCGCGGCCGCCGCCCTCGCCGCCGCGCCGCTCGCCGGGCGGGCGCATGCCGGCGAACGGGTTAGGGCCGGTGCCGGCGCGGAACGCCTCCAGCTCCTTCTGAATCTTCGATTTGAGTCGGAACGACAGATTGACGCCGTAGCGCAGCTGCGACGTCTCGCGCCGCGCGAAGTTGATCGGGCGCGTGTCGATGCGCAGCAGATTGCCCTCGGCATCGCGCGTGTAGCGATCGGGGAAGGCCGCCTCGATCGCCGCGGTGGCGCTGGGAAAGCTGGCGATCGGGTCGTCGGTGGTCTGGCGCGTGTAATCGGCGCGGAAGCGGATGTCGCGCGCGCTCCACGGCTTGACGTCGAGCCCGACCTTGAGCGCGTGGCGCTCGTCCCGAACCAGCAACGGGTTGCCGCCGGTCACCGTCGTCACCGTCGCGGTGGTGCCGCGGACATAGTCGAACACGCGCACGCCGGGGGTGGACACCACCGGGTTGCCGAGCTGCGCCGCGGTCGGCGCCTCGGCTTGGTCGGTCACCGAGGCGAGCAGCCGCACCGCCTCGATCGGGCGCCAGTTGGCGCCATAGCCATAGGTCCACAACGTACCGAAGTCGGAGACGCGGTCGGCGGCGACATTGCCGTTGAGCGAGAGATTGCCGAGAAAGGCCAGCACGCCCTCGGCGCGGCTGGCGATCGGCAGGTCGAGGTTGAGCTGGGTGGAGGCGATGTCGCGCCCGATGTCGGCCGCCACCGGCGTGCCGAAGCGCACCGAGCGGCTCGAGAAATCGCTGGTGGAGGCGCCGATGCGCAGGCTGGCGTTGGCGTCGCCCGCGGGCAGCGCGAACAGCGGCCCGCTCGCCAGCGCGTCGAGCCCGGCGGTGGTCGAGGTGGAACGCGCGCTGTTGTCGGCCGCGCGTGCGAGCGTCAGCGGGCCATAAGGATTCGCCGCCGGGTCGAGCGCGGTGAGCTGCGCCTGCAGCGCGCTGCCGTCGAAGCCGGTCTGCGTGACGGTGTTGCTGCTGTCGCGATCGACGTTCCCCGTCACGGACCAGCGCCAGCGCCCGCGGTCACCGTTGAGCGTGCCGCCGAGATGGAGCTGGGTGGTCTCGATCTGCTGGGTGAGTGGATCGATCGTGTCGAACGCGCGCGTCAGCGTCACCGGCACCGCGAACGGCGAGAAGGGATTGCCGACCGGTAGCGCCAGGTCGAGCTCGGCGAGGCCGCGCAACGCCTCGGTGCGGCTGTGGTCGACGGTGGCGTTGAGCGTGGCGCCGACGTTGCCGAAGATCGTCGTCGCATAGGTACCGTTGGCCGAAACGGTGCGCTCCTGCGGCAACAGCGTGCGATAGGCCGACTGGTCGGTGACGTTGCGCGTCGAGCTGAACTCGCCCAGCAGCGGTGCTCGCGTCGCGGCGATCTCCGGCACACCAAGCGATGACGCGGTGCCGAACAAAGGATCGATCGCGACACGCCCGCGCGTCGCGACATTGCCCCCGATCGCGGCGGTGTTGGGCGAGGGCAGGATGTCGCGCTCGGCCTCGGTGAGCGCGTCGGCGCGATTGTACTCGAGGTGGAGGTTGACGCGCCCCTGCTCGCGGATGCGCAGCAGGTCGAGCTCGCCGCCCGGCGCGTTGCGCCCGCCCTCGGTGGCGAGCCGGTCCTCGATCTCGGCGGTGACCGCGCGGAAGCGGCGGCGCAGCACGAAGTTCACCACGCGCTGGTCGGCGCGATAGCCGTATTTGAGCGCGACCTCCTCGGGCAGGATGTCGACCCGCGCGATCGCCTCGGTCGGCAGGTCGCGGATCTCCTGGAAGCCCGAGATGCGCCGCCCGTTGAGCAGCACCACCGGGGCGCCGCCGGCGCCGCGGCCCGAGCGCGTCTGCGGGCTGAGCTCGTTGAGCAGCTCGGTGACCGAGCTGACGCCGTAGCTGCGGATATCGGCGGGGGAGAGCTGCTCCTCGGGGGTGATGTCGCCCACCACCGCGCCGCGCTGCGTCCGCGCGCCGGTGACGACGATGTCGGCGGGCTCGTCCTCGTTCTCGGCGGGGGCGTCGGCCGGCGCGGTGGCAGGGGTGGCCTGGCTCGACTGCGCCGCGGTGCCGGCGCCGGGCGCGGGGGTGGCAGCGGCGCTGCCGGTGGGCGCGACGGTGCCGGGCAGGTCGCGCTGCGGCTGCTGCGCGGGTGCGGGCGCGGCGATCGGGGCGGCGGAGGCCAGCAGAAGGTATAACACGCGCATCACTCGCTCCCTGCCCGGCGGTATCGGCCGGACGAGCGCGCTACGGCGGGTTTGTCGCACAATTATGCCGGACGTGGTTGATGTGGGTAGGAGCGCGACGCAGCGGCCTGATCCTCCCCTTGCAGGTGAGGATCGAATGAACGTCGCTACGGCCGAACCTAGCGCACGATCCGCACCGGCACCGACTTGGCCGCGGGTACGTGGCTTTCCTCGGCATGATGCGCGAGCGCGATCAGCGGATTGCACTCCGGGTAATAAGCGGCGATGCAACCCGGCGGGACGTCATATTCCACCACGATCAGGTCGCCGACGCGGCGTTCGTGGTTGTCGCCCGCGTCGCTCGCCAGCGTCACCTTGTCGCCCGCGGTGAGCCCCGCGCGCGCGATGTCGTCGCGGTTCATCAGCACCACCTGGCGCGTGCCGTTGATGCCGCGGAAACGGTCCGAATAGCCGTAGATTGTGGTGTTGAACTGGTCGTTCGAGCGCAGCGTCAACAGGCGGTAGCGTCCGTCGCTGTCAGTGAAGCCGGTGGCGTTGAGCACGTCCGGCACCAGGAACTCGGCCTTGCCGCTCGTCGTCTCGAACACGCGCTCGGCCGCCTTGTTACCCTTCCAGAAGCCACCCTTTTCCTCGCGCAGCCGCTCGTTGAACCGCGCGAAGAAATGCGGGATCGCCTTGGCGATCTCGTCGCGCACCAGCGCATAGTCGCCGACCCAGGCGTCCCAGTCGATCTTCGGGTTGGGCGGCAGCAACGCCTGCGCGATCCCGGCGACGATCGCTGGTTCGGACAGCAGGTGCGGGCTCGCCGGCTCGACCTTGCCGAGCGAGGGGTGGATCACGCTGGTCGAATCCTCCATCGTCACGCGCTGCGGGCCGCTCGCCTGCAGATCCTGCTCGATCCGGCCGAGGCAGGGCAGCAGCCAGGTCTCGCCCGCGGCGGGAATGAGGTGGCTGCGGTTGAGCTTGGTGGCGATCTGCACCGACAGGTCCAGCTTGGCCCAGCCCTCCTCGAGCAGCTCGGTCTCGGGCGCGGCACGGACGAAATTGCCGCCGAGCGAGACGAACGCCTTCACCGTGCCGTCGATGATGCCGGCGCAGGCCTCGACGGTGTCGAGGCCCTTCTCGGTCGGCGGGTCGAAGCCGTAGAGTTCCTTGAGCTTCTCGACCGGCGCCAGCTCGGTCTTCTCGGTGATGCCGACGGTGCGCTGGCCCTGGACGTTGCTGTGCCCGCGCACCGGACACACACCCGCGCCGGGCTTGCCGATATTGCCGCGGAGCAGCAGCAGGTTGACCAGCATGCGGACGTTGTCGACGCCCTTGACGTGCTGGGTCAGCCCCATGCCGTAGATCGCCATCGTCGCGGTGGCACGCGCATACGCCTCCGCCGCCTGTTCGAGCGCCGCGCGGGTCAGCCCCGACTCACGCTCGATCTCGTCCCAGCCGGTCGCCCGCGCCTTCGCCTCGAATGTGGCGTAATCGTGCGTGTGCGCCGCGACGAAATCGTGGTCGACGTGACCGTTCTCGATCACCCATTTGGCGATGCCCATCATCGCCGCCAGGTCGCCGCCCGCCTTCACCTGGTGATATTGCGTGGCGATGGGCGTCTCGCTGCGCGTCGCCATCTCGACCGGGTTCTGCGGGTCGGTGAAGCGCTCCAGCCCGCGCTCGCGCAGCGGATTGAACACGATGATCTGCGCGCCGCGCTTGTGCACCGCCCGCAGCTGGTGGAGCATGCGCGGGCTGTTGGTGGCGACGTTCTGGCCGAAGTGCAGGATACAGTCGGTGTGGTCGAAATCCTCCAGCGTGGTGGTGCCGACCGGCACGCCGATCGCCGCCTTGAGCCCGACCGAGGTCGATTCGTGGCACATGTTCGAGCTGTCGGGCAGGTTCTGGTTGCCGTACAGCCGCGCCATCAGCTGGTACATGTACGAGGTCTCGAGGCTGGCGCGGCCCGAGGCGTAGAACACCGCCGAGCGCGGCGCGAGCGCCTTGAGCTTCGCCCCGATCGCGGCGAACGCTTCCTCCCATGGCGCGACGACGTAGCGGTCGCTCGCGCGATCGTATTTCATCGGGTGGGTCAGCCGCCCCGCTTCCTCGAGGCGATAGTCGCTCCAGCCACGCAGCTCGGTCAGCGCATGGGCACGGAAGAAGTCGGGGGTGACGCGCTGGCTGGTGATCTCCCAGGCGGTCGCCTTGGCGCCGTTCTCGCAGAACTCGGCGACGCTGGGCGGATTGGGCTTGGACCAGGCGCAGCTGACGCACATGAAGCCGTCGGGCTTGTTCTGCCGGGTCAGCTCGGCGGTGGTGACCGCGACGTTCTTCTCGCGCGGCACGATGTCCGCCAGCGAGCGCATCGAGCCCCAGCCGCCCGCGGGGCCGTCATAGGGCGTGAAATCGGGGCGATCGTCGTGCTGCTTGGTCATGCGCCTCTAACGCATGTGATCGGAAAAGAGCACCGCGTCCGACCGCGCCAGCGAGACGAGCGTCAGCCCCGCCGCGGCGGCGCGGTCGAGCGCCAGGCTGGTCGCCGCCGACACGGTCACCAGCGTCGCGCAGCCCGCCAGCGCGGCCTTCTCGACCAGCTCGTAGGAGCAGCGCGACGAGAGCAACGCGAAGCCGTCGTCCCACGCCAATCCATTGCGCGCTATCGCGCCGATCAGCTTGTCGAAGGCGTTGTGGCGGCCGACGTCCTCGCGTGCGAGCCGGATCGCACCCGTGGCATCGCACAGCATCGCGGCGTGCGCGGCGCCGGTGGCGCGATTGAGCGGCTGATGGTCGCGCATGGCGGCCAGCGCGGCGAAGATCGCCGTGGGCGCGACCGGCGCGCCGGTGACGTGCGGCAGCGCGCGGTGGACCGAGTCGAGATTGTCCATCCCGCACAGACCGCACGAACTGTCGCTGGCGCGGCGGCGCACCCGGTCGGCCACTGCGGCGGCGCGCGCGGGCGGCACCGCGAGCCGCGCGATCACGCCCTGCGCGGTTTCGATGAGGTCGAGCGCGGCGATCTCGCCCGCGTCGGCGACGATCCGCTCGGACAGCGCGAAGCCGGTGGCGAAATCGGCGAGATCGGCGGGAGTCGCCATCATCACCGCGTAACCGAGGCCGTTGACCTCGATCGCCACCGGATGCTCGGCGATTACCGTGCGTCGGTGCGGGGCGGCGGTGCCGTCGGCGGCGATGCGGCGGAAGTCACGGTCCATCGCCGCTGCCATGCCGCAGCCGCCGACGCGGCGCTAGCGCGGGAGCAGCGGCGCTCGGCCGCCGCGCGCCGTGTTGACCTAAGTAGTACTGATTCTTTTCGAGTCGCGTCGCTCTTTCTGACGAATGTTGGTGCATCGCGACCAGATGAGCGCACAATGCGAGGCGAGTCGCAGCGTATCGTGACAGAGTCTCCACAGCGGGAGGGATCACGCGATGACCACGATGGACGATCTCGATTACTATCGCCGCCGCGCCGAGCAGGAGAGCCAGGCCGCGCGCCACGCGCGCGACGCGCCGATGCGACGTCTTCACCTCGACCTCGCGTCGCGCTACGCCGAACGCATCGCCGAGGCGGAGCGGCGCGCGCCGAGACCGCGCGCGGGGGTGAACTAAGCGGCGCGGTCGTCGTGCCCCGGCGAAGGCCGGGGCCCAGTTGGGCGACGGCGGCGAGTATCACCTCGACATTCCCAGCCGGACATCGGCCTCCGCCGGGGAACACGGAGGGTCAGGCTTCCGCCGCTCCCTCCACGCGATAGTGGATCGGCTTGAAGCTGCCGCCGTTCGACGCCGGCGCCGAGCAGGCGGTGAGCCCGATGATCAGGTCGATCTGCGCCTCGAGCGTGAGATGGTCGCCGGCTCGGCTGGTTGGCGGCAGCACCTCCAGCTTCCCGGTCGCGCCGTCGACGGGCACGTTCATGAAGCAATTGAACGCCACCGGGATCATGTCCTCGGTGACGCCGTACGGCGCCAGCGCCTCGGCGAGGTTGCCGAAACAGCCGCGGTGCGGCGGCAGCTCGGGGTAGAAATGGTGGAACGTGTCGTAGGAGCAGGGCGTCAGCAGGAAGTCGTGCTGCCCGACCGTGTCCTCGACGATCGCCAGCATCGGCCGCGAGCGATTCGAGTAGAGCAGGTGGCCGGCGGTGAGCCGGATCGTCTCGGCATAGTCGAAGGTGCGCCCGGAGGAGATCACCTCGCGCACGTCCTCGGCATTGTACGCCAGCAGGTCCGCCACCTGGACGCCGCGCGGGTCGATCACGGTGAGCCGCTGACCCGCCAGCAAGCGGAAGGCGGTGCCGCTGCGCGGCGCGATCTCGATCGTCTCGCTCACGCGGGATCGCTCCCGCCGGCATAGTGGAACGGGCAGCGCCACGCGCCATCGACGACCCGCCCACTATACTGGCGCGCCTCGCTCAGCTCGCCGTGGCGTGCCAGCATCGGGTTGCGCGAACCCGCCACTTTCTCGTCGCGCACCATGATCGCTTCGCGCATCGTCTCGTAGCGGCCATCGGCGCGCAGCTGCTCGAACTGGTCGTGCAGGTTGAACACCAACGTCGGCCGCGCGAAGCGCCGCGCCGGGCGCGAGGCATTGGGGTGGAGCCCGACGACGAAGAAGGCCTCGCCGCCGAAGCTCAGCGAGAAATGCGGGCTGTCGGGATCGTGGCTGACGCGACCGTCATAGGACTGCCCGCGCCACACGTCCTTGTCGGAGATCGACTGGATGCGCTTCCACAGCGCTGCCTCGAAGGCGGGCTCGTCGAGTTCGTTGGGTCCCTCGAACACCACGGCATAGCTGCGGAACAACGTCGGCTCGACGCGGTAGGCGGCGGCGAAGCGGACCAGCCCGTCGTGGATGCGCAGGTCGTCCCACGCGCTGTCGAGGCGCGAGCAGGCGAGCACGTCGAGCGTCCCGCGCGCGAGCGCCGCCTTGGCGCCGACGCAGGGAAAGGAGCGCTCGGCGACATGGCCGTGGAGGAGAGTCTCGAGCTCCTCCTGGGCCTGGTGGGTCCAGCGGAACAACGGTGTGGCGGGAGCGGGCATAGGGTCGAGGATACGGGTGGCGCCGATGAAACGTTCCGCCGAATCAAACTGATGCGGATCAATGGAGGAGGTTTGGAGCCGGAGTACGGTCGGCCGCGATGCTTCCTTTATTCGTCGTCATAATGGACCAAGTCCGGGATGGCGCCGAGTGAGGTGGCGTGGGTCACCGCGAACCACTCGCGTCGCGCTCTCCGCCGCGAGTGCCCCTCAGAAACTATAGACCAGCGACAATCGACTGAGCGTGTCGGTGCTGAGCCGTTCGTCGCGCGGCTCGCTCTCATATTGCACGGTGTAGGAGAATTTCGCCGATAGCGGGCCGAGCAATTTGGCCTCAAGCGCGCTGACGCTGCGTACCGTGCTGTTGTAATGTTCGAGATAGGCCGAGGCTTCCTGGCTCAGTCGCAGGCCGCCGATCAGCGTCCAGTTGAGATTCATGCTGCCGCGCGCGGCGAGGCTGCTCTGCATGAAATCGTCGGTGAAATCGGTCTGGCGGAAGGCGGGGCCGGCCTCGAGGTCGAGCGTCAGCCCGGAGCGGCGAAACACGCCGTAGCCAGCGCCGACCGAGACCGCGTAGCGGCTGACATAGCCGAGGAAGCGATCCGACTCATAGCCGAGATTGCCGTAGATATAGGCGCGGTCGCTGACCTTGTAGTTGGGCTGGTAGCCGAAGGTGTAGCGCTCGCGGCTGGTGACGCCGTCGGTGCGCTGGAAGTCGGCCTGGCCGAGCAGCCGGTGGCGCCAGCGCAGCCCCTCGCGGGTGAGGTCGGCCGAGCCGGTCAGCCCGGTGATGTTCGAGTTGCCGGTGGAGATGAACCCGCCCGCCTCGGCCTTGCCGGTCCACAACTCGAACGCGCTCGCCTGCTGCAACCGCTCGTCGTGCGCGCGCGCGCGCGCGGTGCGCCAGTCGCTCGCCTGGCGCAGCACCAGGTCGGCCGAGCCGGGGTCGCCCGCGCGCGCATATTTGACGATGGTGGCGACCCCGGCCTCGTCGTTGGCCGCGATCGCGGCGTCGAGCATGGCGCGAATCTCGGGCGGGATCGTCGGGCCGGGGATCTTGGCGAGGCTCACGCCGACATCGCCGAGCGTCGGCGGGGGCACCTCGGGTTCGGGTGCCTCGACCATCACCGGGGGCAATTCGAGCTCGGGCAGGCGCAGCGTGCCGCGGGCACGGCGCGCCGCGCGGCGGTTCTTCGCCTGTGCGAGCGGCGCCGCGGGGGCGGCGGGGGCGGCGAGCGTGAGGGCGGAGAGCGTGAGCAGGATCATCGGGTGCGATCGATACCGGTATCAGTGCGCGGTCACGCGCGGCGGAGTGAGCTGACGATGCTGCCGACGTTCATCTTTTCTACCTCCCGAGGTCCGCGCGCAGTGACGCCGAGCGCGCTGCGGCGCCTTGTCCCGCACCCGTGCGGGACCGGTCGGGCGACACCGACCTTCGTGCGACAGGGCAGCGCATAGAGAGGCTTGGCCGCGGGTGGAAGGGTGCCGCGCGTGGCGGCGCGACGAAGCGCGCGCTATATGCCGGCTATACGCGGTTTCGCCCGATCGATCTCGCCTTGCTACGGTCGCTGCGCCTAATCGACCTGCCTTGAAGGCACTGTCGCGTGACGGTGTCGCCTCGGGGAATCAGACCGATGAAGTTGCTTCAAGCGGCCGCGCTCGCCGCCATGGCCGGCGCGCCGCTCGCCGCCAGCGCGCAGTCGACGGCCGATCAGAAAGCCGACACCACCGCCGCGCCGACTTCGCCGATCACCGTCAGCGGCGCCGCCACGATCGCGTCCGACTATCGCTTTCGCGGCGTATCGCAGAGCGACCGGCAGATGGCGGTGCAGGGCGGGATCACCGTCGCGCACGAGAGCGGGCTTTATGTCGGCACCTGGGCCTCGAATCTTGCGGGCTGGGGCACGTTCGGCGGGGCGAACATGGAGCTCGACCTGATCGGCGGCTACAAGGCGAGACTGGCCGACAATGCCGCGCTCGACGTCGGGCTGACCTGGTACCTGTACCCCGGCGGCGCCGACAAGACCGACTTTGCCGAGCCCTATGTCAAGCTGAGCGGCACGGCCGGACCGGCGACGCTGACCGCCGGCGCGGCCTATGCGCCCAAGCAGCAGGCGATCGGGCGCTGGTACCGCACCGGCGCCGATGCCGCGGCGGGCGTCTACACCGATCCCGGCGCCAAGGACGACAACCTCTATCTCTGGGGTGACGGCGCACTGGCGCTCGCGGGCACGCCGCTCACCGCCAAGGCGCATATCGGTCATAGCTGGGGGCAGGCCGGGCTCGGCCCCAACGCCACCGCGGTGGCGCCGACCGGCTCCTATTGGGACTGGTCGCTCGGCGCCGACGCGACCTGGCGCAACCTGACCTTGGGCCTGAGCTACGTCGACACCGACCTCTCGGACCGGTCGTCGGCCTATCTGCGGCCGAGCTTCAGCAAGGGGCAGGACGGCACCGGCAGCATCGCCGGCGGCACCGTCCTGGCCGCGCTGACCGCCGCCTTCTGACACGGGAGAGATGAGATGCAGGACCTGCTCTGGGTCGCGATCATGGTCGGGCTGGTGGCGCTGACGCTCGCCTATGTCCGCCTGTGCGACAACGCCTGAGGAGACGCGACATGACGCTCGACCTCTGGCTGGCCGCGCTCACCGCGCTCGGCCTCCTCGTCTACCTGGTGGCGGTGCTGCTCCGCCCCGAACGCTTCTGAAGGAGGCGGTGCGATGACCTTGCAGGGCTGGTTCCTGATCCTCGCCTTCACCGGCGTGCTGCTCGCGCTGACCAAGCCGGTCGGCCTGTGGCTGTTCGCTTTGTACGAGGGGCGGCGCACGCCGCTCCACCCCGTGCTCGGTCCGGTCGAGCGCGGTTTCTACGCGCTCGCCGGGGTCGACCCGGACGAGGAGCAGGGGTGGCGTCGCTACGCGCTCCACATGCTGCTCTTCAACGTCGCGCTGATGCTGTTCACTTACGCCGTGCTGCGGCTCCAGGCGGTGTTGCCGCTCAACCCGCAGGGGCTGGGGGCGGTGGGCGAGCATCTGGCGTTCAACACCGCGATCAGCTTCACCGCCAACACCAACTGGCAGAGCTACGGCGGCGAGAGCACCATGTCGAACCTCAGCCAGATGCTGGGGCTGACGATCCACAACTTCCTCTCCGCGGCGACCGGCACCGCGCTCGCCTTCGCACTGTTCCGCGGCTTCGCGCGGCGCGAGACCAAGACGATCGGCAACTTCTGGGCCGACGTCACGCGGATCACGCTCTACCTGCTGCTGCCGCTCTGCGTCGCGATCACACTCTTCTACATTGCCAGTGGCGTGCCGCAGACGCTCGCCGGCGTCGTCGACGTCCAGACGCTGGAGGGCGCGCGCCAATCGATCCTGCTCGGGCCGGTGGCCAGCCAGGAAGCGATCAAGATGCTCGGCACCAACGGCGGCGGCTTCTTCAACGCCAACTCGGCGCATCCGTTCGAGAACCCGACCGCGCTGACCAACTTCGTGCAGATGCTGTCGATCTTCCTGCTCGGCGCCGGGCTGACCTGGACCTTCGGCAAGGCGGTGGGCAACACGCGGCAGGGCTGGGCGATCCTGGCGGCGATGATGATCCTGTTCCTCGCCGGCACCGCGGCGACCTATGCCGCCGAGGCGGCGGGCAATCCCGTGCTCCACCAGCTCGGCGTCGCGGGCGGCAACATGGAGGGCAAGGAGGCGCGCTTCGGCATCGCCGCCTCGGCGCTGTTCTCGGTCGTCACCACCGCGGCCTCGTGCGGCGCGGTCAACGCGATGCACGACAGCTTCACCGCGCTGGGCGGGCTGATCCCGCTGTTCAACATGCAGCTCGGCGAGGTCGTCGTCGGCGGCGTCGGCGCGGGGATCTACGGCTTCCTGCTGTTTGCGATCCTGGCGGTGTTCGTCGCCGGGCTGATGGTCGGGCGCACGCCCGAGTACGTCGGCAAGAAGATCGAGAGCCGCGAGGTGAAGCTGGCGGTGCTGGCGATCGCGGTGCTGCCGCTCGTCATCCTCGGCTTCACCGCCTTGTCGTCGGTGCTGCAGCAGGGGCTGGCCGGGCCGCTCAACAAGGGGCCGCACGGCTTCTCGGAGATCCTCTACGCCTTCACCAGCGCGGTGGCGAACAACGGCTCCGCCTTCGCCGGGCTGACCGCCAATACGCCTTATTACGACGGGCTGCTCGGCGTCGCGATGTGGATCGGGCGGTTCTTCATCATCGTGCCGATGCTCGCCATCGCGGGCAGCCTCGCTGCCAAGAAGTACACGCCGGAGAGCGCGGGCTCGTTCCCGACCACCGGCGGCCTGTGGGTCGGGCTGCTCGTCGGGATCATCCTGATCCTGGGCGGCCTCACCTTCCTGCCGAGCCTCGCGCTCGGCCCGATCGCCGATCATCTCGCGATGATCCGCGGCCAGCTGTTCTGAACCGGGGGCCAACATGGCGAAGACCCAGACCAAGAGCCTGTTCACGGCCGACCTCGTCGTGCCCGCGATCACGGCGAGCTTCCTCAAGCTCAACCCGAAGGAGCTGATCCGCAACCCGGTCATGTTCGTGACCGCGTGCGTGGCGACGCTGCTGACGGTCACGATCAACATCGGCGGCGACGGGCTGACGCTCGCGTTCAAGGCACAGCTGGTGGTGTGGCTATGGCTGACGGTGCTGTTCGGCACCTTCGCCGAGGCGCTGGCGGAGGGGCGCGGCAAGGCGCAGGCGGCGAGCCTGCGCGCCACCAAGGCCGAGCTCAGCGCCAAGCGGCTGAAGGGCGACGGGCGCGCCTACGACGAGGTGGCGGCGAGCCAGCTTCGGGTCGGCGACATCGTGCTGGTCGAGACAGGTGACCTGATCCCCTCCGACGGCGACGTTGTCGCCGGCGTCGCCTCGGTCAACGAGGCCGCGATCACGGGCGAGAGCGCGCCGGTGATCCGCGAGGCGGGCGGCGACCGCTCGGCGGTGACCGCGGGGACGCGCGTCATCTCCGACGAGATCCGCGTCAAGGTCACGGTGGAGCCGGGCAAAGGCTTCCTCGACCGCATGATCGCGCTCGTCGAGGGCGCCGAGCGGCAGAAGACGCCGAATGAGGTGGCGCTGACCGTGCTGCTCGTCGGGCTGACGATCATCTTCCTGATCGCGGTCGCGACGATCCCGGGCTTCGCCGCCTACACCGGCGGCAGCATCCCGGTGGCGATCCTGGCCGCGCTGCTGATCACGCTGATCCCCACCACGATCGCGGCGCTGCTCTCGGCGATCGGAATCGCCGGCATGGACCGGCTGGTGCGCTTCAACGTGCTCGCCAAATCGGGCCGCGCGGTCGAGGCGGCGGGCGACGTCGACGTGCTGCTACTCGACAAGACCGGCACGATCACGATCGGCGACCGCCAGGCGAGCGAGTTCCGCAGCGTCGGCGGTGCCAGCGACGTCGAGCTGGCCGAGGCCGCGCTGCTCGCCAGCCTCGCCGACGAAACCCCGGAAGGTCGCTCGATCGTGGTGCTGGCACGCGACCGGTTCGGGCTGCAGCGGCCGATGCCCGCGGGCGCCGAGGTGATCGCCTTCACCGCGCAGACCCGCGTCTCGGGCGTTCGCATCGGCGAGACGCTGATCCAGAAGGGTGCGGTCGACTCGATCCTGCGCGCCAACGCGGGCGCGGGCGAGACCGCCGCAGCGACCGAGCTGCGCCGCATCACCGACGAGATCGCGCGCGCCGGCGGCACCCCGCTGGCGGTGGCACGCGACGGCCGCCTGCTCGGCGCGATCTTCCTCAAGGACGTGGTCAAGGCCGGGATCCGCGAGCGCTTCGGTGAGCTGCGCACGATGGGCATCCGCACCGTGATGATCACCGGTGACAATCCGCTCACCGCCGCGGCGATCGCCGCGGAGGCAGGGGTGGACGACTTCCTCGCGCAGGCCACGCCGGAGGACAAGCTGGCGCTGATCCGCCAGGAGCAGACCGGCGGCAAGCTCGTGGCGATGTGCGGCGACGGCACCAACGACGCGCCGGCGCTGGCGCAGGCCGACGTCGGCGTGGCGATGAACACGGGCACGCAGGCGGCGCGCGAGGCGGGCAACATGGTCGACCTCGACAGCGATCCGACCAAGCTGATCGAGGTGGTCGGGCTCGGCAAGCAGCTGCTGATGACGCGCGGCGCGCTCACCACCTTCTCGGTGGCGAACGACGTGGCGAAATATTTCGCGATCATCCCGGCGATGTTCGTCGCGCTCTATCCGGGACTCGGCGTGCTCAACGTGATGGGGCTGGCGACCCCGCAGTCGGCGATCCTCAGCGCGATCATCTTCAACGCGCTGATCATCCCGCTGCTGGTGCCTCTGGCGCTCAGGGGGGTGGCGTATCGTCCGATGGCGGCGGGCCCGCTGCTGGCGCGCAACCTCGCGGTCTACGGCCTCGGCGGCCTGCTCGCCCCGTTCGTCGGCATCAAGCTGATCGACCTGGTCGTGGGCGGGCTGGGGCTGGCGTGACGCTACTCCCGCTCCCCTGAAAGGGAGGGGCAAGAAGAAGGAATGACATGACCAAGGATCTCTCTTCCGCGCTGCGCCCCGCGATCGTGCTGACGCTGCTCTTCGCCGCGCTGCTCGGCCTGCTCTACCCGCTGGCGATGACCGGGCTGGGCCAGACGCTCTTCCCGCGCCAGGCGAACGGCAGCCTGGTGCACGACGCGCACGGCAAGGTGATCGGCTCGACCGTGCTGGGCCAGGCCTTCACCGCCGACCGCTATTTCCAGAGCCGGCCGTCGGCGGCAGGCAAGGGCTATGACGGCCTGTCCTCCTCGGGCTCCAACCTCGGCCCGGCAAGCCAGCTGCTCGTCGACCGCGTCAAGGCTGATATCGTCAAGCGGCGCGGCGAGGGCGTCGCGGGCCCCTTGCCGGCCGATCTGGTGACGGCGAGCGGCTCGGGGCTCGATCCCGATCTCTCGCCGGCGAGCGCGCTGGCGCAGGCGCCGCGGATCGCGCGGGTGCGCGGGCTGACGGTGGAGCGGCTACGCGCGCTCGTCGCGGCGCAGGCGGAGGATCCCATCCTCGGTGCCGCGCACGTCAACCTGCTCGCGCTAAACCACGCGCTGGACTCGCTGTCGGGCGTCGTTGCCGACGTGCGACCTGCCGTCCGCTGACGATCGCCGAATGCCACCTTATCCCGCGAGCCAAGCGGCTCGCGGGACGGCGCCTCACACCCGCATCGGCATCAGCACGTAGAGAGCGGGGCTCTTGTCGTTTTCGCGGATCAGCGTCGGCGCGGCAGCGTCGGCGAGGTGGACCTCCACCAGGTCGGTGTCGATCTGGCCGAGGATGTCGAGCAGGTAGCGGCTGTTGAAGCCGATCTCGAACGGCATCGCGGCATAGTCGCCGGGCACTTCCTCGGCGGCGGTGCCGTTCTCCGGGCTGGTCACCGACAAGGTGATCTTGTCGCGATCGAGCGCCATCTTGACCGCGCGGGTCTTCTCGGTGGCGATCGTCGAGACGCGGTCGACCCCCTGCATGAAGCTCTTCGGATCGAGCTTGAGGATCTTGTCGTTGGCGGTTGGGATCACGCGGCTGTAGTCAGGGAAGGTCCCGTCGATCAGCTTGGAGGTGAGGATCGCGCTGCCGAGATCGAAGCGGATCTTGGTGCCCGACAGCGACACGCCGACCGAGCCGTCCACCTCGTCGAGCAGCTTGCGCAGCTCGGCGATGCACTTCCGCGGCACGATCACGTCGGGCATGTCGGCGGCGCCCTCGGGCTGGTCGACCGTCACGCGCGCCAGCCGGTGGCCATCGGTCGCCGCGGCCTTGAGCACGCCCTCGGCGACGTGGAGGAAGATGCCGTTGAGATAGTAACGCGTCTCCTCGGTGGAGATGGCGAAGCGGGTCTTGTCGATGATCTGCTTGAGCGTATCGACCGGCAGCTCGAACTGCACCGGCAACTCGCCCTCGGCGATCACCGGGAAATCGTCGCGCGGCAGCGTGCCGAGCGAGAAGCGCGCGCGCCCCGCCACGATCGTGACGCGACCATCCGCGGCGGCGAGCGATACCTGCGACCCTTCCGGCAGCTTGCGCGCGATGTCGAACAAGGTGTGCGCGGAGATGGTGGTGGCGCCCGGCTGGTCGACCGCGGCAGCAACGCTTTCGTTGATCTGGAGGTCGAGATCCGTCGCCATCAGCCGCAGCTGCCCCTCGGCGGTGGCCTCAAGCAGCACGTTGGAGAGGATCGGGATGGTGTTGCGGCGCTCCACCACCGATTGCACGTGGCTCAGCCCCTTGAGCAGCGTCGCGCGTTCGATCGTCGCCTTCATCGTCACGTCCCCCGGGCCCGCAGGTCACTCACCAGGGGCAATTGGCCGGATCGTCCTAGCCAAAAGTGAAGGGCCGGAGCAAGCGCCCCGACCCTTCGCGTCTATATGAGTGCGTGGTGCGCCCCGTGTTCCTGCGAACGCAGGAACCCAGGGTCACGCAGGTCAGCGTTCTCGGCTCCGGGCTCGCGCGTGCGCAGGAGCGCGATCGCCGCGGTGCCGGCCTCGCCTCACCGGCCGATCCTTAGAAGCGGATGCCGAGGCCGGCCATCAGCTGATGGCGGTCGAGGTCGATGTTGTAGCCCTCGATCTCGCCATAATGCGAGTAGCGATACTCGCCCTTCACGAAGGCGGTCGGGGTGAGCTTATACTCGAGCCCGGCGCCGAGGCGGAAGCCGTCCAGGTCGGCCTTTTCGACCAGCTCGCTGTCCGCGCCGGTATTGGGCTGGTAGCGGCTTTCGACCCGCGCGTTGGTGTAACCGCCCTTGGCGTAGATCATCGCCGCGGGCGAGATCACGTAGCCGAGCCGGCCGCCGATATAGAGGTCGCGCCCGGCCTCGACCGAGAAGCGGTCGCCTGCGGTCACCTCATTGTAGCTGCGGCTCTTGGTGGTCGCGTCGGTGATCTCGCCGTCGATCCCGTAGACGATGTTGCCGTTCTGAATATCGTAGCCGAGCAGCGCGCCGTAGCTGAAGCCCTCGCGGCCCTCGGAATCGCCGTTGCCGCCGTCGCGCAGATTGTCGTAGCCGGCGAGCGCCTCAAGCCGCGGGCCGCTGAAGTCGCCGTTCTGTGCCAGCGCGGGGGTTGCCAACGCGACGCCGAACGCGGCCGCGGCGGTGGCAAATGCAAACTTACGCATGTCTCACTCCAGTCCTCTCGCCCCGACCCTGGGGCGTGCGGGGTCAATTAGTTACCGCCCACGACGTTGCATGAACCTCACATAAACAGAAAAAATCGTTGCTCATGGGCCACAGCGCTTCATAGGTGAGGCGGAGGAGGCGCGAATGGGGGCAGGATCTTGCTGATTGCGACGACGCTGGCGCTGGCGGCGGAGCGCGGCGCCCTCGGCGTGTGGGAGCGCTGGGCGGCGCTGCGCGAGGGCGTGCCGCCGCACTGCTTCGCGATCGCGCAGCCGGTGCGCGACGACGGCACCACCGATCGCCGCGGCGGTTTCGCCAGTGTGGTGGCGCGCGCGGGGGCGACTCGCACGCCCAGCGTGTACTTCCGCCTGTCGCGCCCGCGCGGCCCCGACGCGCGCGTGACGCTGGCGGTGGGCGAGCGCCGCTTCGGGCTGACGGGCGATCTGGCGAGCGCGCGCGCGCCCGACGCCGCGACCGACCGCGCGATCGTCGCCGCCTTGCGAGCGGGACGGCTGATGACGCTGACCACCTCCGACCGCGCGGGACGGCCGATCGCGGACAGCTACACGCTTGCGGGCGCCCCTACCGCGATCGACGCGGCGCAGCTGGGGTGCGCGGGCGGGTAAGAATGTGACTCCTCTCCCCGCGAGGGGGGCGGGGGTGGGGCCGTGCCGCAAGCGCGCCACTCGGTAAACGACCGCGCTGCCCGCGGCAACGCCCCACCCCAGCCTTCGCCTGAAGGGTAGGGAGAAGGGGCGCCCCACGCCGAACTGGAAAGTTCCGCTCACATCGCCTATGTGCGCGCGATGCTGACAGAGCCGGCCGCCCCCATGCCCATCCCCGGGCACATCGATCCCGTGCCCGTCCCGCGCGCCGCGGTGACGCGCCCCGACGGTCGCGTCGACCTGATCGGCCTGTCCAAGGACCAGCTGCGCGAGACGCTCGCCGCCGCCGGGCTCGAGCCGCGCCAGGCCAAGCTGCGCGCCAAGCAGATCTGGCACTGGATCTACAATCGCGGCGCCACCGACTTCGCGCTGATGACCGACATCGCCAGGGCGCAGCATCCGTGGCTGACTGAGCGCTTCGTCATCGGCCGCCCCGAGGTGGTGGAGGCGCAGGTCTCCAGCGACGGCACGCGCAAATGGCTGCTGCGCTCCCCCGACGGGCAGGATTACGAGGCGGTGTTCATCCCCGACGCCGATCGCGGCACGCTCTGCGTGTCGAGCCAGGTCGGCTGCACGCTCAACTGCACCTTCTGTCACACCGGCACGATGCGGCTGGTGCGCAACCTCACCGCGGGCGAGATCGTCGGCCAGGTGATGCTGGCGCGCGACTCGCTCGGCGAGTGGCCGAGCCAGCCCGAGGGCCGCATGCTCACCAACATCGTGATGATGGGCATGGGCGAGCCGCTCTACAATTTCGACGCGGTGCGCGACGCGCTCAAGCTGGTGATGGACGGCGACGGCCTCGCGCTCAGCAAGCGCCGCATCACGCTCTCGACCTCGGGCGTGGTGCCGATGATGGCGCGCGCGGGCGAGGAGATCGGGGTCAATCTCGCGGTGTCGCTCCACGCGGTGACCAAGGAGGTGCGCGACGAGATCGTGCCGCTCAACCGCAAATACGGCATCGAGCAACTGCTCCAGGCCTGCGCCGACTATCCCGGCGCCAACAACGCGCGCCGCATCACCTTCGAGTACGTGATGCTCAAGGACAAGAACGACTCGGACGCGGAGGCGCACGAGCTGGTGCGGCTGCTGCGCCACTATCAGCTGCCCGCCAAGGTGAACCTGATCCCGTTCAATCCCTGGCCCGGCGCGGCCTACGAGACGTCGACGCCCGAGCGCGTGCGCCGCTTCAGCGAGATCATCTTCGAAGGCGGCATCTCCGCCCCGGTGCGCACCCCGCGCGGCCGCGACATCGACGCCGCCTGCGGCCAGCTCAAGACCGCGGCCGAGAAGAAGAGCCGCGCCGAGCTCGACCGGATCGCGGCGGAGAAGCAGGCGGCGCTTGGCTGAGTGGGGCGCGGTCGCGCTGGCGGCCGGGGCGGGCGCGGTCGGCGGCGCGATGAACGCGCTGGCGGGCGGCGGCACCTTCGCCACGCTGCCGGCGCTGCTCGGGCTGGGGCTGCCCGCCAATATCGCCAACGCCACCTCCAATGTCGCGCTGCTGCCCGGCGCGGGCGCGAGCGTGTGGAGCTTCCGCGACGAGCTCGGCCCGGTCGCGGGCGTGTCGCTGCGCCGGCTCGCGGCGGTGACCTTCGTCGCCGGTCTGATCGGGAGCACCCTGCTGGTGGTCACGCCCGGTCACGCCTTCGACCTGATCGTGCCGTGGCTGCTGCTGGTGGCGCTGGTCGCGATCGTGTTCGGGCCCGCCGGGGCGGCGTGGCTGGCGCGGCGAGTCACCATCGGGCGGCGCAGCCTGTTCGTCGCGCAGGCGTTGCTCGGCACCTATGGCGGCTATTTCGGCGGCGGCGTCGGGATCATGCTCACCGCCACCTATGGGCTGCTCGCCGGTGCCAGCCCGCGCGCGCTGTTCGCCCCGCGCACGCTGATGCTGGCGATGGCCAATGCCGCGGCGGCACTGGTGTTTATCACCACCGGGCTGGTGCGCTGGCAGGCGGGGGCGCCGATGCTGCTCGGCGGGATCGTCGGCGGCTGGGCCGGCGCGAGCGTGGGCAAGCGGCTGCCCGCGGGCGTGGTGCGCGGCTGGACGATCCTGGTCACCGCCGCCACCACCGCGGTGTTCTTCTGGCGCGCCTACGGCTGAGGCCGACGCGGCGCGCGCCCTCACCTCGATCAGACGATCGCGTCGGAGTCGCGCGAGAAATGGCGACCTTCCTAACCTTCGTTGACGACCATTGATCTAGGTCAAGGCTAGCTGGGCGGAAAGGAGCCGCTGATGCAGCGCTATTTCTTCAACGTGCGCGACGGCATCTCGCACCCCGACGCGATCGGTCAGGAATTCAGCACGTTGGCCGACGCCCGTGCGGCGGCAGTGCGGTTCGCCGCCGATGTGGTGCGCGACGAGGTGGATGCGCTGCTACGCGGCGAGGAGTGGCGGGTCGAGCTGGTCGACGCCGACGGCGGATTGCTGTTCGCCGTGGTTGTCGCGACCGTGAGGACGGAGCCGGCGACTTAGATATCGATCCTCCCCGCTCGTGAGAGGGGGAGGGCTATCGCATAGCACCGTGCGACGCGCCGGACGCTTCACGCCAGTCGCCATCCCCGACTTGGTCCGCAATCCATGTTTCGCCGAGAACAACAGCGAGGGCGTGCGCGGCACCGTGGATCCCGGGTCTTGGCCGGGACGACGGAATAGGTCTTGGTGCGCGGAAGTCGCCTGAACCGCCCGATGCGATCGGCCTGTCGCTCGCGGGAAGGCGGCGGCTTACGTGCGGGGAGGAGTTCATCACCCCGTCGCTCAGCCCGTCGGCCGCTCCAGCCGGAACAGCTGCTCGGGCGTGATCTCGAAATAGTCCGCTGGCCCGCCGCCCCGCGTGATCGGCCGCGCGCGCGCGGTCTGGTAGACGCCGTCCTGGATCAGCGCGCGGTCGACGTGCACCGCCACCGCTTCGCCCAGCACCAGCCACGCGGACAGCGAGCCGCCGCCGCTCGCCTCGAGCTGTACGATCTGGGTAACCACGCATTCGAACTGCACCGGGCTCGTCGCGACGCGCGGCGGGCGCACCCTGGCGGAGGGGAGCGTCTCCAGCCCCGCCAGCGCGAACTCGTCCACGTCGGGCGGCGCCATCGCAGAGGACGCGTTCATCGCCTCGGCGAGGTCGCGGGTCGCCAGGTTCCACACGAACTCGCCGGTCTCGCGCGTGTTCGCCAGCGAGTCCTTGGCGCCCACCGAGCAGAACCCGACGATCGGCGGCTTGTAGTTGAACAGGTTGAAGAAGCTGTACGGTGCCAGGTTGCGCACGCCGGCGTGCGAAACGGTGCTGATCCAGCCGATCGGGCGCGGTGCGACGATCGCGTTGAGCGGATCGTGGCGCAGGCCGTGGCCCCGGGCGGGCTCGTAGAAATGCCATTCGGTCATGACCTAACCTCTGCTAGGACGGGGACATGGGTGCAACCGCCATTCGCCGTCACCGGCTTGCCACGCGCGTGTGGCACTGGCTCAACGCGGTCGCGGTGATCGTGCTGATCGGCTCGGGGCTGGGCATTTCCAATGCGCATCCCCGGCTCTACTGGGGACGCTACGGCGCCAATTTCGATCATGCCTGGGCGCAGCTGCCGCGCTTCCCCGCCTGGCTGACGATCCCGGCGAGCTACAATCTCGCGATCTCGCGTCGCTGGCACCTGTTCTTCGCTTTGGTGCTGGCCTTCTCGCTGCTCGGCTACCTGTTCGTGAGCCTCCTCAACCGTCATATCCAGCGCGACCTGCGCCTGCGCCGCCGCGACCTCGCTCCAGCGCACATCGTCGCCGACGTGCGCGCGCACCTCGACCTGCGCTTCCACGATCCGGAGGCGCCGGGCGAGTATAACGTCCTGCAGAAGCTGAGCTACGTCGCGGTGATCTTCGTGCTGCTGCCGCTGGTGATCCTCACCGGGCTGGCGCTCTCGCCGGGGATGGACGCGGCCTGGCCGTGGCTGCTCGAGCTGTTCGGCGGGCGCCAGTCGGCGCGCTCGCTCCACTTCCTCGCGATGGCGGGGCTGGCGCTGTTCACCGTGGTGCACCTGACGCTGGTGATCCTCGCTGGCGTGGGCAACGAGCTGCGCTCGATGATCACCGGCTGGTGGCGGGTGCCGGAGTGATGTGGCACCGGCGTCAGCTGCTCGCGCGCGGCGCGGCGGGGGGCAGCGCGCTGCTGCTCGGTGCGTGCGACCGCGTCGTCCAGCAGCCCGAGGTCCGCACGATCCTGTTCAAGGGCGAGGATATCCACCGCGGGCTCCAGCGCGCGCTGTTCAACCGTAACGCGCTCGCGCCCGAGTTCCGCCCCGATCAGATGTCGCCGCGCTTCCGCACCAACGGCACGCGCGACCCGGGCACCGACGCGTACGCCGCATTGCGCGCCGAGCGCTTCGCCGACTGGCGGCTGACGGTGGACGGGATGGTGGCGAGGCCGCTCGCTTTGTCGTTGCGCGACCTCGGCGCCTTTCCGCAGCGGGCGCAGATCACGCGGCACGACTGCGTCGAGGGGTGGAGCGCGATCGGCAAGTGGCAGGGGCCGCGGCTGGGCGAGGTGCTGCGCGCCGCCGGGCTGAGCGAGCGCGCGCGTTACATCGTCTTCACCTGCGCGGACTATTATGGCGGCGCGCCGTATTACGAGTCGATCGACCTGGTCGACGCCTTCCATCCGCAGACGATCCTCGCTTGGGCGATGAACGACCGCTTCCTAGACGTCGGCCACGGCGCGCCGCTACGGCTGCGGGTCGAGCGCCAGCTCGGCTACAAGCAGGCCAAGTATCTCATGCGCGTCACCGCGGTGGAGTCGCTCGCCGGAATCGGCAAGGGGCGCGGGGGCTATTGGGAAGACAATGTCGACTACGACTGGTGGGCGGGGATCTGAACGGGTGAGGTGACCTGTTTCTTACCCGCTAGCGGGGAGGATCTTTCGGGTTCGTCCGCCCGTCTCCCCGCCGCCGCAGCGCGACGACATAGACCACCACCGCCACACCCGCGAACAGGAACCATTGCACCGCATAAGCGAGGTGGTTGTTGGGCATGCTCGCGGGATCGGGCGGTGTGTTCGCCGCCAGCCCCGTCGCGGGGCGGTCGCTCACCAGCATCAGCTCGCGCGCGCGCGGCGCCATCACCGTCGCGATCAGCGGACGCGAGTCGGGCGCATGGGCGATCCAGCCGCTCACCGCGCCGCCGCGCCACACCGGTGTCGCCTTGACGTCGCGCGTCGTGCCGATCTGCACCCGCAGCCCCGGTCCCTCGGCGCCGGTGCGGCACATCGCGATCACGCGGAACCCCGCCGCGCCCGCCCCCGCGCGCTCGAACCCGACCGGCTGGAGGCAGAAGGCGCTCGCGCGGCGGAACAGCAACGTCTCGTCGGGGAAGCGCGGGAAGGCGACCGCGGGCAGGCGTGGGTTGGCGGCGAGCTGCGCCAGCAGCGCCTCCTTCTGCGGCTTTCGCTCAAGCAGCTGCCACAGCCCCAGCGCCACCATCGCCGCCGCGGCGAGCGCGACCAGCAGCGTCGGCACGATCGGCACCCGCCTCATTCCGTCACCCGCCCCTCGCGCGCGGCGTTGCGATACTCGGCCGCGATCAGCCAGCCCTTCGCCAGCCGCAGCGAGCCGATCACCCCGGCGAGCGTCAGCGGCACCCACAGCAGCGCGTGAACCCACCAGGGCGGGGCCAGCGAGAGCTCGAGCGTGATCGCCAGCGCGACCACGATCGTGCCCCAGATCAGGGTAAGGAAAGCGGCGGGGCCGTCGCCGACGTTGAAATCGGCGAGGCGCAGCCCGCAGGCGCTACACTGTTCGGCGAAGCGCAACAGGCCGGCGAACAGCGTCGGCGCGCCGCAGCGCGGGCACAGTCCCTTCAGCCCGACGTCGAGCGGGCGCGGCGCGATCCGCTCCTCGCCCGACATGCGGCTTAGCCCGCGTGGACCGGCGCGCCCCAGCCACCCCAGACGTAGATGGTGACGAACAGGAACAGCCACACCACGTCGACGAAATGCCAGTACCAGGCGGCCGCCTCGAAGCCGAAATGCTGCCGCGGCGTGAAGGCGCCGTTGTAGGCGCGGATCAGGTTGACGATCAGGAAGATCGTGCCGACCAGCACGTGGAAGCCGTGGAAGCCGGTCGCCATGAAGAAGGCGGCGCCGTAGTTGATGCCCTTGAACGGGAAGGGCGCGTGCATGTACTCATAGGCTTGGATGCTGCTGAACAGCACGCCGAGCACCACCGTCAGCCACAGCCCCTTGAGCACGCCGTCGCGGTCGCCGACGCCGAGCAGGCCCCAGAAGCCGCGCTTCTCGCCGCCGCGCTGGTCGTGAATCAGCGCGTGGTGCGCCCACGTCACCGTGGTGCCCGAGCACAGCAGGATCAGCGTGTTGAGCAGCGGGAACTCGAAGGGATTGATCACCTCCAGCCCCTTGGGCGGCCATGTCGCGGCGATCGCCGCGGCGCCCTCGGTCGCGCGCTCCACCTGACCGTCGACGAAGGACATGGCGGTGGGGAAGAGCGAGAAGTCGAAGAAGGCCCAGAACCAGCCGACGAAGAACATCACCTCGGAGGCGATGAACAGGATCATGCCGTAGCGGAAGTGAAGCTGCACCACCGGCGTATGATCGCCGGCATGCGCCTCGCGGATCACCTGATGCCACCAGCCGTACATGCAGAACAGCACCGCGGCGAGGCCGATCAGGAAGACCCAGCCGCCCGCGGTGGCGGAGTGCATGTACATGATGCCGCCGGTCGCCAGCACCAGCGCCGCCATCGAGCTGAGCAGCGGCCAGGGGCTGGGCGGCAGGATGTGGTACTCGTGGTTCTTGGCACCCGCCATGCGCGGCTCTCCCCGTTTCGCTTATCGGCTCTCGTCTAGCCCGCTCGCCCGGCGGAATCCACCGGGTAAAATGTGTAGGAGAGCGTGATCGTCTGCACGTCCTTGGTGTCCGGATCGGTGAGGATCGCGGGATCGACGTAGAAGATCACCGGCATGCGCTGCGACTCGCCCGCCTTGAGCGTCTGCTGCGTGAAGCAGAAGCACTGGATCTTGGTGAAATATTTGCCCGCAATCGCGGGGGTGACGTTGTAGGTCGCGGTGCCCGTCGTCTCCTGCGCGGCGCGGCTGGTGGCGGCGAAGAAGGCCATGTCGCGCGCGCCGATCTCCACCACCTCCTGCTCGCGCTCGGGCTGGAAGCGCCACGGCAGCTTGGGGCTGGTGTTGGCGTCGAACGCGATCGTGATCAAGCGGTGGACGCCGCCCGGCGCGCGCTCGGCGCGGCCGGTGGTGCCGTTGAGCCCGGTCGCCTGGCAGAACAGCCGGTAGAGCGGCACGCTGGCGAAGGCGAGCCCGGTCATGAAGCAGATGCCGAGCACCGCCAGCAGCGCGGTGCGGCCGGTGCGCGTGAGCCCCAGGAACGGCCGCGGCACGCTCAATGCCCCATGCCCTGGTGGATCTTGGCGATGGTGATGAAGAAGATCAGCACCACGAAGGCGGCGAGCAGCACCGCCACCACGATCGCGCGCGCCTTCTGCCGCTTCTGGACGAGCTGTTGTTCCTCCGGCGTCATGCCACCCACCGATCCACCACGAGCGCTCCGAATACGACGAACAGGTACAGGATCGAGAAGCCGAACAGTTGCTTCTCGTGACGCATCGGCTTCACCGCACTGGTCCGACCGGCGGCGACCAAGGCGGCGAGCAGCGCGAACACCGCGGTCATCGCGGTCGCCACCACGCCATAGACCGGCCCCGCGAGCCCGAGCGGCCAGGGCGCCACCGCCACCAGCGCCATCGGGATGGTGTACAGCCCGATCTGGCGCCGCGTGACGCGCTCGCCCGCCACCACGGGAAGCATCGGCACGCCCGCATTGGCGTAGTCCGTCTTCACGAACAGCGCGAGCGCCCAGAAATGCGGCGGGGTCCACAGGAACACCAAAGCGAACAGCAGCAGCGGCAGCAGCGCCACCTCGCCCGTTGCAGCGGCCCAGCCGATCAGCGGCGGAAAGGCGCCCGCGGCGCCGCCGATCACGATATTCTGCGGCGTGCGGCGCTTCAGCCACACGGTGTAGATCAGCACGTAGAACAGGATCGAGACCGCGAGGATCGCCGCCGCGGCGAGGTTCACCGCCAGCCCCATCAGGATCACCGAGAAGGCACCGAGCCCGACGCCGAAGTGCAGCGCCGACTGCCGCTCCATTCGCCCCGCGGGCAGCGGGCGCGCCGCGGTGCGCTTCATCACCGCGTCGAGATCAGCCTCATACCATTGGTTGAGCGCCCCCGCCGCGCCGGCGCCGAGCGCGATGCACAGGATCGCGGTGAAGCCCAGCACCGGATCGACCGCCACCGGCGCCGCGAGCATCCCGCACAGGCCGGTGAACACGACGAGCGTCATCACGCGCGGCTTGGTCAGCGCGAGGAAGTCGCGCCAGTCGGCCGGCGGCAGGAGAGGGGCGGCGGTGGTCATCGCCCGCCGCTCCTACTCCGCTGGCGGGGCGAGGGAAAGGGCGCGCGCGTCGGCCGCGGCGACCTGCCCTAAACCCTCCGCCAGCGCGTCGAACACGGCGCGGTAGCGCGCGCCGCCGCGCAGGTCCTCGTGCATCACGATCCAGAGCGGCAGCGCCACGTCGAGTGCCTTGGGCAGCACACGCACCAGCGCTGGATCGCGCCGCGCCACCGCGGTCTGGCAGATGCCGATGCCGAACCCCGCCGTGATCGCCGCGACATGCGCCGCGTCGTTGTCGGTGCGCAGCGCGAAGGCGGCGCGGTCGAGCCCCGGCAGCCAGCGCGCCGCTGTGCCGCGGGTGAAGGCGGTCTCGGTGTCGGGACCGATCAGGTCGTGGTCGCGCAGGTCCGCGACGGTCGCGGGCATACCGCGCCGCGCGAGATAGTCGCGGTGTGCGTGGAAACCGAGCCGCACCGCGCCGACCCGCCGCGCTACCAGCGCCTGCTGCGCCGGCTCGACCATCCGCACCGCCACGTCGGCCTGGCGCTGGAGCAGGTCGTCGACCGAGTCGGTCAGCGCCAGCTCGACCGCCAGCCGCGGGTGCACGCGGCGCAGCGCGGCGAGGATCGGCGGCAGATGCCACACCCCCACCGCCTGGCTCGCGCTGACCCGTACCACGCCTTCGGGCGCGTCGGGCGACCCGCTCCCGGCGCGGCGCAACGCGGTCGCAGCGGCGACCAGCGCCTCGGCGTGCGGGCGCAGCGCCAGCGCGCGGTCGGTCGGCGAAAGGCCGCGCGGCGAGCGCACGAAGAGCGACCCGCCCACCGCCTGCTCCAGCCCGGCGATATGCCGCGCCACGCTCGGCTGGGTCAGTCCGAGCGCGCGCGCCGCGGCCGACAACGAGCGTTCGCGCAGCACCGCGGCGAAGCTGCGATAGACATCCCAGCTCGGATCCTGGCTCATCGATTTGCGTATAGCAGGCCACCGTTCTTTGGCAATTTTCGATGGGCTCGACGCTCGTCATCCTCGCCACGACACGAACGAGGAGAAGAGCGATGAGCAAGCGACTGGCCCTGATACTCGGCGCCACCGGCGGCATCGGCGGGGCTACCGCACGGCGGCTGCTCGACGGCGGCTGGCAAGTCCGCGCGCTGCTGCGCGGCGACGCGGCGCGGCTGGACCCACGCTGCGAGCCGGTCCGCGGCGACGCACGGGACGCCGCCGCGGTCGCCGCCGCCGCGGTCGGCGCGTCGACGATCGTCCACGCGGTCAACCCGCCGGGCTATCGCGACTGGGCCGGTCAGGTGCTGCCGATGCTCGACAGCACGATCGCCGCGGCGCGCGCGACCGGCGCCCGCGTGGTGCTGCCTGGCACGGTCTACAATTACGGCCCCGACGCCTTCCCGCTGGTCGCGGAGGACGCGCCGCAGCGGCCGGTCACGCGCAAGGGCGCGATCCGCGTCGCGCTCGAGCGACGCCTTGAGGCGCTGGCGGCGAGCGGCGCTGCCAGCGTGCTGATCGTGCGTGCGGGCGACTTCTTCGGCCCGGGCGCGGCGAACAATTGGTTTGCGCAGGGGCTGGTGACGCCTGGGGCGCGCCCGCGCGTGGTGCGCCAGCCAGGGCAGCGCGGCGTCGGGCATGCCTGGGCCTACCTGCCCGACGTGGCGGAGACGATCGCGCAACTGCTCGATCGCGACGACCTGCCCGCCTTCGCGCGCTACCATCTCGATGGCCAGTGGGACGCCGACGGACGAGAGATGGTCGAGGCGATCGTGCGCGTGCTCGGCGATCCTGCGGTGCCGATCCGCCGGCTGCCGTGGTGGCAGCTGCGCCTCGCCGCGCTGGTGGCGGAGACGCCGCGCGAGCTGATGGAGATGCGCTATCTGTGGCAGCGCCCGCTGCGACTCGACAACGCGCGGCTGGTGGCGACGCTGGGGCGGGAACCGCGCACGCCGCTGGTGGAGGCGGTGCGCGCGACGCTGGCGAGCCTGGGCTGCGTGTGAAGCCGCTAAGCGGCGACCGCATCCGCCGCGAACTGCGCGCGCAGGTCGGCGAGCGTACCCGCGATATGGTCGTGGAGCAGACGCTGGTGGGCTTCGGCATCGCGCGCCATCCAGCTATCGATCAGCCCCTGATGCTCGACGTGCGCGCGCGCGTCGCGACCCGCCGGGGCGAGATGCGCGACGGTGTAGCGCTCCGCCAGGATGCCGAGCCGCTCGACCAGCGAGGTGGTCAGCCGCCGCCCGGCGGGGCGCACCAGCGCGATGTGGAAGACGCGATTGCGCACCGCAACCTCCGCGAGGTTGCTCGAGGCCGCCTCGTCGAGCGCGTGGAACGCCGCCAGTGCCGCCTGTCGCCCTCCCTCGTCCGCCGCCAGCGCCGCGCTCGCCGACGCCGCGGGCTCGATCGAGAGGCGCAGCGCGAAGATCTCGTCTGCCTGTGCCGCCGACATCGGCTGCACCGTGTAGCCGCGATTGGCCTGGCTCGTCAGCAGCCCCTCCTGCTCAAGCCGCGCCAGCGCCTCGCGCAGCGGGATCTTGCTGACACCCAGCTCGCTGGCGAGCGCGTCCTGGCGGATCGGCATGTTGTCACGCAGCTCACCGGTGACGATGCGCTCGCGCACGATCTCGAACACGCGATCGGACAGGGTGCGGGCGATGATGCTGACGGGCATGATAGTCCTTCAAGCAGCACGGGAGCGTGCGTAGTCTGCGTATGATCTCAGCACGTGGTTAACGTTCGATCAACAAGGCTAATGGAAGAGATCCAGTGACTTGTGATGGCCAATTGTATACAATACGACGGTGCATGTGAAGCGGCGTGGATGACCCGGCGATGCGCATCCTGATCATAGGCGGCGGCGTGGTCGGGCGCACATTGGCGCTCGCGTTGGCGCGGCGCGGCGCGGCGGTAACGTTGCTGGATCAGCAGGCCG
This sequence comes from Sphingomonas phyllosphaerae, assembly GCF_029623345.1. Taxonomy (GTDB): domain Bacteria; phylum Pseudomonadota; class Alphaproteobacteria; order Sphingomonadales; family Sphingomonadaceae; genus Sphingomonas; species Sphingomonas phyllosphaerae_C. The sequence goes on from NZ_JAPYKH010000021.1 coordinate 41,950, forward strand.
GCGTGCCCGCCGCGTCCTGGGGCAACGCCGGGCATATCGCCACCGAGCAGGTCGAGCCGCTCGCCTCGCCCGCCACGTTGGTCGGTGTCCCGCGGCGGCTGTTCTGGCGCGGCGGGCCGCTGAGCCTGCCGCCCGCGCAGGCGCGCGACTGGCTGCCGTTCGCGCTGCGGTTGGCCTGGGCGTCGCGGCCGCCGCAGCATCGCCGCGGTCGCGCCGCGCTGGGTGCGCTGCTCGCCGAGGCGCTGCCGGCGTGGCAGCGGCTCGCCGGCACGCTGGGCGACGCGGCGCTGGTGCGCGCGAACGGTCATCTCGTCGCCTGGGAGAGCGATGCCAGCGCCGCGCGCGGTCGCGCGGCGTGGCGGGCGGCGGACACCGGCACCGCGACGGTCCACGCCGTCGACGCCGCGACGCTGGCGCGCGTGCGCGCGCTCGCGCCGGGAGTGGCGGACGCGATCCGCTTCGCCGGCAGCGCGCAGGTGAGCGACCTCGACCGGCTTGCCGCCGCGCTCGACGCTGCGCTCGACGCCGCCGGGGTAGCGCGCGCGACCGGCCAGGCGACGCTCGAGCGCGTCGGCGACCGGGTCGCGGTGCCCGGCCATGCCGCGGACCATGTGGTGGTCGCCGCGGGGGTCGGCTCGCGCGCGCTGATGGCCGCGGCGGGCGAGCGCGCGCCGCTGATCGCCGAGCGCGGCTATCACGTCCGCGCCGCCGCCCATGGCTGGCCCGCCGACCTGCCGCCGCTCGTCTTCGAGGACCGGTCGATCATCGCCACGCGCTACGCCGATCGAGTCCAGCTCGCCGGCTTCGTCGAGTTCGGGCGCGCCGCCGCGCCGCCCGATCCGCGCAAGTGGCAGCGGCTCGAGGCGCATGCCGCCGCGCTCGGTCTGCCGCTCGCCGCGCCGTTCGAGCGCTGGATGGGCGCACGCCCCACCTTGCCCGACTATCTCCCCGCGATCGGCCGCTCGACCCGTGCCGCCAACCTGTACTATTCGTTCGGCCACCAGCATCTCGGCCTGACGCTCGCGCCGGTCACCGCGGAGCTGCTGGCCGATATCATCGCGGGCGCGGCGCCGGCGATCGATCTCACGCCCTACGCCCTCCGCCGTTTCGGGACGCTCGCATGACCATCGGCACCTCCGACCTCGCCACCGAGCTCGCCGCGATCCGCCCCGCGCCGCTTGTGCCGCCGATCGGCACGGCCGAGCATCTCGCGCGGCTCGATCGCGCGCGCGCGCTGGCGGGCGCGCTCGGCGTCGACGCGCTGCTGGTCGGCGCCGGTGCCAGCCTGCGCTACTTCGCCGGGGTGAGCTGGGGCGCGACCGAGCGGATGGTGGCGCTGCTGCTGCCGGTCAGCGGCGACCCGCTGATGATCTGCCCGGCATTCGAGCAGGGCTCACTCGCCGCCGAGCTGGCGATCCCCGCCGCGACGGCGCTGTGGGAGGAGGACGAGGATCCCGTCGCGCTGGTGGCGCGCGCGCTCGCGCCGGGAGCGCGGCTCGCGCTCGACCCGCTGCTGCCGTTCGGTTGGGGCGAGAAGCTGCGGGGGGCCGGACTGGCGGTGAGCGACGGCGCGGCGGTGATCGACCGCTGCCGCATGGTCAAGTCCGCCGCCGAGCTTGCCTGTCTGGCCGCCGCGAAGGCGATGACGCTGGAGGTTCAGCGCCGCGCCGCCGCGATCCTGCGTCCCGGGATCGCGGCGAGCGAGGTGAAGCGCTTCATCGACTCGGCGCACCAGGCGATCGGTGGCGGTGGCTCGTTTTTCTGCGCGGTGCAGTTCGGCGAGGCGACCGCCTACCCGCACGGCCTGCCGGGAGACCAGCTGCTCGAAGAGGACCAGTTGGTGCTGGTCGACACCGGCTGCCGCGTTCACGGTTACCACTCCGACATCACGCGTACCTACGCCTTCGGCCGCGTCGCGCCCGAGGTGCACGAGACCTTCGCCGTCGAGCGCGAGGCGCAGGCCGCGGCCTTCGCGGCGGTGCGGCCCGGCGTGGCGTGCGAGGCGATCGATGCCGCGGCGCGCGCGGTGCTGGAGCGCGCCGGCTACGGACCTGGCTATCGGCTGCCCGGCCTGGGGCACCGCACCGGGCACGGCATCGGCCTGTCGATCCACGAGCCGGCCTATCTGGTGCGCGGCGACCAGACGCCGCTGGAGCCGGGCATGTGTTTCTCCAACGAGCCGATGATCGTCGTGCCCGAGCGCTATGGCGTGCGGCTGGAGGACCATTTCCGCGTCACCGCGGAGGGCGCGGCCTGGTTCACCCCGCCGCAGGAGTCGCTCGAGCGGCCGTTCGGCTGACGTCGGGCGGCGCTTCGAGACGACGCTTCGACAAGCCCAGCCTCTCCTCAGCGCGAATGAAGCGGCGAGCCCGCACCCGTCCTAAGCCAGATCCTCCACGCGCGGGATGATGGTGCGCTCCACCGCCTCGTAATAGATTTCGATCGTGTCCTCGCTCGGGTCGCGCAGACGTGCTCGGACCTTCTCGACCGGCGAGACGGTGATGACGCCGAGATCGAGCACCGGCGCGAATGCCGGGCGGCCGCCGCCGAGCAGGCCGAGGAAGCCGCGCTTGCCCGACGTCGCGGGCGTGTCGCGCCAGCGGCCGCCGAGCTGGCGGCGGATCACCTCGCCGACATAGCAACCGGCCTCGGCGGCGACGCTCGCGGCCTTGCCCTTCGCCTGCCGCCGCGCGTCGAGCAGGCGATCGACCACCGCCAGGCTGTCGACCGAGTAATCGAGCGGCTCGCCCCGGTGCGCCGCCGCGTACCGTTCCGCCAGCCGCGCTACGTCCCCCATCGTCATCACCCCGTCCCTCGTCGCATCAGCGCTCATTATAGGCGCGGCGCACGCGAGGTCGGGCGGCGCGTCACACCAGCACGTCGGCGGCGACCCGGATCACGCGCTCGACCCGCGCACCGGTCGCCGCTTCCTCGTTGGAGAAGCCGTCGCGCAGTGCGAGCGCGCCGAAGTCGAGCCCGGTGGCGCGCTCCACCGCGGCGACCGAGCGCTGATAGGTCTTGTACAGCCCGAAGATCAGCTCGACGCGGCCGAGGTCGACGTCATGGTCGATCATATAGGCGGTCGCGGACGGCGTGCCGTCGTCGTGGACGAAGGCGATCACCTTCCAATAGGCCAGCGGGATGGCGACGCCGCGATAGACCGGGTCGTCGGCGCGAAACACCGGGCCGGTGAACACGCTGGCGCGCTCGTGCTGGCGCCGCGTATTGCCGAGTACCAGGTCTTCCAGCCCGAGCCAGGTCTGCTGGTTGTAGGCGGAGAGCTGCGGCGCGCAATTGGTGAAGTGGAACGTGTCGCGGTTGGCGGTGGCGGCGTCGGCGCCCCAGTTGGGGTCCTCGCGGCGCACCAGATGGCCGCGGTCGAAGTCATTGTCGGCGTACAGCTCCTTGCCGACCTGCGCGGCGGCGGGGAGGCGGCCGTCGAGCGCCCAGGGATCGCCGCCGCGCGGCACCGACACGCTCTGCGCGCCGTCGAGGTTGGCGGCGGTGAACAGCGCGAGGCGCCGGCTGGCGGAAAGAACGAGCGAGAAGTGCGTGTAATCGAGCCGGCCGTCGTCGCGCCCGGGCACCGCGCGCACGTCGCTGCGCACGCCGGCGGTGGAGGGCAGCGCCACCGCGAAGTCAGGGAGATGCGCGGGGTCGTAGCCGGCGCGGCCGGCGAAGTCGCTCGCCGGAGTGGTGCGCGCCAGCGCGGGGGCGAGCGTCGGCGCGGACGGCGCAGGCAAGGAGGCGGGCACGAGCGGGCGCAGGTCACGCAGGCGGGGGCGGTAGGACGAGATCGGCACGGTCGGTCTCCTGCGCTGAGGGGCGGACCGACCCGGTATAGCGATTTGCGTGACGGCACCGCGACGGTGTCGGACCGCGCCGTGGCGCCTTGCCGAGCTGTCGGCGCGGCGTCGCCGGCGGGTCCGGACGATCCCGTCGGCGCGCTGTCGACGCGTCTCGCCGGTACGCCCCTCGAGAGGAGCGCACCGGCCACGATCATCCCCGCACGAACGCGAGCAGGTCGGCGTTGAGCACCTCATGGTTCACGGTCAGCATGCCATGCGAGTAGCCCGGATAGATCTTCAGCGTCGCCTGGGGCAGCAGCTCGGCCGAGAGTAGGCCGGCGTTCCGGTAGGGGACGATCTGGTCGTCGTCGCCGTGCAGCACCAATGTCGGCACCGTGATCGCGCGCAGGTCGTCGGTCTGGTCGGTCTCGGAAAAGGCCTTGATGCCCTCGTAATGCGCCTGGGCGCTGCCCATCATCCCCTGGCGCCACCAATTGTCGACTACCGCGGGCTTGGCCTCGGCGCCGTCGCGGTTGAAGCCGTAGAAGGGACCGGCGGGCAGGTCGCGGTAGAAGGAGGCGCGGTCGGCGGCGAGCGCGGCGCGCAACCCGTCGAACACCTCGATCGGCAACCCGCCGGGATAAAGCTCGGTCTTGACCATGATCGGCGGCACCGCGCTGACCAGCACCGCCTTGGCGACGCGGCCCTGCGGCAGGCCGTGGCGCGCGACATAGGCGGCGACCTCGCCGCCCCCGGTCGAGTGACCGATATGGATCGCGTTGCGCAGGTCGAGGTGCTCGGCGACCGCGGCGGCGTCGGCGGCATAGGTGGCCATGTCATGGCCGTGATCGACCTGCGCCGAGCGGCCGTGGCCGCGGCGGTCGTGCGCGATCACGCGATAGCCCTGCGCCAGGAAGAACAGCATCTGATTGTCCCAGTCGTCGGACGACAGCGGCCAGCCGTGGTGGAACATGATCGGCTGCGCGTCCTTCGGGCCCCAGTCCTTGAAGAAGATCTCGGTACCGTCCTGCGTGGTGATCGTCGGCATGGCTCGCTCCCTGTCTCGTGACTGTCGCCGGAAGGCGTCCGGCAATCAGAGGGTTACGCCAGCGAATCGAGTCGGGGGAGCGCGATAAGGTCGCGCTATCCGTTCGAGAAAATCGAACAGGAGCGGCTGGCGGACGATCGGGCAAGGCTCGCGGACGAAGCGGTTACCGTTGCCGCGCCGGCGCCGCCATCTCGGGCGCGAACCCGAACTGGAGGCACGATCCATGACTTTCCCCACCGCGCTCACCGATTATCGCCTGCTCGGCCGCTCGGGCCTGCGCGTCGCGCCGCTCGCGCTCGGCACCATGACCTTCGGCGCCGACTGGGGCTGGGGCGCCGAGGAGGCGGAGGCGCGCCGCATCCTCGACCTCTACCTCGACCGCGGCGGCAATCTGATCGACACCGCGGTGAACTACACCAACGGCGAGTCGGAGCGGCTGCTCGGCCGCTTCCTGCGCGGCCGGCGCGAGCGCGCGGTGCTCGCCACCAAGTTCACCATGGCGCGCGATCCGGCGGACCCCAATTCGGGCGGCAACCACCGTCTCAACCTGGTGCGCTCGGTCGAGGCGAGCCTGCGCCAGCTCGACACCGACCGGATCGACCTGCTCTACCTCCACGCCTGGGACTTCACCACCGGGTCCGACGAGGTGCTGCGCGCGCTCGACGATCTCGTCCGGGCGGGCAAGCTGGTCTATATCGGCCTGTGCAACACGCCGGCGTGGCGCGTGGCGCAGCTGCAGACGATCGCCGACCTGCGCGGCTGGTCGCCGCTGGTGGCGCTGCAGATCGAGTACAGCCTGGTCGAGCGCACCGTCGAGCACGAGCTGATGCCGATGGCGGAGGCGCTCGGGCTGGGCGTACTGCCCTGGTCGCCGCTCGGCGGCGGCATTCTCACCGGCAAGTACACGCGCGCCGACCTCTCCGACGAGAATGGCGCCGACGTCGCCGCGACGCGCAAGGGCGTGATCGCCTCGACCGGGCACCTCAACGAGCGCTCGCTCGCGATCGCCGAGGTGGTTGGCGCGGTGGCGGCGGAGACCGGGGCGTCGCGCTCGCAGGTTGCGCTCGCCTGGACGCTGCGCCACCCCGCGGTCACCGCCCCGGTGATGGGCGCACGGACGCTGGCGCAGGCCGAGGACAATCTCGGTGCGCTGGCGGTAGTGCTCGACGACGACCAGCTCGCGCGGCTCGACGCGGCGAGCCGGCCGGCGCCGATCTTCCCCGAGCGGTTCATCGGCCGGCCGATGGCGCAGCAGCTGATCTTCGGCGCGCACCCGGTGGCGATGCGGCGCTGAGCCGCGGCGGCGCGCTCAACCAGCCGCGGCGGCGGCGCGCAGCCGCCCGGCGTCGGCGGCGGGGGGCGCGCCGAACAGCCGCGCATAGTCGCGGCTGAACTGCGACGGGCTTTCATAGCCGACGCGATAGCCCGCGCTCGCCGCCTCGATCGCCTCGCTCAGCATCAGCCGCCGCGCCTCCTGCAGCCGCAGCCGGGTGCGGAAGGCGAGCGGGCTCAGTCCTGTCACCGCCTTGAAGTGATGGTGGAAGGCCGAGCGACTGAGCGCCGCCACCGCGGCCGCCTGGTCGACTGGGCAGCGCTCGCGATAATGGTCGCGGATCCAGCGGATGGCGCGGCCGATCTGGCTCAGCCGCGTGTCCGCTTGCGCGAGCTGGCGCAGCGCCGCTCCCTCGGGCGCGGCGAGCAGGCGATAGTGGATCTCGCGCCGCACCAGCGGCGCCAGCGCGGCGGCGTCGGCGGGCGTGTCGAGCAGCGCGACCAGTCGAGTGGCGGCGTCGAGCAGCGCGGGCGCGGTGATGCCGAGCGTCAGGCCCGGCGGCGCGACGACGTCGCCGCCCGGGATGCCGGGGTGGTCGAGCGCCAGCTCGGCGAGCTCGCGCGGGTCCAGGTCGAGCTGGAGGCTGAGATAGGGCGCCTCCCGCGACGCCGCGGTCACCGCGCCGACCACGGGCAGGCCGACCGAGGCGATCAGATGGTGCGCCGGATCATAGTCGTAGACCGCGGTGCCGAGCAGCGCGCGCTTGCGCCCCTGCGGGACGAAGCAGACGGTCGGCTCGTACACCACCGGCATCGGCAGCGTCGGCGTCGAGGCGCGGATCAGCGTCACGCCGGGGATGGCGGTGGCGACGGTGCCGTCCGCCGGCAGGTGCCGCGCGATCGCGCGCGCGAGCGGCTCGTTGTGGGTCATCGCTGCTCCGTGATCGTACGCGCCGATCGCCGCAAGCCGCGGACGCCGCCGCCGCGACGATCGGGCACGATTCGCGGCGGATCCGCGTCAGCCGAGCGCGCGGACATGGTCGACGAAGGCGCGCAGCGGCGGCGGGACGAGGCGGCGGCTCGAGTAATAAAGGAAGGGTCCCGGAAAGCTCGGCCACCAGTCGGCCAGCACCGGCTCCAGCGCGCCGGCGGCGAGCGCGGGGGCGAGCCACTCCTCGAAGAGGTAGACGATGCCGCCGCCGCCGCCCGCGGCCTCGACCAGCAGGTCGGCGGCGCCCGCGACCCGCGCGATCAGCCGCGCGCGCGGTTCGATCCGCACCGCCTCCCCGTCGCGCTCGAACTCCCACGGGCTCGCCAGCGCGCCACTGGAGAAACGGCCGACCAGGCCATCATGGTCGAGCAGCGCGCGCGGGTGTGCGGGCCGGCCGCGGCGGTCGAGATAGGCGGGCGCGGCGGCGGCCGCGAAGCGCTGCACGCGCGGTCCGATCGGCACCGCGATCATGTCCTGCTCCAGCCGTTCGTCGTAGCGGATGCCGGCGTCGGCGCCGGAGGCGAGGATGTCGACGAACGAATCCTCGGCGTCGATCTCGACGCGGATGTCGGGATAGGCGGCGAGGAAGCCGGGCAGGATCGCGGGCAGCACGAGCTTGGCCGCGCTCACCGGCACGTTGAGCCGTAATAGGCCGGTGGGCCGCTCGCGCAGCTCGTCGACCGAGCCGAGCGCCGCGGCGACCGAGTCGAGCGCGGGCGCGAGCCGCTCCAGCAGCCGCGCCCCCGCCTCGGTCGGCGCGACGCTGCGCGTGGTGCGATGGAGCAGCCGCAGGCCGACTCGAGCCTCCAGCCGGCGCAGTGCCTCGCTCAGCGTCGAGGCGCTGCGCCCGGTCACCCGCGCGGCGTCGCGAAAGCCGCGTGCGCGCGCCACCGCGACAAAGGCCTCGAGGTCGGAGAGATCGGCGTCCATCGTTCGGGTTCCCGCACGGGTCGTCCCGATTCTTCCGGCTAATCGGCACAATCGCAAGCGCCTATCTGCACTCGCACGAACAAGGAGACGCAGCATGGACGTGAAGATGACCTACAGGCTCGGCGATCGCGACGTGCGCCGGCTCGGCTACGGCGCGATGCAGCTCGCCGGCCCCGGCGTGTTCGGCCCGCCGCGCGACCGTGACGCCGCGCTGGCGGTGCTGCGCGCCGCGGTCGCCGCCGGGGTCGATCATATCGACACCAGCGACTTCTACGGGCCGCACGTCACCAACCAGCTGATCCGCGAGGCGCTGTCGCCCTATCCCGAGAGGCTGACGATCGTCACCAAGGTGGGCGCGGTGCGCGGGCCGGAGGGGTCGTGGGACCCGGCGCAGTCCCCCGCCGCGCTGCGCGCCGCGGTCCACGACAATCTCCGCAACCTCGGGCTGGAGCAGCTCGCGATCGTCAACTTCCGCGTCCACGACGGCAGCCACGGCCGCAGCGAGGGCTCGATCGCCGAGGGCTATGGCGCGCTGGCGGCGATGCGCGAGGAGGGGCTGATCCGCCATTTGGGGATCAGCAACGCCACCGCCGCGCAGGTGGAGGAGGCACACGCGATCGCGCCGCTGGCGTGCGTGCAGAACATGTACAATCTCGCGCATCGCGAGGACGACGCACTGATCGACCGACTCGCGGTCGACGGCGTCGCCTATGTGCCCTTCTTCCCGCTGGGGGGTTTCAGCCCGCTCCAGTCGGGCGCGCTCGACGCGGTCGCGGCGCGCCTGGGCGCGACGCCGATGCAGGTGGCGCTGGCGTGGTTGCTTCACCGCTCGCCCAACATCCTGCTGATCCCCGGCACCTCGTCGGTGGCGCACCTGCGCGAAAATCTCGCGGCGGCGGAGGTCGTGCTCGACGCGGCGGCGCTGGACGCGCTCGACACGATCGGCGCGACGCGGTGAGCGCAGGCGGCGCCGCGCCGCGCCATGGTCAAGCGCGGCGCGGCAGGGCATAGCGCCGGCGCCATGACCGATTCCGCGCTGGCGCTCTACGTCCACTGGCCGTTCTGCGTCTCGAAATGCCCCTATTGCGACTTCAACAGCCACGTCCGCGCCGCGGTCGACCAGGCGGCGTGGCGCGACGCGCTGCTCGCCGACCTCGCGCATGAGGCGGCGGCGCTGCCGGGGCGGCGGCTCGGCTCGATCTTCTTCGGCGGCGGCACGCCCTCGCTGATGCCGCCCGCCACGGTCGCGGCGGTGATCGACGCCGCCACCGCCGCCTGGGCGCCGCTGCCCGAGCTCGAGGTGACGCTCGAGGCCAATCCCTCCTCGGTCGAGGCGGCGCGCTTCGCTGATCTCGCCGTCGCGGGAGTGAACCGCGTGTCGCTCGGGTTGCAGGCACTCGACGCCGCCGCGCTGCAGTTCCTCGGCCGCGCGCACGACGTCGCCGAAGCGCTCGGCGCGCTCGACGTCGCGCAGCGCCATTTCGCGCGGGTGAGCACCGACCTGATCTATGCCCGGCCCGACCAATCGCTCGCCGCCTGGGAGCGCGAGCTGGCGCAGGCGCTGGGCTTCGGTACCGAGCATCTGTCGCTCTACCAGCTCACGATCGAACCCGGCACGCGCTTTCACACCGAGGCGGCGGCGGGGCGGCTGATCATCCCCGACGGCGACGCCGCCGCCGATCTGTTCGAGGCGACCCGCGCGATCACCGCCGCCGCGGGTCTGCCCGCCTATGAGGTGTCGAACCACGCCCGGCCGGGCGCGGAGAGCCGCCACAATCTCGCTTACTGGCGCTACCGCGACTATGCCGGCGTCGGGCCCGGCGCGCACGGCCGGCGGCAGGCGAGCGCGACGCAACGCCACCGCAAGCCCGAGAACTGGCTCGGCGCGGTCGCGCGCAACGGCCACGGCCTCGTCACCGAGGAGCCGCTCGCGCCCGAGGCGCGCGCGCGCGAGGCGCTGCTGATGGGGCTGCGGCTCGCCGAGGGGGTCGACCTGGCGCGGGTGGCGCGAGTGACGGGGCTGGCGGTCGAGGTGATCGTGGACGACGACGCGATCGCCGCGCTTCCGGGGTTGATCGCGCGCGACGGCGAGCGGCTGCGCGTCACCGACGCGGGCGTCCTGCTGCTCGACTCGATCCTGCCGCGCGTGGTGCGCTGAGGCAGGGCGCGGCGCTCCCTCCCCTTCAGGGGAGGGCTGGGGTGAGTCGGTTCCGCGGGACGTTCGCTCTCGATAACAGATGCGGCGCTCGCGGTAGGCCCCCACCCCCGACCCCTCCCCTGAAGGGGAGGGGAGTCACTCGCCCAGTCCGACCTTCGACGCCAGCCACGCCGCCGCCGCTTCCGGCGACTTCTTGTCGGTGTCGCGGTCGACCAGGTAATTGGCCGAGCGCATCGCCGCCACCGGGATGCGCCCTACCAAGGGCGCCAGCGCCGCCCGGAAGCGCGCGTCGTCGCGCCGCGCCGGCGCCAGCAGCAGCACCGCGTCATAGGAGGGGATCGCGCCGCGCGGGTCGCTCAGCACAATCAGATGCTCCGCCGCGATCCGTCCGTCCGACGAGAAGGCGCTGATCACGTCGGCGCGTCCGCTTGCCAGCGCGCGGTACATGAAGGTCGGGCTGTACGGCGTCGTCGCGGCGAAGCGCAAAGGATAAGCGGCCTGGATCGCGGCCCATTCCGGCCGGTCGAGGAATTCGAGGTCGGCGCCGAGCCGCAGCCTCGGCGCCGCCGCGACCAGATCGTCGAGCGAGGCGATGCCGCGCCCGCGCGCATCGGCGCCGCGCATCGCGAAGGCGTAGGCGTTCTCGAAGCCGAGCGTCCCCAGCAAGGTGACGCCGCGCGACCGCTCGGTCCAGCGCGCCAGCTCGGCCACCAGCCGGGCGCGCGGCGGGGTGTCGCGCCGCGCCATCGCGCCGGTCCATAACGTGCCGGCATAGTCGACGTAGACGTCGACCGCGCCGCTCGCCACCGCGCCGAACGCCACCGCCGAGCCGAGCCCGTCGCGGTAGGTCACGCTATACCCTGCCCGCTCCAGCCGCGCGCCGATCAGCCGCGCCAGGATATATTGCTCGGAAAAGTTCTTGGCGCCGACCACCACCGTTCGCCCGCCGTCGCCACCGCCGCGCCACAGCGGCGTGCTTGCGGCCGCGCCGGCGGCGACCAGCAGCGCCAGTGCCGCCGCCATGCGCCGCCACTGCCGCCGCCCCGCCGCCCGCTCGGCAAAGCCCAGCAGCGCGTCCACCGCCAGCGCCAGCGCCGCCGCGCCGACACAGCCCGCCATCACCAACGTCCAGGCCTGAGTCTGCAATCCCGCGAAGATGAGATCGCCCAGGCTCGGCTGGCCCACAGTGGTCGACAGCGTCGCCGCGCCGATCGTCCATACCGCGGCGGTACGCACCCCCGCCATCGCCACGGGCAGCACCAGCGGCGCCTCGACCCAGCGCAGCTTCTGCGCCGCGGTCATGCCGATCCCGTCCGCGGCGGTCAGCAGCGCGCGGTCGATCCCGGCGAGCCCGGTGACGAGGTTTCGCACGATCGGCAGCAGCGCATAGAGCGTCAGCGCGAGCAGTGCCGGCAGGAAGCCGAGCGCGGGGATGCCGCCGCCGACCAAAGCCGAGAGCCACAGCAAGGCGGGGTAGAAGAGCGCGAGCAGCGCGAGGCTGGGGACGGTCTGCACCAGGCTGGCGAAGCCCAGCACCGCCGCGCCGAGGTAGCGTCGCCGCGCCGCGAGCAGCCCGAGCGGCAGCGCGACGGCGAGCGCGAGCAGCAGCGCGGCGAGCGCGAGCAGCAGGTGCTGCGCCGCCAGCGCGGGGACGCGCGCGAGTGCCTCGCTCATGCCCCGTCCCCAGCCTGGCCGCCGTGCGCGAGCGCGGCGAGCCGCTCGGCCTGTGCGCGCGGCACCGCGACCAGCGCCGCGGCGCGTTCGCCGCCCGCGCCGGCGAGCAGCGCCGCGGGCGTCTCGTCGGCAACGACGCGGCCATGCTCCATTACCAGCACGCGGTCGGCGGCGAGAAGCGCCTCGGCCATGTCGTGGGTGACCATCACCGTCGTCAGCGCGAGGTCGCGGTGCAGCCGCGCGACCGAGTCCATCAGCGCCTCGCGCGTGACCGGATCGAGCGCGCCGAACGGCTCGTCCATCAGCAGCAGCCGCGGCCCGGTGACGAGCGCGCGTGCGACGCCGACGCGCTGGCGCTGCCCGCCCGAAAGCTCGGCGGGCAGGCGAGTCGCGAGCGTCGCGGGCAGGTCGACCAACGCGAGCATCGCTGCGACGCGATCGTCGTCGTGCCGGCCGATGACGCGCAGCGGTAACGCGACATTCTCCGCCACGCTGAGGTGCGGGAACAGCCCGACTTCCTGGAAGACATAGCCGATCCGCCGGCGCAGCACGTGCGGCGGCCCGTCCGCGACGTCGACGCCGTCGAGCGTGATGCGACCCACGCTCGGCACCACCAGCCGGTTGATCGTCTTGAGCAGCGTCGACTTGCCCGAGCCCGACGCGCCCACCAGCGCCACCAGACTACCCGGCGCGATCGTCAGCGAGACGTCGTCTACCGCGACGGTGCCGTCGGCATAGACCTTGGCGACGCGCTCGAACGCGATCGCCGGGCCGCTCGCCGGCAGGGGCAGCTTTTGTGCTGGCATCACGCGCGACGATGCGGGAAGCCTGCGCGACTAACAAGCGTCAAGACGTGGGAGAGCAGGATGAGGGCGATACTCGTCACCGGCGGCGGCTCGGGGATCGGTCGCGCGGTGGCGCAGCGCTTCGCCGCCGAGGGCTGGCGCGTCGGGCTCGCCGACATCGACCAGCGCGGGCTCGCCGCGACCGCCGCGCTGCTGCCGCGCGATCGCACCAGCACGCACCAGATGGACGTGCGCGACCCGGCCGAGTGGGAGCATGTGCTCGCCGACTTCGCCGCGATCAGCGACGGACGGCTGGACGTGCTGTTCAACAACGCCGGCGTGGCGGCGGGCGGCGCGTTCGGCGAGATCGGGATAGAGGCGCTGGACCGCGTGATCGACGTCAACTTCCGCGGCGTCGCCTATGGGGCGCGGCTGGCCTATCCGTACCTGCGCGCGACCGCGGGGTCGTGCCTGCTCAACACCGCCTCGGCCTCGGCGATCTACGGCTCGTCCGGGCTCGCCGCTTATTCGGCGACCAAATTCGCGGTGCGCGGGCTGACCGAGGCGCTCGACGGCGAATGGGCGCGCGAGGGCATCCGCGTGCGCTCGCTGATGCCGGGCTTTATCGACACCGCGCTGCTGTCCGCGCCGGTCGCGGGCTCGAACCGCACCGCGCGCGAGGCGGTGGTGGCGGCCGGGCTCGAGTTCACCCCGGTCGAGGTGGTCGCGGACCAGGCCTGGGCGGCGGTGCAGGGGGACCGGCTCCACACGCTGGTCGGCCCGACCGCGAAGCGGCTCGCCCTCGCGGCGCGCTGGCTGCCGGGGCGGCTGCGCAGGTCGATGCGGCGGCGGGTGATGGGGTAAATCCTCCCCGCTTGCGCGGAGGTGGTGGAGGGGGCTCGCCGCGGACGCACCGGCTCGCCCGCGGAGAGCCCTACCGACCGCGCTGAGGCGCTGCCACCTCCCGGCGAGCGGGGAGGATCTCGGCCTACCCGCCCAATATCGCGTCGATCGCGGTCGCCAGCTCGATGTCGCGCCCGGACAGGCCACCGGCGTCATGGGTGGTGAGCAAGATCTCAACCCGGTTCCACACATTGCTCCACTCGGGATGATGGTCGGCGCGCTCCGCCAGCAGCGCCACCTGGGTCATGAAGCCGAACGCCTCGGCGAAGTCGGTGAAGACGATCGTGCGCGTGATCGCGTCGCGCGCGTCGTCATAGTCCCACTCGGGCAGGCCATCGAGCGCGTCGGCGCGCTCGGCCTCACTGAGTTGTTCGATGCCCGCCATGTCGCGCTCCTCTCGCCGCCCACGCCGCTTGCCGCGGCCCGAGCGCGAGCGGTATGGCCCGGGGAATGAACGAGCAAGAGCCGATGGGCGCGGCACCCTCCGCGGACGCGATCGAGGCGCACGCGCGCGCGGTGATCGCGCGCCTGCCCGAGGCCTTCCGTCGCCATCTCGGCGACGTGGTGCTGCTGGTCGAGGAAGAGGCCGACGCCGAGACGCTCGCGGCGCTGGAGATCGCCCACCCGCTCGACCTCACCGGAATTTATCACGGCCGCCCGATCGGCGAGAAGAGCGCCTTCGACAGCGCCGCGCTGCCCGACCGCATCCACCTCTACCGCCAAGCGATTTTGGCCGAATGGTGCGAGACCGGGGTGCGGCTCGACGAGCTCGTCGCGCACGTCACCATCCACGAGATCGGCCATCACTTCGGCCTCAGCGACGACGACATGCACGCGCTGGAAGAGGCGGTGGCGGATTGACGCTGCTGGCGGCGCGCGGGCTGGCGGTGGCGCGCGGCGGGCGCTGGCTCGCCGAGGGCATCGAGCTGACGCTGGAGCGCGGCGGAGCGGCGCTGGTCACCGGCCCGAACGGCGCGGGCAAATCGTCGCTGCTGCGCGTGCTCGCGGGGCTGCTCGCGCCCGCCGCGGGGACGGTGGCGCGCGGCGGGCGCGTGGCGTGGATGGGGGAGGCCGCCGCGCTCGATCCCGAGCGCGCGCTCGCCGAGGCGCTACGCTTCTGGGCGGCGCAGGACGACGTGCCGGCGGCGGAGACGAGGGTCGCCGCCGCGCTGTCGGCGGTGGCGCTCGACGATCTCGCCGACGTGCCGGTCCGGCTGCTGTCCACCGGCCAGCGTCGCCGCGCCGCGCTGGCGCGCGTGGTCGCCTCGGGGGCCGAGCTGTGGCTGCTCGACGAGCCGGCGAGCGGGCTCGACGCGGCCGCGGTCGCGCGGCTCGCGCTGCTGCTGGAGGGGCATCGCGGCGCCGGCGGTGCGGCGGTGGTGACGACGCACCAGCCGCTCGCGCTGCCGGACGCGATCGAGGTGGCGCTGTGACCGCGTTGATTTGGCGCGACGTGCGTCGGTATTATGCGGGCGGCGGCGCGACGTTGTTGGTGAGCTTCTTCCTGCTGGTCGCGACCTTGTTCCCCTTCGCGATCGGCCCCGACGCGACGCTGCTGGCGCGGGTCGGCGGCGGGGTGATCTGGGCCGCGGCGCTGCTCGCCGCGCTGCTGCCGGTCGAGCGGCTGGTCGCGCCCGACCTCGATTCCGGGGTGATCGACCAGCTCATCGTGCGCGGCCGGACGCCGGTGACGATCGCGCTGGCCAAGGTGGTGGCGCATTGGCTGGCGTTCGCGCCGCCGCTGCTGTTCGCGACCTTGGTGGCGGCGGCCCTGCTCGATCTCTCGGCGGCGCAGCTGCTGCTGGTGCTCGCCGGGCTCGCGCTCGGGACGCCGGGGCTTGCCGCGCTGGCGGTGGCGACCGCGGCGCTCACCGCGGGAGTGCGCGGTGCTGGCGCAGTGGCGGGGCTGGTAATGCTGCCGCTCGCGGTGCCGCTGCTGATCTTCGGCGCAGGCACGCTGACGGGCGGGGGCGGCGGGCTCGAATTGCTCGCCGCGACCAGCCTGGTGCTGCTGGTCGGCACGCCGATAGCCGCGGGCGCGGCGATCCGTGCGGCGCTCGAGTGACGGTGATCCCGGCGTAGCACGTGCGGCGACGCGCCGTTCTTCGTGCTCCCGCTCACAGGGGAGCCCGAAGCGCCAAGGCGTCGCGGATCATCCTTCCGATTGACCCGGGGTCCCCATGCCCGCGAGACCTCAGCGAAACCGCTTGAACGCCGTCGGCACGGCCCTGAGCCGGGGGCATGGTGCCGTATAAACAACGGCCTGGGCGCACGCGACACCGCGGCGACCGCCCGGCGATCAAAGGAGCGCCACCCAATCCCGATTGAGCGGGCGCCGCGGCTCCCGGTATTACACCCGATGCGCCCGCCGCGGCGTGCCGCCGCCCCGCTACACTCGCCACGGGGACATGACACGACTCGTGTGACGTAAAAATGGGGGCAGTAACGGTGCGTAGGCTCACGGCATCCTTTCTTTTCGGCATCGCGGCGCTCGCGGGCACGCCCGCCGCGGCGGCGACGCTCGTCGGCAGCGTGCCCGGTGCGCCCGATCCGGGCGCCAGCGGCGTGCTGACGCTGGACTTCGAGGGCGCGCTGCCCACCGGGATCGCCTTCGCCGCGGGCAGCACCTATCAGATTCTCCAGGGCTTCCAGCCCAAGCAGGGCTATGCCCCCGCCGGCGACCTGACGCGTTACCTGTCGGTGCCGGGCGGCGGCGCGGCGGGATCGGCGACGCTCGACTTCACCGACTATGTCGGCGCGGCGCTGGGCGACTTCAGCTTCTACTGGGGCTCGATCGACCGCGCCAACGAACTGATCGTCGAGACCAGCGCGGGCGTGCTCAGCGTGCTGGGCAGCGACCTGATCACGCGCGGCTACGGCAGCGAGACCTCGGCAACGGGCAACCGCCGTGTCGCGATCGCGCTGGCCGCGGGCGAGACGCTGCGCCGCCTGACCTTCAGCTCGCCGACCTCCTTCGAGCTCGACGACATCGTCTTCCAGCAGGCCGCCGCGGCAGCGGTGCCCGAGCCGGGGACGTGGATGACGATGATCGCCGGGCTGGGCCTCGTCGGCGCGATGCTGCGGCGCCGCGTGCGTCGCGGCACCGCGGCCTGAGCCGCGCGCGATGGGCGCGCTGCCGCTCGTCGCGATCGAGCCCGCGCCCGTGGCGCGCACCGCCGCGGTGCGCGGTGGGGCCGCGCTGGCACGGCGCGCCGCGGTGGCGCTGGGCACGGGAACGCTGCTGCTCGGGCTATTCGGGCGGATCATGGCCTTCCCGCTCGGCCACGACGAGCAGGGCCATGTCGCCGCGGCACGGCTGGTGTTCCGCGCGCCGCTGTACCAGACGCTTGGCTACAACCACTTTCCCGGCCTGCCGCTGCTGCTCGGCGGCCTCTACGCGCTGACCGGCGCTGACCATCTGCTGCTGGTCGGGCGGCTGCTGGTCGCGGCCAGCTGGATCGCCACCGCCGCGCTGCTGTGGATCATTGCGCGCACGCATGTCGCGGCGCCGCGCGAGCGCCGCGCCGTTGCGCTGTTCGCCGGGCTTGCGCTGGCGAGCGGCGGCCTGTTCGACCCCGCGGGCATGCTCGTCACCAACAACTTCCTGCCGGTGCCGTTCGCTCTGCTCGGGCTGCACCTGCTGATCCTCGGGTTGTTGCGTGGGCGGCCCGCACCGGCGACCATCGCGGCGGCGGGGTGCAGCCTCGCGCTGGCGGTGATGATGAAGGTGGCGTTCGTCTTCGTCCTGCCTTGCGCCGGAATCGCCGCGCTGCTGGTGCGGGGCGAGTCGCTGTCTCTCGCCGAGCGGTGGCGCACGGTGGTGATCCCTCTGGTGCTCGGCGGGCTGGTCGGCGGCACGCCGCTGCTGGTCTATCTCGCGCGCGAGCCCGAGGGGCTGCTGGCGCACACGATCCGCTATTTCACCGGGCCGCACCGCGCCTATTGGCAGCAGGCGACCGAGCCCAAGGTGATGACTCTGGCGGGCAAGATCATGGTCGCCGACCAAGTGTGGCTCGGCGCCGGCGGCGCGCTCGCGCTGCTGCTGATCGCGCTGTTCGTCGCGGCGGCGTGGCGCGGGCAGCGCGAGCGCGGCGCGCCGGCCTGGCCGCTCGTGCTGTGCGGCGCGCTGGCGCTGTCGGGCGCGGCGCTGTCGTTCCTGCCGACCCCGGCGTTCCCGCAATATTACCTCCCGCCGCTGCCGTTCGTGGCGGCGGCGGTGATCCTCGCCTACGCCGCGGTGCCCGTCGAGGCGCGCGCCGCCGCGACCGCGGCACTGTGGGCCGGGGCGGCGATCTGCCTCGTCCTGCTCGCGCCGCGGCTGCTCGCGGGCGTGCCCGAGGCGCTGCAGCCGGCGCGCTGGGCCGGGGTGCAGGTCCATGCCGACGGCGAGCGGCTGCGCGCGCTGGTCGGCGGCAGCGCCGCGCCGGTCGCGACGCTGGCGCCGATCCTGCCGCTCGAGGGCGGGCTGACGATCTACCCCGAGTTTGCCAACGGGCCGTTCGTCTATCGGCTTGCACCCTATCTCGCGCCGGCGGATCGCCGCTGGTTCACCACCGCCGCGCCCGCGACGCTCGATGACTTCCTCGCCACGCGATCGCCGAGCGCGATCGTGACCGGCTGGGAGCCGCCGTTCGACCCCGCGTTCGAGCGCTACGCACTGGCGCATGGCTACCGCGCCGCGGCGTTGGCGACCGCCCGTGCCCACGCCTTCGTCGCACCGGGAGAGGAGAAGTGACGATGCGCGCTGTCCTGACGTCGCTCGCGGGCAGCGGCGCGCGGTTCGCCAGCGTCGGCGCGATCGCGACGCTGCTCGACGCCTGCCTGTTCCTGCTGCTCGCCGAGCTCGGCACCGATCCGGGGCTGAGCAACGTCGTGTCCTACGCGGTCGCCGCGCTGTTGAATTTCTGGCTCAACCGCGAGTGGACCTTCGCCGCGCGCGAGGGCGCCGTGCTGGCGCAGGCGCTGCGCTTCGCGATCATGGTGCTGATCGGGCTGACGCTGAGCACCGCGATCGTCGCCGAGGCGTCGCTGCTGATGGCGCCCGCCTTTGCCAAATTGCTCGCGATCGCCGCGGTGCTGCCGGTCAACTATACCGTGGCGCGACTGCTGGTGTTCCACCGCCCCGCGCGCGCGGCGCTGGCCGAGCCGCGTGCGGCGCGGCGGCGGTGACGCAGCCGTGCGCGAGTCACGCCGCGCTGTCGATGCCGAGCTCGCCGAGCTTGCGGTAGAGCGTCGAGCGCCCGATGCCGAGCCGCCGCGCCACTTCGGTCATGCGGCCGCGATAGTGCGTGATCGCGAGCCGGATGAGGTCGGCTTCGATCTCCTCGATCGTGCGCAGGTGCCCGTCGGACCGGAACAAGGGCACGCCCGCCGTCTCGCCGCCGCGGTTCGCCGCGCGCGGGCCGCGTTGGCCCAGCGCCGCGATCTGCGGGAAGTCGGCGCGGGTCAGCGTGTCGCCGTCGCACTGCACCGCGGCGCGGAACAGCGCGTCCTGCAATTGCCGCACGTTGTGCGGCCAGTCGTAGGTCATCAGCAGCATCACCGCGTCGTCGCTGATCGCGAGCTCGCGCAACCCCGGCTGGGTCGCGATTCGCTCGAGCAGGTGGCGCGTCAGCGCGGGGATGTCGCCGGCACGCTCGCGCAGCGGCGGGATCACCACCGACACGGCGTTGAGGCGATAGTAGAGGTCCTCGCGGAAGCGCCCGGCGGCGACCTCGTCGAGCAGGCGCTTGTTGGTGGCGGCGATCACGCGCACGTCGACCGCGCGCGCGTGGCGCCCGCCGAGCGGCAGCACCTCGCCCGACTGGAGCGCGGCGAGCAGCCGGCGCTGCGCGTCGAGCGGCAGGTGATCGACTTCGTCGAGGAAGAGCGTGCCGCCATCGGCCTCGACCATGCGGCCGGTCTTGCGCTGGAATGCGCCGGGGAAGGCGCCCTCCTCGTGGCCGAACAACGCACTCTCGATCTGATTGGCGGGGATTGCGCCGCAGTTGAGCGTGATCCGCGGCGCCTCCGCGCGCGGACTGGCGGCGTGGATCGCCTCGGCGACGACTTCCTTGCCGACGCCGCTCTCGCCCTCGATCAGCACGGGCACGCGCGCGCGCGCCGCCTTGGCGGCGATGGTGAGCGCGGCGCGGAACTCGGGCGCGGTGCCGATGATCTCGTCGAAGCCCAGCATTGCCGGGATCTTCTCCGTCAGCGGGCGAAGCTCGCCCGCGGCGGTCGCGGCGACGGCGCGGTCGAGCGCCTGGAGCAGCCGCTCGGGCGCGAGCGGCTTGGCGAGATAGTCCGTCGCGCCGGCGCGCATCGCGTCCACCGCCTGCGCCACCGATGCCTGCGCCGTGAGCATCAGGATCGGCAGCTGCGCGCGATAGCCGCGCAGCTCGCCGATCAGCTCGGCCGGCTCCCAGCCAGCGCTGCCCGGATCGAGCAGGATTGCGTCGAGCTGCATGCCGTCGGGCGTGGCGAGCGTCGCCACCGCCGCGGCGGGATCGTCCGCGAACACGATTCGCCACCCGCCGCGCGCGGCAAGCGTCGCGATCACGCGACGCTGTGCCGCGTCCTCGTCGATCAGCATCAGCAGACGTTGTCCGTTACGCGTCATGTCTGGCCTATCGTCCCGTGGCTCCCTGCCTATCGCCTAACCGCTGTGAGTAAAGGCGGGCTTAAGCCGCAACGGTGATATTGCCTCCGCCGGACCGCGCCTCTACGCTGCCGACGACGATAGTCAGAAATATGAGGAAAAGATGGCGGAGAGTGGCGCGGGGCGCGGCGACATCAAGGCGCACGAGGCGACCTATTTCGGCATGATCGGCTGGCTGAAGTATGGCGCGATCGCCTGTTTCCTCCTCGCCTTCCTCGTCATCTGGCTGATCGCGTAGTCGCGGCGTGAAGATCGCGGTCGTCAGCGAACAGGCAAACGGCGAGCGCCGCGTCGCCGCCACGCCCGAGACCGCGCGCAAGTTCATCACGCTGGGCGCCGAGGTGGCGGTCGAGGCCGGTGCGGGCGCGGGCGCGGCGATCGCCGATTCGGACTATGCCGCCGCGGGCGCCGCACTGGGCGATCGTGCCGCGACGCTGGCGGGCGCGGAGATCGTGCTGGCGGTGCAGCCGCCCGCGCCCGATTCGCTCGCCGGGGCCGCACCTGGCGCCTGGGTGGTGGCGATCATGGCGCCGTTCGGCGACGGCCGCGCGCGAGTCGGGGCCTATGCCGCGGCAGGTTACGAGGCGCTGGCGATGGACCTGATGCCGCGGATCACGCGCGCGCAGTCGATGGACGTGCTGTCGTCGCAGTCGAATCTGGCGGGCTACAAGGCGGTGATCGACGCCGCGGCGGAATATGGCCGCGCCTTTCCGATGATGATGACCGCGGCGGGTACGGTCTCGGCGGCGCGGGTCTTCGTCATGGGCGTCGGCGTCGCCGGGCTGCAGGCGATCGCCACCGCGCGGCGGCTCGGCGCGCAGGTCTCCGCCACCGACGTGCGCTCGGCCACCAAGGAGCAGATCCTGTCGCTCGGCGCCAAGCCGGTGTTCGTCGAGGCGGTGGCGGGGATCGAGGGCGAGGGCAGCGGTGGCTATGCCGGCGAGATGTCGCCCGAATATCAGCGGGCGCAGGCCGAGCTGGTGTCGGCGCATATCGCCAAGCAGGACATCGTGATCACCACCGCGTTGATCCCGGGGCGCGCGGCACCGCGGCTGGTGACCGACGCGCAGCTCGCGACGATGCGCCCCGGCAGCGTGCTGGTCGACCTCGCGGTGGAGCAGGGCGGCAATGTCGAGGGCGCGGTGGCGGGCGAGATCGTCGAACGCCACGGCGTGCGCATCATCGGCCACCGCAACGTGGCGGCGCGACTGGCCGCCGATACGGCCGCGCTCTACTCGCGCAACCTGTACAACTTCCTCTCCACCTTCTGGAACAAGGAGCAGGGCCGTCCGGTGCTCGACGCCGAGATCGGCGACGCGGTGCGGCTGACCCGCGGCGGCGCGGTGGTCAATGCGAGGCTGGTGTCGTGAATGCGTGGCGACAAGCTGCTCGCCGCCATGCGGGCCAACCCCGGCGACTGGCGGATCGCCGACGTGGAGCGGATCTGCCGTGCTTATGGCCTGACTTGCCTGCCGCCGCGGCACGGCTGGCCCGATAAGGTGACCCATCCAACGATGCAGGCGATCCTCACCATTCCGGCGCATCGGCCGATCAAGCAGGTCTACATCCGAGACCTCGTGCACATGGTCGAAGCGCTCACCAGGGACAGCCGATGAACCCTTATGCCTATGAGGTCGACATCCGGCCTCTCGCCGAGGAGGATGGCGCTGGCTTCGTCGCGATCGTCCCAGATCTGCCCGGCTGCCGCTCGGACGGCGAGACGCCGCATGAGGCGCTCACCAATGCCTATGACGCGGTGCTGAGCTGGATCGAGGCCGCTGAAGCGCTCGGTCGCGAGATCCCGGCGCCACGCCGCGTGCCGGCATGAGAGCGGAACGATAACATGGACTTTGTCGCGATCCTGTCGATCTTCGTGCTGGCCTGTTTCGTCGGCTATTACGTCGTCTGGTCGGTCACGCCGGCGCTGCACACGCCGCTGATGGCGGTGACCAACGCCATCTCCAGCGTGATCATCGTCGGCGCGCTGATCGCGGGCGCGGCGGCGGGCAGCACCGGCTCGAAATGGCTCGGGCTCGCCGCGGTGGTGCTCGCCAGCGTCAACATCTTCGGCGGCTTCGCGGTGACGCAGCGGATGCTCGCCATGTACAAGAAGAAGGAGCGGCCGGCACCGCGGCCGTAAGGGGAGAGCCAAGTGGAGCATGTCGCGGTGAACCCTTGGGTCGCGCTGGCCTATCTCGTCGCCGGCGTGTGCTTCATCCTGGCGTTGCGCGGGCTCTCCAGCCCCGCCACCAGCCAGCGCGGCAACCGCCTCGGCATGATCGGCATGGGCGTGGCCGTGGTGACGACGCTCGTCACGCACGTGCCGCTCACCGCCACGCTGATCGAGGGCGAAGATTACGCCGCGCTGATCGCCCGGGTCGACTATGCCGCGGCGTTCGAGATCGTCGCCGCGATCGCGCTGGGCGCGGTGATCGGCGTCGGCGTGGCGCGGCGCATTGCGATGACCGCGATGCCGCAGCTGGTCGCCGCTTTCCACAGCCTGGTCGGGCTCGCCGCGGTGCTGGTCGCCGCCGCCGCCTTCCTCAACCCCGTCGCCTTCGGCATCGCGGCGCCATTGCTCTTCCCCGACGGCAGCACGGTGGCGCTGATCAACCCGGTCAGCCGAATCGAGATGGGGCTGGGCGTGGCGATCGGCGCGATCACCTTCTCGGGCAGCGTGATCGCCTTCCTCAAGCTCAACGGCAACATGGGCGGCAAGCCGATCCTGCTGCCGGCGCGGCACGCGATCAACCTTGGCGTGCTCGCCGCGATTCTGCTGCTGGTGGCCTATTTTACGGTCGACCAGTCGCCTTGGGTGTTCTGGACGGTGACCCTGCTGTCGTTCGCGATCGGCTTCCTGCTGATCGTGCCGATCGGTGGCGCCGACATGCCCGTGGTCGTATCGATGCTCAACAGCTACTCGGGCTGGGCCGCGGCGGCGATGGGGTTCACGCTGCACAACAGCGCGATGATCATCACCGGCGCGCTGGTCGGCTCGTCCGGCGCGATTCTCAGCTATATCATGTGCCGCGCGATGAACCGCAGCTTCGTCAGCGTGATCGCGGGCGGCTTCGGCGCCGAATCGGGTGGCGGTGCCGGCGGCGCGCCGGCGAGCGACCGGGCGTGGAAGCGCGGCTCGGCCGAAGACGCCGCCTTCCTGATGAGCCAGGCCGAGCAGGTGATCATCGTGCCCGGCTATGGCATGGCGGTGGCGCAGGCGCAGCACGTGCTGCGCGAGATGGGCGACAAGCTCAAGGCGCACGGCGTCCGGGTCAAATACGCGATCCACCCGGTCGCGGGGCGCATGCCCGGACATATGAACGTGCTGCTCGCCGAGGCCAACGTGCCCTACGACGAGGTGTTCGAGCTGGAGGACATCAATTCCGAGTTCGCGCAGACCGACGTCGCTTTCGTGATCGGCGCCAACGACGTCACCAATCCGGCGGCGAAGACCGATCGGACCTCGCCGATCTACGGCATGCCCGTGCTTGACGTCGAAAAGGCCAAAACGGTTCTCTTCATCAAACGCTCGATGGGCGGAGTCGGCTATGCTGGAGTCGATAACGAGGTCTTCTACCGGGACAATACCATGATGCTGCTCGCCGACGCCAAGAAGATGGTGGAAGAGATCGTCAAGTCGCTCGACTGACGCGATGGTCGCTCCTTTCTACGACGCCGCCGACGCGGCTGCGCTGGCCTTCGCGCTAGCCAGCCTCGACGGCACCGGCGCGCTCGACGCACGCGAGTCGATCGCGCTGCTCCGCGGCACGATCGTGGCGCACCACCCGCTCGCCGAGGCGCCGGGCGCGCTCGCGCTGCGCGAGGACGCGCCAGCGGTGGTGCTCGATCTCGCCGGCGCCAACGACGCGCTGGCCCACGACTCGGTCGCCGCGGTCGACTCGCTCGCGGCGGCGCGCGGGTGGCGCGTCATCGTCGCTTTCTCGGTGGCGCAGATCGATCCCGTCGTCGCCGCGCTGCGTGAGGAGGCGGGCGCGGTGCAGCTGCTGTGCGACCCCGATAGCGCCGAGTGGATCGGCGCGCTGGCGGTGGCAACGGCGCGCGGCGGCGGCGGCGTGCGCTCGCCCGAGCGCGACTCGGAGCGGCTGGCGCGGCTCAGCGCCGAGGTGGCGCGGATCGCGGCGCTGCTCGCGCAGCTCAGCGACGGCGGTGTCGGGCTCGACCGCGCCGAGGAGTCGCGGCTGGTCTTCCATGCCGTGCCCGCCGCGCCGGTGGCGATCACCGCGGCGCAGCTGCGCGCCGTGCTGCGTGCGCGGCGGCTGCGCGACCGCTTTCTGGGCAAGGGCCTGTTCGAGGACCCGGCCTGGGACATGTTGCTCGACCTCTACGCTTCCCGGCTGGAGGGGCGGCGAGTCTCGGTCTCCAGCCTGTGCATCGCGGCGGCGGTGGCGCCAACCACCGCGCTGCGCTGGATCGCGCGGCTGACCGAGCGGCGGTTGCTGGCGCGCACGCCCGACCCGGGCGATCGCCGCCGCGTCTTCATCGGGCTGACCGTCGAGGCGGAGCGGGCGCTCCAGGCCTATCTCGGCGCGCTGGCGGAGGCGGGGCTGCCGCTGGTGTGAGGGGGTGATCGAGCGTGATCTGGACCGATGGCGAGAGGTTGAGCTGCCGCGCTAAGCCTGAGGCGCGCCCTGGCCTGATCGAATCTGCGATAACCGCGCTTTCGTCTTACCCGGCCGTCGTCGACGCTGAACCGTCACGGGACGGGCGCTCCCGAGCTCGACTGACCGGAGAGATGCTGAAGGATGTCGGGTCCGCCGGCTGTGCGCCATTGGGTCGTTCGGACGTCGGGTGCCGCGTTGCGCGTCGATAAGCGATCGCCCATCCCGCTGCCGCTGACCCGCTTCGGCAAAGGATAGAAAATTCTCTTGGTTCTAGCCGACGCTATCGGCAGGACGCTGTCGCCCCAAGCGCAGCCCGGCGAGCTTAGCTCGCAGGGCGTCGTCGACAAATGGGCGGGGCTCGGCCTGATGGCCGCAGGCGTGCTCTACGTCGTGTTCACCGCGGTAGGCGGGATCGTCCGGGGCGTACTCGGCCCGGTCGGGGCAGCGCCGCCGCGTGCATTTTCATCGGCTTCTGTGCGGCCGAGCCGAAGATGAACCCTTCGCGGCGAAGGCGGCGGCGTGGCTCGTTGCACTGGTCGCTCTCCATCTGGCGACCTCAAAGGCACCCGAGCTGGCGATGCTTCTCCTTCCCGGTACCTATTTCCTGTTGGGACGACTGAAAGGCACTGGCGCCCCGAGGCGCAAGCTGATCGGCACCATACACATGGCATTCCGGGTCGCGTTGATCTTCGCGGGCCCACTCCTGGCGGTGAGCTACGGCCGGCCGCCGTTTCCGCGCGGCCCAGGGATTGGGCTGAGCTACAGCTCACTGGCAGATCGGGCCCTGACCACGTGGCCGGAGGCGCTCGCGCTGGTCAACTGGAGCGATCCGATCAGCTGGCTCGTGGGTCGGGGGCTCGGCGGGATCGGCGGTCCTCAGACGATCGCCGAGGTTGACTGGTACAATCCGGCGGACAACCTCGCGATCTACCTGTTCGTCATCTTCGGGCTTGGGGCACTCCTGGTCGCCTTCTTGATCTTCGGAGGGGGACAGCGCGCGATCCAGTCCGACCGCAGTGGACGGCGCGATTTCGCCATGATCATCGCGCTGCTCGGCGTCGGCGCCGCTTCCAACGTCATCGAGAGCGTGTTCGCGATGATGGTCCTCGGTCTCGCGATCGCCAGAAAGCCGCCGCGTGCGGCCAAGCAGGTCAAGCGTCGACGTGCTCATCGGAGCCGTTCGGGCGACACGCTCTCCGGCGAGGGCGGCAGGTAAACACGGTTGCGTCACGGCGGCTGCTGATCGCGGGTCGAGCGTTCAAGCGCGTCTCGCCCGACGCGGCAGCTGCTCCTAATCTTAATGGTCAGGGCGATCCGCAATAGTCGGGTCGCTCGCCGCGGGTGAGGCCGCATGCTGGCGCCGTGGCGCGGGCCGCCGTGACTCGCTGCCTTCAGCCCCGATCGGGGCTGCTCCATCGCGATGGTCTGGGAGCATCAGTCAACGAAGATGCCCCAGGTACGAGGGGGAATGCCTGCCGCGACGAACGCGGAGGTCTCGGCGCCGTCGAGCGGTCGAAAGCGGACAGCTCGCGACTTGGCGCCAAACAGGGATTAATACCGAATTCCCTGAAAAAGGCCGACGAGGGCACACGTTTCGCTCAGCCCCGCTCGAACTCTTCACAAGCGGCTCCCTGATCTAGACCAAGCATGCGTCATGCTGGAAGCTCCCCCAGCGACATCTTGAGCACGAATGGGGGCATATCGGGTGTTGAAGCAACGAACGCTGCTGGATTACAGGGTGGGGGCCGCGCCGAGGACTCGCCGTGAGCGCCTGCAATATATTCAGGCGGCGCGCGTCATAGCGATCTTCCTCGTCGTGCTGTCACATACGCGCTTTCTGTTTCCACCGAGTGACTCGGTTTGGTCGCCCGAGATGCTATTGGTGTTACGCAGCATAAACCTGATATTCATTTTCATTTCCGGTTTCCTCTTCCAGTATCTCTCCTCAAGCTTTCACTATCCAAGCTACTTGAAGAGCAAGGCGAGAAACGTGCTGCTGCCTTATCTTGTATGTTCTACACCGGCATTGTTCATGTTTTTGTCGGGCATCAAAGATATCAGCGAAGCCGGCGCTCCCGCATTTATAGACTCACCACTAGAGATCGTGCTATTTCTGATCTTCACCGGAAATCATCTGACGCCATACTGGTTCATTCCTGTTATGGCCATATTCTACCTCCTCGCTCCCTTATTTCTCGCCATCGATCGACGGCCGCGCTTCTATCTCATTCTACCATTGTTGTTAGCGGTCTCGTTCGTGCTATCCCGCTCTCCGGGAGATGTTTCTCCGATCCACAATGCGACGTTCTACCTGCCCGTCTATCTCAGCGGTATGTGCTTGGCCCACTTCCAAGACAACATCATGCCGCTTCTCGCGCGTTGGTATCCCCTGTTGGCGACAGCGATCTTCCTGCCTCTGCTGGTCAACATGGGCGGCTTTGGAAGCGAGGGCATATACCTGATCTCCAAGCTGCTTTTCTGCCTGGCCATATTGGGGTCACTGTACCGGTTCATCAGGGATCTGCCGCCGTCGGTCGGCCGCCTCGGCGATATGAGCTTCGGCGTGTTCTTCGTTCATCAGTATGTGATCGCGGCGCTGGAGAAGGCGCAGCACAAACTCCCGCTGGCACGCCCTGCCGGCGTGCTCGCCTTCCTCGTCGCCGCGCTGGCCGTCATGGCGGTATCGCTCGCGATCGTGCGGCTGGTGCAGACCGTGGCGAAGCATCATAGTCGTCAGCTTGTCGGAGCCTGAATGACCGCCCGGCGCGGCGCCGGTAGGTCGATCCTTTCCGCGCCGGGCGCGTTCGCCAGCGCGCCGTGATGACCCCAAGGCCGCTTGGTGGAGATGGGAAAGCCGTCGGGGCCCGGGGCTAAGTTCGCGCCGCGCTCGCCAAGTGGCCCCTACTCTTCCCGCTCCCTCTTGCTCCCAGAAACCGGGTGTGTAGAGGAACCACTCACGGCGGTCCCGAGGCTTTCCTCGCGCCGGGCGCTTAGCTCAGCTGGTAGAGCGGCTC
>NZ_JAPYKH010000022.1 GCF_029623345.1 Sphingomonas phyllosphaerae
CCGTCACCGCGGCGCCCGCGCCCAAGCCGGCACCGCCTGCGCCTGTGGTCGCCTCCGTCGTAGCGCCCGCGCCGACCGCGGTGGCGCAGACGATCCGGGTCGACCTCGACAAGCTGGATCGCCTCGTCAACCTGGTCGGCGAGCTGGTGATCACCCAGGCGATGCTGGCTCAGCGCCTGTCCGAGAACAACATGGCGGGCATCTCCGAGCTCACCGACCTCGATCACCTGACGCGCGAGCTGCAGGAATCGACCATGGCGATCCGCGCCCAGCCAATGAAGACGGTGTTCAGCCGCGTGCCGCGGATCATCCGGGAGCTTGAGGGCGAGACCGGCAAACGCGTCCGCCTCGACATCGAGGGCGAGATGACCGAGGTCGACAAGACCGTGGTCGAGCGGATCGGCGAGCCGCTGACGCACCTCATCCGCAACGCGGTCGACCACGGGCTGGAGACGCCCGAGGAGCGGATCGCCGCGGGCAAGCCGGCCGAGGGTGTGGTCACGCTGTCGGCGGCGCACCACTCGGGCCGCATCGTCATCACCGTCAGCGACGACGGTCGCGGCATCGACCGCGCGCGCGTCCGCGCCAAGGCGATCGAGCGCGGCATCATCCTGCCCGACGCGGTGCTGAGCGACGAGGAGGTCGACAATCTGATCTTCGCGCCCGGCTTCTCCACCGCGGCGACGGTCTCGAACATCTCGGGGCGCGGCGTCGGCATGGACGTGGTGCGCAAGAACGTCCAGGCGCTCGGCGGCCGGATCGGCATCCAGTCCAAGTTCGGTTCGGGCTCGAGCTTCTCGCTCAGCCTGCCGCTGACGCTCGCGGTGGTCGACGGCATGATCGTCACCGTCGGCGACCAGACCTTCGTCATCCCGCTGAGCCATATCGTCGAGAGCCTGCGCCCTACCGACGGCGCGGTGACCGCGATCGGCGTCGACGGATCCGTGCTCGACGTGCGCGGGTCGTACGTGCCGATCTATCCGGTGGCGGAGCAGCTCGGCCTCGGCGGCGGCGAGCGCGATCCCGCCAATGCGGTGCTGATCGTGGTGGAGGCCGATCACGGCCAGGCCGCGCTGCTGGTCGACTCGATCCAGGACCAGCGCCAAGTCGTGGTGAAGAGCCTCGAGGCCAATTACCAGGCGATCGACGGACTCGCCGGCGCGACCATCCTCGGCGATGGCCGCGTCGCGCTGATCATCGACGTCGACGCGCTGACCGCGCACCGCGTCCGCACGCCGCGCCCGGTGCTGGCACACGCGGCATGATCCCGGCGATCGCCCTCCCGAGCGAATCGTCGCTCAAGCGCGAGTTCCACTTCGTGCCGGCGGATCATCAGGCGATCGCGCGGATGGTCTATGACGAGCTCGGCATTCTGCTGCCCGACGGCAAGGCGCAGCTGGTGTACGGCCGGGTCGCGCCGCGCGTGCGCGCGTGCGGGCTCGACAGCGTCGGCGCCTATATCAAGTTGATCGAGCAGGACGCGGACGAGCGGCTGCGCATGTTCGACGCGATCACGACGAACCACACCGCCTTCTTTCGCGAGGCGCATCATTTCGAGGATTTCGTCGAGCGGCTGTGGCCCAAGCTGTCGCAGCGCGTGCTCGGCGGCGGGCGCGTGCGGCTGTGGTCGGCGGCCTGTTCGAGCGGCGAGGAACCGTACAGCTGGCTGATGGCGAGCTTCGGCACCGATCGCAACCTGGCGCAGCGCGTGCTGCGCGCCGACTTCAAGCTGCTCGCCACCGATGTCTCGCCCAGCGTGCTCGCCACCGCGCGCGCCGGCATCTATCCGGCGGCGACGCTGCGCACGGTACCGCCGGCGCTGCGTAGCGCGTGGCTGAGCGGGCCGAGCGAGCGCCAGACGGTCGATCCGATGCTGCGCGACGCGATCGCCTTCCGCCCGCTCAACCTGCTCGGCAATTGGCCGATGCGCGGTCGCTTCGACGCGATCTGCTGCCGCAACGTGATGATCTATTTCGACGAACCAACAAAAGCGCGGCTGCAAGCACGGCTCGCTGACCATCTGGAGACGGGCGGCATGCTCTACATCGGCCATTCCGAGCGGCTCGCCGACGAGGTCGCGCACCGCTTCGAGAGCGTCGGGCGCACCGCTTATCTGAAGGTGGCGGCATGAGCGTCCGCACCCTCGTCGTCGACGACTCGCTCACGATGCAGGCGTTGATCCGGCGCACGCTGTCGACCGATCCTGCGATCGAGGTCGTCGGCACCGCCGGAAGCGCCGAGGAGGCGCGCGCCAAGATCAAGGAGCTCGACCCCGACGTCGTCACGCTCGACATCGAGATGCCGGGCATGAACGGGCTCGACTTTCTCGAGCGGCTGATGCGGCTGCGCCCGACTCCCGTGGTGATGCTGTCGACGCTCACCTCGGATGGCGCGGAGGCGAGCATCGCCGCGCTGGAGCTGGGCGCATTCGAATGTTTCGACAAGCTCTCGCTGCGGCGTGAGGGCGACGCGATCCGGCTCCCCGCGCTGGTGCGCGCTGCCTCGGGCACGCGCCGCCGCCTCGCGCCGCTGCCGCCCAAGGCCGAGACGATCGACGGTGACTATCGTCCGCGCGACAACGCGCTGATCGCGGTCGGCGCCTCGACCGGCGGGGTCGAGGCGCTGATCGAGCTGCTGACCGGCTTCCCCGCCAATTGCCCCCCGACCGTCATCGTCCAGCATATGCCGGCGAGCTTCACCGCGAGCTTCGCCGCGCGGCTCGACCGGCTGTGCCGCCCGAGCGTCGAGGAGGCGCGTGCCGGCGCGCCGCTCCAGGTCGGCAAGGTCTATCTCGCACCGGGCGGCGACCGCCATCTCGAGATCGCGGGCAGCGGCGGCAAACGCCACTGCCGCCTGCTCCAGGGCCCCAAGGTGAGCGGGCATCAGCCCTCGGTCGACACCCTGTTCCAGTCGGTCGCGCGCTGCGCCGGCGCCGACGCGGTCGGCGCGCTCCTCACCGGCATGGGCGCCGACGGGGCCGAGGGCATGCTCGCGATGCGCACGACCGGCTCGGTGACGATCGGGCAGGACGAGGCCACCAGCGTCGTCTACGGCATGCCCGCGGTGGCGCATCGTATCGGCGCGGTGGTACAGCAGCTGCCGCTGCGTCGCATCGCGCCGCGGCTGCTGCAAGAGTGTCGCGCATGAACAGCCTCACGCTCCGCGACGGCTTCCGTCGTCTCACCGTGGCGCAGGGCGAGACCAAGGTCAGCGACCGTGAGGACGTGGTGCTGACCACCGTTCTGGGTAGCTGCGTCGCTGCTTGCTTCTATGATCCGGTCGCCAAGGTGGGAGGCCTTAACCATTACCTGTTAGCCGAGGGGAATGTGTCCGATCCCGCCTCGATGCAGCGCTACGGTGTCTACGCCATGGAAGTGCTGATCAACGCCATGCTCTCGATGGGCGCGGTGCGGTCGCGCATGAAGGCGCGTATCTTCGGAGGGGCGACGATGCGCTCGGGCTTCCGCGACATCGGCGGCGACAACATCGCGTTCGCACGGCGCTTCCTGCGCGACGAGAAGATCTCGCTGGTCGGCGAGGACGTCGGCGGCAACGGCGCGCGACGGGTCGAGTTTCGCGCCGCTCTGGGTCTCGCGCGCTGTCGCGTCGTCACCGAGGGCGCGCCGCCGCCGCTACTGCGGGTCGCCCCCGCCCCCATTTCCGCGATCGCCCATGTCGGCGACGTCGAGTTCTTCTGATTTCCAGCATTGCCCAGGAGCCCTTTCCCGTGACCAAGACGATCATGACCGTGGACGACTCGCCCAGCATGCGAATGCTGCTGCGGGCGGCGCTCACCGATCTCGGCTACAATGTCGTCGAGGCCGAGGACGGGGTGCACGCGCTCGAGACGTTGCAGAATTTCGAGCCCGAGGAGGAGCCCGACCTGCTCATCACCGACATCAACATGCCGCGCATGGACGGTTTCGGATTGATCGAGCAGGTCCGCGCCGACGGTCGCCGCTCGCTGCCGATCCTGGTGCTCACCACCGAGAGTTCGGACGAGAAGAAGCAGCGCGCGCGCGACGCCGGCGCCACCGGCTGGATCGTCAAGCCGTTCCACCCCGAGAAGCTCGCCGCCGCGATCCGACGCGTGCTGCACTGATCCCCAGCGTATCCGAGGAATCACCCATGTCCCGTCAGCTCATCACCTTCCAGCTCGGCGACCAGCATCTGGGCGTCGACATCATGGCGATCCGCGAGATCCGCGCCTGGTCGCCCGCCACGCCGCTGCCCAACGTGCCGAGCCATGTGCGCGGCGTCGTCAACCTGCGCGGCGTGGTGCTGCCGGTGCTCGACCTGCGCCACCGGCTCGGCTGGGGGGTGACCGACCCGACCGCCCGCCACGTCATCATCGTCGTGCGCATCGGCGAGCAGTTGCAGGGCATTATCGTCGACGCGGTGAACGACATCGTCACGGTGCAGACCGAAGACATGCAGCCGCTGCCCGACATGGGCGACGCCGCGGCGTCGCAGTTCCTCGACGGCCTCGCGACGATTGACCAGCGGCTGATCCTGGTGCTCGCACTCGAGCGGCTGGTCGAGCGCAGCGTGATGGCGGACGCCGCTTGATCGAAGTGATAAAAGTTACGTTTACGCTTTTCGCCTAGGACGCGGTCATGGCTGGAACGAAAGTATTGGTGGTCGACGATTCGTTGACCATGCGCGCGCTGATCTCGGGCGCGTTGGAGCGGATCCCGGGCGTGGAGGTGGTCGGCATGGCCGACGGCGCCGCCGAGGCGCGCGCGCTGGTCGCCTCGACCTGGCCCGACGTAATGACGCTCGACGTCGAGATGCCCGGCATGAGCGGGCTCGAATATCTCGCCGAGATCATGGACACCAAGCCGATGCCGGTGATCATGTTCTCGACCCGCACCCAGGACGGCGCCGCGGAGTCGATCGAGGCGCTGCGTCTCGGCGCGATCGACTGTTTTCCGAAACCGCGCGTCGCCGCTCCGGCCGAGCTCGACGCGATCATCGCCAAGCTCGCCAAACGGCTGAAGGCGGCCAAGAAGGCCGACATCAAGCCCAAGGCGCCGCCCAAGACCGCGAAGGCGCCCGCGATCGACTGGAACGGGCGACTGTTGCTGGTCGGCGGCGACGCGTCGAGCACCAAGTCGATCTTCGACCTGTTCTCGACCTTCCCCGCCAATTGCCCGCCGACCGTGGTGGTGCAGCATCTCGGCCCGGGCCTGGTCGAGAGCATGGCGGCAAAGCTCGCCGAGCAGGTCGCGCCCAAGGTCGTGGTCGCCGCGGACGGGATGAAGCCCGAGCAGGGCACGATCTATCTCGCCCCGCACGGCGACGCGCATCTCGTGATCGACAGCTGGCCCAACGGCACGCTTCGGCTGCTGCCGCGCGATCCGGTCGCCGGCGAGCGCCCCTCGATCTCGCTGCTGTTCGCCTCGGCCGCCAAGGCGGCGGCGAGCAACGCGGTGGGCGTGCTATTGCTAGACTCCAACGAGGATGGTGCCGGCGGGCTCAAGGCGCTCAACGCCGCGGGCGGTTACGCCTTCTCGCCATCGGACGAGGGCGGCTACACGCTGGCGCGCGGGATGGTGTCGCAGCCGGTCGCGAGCGACGCGCTGGTCACGAGCGTGCTCAAGATGTGCTCGAAATGAGCGCGGGCGCGATCTCGCGACCGCTCGCGCTGGCGCTGGCCGAGGAGCTGGTGTTCGCCTCGAACGAACTCAACGAGCTCGCTTATGATCTCGGCAGTAACGGCGAGACGCTGCGCCGCCACATGGCGAGCATCCAGCGCATCGACTATGTCACGCAGATCCAGCTCGCGGTCGCCACGCTCCTCCGCGTCGACGGCGCGTCGGAGGCTGATCTCGGCGCAGTGACCCTGCAGGACATGGTCGACCGTCTCCGCGCGACCTTGGCCTCGCTGCAGCAGCAAGCCGCCGCGGCCTGACGGGAGCGGCGAGAACCGGGCTCTAGTCGATCGCGATCACGCGGTCGCCGAGTCGCTCGGCCTCGCCGCGGTCGTGCGTGACCATCAGGATCGGGACCGCGCGGGAGTCGCGCACCCGCTCGATCGCGCGCGCTGCCTCCTCGCGCCGCGCCGGATCAAGCGAGGACAACGGCTCGTCGAGCAGCAGGAAGGCGGCGTCGCTCAGCAACGCGCGTCCGATCGCCACCCGGCGCGCCTCCCCGCCCGATAACGTACGCGGCCAGCGGTCGAGCAGGTGGCCTACGTCGAGCATCACCGCCACCTCGGCCAACCGCGTCGCGTCGCGCGCGCCGTACAGCAGGTTGGTACGCACCCGGCGGTGCGGGAACAGTCGCATGTCCTGAAAGACATAGCCGGCGCTACGCTGCTCCGGCGGCAGGTCGATACCCATCGCGGAGTCATATAACGTTCGCCCGTCGACTCGAACATGCCCGTGCAGCGGCCGCAGCAGCCCGGCGATCATGTCCAGCACGCTGGTTTTGCCAACGCCCGACGGACCGACGAGCATTGTGAGCCCCTCGCCCACCACGAAACGCGCGCCGACGGTGGCGCCACCCCGCGCCGCGGTTACGTCGACGTCAAAGGACACGGACGCCCCGCCCCGCGCGCCGCACCAGCCACTCCGCCGTCACCAGCGCCGCGAGCGACAGCGCGACCGATGCCGCGGCGAGCCGCCCGACCGCAGCCTCCCCGCCGGGCGTCTGCAGCGCCGCGTAGATCGCGAGCGGTAGCGTCTGCGTCTCGCCCGGCACGTTGGAGACGAAGGTGATGGTCGCCCCAAACTCGCCGATCGAGCGCGCGAAGCCGAGCACCGCGCCTGCCGCGATCCCCGGCCCGGCGAGCGGCAGTGTCACGGTCGCAAAGGTCCGCCACTTCCCCGCGCCGAGCGTGCGCGCGGCCTGCTCGAGCCGCCGGTCGACCGCCTCGAGCGACAGCCGGATTGCACGCACCATCAGCGGCAATGCCATCACCCCCGCGGCGATCGCCGCGCCGCTCCAGCGGAACAGCACCGAGACCCCGAACCAGCGCTCAAGTGCGCCGCCGATCGGACCGGCGGGCGCGAAGGCGAGCAGCAGCAGCCAGCCGGTCACTACCGGCGGCACCACCAGCGGCAGGTGGATCAGCCCGTCGAGCAGCACCTTGCCCGGAAATTGCCAGCGCGCCAGCACCCAGGCGAGCGCGACAGCGAGCGGCAGCGTCGCCAGCGTCGCGGTGCCCCCGACCAGCAAGGTCAGCCGCACGATCGCGGCAAGCTCGCTCACCGCGTTGCGAAGCCGCGGCGCGCCAGGATCGCCTGCCCCGCACGCGACAGCAGGAAGCGGCGAAAACCCTCGGCCTCGCGCGGCGCCGGGCCGTTGGCGAGGCGCGCCAGAGGATAGACGATCGGCGGATGGCTCGCCGCGGGGAAGACGCCCGCGATGCGCACCTTCGTAGAGGCGCGCGCGTCGGTAGCGTAGACGATGCCGTAGGGTGCCGCCCCCCGCTCCACCAGCGCCAGCGCGGCACGGACGTTCTCGGCACGCACGATGCGACCGCTTACCGCGTTCCAGGCGCCGAGCGTCCGCAGCGCGGCCTCGCCGTACCTGCCCGCGGGCACCGCCGCTGGATCGGCCATCGCCAGCGGCGCGGCACCGAGCCGGCGCGCCAGCGCGGCGCCGCGCATCGCGCTGATGTCGGGCGTGCCGGCGCGCGCCACCACGACCAGCCGGTTGCGCGCGAGGATCGCGCGTGTGCCGGAGATGATTCGGCCGCGGCGCTCAACCTCGTCCATCCAGTCGCCGTCGGCCGAGGCGAACAGGTCGGCGCGACCACCCGCGCTGATCTGCCGCGCCAAGGCGGAGGAGGCAGCAAACGATAGCACCGGCCGTGGATGCCCCTGCCGAGACCAGGCGTCAGCGGCGTCCGTCATCGCCTCCTGCAGGCTGGCGGCGGCGAGCACGAGGGGGGCGGCACGCTCCTGCGCCATCGCAGGGCCGGCGAGCAGCAGCAGGAGCAGCGAGAGAAGGACACGCATGAGCGTGCCATCGCACCGCATCCGCACGGATACAACAAGCGGACTCGCGCCGCCGCGCTGTTGACTCATCTCGCCGCGAGCGACGGAACGCGCGCGGGCGATGGGCGCTCACCCCCTATGCGCATGCACCGCCCCGCCTCGTCGCTGATCGACCGGCTCGTCTATGACGACGAGGCGTACACGCTCCTCGTGACCTTCCGCAAAGGCGGCCGCTATCTGTATCGCGACGTTCCGCGCGCGACCTATGACGCGCTGGTCGCCGCACCGTCGACAGGCAGTTACTTCAACGCCGAGCTGCGCGATCGCTTCGCCGGCGCACCCGCAGACGGGCGACGACGCTACCCACTCGACGAGCGCGCCGCCTGAGCGTCAGTTCTCGTCGCCCATGCGGAGCGCCGCGATAAAGGCTTCCTGCGGGATGCTGACGCTGCCGTATTCGCGCATCTTCAGCTTACCCTTCTTCTGCTTTTCCAGCAGCTTGCGCTTACGCGTCGCGTCGCCGCCATAGCATTTGGCGGTAACGTCCTTGCGCATCGCGCTGATCGTCTCGCGCGCGATCACCTTGCCGCCAATCGCGGCCTGGATCGGGATTTTGAACAAGTGGCGTGGGATCAGCTCCTTAAGCCGCTCGCACATGCCGCGCCCGCGCACCTCGGCGGTGCCGCGGTGGACGATCATGCTGAGCGCGTCGACCGGCTCCTCGTTGACGAGGATCGACATCTTGACGAGATCGCCCTCGCGGTAGCCGATCTGGTGATAGTCGAAGCTGGCATAGCCCTTCGACAGCGACTTGAGCCGATCGTAGAAGTCGAACACCACCTCGTTGAGCGGCAGCTCATAGGTCGCCTGCGCGCGCCCGCCGACATAGGTGAGGTTCTTCTGGATGCCGCGGCGATCCTGGCAGAGCTTCAGGATCGAGCCGAGATATTCGTCGGGGACGTAGATCACCGCCTCGATCCACGGCTCGCTGATGCTCTCGATCTTGTTGGGATCGGGCATGTCCGCCGGGTTATGGAGCTCGATGTGTCCGCCGCCGTGGGTCAGCTCGATCTGATAGACGACCGAGGGTGCGGTGGTAATCAGGTCGAGATCATACTCACGCGTCAGCCGCTCCTGGATGATCTCCAGATGCAGCAGCCCGAGGAAGCCGCAGCGGAAGCCGAAGCCGAGCGCGGCGCTGGTCTCCATCTCGAAGCTGAACGAGGCGTCGTTCAGTCGCAGCCTGGAGATGCTCTCGCGCAGCTTCTCGAAGTCGTTGGCGTCGACCGGGAAGAGACCGCAGAAGACGACCGGCTGGACTTCCTTGAAGCCGGGCAGGGCCGCGGTCGCCGGGCGCTTGGCGTCGGTCAGCGTGTCGCCGACGCGTGCCATCGCCACGTCCTTGATCTGCGCGGTGATGAAGCCGATCTCGCCCGGGCCCAGGTCGGTAAGCTGCTCGATCTTAGGGCGGAAGCAGCCGACGCGGTCGACCAGATGCTGCGTCCCCGCCTGCATGAAGGTGACCTGCTGGCCCTTTCGCAGCATCCCGTCGATCACGCGCACCAGGATAACGACGCCGAGATAGGGGTCGTACCAGCTGTCGACCAGCATCGCCTTGAGCGGCGCGTCGGCGTCGCCCTTGGGGGCCGGGATCTTGCGCACGATCGCCTCGAGGATGTCGGCAATGCCGATGCCGGACTTGGCGCTGGCGAGCACCGCCTCGGAGGCGTCGAGGCCGATGACATCCTCGATCTCCTGGCGCACCTGCTCGGGCTCTGCGGCGGGAAGGTCGATCTTGTTGATCACGGGCACGATCTCATGGTCGTGCTCGATCGACTGATAGACGTTGGCGAGCGTCTGCGCCTCGACGCCCTGCGCCGCGTCGACCACCAGCAGCGCGCCCTCGCAGGCGGCGAGGCTGCGGCTCACCTCATAGGCGAAGTCGACGTGGCCCGGCGTGTCCATCAGGTTGAGCGTGTAGGTCACGCCGTCCTGCGCCTTGTACGAGAGGCGCACGGTTTGCGCCTTGATCGTGATCCCGCGCTCCTTCTCGATATCCATGTTGTCGAGCACCTGCTCGCTCATCTCGCGATCGGTGAGGCCACCGGTGGCCTGGATCAGTCGGTCGGCGAGGGTCGACTTGCCGTGGTCGATATGGGCGATGATCGAGAAATTGCGGATCGTGTCGAGCGGGGTGGCCATGATCCGCGGGTGCCTAGCGCAGCGTGACCGGCCGCGCCAGCCATTCGGCGGGCATCCCCCGTCTCACGCCGCGGCGTGGATGGCGTCCAGCGCGTTGAGGTAGCGACGGCTCCCCTCGCCGCTCACCAGCGCCCAACGCACGCCGCGGCGCTCCAGCTCGCGCCGGGAGAGATCAAAGAAGCGTTGCCGCGCCGCACGATTGCCGAACAGCCGCGTGCCGTCGGGCTGCCATGGCAGGTCGATGTCGAACAGCAGGTAGAGGTCCGCCACATTGTTCCAGCGCGCGAACCAGGGATCGCGGCGGCCGAACATCATGTCGGCCCAGACCGCGCTCATCAGCGGATCGGTGTCGAGGATCACCGGGTGCGCGCCCGAGTCGACCGCCTTGCGCGCCTTCATGTCCTGCGTGTGTGCGATCACCACCAGGTCGGCCATCGTGAGATCGGTGCCGTAGCGCTCGCAATAGGTCCGGCCGAATTCGGCGACGCAGACCGAATCGAACTGCT
Source organism: Sphingomonas phyllosphaerae (assembly GCF_029623345.1). GTDB lineage: Bacteria > Pseudomonadota > Alphaproteobacteria > Sphingomonadales > Sphingomonadaceae > Sphingomonas > Sphingomonas phyllosphaerae_C. Next base: position 10,655 of record NZ_JAPYKH010000022.1, read on the forward strand.
TGGCCAGCCGCGGCGCCATCGTCGACTTGCCCGTGCTCTCGGGACCGTGGAGGCAGATCGTGCGCAGCGTCACGCCGGCACCGCCAGCACCGGCGCGTGGTGGCGTGCGCGGCGCCACTCGACCAGCCCGATCACCGCGAGCGCAAGATAGACGAGGTAAAGCGCGGCGAAGAGGTACAGCTGCTTGGCGAGGTAAAGCGGCACCGAGGCGAGATCGACCGCGATCCACAGCCACCAATTCTCGATCTTGCGCCGCGCCATCAGCAGCTGCGCCACGACGCTGGCCGCGGCGATCGCCGCGTCCCACCAGGGATAGCTCGCGTCGGTGAGACGGTGCATCGTCGCGCCCCACAGCACCGCCGCCGCGACGATCGCGCCCGCCCAGCCGAGCCGCGCCGGTGCGCCGAGCCGCTCCACTGTCACCTCGCCCGCGCGCCGTCGCTCGCGCCGCCACGTCGCCCAGCCGTAGATGTTGGCGACGACGAAAAAGCCCTGGAGCAGCGCGTCCGAATAGAGCCGCTGCTCAAACACCACTGCGCCCAGCAGCGTCACCGCGCCGATACCGGTCGGGAAGGTCCACACGCTGCGCCGTGCCGCGAGCGCGACACAGGCGATTCCCAGCAGCGTGGCGACCCATTCGATCAGCGACATGGGATCGGTCTTTCCACGCTCGCGCGACGCCGCCAAGAGGCTTGCGCACGTTCACGTACAGCAATCGTCGTGAAGGCGCGAATAGCCGCTTGCGCGCCGACGAACCACTGATATAAGCCGCGCCCTGTCACCGGCTCTGGCCGGACGGCACCCTGGTCGGGGAATAGCTCAGCCTGGTAGAGCACTGTGTTCGGGACGCAGGGGCCGGAGGTTCGAATCCTCTTTCCCCGACCAATTATCTCCTTGTGAGATCAGCTTAAAAGTAAACAGCGAGATACGGGCCGAGGGTTCAATTGGGTCCCATGGCTTGAGCTGCACTTGCGGGTGTTAAGGAGCCGCTACGGTTCCGATCATCGCGCTTCCGGCCGGATCCGCACCATCATTCAGGAAGCTAGGCCGGCCCATCGCGACGCATGGCGGCGCCCGCCAGACCAAATCCCAGGACCATCGTCCTCCAGGTGGACGGTTCGGGGGCGCTCGCCGTCGAGAGGGTAAGCGACGACAGGCGCAAGCGACCGTATGGCCCTTCGCCACTCTCGTCGAACGTGAACGAACCCTCGCAGCGCACCGCGCGCTTGCAGAGGTAACCGTCGGGTGACCCATCGAAGAGACTGGTCGGTGCACCTGACGCGAAGCGTCCGGCATCGGACGACAGGCTGCTGCTCTCGCTTAATCAAGCTGCGCCGGACGTGGTCCCGACCGCCACGCCAGTGCTCGGGCATAAGCCTCGGCACGTTTGCGGGCCTGCAGCACAGGCCGGACCCGTTACGGGAACAAAGCGGGTGCGATACGGTTGTTCTCCCCACGACGAGCGACAGATGTCCTGTCCCGTTATGAGGTTAGCCATGAAGAGCACGACGCTGAGCCTGTTCCGCACCAAGCCCGCCGCTAACGCCACCAAGCGCATCAACGATGATCCGCGCACCGGTCTGACGCCGGTCGAAGCGGCGATGCTCGAGCGGGCGGTCAGCGCCCGCGCCTAAGCGTCGCCTCCGTCACATCGTCGCGGCCGCGCCATTCCAAGTGATGGCGCGGCCGTTTCGCGTCAGGCCAAGACGCGTGCCGACCGCCGTTGCATCCGCCAGCAGGTGCGCGCCACCGCCGTTAGCGTGAAGCCAAATCCGATGGCATAGCCGGCAGCGATGATCATCCCGCGTCCCTCCATCGCACCCGAGTGCGTCGAGACAGTTGATCCCACATCAGGGTAAATTTTCTCTGACCGTCTCGCGCGGCACCGACGCCGGGCTGGTGCGTATTCTCCCCTCACCCCATCGAGGAGCCTCGCGTGAGCGGACCCAAGCTATTCGAACCATTCGAGGTCGGCGGCCTGTCGCTGGCCAATCGGATCGTCATCGCGCCGATGTGCCAATATTCGGCCGAGAACGGGTGCATGACCGACTGGCACCTGATCCACCTCGGCCAGCTCGCGCTCTCGGGTGCGGCGCTGCTGACGATCGAGGCCACCGCGGTCGAGCCTGACGGTCGCATCACCTACGCCGACGTCGGCTTGTGGGACGACGGGACCGAGGCGGCGATGGCGCGCGTGCTCGAGACGGTGCGGCGCCACTCGGACATGCCGATCGCCATCCAGCTGGCGCATGCCGGGCGCAAGGCGTCGACCGACCTGCCGTGGCACGGCGGTGCACAGCTCGCGCCCGATCACGCCAACGGCTGGCAGACGCTCGCCCCCTCACCGCTCGCCTTCGCCGCGGCGGAAAACCCACCCGCCGCGCTCGACCGCGATGGCCTGGCGCGGATACGCGACGCCTTCGTCGCGGCGGCGCGCCGGGCGGCCCGGCTCGACATCGACGCGGTGCAACTGCACGGCGCACATGGCTACCTGCTCCACCAGTTTCTCTCGCCGCTGTCGAACCGGCGCGACGACGAATATGGCGGCAACCTTGAAAACCGGCTGCGCTTTCCGCTCGAGGTGTTCGACGCGGTCCGCGCTGCCTTCCCCGCCGAGCGCGCGGTGACGATGCGGGTCTCGGGCAGCGATTGGGTCGAGGGCGGGTGGGACGCCGAGCAGACGATCGCCTTCGCCCAGGCGCTGGAGGCGCGCGGCTGCGCCGCGATCCACGTTTCGAGCGGCGGGCTCGATCCGCGCCAGAACATCCCGGTCGGTCCGAGCTACCAGGTGCCGCTGGCGCGGGCGGTCAAGCAGGCGGTGTCGATCCCGGTCGTCGCGGTCGGGCTGATCACCGACTATGAGCAGGCCGAGGCGATCGTCGGTACCGGCGACGCCGACCTGATCGCGCTGGCGCGGACGATCCTCTACGACCCGCGCTGGCCGTGGCACGCCGCGGCGCATCTCGGCGGACGGGTGAAGGCGTCCGACCAATATCTGCGCTCGCAGCCACGCCAGTACCGCTCGCTGTTCGATGTCGAGGGCAGCGCGGAGAGCTGAACAGGTGCGGGGCGGTGAGGTCCGCCCCGCTAACTTCGCCGCGCCCGCGCGTAGATCGAATCGAGCAGCGCGGCGGTGCGCACGAAGCGCTCCGCGCCGTCGTCGAAGCGTGCGCCCCCTGCGAGCCGCTCGGCCCAATCGACCGCGGCGCGGCCGCCCCAATCATCGGGCGGTAACGCGAGCGTCTCGCGCGCCGTGCCGCGGAAATGCTCCGCCGTGAAGTCGTAGAAGGAGCCGCCGACGTTGCGCAGCGCCGCGCCGCCCGCCGCGCCGTAGAAGGCCGCCTCGATCACCGCGTCCTGCCCGGCGTGGAGCCGCCAGGAACAGGCCAGCCGCAGCGTCACGCCGACGCCCAGCCGCACCGTGGCGACCGCATAATCCTCCACGGCGCCGTCGCCCAACGGCGCTCCGCCGGCGTAGAGCGCGGCGTCGGTCACCTCGGCGTCCGGAAAATCGGTGAGCCACAGCGCCAGGTCGGCGAGATGGATGCCAAGGTCCATCACGCAGCCGCCGCCCGATTGGGCCTTGTCATAGAACCATGGCTTGTCCGGGCCATAAGCGTTGTGAAAGGTGAGATCGATCGCGAACAGGCGGCCGAGCGCGTCGCGCGCGAGCAGCTCGCCGATCTGGCGCACCCCCTCGGTGAAGCGGTAGGACAAGTCCAGACCGAGCAGCCGATCGGCCGCGCGCGCCGCGGCGACCACCGCCGCGGCCTCGCCCGCGTCGCGCCCCAGCGGCTTCTGGCAGAACACCGCCGCGCCCGCCGCCAGCGCCTCGATCGATTGAGCGGCGTGGAGCGCGCTGGGCGTCGCGATCACCACCCCGTCGAGACCGAACGCCAGCAGCTCGTGCAACGTTGCCACCGCGCGCATCCCCGGCGCGAGCGCCAGTGCCTCGCGCAGATTGTCCGTCCCCGGTTCGCACACGGCGACCGGCTCGATGCAATCGGTCGCGATCATCGCCGCCATGCGGTGCCGACCGATCCAGCCGGTCCCGAGGAAGCCGACGCGTGGCTTGGCCGCCCTACCCAAGGTCGATCACCGCCTTGACGAAGCCGTGCGGCTTGTCGCGCGTCGCGGCGATCGCGTCATTGAGCGCGCCCAACGGAAAATGATGCGTCAACAGCGGCGCAAGATCGATCCGTCCGCTCGCGACCGCCTCGACCGCTTCCTCCAGCCCGCGTCGGTTGACGCGCGGGTCACGCTCGTGCGCGTTGATCACGTCGATCCCTTTCCAGTTCCAGTCCTGCATGTTGACCTGGCGCGGTCCGTCCTGGTGATAGCCTGCCACGATCAGGCGCCCGCCGAAGCCGGTGATCGCCGAGGCGAGATCGAGCGGCCATTGCTTGCCGACTGCCTCGATCACGCGCGCACACAACGCCTCGCCGGTGAGCTCCTTGACGCGCTCGATGATCGCCCAATGATCGTCCATCGCGATCGTCTCGGCGGCGCCGTAGCGGGTCGCCAGCGCGAGCGACTCGGCACGCCGCGAGATCGCGATCACCCGCGCCCCCGCATCGCTCGCCAGCTTCGTCAGCACCGCGCCGAGAAAGCCGATGCCGACGATCGCCACGGTCTGGCCGGGTTCGATCGCGCTACGACGAAAGATGTTCATCGCGCACGCCAGCGGCTCGCCCGGGAAGGCGCGCCCGTCGAGCCCGGCTGGGAGCCGCACCAATTGATCGACCGCCGCCACGTCATAAGGCGCGAAGCTGTGTCCTGACAGCATCGTCACTCGGTCGCCGAGGGCGACATCGCTGACGCCCTCGCCCAGCGCGTCGACCACGCCCCAGCCCTCATGCCCCATCCCGCCGGCTTCGCTGGGGTAGGTCGACCACGGCTGCCCCTCCCACGGTTCGACGTTCGACGCGCACACGCCGCAGCCCTCAAGACGTACGCGCACCTCGCCCGTGCCCGGCCGCGGCACCGGTGCCTCGCGCAGCTCGAACCGTCGCGGCGCCATCAACACCGCCGCGGCCATCATGCTTCCATTATCGTACGACAATCGTTGGACTTTCCATGAATGAACCGCATGATCTCAACGGCGCGCTCGCCACTAACATCCACCGCCTCGCCGCGCGCCAGCGCCGCGTCGAGGCCGAGGCGCCGTGGTCGGAACGGCTGGCAGGGCGGATCACCGCCTTCACCGGGTCGATGATCTTCGTCGCGCTGCACCTGACCTTCTTCGGCGGCTGGATCGTGTGGAACCTGTGGCTGTCGCCCAAGTTCGACCCAACCTTCGTCGTGCTGGCGATGATGGCGTCGGTGGAGGCGATCTTCCTCTCCACCTTCGTCCTCATCAGCCAGAACCGCATGGCCGCGCAGGCGCAGGCCCGCGCCGACCTGGACCTCCACATCAACCTGCTTGCCGAGCACGAACTGTCGCGACTCACCGCTCTGGTTCGGCAGGTCGCCGAGCGGGTCGGCGTCGAGCCGCCGGACGATATCGCCGAGATCGAGCGCGACGTGCGCGCCGAAGACGTGCTCGACACGCTCGACCGGGTTACGCCAGCGCCGCCTGACGCGTGACGTCCGCGGGCGCGTAGCGGTCGATCATCCACGCGCAAAAATCCGCGAAAGCCTGCGGGTCGCGCGCCGCGCTCGTGTGATGCGGCTGGATGCCGAGATGCTCGGGCGTGAAGCAGAAGGTGACCGTCGTATCAAAGTCGGCGAGCGCCTCCATCTGCCGGTCGAACCAGTCGACTGCGTTGGGGCGAAAACTGTCAGCCCAGCTCAGTCCGGTGCGCAGCTTCTTGGTGCCCAGCCGCTTCATCCACTTGACGGCATCATCGAGCCGCGGATCCTCGAAGTGGAACCATTGCATCAGCCCCATCTCGTCCGCCACCTTGGCGTAGCTGTCGAGCGCGGGCTTGGGCGTGCCGTCGGCGCGGATCAACCCCATGTAGAAGTGGCGATAGTAGCTCGATCCTTCCGCCTCGCGATGGCGCGTGGTGGCGCCCCATTCCTGCGGAAGGTCGAACAGCGAATACCAATAGACGCGCGGCACGCGCCCGATCAGCAGCTCGGCCGTCTTCTCGACGCCGAACACCTGCACCTCTTCCGCGCCGAAGGAGCCGACGCCCACCTCGGTGACCCACACCGGCTTGTCGGTGACCGCCTCGATCTCGGCCACCTTGGCAGGCCAGTCGTGGATCGACCACAGGTTCCAGTCGAGCGGGAAGCCGTGCACCGCGAGCACGTCGACCGCGTCGAGGCAGCCGTGCGCCTCGAGCCGCTTCACCCAGAGCGGGTCGATCGGCGACATACCGCCGAGCACGCGGGTCACGTCGGGGTTGACCGACGCGATCGCCGCGCCGGCGCGCGACACGGTATCGGCGAAGATGCTCCAGTCGGGATCGACCTCCGGGTCCCAGTGCGACTTGTTGTTGGGCTCGTTCCAGATCATCGCGGCTTCGATCACGCGCTCATTCCCCTCACGCTCGTGGCTGGGCCGGATAGACGGCGGCGGGCCCATGCTGCGCATAGGGCACGTCGGCGACGCGGCAGAGATAGACGTCGTCCTGCGGGTGCATCACCACGGTGAAACCCGAGGCGCGCAGCATCGCCTCCGAGCAGGCACGGTTGGGCGCCCACCAATTGGTCCAGTCGCCCGCAAACCTGCGCTCGATGAAGTGCATCTTCGGATAGGCCGGTTCGTCGAAATAGGGCGGTGGCGTATAGGTGCCGGGCAGGAAGAAGGGATGGTCCTCCGGCACGTCGCTCAGCCCGGTCGACCCCTGCTGCATTGTCTGGAACAGCATCAGGTCGCGCGCGACATGCTCGCGGATCAGGTCGAGGGCGAGCAGTGGATGGCGTAGGTGGTAGAGCACGCCCATGAAGATCACCAAGTCGAAGCGCTCGCCCAACGTCGCCACGTCATAGACCGACAATTGGCGGAACTCGACGCTGTCGCCGAACCCGAGCGCCTGGGTCGCGAGTCGCGCCTGGGCGAGATAGCGCTCGTCCCAGTCGATTCCGACCACGCGCGCCGCCCCTCGACGCTTCATCTCGACCGAATAGAAGCCGGCGTTGCAGCCGATGTCGAGCACCGACTTGCCGGTGAGATCCGCGGGCACGCAGCCGGCGAATGCAGCAAACTTGTCGCGCGGATAGTCGCCGAGGAAATGGTCGGGTGCGGTGGTCAACCCGCCGCCGAGATCGATATTGTGAAACCATGGCGCTAGCGCGTCGACCCGCTCGCGCAGCCCCTCCCCGGCAGATGGCATTCTTTCCCCTTCACCCGTTCGTTACGCCAACGAACGAATATAGAAGATGTTCCATCTACTTAGCCGCCAAGCGCAATCCCGTCCGCCACGGTGCCGGCCGATCGCCCGCGACGAGCCGGACAAAGCAGCGACCGCCGCGCGCGCGATAGCCGCGGCACAGCTGGATCGCGTCGCCGCGAGCAACGCCGCCGACCGACAGCCGGTACAGCGAGCTGCTCCGGTCCGCGGGGATGCCGGTGGGGCGAAGACGGCCGAGCACGGGCCAGCGCCGCAGCGCACCGCGCCAGCCGTCGCGCGCCACCGCGGCATTCTCATAGGCGCCGAGCTGGAGATAATAGCCGCCGGGCGTGAGCGGCCGCGGGCGCGTCGCGACCGCGGGCCGTGAGGCCGGAACGACCGCGGGCCGTGAGGCCGGAACGACCGCGGCGGGCGGCACCGGGCGCGACACCAGCGGCGGCGCCGCGGGCGGGACGATCTGCGACACGAAGGCGGGCGGCGGCGGGGCGGCCACCGCGATCGTCGTCGCGACCGGCGCAGGCGCGACGAGCGCGAGCGCGAGGGGGAGTCCGGGGTCGCTGGCCGGCGTGATGCCGAGCAAGGCGGCGACCTGATCCGACGACGCGCGCGGTTGGGCCAACGCCGCCCAGGTGGCGAGCCGGCGGTCGACCGCCTCGACGGGCAGGTCATAGGCGGCAAGCGCGCGGGCCTGCGGCCACTGGCCCGCGAGCGCGAGCGTGAGCGCGAGGTTCTGCCGTGTCTTGGCATCGGCCTCGGGCAGGCGCGCGGCGGGCATCAGCACTTGCAGCGCACCCGGCAGGTCACCCGCAAGCGCGAGCGCCAGCCCGCGGTCGGGCGCGGCGATCCCGCCGGCATGCGCGGCGAGCGTGCCACGCGCGCGATCCCATTGGCCGAGCGCGACCTGGGTGAGTGCGAGGTTGAGCGCGGCGGCGTGATCGTCGTCACGAAGCGTCAGCGCGTCCTCGAACGCACGCGCCGCCGAGGCGAAGCGCCCCGCGCGCAGATAGGCGACGCCGAGCAGGCGACGATGCTCGCCGTCCGCTGGCGTGTCGGCCACCGCCATCTCGCTCTCGCGCACCGCCCGATCCCAGCGGCGCTTGACGAGCGCTTTGCGCGCGCGTTCGGCATGACGCGCGGCGTCGGTGGCGCGCACGCGACCATCGCTCGTCGCCGCCGCGGGCAAGACCACCCCGGCCAGGCTGGCGCCGAGCAGCGCGAGGCTGAGCGCGCCGATCATTGCGACGCGCCTCATGCCGCGTCCACCGCGAGCCGGTCGAGCGCCGCGGTGAGCAGCGCCTGCGCCGAGACGCCGCGCGTCGCCGCTGCCCGGCGCAACCACTCATGGCGCTCGCCGTCGAGCCGAAGCGTGAAGGCGACGCGCTTTCCCGGCGGCGGCGCCACCGCACGCGCGTCGGGCGCCGCCCCGAGCTCCGCCGCCAGCCGCTCGCGCGCGGCGAGCACCGGCGGCAGCGCGGCAGACGCTCCCTCCCCCATATCGCTGCGGCCGAGCTCGTCGCCGGCGCGCGCCAGCGTGGTGAGCGTGTCGCCGCAGCGCGTCGCCGGGCGCGCCTCGCCCTTGCGCGCGAGCAGGCCTGGGCTGAGCGCCGCCATCGGCTTGGTGCCGCCCATCAGGCCACCACGCGGCGGCCGAAGCCTGCCCCCTGCGGTCGCGTCGGCGCCGTACCCGGCTTGGGCGCGGCGAAGACGGTGCGGCGGAAGTTCTTTTCGAGCCGGTCGGAGACATAGCTCCACAATTCGGCGATCTCCGCGGCGGAGCGGCCCGCGGGATTGACCTCCATCACGGTACGCCCGTCGATCATCGAGGCGGCGAAGTCGGTGCGCTGGTGGACCGTGGTCGGCGCCACCGTGCCGTGCTGCGACAGCGCGATCGTGGCGTCCGAGGTGATCCGCGCTTTGGGCGTGGCGGCGTTGACGACGAAAAGCAGCGGCTTGCCCGAGCGCTCGCAGAGATCGACGGTGGCGCCGACCGCGCGCAGATCGTGCGGGCTCGGCCGGGTCGGGATCACGAGCAGCTCGGCGACCTGGACGACGATCTGGATCGCCATGGTGATCGCAGGCGGCGTGTCGATCACTGCCAGCTTGAAGCCTTGCGCACGCAGCGCGTCGAGGTCGGCGGCGAGACGCGACACACTGGTCTGGGCGAAGGCGGGGAACTCGTCCTGCCGCTCGTTCCACCAGTCCGCCAGCGAGCCCTGCGGGTCGATGTCGATCAGCACGACCGGCCCGGCGCCGACCAGCTGAGCCTGCACCGCCAGATGCCCCGAGAGCGTGGTCTTGCCCGATCCGCCCTTCTGCGATGCCATCGCGAGTACGCGCATGTCGCCGCTGTGTCCCCCATTGTTCCGTCGCAGGGCATGCCAGCACGGGGTGGACGAAGCGTTAATGATGACTTCGTACCAGTTGGTGCGAGGAGTCAAAATCCTCCCGGCACCGGGACGATCCACTCACCCCTTCGGCTCGTCGCCGTAATACAGTTCGCCGATGCGGATCTCCTCGCGGCCCTGCGAGACGCGGTGCGCGTTGGTGTCGCGCAGCGAGTAGACGCAACCGCAGTATTCCTGCTGATAGAAGTGCTCGCGCTTGGAGATCTCGATCATCCGCGCCGCGCCGCCGCCCTTGCGCCAGTTGAAGGTCCAATAGCTGATGCCCGGATAATGCGCCGCCGCGCGCTCGCCGCAATCGTTGATCTGCGCCATATTCTTCCAGCGCGAAATGCCGAGCGACGAGGTAATCACCGGGAAGCCGTGTTCGTGCGCGTACAGCGCGGTGCGCTCGAAGCGCATGTCGAAGCACATCGAGCAGCGGATGCCGCGCTCGGGCTCCTGCTCCATCCCCCGCGCGCGCTTGAACCAATTGGCGGTATCATAGTCGGCATCGACGAACGGCACGTCATGCACCTCGGCGAAGCGGATGTTCTCCTCCTTGCGGAGCAGATATTCCTCCTTGGGATGGATATTGGGATTGTAGAAGAAGATCGTATAATCGATCCCGCTCGCGGTCATCGCTTCCATCACCTCGCCCGAGCAGGGCGCGCAGCAGGAGTGAAGCAGCACCTTCTGGGCGCCCTCGGGAGGCGTAAGGATCGGTCGCTGGAGGTCGGTGGTCATGCCCCGCCCCTAGCCGATCGCTGCGCGAAAGTCATCGCATCGCGGCCACCTGACCCCCTATATCGCGCGCGTGAGCGCCGCCGCGAACCGCAAGATCATTCATATCGACATGGACGCCTTCTACGCGTCGGTCGAGCAGCGCGACGCGCCCGAGCTGCGCGGCCGCCCGGTCGCGGTCGGGGGCGCCCGCGCGCGCGGCGTGGTGGCGGCGGCCAGCTACGAGGCGCGCGCCTTTGGGGTACGCTCGGCGATGCCCTCGGTCTCCGCGCTGCGGCGCTGCCCCGAGCTGGTGTTCGTGCCGCCGCGCTTCGACGTCTATCGCGCGGTCAGCCAGCAGATCCACGCGATCTTCGCCGATTATACCAATCTGATCGAGCCGCTCTCGCTCGACGAGGCCTATCTCGACGTCACCGAGGACGTGCGCGGGCTCGGCTCGGCCAGCGCGATTGCCGAGCAGATCCGCGCTCGCATTGAAGCCGAGACCGAGCTCACCGCCTCGGCCGGGGTGAGCTATAACAAGTTCATCGCCAAGCTCGCCTCCGACCAGAATAAGCCGAACGGCCTCTGTGTCATTCCGCCGGGGCGCGGTGCGGCCTTCGTCGCCGCGCTGCCGGTCAAGCGCTTCCACGGCGTCGGCCCGGTCACCGCCACGAAGATGGCACGGCTGGGCATCGAGACCGGCGCCGACTTGCGCGACCGCGACATCGCCTTCCTGCGCGCGCATTTTGGCAGCCACGCCGATTATCTCCACAGCGCCGCGCGCGGGATCGACGAGCGCCCGGTACGCGCGCACCGTGAGGCAAAGTCGGTCGGTGCGGAGCGCACCTTCGAGACCAACTTGGCCGGGAGCACCGCGGTCGAGGAGGCGCTCGAACACGTCGCCGACGCGGCCTGGGCGCGGATCGAGCGCGCCGCGGCGCGTGGCCGCACCGTGACGCTCAAGCTGCGCCGCGCCGACTTCACCACGATCACTCGCGCGCGCTCGCTGACGACGCCGATCGAGGACCGCGCGCAGATGGTGGCGATCGGCCGCGCGCTGCTGGCGCCGCTGCTGCCGGTCGAGGGAGGGATCAGGCTGCTGGGATTGACGCTCTCGGGGTTGCAGCGCGACGAGGCCCCCGCGCAGGCGGCGCTGCCGCTACTGTAAGCGTTAGCGCGACGGCCCGCTTCGGACATCGACTCCAGCCCTCAAGGCGCTCCTGCGTCCGCAGGCGCGCACTCGGTGAGTCCCCGCGCGCTCCCCTTCACATCGTCGCGTGAGTCATCCACCGCAGCACGTGGCGACTCGGCCGGTCCGCCGAGCATCGGCTATCGCGCGCCACGAACGAGGAGAATCACCGATGAAGCCACCGATCGGCCCGACCACCCGCCTGTGCATGTCGCTCGCCGCGCGTCCCGGCACCTTCGGCTCGCGCTTCCACAACCATCTCTACGAAGCGCTCGGCCTGGATTATGTCTATAAGGCCTTCACCACGATAGACCTGGAGGGTGCGGTGCGCGGGATCCGCTCGCTCGGCATTCGAGGCTGCGCGGTGTCGATGCCGTTCAAGGAAGACGTGATCCCGCTGCTCGACGGGTTGCGCGACTCCGCCGCGGCGATCGACAGCGTCAACACCATCGTCAACGACGACGGCACGCTGCTCGGCTACAACACCGATTACAGCGCGGTGCGCACGCTGGTGGAGCCGCTCGCACGCGCGCCGTTCCTGCTGCGCGGCAGCGGCGGCATGGCCAAGGCGACCGCCACCGCGCTGGTCGACGCCGGCTTCGTCGAGGGCGTGATCGTCGCGCGCAACCTGGCGAAGGGGAGCAAGCTGGCGGCTGCACTGGGCTGCGCGTGGCAGGCCGAGGGCGAGGCGTCGCGCGCCGCGGTGCTGGTCAACGTCACCCCGCTCGGTATGACCGGGGCCGACGCCGAGGCGCTCGCGTTCACGCACGCGCAGGTGGAGGCCGCCGAGGTGGTGATCGACGTGGTTGCCAAGCCGGTCGAGACGCCGCTGCTGCGGCTGGCGCGCACGCTCGGCAAGCTCGTGGTCACCGGGGCCGAGATCGCCAAGCTTCAGGCGCTCGAACAATTCGTGCTTTACACCGGAGTGCGACCGACCGAGGCGCAGATCGCGGCGGCGGAGGCCTATGCGGTGGCGCCGTGACGCTGTCCGTCCCGGACGCGAAGCAAAGGGGCGTCATCGGCCCGTAGAACCCCACAGCGGCGCGAATCTGATCAGCAGCGAGCTCCGGCAGGGGCGATGATCTTGTCGGTCGGACCAAGGTGCTGACCAGCCGACCTCCGCGTCGGTATGCGACCGCCGCTTATCCGGGCATCGGACACCCGGCGACGCGAGCTCCGCAACGGAACGTCTCGCTTTGATGCCGCATCGATCCTGTTACCGCGCACTCAGCCGGCGCACCGCTCAGGTGAGGTTGGCGCGGGTGATCACCGTCCGGGAGACTACGTCCGCGCCATAGGTCTTGAGCGCAGCGGCATGAACGAGTTCACGTAGCACCTGAAGCTGCGGCACATAGCCCTCGGCCGGGCCGGCGATCGGCGCGGCGAAGCTGGTGCGGTTGACCGCGTCGGCGAGCACCGGCAGGCCCGAACGTATCTCGTGCTCGCGCCGCACCGGCACTTCGATCTGCGCGTCGAAGCTGAGATAGCCAAGCAGATGACCGTCCGATCCGACGAGTGGAGCCGTGAGTGTGCCGATCGGGACGAACTCGCGCCGCCGGGCGGCGGCGAGGATATTGTCTCCCCCGACGAGGTGGCTGACCTCAAGGGCGCTCAGGCTGCCAACGGCGACGCCGCAGAGCAGGACGAGCAGACGACGCGCGAAGGGTGGCACCGCGATGATCCTTAAGGCTCAGAAACGAAGGCTGACGTCGCGCGGCAGCACGGAGGGTTCGGACAGGACGATGATCGCGATCCGGCGGTTCTCGGCGCGGCTCGGCTGGTCGGGATACACCGGCTGCGTGCCGGCGCGCGCGACGATCTGGGCGAAGCGATCGGGCGAGAGCCCGTCCGCCACCAGGGTGTCGCGTGCGGCCTCGGCGCGGGCGCCCGAGAGCCGCCAGTTTGCCGCGCTCTGCGCGCCGCCCTCGGCGCTGGTATGCCCCTCGATCGCCAGCTGGGCGTCAACGTGCTGGAGTCGCCGCGCGACCTGCGCGAGGAGCGAGCGGCCGTACGCGTTCAACTCGGCGGTGGGCCCGGCGAAGACGCTCTGCTGCGCGGTGTCCATCAGCGTAATCCGAACGCCGTCATGCTCCCGCTCCACCTGCACCGCGCGCGGACCCTGCGTCGCATTGGGCGCGAGTTCGAGCGCGACACGCAGCTCGTCGGCGAGCGCGCGGCGGCTGGCGGCGGCGACATTGGCAGTACCGCCGCGCGACGCCCCGGCAGTACCGGCCTCGGCGCTCAGGGTGCCGAAGGCTCGCATCTGGTCGCCCTGTGCGCGTCGTAGCCGACCACCGGTCCCCGGCTCCAGCTCGGGCTGGTCGGTCTGCGCTGCCGGCGCCATCGTCGTGACCGAGGTGGAGAAATATTGGGCGAGGCCCTTGAGTCGCCCCTTGTCGGGTGTTGCGATCAGCCACATCAGCATGAAAAAGGCCATCATCGCAGTCACGAAGTCCGCATAGGCCACCTTCCACGCGCCGGCATGCCGGGTTGACGCCCCCCGTCGCGAGCGCCGACGTCGAATGACGATCGTCGGCGCGGCATCCTCGCCCGCCGCGCTCATGCTCGCTTCTCCTGATCGCCGTCGCGCTCCTGAGTGACACCGCCGGTCACCTCGTCCGTGGGCGTCGTCGGATCGCCAAGACGCGCCAACGCGTCGGCTGCGCTGCGCCGCGCCTTCTCTCGCGGCGGCTCACCCCGCGCAGTGCCGAGCAGCGCTGCGCGTGCGGCGTCGTACATCGCGCCTGGGCCGTCGATCCGATCGTCCTCATCCGTGCTCATGCCAGCGCTCCGAAGACATGCTCGATCTTCTCGCGCAACGTCGCCGGGGTGAAGGGCTTGACCACGTAATTGTTGACCCCCAGCGCCGCCGCTCGCTCGACCACCGCGCGGTCCGATGAGCCGGTTAGCATGATGAAACCGGTCTTGCCGATGTCCGGATCGCTCCGCACCGCCTCCAGGAAGGCGAGCCCATCCATCTCGGGCATGTTATAGTCCGAGATGACCAGATGGACCCGATCGGCGCGGATCGCATCGAGCGCCTGCGCGGCGCCGGAGCAGTCGCGCACGTCGCGGAATCCGAAGTCCTGCAGCGCGCGGCAGATCATCGCCCGCATGCTGGTCTGGTCGTCGACGACCATCACTTTGATCGCTGAAGCTTGTACCATAAGCGCTTTCCAGCTCCTCCTGGGAATGTACCGAGCTGCGCGCTGGTCAGGCTGCTTGGGCGAGGTTGAAACGCTGCTGCGCGTCGTCGAGCGACGCCTCCAGCTCGGCGAAGCTGGGCGCGGCTTCCGAGGGCGTCATACGACGCGCCAGTTCGATCGAGAGCTGGGTCGGCATGCCCTGCGCATGCGCGACGATGGCCGCCTTGACGATCGAATAGGGCTTGCAGTCCTCGTCCACGACCTGCGCGAGCTTCGCGCCCAGCGGGCCGACGAAACAATAGGACAGAAGCACGCCCAGGAAGGTGCCCACCAGCGCGCCGCCGATCATCGCACCCAGGATGTCGGTCGGCTGATCGATCGAGCTCATCGTCTTGATCACGCCGAGCACCGCCGCGACGATGCCGAGTGCGGGAAGGCCGTCCGCCATCGTCTGCAGCGCGTGGACCGGCTGCGCCTCCTCGGCGTGATGGCGATCGATGTCGCTCTCCATCGCCTCCGATAGCTGGTGCGGGTCGTCGAGGTTGACCGTCATCGCGCGCAGATAGTCGCAGATGAACTCGATCAGCCCGGCATCCGCCAGCAGCCGCGGATAAGCCGCGAAGATGCTGCTGTTCTCCGGATCATCGATATGGTTCTCGATCTTCGCGGCACCTCCCTTGCGGAACAGCAGCAGCAGCGAAAAAAGCAGCGCGAGCAGGTCGCGATAATCGGCGGTGCGCCAGTGCGGCCCGCGGAACGCGCGCGCCACACCGTTGAGCGTGCGCTTTGCGATCGCCACCGAATTACCCAGCATGAACGCGCCGATCGCCGCGCCCGAGACCGCCAGCAGCTCATAGGGCATCGCATGAAGCACGACCGCCAACTTGCCGCCCGACAGCACGAAGCTGCCGAAGACGCAGACCAGCACCACCACTATTCCGATACTGTTGAACATCGCCATCCTGCCCAGAGCGCGGCTGAGGCCGCTGCCTGTTTATAGGAGGATTGGCCCGGGCGACGGCGCTTCGCGCAGAAATTCCACGGGCTCGTCCGGTCGTTCCAAAGCCTTCGCGTCGCCTCGGCTCGATCGGCGACTATAATGAAGCGTCAGACCGTTACGAGGAGATCACCGTGTCCGTCCAAGCCTATGTCAAGGCGCGTGCCTATGCCGAGACGCCACGCATGAGCGAGCTGCGGCTCATCGCTGAGGTGACGCACGAGCTGGTCTCCGCAGCGGAGCAGCGGCTCACCGGCGCGGCCCTGATGGCGCCGCTCCACCGCAACCGCGAGATGTGGGCGCTGTTCGCGACGATGTGCGCCGACGATGCCAACCAGCTACCGCCCGAGCTGCGCGCGCGGATCGTCTCGCTTGGTCTTTGGGTCGATCGCCACACCAGCGCGGTGATGCGCGGTGAAGACGACCTCGACGCACTGATCGACGTCAACCGCACGATCATGGAAGGCCTCACCGACAACCCGGGGGGGGCGGGTCAGCGAAGCTGACAGCGGCCGCCCGCACGTCAGCGGGCGGTCGCTGTCGCGGGGCCCTGAGAGCGGCGCGGCTCAGCCGAAGCTCTTCACCAGCGAACCCGCGACGAGCGCCCAGCCGTCCACGAGCACGAAGAAGATGATCTTGAGCGGCAGCGAGATCGAAACCGGTGGCAGCATCATCATGCCCATCGCCATCAGCACCGCCGATACCGCCAAGTCGATCACGAAGAAGGGCAGCAGCAGCAGGAAGCCGATCTCGAAGGCGCGGCGCAGCTCGGAGATCATGAAGGCGGGCATCAATGTCGTGAGCGGCACCGCCGCGCGCGACGGCGGCCGATGACCGGAGAGCTGGACGAACAGCGCCAGATCCTCGCGCCGCACGTGTGCCAGCATGAACTGCTTGAACGGTGCGCTCGTCTGTTCGAACGCTTGGGTCTCGCTGATCTTGCCCGCGCTATAGGGCGCCACGCCCTTCTGCCAGGCGATGTCGAAGGTCGGCGCCATGACAAAGAAGGAGAGGAAGAGCGCCAGGCTGATGATCACCGGGTTGGGCGGCACGCCCGGCGCGCCGATGCCGCTGCGCAGCAGCGAGAGCGCCACCACGATGCGGGTGAAAGCGGTCACCGTCATCAGCAGCCCGGGCGCGAGGCTCAACACCGTCATCGCCAGGACGAGCTGCATGGCATGGCCCGACAACGAGTTCGCCACGCCCTGCGGCAGCACCGCCTGCGCATGGGCGGCGACCGGATAGGCGAGCACGGCGGAAGCGCCGACGGCGATCAGGACGGAGCAAGCGCGACGGCGCAGCGAACGATCACGCATGCGCCGCCTCCCCGCCCCACGTGACCGAAGCGACGCGCGTCTCGGCTGACGCATCGGGGTCGAGCCGCAGCACCTGGTCGCCCGACAGGAGGATCAGATGCTCGCGCGAGTCATGCCGCACCAGCAGCAGTGCGCGGCGCTGGTCGAGGGCGAGCCGCTCCACCACGTGCAGCCGCCGCTCGTCCGCCCCGCCGGCACCACCCGGCAGCGCCAGCCGCAGCGCGCCGGTACCATAGCGCCGCACGCCCCAGGCGCCGGCGGCGAGCAGGCCGAGGACGAGCGCGAGCGCGCCGAGCGACCTCAGCAAGGCGATCAGGTCCATCGCTCAGGCGGCCGGGCGCACGATGCGGCTCACCTCGAACGACAGCGCTTCGCCGCTGAGTACGACGCGCCCCTCGGCGATCACGGAGTCGCCGACCTGGATCTGGCTGGGATCATTGTGGCCGCAATCGAGCGTGACCATCGTCCCGCGGCTCAGTTTCAACACCTGGCGGATCGGCAGGTCAACCGACCCGAGTACGACCGATAGTTCCACGACGATCCCGTCGAGCGCGCTCATGCATGTCCTCCTGTGTTCGCCAGATTGTAGGAAGAATTCCGCGCCGGACGGCGGTTGCGGCGAAATTTGCCTATAACAGGAGCGACAACGGATAGCGGGAGCAGCCGATGAGCTTCAGAAATGCGGTCGAGATCTCGGCCACTGGTCTACACGCGCAGTCGCTGCGCATGCGTGTGATCGCGGAGAACCTCGCCAATAGTGACTCGCTCGCCACCACCCCTGGCGGCAAGCCGTATCAGCGCCGCGTCGCCACCTTCCAGACCGCGCTGGATCGCGCCAGCGGCGCCCAGGGCGTCCGCATCCGCTCGATCACGCCCGACAAGGCGCCCTTCTCGCGCGTCTACGCGCCCGGCACGCCCGCGGCGGACCCGGCCGGCTACGTGCTGCGCCCCAACGTCGACGGCCTGATCGAGGCGGCCGACATGAAAGCGGCGCAGCGCGCCTACGAGGCCAATCTCAGCGCCATTGAGGCCGCACGCGGCATGGCGGCGCGCACGCTCGACGTGCTGCGCTGATCCCATATTTTTAGGGAGATAGACGATGTCGATCCAGGCGCTCGACGCGCTCAACGCTTACGGGCGCACCGCGCGCTCGATCATCGCCGGGCTCGGCGAGGCAGCGCCGACCGCGGCGCGTACCGAGGTAGAGAGCGGCGGCGGCTTCGCCGCTTATGTTGCCCCGCTGATCGAGCAGACCGGCACCGCGCTACGGACTGCCGAGACCGCCAGTGCGCGCCATGTCGTCGGGCAGGGCGACATCATCGACGTGGTGACCGCGATCGGCGCCGCCGAGACCGCGCTCAACACGATGGTCGCCGTGCGCGATCGCGTGGTGAACGCGTACAATGAGATCATGCGGATGCAGATCTGAGGTCCACGCGATGACCGGGACCGAAGCGATCGAGATCACGCGCGCGGCGATGATGCTACTCCTGACGCTCGCGGGGCCGCTGCTGATTGCCTCGCTGATCGTCGGCGCGGCAATCGGGCTGCTCCAGGCGCTCACCCAGATCCAGGAAATGACGCTCACCTTCGTGCCGAAGATGATCGTGCTCGCGCTGGTGCTGCTGGTGACGCTGCCGCTGATGGGTCAGTCGATGGCGCGCTTCATGGATCGGATCGTCGACCTGATCGTCGCCGGTCACTGATGCTCGACGCGCCGCTCGAGTTCACCGCCTGGCTCATCGTGTTCGCGCGCGTGGGCGCCATGACGATGGTGCTACCGGGTTTCTCGGAGGATGCGCTGCCCGGCCGCGTGCGGCTGTTGCTGGGCATCGGGCTCAGCATCGGCATCGCCGGCATGGTGCACGCGCGCGCGATTACAGCGGCGCGCGGGGACGTCGGGCTGGTCGCGGTGCTGCTGGCCGAGCTGCTCACCGGGCTCGCGATCGGGCTGATCGTCCGGCTGCTCTACCAGGCGATCAACATCTTCGGCGGCATTGCCAGCATGCAGGTCGGGCTCGGCTCGACGCTGATCGTGGACCCGGCGCAGGGCGGACAGGTGCCGCTTCTCGGCCGCATCGCCGCGCTGGCCGCGCTGATCACGTGCTTCGCGGCACAGCTGCACCATGTCTGGATCGGCGCGCTGCTCCACTCCTATGTCACGTTCCCGATCGGAGGAATGCCGCCGCCGGCCGATTTCGCGCGGCTGGCGGTGAGCAGCGCGGGCGCGACGATGCGGATCGCACTGAGTCTCAGCGCGCCGCTGCTGCTGTACGGCATCGCCTTCAACGTCGCGCTCGGTCTCGCCGGGCGGATGGCGCCGATGCTGCAGCTCTTCTTCATCACCCAGCCGCTCAACCTGCTGCTCGGGCTCGCTCTGTTCGCCACAACCGCGGGTGTCGTCATCACCGGCTTCACCGCGGCGATGGGCGGCGCGCTGCGCGACAGCGGGCTGATCTGAGCGATGGCCGACGCCGAGCAGAGCCAGAAGACCGAGGAACCGACCGATCGCCGGCTCGAGGAGGCGCGCCGCCGCGGCGAGCGCGCGGTCACGGGCGAGGTACGCCACGCCGCGATCGCCGCCGCCGCGCTCACGCTGACCGGCACGGTCGGCGCGATGGTGGCGATGCATCTGGCGCGGCTGTTCGTCCGCCTTTGGGGCGCCGCACAGGATTACCCGCTCGAGCCGCGCGATGCTCCCGCCTTCGCGCGCGGCTTCCTCGCGGAGACCGGCTGGGCGCTGGCGCCGATCGCGGCAGTGCTGGTGGTGGCGGCGCTGCTCGCGGCAGTGATCCAGGCGCGCCCCAGCCTTTCGTGGACGCGGGTGGCGCCGCGCTGGTCCAAGGTCTCGCCCGGCGCCGGGTTCAAGCGGATGTTCGGCACGCGCGGCCTCGTCGAGTTCCTCAAGACGCTGGCGAAGAGCTGCTTCGTCGCGGTGATCGCCTTCGCCGGGCTGTGGCCGCACGTCGTCGCGTTCGACCAGCTGGTCGACGCCGCGCCCGACGCGCTGCTGCACGCCGCGGTCGGTCTGGTAGCGGCGCTGCTGCGCTGGACCACGATCGCGCTGGTGGCGCTGGCGCTCGCCGACGCGGTCTATCAGCGCCGCGCGTTCCTGCGCGGTCTGCGGATGACGCGACAGGAGGTGATGGACGAGCACAAGGACAGCGAGGGCGACCCGCGTTTCAAGGCCCGCCGACGCGCGATCGCGCTGCAGCGTGCGCGCCGCCGCATGATCGCTGCGGTCAAACAGTCGACGGTAGTGGTCACCAACCCGACACATTATGCGGTCGCGCTCAAATATGAGGTCGGCGACCAGCACGCACCGCTCGTGGTCGCCAAAGGGGTAGACGCGCTCGCGCAGCGTATCCGCGAAGCGGCGCAAGAAAACGGCGTGCCGATCGTCGAGAGCCCGCCGCTGGCGCGCGCGCTGTTCGCCAGCGCCGAACTCGACCGGCCGATCCCGGTCGACCATTATGCCGCGGTCGCCGAGATCATCGCTTATGTCGTCCGCTTGAGCCGCAGCCGCCGCAGCGTCGAGAAAAGGGGCGATCAACACCCGGCGGGCGGCGGCCGCATCCTATAAACCGTGTGATGCGACTGACCCTGCTTCCCCGCCCGCGCGACCGCCGATCGGTCGGCCGCCGCTCGCCGTCGGCCCTGGCGGCCATGACGCTGCTGCTCGCGCTCAGCCTCTCTCCAGCGACCGCGCGCACCGTCGCGCGGATCAAGGACGTGGTCGACGTCGAAGACGTCCGCCCCAACCAGTTGGTCGGCTACGGGCTGGTGGTCGGGCTGGCGGGCACGGGCGATCGCACCCGCAACGCGCCCTTCACCGAAGAGTCGATGCCCGGCAAACAGATGGCGATCGACGCCGATTTATCCGCCGGGATGATCACCGAGGAGCAGGCGCGCGCCAAGCGTGCCGAGTTGGAGGCCGAGAGCGGCTTCTACGGCGCGATGGACGGCGCCTCCAAGTTCGTGAAGGGCGACGCGATCGCCTGCGTCGTAATCACCGGGATCAACATCCTGGTCGGGCTGACGATCGGCGTTGTGCTGCACGGGCTACCGTTCGGCGAGGCGTTCCGCACCTATACGATCCTCACCGCAGGCGAGGGCCTGGTCAGCCAGATTCCCGCGCTGATCGTCTCCACCGCGGCTGGTCTGCTTGTCTCCAAGGGTGGTGCGCGCGGCAAGACCGGCATGGCGCTGAGCGAGCAGCTCGGGCGCTATCCCCAGGCGTTCGCGATCGTCGGCGCGCTGCTCGCCGCGCTCGCACTCGCGCCGGGCCTGCCGTTCCTGCCGTTCGCGCTGCTCGCGGCGGGCTGCGGATGGCTGAGCTGGTCACTCGGCCAGACCGCCGCGCGTCGACGCGCCGACGAACTCGCGGTTTCGATCATTGAGGCGGAGAGGAGCGCGGCCGAGGCCGCCGAGCCGATCGCCGAGACGCTCGTGATCGACGCGGTGCGGATCGAGCTCGGTTACGCGCTGCTGCCGCTCATCAACGATTCGAATAGCGAGCCGCGGCTGGACGATCAGGTCCGCGCGCTGCGCCGCCAGCTCGCCGCCGATTACGGCTTTGTGCTGCCCGCGGTTCGCATCCTCGACAACATGACCCTGCCGCCGCACCAATATCTCGTCTTCGTGCGCGGCACCGAGGCAGCGCGCGGCGAGATCCGCATCGACAAGCTGCTGGTGATCAACCCGGGCGGCGCACCGCTCGGCCTCGCGGGCGAGGCGGCGCGCGAGCCGGTCTTCGGACTGCCCGCATTGTGGATCGACCGCAGCCTGCGCGACGAGGCGGCGCTGCGCGGCCTCACCACGGTGACTTGCGGCACGGTGGTGACGACCCATCTCACCGAGGTGGTCAAGGCCAACCTGCCCGACCTGCTCACCTACACCGAGACGCAGAAGCTGCTCACCGAGGTGCACCGCGACGTCGAGAAGCTGGTGGCGGAGATCATTCCGTCCAAGATCACGGTCTCGGCGGTGCAGCGCATATTGCAGACGCTGCTGGCAGAGGAAATCTCGATCCGCGACATACCGACGATACTCGAGGGGATCGCGGAAGCCGTGAGCTTCACCCAGTCGATCCGCTTCATCGCCGAACATGTGCGCGCGCGCCTGGCACGCCAGATCTCGGCGCAGAACTTGCGCGACGGCGCGATCCCGGTGGTGCAGCTCGGCGCACGCTGGGACGAGGCTTTCTCCGAGGCAATCGTCGGCCAAGGCGACGAGCGGCAGCTGGCGATGGCGCCCGACCTGGTGCAGCGCTTCATCGACTCGGTCGCGCGCGCGCTTGATCGCTGGGCCGAGCGCGGCGAGATACCGTGCCTGCTCACCAGTCCGGCGCTGCGCCCGTTCGTTCGCTCGGTCATCGAGCGCGCGCGTCCTGCCACGGTGGTGCTGTCACAGAGCGAGATCCACCCGCGTGTGCGCGTGCGCGCCCTCGGCACGCTGGACGATGATTCCGCCACCGCCGCCGCTGCCTGAGCGAGCGGCATCCTATGAAGATAGGACGTGAACCTTGGATTGTGGAGCGAGCGTACCGGTGATCAACGTCCATTCCGCCGCGACCAGCGGCCAGCTCGCGCCTTCGTTCAAGCTATCCGACGAGGATAACGGTCCGACCGCGGGTCGCTTCGATCAGCTGCTCGCGAGTGAGCTTGCCGTCGAGGGCGAGGCGCTGAACGCCCGCGACAATGCGACGGTCGCGGAGATGGCGTCCGGCCGCGCCCAGGTCCCCGCGAACCCCAACGGTGTCCAGCCCGGCAGCGACACTCCCAAACTCGGTGCGGCGTCGGCACCGCTTCTTGTCACCGAGCGAGCAGCGCCACCGGCTTCGGCGAACGTAAGTGCGGTTGATGACGCGGTCGCGGCGCTCAGCGGCCACGGTGACACGATCGTCGCGACCTCTGCCGAACACGCGCGTCCGGCTGCCGCCCCGGTCGCGGGGTCGAACGGCACAATGGCGCCGCGCACGACGCCGGTGGCTGCCACGATCAGCCTTGGCGGCGGTCCGATTCTCGGCGCATCGGTGACCGACGGGTTGACGCGGGTCGCCGACGCAGATCCTGCCGCACCCCAGAACGGCAGCGGCGCCATGGTGTCCAGCAGCAACACGTCACCCGAGGATCAGGGAACGATGGTCGCCGATCTCGACGGCTCGACCGGAGAGGAAGGCGACGCCGGGGGGGCGGCCGGGGCGTCG
Organism: Sphingomonas phyllosphaerae; assembly: GCF_029623345.1. GTDB lineage: Bacteria > Pseudomonadota > Alphaproteobacteria > Sphingomonadales > Sphingomonadaceae > Sphingomonas > Sphingomonas phyllosphaerae_C. The sequence goes on from NZ_JAPYKH010000022.1 coordinate 33,919, forward strand.
CTTGCGACGCTGATCCCGCTGGTCGCAGCGATGCATATCGGCAAAGCGATCGGCCAGGTGCTGGCCGAGACGACCGTCACGACGGGCAAGCTGGCCTCAACGTCGCTGGCAACGAAGGCGCCTGCTGGCGCGCGCAAACTGATCGAAGCGGCCGACGCGTCCGAGAAGGCCTCGGGGCAAGCGAAGCGCGCCGAGTTGGCTGACAGGACGCCGCCCTTCGAGATGGCGGCGGATATGCCGGCCGGTGCCGGCCCGCATCGCGCCGGTTCCTTGTCTGCGCTCACCGCTGTCCCGCTTGGCCTCGCTACGGCGCCGGTCGCCGCCACGCCCCTATCCGCTGCCGTCGCGCAATCCGGGCCGGCGGCGGCGGATACCGCCGCGCTACGCCACGTCGAGCGGCTCTACGCTCCGCATGACGGGGCAGCACAGAGCGGTAGCGCCGGTGTGTTCGCTCGCCTCGGCACGATCGGGCAGGATACGGGCGTGGCGCTCGCGCGCGGCGTCGCGGACGGGCGTGACCATGTCGCGATCCGGCTGGACCCGCCCGACCTCGGCCGAATCGACGTGCAGTTGAGCTTCGGCCAGGACGGCGGGCTTCGCGCCGTCGTCGCGAGCGACAATCGCGCCGCTCTCGACCTGTTGCGCCGTGACCTCGACCAACTGCAACGCGCGCTGGCCGACGCGGGTGTACGCGCAGACGCGCAGTCGTTTCATTTTTCGGAACGGCAGCCGGGTGGCAGTCAGCGGTGGGACGCGCCAGTCGCGCGCGACCAACGCCATGCCGCGCTCACCGACCCCGCCGCCGAGCGACCGAGCGCCGCTCCCATCCCTCGCCGGCTGCGTTCGAGCGGCCTGATCGACGTCTTCGCCTGAGGAATTGCCACCATGACCGCCCCGATCAGCACGTCCGACGTGAGCAGCGTCACCGAGAAAGTCGCCGCGCAGAAAGCCGCCGCACAGAAGGCGGCGGCCGACCGCGCCGCGCTCGACAAAAACGGTGAGGCCATCGCCACACCGGAGAGCAAGCCGGTGATCAGCGCCGACTTCAACATGTTCTTGAAGCTGCTGACGTCGCAGATCCAGAACCAGAATCCGCTCAGCCCGATGGACACAGCGCAATTCACCAACCAGCTGGTGCAGTTCGCGCAGACCGAGCAGTCGATCCAGCAGAACAGCACGCTCAAGACGATCCTCGCCAAGCTGACGTCGCAGGAGCTGGCGCAGGCCTCCTCCTATATCGGGCGCGAGGCACGGTTCGACGCGCAGGTCGCGGGACTGACAGCCGACAAGCCCGCGACTTGGTCGTATCAGTATAGCCAGAAGCCGGCGGCGCTGTTGGCGGAGATCAAGGACAGCAAGGGCTCCGTCATGAAGACGATTGCGCTGAATCCCGCCACCAAAGGCAAGATCGTGTGGGACGGCAGCAGTGCGCTCGGCGGCAAGGCGCCCGAGGGCAATTACACGCTCTCGCTCGTCGCCAAGGACGTCAACGGCGCGACGATCAACGGCGCGGTCACCGCGGCCGGGACGATCACGTCGGCGATGATGCTCGACGGCCGGGCCATCGTCACGGTCAACGGCGCCAATTACCCGCTCGACGCGCTGCTCTCGATCGACAACGCCGGCGCTGCCGCCAACACCACTGCCTGAAGAGGACTATCCGCGCGATTCTTCCGCCCTCGACAAAGTCAGAAATGCCTTGGTTCGGGATCCACTTTGCCGCGTTCGCCGAAGGCTTCGGTTCGCGGGACGGTAAGTCTGTAGAACAGGTCCGTGATGACGGAAGATCGTGAGTCCCCCATGGGGGGTCGCAGAGAAATCCTGAATTCGGAGCACCGTCTCGTTCACGAGGGCTAGCGACGTCTACCGATTCGCGCATAACCGTGTTTCAGTGATGCGCAGACCGGTCCGGCAGCGTCACGCTTTGCCGTACCGCCGGTCACGATCGCTCAGCCTCGGCCGTTCATGCCATGCCGCAGGAGTCATCGCGGCTCACCCGCGCCCGCGACCCGCATTACCGAGCACGAGCGCAGCGAGCAGCCGGCCAGTATAGCGCAGGCATAGTTCCTGGTGGATCGCCGCGGCCGCGTCGCTGCTGGCGACGATGGCGCGGACCGCCTCCGTGCGCGCTCGAGCGGCGTGATAGTCGGCGTCGTGGTCGTGGTACATGGGCGATCTCCTCGCGCCCTTCCTCGCCTCCCCGCTTGTCACCGGCATGTCGGCGATGTTGCGCCCGCGTCATCATTGTCGCGCGGCTGAGCGTTTGTCGCAGCGGGCGCGTGACGAAAGGTTGCGCGACGGAACCCATCGTCTCGCGCGTCATTGAAGCCGGCGTCCCACAGCACAGGAAGTTGATCCATGCGTAAGATTCTCCTCTCCAGCCTGCTCGTCGCCGGCGCGGTGAGCATGTCAGCCTGTTCGACTCTGCGCGGCGCGGCGATCGGTGGCGCGGGCGGCGCCGGTGTTGCGGCGGCAACGGGCAAGAATGTCGAGAAGGGCGCGGCCGTCGGCGGCGTCGGTGGCGCGGTCGTCGGCACCGTGGTCGACTGAGACCAATCAGCACGGCGAGGATGGGGAGACGGCAACCGTCCGGCGTCGACGTGACGCCTGCGCTGAACGTCTCCCCGTCCCGCCATCAACAACAGGAAGGTCGATCGGCGCAGTCGCGGAGCAGATCAGCCCAAGCACGATCCTTGGGTCGGCCGAACAAGACGAACATCGCCTCGAGCTCCGCCAACCCGGGCACGTAGACGTTGCCGACCGATCGCCGCGTGGCGGGCTGGACCGGCACCCATCGACCCGAAGAGTAGACGTGAAGCCCCGCCATCAGCTCGATCGGCAGCGTCGCACCGTCCAGGCGGGCAAACAGGGACGAGCGGAAGCGCGCGCCCGGCCCGCCGACCACCACAGCGCCACGCCACGCCGCCATCGCGTCATGCGCGTCGCGCAGACCGAGCACCACGTCGACGTCGGCGACCGACGTCGCCGCCCCATGAAGGCACGCCGCCGCGCTGCCGATCACCCACCACGGATCGCGCGCGCCGCGCAGCAGCGTCGCCACCTCGTCCAACGCGGCGGCGAGCGGCATGACGCGCCTCAGTCGCCGGTCAGGATGCGATCAACCAGTTGCTGCACCGTCGGTACGAAGCCATTCGAGTAGAACGGATCGCGCTTGAAATTGTACGCGGCGTGACCGGCGAACATGAGATTCTGGTCGGTGTCGCCGCCGTGCGCGATCTCCTGCAGCGTCTTTTGAATGCAGAAGCTGCGCGGGTCGGCGAGACGCCCTGTCGAGTTGGTCTCGGTGTCGGCCCAGCTCGAGAACAGGCACTGGCTGAGGCAACCCATGCAATCGGCCTGATCCTTGCGGATCTCGGCCTTCTCGCCGGGTGAGACAAAGACGAGCGTGTTGTCGGGCGTCTTAAGCGCGTCGGTGAAGCCCTCGCCGAACCATTGGCGCGCGCGCAGCAGGTCGTTGCGCGTCACCCAGAAGTTCTTGCCCTTCACGCCGACGTCGAGTTGGAACACGTGATCGCCGGCCTCCTGGGTCGAGAAGGCGATCTGGCGCTCCGATCGCGCCTCGAGCGAGCGCAGGAAGGGGTTGCGTACCGCGGAGGAGTAGAAGCCGGTCGGCGAGAAACGGTGGAGGAGCACCTCGCCCTCCTCGATCTCCATCAGCTTGGCCTTCCACGGCTCGGGAATCGGGCTTTCGCGCGTCAGCAGCGGGCGCGTGCCGTACTGGAAGGCGATCGTGCCGAGCTCGGGATTGTCGATCCAGTCATTCCAGTCGCGCAGGTACCAGACGCCGCCCGCCATCACGATCGGCGTGCTGTCGGGGATGCCGCCCTCGCGCATCGTCTCGCGCAGCGCCTTCACGCGGGGATACGGATCCTCGGGCCTGAGCGGATCCTCGGCGTTGGACAGGCCATTGTGCCCGCCCGCGAGCCACGGATCCTCATAGACCACCGCGGCGAGCCACTCGCTCGCCTTGGAATAAGCACGCTTCCACAGCGCGCGGAAGGCGCGGCCGGAGCTGACGATCGGCAGGTAGCTGACGTTGTACGAGGCCGCGATCTCGCTAAGCTTATAGGGCATGCCTGCGCCGCAGGTTACGCCCGAGACCAGCCCGCGGGTCCGCTCCAGCACACCGTGCAGCACGCGCGGCGCGCCGCCCATCTCCCACAGCACGTTGATGTTGATCGCGCCCTTGCCGCCCGCGATCTCCCAGGCGCGCTGCACCTGCTGCACCGCTCCCTCGATCGCATAGGCGATCAGTTCCTCGTGGCGCTCGCGCCGGGTGAGCGCGCGATAGATCTGCGGGATGATCTTGCCGTCAGGGTCGTAGCTGTCGGCGTTGACCGCGGAGACCGTGCCGATCCCGCCCGCCGCGGCCCAAGCTCCGGCCGAGGCATGGTTGGTCGCGGCGACGCCCTTGCCACCTTCCACCAGCGGCCACACCTCGCGGCCTCCATAGACGATCGGCTTCAGCCCCTTGAACACGCTCTTCCCACTTCCATCACTGACGTAGTGCGCGTCCGTATAAAGCAATCAGGCAGAAGCGCGACAAAATTGCGATTCAACCGAGACAAGTGGGTCGCCCCGCCGCCTCGGCGTAGAGCGCGGCGTAGCGGGCGATCATGTCCGTTTCGTCGTACTCGGCGCGGGCTTTGGCGCGGTTGGCGGCCCCGATGCGGGCGCGCAGCGCAGGATCGCCGGCGAGCGCCTGGATCGCGTCGCGCAAGCGCACTTCACCGTGATGCTCGGTGACGAAGGGCAGGTTCTCGGACGCGACCATCTCGGCGACGTCGCCGACCGGTGGGCTCACCACCGGCAGCCCCGTCGCCATCGCCTCAATCACGCTGGTCGGCGACTGCTCGCTCGTCGAGGATAAGGCGAGCAGGTCGAACAGCCCCATGTAGCGGTAAGGTCGCTCGACTGCGCCGGTGAGCACGACCCGATCGTCGATCCCCATCGCCAAAGCGGCGCGCTCGATGGCGCCGCGCTCGGGCCCGTCGCCGACAATGAGGAGGCGGAAGCGGGTCGACAGACCGCCGACCGCGCGCACCAGCGCGGGCAGGTCCTTGTGCGGCAGCAACGCGCCGACCGCGCCAATCGTAAGCTCGCGCTCATTGCGGACGAAGCCGGGCAGCGCGCGGGGGTCGGGCCGTTCGGCATAGAGCGCGGTGGCGACGCCGTTGCCGATGCGATGGACGCGCGCGCGCGGCTGCTTCCACGTCCCCAGCGCAATGCGTTCGAGCGCGCGGCTCGGCACCACCAGTGCGTGCGCGGCGGACAGCGCGAGGCGGCGGTAGATGGTATGATCGCGGCGCAGACCGCCGGCCTCGGCGCCGACGAAGCCGTCCTCGTGATGAATCACCGGCGGCAGCCCGCGCGCGAACACCCGCCGCGCCATCACCGCGTCGATCGCGGTCCAATCATAGGTGAGGACGAGGTCGTGGCCGCGCATCAGCTTTGCCAGCGTCTCGTAGCGCGCGAGCGACGGCTTGCCCGCGAGGGGCGGCACCTCCTGCGCGATCTCGTACCGCACGCCCTTGCCGACACGGTACCGCGCCGCGAGCCGGGTGGGGTCGGCCACCACCAGCCGGTGCCGCGCGCGATCGCCGAACGCAGCCATCAACCGCGCCACGCGCGCACCACGCGCATCGAGGTCGAAGCTCGGCAGGACGTGGAGGAGCGAGAGCGGCTGTGGCATGGTGGCCACATAGCGGCGTCAAAGCACGCGCGCATCATGTTGCCGGCGATTTTCGCTCGATTCTCGTGCTTAAGGTAAATGGCGAGAGACCTGGCTCGTGCCGTCGCTCGCGGAACCAAGGGAGTTCTTTTTATGCTGAAGTCGATCATCGCCGCCGGCAGCGCGCTCGCGCTCACCGCGACCCCGGCGCTCGCCGCCGCCAATCCCGCCGCCTCGCTGTCGGTCGCTAAGTCGGCCCGCGCGTCGGCTGCGGGCAAGAGCAAGAGCGAGCTTGCTGGCCCCGGCGCGATCGTCGGCCTGGTGCTGGCCGCTGCGGTCGTGGTCGCCGGCGTGATCATCGCAGTCGACAACGGCGACGATTCGGACAGCAACTGAGCCGTCCTCCGGCACCGCCGCTGCGCGGTGCCGGCCATTCTGGCGGTCAGCCGATCGCGCGCTTCGGCACGTGCGTGATCCGGCACGCCAGGTCCGCCTCCCCGCTCGCCACCACCCAGTGATCGCCGCCGTCGGCGATGCCCGTGGTGAAGACGACATTGTCCAGGTACATCTGCTCCTTTAGCGGCTCGGTCAGCGCCGGCGCCGGCTCGAGCAGCGCGTCATCGCTGGTGGCGAGCGTGCGCGACGGGTCGTCGCGCTCGAGCAGCGTCCAATAGGTGCGGTAGATGCCGACGACGCCCGAGGGCTCGACGCCGTGCCACAGCGTCAGCCAGCCCTCCTGCCCGTTCACCGTCGTCAGCACCGGCGGCGCCCCGCCCCCCATGCGCGCGGTCGCCATCGTCTTGGCATGGGGGCGGATGCCGGGGGCGTCGAGCGGCTTCCAATGGAGCGCATCGGGCGATGTGGCGAGATTGATCGAGGGGCCGGCGCGCCACGCGCTATCGGGCGGATAAGCGAAATACAGGTCGCCGAGCGGCCGCGTCTGCGCCCAGAACGCGCCGCGCACCTTGCCCTCGAAAATCAGCATGTCCTTGTTCTGATGATCGAGCACGATGCCCTCGAGCCGCCAGTCGAGCGCGTCGTCACTGGTGTAGAGCGTGGTGCAGTGGCGCTCCGGGCTGACCGAGCAGCTTGTCATGTAATAGCGCCCGTCGACGCGGCTGATCCGGGCGTCCTCGACGCCATAGCATTGGTAGGCGGCACGTGGCGCGATCGCGCGATCGTAGTGGACCGCCTCCACGCGCGTTCCGCTCGGGTCGAGCTCGACCGGCAGCAACCACGACAGCGAGGTCAGCGCCATCACCTTCCAGCCGCCGCCCCGCATCATGAACTTGCGCGGATCGGAGGTATCGACCAGCGACAGCGGCCAGGCGTCGAGCACGTAACGCTCGCCATCCCACCGGATCGCGTGGATCTGCTGGTCAAGCACCGGGTGGCGCAGCGCCTCGGCGATGCGCACCATCAGCAGCAGGTTGCCGTTGGCCAGCCGCGTCATGCCGGGGTTGAAGGCGCCAAGCACATAGGTCTCCGCGTCGAGATGCCCAGCTAACGGCGAGCGCGACAGATCAACGTCGCCGGGACCGAACACGAGAGCGTCGTGGGAGAAGTTGGTGGCCATGGCGTTCAGTCCCCATCCTGCACGCGCGGGCTGATCGTCAGCCGCTGGATCACAGCGCGGCGCGGCTGGGTGAGCAGGTAATGCACCCCCACCGCGATGTCCTCGGCGCGCAGCATCTTCTCCTCGCCGATCATCTCGCGCTGCTTCTCGGGCGGAATGTCGGGCAGCTGCATGTCCGAGCCGGTGAGCCCCGGTTCAACCAGCGCGACGCGTACCCCTTTTGGTCCGAGCTCGCGCCGCAGCGCGATCGAGAAGCCCTGCAGTCCGCTCTTGATCCCGGCGTAAACGGTGGAGTGCGGCCCGAGCACATAGGCGCTGGTCGAGCCGATCATCACCACGTCGCCCTCCGTCATGTCGCGCGCGGCGCGCTGGGTCAGCAACAGATAGTGCGTGAAGTTGAGTGCGATCGCGTGCAGCAGCGCGGCCTCGTCCATCTCGGTCACCCCGCCCGCGGCCTCGGCGGCGTTGGCGACCACCACGTCATAGCCGCCGAGCGCCGCCTTGGCGGCGTCGACTGCGGCGCCGACCTGGTCGGGCTGGCTCAGCTCGAACAGCCCGCCGTCGCCCGTTCCGACCTCGCGCACCCGCGCCAGCGCCTCGTCGAGATGCGCCTGATCGGTGCCGACGACATAGACATGTGCGCCCTCGGCGGCCAGCAGCACCGCAACCGCGCGGCCGATCCCGGTGGTGCCGCCGGTAACGATCGCGCGCCGCCCCTTGAGCGACGTCTGCGCGGTATGCGCGTCACTGATCTCGGTCATGCTGATCCTCTCGCTCGCCCCGACCGACCGAGACGAACCGCTAGCGCGCGGGTTCCGCGGTCGCGGCGAGCAGTCGGTCGAGCGCGGGCAACAGCGTCGCCTCGTCGAGCAGCGGCGCGTGCCCCACGCCGGGCACCGTCACCAGCTCGGCGCGCGGCAGCGTCTCGACCATACGCCGCGCGGTGGCGTCGCTCAGGATATCGCTGCGCTCCCCGCGCGCAACCACCACCGGCGCGTCACCCAGCGCCGCCCAGGCGCGCCATAGGTCGGGTCCGGCCTCGCCGCCCGGGAGGCGAAACGGCTCGGCGATCTTGAGGTCATAGTCGAGCACGATCCGACCCGCGCTGTTGAGCCGGTAGAGTCGCTTGGCCATCGCCAGCCACTGGTCGATGCGCCAGCGCGGATAGACGTCGGCGTTCGCCTCCTGCAGACCGCGCGCGGCATGGAGCCAGGTGGGATAGACGCTGGGCTTCCCGACATAGCCGCGGATCCGCGCCAGCCCGCCCCGCTCGATCGCCGGGCCGATGTCGTTGAGCAGCGCGCCGGCGATCTGCCCCGGCAGCATGCCGGCGAGCAGCATCGTCACGATCCCGCCGAGCGACGTACCCACCGCGACGACGCGACCCAATCGCTGATCGGCAAGCAGCGCCACCACGTCCTGCGCGTACGTCAGCGGCACATAGGTCATCGGGTCCTTGGCATAGCCGCTCTCGCCGCGGCCGCGGAACTCGACCGCGAGCACGCGCCGCCGCCCGCCGAGCGCGGCGACCAGCGGCTCGAAGTCGCGAACGTTGCGGGTCAGGCCAGGCAGGCACAGCAGCGGTGCCGCGGCGTCGCCGTCAGGGCCGGGGTAGTCGCGCGCGTGCAGCCGCAGTCCGTCGGCGGACCACCAGTAGACGTCGCGAAATCCCGCCATGCTTGCTTCCCCGTTCCCGCGCCCCCCATATTCACGCATGCCCTTCGACCCGCAAGCATATCGCCCCGAGCGCCGGATTACGTCGCTCGGCGAACCTTTCTACGATCCCGTCCGCGCCGCGGCCTTCCCGGAGACGCGGCTGCGCTTCCGCAACGATCGCGCCGCCGCCGAGGTCGGCTTGGACGGGTTGGACGGGGCGGCATGGGCCGCGCATTTCGGCCGCTTCGCGCCGCTGCCGGACAACCTGGAGCAGCCGCTGGCGCTGCGCTACCACGGGCACCAGTTCCGCGCCTACAACCCCGATCTCGGCGACGGTCGCGGCTTCACCTTCGCGCAGCTGCGCGATCGCGCCGGGCGCCTGCTCGATCTCGGCACGAAGGGATCGGGGCAGACGCCGTGGAGCCGCTCCGGTGACGGGCGGCTGACGCTCAAGGGCGGGGTCCGCGAGGTGCTCGCGAGCGAGATGCTCGAGGCGCTCGGCGTGCCGACCTCGCGCAGCTTCTCGCTGATCGAAACGGGCGAGGCGCTGGAGCGGAACGACGAACCCTCGCCGACGCGCGCGGCGGTGCTGGTGCGGCTGAGCCACGGCCATATCCGCATCGGCACCTTCCAGCGCCTCGCCTACCATCGCGACGAGGACGCGATGCGGCGGCTGGTACGCTACGTCCTCGCCGGCCTGTACGGTGAGGACGGCGACGACCCGGTTCGACTGCTCGAGCTGGTGGTGGCGCGCACGGCGGTGCTGGCGGCGCGCTATATGGCGGCGGGGTTCGTCCACGGCGTGCTCAACTCGGACAACATCAACGTCACCGGTGAGAGTTTCGACTACGGCCCATGGCGGTTCGCCCCGACCTGGGACCCGGCCTTCACCGCGGCCTATTTCGATCACGCGGGACTGTACGCCTTCGGTCGCCAACCCGAGGCGATCCTGTGGGACGTGATGCAGCTCGCCTCCTCGCTGCGGCTGATAGCGGAGAGCGATCCACTGGTGGCGGCGCTCGACCGGTTTGCGGAGGCGTATCAGCCCGCCGTGGCCGAGGCGCTGCTGTGGCGGATGGGACGCGCGCCGCGCGATGAGGCGACCGACCGCGCACTGGTGCAGAAGGTCGAGCGCGCGCTGCGCGCGAGCGGGGTCGGGCTCGACCGCTTCTTCTTCGACGTGTTCGCGCAGGAGCTGCCGGGAAGCTACGGCGCCGAGTGGGACGCCGTGCGCGCGGCGCTGTCCGATCACGTGCCGCGCAAATCGCGCGATCACGCTTACTGGGAGAGCGAACCGTGCGCGATGCTGATCGACGAGGTCGAGGCGATCTGGGCACCGATCGCCGACTGCGACGATTGGCGCGTTTTCGAGGCCAAGCTCGCCGCGATCCGGCAGATGGCTGAGGCGCTGGATTAGGGCGGCGGACCGGACTCGCGCTCGCCGGGCCCCTGCGCACGCAGGGGCCCAGAGCAATCAGCGCGTCGCTCCACGACACTGGGCTCCTGCTTGCGCAGGAGCGCTGACGATAAGGGACACCTCATCCCCTGGCGTCACCCTGAACTCATTCCAGGATCCACCGGGCCGCGAACACCGGATCGTCCGCTCCTGCCGCCCCGCGGATCCTGAAACGAGCTCAGGATGACGCTACCAGGGCAGAGCGAACGCCCCTCCCCCCGCGCCCGATTGGCAAGTTACGCAAAGTGCGCGAAGAGGGCGCCATGGCAGAACTGATCTCGTACGAGCCCGCCACCGGCGCCGAGCTCTGGCGCGGCCCGACGAGCGACGTCGATCAGGAGGTCGCCGCGGCGCGCGACGGCTTCGTGCCCTGGGCGGCACGCTCGCTTTCCTACCGCATCGAGACGCTCCGTCGCTTCGCCAACGTGGTGCGCCAGCGCGCCGACGCCTTCACGGAGGTGATTGCGCGCGAGACCGGCAAGCCACTGTGGGAGGCGCGCACCGAGGTCGACAGCGTCATCGCCAAGGTCGACATCTCGGTCACCGCCTATGCCGAGCGCACCGCGCAGCGCCGCATGGACGCACCGATGAACAGCCGCATGGCGCTGCGCCACAAGCCGCACGGCGTGCTCGCGGTGCTCGGGCCGTACAATTTCCCCGCCCACCTGCCCAACGGCCATATCGTGCCCGCGCTGATTGCGGGCAATGCGGTGGTGTTCAAGCCGTCCGAGAAGACCCCTGCGACGGGGTTGTTCCTGGTCGAGTGCCTTCACGCCGCCGGCGTGCCGGCGGAGACGATGCGCGTCGTCATCGGCGGACCGGCCGAGGGGCGCGCGCTCGCGGCGCACCCCGACATCGACGGGCTGCTGTTCACCGGCTCGGCGCGCACCGGCATCGCGCTCAACCGCGCCTTCGCCGAGAAGCCCGAGAAGATCCTTGCGCTCGAGATGGGCGGCAACAACCCGATCCTGGTGTGGGACACGCCCGACCTCCACACCGCCGCGGTGCTGGTAGCGCAGTCGGCCTTCACCACCGCGGGCCAGCGCTGCACCGCGGCGCGGCGGCTGATCGTGCAGGACGCGCTGGCCGACGGACTGCTCGCCGAGCTGACCAATCTGACCAACCGGCTGATCATCGGCGCGCCGCACGACGAGCCCCAGCCCTTCATGGGTCCGGTGATCGACAATGAGACCGCCGACGGGCTGAGCGAGAGCTTCCTGGCGCTGATGATGAAAGGCGGCCGCCCGATCCGCCATATGGCGCGCCCCGACCCCGAGCGGCCGTTCCTTACCCCCGGCATCATCGACGTCACCGACGTCGCCGAGCGGCCCGACTTGGAGCTGTTCGGCCCGCTGCTCCAGGTCGTGCGCGTGGACGATTTCGACGCCGCGATCGCCGAGGCCAATGCCACGCGCTACGGCCTGTCCGCCTCGCTGATCAGCCAGACGCCCGCGCTGTTCGACCGCTTCTGGGCGGGCGCGCGCGCGGGCATCGTCAACTGGAACAAGCCGACCAACGGCGCCTCCTCCTCGGCACCGTTCGGGGGAGTCGGTTGGTCTGGCAACCATCGCCCGAGCGCCTATTACGCCGCCGATTACTGTGCCTACCCGGTCGTGTCGAACGAGGCCGAGGCGGCACGCGCCTCGATCGGCATCGGCCTGGCCGAAGGCTGAGCGCCCGCCACCTCTCGACAGCCCCGGGTGCGCCGGGCATCAGCACGCGCGAACAGGGAGATAGATGATGCCCAGCGGATTGGTCGCGCTGCTCGACGACGTGGCGGGCCTGACCCGGCTCGCCGCCGCCTCGCTCGACGATGTCGGCGCCGCCGCGGCCAAGGCCGGGACCAAGGCGGCGGGCGTGGTGGTCGACGATACCGCGGTGACGCCGCGCTACGTCACCGGCCTGTCGCCGCAGCGCGAGCTGCCGATCATCGGCAAGATTGCTTTGGGATCGCTGCGCAACAAGATCGTCTTCCTGCTGCCGATCGCGATCGGGCTGAGCGCCTGGGCGCCCTGGGCGATCACGCCGCTGCTGATGCTCGGCGGCGCCTATCTGTGCTTCGAGGGCGCCGAGAAGGTGATCGAGGCGCTTACGGGCCAGCACCACGACGACGACGCGGACGCCGCGACCGACCCGGCCGAGCTGGAGCGCCAGAAGGTCTCAGGCGCGATTCGCACCGATTTCATCCTCTCCGCCGAGATCATGGCAATCGCGCTCGGCGAAGTCTCCGACACCCCGCTGCTGACCCAGGCGATCACGCTGGCGGTGGTGGCGGTGGCGATCACCGCGGGGGTCTACGGCGTGGTGGCGCTGATCGTGAAGGCCGACGATGTCGGGCTGCACCTCGCCGAGAGTTCGTCCTCGCCGTTGCGCGCGATCGGGCGCGGGCTGGTCAAGGGCGTGCCGGTGCTGATGCGCTGGCTCGCGGTGATCGGCACCGCGGCGATGCTGTGGGTGGGCGGCGGCATCCTGCTCCACGGCGCCGAGACGCTGGGTTGGCGCGCACCGCAGCATCTGGTCCATCATCTCGCCGAGCGGGTCGAGCACGGCGCGCCGGCGTTCGGCGCGGTGCTTGGCTGGCTGCTCACCGCGACGCTGTCGGGCGTGGTAGGGCTGGCGGTCGGCGGCGCGATCGCGGGGCTGCTCCACCTCTTCCATCGCGGCGACGCGGCGGCGCATTGAGCCGCGCCCGCGCTGCCGGTGCTTCACCGCTCCGCCCGGCCGCGCTAAGGCGAGCGGCATGACCGATCCCAGCGACCTTCCTTATCGCCCCTGCGCGGGCGTGATGCTGCTCAACCGCAAGGGCGAAGTCTTCGTCGGGCAGCGGCTCGATAACGTCCTCGAGGCCTGGCAGATGCCGCAAGGCGGGATCGATCCCGGCGAGGACGCGCTGACGGCCGCGACCCGCGAGCTGTGGGAGGAGACCGGCGTCACCGCGGACAAGGTCACGCTGATCGCCGAGGCGCCGGAGGAGTTCTTCTACGACCTGCCACCGGAGATGATCGGCAAGGTGTGGAAGGGGCGATACCGCGGCCAGCGCCAGCGCTGGCTCTTGTTCCGCTTCGACGGCACCGACCCGGACATCCGCATCGACACGCCGCACCCCGAGTTCCGCGCCTGGCGCTGGGCCGAGCCGGCCGAGCTGCCGTCGCTGATCGTACCCTTTAAGCAGCAGCTGTACCGCGACGTGCTGCACGCCTTCGCGCCGCACCTCAATCTGCCGGGCTGACGCCCGGCTGGCCTCGCGCCGCGGACCCCGCTAGGCTGCCCGACATGGGGGAACTCACGAGAAGGGAGAGCGGCGCGGTCGAGCGGCTCGACGCGGCGCGGATGCTGGCGCGGGTCGAGCATTGGTGCGCGATCAACAGCGGCACGCGCAACTTGGCGGGCTGCGCCGCGATGGGTGAGACACTCGCCGACGCTTTCGCCGCATTGCCTGGCGAGGTGACGCTGGTCGAGCCCGGCGCGGCGGAGAGCGTCGGCGCCGACGGCAGCGTCGCCGCGCTGGCGCACGGCCGGCACCTGCGCGTGACGGTGCGGCCCGAGGCGCCGGTGCGGCTGCTGCTGACCGGTCACCTCGACACCGTCTATCCGGTGGATCATCCGTTCCAGGCGCTGACCTGGCGCGAGGCCGGCGTGCTCAATGGCCCGGGCGTCGCCGACATGAAAGGGGGCATCGCGCTGATGCTCGAGGCGCTGCTCGCGGTCGAAGCCGAAGGGGCGGGCTTCGGCTATGACGTGGTGATCAACTCGGACGAGGAGACCGGGTCCTTCTCCTCCGCGGCGCTGCTCGCCGAGGCGGCGCGCGGCAAGGTCGCGGCGCTCACCTACGAGCCCGCGCTGCCCGACGGCACGCTGGCGGGCGCGCGCGGCGGCACGGGCAATTTCTCCCTCGTCGTACGCGGGCGCGCCGCGCACGCCGGACGCAACCCGGCTGACGGGCGCAACGCGGTGGTAGCCGCGAGCGCGCTGGCGCTGCGGCTCCACGCCGATCGCTCGCCGCGGCTCGCGGTCAATCCGGCGCGGATCGACGGCGGGGGCCCCAACAACGTCGTGCCCGATCTCGCCGTGCTGCGCGTCAACTTCCGCCCCGCCGACGCGGGCGAGATCGCGCGCGCGCAGGCGCTGGTCGAGCGGGCTGCGGCCGAGGTGGCGGCGGTGCACGAGGTAAGCGTCGAGGTGCACGGCGGGTTCAATCGCCCGCCCAAGCCGATCGACCCGGGCGCGGCGCGGCTGTTCGAGCTGGTGCGCGCGAGCGGCGCCGACCTCGGCCAGGCGATCGCTTGGCGCGACACCGGCGGCGTGTGCGACGGCAACAACATCGCCGCCTGCGGCGTACCCGTGGTCGACACGATGGGCGCGCGTGGCGGCGCGATCCACTCGGCGGAGGAATATTTGATCGTCGACAGCCTGAGCGAGCGCGCGGCCCTGTCTGCGGTGACGATGCTGCGAATCGCCGAGGGAGCGCTGGCATGACCTTCGTGATCCGCGCCGCGCGCGAGGGCGACCTGCTGCATCTGTACGAGATGGCCAAGCTGACCGGCGGCGGTTTTACCAACCTGCCGCCCGATCGCACCGCGCTCGGCGCCAAGCTGGCGCGCTGCGGCGAGGCGTTCGGGCGCGACGACGCGACGCTGCGCGACGAACTGTTCGTGCTGATGCTGGAGAACACCGCCACCGGCGACGTGCGCGGGACCTGCCAGCTGATCACGCACGTCGGGCAAAAGCATCCCTTCTACAGCTATCGCATCGGCACGCTGGCGCAGCACAGCCGCGAGCTGGAGCGGACCTTCCGCGCCGAGATGCTGACACTCACCACCGACCTGGAGGGCGCGAGCGAGGTCGGCGGCCTGTTCCTCCACCCCGGCGAGCGCGCCGGCGGGCTCGGGCTGCTGCTCGCGCGCAGCCGCTATCTCTTCATCCGCGCGCACCGGCAGCGCTTCGCCGAGCGGACGCTGGCCGAGCTGCGCGGCGTGATCGACGAAGCCGGCGGGTCACCCTTCTGGGACGGTCTGGCGGGGCGCTTCTTTGGCATGAGCTTCCAGCAGGCCGACGAGTTCAACGCGATCAACGGCCACCAATTTATCGCCGACCTGATGCCCAAACACCCGATCTACACCGCAATGCTGACCGAGGGCGCGCGTGCCGCGATCGGCCTGCCCCATCCCTCCGGTCGCGCCGCGATGCGGATGCTCGAGCACGAGGGGTTCGCCTTCGAGAATTACGTCGACATCTTCGACGGCGGCCCGACCATGACCGCGCGCACGGACCAGATCCGCACCGTCCGCGGCGCGCGCGACGCCGAGCTGGTGACGATCGACGCGGTTGGTGGTGGGATCGAAGCGCTGGTCGCGACCGGGCGGCTCGGCGCGTTCCGCTGCGCCTATGGCGCGGTCCGGGAAGTCGGGGGCGGGGTCGCGCTCGACCGCGCCTGTGCCGCCGCGCTCGCGATCGAGCCGGGCACGACGGTGAGCTGGATCGCTCGGATATGACGGTGCTGCGCGAGATCAACTTCGACGGCATCGTCGGGCCGAGCCACAATTACGCCGGACTCAGCCCCGGCAACCTCGCCGCCACCGCCAACGCCGGCGCGGTGGCGCACCCGCGCGCCGCGGCGTTGCAGGGCGTGGCGAAGATGCGCGTCAATCTCGCGCTCGGGCTGGTGCAGGGCGTGCTGCTGCCGCACCCTCGCCCCGATCACGACTGGCTCGCCGCGCTCCATACCGATTATGCCGCGGCGGCGCCGTTTCTGCGCGCGCGCGCCTTGTCCGCCTCGGCGATGTGGGCCGCCAATGCCGCGACCGTCTCGCCCGCGGCCGATACCGGCGACGGCCGCTGCCATCTTACCGTGGCGAACCTGGTGACGATGCCGCATCGCAGCCACGAGTGGCCAGCGACGCTGGTGCAATTGCGGCTCGCCTTCGCGCACCCCGCCTTCGCGGTTCACGCCCCCATCCCCGCTCCCTTCGGCGACGAGGGGGCCGCCAATCACATGCGGCTGTGCGCCAGTCATGGCAGCGCCGGCGTCGAGCTGTTCGTTTACGGCGCCACGGGCGGCCCCTTCCCCGCGCGCCAGCACCTCGAGGCGAGCCGCGCGGTGGCGCGCGCGCACCGGCTCGACCCGGCGCGGACCTTGTTCGTCGAGCAGGCCGAGGCGGCGATCGCGGCGGGCGCCTTCCACAATGACGTCGTCGCGGTGGCGAGCGAGCGCGTGCTGCTGGCGCACGAACAGGCTTTCGCCGATCGCGCCGGCGTGCAGCGGGCGCTCGCCGCGCTGCTGCCCGAGGCGGAGATCGTCGAGGTCCCCGCCGCCGAAGTGACGTTGGAGGACGCGATAAGCTCCTATCTGTTCAACGCGCAACTGGTGACCCCGCCCGACGGCGCCACGACGCTGGTCGTACCCGAAGAGGCGCGCGCCAACGCGCGCGTGTGGGGCTGGATACAGCGCCATCGCGCCGGCAACGGCGCGATCCGACGGGTCGAGGTGGTCGACGTGCGCGAGTCGATGGCGAACGGCGGTGGACCGGCGTGCCTGCGGCTCCGCGTCGTGTGCGATCCCGCGACGGTCGACCCGCGCTTCTTGGTCGACGCCGCCCGGCTCGATGCCATTGCGGCGGTGATCGAGCAGCACTGGCCCGAGTCGATCGCGCCCGACTCGATCGGTGACCCGCGGCTGATTGCGCAGATCGAGACGGCGCGGCGCGCGTTGCTGGAGGTGCTGGCGCTCGAGGAGCTGGGGTGAATTCGTGTGTGACGCGGCACGCTACTCTCCCGTGCCGCGGCGGAGGCCGGGGCCCTGCTGGACGCCGACTGTGCCTCTCACTACCGGCTTCCCAGCTCGGCCCGGCCTCCGCCGGGGCACGATCGTCAGAATAAGCCGGCGCGGCAGGCGCCCCGTGTTTCCGCTTGATTGACACTCCACCGTTATGAGCCACGCGTGACCCGCCGCCGCCCCCCCTCGACCCAGAGCGCGCCCCCTCGCGCCAGCCTGTGGCACCGGTTAAAGCGGCTGTTCGCGGTCAAAACCAAGTTCGAGGCCTTTCTCGTCATCTACGCCCTCGCGACCGGCGCGGTGGAGCGGGGCTTCAACTATGTCCACCATCTGCCCGGCATTGGTGGCTGGCTGATGTTCGCCGCCTGCACCGGGGTTGTCTTCATCGCCGGCGGCAAGATACTCGATGCGGTGGAACGCGACGAGCACGACCGCAACGCTGGTCTTGATATGTTGTAACATTGCGCTAGAGGGGCGGCTCCAGTCGGAGTCGTTCATGAAGAAGATCCTCCTTGCCGCGGTCGCTCTCGCGCCGCTCGCCTCTCCCGCCGCCGCACAGCTGGCCTCGGACCAGCCCGCGCCCGATCCGGCGGCCTCCCGCCAGTCCACCACCACCGCCGCCGCCACCGCCACTGGCGGCGCACGCCAGCGCGATCCGCACCGCTCCGACGACGTGATCGTCACCGCGCCGATCCGCCAGAGCGAGTCGGACGTGCTGCAAGGCACCTCGGTGCTGAGCGGCAGGGAGCTGACCCGCGAGCTGCGCCCGACGATCGGCGAGACGCTGGCGCGTCTCCCCGGTGTCTCCGCCACCTCGTTCGGCCCCAGCGCCTCGCGCCCGATCCTTCGCGGTTTCCAGGGCGACCGCATCCGCGTGCTGACCGACGGCATCGGCTCGATTGACGTGTCGAACACCTCGGTCGACCATGCGGTGGTGATCGACCCTCTGCTCGCCGAGCGGGTCGAGGTGCTGCGCGGCCCGTCGGCGCTGTTGTACGGCTCGTCCGCGATCGGCGGCGTGGTCAACGTGGTCGACCGCCGCATCCCGCGCGCCATTCCCGAGAACGGCTATCGCGCCGACGCGATCGGCAGCTACGGCAGCGCCGCGGACGAGCGTTCGGTCGGCGCCACGGCGGACGCGCAGGTCGCCGGGCCACTCGTGCTTCACGTCGACGGTTCGTACCTGAAGAGCAACGACCTGCGCACCGGGCGCGGCTATCTGCTGTCGCCGCAGGCTCGCGCCGCCGCGCTAAGCCAGGTTGGTTTGCGGCAGGACAGCGACGAGCCGATCGACTTCGCCGGCTCGGCCGCGCTGCGCGACCGCCTTCCCAACTCGTCGGCGGAGACCTGGACCGCGGGGGTCGGCGCCTCGATCATCACCGACACGGGCAACCTGGGCGTGTCGTACAGCCATTATGACAGCCTCTACGGCGTGCCGATCCGCTACGCCACCGCGGTCGGCCAAGGGCAGGAGGCGCCGCGGCTCAGCGTCGTCCAGAACCGAGTCGACCTGCGCGGCGAGGTGCAGACCGGCGGCGGCTTCCTCGATCGTATTCGCGTCCGCGTGGGTCACGCCACCTACCGCCACTTCGAGCTGGAGGAGGACGGCAGCGTCGGCACCGCCTTCTACAACAACGGCCTCGAAGGCCGGCTCGAGCTGGTGCAGGCCAATCGCGGCGGCTGGCAGGGTGCCAGCGGCGTGCAGTTCTTCAACCGCCAGTTCAATGTGGTGGGTGACGAGGCCTTCCTGCCGCGCAACGAAACCAACCAGGTCGGGCTGTTCACGCTGCAACAGGTGACGCTGGGCGGCCTCCGCGCCGAGGGCGGCCTGCGCTACGAGACCACCGACCTTGCCGCGCGCGCACCTGGCGCAGACACGCGCTTCTTCAACGGCACGCGCTCGTTCGATGCCTTGTCCGGCTCGCTCGGCGCGTCCTACGAGGTCGCGCCGGACGTGCGCATCGGCGTCAACGGCTCGCATACCGAGCGCGCACCCTCGGCGGAGGAGCTGTTCGCCAACGGCCCGCACGCGGGTACCCAGGCCTATGAGCTCGGCAGCCCCGACTTCAAGGTCGAGAAGTCCTGGGGACTGGAAGCGACGCTGCACGCGCATGGCGACGGGTTTAGCCTCGACGCCTCCGCCTATTACAATTGGTTCAGCAACTATATCTCAGAGAATCAGGTGGATCAGTCGGTCTGCCTGGCGCGATCGGACGCGGTCGATCTGCCCTGCTTTCAATATCAGCAGCAGGCCGCGCGCTACTACGGCTTCGAGGCGGACGCATCGCTGCGGCTGGCGCAGGTGGGGGGCTATACGATCAACGCCGACCTGCTCGGCGACTATGTCCGCGCCAATATCGTCGACGAGGGGCCGGTGCCGCGCATCCCGCCGGCGCGCGTGCTCGGCGGCATCGAGGCGCAGGGCGAGCGGCTCGGCGGACGGGTCGAGGTGGAGCATGTCTTCCCGCAGAACCGCACCGCCGCGTTCGAGACCCGCACGGACGACTATACGATGACCAACGCCTCGCTGTCGTTCCACCCCTTCGGCAGCACCAGCGATCGCACCAGCATCCTGCTCTCGGCGAACAACATCTTCGACGTGCTGGCGCGGCGCCACTCAAGCTTCCTCAAGGACTTCGCCCCGCTCGCCGGGCGCGACGTGCGCGTGACGCTGAAGGTCGGCATCTGAGCCCGGCGCGCGCGGTCGACTG
The DNA here is from genome assembly GCF_029623345.1 of Sphingomonas phyllosphaerae. GTDB lineage: Bacteria > Pseudomonadota > Alphaproteobacteria > Sphingomonadales > Sphingomonadaceae > Sphingomonas > Sphingomonas phyllosphaerae_C. Next base: position 53,782 of record NZ_JAPYKH010000022.1, read on the forward strand.
ATGCAGCGCGCGCAAACCGCCGGCGTGGGCTCCTGCGAATGCAGGAGCCCACGCCGGAGCGCGTTCAGATCAGCGGGTGGAACGCTGACGGCCGCTCGTTGAGCGCGACCAGCGTCGCGCCGCCGCATTCGTCGAGCGCCAGCGTCGTCACCGAGCCCGGATCGCAGCCGAGCTGGAACATACGCTCGAAGCCCAGCCCGAGCCAGTGGGCCACCGCGCCACGAATGATGTCGCAATGGGTGACGCACAGCGTCGTCCCCGCGCCGATCAAGGCAAGGAAGCCGACTGCGCGCGCCACCGCCTCCCCCATCGTCTCGCCGCCGGGGCAGCGCGCGCTGCCGCGCTCCGCGTTCCACCGCCGCCAGTCGGGATCACCTTCCAGCGCGGCGAAGTCACGGCCGGCGAAGGCACCGAAGTCGATCTCGTCAAGCGCCGGCGCATCGACCACGTCGATACCGCACGGTTGCGCCACGGCCGCTGCGGTCTCGACCGTGCGTCGGCGCGGGCTAGCGTAGATCGCGCTCACGTCAACGCCAGCGAGGTGACGCGCGAGCGCGGTAGCTTCATCATGTCCGCGCTCGCTCAGCGCGATTTCAGATCGGCCGCTGAGCACATGGCCGACCTCGGCATGGGTCCCGTGGCGGGCAAGCAGCAGGAGCCGTGTCATCGTGCAGGTCTAGCACGACCCACTCGGATCCGAAGAGAATTTCGGCTGCGCAATAAGTTGCGGAACCAAGCTAAGTAGAAGATGTTCCTCTCCCAGTAACCAAGCGGCAACGTGGCCGCTTGTCGTTGATCTCGATCAGTCGGTCCGGGGCGGCCTGATTGATCGAGCGAGTGGGAGGGTGGAAATGGAGACGGTTCTCATCACCGGCGGCGCCGGGTTCATCGGTCGCTTCGTCGCCGACGAACTGCTCGCGCGCGGCAACAAGGTGCGCGTGCTCGACAGCCTGATCGAGCAGGTCCACGGCGATGTCGAACGCCCCCCGCTCCTCAACGACGAAGTCGAGCTGATCCGCGGCGACGTCCGCAACGGTGATGTCGTGACCAAGGCGCTCGACGGCGTCGACAGCGTCATCCACCTCGCCGCCGAGGTGGGCGTCGGTCAGTCGATGTACGAGGTCGAGCGCTACACCTCGACCAATGACGTCGGCACCGCGGTGCTGTTCGAGAAGCTGATCGACAAGCCGGTGCGCCGCGTCGTCACCGCCTCGTCGATGTCGATCTACGGCGAGGGGCTGTACCGCGACGCCGACGGCGCGCTGGTGCAGGACGCCGAGCGCAAGGGGCTGCGCGACGGCCTCAGCAACTGGGAGCCGGTCGACGGGCAGGGTCGGCCGCTCGCCCCCGTCGCCACCCCGGAGTGGAAGCAGCCCAACCTCGCCTCGATCTACGCGCTCAACAAGTACGTGCAGGAACGCACCACGCACATCATGGCGGCACCCTACGGCATCGAAGGCGTCTGCTTGCGGTTGTTCAACGTCTACGGCCCCGGCCAGGCGCTCTCCAATCCTTATACCGGCGTGCTCGCGATCTTCGCCTCGCGCCTGCTCAATGGCCAGAAGCCGATGATCTTCGAGGATGGCGAGCAGCGCCGCGACTTCGTCCATGTCTCCGACGTGGCGCGCGCCTTCGCCGACGCTTTGGTGTTGCCGCAGGCAGTCGGCGGCACGTTCAACATCGGCTCAGGCCACGACCGTTCGGTCACCGAGGTCGCCACCGAGTTGGCGCGCGCGATGGGCAAGAACGACCTCACCCCCGAGATCGTCGGCAAGGCCCGCATTGGCGACATCCGACATTGCTTCTGCGACACCGCGCTGGCGCAGGACAAGCTCGGCTTCGCCGCGACGCAAGACTTCACCCAGGGCCTCGCCGAGCTGGCGGAGTGGGTCGCGCAGCAGACCGCGGTCGACAAGGTCGCGACGATGCGCGCCGAGCTCGAGAAGCGCGGGCTGGTGGCATGACGGCGCCGATCCTCGTCACCGGCGGGGCCGGCTTCATCGGATCGAACCTCGCCGACCGGCTCGCCGGGGACGGTCACGACGTCACCGTCTACGACGCGCTCGCGCGCGCGGGCGTCGAGCGCAACCTGGCCTGGCTGCAACAGCGCCACGGCCAGCGCGTCCGTTTCGTTCGCGCCGACGTGCGCGACGCCGCGCGCCTCGCCGACGAGGTGGCGCGGTCGCGTGCCGTGTTCCATTTCGCGGCGCAGGTGGCGGTGACCACCAGCCTCGACGATCCGGCGGACGATTTCTCGACCAACATCACCGCCACCTTCCAGCTGCTCGAGGCGCTGCGTACGCGCGCGCCGCACGTTCCGCTGATCTTCGCCTCGACCAACAAGGTGTACGGCGACCTTGCCGACCTCGACTTCGCGCTCGAGGATCGCGCTTACGTCCCGACCGACGCGGAGGTGCGCGCGCACGGCATCGGCGAGACGCGCGCGCTCGACTTTCACACGCCGTACGGTGTGTCAAAGGGCGCTGCCGACCAATATGTGCTCGATTATGCACGCAGCTTCGGGCTGAAGACCTGCGTCTTCCGAATGAGCTGCATTTACGGCCAGCGCCAGATGGGCACCGAGGATCAAGGCTGGGTCGCGCACTTTTTGATTCGCGCGCTCGCGGGCAAGCCGATCACGCTCTACGGCGACGGCCATCAGGTCCGCGACATCCTCGACGTGCGCGACGCGGTGGACGCCTATGTCGCGGCGTGGCAGCGGATCGATCAGGTCGCGGGCCGCGCGTTCAACCTCGGCGGCGGGCCCGCCAACGCGGTCAGCCTGCGCCGGCTGCTCGACCATATCGGCGGGCTGATCGGCCGGCCGGTCGACCTGCGCCTGTCCGACTGGCGCGCGGGCGACCAGCGCTATTTCGTGGCCGACGCGCGTGCCGCGATCGCGGCGCTCGACCTGCCGGCTCGGCGCGACTGGCGCGACGGCGTGGCGGCGCTAGCGGACTGGCTTCAGGCGCAGGGGGACGAGAACCGCGCCAGCGCGGCGCGGATCGAGGTCGCCGCGTGACGAGACGGTTGCTGATGACCGCGGACGCGGTCGGCGGCGTTTGGCAATATGCGGTCGAGCTGGCGCGCGGACTGGTGCGCGACGGCTGGGCGGTGGACTTGGCGACGCTCGGACCGGCCGCCTCGCGTGCGCAGCGCGTCGAGGCCGATCAGGCGGGAGTCACTCTGCTCGACACCGGCCTGCCACTCGACTGGCTCGCCGCCGACGCGCGCGAGGTGACCGCCGCCGCCGACGCGGTGGCGCGGCTGGCGCGCGAGCGCGGCGCCGATCTCGTCCAGCTCAACCAGCCCGCACTGGGCGTGGCGAGCTTCGCCACGCCGGTGGTCGCGGTGGTGCACAGCTGCGTCGCGAGCTGGTGGGAGGCGGCGGGCGACGGACCGCTGCCGTCGAGCCTGCGGTGGCAGACCGAGCTGGTCGCGCGCGGGTTGGCGCGCGCCGATGCCGTTGTCGCGCCGAGCACTGCACTCGCCGCGACCGTGTTCCGGCTCTATCCCAAGACACCGATCCCGCTCGCAATCCATAACGGGCGCTCGCTGCCGCCGGCGAGCGGGCCGATGCACGACTTCGCCTTTACCGCCGGCCGGCTGTGGGACCGCGGCAAGAACGTCGCCACGCTCGACCGCGCCGCCGCGCGGCTCGGCATTCCGTTCAAGGCCGCGGGCGCGATCACCGGCCCGCACGGCGAGCACGCCCGCGTCGAGCATCTCCACCTGCTCGGTCATGTCGGCGACGAGGTGATCGCAGGCTGCCTTTCCGCGCGCCCGGTGTTCGCCTCCGCCGCGATCTACGAGCCGTTCGGACTTGCGGTGCTCGAGGCGGCGCTGGCGGGCTGCCCGCTAGTGCTCTCCGACATCCCCACCTTCCGCGAACTGTGGCAGGGCGTCGCCACCTTCGTACCCGCGCACGACCCGCTGGGCTTCGCCGCGGCGATCGAGGAGCTGGCCGGCGACGTTTCACTGCGGGTGTCGCGCGGTACCCTCGCTCGGCGCCGTGCGCTGACCTACACGCCAGAGCGCAACCGCCGCGCGATGGCGACGCTGTATGATCGGCTGATCGACGGCGGCGCCAAGGTGGCGGCATGAGGATCGTCTATTTCACTCACAGCCTCGATTCCTGCTGGAACCACGGCAACGCGCATTTCCTGCGCGGCGTGCTCTCCGAGCTGATCGCACGCGGACACGACGTCCGCGTCCACGAGCCCGCCGACAGCTGGAGCCGCGCCAACCTGGTAAGCGACCATGGCGAGGAGGCGCTCGCCGCCTATCGCACCGCCTACCCGGAACTCTCGTCGTGGCGCTACGCGGCCGAGGTCGACCCCGCCGCGCTCGTCGATGGCGCCGACGTCGTGATCGTCCACGAGTGGAATGACCATGGCTTGGTCGCCGCTCTTGGATCGCTTCGTAAGGCCGGGGCGGCGTTCACGCTGCTGTTCCACGACACGCATCATCGCGCGGTCAGCACGCCCGACGAGATGCGCGCCTACGATCTCTCCGGCTATGACGGAGTGCTCGCGTTCGGTGAGGCGCTGTCGCGCGTGTATCGCGGCTGGGGCTGGGGCGAGCGCGTCTGGACCTGGCACGAGGCCGCCGACACGCGGCGTTTCTTCCCGGTGGAAGGCGAGCGGTCCGGCCTGGTGTGGATCGGCAACTGGGGTGACGGCGAGCGCACCGCCGAGATCGAGCAATTCCTGCTCGCCCCGGCGCGCGACGCCGGTCTGCCGCTCGACATCTACGGCGTGCGCTACCCCGACGAGGGCAAGGCGATGCTGGCGCGCTACGGCGCGCGCTACCATGGCTGGGCGCCCAACGCCGCCGCGCCGGCGATCTTCGCGCGCGCGCTGGCGACAGTGCACGTGCCGCGGCGCTATTACACCACGATCCTGCCCGGCATCCCGACGATCCGCGTGTTCGAGGCGCTCGCCTGCGGCATCCCGCTCGTTTCCGCACCCTGGGACGATGCGGAGGGGCTTTTCCGCCCCGGCGAGGACTTCGTGTTCGCCGCCGATGGCGCGGAAATGACTCGCACGCTGGCGGCGCTGCGCGACGATCCCGAGTTGCGCGCCGCTCTGGCGCGATCGGGGCTGGAGACCATCCTCGCCCGCCACACCTGCGCGCACCGCGTCGACGAGCTGCTCGCCATCCTCGCTCGGCTCGACGCCCCTTCCCTTTCCGCTGCCCGGAGCACCGTCGCGTGAAGATCGCTTTCTACGGTTCCAGCCTCGTCTCGTCCTACTGGAATGGCGCCGCGACCTATTATCGTGGCATCCTGCGTGCGCTCGCCGAGCGCGGCTATGACATTACTTTCTACGAACCCGACGCGTTCGAGCGCCAGCAGCATCGCGACATCGATCCGCCGCCCTATGCCAAGTCGGTCGTCTACCCCGCGACGGTCGAGGCGATGCGCGCGGTGGTCGCCGAGGCGGCGGAGGCGGATATCGTCGTCAAGGCCAACGGCGTCGGCGTGTTCGACCGCGAGCTGCTGGACGGTGTCACCGCCGCGGCACGGCCCGGCGCGCTAAAGATCTTCTGGGACGTCGACGCCGCCGCGACGCTCGACGAGATGCGCGCCGCCGCGGATCATCCGGTGCGCGCCGCGTTGCCGTCGATCGACATGGTGCTGACCTATGGCGGGGGCGCGCCGGTGGTCGACGCCTATCGCGGCTTCGGTGCCGCCGAGTGCGTGCCGGTCTACAACGCGCTCGATCCCTCGACGCACCACCCGGTTTCGCCCGACGCGCGCTTCGCCTGCGACCTCGCCTTCCTCGGCAATCGCCTGCCCGACCGCGAGGCGCGTGTGGAGGAGTTCTTCCTGCGCGCGGCCGCGGCGCTACCCGACCAGAGCTTCCTGATCGGCGGCAACGGCTGGGACAGCAAGGCCATGCCCGGCAACGTCCGCCACCGCGGCCACGTCTTCACCGCGGAGCACAACGCCTTCAACTGCACGCCGCGCGCGGTGCTCAACGTCGCGCGTGACTCGATGGCGCATGTCGGCTTTTCGCCCGCTACCCGCGTGTTCGAGGCGGCGGGCGCGGCGGCGTGCCTGATCACCGACGCGTGGGAAGGGATCGAGCTGTTCCTCGAGCCCAACCGCGAGGTGCTGGTGGCGCGCGACGGGCAGGACGTCGCCGACCATCTCGCCGCGCTCACCCCCGAGCGCGCGCGTGCGATCGGTGCCGCGGCGCTGGAGCGCGTGCTGGCCGAGCACACCTATGACCTGCGCGGCGCCCAGGTCGATGCGCTCTTCCAAGCGCATGCCGCGCGCGAGCGGGTGGCGGCATGAGGCTCGTCGTCCTCGGCCTGTCGCTCAGCTCGTCTTGGGGCAACGGTCACGCCACCACCTTCCGCGCGCTGCTCCAGGCCTATGCCGCGCGTGGCCACCAGATCCTCTTCCTTGAGCGCGACATGCCCTGGTATGCGTCGCACCGCGACGAGCCGGCGCCCGATTATTGCCGGCTCGAGCTGTACGACTCGCTCGAGGCGCTCGCCGAGTGGCGCGAGGTGATCGTCGAGGCGGACGCGGTACTGGTCGGCTCTTACGTGCCCGACGGTATTGCGGTCGCGCGGCTGGTGCAGGACTGGGCCGGCGGCGTCACCACCTTCTACGACATCGACACGCCGGTGACGCTCGCCAAGCTCGAGCGGGGCGAGTGTGACTATGTCTCGCCCGAGGTGATCCCCGGCTACGACGTCTATTGCTCATTCACCGGCGGCCCGACGCTGCGGCTGATCGAGCGCCGCTACGGCAGCCCGGCGGCGCGCGCGCTCTACTGCTCGGTCAATGCCAAGCGCTACCGCCCCACTGGTGCGGCGACGCGCTGGGATCTCTCTTATCTCGGCACCTACAGCCCCGATCGCCAGCCGACGCTCGACCGGCTGCTGCTGGAGCCGGCGCGGCGCCACCCCGAGAAGCGCTTCGTCGTCGCGGGGCCGCAATACCCGGCCGACATCGACTGGCCCGCCAACGTCGACCGGATCGAGCATCTGCCCCCCGCCGAACACCCCGACTTCTATTCGGCGAGCCGCAGCACGCTCAACGTCACCCGCGCCGACATGATCGCGGCGGGCTGGTCGCCCTCGGTCCGACTCTTCGAGGCGACCGCCTGCGGCACGCCGATCGTATCGGACCGCTGGGAAGGAATCGACGAGCTGCTGACGCCGGGACGCGAGATCGTGCTCGCGGACTCATCCGAGGACGTCGAGGCGATGCTGGCGCGCGACGATCTCGCAGCGATCGGCGCGGCCGGGCGCGCGCGCGTGCTGGCGGCGCATACCGCGCAGCACCGCGCCGCCGAGCTGGAGGCACATCTGGAAGAGGCGATGGCGGCGAAGCGGGAGTCGGTCGCGGCGTAAGCTGGCGTGCTCCTGCGCAGGCAGGAGCACGATCACGTGCAGACTGACAACCGACCGTCGTCCCGGCCGGGAGCTGGGATCCATAGTCCCACAGAAGCAACGGCTCGGGCGTGCGCGGCACGATGGATCCCGGCGCAAGCCCGAGAGGACAGCCTTCTACTCCACCCACTCCGCCCGCGGCACGCCCTGTGCCCAGAGCAGCGCGGTAAGGTCGCCATGCTCCACTCGTGCCGCCGCGGCGGCAGCCACGATCGGCTTGGCGCGATACGCCACACCGAGGCCCGCCACCTCGATCATCGCCAGATCGTTGGCGCCGTCGCCCACGGCCAGCGTCGCCGCGTCCGCCAACCCCAGCGCCGCGCGCGTCTCGAGCAAGGTCGTCCGCTTGGTCGCCGCGCCGACGATCGGCCGCGCCACCGTGCCGGTCAGCACGCCGTTTTCCAGCTCGAGCACGTTGGCGATCGCGCGGTCGAAGCCGATCGCGTTCGCCACCGGCGCGGCGAAGCGCGTGAACCCGCCTGACACCAGGACAGCTGTCGCGCCCCAGCCACGCATGGTCCGCACCAGCGCGGTCGCGCCGGGCATCAGCCGTACGCGTTCGTCGAGGCATTCCTGAATAACGCTGCCACGCAAGCCCTTGAGCAGCCCGACCCGCGCATCGAGCGCCGCCTCGAAGTCGAGCTCGCCGCGCATCGCGCGCTCGGTGATCGCGGCGATCTGCGGCTTGAGTCCGGCATAATCGGCCAGCTCGTCGATGCACTCGACCGTGATCATGGTCGAGTCCATGTCCGCCACGAGCAGCATCTTGCGCCGGGTCTCGCGCGGCTGGACCACCACGTCGACGCCCTCGAACGTGTGTTCTAAAGCCGCACGTGCCTCGGCCGCGGCGAGCTCGAAGTGAAGGTCAGCGGCGTCCCCCTCGTCTATCCAGCGGAGAGTCGTCGGCGCGCACCCCGCCGCGGCGAGCCGCTCCTGCGCAGCGGCGACGGTGTTGGGCGTCAGCCGCCCGGCTGCTATCAGCGTCGCCGTGAACATGGGTTCTTCCCCTGAGACTTATCGGAAACCGCGGGTCGCGCTCATCGCAGGGCCGACCGCGAGCGGCAAGAGCGCGCTCGCGATCGAGCTCGCCGAACGGACCGGCGGCGTGGTGATCAACGCCGACGCGAGCCAGGTCTATCGCGATCTGCGGCTGCTCTCCGCCCGGCCGTCCGAGGCGGACGAGGCACGCGTGCCGCACCGGCTGTTCGGCTATGTCGACGGCGCGGAAGCCTGCTCGGCCGCGCGCTGGGCCGAAGACGCGCGCGCGGCGATCGCGGCGGCGCACGAGGAGCGGCGGCTACCGGTGCTCGTTGGTGGTACCGGCCTGTACCTGCGCACGCTGCTCGACGGCATCGCGCCGGTGCCCGAAATCGACGCGGCGGTCCGCGCCGCGATACGCTCGCTCCCCGTCGCCGAGGCCCACGCCGCGCTCGCGCGAGAGGACGGCGCGGCCGCCGCTCGGCTGGCGCCGCGCGACACGGCGCGGGTGGCGCGCGCGCTTGAGGTGGTGCGCTCGACCGGCCGCCCGCTCGCCGACTGGCAGCGCGAGCGGGCCGGCGGTATCGGCGCGGCACTTGATCTCAGCGTGCTGGTGCTGCTGCCCGAGCGCGAACGGTTGGTCGCGCGCTGCGATGCACGGCTGGAGACGATGTTCGCCGCGGGCGCGATCGACGAGGTCGCCGAGCTGCTCGCGCGCCGCGACGTGCCTAACGACGCGCCGGTAAGGCGCGCGATTGGCGTCCCCGAGATCGCGGCTTACCTCGCCGGGGCAATCACGCGCGACGAAGCGCTCGCCCGCGCGCAACTCGCAACCAGGCGCTACGCCAAGCGTCAATATACCTGGTTCCGGCACCAGCCGCCGGAGCAATGGCATCGCAGCGAGAACGCCACTTTGGAATTTTATTTCTCAAAAGCGAGTTGACCGGCAACTTTCGATGCCGTAGCGCGCCCCGACTTCAAGTGAGGAGATGTGACGTGACCACCGAGAAAAGCGGAGCCGATATCCTCGTCGAGGCGCTGTGCGATCTCGGCGTGGAGGTCGTGTTCGGCTATCCGGGCGGCGCCGTCCTGCCGATCTACGACGCTTTGTTCCGCTCGCAGCGGATCAAGCACATCCTGGTTCGCCACGAACAGGCTGCGACGCACGCCGCCGAGGGTTATGCGCGTTCCACCGGCAGGCCCGGCGTCGTGCTCGTCACCTCCGGCCCAGGCGCGACCAACGCGGTGACCGGCATCACCGACGCGCTGCTCGACTCGATCCCGATGGTGGTGATCACCGGCCAGGTGCCGACCAACCTGATCGGCAGCGACGCCTTCCAGGAAGCGGACACGGTCGGCATCACGCGCCACTGCACCAAGCACAATTACCTGGTGAAGGATCCGGCGCGACTCGGCCCGGTGATCCACGAGGCGTTCCATATCGCCACGTCTGGCCGCCCCGGACCGGTGGTGGTCGATATCCCCAAGAACGTGCAGGTCGCCACCGCCGCGTACGACGCGCCCGGCCCGATCCAGCACAAGACCTACCGCCCCGCACTTGAAGCCGATCCGGCGCTGATCGAGCAAGTGGTCGACATGCTGGCCGCGGCCGAGCGCCCGGTGTTCTATACCGGCGGCGGTGTCATCAACGCCGGGCCGCGCGCGTCCGAGCTGCTGGTCGAGCTGGCGCATCTCGCCGGCGCACCGGTGACCTCGACGCTGATGGGGCTTGGCGCCTATCCCGCAACCGGGCCGCAGTGGCTCGGCATGCTCGGCATGCACGGCACGTACGAGGCCAATATGGCGATGAACCAGGCCGACCTGGTGGTGAACGTCGGCGCGCGCTTCGACGATCGCGTCACCGGCCGGCTCGATGCCTTCTCGCCCAACAGCCGCAAGGTCCATATCGACATCGACCGGTCGAGCATCAACAAGACGGTGCGCATCGACCTCGCCATTGTCGCCGACGCCGGTCACGCGCTCGCCGACATGGTGCGCGTGTGGCGCGAGCGCGAGCACCCGCGCCCCGACCTCACCGACTGGTGGCAGCGGCTCGAGGAGTGGCGCGCCAAGAAGTCGCTCAGCTTTCCGGAGAGCCGCACCGAAATCATGCCGCAGCGCGCCGTCCGCGCGCTGTGGGAAGCGACGCACGAACGCGCTCCGATCATCACCACCGAGGTTGGCCAGCACCAGATGTGGGCGGCGCAGCATTTCGGCTTCGAGGCGCCCAATAAGTGGCTCACCTCGGGCGGGCTCGGCACGATGGGCTACGGCCTGCCTGCCGCGATCGGCGCGCAGCTCGGCAACCCCGAGGCGTTGGTGATCGACATCGCCGGCGAAGCGTCGATCCAGATGAACATTCAGGAGCTCGCCACCGCCTCGCAATACCGACTGCCGGTCAAGGTCTTCATCCTCAACAACGAATATATGGGGATGGTGCGCCAGTGGCAGGAGCTGACCTATGAGAGCCGCTACTCGGAAAGCTATTCCGACTCGCTGCCCGACTTCGTCAAGCTGGCCGAGGCCTATGGCTGGAAGGGCATTCGCATCGAGCATCCCGACCAGCTCGAGCAGGGCATCGCCGACATGCTCGCGTACGACGGGCCGGTGATGGTCGACTGCATGGTGGCCAAGCTGGCCAACTGCTTCCCGATGATCCCGTCGGGCGCAGCGCACACCGACATGATCCTCCAGGCCAACGAGGTCTCGGGGACGATGGACGACGAGGCCAAGGCGCTGGTGTGAACCCTTAGCTCCTTCCCGGC
>NZ_JAPYKH010000023.1 GCF_029623345.1 Sphingomonas phyllosphaerae
TCATCGCGCTTCCCGCGGCCGCTCACGCGCAATTCATGGCGCGCTTCTTATGTAGCCCGCATGTACGCGGCAGCTCGGCATGATCGATACGGCGCGGCGCTGGCTGCGGCGGCGCTGACCGCGCTGCTCGGCTGGGCGCTGCTGGTCGGCCTCGCCGGCAAGGCGGTGCGCGAGCGGATCGACCAGGGGCTCGCCGTGTTTCAGCCCCTGCCACCGCCGCCGCGTCCTGAAGCCAAGATCACGCCGCGACGCGCGACGAGCCCGCGCCGCTCGGGCCGCGCCGCCCCGCCCAACATCCGGAGTCAGGCGACCCAGGTGGCGGCGCCGCGCCCGATCGTGGTCGTGCCCGTACCGCCCCCGCCGGTTACCGTCGCGCTGAAGCCGTTCGCCGGCAGCGCGCCGACACAGGGCGCGACCGAGCGGGTCGGCTCCGGCACCGGCGCGGGCGGAACGGGCGACGGCACCGGGAGCGGCGGCTGGGGCGATGGGGATGGTGGCGGCGGCGGTGATCGCGCTCCGATGTGGAAGCGCGGCCGGCTGACCGATGCCGACTATCCCGCCGAGGTCGGCGAGGCGGGCTTCCAGGGCACGGTCACCGTCAAGTTCCTGGTGTGGACCGACGGTCGCGTGCGCGACTGCGAGGTCATGCGATCGAGTGGAAACCAAGCGCTCGACGACACGACCTGCCGCCTGATCCAGCGTCGCTTCCGCTACGACCCCTCGCGTGACTCGTCCGGCCGACCGGTGCCGGCGTGGATCCTCGAGAATCACGAGTGGGTGATCGAGGCGGAGCCGGCGGCGCGCTGAAGATCGTCCCGCGCTGCTGCCGGCGGCGGCGGTGACGCTACCGCCGCGCCAGCTCGCGCCCGCCGGCGGGCTCCATCATCGCGCCGGCGACGTACGCCTCGTCCGTCACCTCCACCGTAGCGCCCAGCGCGGTCGCCGCGAAGAGCTTCTTGGCGAACGCCGCGGGCAGCCGCACGCAGCCGTGCGACGCCGGGAAGCCGGGATTGCGCCCGGCGTGGAGCGCGACGCCGTCCCAGGTCAGCCGCTGCATGAACGGCATCGGCGCGTCGTCGTAGAGGCTCGAACGGTGCATCGCCTTCTTCTCGAGGATCGTGAAGCGCCCGAGCGGCGTCGGCTTCTCGTCCGAGCCGGTCGACACCGACGAGGCCGCAATCATCTTGCTCCCGCGAAACACATAGGCGCGCTGGTCGGGAAGCGAGATCAGCACGCTCACCGGCCCGGTGGCGGCGGCGTCATCGGCCCAGAGGTACCGTCCGGGCGCCATCACCGCCGCCGCCTCGGTGATCGCGAGATCATCCATCGCTTGCGCCTGCGCCGACGGCACCACGCCGGCAGCCAATGTGAGTGCGCCGACCAGCGGCATCACGGCACGCACGATTCCACGAGCAGCGAATCGCCGCATCAAGGCCTCCATCACGATCGAAACTCCACCGCCACGCGCTCGCGCCCAGGCCGGTCACTGCAACAAACGCGTCGTGAGCCTTTTGGTGCCAGCGACGAAGCGTTGCGCTTTCACGGCAAGTGATCGGAACGAGCGCACGATACGCCGCAAACGTTGACGATCATTAACCAGGTCCATGCTATATCCCAGCCAATGGAGCGGGGATTAACCGAAGTGATGATGGACACGCACGACCGGGTGCATTCGCGCCGTGCTTTGCTGAAGACCGGTGGACTGTTCGCGGGTGCTCTGATGATCCCGGGCGCGGTGTCGGCTGGCATGCGCGATCGCGCGCGCGGCACACCGGAGAGCCTGGTGCCGAACGATTTCTTCCAGACGCCGCACGCCCCCGCGCCGCGCCCGGTGATGGCCGCGCCGGCGCGCCCGACCCCGATCTCGGCGCCCGGGGTCAACCCGCGGCTGTTGCAGCGCGCGATGGCCGCGCTCGAGCGTCACGGCGACCGTGTTGCGCAGCGTGACCGGATCGCCGTGGCCGACTTTAGCGCAGGCTCGAGCGAGCCGCGCTTCCACCTGATCAATCTGGAGAGCGGGCGCACCGTCTCCAAGCTGGTCGCGCACGGCAGCGGCTCCGATCCGACGCACACCGGTTATCTCCAGCATTTCTCCAATTCGGATGGTTCGAACGCCTCGTGTGAGGGTGCCTTTCTCGCGGCCGATTATTACGTCGGCAAGCATGGCAAGTCGCAGCGGCTGCTCGGCTTGGATCGCACCAACGACAACGCGCTGTCGCGCGCGATCGTGGTCCACGCCGCCTGGTACGCCAATCCCGAGATGATCCGCCAGCGCGGCATGCTGGGGCGCAGCCAGGGCTGTTTTGCGGTGGGCGAGAGCGAACTGGCCGAGGTGTTCGAGCGGCTCGGGCCGGGCCGGATGATCTACGCCGCCAAGGTGTGAGGCATCAGCCGCGGCGGTCGAATGCCGCCAGCTCGTAGGCGATCGACGCTTCCACCAGTCGCTCCCACAGCGCCGCGATCGCGTCGCCGGGCAGTCCCTGCGCTTCCGCCGCCGCGCGCGCGCGCGCGATCACCTGTGCCTTCCGCGCCTCGTCGCGAACGTGGCCGCGCTCGGGCTTGATGCGCGCCGCGGCGTCCATGTAGTCGAAGCGCCGGCGCAGCAGCGCGACCAGCTCGCGGTCGAGCGAGTCGACGCCCGCCCGCACCTCCGCCATGTTGCTGCAGTCGGGGCCGGCGAGGATTTCGGTCATGTCGCGCTGCCTGCCCGCGTGAGACGGCGCTGTCCAGTGCGACGACGCGCTGCCACGGCAGCGTCAGGTACCGCTCAAGGCCCGCACATACTTTCCGTCCGCCCAATGGCGAGTACCGCGGAGGCGGGCGATCACGGCGACCGGCGGCGGCCATTGACGGCGCACGTCAACCGGACTGGCGTGAGCCTTTAGCCGCGAAGCAGGACGCGACAGACCACCCGCTCAATGCAGAGCCACCGAACCACAGCATGAAGGCCGCCGCCTCTCCCAGAAGCAGGCATGCCACACCCGGCATACAGGCCGCGAGAACGAGGAGACGTCGCCATCGGGGTGACATGTCAGACCGGTCGCCGGCGGCCCGGCGCCGCTTCGGATCACGGATGCAGAGTGCCAGGATCGCGATCGTCGAGAGGGTGATCGCCACGAGCGCGGAGCCGACCATTGTCAAGCTTTCGCGGGATGGAAGAAGGGCGGCGTCACACAGGTGACGAGCGGCCACGACAGGAAGCAGTCCCTGCAAAGCCACAGGCCGGTCGCTGAAAAGGCAACGTCGAGCAGCGCGATGATCGGCTGGCCGGTGCTGATGGCCTCGCTCCAGCCCGGACCACCGGCGACGACCAAGCGGAGCAGCGGCAACGACACCATAACGCCGCCGGTTGCGCCGACGAGCAACCAGATCAAGAAGGCGTTCGACGTGGCGACGACGCCCGCGATGAGCGCCGCGCAGGACGCGATCAGAAACGCAGCGGTGGTCCAGTACACCGCGGTGCCGAGCGGCATCGTGACAAGGAACGCCGCCGACGCGACCACGAGTGCAAACGGCAGCCCGAACGCCACGACGCTCAGAACGCGCTCAAGCCAGGCGAATGTTCGCGCCTCACCGACACGCCGGACCACCCACAGGCGCATACCGGTGTAGGTCACGTAGCATATCGCGAAACCCAGCCCGAACCAGATCGCCTTCGACAACAAACCCGCGAACGTGCCGAAGTGAAGCGGTCCCATGATCCCCACCAGCGTACCGCCAGCGGAAGGAACGGCACCAACGTTCGGCTTGGCCCGAATGAACGATGCGTCAGCGCCGCTATAGAGCAGCGCCACTGGTTCGAGGCTGCCCATGGTGGGATTGTGGTAGCTCGTCACTTGTGCGTCCGCGCGGCCGAAATTCTCGATCGCCATGAAGGTCGGGACCTCGCCCGTCCGGCGGATCGCGTCGGCGCTGATGCGGTCCATGTTGCCGGTCGGAACCGGGCGCGGATCCGGCGTTCGGGGGCTGCCGAACACGGCCTTGGTCAGCGCTTCCACATCGCCGCCGAACGCGGCCATGGCCACCACCGGCACGCCAACGGTGCCGTAGAAGGAGAAAAAACTGCCGGTGAAGGCGAGGACGAAGGCGAAGGGAAGGCTCCAGGTGCCCGCGACGCTGTGCTTGTCGCGATGGGCCAGCACGGCATTGGCGCGACGGCGCAGCGTGAAGATGTCCTTGAAGAGGTGGCGATGGATCAGCAGGCCCGAGATCGCCGCCACCAGCATTGCCAGGCCTAGGATGCCCGTCAGCAACAGCCCCCAGGGATTAGGCACATGCAGCCGGACGTGCGTGTCCACCAGAAAGGCGCTGAGCGCATCGTCGTTGCGCGGTCCGAAGAGGTCATCGCTGTCGCCGGCAACGGTGCGCTGGATGCTGCCCGCGTTGTCGACCTGGTAATAGATGCCGCTTTCAGTCGGCACGCCCTTCGCGTTTAGTTCGTGACGGTGGTAGAAGGCGCCCAAGCCATGATCACCAATCTCGAAGAGATTGACCGCCTCGCGATAGCGCGGCGGCGTCGCGGCGGTAAGGCGGCGGAGCGTCGCATCGATCGGCTGTGCGAAGGCGGAGCGCGTGGCGACGTGCCCCGCCGACCATGCGCCGATCTCGTGCGCGAACACGGCCGCCGTGCCTGTCAGCACGACCGCGTAGAGGAGCAGGCCGAGCAGGATGCCAGACCAACCGTGAAGCGCGACCATCGCCTTGGTCTCGGGCCGGTCCAAATGGATCATCGCACAGCCTTTGCCGCCACGGGCGATGACAAGAGTCGCGGAGCGACCATTCCCGCGTGGATCAGCAGCAGCGCCGCGGCGACGAACGCGACCCGCGCGATGCTGCGATCCAGGCAGGCGTGAAAGAACAGCAGCGCCCAGATCAGCGGCGCCAGCACGAGCGGAAAAGCAAGATTGTCGATGCCGGCCGCGCCGCCGGGCAGCCACAGCGGCATGCCCGCCAGCAGGGCAAGCGTCACCACGATCGCTCCCGGCCCGGCGAGCAGGACGCGCATCAGTCGGGTCGAGGACGGTCGCGCGGCCATGTGCGTCGCTTGGGGCATCGCCACTGCTTAAAAAGGACCATCGCTGAGCGCAAGGCAGATGCTATTGATACGTTGTCGCAAAGTTAGGGGCGGCGGGTCATGGGGGACGAACAGAGCAGGCTCGCGCAGGGAGAAGTTGATCATGAAGGCGCGCGTCGCTGCTCCGCCATACCACCTGAGCGACAGTCGCCGTCGCGCTCGAGCGTCGGGCGTTGTCTCGGCGCGTCGCCGTCTTGATTGCCGTTGCTCACAGGCGCCACGACAATCGCGCATAGTAGAAGCCGCCGCTGAGACCGAACGGCGCGAAGTTCCCGTAGGCGCCCGACCCATCCGAGTTGATGATGCCGTTACGCTCCGGATACACGTCGAAGAGGTTGCTCGCGCCCACCGCCAGGTTCACGTGCTCGGTCACGTCCACGCCCAGGTCGAGATCGGCAACCAGCCGTGCGCCGAACGTTCGGTCGCCCGTCGCGACGTTGCTCGATTCGGTGTAACGCCCCCACCGCGTCAGACGGGTGAGCGCGTGCAGCCGCCCGTGCGTCCAGTCGATCGTTCCCACCGCCTTGCTCCGTGGAGTCGCCGCCACGAGATCCTGCTGCGCCTGGCGGCCGAACAGGACGACGTTCAGGTTGCCCAGCGCCGACGGGTTATCGATCACCTTGAGGATGCGCGTCTTGTTGTAACTATAAGCGGCCGACAACCGGAAGCGGCCAAGCGCGCCCGCCTCCCAGCGATATTCCGCCACGGCATCGATGCCGCGCGTGCGCGTGTCGATCGCGTTGGTGAAGAACTGCGCACTGTCCACACCGGTGACGCCATTGGCCACCAGGATGTTGCGGATGGCGGTGCCGCCATTCGCCGTGGTGCCCAGAAATTCGGTCTTCACGATGCGATCGTCCACCCGGATCTGATAGGCGTCGAGTGTCAGCCGCGCCCCGCCGCGATCGAAGGTAAGCCCGGCGGTATAATTGAGCGATTTCTCCGGCTTCAGCGGCGACGCACCGAGCGCCTGAGCGGCGATGCTGTTGACCGGCAGGAACTTGGAGACGGTCGACACGCGCTCGTTGCCGACGATGGTGACGGTGTTCTGCGTCGTGGAGAAGCCGGTCTGGGCCAGCGACGGCGCGCGGAAGCCGGTGTTGACGCCACCGCGGAGCGCGATACCGGGCGCGAGTTCCACCCGGGTCGAGAACTTCCCGGCCACCGCGTCACCGGCACTGTCGTCATAATGTTCGAATCGCCCGGCCACGCCGACGAACCATCCCCGCATGAGGGTGGTGGACAGATCGACGTAGCCGGCGACGTTGTTGCGGCTGAGCGTGGCGGCGTCGGTAGGCGATGTGCCGGTGAACGAGACGAGACCCGGCGACGGCGACCGGCCGCCGTAGAGGAGCCCGAACGGCGTTCCGTCGCGCGGGATAACGTAGCCGCCATCACGATAGCTGTCGGGTTCACCCGCCTGATTGCGGAACCGCTCCCAGCGATGCTCCGCACCCACCGCGACGGTGAGCGGTTCGGCGACGCCGATGTCCACGTCGCGACTGATATCGAGATTGTTGACCCATAATTGCTGGCTCTGCTGCCCCATGAAGAAGCGCGTCTTGCTGTCGGGGCCGAGCGAGGGATTGAGCGTATTGTCCGCGCCCAACCGGACGCGATCTTCACCGTAGCTCGACGACAGGTCCCAGCGCCAGCCAGCCGCCTCCCCCTTCAGCCCGAGCGTCCCTTGCCAATCCCACTCGCTGATCCGCCGGTAGGCCTGGAACCCCGCAGGATAGAGCTGCTGCAGGCTGTTGAAGCCCTGCGGGTTGGCGAGCCCTCCATAGCCGGTCGGGGATGGGAAATACGCCCCGCGCGCGTCCCGAATGCGACGGTAGCTCAGCGTGGAGGTCGTGTAGAGCGACAGGTCGGCCGCGATCGGCAGCGCGGCATTGAGGGAGCTGTTGACGATGATGTCGCGGTTGGATCGCCCGTAGCCGCCGGCGATCAGATGATCCGCGTCTGCCTCGCGCGGATCGGCCTGGCCGTTGACCAGCGGGTAGAGCCTGGGGACGGCTTCCGCCGAAGAGGTCGCGCGATCATGGTATTTCGCTTCGACCGAGAAGCGCGCGAAGCCGCCCTCGGTCCCCAGCCGCGTCCCCCACCCGATCTGCTGCTGGAGCAGTTCGCCGCCTTTCTCGTAAAGCTGCCCCGCGGTGGTGGCCAGCTCGCCGCCCACCGTCGCGTCGTCGAGAATGATGTTGATCACGCCGGAGATCGCGTCGGAGCCATATTGCGCCGCCGCGCCGTCGCGCAGCACCTCGATCCGACCGACCGCATTGGTGGGGATCAGGTCGATGTCGACCGGGGTCGACCCGCCCGACACGCGCGACAGATTGTTGATGAGCGACGTGGTGTGGCGGCGCTTGCCGTTGACCAGCACGAGCAGATAATCGCCCGACAGCCCGCGGATCGAGATCGGGCGCACGCTCGCCGACGTACCGCCGCCGCCCAGAGCGGGCATCGTCAGCGACGGCACGATGTTGCCGAGCACCTCCTTCAATCCGGTGCGACCGGTCGCGCGAAGTTCATCGCGCGCGATCACGTCGATCGGCACCGGGCTGTCCGCCACGGTGCGCGCGACGCCGCTGCGTGATCCGGTGACCACCACGTCGCCCTGATCCTCCGTCGCGGGGCCGGGCGCGCCATCGGCCGCTGATACGTCGGCGGCGCGAGCGACGTCGGCCGGGACGTTACCGGCGGCCTCGGCGTGCGCAACGCCGATGGCCGTGAATGCCGCCAGCATCGTGCCGGTGACCAAGGTCTTGTTCATGTCCCTCCCTCTCGATGTCGAATGACACAGCGCCGCCTTTCCCCGCCGACGCGCGGCGGGGTCCTCCCCTCGTTCTCGTTTGCTGGTGCCGCCGCTCAGGCGCCGGCGGGCGGCACGAAGGCCTTCGCGATGTCGCGTGTTCCGGCGACGGTGCCGGCCTGGCGGAACGTCTTCAGCACCCGTCGCTGGTCGTCGATCACCTTGGCGTCGATCGGCACGCTGCGACGGCCGTTCTTGATCGCGTAATCACGCGCGATATCGGCGGGCAGCCCGGTTTCGCGCGCGAGCACCGCGGCATAATCGTCCGGGTGCGTCCGCGCCCAGTCGAGCGCCTTGGCTTCGCGCGCCAGGAAGTCGTCGAGCAACGCGCGGTGTTCCTTGACGGCGCGATCGTTCGCGACATCGAAGCCATAGCCGCTGACCAGATCATGCCCGTCCACCAGCACGCGCGCGCCTTCCTTCAGCGCCATCGGCAGATACGGCGTCCAGATCGCCCAGGCGTCGATCCGGCCGGAACTGAATGCCGCTTTGGCATCGCCGGGCGCGAGGAAGGTGAAGCGCACGTAATCGGCCGGCAGCCCGGCCGCCGCCAGCGCCGCGAGCGCGAGATGATGCCCCACCGACCCGCGCGTGGTCGCCACCGTCTTGCCCTTCAGGTCGGCGAGTTGGCGCGCCGGCGACGCGGCGCGCACCACCAGCGCCAGCGCGCCGCGCGGACGCTCGGCGACATATTGCGCGCCGACCGCCTTGATCGGCGCACCGCTCTGATAGGCGAACATGAACGGTGCATCGCCGACGAGCCCCAGATCGACCGATCCCCCCGCGATCGCCTCCAGCAGATGCTGCGCCGCCGGGAATTCCGACCAGTCGACGGTATAAGGCGCGCCGTCGAGCGCATGGCTCGCCAGCATCACCGCCTTGGTGCCGCCGCGCTGGCTGCCGACGTGAAGGACCTCGCGCGTGTCCTTCGCCCCACACGCGGCAAGCGCGAGCAGCGCGGCGACGGCGGCGGCGATGCGGCTCACGCCGCGGACCTGTCGCGTTCGCGCGCCGCGTCCGCGGCGGCGACGCGTGCGCGCACCAGAGGCAGCAGCTCGCGGCCGTACACGATCGCGTCGTCCAGCGGCTCGAATCCGCGGATGAGGAAGTGGTCGATCCCGAGGTGATAATAATCGAGGAAGGCGTCGGCGACTTGCTCCGGGGTACCGACCAGACCGGTGGAATTGCCCTGCGCCCCGCCGACCGCCGCCAGCCCTGTCCACAGCCGCGTGTCGGCGCGATAGCCCGCCTCCGCCGCCTTCAGCAGGCGCTGCGCGCCGGCATGGGGCGGCGCATGGTCCTTCGTTTCCAGTCCGGCATCGGCGCGGATCGAGCGGACGATCTCGACGATCTCGTCGGCGCGCTTCCACGCCGCTTCCTCCGTGTCGGCGACGATCGGGCGCAGCGACAGGGAGAAGCCTGGCGCGCGATTGTACCGCGCCGCCGACGCGCGGATGCCGGCCACTGCCTCGCGCACCTGTGCCTGCGTCTCGCCCCACAAGGCGTAGACGTCGGCGTGACGTCCCGCGACGTCGATCGCTTCTGGCGACGAGCCACCGAAGAATACAGGCAGGTTCTGCGGCTTGATCGCGGCATAGCCGCCGCGGATCCGATAGAAGTCGCCGTCATGATCGAACGGCGTCTCCGACGTCCACTCGCGGCGCAGGATCGTCAGATACTCGTCGGTGCGGCGGTAGCGCTCCGCCTTGTTGGTGCGGTCGCCGTCCTTCTCCATCTCGCTGTCCGCGCCGCCGGTGATGATATGGACCGCGACCCGGCCACCCGACAGCTGGTCGAGCGTCGCGAGCTGGCGCGCGGCGACGGTCGGCTGCGTGAAGCCGGGGCGATGCGCGATGAGAAAGCCGAGCTTCGTCGTCCGCGCCGCTGCATGCGCGGCGACGATCTGGCTCTCGGGCGAGTTCGAGCCAAACGGAATCAGCACGCGGTCAAACCCACCTTCTTCCTGCGCGGCGGCGGCTTGCTCGACATAATCGCGATCGAGCGGGCGCAACTGCCTCGGACCGTGGATCTCGCTCTCGTTGTTGAAGCCGATATAGCCGATGAACTTGACGGTCATGGTGCGAACTCCTTCGATGATGGTCAGATGACGTAGAAGCCGTGGGTGCCGTCACGCGCGAGCTGGTCGACCAGACCGTATTCCCATTCGAGATACGCCTGCATCGCGACAGCGGGATTGTCGGTACCTTCGTACGGCCGGCGGTAGCGTCCCTCGCGTCCGCGCGGCGGCACCGCGTCGGCATCCCCCGTGGCGGATGCGCCGATGGGGTCGGTGAGCACGAGAACCTCCCATCCCATCTGCGCGAGCCACGAGGCGGTCATGTCGGCGCGCACGCCGCGATCGTCGGCCAGCACGATGCGCGCGCCGCGCACCGGGGCGAAATGATCGGTCTCTTGCACGAGCTGACCGCCTGGGGCGGAGCGGAAGCCAGCGGGATGAGCTGCCGCATATTCCTCGGGCGTACGCACATCGAAGCGGTAGAGCGTCCGCCTAGCGTCGGCGGCGATGGCGGACAGCTCATGCCGGTCGATCTGGCGCACGCCGGCGCGGTACGCGACCTGGCGGGCGCGGCGGCGCGCCTCGTCGGCAAGGTCGTCATCGACCTCGGGGAAGCGCGTCTTGGAACCCTGCGCCAGCGGCTTCCCCGCCAGCGTCCAGCCGATCGTGCCGTTGCGCAGCGCACGCACCGGGTTGGGCACACCGGCGTTGATGAGCGACTGCGTGCCGATGATGCTGCGCGTCCGCCCGGCGCAATTGACGATGATCGTCGTCGCCGGATCGGGTGCGATCGCGCGCGCGCGCAGCACCAGTTCGGCACCGGGCACGCTGACCCCGCCGGGCAGGCTCATCGTGGCATATTCGTCGAAGCGCCGCGCATCGAGGATCGCGATGTCGGCGCGGTCCGCGATCAGCCCATGCACTTCCTCGGCCGAGAAGGACGGGGTGGCGCGGCGATGCTCCACCAGCTCGCCGAACGCCTTGGCATAGCTGTTGACGTCCTCGAACAGCTCATGGCCGGCCGCCCGCCACCCCGTCAGACCGTCCTCCATCAGCCGCACGTCGCGATAGCCCAGAGCGCTGAACCGTTTCCTCGCCGCCTCTTCGTCACCGTCGCCGTAGAGGATCAGCGTGCCGTCGCGGCGCGGCCACCGCGCCGCTGCCTCGACCTCGATCCGGTCCAGCGGCACTTGCGCCGCAAACAAGGGATGACCGGTGGCGAACGCGGCCTCGTCGCGGGTGTCGATCAGCGCGACCTCCGCTCGGGCGAGCAACGCCGCGCGGACGTCGCGCGGGTGGATGGTGGCGGTCATGGCAGCAACGGCTCCAACGGGGCGTAGCCGGAGATGAAGCGCTTCGCTTGTCCGGCGTCGTCATAGGTGGCGCGCTCGACCGCCCCGATATCCGCGCCATAGACGTGGATCGAAACGGAGGTGCGATCGTCATAGGCGTTCGCGACACGGTGGATGTCACCGATCCAGGGCGACACCGCATCCACGGCGCCGGCCGACAGGCGGATCGCGGCGCCGGTCGCCCGCAACGTCCCCTCCTCGTCGCGACGGAATCGCTGCACCAGTTCCGCGCCGCGCAGGACTCCGACCAATCCCCAGACGCGGTGGTCGTGCACCGGCGTCGCCTGACCAGCCCCCCAGACGAAACTGACCACCGAAAAGCGCGAACCCGGATCGCGATACAACAGATATTGCCGGTAGCGGGCGGGATCCGGCGCGGCATACGCCTCTGGTAGCCAGTCGTCCCTCGCCACCAGGTCGCGGAGCAGCACGTCGCCGCCGGACAGGATCGTCGCCTCGTCGGTCGCGCCATCGACCAGCGCGCGAAAGGCAGCAGCGAAAGCCGCGAAGCGCGTGTCGGTCATTCCGCGGCCTCCGCGACATGACCGGCCACCGCGTCGGCATAGCTGCCGCTCGCCGCCTCCACGCCCAGAGCAGCGAGCAGCCGCCTCCGCAGCTCTCGCACCGCGCCGCTGCGCTGCCCCCGCTCGGCGGCGATCCGCTCCTCCAGCGCGATCCGGCCGCGATCGAGCACCAGCACGCGGTCGGCGAGCGCGATCGCCTCGTCCACGTCGTGCGTGACGATCAGTACGGCCGGGCGGTGCGTCCGCCACAACTTGAACACCAGCTCGTGCATCCGCATACGCGTGAGCGCGTCCAGCGCGGCGAAGGGTTCGTCCAGCAACAGCAATTGTGGCTCGCGCACCAGCGCTCGCGCCAGCGCGGTGCGCTGCGCTTCGCCGCCCGACAGCGTCAGCGGCCAAGCGTCCGCCCGGTGCGACAAGGCGACTTCGGCCAGCGCCACATCAGCCCGTGCGCGCGCCGCGGCGCGCGGCAGACCCAACGCGACATTGGCCCACACCTTCTTCCACGGCAACAACCGGGCGTCCTGAAACACGACCGCACGCGCGGACGGGATCGCCACGTCCTGCCCCTCCGCCGCGTCGAGGCCGGCGAGTGTGCGCAGCAGCGTCGTCTTGCCGCTCCCGGAGTGACCGAGCAGCGCCACGAACTCGCCCCGCGCCACGTCCAGATCCAGCTGGTGCAGGATGGTGTTGGTGCCGAAGCGGCGGGTCAGACCGCGCAGCCGGACGACCGGCGCCGCGTCGCGAACCGTGGGAAACATGGTGACGCTCATCGGATCAGGCCTCCACCAGCTTGGGCCGCCACGCGAGCGCACGATCTTCGAGCGTGCGCACGATCAGGTCCGCGCCCAGCCCGAGCAACGCGTAGACCATCAGGCAAACGACGATGATGTCGGTGCGCATGAAGTCGCGCGCGTTGTTGACGAGGAAGCCGAGTCCGGCGCTCGCATTGATCTGCTCCGCGATCACCAGCATGACGATGGCGATGGTCAGCGCATAGCGCAGCCCGACCAGCAACGATGGCAGCGCTCCCGGCAGGATGACGTGCACGATCAATTGCCAGCGATCGAGCCCGAAGCTGGACGCCGCATCCAGCAGCCGCCGGTCGACGCCGCGGATACCGTTGTAGAGGTTGAGATAGACGGGAAAGAGCGTGGCAAAGGCGATCAGCGCGACCTTGGTGGTCTCCCCGATGCCGAACCACACGATGAACAACGGCGCGAGCGCCACCACGGGAATGGCGCGCTTGATCTGCAACAGCGGGTCGACCCACGCCTCTCCGGCGCGCGACAGCCCGGCGATCAGCGCCAGCACGACGCCGGTGCCGAACCCGAATGCGAGCCCCAGCGCCACGCGGCGGAAGGAAACGAGCAGGTTCGCAGGCAACTCGCCCGACGCGATCATGCCCAGCATCGTCGCGAACACCGCCGAGGGTGCCGCCAGGACATGCTGCGGGATCAGGCCGGCGCGCGAGGCCAGCTCCCAGCTCGCCAGCAGCAGCAGCGGGGTGAGCAGGCGCGAGCGAGCGACACGGCGCGTGCCGGAGCGCAAGGGCGAGGAAGAGGGCAGATCAACCATGCCCCCAGCCTCCCGATAATCCCTACTGATTCAATGGAGTTTAGCTGCTATGACCTATTAGCCCTGCTTGTGGGTCCGGCGTTCCGCCGCGGCGCCCGGGAAAGGTTGGGGGATCTATGCACCATTGCCGCTTCTGTAGCTCTCCGCCGCCGCAGCGGAGCCGGACATGCCGGTGAACCTGCCCACCAACATGCTGCGCAGCTTCGCTGCGATCGTCGACTCCGGGTCGATGCTCAATGCGACCGAACGGGTGTTCGTCACCCAGTCCGCGCTCAGCCTTCAGATCAAACGTCTCGAAGAGCTGATCCAGCAGACCTTGTTCCACCGCGACGGTCGCCGGCTCGCGCTGACACCCGCCGGCGAGCTGCTGCTGGGATATACGCGCCGCATCCTTGCGATCCACGACGAAGCCGTGGCGGCGGTCAGTGCCGGCGCGTGCGCAGGGCCGGTGCGGATCGGGATGGTGCAGGACTTCGCCGATCTGCTGCTCGGCGGGCTGCTGGCCCGTTTCGGTGAGCTTCATCCCGAGGCGCAGATCTTCGCCAGGGTGGCAGGCACGGCGGAGCTGCAACAGATGCTGGAGCGTGCGCAACTCGATCTCATCATCGGCTATGCCGCGACCGACGACGCGCGGGCGCTGCGCGTGGCGCCGACGCACTGGTACGGCGCCGAGGCGCTCGCGATGCGGGACGAGATCCCGCTGGTAGTGCTGGAAAAGCCCTGCCGCTTCCGCGAGGCGGCGATCGCCGCGCTGGACGCGGCCGGACGGCGCTGGCGCATCGCCGTGGAGACGCCGAACCTCTCGACACTCAAGGCGGCGGTCGTCGCGGGGCTCGGGTTGACGAGCCGGACCGGCCTGTTCCTGCGCGACCTCGTGCCGCTGCGCGCTGAAGGCTTGCCGGTGCTGCCGGACGTCTCGTGCATCCTGCTGCGTGGCGACGGCGTGGGCGCCGCTGCGACACGCCTGGCGCATCTCGCCGCGGAGGAGGTCTGCGCGCTTCCGGACCTATAGGTAAAACTCAATTCCTGATCAGACTTCCGCGTTGGTACGCCTTTGTCGAAGCGGACTAGCCTTCCAGTGTCCCATCAGGAGGCACGTCATGGCTATTGCAACGCTGACCCGAGACAATCCGCAGCCGCATACCGATAGGCTGACCGTCGAGCAGCTTACACCGATCATCGGCGCGGAGATTAGCGGCGTCGACTTGCGCGAAGCGCTGGACAGCGCGACGCGTGACCAGCTCTATTCGCTTCTGCTTCGCCACAAGGTGCTGTTCTTCCGCGATCAGCAGATCGACCGCGACCAACAGCTCGCCTTCGCGCGTCATTTCGGCGAACTCTACGCGCACCCTACCGGTGGGTTGCAGAGCCATCGCATCATCCAGCCGATCGCCGCCGCCGATTTCATCAAACACGACGTGCGCGAGAACCATTGGCACACGGACACCAGCTGGCGGCTCAACCCGGCACTAGGGGCCGTACTGCGCGCCGAGCACATCCCCCCGGTCGGCGGCGACACGATCTGGGCGAACGGCGGCGCGATCCTGCGCGGCCTGCCGGAGGATCTGCGGGCGGCGATCGATGACCTCTACGTCGTTCATGATTATCAGTCCGCACTGGCTCGAGCGGGCGAGATCTATCCGCTCGTCGCCCATCCCGCGATCCGGACGCACCCGGAAACGGGTGAAGACATTTTCTGGATCAACTTCAGCCTGAAACCTCGCTTCGTCGATCTCGATCGCACGGAGAGCGATGCCTTGCTCGCCCGGCTGTACGACGAAGTGAAGAAGCCCGAGCATAGCGTCCGCTTCCGGTGGACGCCCGGTGCGATCGCCTTCTGGGACAATCGCGCCGGACTGCATTATCCCGTGCGCGATTACGGCGACTTCCCGCGCGTCATGCACCGCGTCCTCATCGCCAGCGACGACATCCCGCATCGCGTCCGCCCCGCACAGGCAGCCGCCGCATGACCGCGACGCTGCGCGCCCGCTTCGAGGCCCTGGAAGCGGAACGAGAGCGCGACTGGTCGCCCGACCGGCTGCGCGCCAACCGGGCGCAGCGACAGGTGCTGGTGGATCGCTTCGACCGCACGGCGGTGGTGCACGAAGGGCAGCCGGTCGCGCCGTTCACGCTTGAGACGCCCCACGGTCCGGTGACGCTGGAGGAGTTGACGCGCGATGGCGATCTGCTCCTCATCTTCTTCCGCTTCGCCGGCTGTCCGGCGTGCAACATCGCGCTGCGTTATTACGACGAGGAGCTGGCCGGCCCGCTTGCCGCGCAAGGCGTACGCATCGTAGCGGTTACGCCGCATCTGCAGGAAAAGGGCGCGGACGCCATCCGCACACGTCATGGCCTCGGCTACACCGTCGCGACCGATCGCGGCAACGCGCTGGCCCGCAGGTTCGGCCTCGCCTTCCTCCCCGAGGAGCCCGCGCCAGCACCTAGCGGAGGCGGCGAGTGGATCGGTAGCCTCACCGGATTGGGCACCGGCGAATTACCGCAACCGGCTCTCGTTCTGATCGGGGAGGACCGCATAGTGCGATTTGCCGACGTGAGTCCCGATTGGCTTCGGCGCACCGAGGCAAATTCGGTATTGGAGAGGATCGCTCTAACCAACACACCGGCGGCCGTTCACTAACCACACCTGCTGATGATCAGGTGGCGACTCGGGGCGAGACCATGGACCGACGTGGTGCTGCGTGGCGGTCGCGGCGGTGCAGTCTACTGGCCGGCAGCGCGCCGCCCCTGAGCCGCCACGCCTAATTCGCCCCCTCGCTCGAGATCACGCCCGGCACCTGTTGGACGTGTGATGAACTGCGATGCCGGCCCGAAATGTCTCGCAGTGACAGCCTGACGCGTGCCGGCAGGCGACGGCTCGACGCCATCGACATGCTGCATGGGCCGGTGATCGTGCTCATGGTGCTCGACCCCGTCCGCCACTGCGTCGGGTCGGCACGCTGTGGCACCCCCTACGTACATGGTTCTGGTCACTGCCCGCGGCAGCGCCTTGCCACCTGAACATGCTGCCGAACGCGGTGACCCGCCTCGTCGAGAAGGCCGCGGTCGACGACGCCAGGGGCTAGTCATCCGAAGAGGTCCGGCAAAGCCCGACGATCTACGTTGACGACCACGCCGGGAATGTGGCACTCGGCCGTCGGATCGCACGCAGGTCTGAAAACCGGGATGGTAGACCGGGGTCTCAGAAGTGATCCGAGCAGCGCTAAGTCGTTGTTCCGCGGGTGTAGCTCAATGGTAGAGCAGAAGCTTCCCAAGCTTACGACGAGGGTTCGATTCCCTTCACCCGCTCCACTACTCCCGCTGCGTTCATCCCGCCTTACCAATCGTTAACCAGCGGATGCTAACGTCCGCCCCGACACCAAGGGGGGGATGTTCCGCGTGGCCTCGCAGCCCAGTACCGACAACCGGCGCGACCCGCGCTTCAGTACCGAGTGCCGCGCGATGGCGCGCGTTGCGATCTCGGTGACCATCCTCGACGTCTCGGCCAACGGGCTACGCGCGCGCATCTCGCTGCCGCTCGCCGTGGGGACGTTGCTTAAATTCTCGCTGCCGGGCGGGAGCGAGCATCACGCGCGGGTCGCGTGGCACGACGGTGGCGTGTTCGGCTGCGAGTTCATGAAGACGCTCAACTCGCACGAGTTGCGCCGCGTCGTCGAGGCGAGCAGCAACGCCGCACCGGTCGCGATCAGCGGCTGAGCGGGGCCGCCCGCATCTCGACCCGCCGGGCCGCACGGTCGATGCGGACGGAGAACTCGGGCAGCCGCAGCTCGAAGCCGTCCGCGTCACCCCAGTCCGGGTCGCGCATCGGCGCGCCGTCGAGCCGATACCAGCGCGCGTCGTGACGCAGGACCGGGTCGCGCAGCGCGGGGAGCGCGCGGCGCAATGTCGCCAGCTCGGCGACGAAGTCCTCCAGCGCGACGTCGCGCCCCGCCCAGTCGAGCCACGTGGTGGCATTGTCCTGCGCATAGGCGTTGTTGTTGCCATGCTGGGTGCGGCCGAACTCGTCGCCCGCGGTGAGCAGGACGGTGCCGCGCGTGGCGAACAGCGTTGCCAGCAGCGCGCGCGCGTCGGCGGCGCGGCGGGCCAGCACCATGGGATCGTCGCTCCCGCCCTCGACGCCGTTGTTCCACGCGATCTCGCTGCCGTGCCCGTCGCGATTGTCCTCGCCGTTGGCGTGGTTGTGCCGCTCGGCATGGGCGACGAAGTCGGCGAGCGTGAACCCGTCATGCGCGGCGACGAAGCTGACGCCGCGCGCCCGCTCGGGGCCGAAGACATCGCTGGAGCCCGACAACCGCGTCGCGAGCGCCCCCATGCCGCCGTCGCCGCGCCAGAAGCGGCGCACGTCGTCGCGGTAGCGGTCGTTCCACTCCCACCAGCCCTCCGGAAAGGCGCCGAGCTGGTAACCGCCCGGCCCCGTGTCCCATGGTTCGGCGATCATCATGCGGTCGCGCAGCAGCGGGTCGGCGGCGATCTCGGCGAAGATCGGCGCGTCGGCGGCGAAGCCGGGGCCGCGCGCCATCACCGTGGCGAGGTCGAAGCGGAAACCGTCGACGCCCGCCTGCGCGACGAAGTGGCGCAGCGAGTCGCACACCAGCGCGCGCACCCAGCCCTGCGCGAAGTCGAGCGTGTTGCCGGTACCGGTGTCGTTGATCAGCGTGCCGTCGGGGGCGCGCGCATAAGCGGTGTCGTCGAGCCCGCGCAGCGACAGCGTCGGGCCGAGCTCGTCGCTCTCGCCGGTGTGGTTGAAGACGAGGTCGAGGATCGTGCCGATCCCCGCCGCGCGCAGCGCCGCGACCGTGTCGCGCAGCTCGCGCACGCCACCGGGCACCAGCCGCGGGTCGAGCGCCATCGGCACGACCGGGTTGTAACCCCAGGCGTTACGTAGCCCGAGCGGCGGGAGGTGGCGCTCGTCGATCCAGGCGGTGATCGGCATCAGCTCGACCGCGTCGACCTCGACCTTGAGCAGGTGCGCGAGCACCGCAGGGTGCGCCAGCGCGGCGACGGTGCCGCGCTGTGCCGCGGGCACGTCGGGGTGCAGCATGGTGAAGCCGCGGACGTTGATCTCGTAGATCAGCCCGCCCGCGCGCGGCAGCGGCGGGAGGTCGAGCGTGGGCAGCAGGGCGCGCACGATCGCTCTCGGCACCAGGGCGGCGGTGTCGGCCCCGCGCTCGGCCAGCCGCGGGTCATAAGCGAACGGTCGGTCGAGCTCGATCGCGTGCGGGTCGACGAGCAGCTTGGCCAAGTCGAACGGCGGCTCACCCTCCGCGCGCAAGCCATAGCGCGTGCCCTCGCCGATGCCGGCGACATGGACGCGCCAACCCTCGCCGTCGCGCGCCATCGCGACGCGGTGTTCCTCCTCGCCGTCGAACAGGCACAGCCACAACGCCACCGCGGCGGGCGCGCGCACCGTGAAGGTGACGCCGCCCGCCTCGATCGTCGCGGTCACGTCACGACGTCGGGGCGCTCGCGGCCGGTGTGCTGGCGGATCGCGGCGAGTTGCTCGGCCGCGGCGACGATGTCGGCGAGCATGTCGCCCGTCTCCTCGTCGAGCTGGCCGCCCGCTGGCTCATAGCGCTCGAGATAGACGCGCAGCGTCGCGCCGCTGGTGCCGGTGCCCGAAAGGCGGAAGACGACGCGGCTGCCGCCCTCGAACAGCACGCGCACGCCCTGGTTGCGGCTGACCGATGCGTCGGTCGGGTCCTCATAGGCGAAGTCGTCGGCTTCGGCGATCGTCAGCCCGGCGACCGACGTGCCCGGCAGCGACGCGAGCTTGCCGCGCAACTCGCGCATCAGCGTGTCCGCCGCGGCGCTGTCGACGCCCTCATAGTCGTGGCGCGCGTAATAGTTACGGCCGTAGGTCGCCCAATGCTCGCGCGCGATCTGGTCGACGCTCTTGGCCGTCCCCGCAAGGATGTTGAGCCACAGCAGCACCGCCCACAGCCCGTCCTTCTCGCGGACGTGATCGCTGCCGGTACCCGCGCTCTCCTCGCCGCAGATCGTCGCCATACCGGCGTCGAGCAGATTGCCGAAGAACTTCCAGCCGGTCGGCGTCTCATAAGCGGGGATGCCGAGCTTCTCGGCGACCCGGTCGGCCGCGGCGCTGGTCGGCATCGAGCGCGCAATGCCCTTGAGCCCGCTCTTGTACCCCGGCGCGAGATGCGCGTTGGCGGCGAGCATCGCGAGGCTGTCCGAGGGGGTGACGAAGCGGCTGCGCCCGATGATGAGGTTGCGGTCGCCGTCGCCGTCCGAGGCCGCGCCGAAATCGGGCGCGTCGGCCGACATCATCAGCTCGTACAGTTCGTGCGCGTGCACGAGGTTGGGGTCCGGATGATGGCCGCCGAAATCCTCCAGCGGCATGCCATTGCGCACCGTGCCGGGCGCGAAGCCGAGCCGCCGCTCGAGGATCTCGGTGGCGTACGGCCCCGTTACCGCGCTCATCGCGTCGAATGCCACGGTGAGCCCGGCGGCGCGGATCGCGGCGAAGTCGAACAATCGCTCCATCAGCGCGGCATAATCGGCGACGGGATCGATCACCTCGACCGTCATGCCCTCCACGGTCACCTCGCCGGGCGAGTCGAGGTCGACGTCGGCGCTGTCGGCGGCGTGCCACTCGCTCAGCGACAGGGTGCGGGCGTGAATCGCCTCGGTCACCTTCTCGGGCGCGGGGCCGCCGTTCGCGACATTGTACTTGATCCCGAAATCCTCGTCGGGGCCGCCGGGATTGTGGCTCGCCGACAGCACCAGCCCGCCGAGCGCGCCGCGCTGGCGGATCACGTTCGAGGCGGCGGGGGTCGAGAGGATGCCGCCCTGCCCCACCACGACGCGTGCGAAGCCGGCGGCCGCGGCCATGCGGATCGCCTTCTGGATCACGACCCGGTTGAGGTAGCGACCGTCGCCGCCGATCACGAGCGTCGCGCCCTGCTTGCCTTCGACCACGTCGAACACCGACTGGATGAAGTTCTCGGCGTAGTTGGGCTGCTCGAACACGCGCACCTTCTTGCGCAGCCCCGAAGTGCCGGGCTTCTGGTCGTCGAACGGGGTGGTGGCGGTGGTGACGATCATGCGGCGAGCAGCTCCCTGTACAATGACGCGTAACGGCGACCGCTCGTCGCCCAAGAGAAGTCGGCCGCCATGCCGGCGCGCTGGATCTGCTCCCAGCGCTCGGCATCGGCGTAGAGGTCGGTCGCCAGTGCGATCGCACCCACCAGTGACTCGTATGTGACGGTATCGAACTGAATACCGGTGGCAACCCCCGCCGCCAATGCGGCGGCATTGGCGTGGATCACGGTGTCGGCGAGCCCACCGGTGCGCGCCACCACGGGCACGCAGCCGTAAGCGAGGCCGTAGAGCTGGGTCAGCCCGCACGGCTCGAAGCGCGACGGGATCAGGATCGCATCGCTGCCTGCCTGGAGCAGGTGCGACAGCGCCTCGTCATAGCCGAGCCGCACGCCGATCTGGCCGGGGAAACGCTCCGCAGCGTCGCGGAAGGCCTGTTCGAGCCAGGCGTCACCCGAGCCGAGCAGCGCCAGCCGTCCGCCCCGCTCGACCAGCGCGGGAATTGCGTCGGCGAGCACGTCCATGCCCTTCTGCCACGTCAGCCGGCTGACGACGCAGAAGATCGCGCCCTCGCCGGGGTCGAGCGCAAAGGCCTGCTCCACCGCGCGCTTGTTGACGGCGCGGCGGGCGAGCGTGGCGGCGTCGTAACGCGCCGGCAGCGACGGGTCGGCGGACGGCGACCACACTGCGGTGTCGATGCCGTTGACGATCCCGCTGACGCGGCGCTGTCGCGTACGGATCAGCCCCTCCAGCCCCATGCCGAAGTCGGGCGAGAGGATCTCGCGCGCGTAAGTCGGGCTCACCGTGGTGATCGCGTCGGCGGACTCGAGCCCGGCCTTGAGGTAGCCGACCCCGCCGTAATATTCGACGCCGTCGACGGCGAAGGCGAGCGCGGGCAGGGCCAGCGAGGCGAAGATGCCCGCGTCGTAGCGGCCCTGGAAGGCGATGTTGTGGATCGTCATCACCGTTCGCGGCACGGCCGGCGCAGGCGGCGCGAAGCGGAGATAGGCCGGCGCGAGCCCCGACTGCCAGTCGTGCGCGTGGAGTACGTCGTAGCGCTCGCCCGCCACCGCGCCGCCCGCGACGTCCGCCGCGGCGCGCGCGAAGGCGGCGAAGCGGCGCCAATTGTCGTCCCAGTCGCGCCCGGCCGGGTCGCCATAAGGGCCACCCTCGCGCGCGAAATAGCCCGGCGCGTCGAGCACCAGCAGGCGATGGCCCGCGATCTCGCCCTCGAGCAGCTGCGCCGGGGCACCGAGCAGGTCGGGCCAGCGGTGCAGCGGCGCGCCCAGCGCGTGACTCACCTCGCCTGAACCGCCGTGCTCCTGCTGGGAGGAAGCAGCCTCCAGCGCGGCGAGGACCCGGGGGTAGCCCGGCAGGAAGGTGGTGACGTCGACGCCGTGCGGCGCGAGCGCGGCGGGCAGCGCGCCGACCACGTCGCCCAGCCCGCCGGTCTTCACCAGCGGATAGGCCTCGGACGCGACCGAGAGGACGGAGATCGCCATGTCAGCCGAGGCGATCGATCATCGGCTGCGTGATCAGGCACACGCCCTTCTCGGTGCGGCGGAACCGATGTGCGTCAAGCTCCGGATCCTCGCCGACGATCAGCCCGTCGGGGATGATCACGCCGCGATCGAGCACCACCTTGCTCAGCTTGGCGCCGCGACCGATGTGGCAATGCGGCAGCACCACCGCCTCGTCGAGCGACGAGAAACTGTGCGCGCGCACGCCGGTCGATACCAGGCTGCGATGCACGTTCGAGCCCGAGATGATCGTGTCGCCCGCGATCAGGCTAGACACCGCTTGGCCGCGCCGCCCCTCGATGTCGTGGACGAACTTGGCGGGCGGCGTGAGCTCGGAATAGGTCCACAGCGGCCACTCGCGGTCATACAGGTCGAGCTGCGGCACCACGTCGGTGAGGTCGATGCTCGCTTCCCAATATGCGTCGACCGTGCCGACGTCGCGCCAATAGGCCGCGGGCTCGTCGGGCGAACGGACGCAGCTGGCGGAGAAGCGGTGCGCATAGGCGTTTCCGTTCTTCACCAGATACGGGATGATGTCCTTGCCGAAGTCGCGCGCCGAACCCTCCGTAGCGGCATCGCGGCGCAGCTGGTCGATCAGCAGCCGCGTGTGGAAGACGTAAATGCCGAGACTGGCGAGCGCGAGATCCGGCTGACCAGGGATCGACGGCGGATCCGCGGGCTTCTCGACGAAGTCGATGATGCGATCCTGCTCGTCAACGTGCATCACACCGAAGGCGCTCGCCTCCATACGCGGCACTTCGAGACACGCGACGGTGACGTCGGCACCGCTGTCGCAGTGCTGCCGCAGCATGATCTCATAGTCCATCTTGTAGATGTGGTCGCCTGCCAGGATCACCATGAACTCGGGCGTGATATCCTGGATGATGTCGATGTTCTGATAGACCGCATCGGCGGTGCCCTCATACCATTGGAACTCGCTGATCCGCTGCGAGGCCGGCAGGATATCGAAGCTCTCGTTGCGCTCGGGGCGAAGGAAGTTCCAGCCGCGCTGCAGATGCCGGATCAGCGAATGGGCTTTATACTGCGTTGCAACACCGATCCGCCGGATGCCCGAGTTGATCGCGTTCGACAGCGCGAAATCGATGATCCGGCTCTTGCCGCCGAAGTAGACCGCCGGTTTGGCCCGCGTGTCGGTGAGTTCCTTGAGGCGGCTACCGCGCCCGCCGGCCAGAACATAGGCCATGGCGTCACGTGCCAGCGGCTGACCTCTGCGTTCGTCCACGTCAGACTCCTCCCTGTACCGTCTTTACTGCCGCGCTCGTGCCGGTTAGGCTCGGAACGCTCGAGCAGATTCCGCGTTGCTCAGTCAGTGATGGCGTATCAAGGAACGACAATGATAAGAGAGGATCTGCAATGGATCGCGCATATCCGTATCGTTCGCCCGACGGTCTGATCCGCGGGTTGATGACGGCCATTATTCCTTCGATCCTGGCCTGGGCCATGATCATCGCGGTGCTCACGCGGCTCTTCTGAGCGCTGCTCACCCTTCGAACTCCAGCATCACGGTCGCCAGCGGCGGCAGGGTCACGTCAGCATAGCCCGCCGCCGCAACGACACCACCGAGATTGCCGAGCCCCGATCCCCAATAATCCTGCGCGTCCGAGTTGATCAGCTCACGCCAACGGCCTTCGTGCGGCAGCGGCACGCGATAGGGCATCCGCGCCACCGGGGTCATGTTGACGATCACCGCCACGGGCGGCGCGCCGGGTGCGCGACGCAGCCAGGCGAACACGGAATTCTCCGCATCCCCGTCGATCAGCCACTCGAAACCTTCAGGCTCGCAGTCGCGGGCATGCAGCGCGCGATGCTCACGGTAGACCTTGTTGAGATCGCGGACGAGCTTGCGCACCCCGTCGTGTGCGGAGGAGTTGGTCAGCCCCCAGTCGAGCGCGCGCTCCTCGCTCCATTCCTGGCGCTGCGCGAATTCCTGCCCCATGAACAGCAGCTTCTTGCCGGGATAGCCCCACATCATCGCGTAATAAGCGCGCAGGTTGGCGAACTTCTGCCAGTCGTCGCCGGCCATCTTGGTCAGCATCGAACCCTTGCCGTGCACCACTTCGTCGTGGCTGATCGGCAGCACGAAGTTCTCGCTGAAGGCGTAGACCAGCCCGAAGGTGATGTTGTGGTGATGGTGGCGGCGATGGATCGGATCGCGTGCCATATACTGGAGCGTGTCGTGCATCCAGCCCATGTTCCACTTGAAGCCGAAGCCGAGCGCGCTCGGTGCGCCCTCGTCATAAGCGGGGGTGGTGACGCCCGGCCAGCTGGTCGATTCCTCCGCCACGGTGATCACACCGGGGTGCCGCGCATACACCGCCCTGTTGGTGGCGCGCAGGAACTCGACGGCCTCCCAGTTCTCGCGCCCGCCGTCGGTGTTGGGGATCCACTCGCCCGCTTTGCGTGAGTAGTCGCGGTACAACATCGACGCCACCGCATCGACGCGCAGCCCATCGACATGGTAGCGCTCGGCCCAGAAGATCGCGTTGTTGACGAGGAAGGCGGACACCTCGCGCCGCCCGAAATTGTAGATCGCGGTGTTCCAGTCGGGGTGATAACCCAGCCGCGGGTCCTGGTGCTCGTAGAGCGCGGTACCGTCGAAATGCGCGAGACCGTGCGCATCGGTCGGAAAGTGCGCGGGCACCCAGTCGAGCAGCACGCCCAGGCCGGCACGATGCGCGCCATCGACGAAGCGCGCGAAGCCTTCGTGGTCGCCGAAGCGCGCGCTCGGCGCGAACAGCCCGGTGGTCTGATAGCCCCAGCTCGGATCATAGGGGTGTTCCGAGATCGGCATGAACTCGATGTGCGTGAAGCCCATCGCGACGGCATAGGGAATCAGCCGCTCGGCGAGCTGGTCCCAGCTGAGATACCAGCCGTTCTCGTCGCGATCCCAGCTGCCGGCATGGACCTCGTAGATGCTGATCGGCACGCGCCGCGGATCGACCGAGGCCCAAGCCTCGCGATGCGCGGCGTCGCCCCATTCGTGGGTCGGCGGCGCGGTGGTGAGCGAGGCGGTCTTCGGGCGCAGCTCGGCGGCGAAGGCATAAGGATCGGCCTTGAGCGGCTGCATCACGCCGTCGGGTCCGGTGATCGCGTATTTATAGGCGTGGCCGGCGCCAAGATCGGGCAGGAAAATCTCCCAGACGCCGGTGTCGGCGCGCAGCCGCATGCCGTGGCGGCGCGCATCCCAGTCGTTGAAGCCGCCCACCACCGCGACGCGACGCGCGTTGGGTGCCCAGACCGCGAAATGCACGCCGTCGGCGCCCTCGTGGTTTAGCAGGTGTGCGCCGAGCTTGTCGTAGAGGCGGAAGTGCGTCCCTTCGTTCATCAGCAGGTCGTCGACCGGGCCGAGCACGGGGCCGAAGCTATAAGGGTCGGTCACCCACCATTCCGCGCCACCGCCGCGCGCACGGTAGCGCAGCGGCTGGGGATCGCCCGCGATCATCCCCTCGAACAAACCGCGATCGTCGATCCGCTCGAGCGCGCCGAGCGGCGCGCCCGCCAGCGTGTGCGGCTCGGCAGTCTCGGCGCCGGGGATCCAGGCACGCGCGAACGTGCCACCGGGCCCCGCATGCGCGCCGAGCAAGGCGAAGGGATCGGCGCTGGTGCCGTCGAGCAGCGCGTCAATCGCTGCCGCCGGCGGCCTCACAGCACGCCCCAAATCTCGCGCGCATACTCGCCGATCGTTCGATCGGACGAGAACCAGCCCATGTTGGCGGTGTTGCGGATCGCGCTGCGCTGCCAGCCGTCGCGGTCGCCCCAGCGGCGGTCGACGTCGCGCTGCGCGGCGGCGTAGGCGTCGAAGTCGGCGGCGACCATGAACCAATCGTGGTCGTAGAGGCCGTTCATGAGATCGCGATAACGGTCGGGGTCATCTGGCGAAAACACCCCAGATGCGATCGCGTTCACCGCCTGCGCCAGCTCGGCCGAATTTTGGATCACGTCGCGCGGCACGTAACCGCCGGCCCGCTTCGTCGCTACCTCGTCCGCGGTCATCCCGAAGATCACGATGTCGTCGGCACCGACATGGTCGCGGATCTCGATGTTGGCGCCGTCGAGCGTGCCGATCGTCAGCGCGCCGTTGAGCGCGAATTTCATGTTGCCCGTGCCCGACGCCTCCATGCCCGCGGTCGAGATCTGCTCGGACAGATCGGCGGCAGGGACCATCCGCTCGGCGAGGCTGACGTTGTAATTGGGCAAGAACGCTACCTTGAGCAGCCCACCGATACTGGGATCGCCGTTGATCCGCCGCGCCACGTCATTGGCCAGCTTGATGATCAGCTTGGCGTTGACGTAGCTCGACGCTGCCTTGCCCGCGAACAGCTTGACCCGCGGCGTCCAGTCGCGCTCGGGATGGCTGCGGATCTGGTCGTACAGCGCCACGGTCTCGATCAGGTTGAGCAGCTGGCGCTTGTATTCGTGGATGCGCTTGATCTGGACGTCGAAGATCGCATCCGCATCGAGCCGCAACCCGATCGTGTCGCGGACGTGCTCGGCCAGCGCGACCTTGTTGGCGCGCTTCACCGCGGCGAACTTCTCGCGGAACGCGGCATCGTCGGCGAACGGCACAAGCGCCGGCAGCTTCTGCGCGTCGTCGGTGAAGTCCGGCCCGATCGCCTCCGCGATCAGCGCGGTCAGCGCGGGGTTGCAGCCCTGCAACCAGCGCCGCGGCGTGATGCCGTTGGTCTTGTTGTTGATCCGGTCGGGGTAGAGGCGGTGGAGGTCGGCGAAGACGGTCGACTTCATCAGCTGGGTGTGGAGCGCCGCCACGCCGTTGACGCTGTGCGCGCCCGCGAAGGCGAGGTTGGCCATGCGCACGCGGCGCTCGCCGCCCTCGTCGATCAGGCTGATCGCGGCGATGGCACGATCGTCGATCCCCTCGGCGGCGCGCGCCTCGCGCAGCAATTTGGCGTTGATCGCATAGACGATCTGCATGTGCCGCGGCAGCAACCGCTCGAACAGCGGCAGCGGCCAGCTTTCCAGCGCCTCGGGCAGCAAGGTGTGGTTGGTATAGCCGAAGGTGGCGCGGGTGATCGCCCAGGCCGCGTCCATATCGAGCTCATGGTGATCGACCAGCAGCCGCATCAGCTCGGCGACCGCCACCGCGGGGTGGGTGTCGTTGAGCTGAATCGCGGCGCGATCCGGCAGCGTGCAGATGTCGCCGAAATACTGGATGTGGCGGCGGACGATGTCCTGGATCGACGCCGACGAGAAGAAATATTCCTGGCGCAGCCGCAGCTCCTGCCCCGCCGCGGTGGAGTCATTGGGGTAGAGCACGCGCACCAGGCTGTCGGCGCGGAGCTGGTCCGCCATCGCGCCCTCGAAATCGCCGCGATTGAAGGCATCGAGCTTGAACGGGTCAAGGCTGCGCGCGGTCCACAGCCGCAACGTGTTGACGCGCTTGCCGCGCCAGCCGACCACGGGCGTGTCGACCGCGACCGCCTCGACGGCCTCGCCCGGCTGCCAGTGGACGCGGCCGGCCTCGTCGCCGGTCACCTCGCCGCCGAAGCCGACGAAATAGGCGCTCTCGCGGCGCTCGAACTCCCACGGGTTGCCGTGCGCCAGCCAGGTCTCGGGCAGCTCGACCTGCCATCCGTCGTCGATGCGCTGGCGGAACATGCCGTTCACGTAGCGGATGCCATAGCCGTAGGCGGGCAGGTCGAGCGTCGCCAGGCTCTCCATGAAACAGGCCGCCAGCCGGCCGAGCCCACCGTTGCCGAGCGCGGCGTCGGGCTCCAGCTCCTCGATCGCGCCGAGGTCGACGCCGAGCTGGCGCAACGCCTCCCCCACCTCATCGTGATGCTGGAGATTGGCGAGCGTGTCGCGCAGCAAGCGGCCGATCAGGAACTCAAGGCTGAGATAATAGACCCGCTTGGCACCGGCGGCATGCGCCTGCTTGGTGGAGGCCATCCAGCGCTCGATGATCTCGTTGCGCAGCGTGAGAATCGTCGCCTCGAGCCAATCGTGCGGGCGCGCGGCGCGCTCGTCCTTGCCGATGCGGTGGACGAGCGTGTCGATGATGGCGAGCGCGAGCGGCCCGCGCTCGCTGACGTCGGTGGTCGCGGTCAAATGTCTGGCCCCCGGGCGATGATGACGATGCGGACCCTAACCGCCCGGCGTCGCGGTGGCTATGTCCGAGATGGCGGGATGGTCGGGTCGGCCGCGATAGGCCTGGACGTCGAGCGCAGCGCCGAGCAAGAAGGCGTAGACGCTGATCCACAGCCAGGTGAGCACCACGATAATGGCGCTGAGCGAACCGTAGGTCGCGCCGTAATTGCCGAAGTTGGCGACGTAGAGGCTGAACCCGACGTTCGCGAGCAGCCACACCGCGGTCGCCACCACCGTGCCCGGAGTCGCCCAGCGCAACCGCGCGCGCGGGCGGTAGGGCCCGAAGCGGAACAGCAACGACGCGCCGGTGACGACCAGCAGCGCCAGCGCGGCATAGGTGCCGATGCGGATCACCGCGAGCACCACGCCGGGGAACCACGGGATCAGCGCCCCGACGAAGGCGGCCAGCGCGCTCGCGGCGATACCCGTCAGCACCAGCACCACGCCGGCGAGCACGATCGCGAACGAGGTGAGCGTCCAGGTGACGAAGCTGCGCTTGTCCTTCACCTCATAAGCGACGTTGAGCGCGGTCAT
Source organism: Sphingomonas phyllosphaerae (assembly GCF_029623345.1). Taxonomy (GTDB): domain Bacteria; phylum Pseudomonadota; class Alphaproteobacteria; order Sphingomonadales; family Sphingomonadaceae; genus Sphingomonas; species Sphingomonas phyllosphaerae_C. The sequence goes on from NZ_JAPYKH010000023.1 coordinate 28,612, forward strand.
CATCGACGTGGCAGCCTTGCTGCCGCCGTACAGCGCGATCGCCAGCGCCAGGATGATGCCGAGCCCCTTCTTGCCCTGCGAGCCCGAGACGACGGTGTCGAGCTGCTGGCCGATCAGGACGGCGACATCGCGCGGAAAGGCGGCGAACAACGCGCGTATGTCCTCCTGCACCGTCTGCGCGTCGGCGAACAGGCCGTAGCCCAGCACCGTCACCGCGAGGATCGGCGCGATTGAAGAGATGATATAGAAGGCAGCACCCGCCGCGATCAGACCAAGATTGTCGGCGTCAGAGGCGGTGTAGGCGCGCTTCAGCTGGCCCCACCAGTCGGCGCGGAAGGAGCGCCACAGGTCGGCGGAGGAAAGGTCGACTCGCATTGTCTGGGGCAACGCCGCAGCGCAGCAGAGGGTCCGTGGAGATTTGTTGCGCCAGGTAAAGGGGTTAGTGGGTGACGAGCCGCGCCGGTTGCCCGCAGGCCGCACTCGATGCCGACCTCACGCGCCACCCCCACCTTTACGTCATCCACGCGGAGGCGGGGAACCAGACGCGCTAAGGTCGCGCTTCAGCGCCAGACGCCAGCGTGTCTGGATCCTCGCCTTCGCGGGAGCGACGGGAAGGAGAAAGAAGAGAGTGGGAGCAATGGGTAGCGGGCCGAGCCCCACCGACCCTCACACCGTGAAGCTCTCCCCGCAGCCGCATGCGCCCTTGGCGTTGGGGTTGGCGAATACGAAGCCGGCGGTGAAATCGTCCTCGACCCAGTCCATCGTCGAGCCGATCAGGTACAGCAGCGAGGCGCCGTCGACGAACAGCACCCCGCCCGGCGTCTCGATCCGCTCGTCCATCGCGCTCGCGGACGCGACATAATCGACCGAATAGGCCAGCCCCGAGCAGCCGCGCCGGGGTGTCGACAGCTTCACCCCGACCGCGCCCTCGGGCGCCTTGCCCATCAGTTCGGCAATACGCGCCTCGGCGCTCGCGGTAAGGTTCAGCGCCGCGGGGCGCGCGCGCAGGGTGGTGGCCATCACAGCATCCCCAATTCGAGCTTGGCGTCGTCCGACATCTTCTGCGGGTCCCACGGCGGATCCCACACCAGGTTGACGTCGGCGAAGGCGATCCCCGGCACCGCGGCGACGCGCATCTCCACCTCGCCCGGCATCGACTCGGCGACCGGACAGTTGGGCGTCGTCAGCGTCATCGTCACCGTCGCCTGGCCGGCGTCGGTCACCTCGACCGCGTAGATCAGGCCGAGGTCGTAGATGTTCACCGGAATTTCGGGGTCATAGATTTCCTTGAGCGCGTCGATCACGCCCTCGTACAGCGCGCCGCCGGGCTCGTGCGGCGCCTCGCCGCCGGCGGGCTGCTGCGCCAGGAAGCCGGCGAGATAGTCGCGCTGGCGCGGCTCCGCGCCTGCGGGCTCGACCGCGTCGGACACCTTGGCACGCGGCGGCGCCTGCACCGTGTCGACTTCCTCGACCTTGATCGGGTCGCTCATCGTCCCTCGTTCCTATCCAACATCATCATCCGAAGATCCGCGCCACGCGCTCGATCCCCGCCATCAACGCGGCGACATCGTCGGGGCCGTTGTACACGCCGAAGCTGGCGCGCGCAGTCGCCTCGACGCCCAGCGCGGCCATCAGCGGTTGCGCGCAATGATGGCCGGCGCGGATCGCCACCTTCGACTCGTCCAAGATGGTGCCGATGTCGTGCGGATGCACCCCCTCCATCGCGAAGGAGACGATCCCGGCGCTGTCCGCCGGGCCGAGCACGCGCACCGAGTTGATCCTCGCCAGCGCCTCGCGTGCCTGCGCCACCAGCGCGGTCTCGTGCGCGTGGATGCGCTCGAGACCGATCGCCTGCACATAGTCGATCGCGGCGGCGAGCCCGAGCGCGCCGACGATATGCGGCGTCCCCGCCTCGAAACGCGTCGGCGCCGGCGCGTAGGTGGTGCGCTCGAACGACACGCGATCGATCATCGAGCCGCCGCCCTGGTAGGGCGGCATCGCGTCGAGCAGCTCGCGCCGGCCCCACAATACGCCGATGCCGGTCGGGCCGTACAGCTTATGGCCGGAGAAGACGTAGAAGTCGCAGCCGAGCGCGCGCACGTCGACCGGCAGCCGCGCCACCGCCTGGCAGCCGTCGATCAGGATCGTCGCGCCGACCGCATGCGCGAGTTCGCTGGCGCGGCGCACGTCGAGGGTCGAGCCGAGCACGTTCGAGACATGCGCGAGCGCGACGAGCTTGTGCTCGGGCCGCAGCATCCGCGCCATCGCGTCAAGGTCGATGCGCTGGTCGGCGGTGAGCGGCACCACGTCGATCGCGGCGCCGACGCGCTCGGCCACCATCTGCCACGGCACGATATTGCTGTGATGCTCGAGCGTGGAGAGCAGGATACGATCGCCGGCGTTCAGCGTCGTGCCCGCGAACGATTGGGCGACGAGGTTGATCGCCTCGGTCGCGCCGCGGACGAAGACGATCTCGTCGGCGGTGGCGTTGACGAAGCGGGCGACGGTGTCGCGCGCCGCCTCATAGGCCAGCGTCATGTCGGCGGAGCGCTGGTACACGCCGCGATGGACGGTGGCGTAATCGGTGTCGTAGCCGCGCGTGATCGCGTCGATCACCGCGCGCGGTTTCTGCGCCGTAGCGGCCGTGTCGAGATAGGCCCAGCCCGCGGGAATCGCGGGGAAATCCGCGACGACGTCGAGCGGGCGCGTGGCGGGATCGGCGGTCACGACGGTCATGCGCGCTCCCCAATGTTGCGAATGTTGAGTCGGCCGCGCCCCGCGCGCGCGCCGATGCCCGAGGACCAGGGAGCCGCCGCCCTCGCCCCTTCGCACCGATCCCGCGCGTAGGACAGCGTCACAGCGTGCGCTCCAGCCACGCCGCGGCGTCGGCCGCGAATGCCGCGCGCACCGTCTCATCGGCGATGCGGTCGAGCGCGTCGGCGACGAAGGCGTGCGTCAGCAGCGCCTTGGCGCGGGCCGCCGGGATGCCGCGGCTCTCCATGTAGAACAACGCGCGCGCGTCCAGCTCGCCCACGGTCGCGCCGTGCGCGCATTTCACGTCGTCGGCGAAGATCTCCAGCTCGGGCTTGAGGTTCACCGTCGCGGTGCGGTGGAGCAGCAGCCCGCGCAACGACTGCTCGCCGTCGGTCTTCTGCGCGTGGCGCGCCACCTCCACAGCGGCGGCGAGGCTCGCCTGCGACTGGTCGGCCGCGACCGCGCGCCACAGCTGGTGCGACTGGCCGTTGGGCTCGGCGTGGCGCACGCGCACCGCGCATTCCTGCTGGAGCCGGTCGCGCGTCAGCAGCGCGCCGCCGAACTCGGCGTAGCCGCCCTCGCCCGCCAGCGTCAGCGCGGCGTCGACGCGCGCGCCCTGGTCACCCGCGGCGAGCACCGTGCCCACGAAGCTCGCCGCCTTGCCGAGCACGATCTCGTCGCGCAGCGAGACGAAGCCCGCCGCCTGGGTCAGCCGCACCGCGCGCGACAGCCGCGCGCCGCGCCCCAGCCGGACGCTGGTGAAGCGATTCGACCAGCCCGCGCCGACGAAGGTCTCGACCAGCTGCGCGACCGCGTCGTCGCCCAGCTCGATTGCGGCGCCAAGGTGGTTCTCCGCGCCGGTGGCGACATGCACGATTTGAACCGGGTCGGCGACGGCGTGGGAGTCGAGCGTGAGCGTCCAGCCACGCGCGGCGCGGCGGCCGAGCGGGTGGTCGCTCGGGGCGATCGCGCCGATGGTGACGCGGCGGAGCTCGCTCGCACTTTGGTCCAGCTCGCCATCGACGAACAGGAGCTTGGCGCCGGGCAGGTCGAGGAACTGCGCACCCGGACGCGCGACCGGCGCGAGCGCGGCGGCCGCGGCGATCCCGCCGAGGTCGGCCCAGCGCCACGCTTCCTCGCGGTTGGAGGGAAGATCGAGCACGCTCATGCGGCGGCTCCCACCCGGCCGGTCACCGTGTTCCTGCGCACGCAGGAACACGTCACCGCTCCGCCGCGGCGTCGCGTGAACGCCATCGTCACGCCGCCACCTCGGCGTAACCCTCGCGCTCGAGCTGTTGCGCCAGCTCGGCCCCGCCCGAGCGCGTGATGCGCCCGTCCGCCAGCACATGCACGCGATCCGGCCGGACATAGTCGAGCAGCCGCTGGTAATGGGTGATCAGCAGCACGGCCTTGTCGGGCCGGCGCATGATGCGGTTGATGCCGTCGCCGACCACGCGCAGCGCGTCGATGTCGAGCCCCGAGTCGGTCTCGTCGAGGATCGCGAACTTGGGGTCGATGATCCCCATCTGCACCATCTCGTTGCGCTTCTTCTCGCCGCCGGAGAAGCCGACGTTGACCGGGCGCTTGAGCATGTCCTGCTGGAGCCCGAGCGCATCCGCCTGCGCCCGCGCCACCTTGAGGAACTCGGCGCCCGACAGCGGCTTTTCGCCGCGCACCGCGCGCTGCGCGTTGAGGCTCTCGCGCAGGAACTGCACGTTCGACACGCCCGGGATCTCGACCGGATATTGGAAGCCGAGGAACACGCCCGCCGCGGCGCGCTCGTGCGGTTCCTTGTCGAGCAGATCCTCCCCGTTAAACGTGACCGAGCCCGCGGTCACTTCATAGCCGGGCCGCCCGCCGAGCACGTAGCCGAGCGTCGACTTGCCCGCGCCGTTGGGCCCCATGATCGCGTGGATCTCGCCCGCATCCACCTGGAGCGTGAGACCCTTGAGGATCGGCTTGCCGTCGATCTCGGCGTGAAGATTGTCAATCGTGAGCATCGTCATTCCTGAAGCCCCTCCCCTGCAGGGGAGGGGTTGGGGTGGGGCGCCGCCGCGAGGGGACGGCCTGAAGCTGGGCGAGCAGCGTGGCGAGCACGCCGTCGAGGTTCCGCATCACGTCCGCGTTGGCGAAGCGAAGGATGCGATAACCGAGCGCGCGCAGGTCGGCTTCACGCGCGATATCGGCGGCAGGGTCGGCGTGGGTGTCACCATCGACCTCGACGATCAGCCGCGTCGCCGGGCAGAGGAAGTCGGTGATGTAGCGGCCGATCGCGGCTTGGCGGCGGAACTTATAGCCGCCGAGTTGGGCGCGCGAGAGCGCGGACCAGAGGCGCTTTTCGGGCTCGGTAGGATTGTTGCGGAGCGCGCGCGCGTTCGCCTGAACGCCGGCGATGGCGTTCGCAGAGAGGCCCCACCCCCGGCCCCTCCCCTGAAGGGGAGGGGAGTTCAAGCGACGGTTCTCGTCCTTCGGCGTCACCCCACGCTCCCCTCGAGCGAGATCCCCAGCAGCTTCTGCGCCTCGACCGCGAACTCCATCGGCAGCTGCTGCAGCACCTCGCGCGCGAAGCCGTTGACGATCAGCGCCACCGCCGCCTCGGCATCGAGCCCGCGCGACATCGCATAGAACAATTGGTCCTCGCTGATCTTCGACGTCGTCGCCTCATGCTCGATCTGCGCCGAGGGGTTGCGCACCTCGATGTACGGCACGGTGTGCGCCCCGCACTGGTCCGACAGCAGCAGCGAGTCGCACTGGGTGAAGTTACGCACGCCCTCCGCGGTCGGCGCGACGCGCACCAGCCCGCGATAGGTGTTGTCCGACCGCCCCGCCGAGATGCCCTTCGACACGATCGTCGAGCGCGAGCCCTTGCCCAGATGGATCATCTTGGTGCCGGTGTCGGCCTGCTGAAGGTTGTTGGTCACCGCCACCGAGTAGAATTCGCCGACGCTATTCTCGCCCGCCAGCACGCAGCTCGGATATTTCCAGGTGATCGCCGAGCCGGTCTCGACCTGAGTCCAGCTCACCTTGCTGTTCCTGCCCTGGCAGAGCGCGCGCTTGGTGACGAAATTGTAGATGCCGCCGACGCCGTTCTCGTCGCCGGGATACCAGTTCTGCACGGTCGAATATTTGATCTCGGCATCGTCGAGCACGACCAGCTCGACCACCGCGGCGTGGAGCTGGTTCTCGTCGCGCATCGGCGCGGTGCAGCCCTCGAGATAGCTGACGTACGCGCCCTTGTCGGCGACGATCAGCGTGCGCTCGAACTGGCCGGTGTTCTCGGCATTGATGCGGAAATAGGTGGACAGCTCCATCGGGCAGCGCACGCCCTCGGGCACGTAGACGAAGGTGCCGTCGGAGAAGACCGCCGAGTTGAGCGTTGCGAAGTAATTGTCGCGCTGCGGCACCACCTTGCCGAGCCACTTGCGGACGAGGTCGGGATATTCGCGGATCGCCTCGCTGATCGACAGGAAGATCACGCCCGCCGCCTTGAGCTCCTCGCGGAAGGTGGTCGCCACCGAGACCGAGTCGAACACCGCGTCGACCGCGACCTTGCGCGCGCCCTCCACGCCCGCGAGCACCTCCTGCTCCCGGATCGGGATGCCGAGCTTCTCGTAGGTGCGGCGGATCTCCGGATCGAGCTCGTCGAGCGACGCGATCGTCTTCTTCTGCTTGGGCTCGGCGTAATAATACGCGTCCTGATAGTCGATCGGGGGGACGTTGAGCTTGGCCCAGTCGGGCGCCTGCATCGTCTGCCACAGCCGGAACGCCTTGAGCCGCCAGTCGAGCATCCACTCGGGCTCGTTCTTCTTGGCACTGATGTAGCGGACGGTGTCCTCGCTCAGCCCCTTGGGCGCGAAGTCCTGCTCGATGTCGGTGGCGAAGCCCCACTCATACTTCTTGGCGACGGCCGCATGGGCCTCGGCGTTCTTCGTGGCCATGTTATGCCTCAACCTTCATCTGTTCGGGCGCGCCCTGTTGTGGAAGGGGCGCGGCGGCGAGCGACGCCAGCGTCACCCCCGCGAGCGCGCCGCGCACCGCCTGATTGACCGCGTTCCAGTGCGGCTTGACGCGGCAATTGCCTTCGATCGCGCAGTCGTGCTCGGCGGCGTCGACGCAGGCGGTGAGCGCAATCGGCCCCTCCACCGCCTCGACAATGTCCGCCAGCGTGATCGTCGCGGGCGGACGCGCCAGCCGGATCCCGCCGCCGGTGCCGCGCGTGCTGTCGATCAGCCCCGCCGCCGCGAGCCGGCTGACCAGCTTCTGCGCGGTCGGCAGCGGCACGCCGGTCTCCTCGGCGAGCGACGTGGCGTTCCTCCGCGCCAGCCCGCCGCAGTGGCGCGCGGCGGCGGTGAGCAGCACCACGGCATAGTCGGTCAGGCTCGAGAGGCGCATCGTCCCACATTCGGTAGTTGCGATCGACTCTCAAATCGGAGTAGATCGTTCCGATTGCCATGTGGCCGCCCGACCGGGCGAAATCAACCGCGCCCGCCTGCGCTGCGCGCAAAAAAAGGGCCCGGCAGAGGCTGCCGGGCCCTTGAGGAAAGAACTTCCGTTCGGAAGCCCTTCGGGTCGCAGTCGCGTTATGCACACAGCTCGTCGCGCAAGGATTGGACGGATTCAGCGCGGCCAAGACGATTTTTTACAACTCGCCCGGCTTGATCTCGCTTCGGGACGCGACGACAGACGCATCATGGCGATCTCCTCCCTCTTCCATCGCGCCACGCTGGCGCTGCCACCCGAGCGCGCGCACGACGTCGCGCTCGGCGCGCTGGCGCGCTGGGGCGCGCTTGGCGGACCACTCGGCGGCACGATGCCACGGCTTGAGACTCGAGTCGCGGGAATCGACTTCCCCAACCCGGTCGGCCTCGCCGCCGGGCTCGACAAGGACGCGCGCGCCGTTGCCGGGCTGATGCGGCTCGGCTTCGGGTCGGTCGAGGTCGGCACGCTCACGCCGCGCGCGCAGCCCGGCAACCCGCGCCCGCGGCTGTTCCGGCTCGCCGAGGACCGCGCGATCATCAACCGCATGGGCTTCAACAACGGCGGGCTCGCCGCCGGCGTCGCGCGCGCCGCAGCGGCGCGGCGCCACGGCGGCGTGCTCGGCATCAACGTCGGCGCCAACAAGGACGCGACCGACCGCGTCGCCGACTATGTCGCGGGGGTGAGCGCCGCGGCGCCGGTGGCGGACTATGTCACGATCAACGTCAGCTCGCCCAACACGCCGGGGCTGCGCGACCTGCAGCACGGCGCCGCGCTGGCCGAGCTGCTCGCCGCCTGCGTCGCCGCGCGCGGCACCACGCCGCTGTTCCTCAAGGTGGCGCCCGACCTCCAGGCTGCGCTGGTCGACTCGATCGCGCGCGCCGCGCTCGACGCAGGGATAGACGCGCTGATCGTGAGCAACACCACGGTGAGCCGCCCGCCGCTGCGCAGTGCGCACGCGGGCGAGGCCGGCGGGCTGTCGGGCGCGCCGCTGCGCGCGCTCGCGGCCGAGCGGCTGGCCGACTTCCGTCGCGCCACCGGCGGTGCGCTGCCGCTGATCGCAGTCGGCGGGATCGACAGCGGGGCGGAGGCCTATGCGCGCATCCGCGCCGGCGCGAACCTGGTGCAGGTCTACACCGCGCTGATCTACGAAGGGCCGGGGCTGCCGCGCCGGATCGTGGCCGAGCTGGCGGCGCGCCTCGCGCGCGACGGGTTCGCGAGCGTGGCGGAAGCGGTGGGGGCGTAAGCCCCCCTCCCGAAAAGGGAGGAGGCGGGGGGTGGGTAGGTCGCTTTGCAGGAAACCGCTTGAGGAGAGCACCCCACCCCGTCCCTCCCCTTGCAGGGAGGGCTCTAGCGTGCGCCCTTACGCCTCCTCTTCCTCCTCCTCGTCGGCGCCGAGCTCCTCGGTCAGCGCGGCGATGATCGCCTTGTTGAAGGCGGGGATGTCGTCGGGCTTGCGGCTGGTGATGAGATTGTCGTCGACGACGACCTCCTCGTCGACCACCTCGGCGCCGGCATTTTCCAGATCGGTGCGGATCGACTCGAAGCCGGTCAGCCGCCGCCCGTCGATGACATCGGCCTCGGCCAGCAGCCAGGGCGCGTGGCAGATCGCCGCGACGATCTTGTCCTCATCCATGAAGTCCTGGACGATCTGCACCGCCTTGGCCTCGACGCGCAGCTTGTCGGGGTTGGCGACGCCGCCCGGCAGCACCAGCGCGTCGTAATCGTCGACCTCGACCTCGTCGAGCGTGAGGTCGGGGGTGGCGGTCTCGGCCTGGTTGATGTCCTGCTTCATGCCCTGGATCGGATCGCGCTTGATCGAGGCGAGCGTGACGGTGACGCCGGCGGCTTCCAGCGCCTTGCGCGGTTCGAACAGCTCCACCGTCTCGAAGCCGTCGGCGGCGAGCATCAGCACGCGGGCTTGCGACAGGTCGGCCATGGGAAATCTCCTGATACGTGTCGGTTCGACAGCGCCCCAAACCCCGTCCCCGCGCCGCCGTTCCGGAACGATGCGGCAGCCCGCGCATTTCCCGCGACATGAGCGTAGAAGCGGAGCGCACGACCGAGAACGGCTGCCATATCGTCTATTTCGACGACGGTGAGCCCGGCATCACGCGCAAGAAGACGCGGCACGGCGCCTGGGCCTATTATGATTCCGACGGCGCGCGCATCAGCGACCGCGACGAGATCGATCGGCTCAACGCGATCGGCCTGCCCCCCGCTTATACCGACGCCTGGTTCTGCCCCGACCCGACCGGCCATATCCAGGCGGTCGGCTGGGACGAGAAGGGGCGCAAGCAGTATCGCTATCACCTCGATTACCGCGCGCAGCAGGAGGCGGCGAAATACGACCTGTGCGCCCCGTTCGGTCGCGCGCTGACCAAGCTGCGCGCGCGCGTCGAGGCCGATCTCGACAAGCGCAGCCACAGCAAGGAGCGCACCGTCGCCGCGATCGTCAAGCTGCTCGACATGGCGGCGCTGCGCATCGGCAACGAGACCTATGCCAAGACCAACAAGAGCTACGGCCTGACCACGCTGCGCGACCGCCACGCGCAGATCAAGGGCAGTACGCTGGCGCTCCAGTACAAGGCCAAGTCGGGCAAGATCCGCAAACTGCGCATCACCGACGGCAGCCTCGCGCGCTTCGTCAAGAAGTGCCAGGACCTGCCGGGGCAGAAGCTGTTCCAGTACGTCGGGGATGACGGTGCGCCGCACGCGGTGACCTCGTCCGACGTCAACGCCTATCTCCGCGCTGCCATGGGCGACGGCTTCACCGCCAAGCATTTCCGCACCTGGGGTGCGAGCGTCGTCGCGTATGAGGCATTGGTCGAGGCACCCGCGCCGATCGGGCTCAAGACGATGCTCGAGCCGGTGGTCGAGCGGCTCGGCAACACCCCTGCCATCGCGCGCAAATCCTACGTCCATCCCGCATTGATCGAGCTCGGCAAGGACAAGGCGCTCCAGGCGGCGTTCCGGCAAACGCTGCGGCTGCCGCGCGCCAGCCAATATCTCAGCCGAACCGAGCGTGGACTGATCGCCTTCCTCGAGCAGAGCGGCGCGTGCGAGTTGAAGGCGGCCTGAGATGAGTGACAGCAAGGCGGCGGTGGCCAAGCCGGCCGCGTCGATCGACGCGGGTCGCGTCGGCGACCAGGCGCAGGCCCTGCTCGGTGCCAGTGTCACCTGGCTGCAGCAGCATTGGCTCCAGATCCTGATCGCGCTCGGCATCGGCGTGGCGATCGCGCTGCTGCTGTTCTGGCTGCGCGCGTTCGGCCCGCGGCTGGCGCGACGCAGCGCCTCGGGCAAGGGCTGGTCGGCGGTGCTGGGGCGCGCGGTGGAGCGCACCAACGCCTTCTTCATCACCATGCTCTCGGCCCGGCTGGTGAGCGGCTATGCCGCCACCCCGCCCGAGCTCGACGCGACGATCGCCTTCCTGTTCAAGGTGGCGGTCACCTTCCAGGGTGCGATCTGGGCACGCGAGCTGATCCTCGGCGCGATCGAGCATCGCACCCGCGGCGAACATTACACCGGCGAGGCGCTGATGAGCGCGATGGGGCTGATCCGCCTCCTCGTCAGCGTCGCGGTGTTCGCGATCGCTTTGGTGGTGGTGCTCGACAACCTCGGGGTCAACGTCACCGGGCTGGTCGCGGGGCTCGGCGTCGGCGGCATCGCCATCGGCCTCGCCGCGCAGGGCATCTTCGCCGATCTGTTCGCCGCGCTGGCGATCATCTTCGACCGCCCGTTCCGCCGCGGCGACAAGATCAGCTACGGCACCACCAGCGGCGTAATCGAGTCGATCGGGCTGAAGTCGACGCGCATCCGCTCCTTCACCGGCGAGCTGCGCATCATCTCCAACCGCAACCTGCTCGACAAGGAGATCCAGAACACCTCGCTGCGCGATCATGTCCGCGTGTCGTACACGATCGGCGTCACCTACGAGACGCCGCCCGACACGCTGGCGCGCGTGCCCGCGATCCTGACCGAGCTGGTCGAGGCGGAGGGCGCGAAGGTGGCGCGGTGCGGTTTCGAGACGTTCGGCGCGTCGAGCCTCGACTATGCGCTCCAGGTCGACACGCCGGGCGACGACTGGGCCACCGCGCACGCCACGCGCGACCGGCTGATGGTGGCGATCATGCGCCGCTTCGCCGCGGAGAAGATCGGCATCGCCTATCCCACGCAGACGACGTACACCGCCGCGCCCGACGGCACGCTGGTGATGCCTTATGCGGAGGCGGCGCGGGGCTGAGGGCTAGGCTAAGCCCCTCGCCTTCAGGGGAGGGGAGAAGCTAGCGCTCTACCTACCTGCGCCTCACTCCCCTACCAGCGCCGCGCCCACCAGCCCCGGCGCATCCGCGACGAAGCGGTCGAGCACACCATCGGCCACCTTCACCGTACCGTCGAAGCGTGTCGCGCCGGGGATCGTCTTCACCGCCGCCGCCTGCGCCGCCAGCTGCCCCGCCGCGGCGAAGTCGCGCGACGCCGCCGCGCTACGGTCGAGCGCCGCCTCGAGCCCGGCAGCGGTGAGCTGGAGCGCGCGGCCCCACAAGGCCGTGGCGTCGAGCCACGGTGCCGCCTGCGCCGCGAAGCCCGGGTCGGTCACGCCGGCGCGGATCGTGTCGGGCGCCGCCGCCAGCGCGTCGGCGCGCGCCGCCAGCGCCGCGACCGCCTCTCGCTTGGCGCCGTCATCGCCGTCCGCCAGCGCGAAGCGGACGCCGTCGAGCAGCGCCTTGAGCCGCGGTGCCTGCTCCTGCCACGGCTGGCTCCCGAACGTGGGCGCGAGATGCTGCGTGTCGAAGAAGTCGAGCAGCGCCGCCGCGGTGCGCGCATCGCCGCCCGACAGCGCGTCGGCGGCGAAGCGCCAGCCTTGCGCCGGATCGTAGCCGCGGTCGTTCCACGCGAACGCCGCCACCCCCGCCACCGCGACCCGGCTCGGCGCCTCTTGGTTCATCGGGTTGGAGAGGATGCCGCTCAACTCGCCCGCCAACCCGGCCTCGCGCCGTGCGTACGGGGCGAGCAGCAGCCGGCCGGTGGTCTGGGCGTAATCGTTGACCGGGTAATTGTCCCACAGCAATGTCTTGCGCCCGAACGCCGTGGTGGCGGTCTTGGCGTCGCCGATCGAGATCGCGGGCGGCACCACGTCGGTGCCGGTCCATTGCACCACCACGCGCGGATCGAGCTCGCGCCGCAGCGCGGCTTTGTAGGGCGTCTCCTTGGCGTCGTAATATTCGGTCGGCACCATGATCAGCGGCGGCGCGGCGCGGTCCTTGGCGATCAGGTCGCGTTGCACCGCATTGAGCAGGCGCGCCTGCGCCGTGCCCGCGGCGGCCGCGCCGGAGGCGCCGAACGCGGCCTCGTCCTTGGCGCAATTCCACTTCTTATACTCGATGTCATCGAGCGCGACGTAGAAGCTGCGCACGCCGATGCCGCGCAGCGCGTCGAACTTGCGCTCCAGCGCGGCCGCGTCGGCGGGGTCCGAGAAACACACCGTCGGGCCCGGCGAGATGGCGTAGACGAAGTTGACGTGGTCGCGCTTCGCCGCGGCGGCGAGCGTTCCCAGCTCGGCCAGCGTCGCCGCCGGGTACGGCTCGCGCCAGCGGTCGCGCGCGTACGGATCGTCCTTGGGACTGTAGACGTAGGTATTGGCCTTGACGCTGGCGAGGAAGTCGAGGTGGCGGATCCGGTCCTCCTGCGTCCACGGTTTGCCGTAGAAGCCCTCGATCGTGCCGCGGATCGGCATGGCCGGATGGTCCTGGATCACCAGTCCCGGCACCTCGCCGCGGCGCGCGAGCTGGCGCAAGGTCTGCGCGGCGTGGAACAATCCATCGGCATCGTGTCCCGCGAGCGCGATCAGCCCGCCGCCCGCGGCGTCGGGACGCGCCGCGAGCGTGTAGCCTTCGGAACGGTCGTCGGCGGTGGCACCGGCGCGCGCGAGCGAGTCGCGCACCGCGGCGGCGTCGCTGGTCCCGACGACGACGTGGAGCGTGATGAGCGCGGCGGGCAGCCGGCTGGCGGTGGTGACCTGGGCGACGCCCGCGGCGACGAGCGCGGCACGCACCAGCGCCACCGTCTCGGGCGCTGTCCCGGGCGCGACCACCAGCACCGCGGCGCGACCGAGCGCGACGCGGCCGCCGGTCAGCGCCATCGACGTGGGCGCGGGGAAGATCGCGGGGAGCGTCGGCACCTGCGCCGCGGCGGGCACGGCCGCGGCGGTGGCGAGCGCGGCGGCGAGCCACAGGGGGCGAAGGGTCCGCGTGCGTGTCATGTCGCGCTCCGGTATCATGTTGGTATTATGATTGTCTGGGTAGGAGGCGTGGGGCCGCTTCGCAAGCGGTCGCATGGTGGAGGCGGCGGGCGACGCAACGAGAGGGGCTGGGTAGAGCGCGTTCCTCCCCATTGCTGTTGTCATCCGAGCTTGTCTCAGGATCCACCGGCCCGCGAACGCCGCGGCGTGATTCTGCGCGGCAGGGTGGATCCTGAAGCGAGTCCAGGATGACGCCGGTGAGAGGGTGGCGCTTCCCCGGCCAGTGCTGCCGGTGCGACGCCGGCGCGTCCGCGTTCCCCGGCGCCGCGGGCGGCGACAAAGCCTGCCCCCCGGTCCGCGAGACTGGCTCCTGCTACCCCACCGTCCCGGCGACCGGCCGCGGCGGCGGCGACGCGCCGGCGGCCACCACCGTGGCGGGAACGAGCTGCCCCGCGCGCCAGCGGTCGTACGCGGCGAAGAAGTCGGTGAATGGCCGCTCCAGCGCCGCCAGCCGCTCCGCCGCGAAGCCCGGCAGCGTCGCCGCCGGCACCGCCGCCATCGCGCCCAACGTGTCGGCCGCGCCGGCGCAGAAGGCCTCGCGCGCGAGGTCCTGCGCGAAGAAGTTGTAGAGCCGTGTCATGTGATCGTCGAACCGGTCCTGCCAGTCGCCGCCGCCGGCGCGATACTCGGCCTGGAGCGTCGCCTGCGCGCTGGCGAACTCGACCTTCCGCGCCGCAAGCATCGCATTGTACTGCGCGATGATCGTCGCCTCCTGCGCGCCGCGGCAGGCGAGCGCGGCGACGTTGAGCGCGCTGCGCAGGTGCCACACCGCGCCCGCGCCGCTGAGCGCGCGGTTGGGCGTGGGATAACTGCCGTCGGGCAGGCGCGCGGGCACGTTCATCCCCGGCCGCGCGCCCGCGGGCAGCGGTGCGGGCACCATCGCGACCACGGGCGGTGGAGCAACCGAGGCAGTCGGCGGCGGCGCGGCGTGGCGCGCGCAGCCCGCGAGCAGCGCGGCAGTGAACAGCGCCCCGGTGATCGACGCGACGGGCGCGCTCTGCTGGAAACGCACGGTCCGGCCCCTTTTTCTGTGTCCCCGCGGCGGGTGTACGCCCGCCCGGTGCGCGCGCCCACGGCAGCATGACCCACCCGGCCGCGGTTCGCGCCCAGCCGAGTCGCTTTCGCGCCAGAGCGAGTCGGGGCGCCGCTCAGGCCTCCTCGATGCGGCGCTCCTCCTCGGTGCGCAGGCTCATCTCGGTGAAGTCGAGCTCCTCCTGCAGCACCAGGAAGGAGTCGGCGCCCACGTTCTGCGCCTCGCGCAGCTCCTCCAGTCGCTCGCGCTGGCACGCCACCGCGGCGAGGCCGAGCTGGCGCTTCTCCTCGCCCGCGCGCGCGTCGCCGCCCGGCCGCATCGCATCGCGCTTGGTCGCGAGGCCGTAGCGCCAATGGTCCGCCGCCGCGCCGGGCGTGTCGCCGATCCGCGCCAGCGCCGCCTCCGCCATCGCGACGCGCGCGCGCGCCAGTTCCTCCCCCAGCCCGTCGTCGCCGTCGAGCCCGAGCCAGCGCACCAGCGGCGCCAGCGTCAGGCCCTGCACCACCAAGGTCGCGAGCACAACCGCGAAGGCGGTGAGCACGATCAGGTCGCGCTGCGGAAAATGGCCCGGCAGCGCGAAGGCAGTGGCGAGCGTGACGATGCCGCGCATCCCGCACCAGCCCACCACCACGCTCTGCGCCAGCCCGGTGGCGGGATAGTCGCCGCGCAGCTTGGGGAAGTGGAAGGCTAGCCGATTGTAGATCAACACCCAGGCCATGCGGACGACGATCAGGCAGGCCACCACCGCCGCGGCGAACAGTGCCGCCTCGCGCAGGCGCTCGGGTGCCATGCCGCCCGCGATCGTACGTGCCTGGAAGCCCATCAGCAGGAAGGCGAGCACGTTGAGCAGGAACACCGCGGTCTCCCACACCGCGAAATCGTGCAGCCGCGCGCGCGGCGGCGTGACCAGCCCGGCCGAGCGCGCGATCGTCATCGCGAAGGTGACGAGGCACAGCACCGCGGAAAGGCCCAGCCGTTCGGCCACCAGCCAGGCGGCGAAGCCCGACACGAACTGAAAGATGTTGCCGCTCAGCGTACCCCAGACCAGCGGCTGGATCCGCCGCATCGCCAACGCGAGCAGGTAGCCGAGCAGCATGCCGCCGGGCACCGCGACGCCGACGCGCAGCGCCAGGCCGCCGTCGAGGCCGCCGTGGCTCTCCACCAGGATCGCGGCGGTGTAGAGCAGCAGCGCCGAGGCGTCGTTAAGCAGGCTTTCGCCCTTCAGCACGGCGACGGTGCGGCGCGGCATGCGCACGCTGCCCGAAATCGCGGTGGCCGCGGCCGCATCGGGCGGCGCGACGATCGCGCCGAGCGCAAGCGCGGCATAGACCGGCAGACCGGCGAGCGCGACGCCGAGCCAGGTCACCGCGCCCGCGCTCAGCAGCACCGCCACCAGCGCCAGCGCGGTGAGCGGGCGCCACAACCGCATCACCGTGCCGACAGGGAAGTCGAACGCGGCGTCGATCAGGATCGGCGCGATGAACAGGGCGAGCGCGGTGTGCGGGTCGAGTGCGATCGTCGGCGCGCCGGGCAGCCAGGCGAGCGCCACGCCCGCCGCGGCGAGCAGCGCGGGATAGGGGATGCTGGTACGGCGCGCGAGCTGGAGCAGCAGCACCGCGACGCCGAGCAGCGCGAGCAGGCTCTCGAAGAAGGTCACGGCGCGCTCCCCTGCCGCGCCGTTATCCCCAGCGGCGCGCGGGAGCAGCATGGCCCAACGCGCGCGGCGGCGCCAGCGGGGCGGTCGAGGTGCGACCTTCGCCGCAGCCTCTTGCAACGCGTCATTGGATGCGGACGCGCCCTCCGCTCCCAACCGGCGTCATCCTGGGCTTGTCTCAGGATCGACCGTGCCGCGGACACCGCCCGCAGTCGAGCATGCGGCGGGGTGGATCCTGAAACGAGTTCAGGATGACGCTATCGAGCGGACGGCGCCTCCAGGCTCGCCCCCCAAGCCCCTCACCAGAAGGTTGCGTACAGCGCCACCAGGATCAGCACGAGCGCCAGCGCGCCGACGTTGAACGCCGCGCTGGTGGCGTAGCGCACGTCGCCGGTGACGATCGTGTCGCGGTCGTGGCGCCGCGGCGTCGCCAGCGAGGCGCCCACCGCCAGCGCCAGCGCGATCAGGAAGACCAGCCCCATCCGGTCCATGAACGGCAGCCCGGGCAGCAGCAGCTTGAACCCCCAGGACAGCAGCACGGAGGCCACCGCGGCGCTGATCGCGCCGGCCTCGTTGGCGCGCTTCCAGAACAGGCCGAGCAGGAAGATCACGGTGATGCCCGGCGTGAAGAAGCCGGTGAACTCCTGGATGAACTGGAACGCCTGCTCGGACGATCCCACCAGCGGGCGCGCGGTGAGGATCGCGATCACCGTCGCCACCATCGCGGCGACGCGGCCAACCAGCACCAGCCGCGAATCCTCTACCGCGCCGTCTTCGGCCGCGGACGGGCGGCGCTTGAACTTGGCCCAGACGTCGAGCGTGAAGATGGTCGCGATCGAGTTGATCTTGGAGGCGGTGGAGGCGACGATCGCCGCCACCAAAGCGGCGAAGACGAGGCCGAGCAGCCCGGTCGGCAGCAGCCGCATCATCGTCGGGTACGCCTCGTCGGGCTTGGCGAGCCCCGGCGCCAATATCACCGCGGCGATCCCCGGCAGCACGATGATGATCGGCATCAGCAGCTTGAGGAAGGACGCGAACAGCACGCCCTTCTGCGCCTCGGCCAGCGACTTGGCCGCGAGCGCACGCTGGATGATATACTGGTTGAACCCCCAATAGCTGAGATTGGCGATCCACATCCCGCCGATCAGCACCGACAGGCCGGGCAGGTCGATGTAATGCGGGTTGTCGCGCGACAGGATCATCTCGAAATGGTCGGGCAGCTCGCGCGTCAGCCGCGCGAAGCCCGCGGTCAGGCCGGCGCCCTGCCCCAGCTCGCCGAGCGTGAGATAGGCGATGATCAGGCCGCCGAGCACCAGCAGCGTCACCTGCACGATGTCGGTCAGCGCCACCGCCTTCAGCCCGCCCTTGAGCTGGTACAGCAATGCGAAGGCGCCGAGCACCACCAGCGCGATATTCTGGTCGACCCCCGCCACCTTGGTCACCGCGATCGAGCCGAGCCAGATGATGCTGGTGAGATTCACGAAGACGTACAGCGCCAGCCAGAACAGCGCCATCAGCGTCCGGATCGAGCGGCCGTAGCGGCGCTCGAGGAACTGCGGCATCGTGTAGATCTCGTTGCGCAGGAAGATCGGCAGGAAGAACTTGCCGACGATCAGCAGCGTCAGCGCCGCCATCCACTCGTACGACGCGATCGCGAGGCCGATGGCATAGCCCGAGCCCGACATGCCGACGATCTGCTCGGCCGAGATATTGGCCGCGATCAGGCTGGCGCCGATCGCCCACCACGGCAGGTTCTTCGAGGCGAGGAAATAATCGGTGGTGTTCTTCGGCCCGGCCCCCGCCTTGTCGCGGCTGACCCATTGCGCCAGCGCGAAGATGAAGATGGCATAGGCGACGACCACCAGCACGTCGATCGTGGCAAGCTGCACCCGTGTCTCTCCCCGTCCGCCGCGCATCGCGTGTCGCGCGCCGTTGTAGGTCGCGGCGGTTGGCTGTCTACCCGTGTCGTGGGCGCGCGGGGAAGCGACAAAGGTTGCGGCGCCGACACATGCCGCAATCCTGCGATGCGCCGCGGCCGCCACCACGGAATCGAGGCCGCGGCGTTCCCGTGCTGTCCGCGCCTCGCGTCGCCCGTTTCTCCTCCCGGTGGGCGGGCGGCGCTTTACTCGACCGCGGCGGGGAGAAGACGATGATGACCCTTCTGCTCGCCGCGGTCCTTCTGGCCGGGACCGCATCAGACGCCGCCGTGCCGGCACCGCCGCAGCGCGTCCGCAGCGTCGCGCTCGCGCCCGGCGAGGCCTGTCCCAAGCCCGCCGGCGACGAGGTGGTGGTGTGCGCCCCGCTCGATGAGCCCTATCGCATCCCCAAGCCGCTGCGCCGCGGCGAGATCGCCGCGAAGAACCAGAGCTGGGTCAACCGCGTCGCCACGATGGACGAGGTCGGTCGGGTCGCCGGCGGGCTGCCCGACACCTGCTCGGCGGTGGGTACCGGTGGTCAGACCGGCTGCACCCAGTCGATGATGCGCGCCTGGGCCGCCAACCGCCGCCAGCTGGCGCGCGAGAGCGCGGCGGTGCCGTGACCTCGGCTGATGACGACGTGCGTTCGTTCGCCTGACCGTGCGCGCGCCCGTTCGCTCCATTGCCGCGTCGGGCGAGCGACCGGATCAGCGCCTCACCCCAGCGCCGCCCGCTCCACCGCGCGCGCGTCCGCCATGTTGCCCGCGCTCGCCTCCACCAGCGCGAGCTCGGGCGCGAGCGCACGCTCCAGCGCCGCCCGGCGTTCCAGCCGCGCCGCATTGTCGAAGGCCTGTGCGGGATTCTTCGAGTAGGTCGCGAACAACTCGCCCGATGCCACACCATTGAGCCAGGAGTCCTCCAGCGGCAGTGCCAGCTGCCGCGCCGCCGCCTGGAGCGCCGCGCCAGGCGCCGCGAAGAAGCGCTCGGCGTCGAGCGAGCGCGCGTTCGGCCACGCCGCGAGCACCGCCGCGAAGCGCGTCATCTGCGCCGACCACAACCGCGCCGCGCGCACCGCGTCGGGCGCGCCCGCCAGGTCGCCGAGGTGCGGCGCCAGATCGGTCGTCACGCGCCGCAGCCATGCGCGATGCGAGTCGCTGCGGAGGATCGCGAGCGCATAGTCGCGCAGCGGCAGGTAGAGCAAAATCGCGCGTGCGTCCGGCTGCGCCGCCGCCAGTGCGGGCAGCAGGAAATTGACCGGCACGTTCGCCTTGACCAGCGTCGGCGCGTCGTCGCGATAGCGCCGCCCCAGCATCGCGGCGACCAGCGCCAGCCGGACCGGGTCGGGTGCGAGCGCGGTCTGGCGCAGCGCCTGCGGCTCGCGCAGCACCAGCCCGCCCTCCATTGAGTCGAGCGCGCGCGCCAGCAGCGTCGACCCGCAATGCGCGACGTGGAAGATCCAGGCGGTCGCGCGCGGCGCCGGCGGATCGCGCAGCATCGCCACGGACAGTCGCATCTCCTGCGGCACCGCCGGGGCAATCCGCGCGTCGAGGAAGATCGAGCGGTGATAGGCGGCACGATCCATCGGCACGAACACCGCCGCGTCGCGCTCGAAGCGCTGGAGATAATGGTCGGGCGAGGCGTACAGGTCGGCGAGCGTCAGGGCCATGGCGCGCTATAGCGCGGACGGCCTCTCGTCGCTAATCCAGCAGCTTATGCCGGATATCACGCTGCCGGGGCCGGGCCGCCCGCATGTTCTGATCGTGGCCGAGGGGGCGGAGCGGCTCGCCGCGCTCGATCGCGACCAGGTCATCGACCTCTACCGCACGCACGGCGCCCTGCTGTTCCGCGGCTTCGGCGCCGACGTCGACTCGTTCCGCCACTTCGCCAAGCGTTTCTGTCGCACCGCCGTCGTCAATGAGAGTCCCGGCCGCAAGCCGATCGATCCCGCCGCCAACATCCACACCGTCGACGGCGGCACCGGCGCCTTCGCGCTCCACCCCGAGCTGTCGCGCGAGCCGTGGAAGCCCGACGCCGCCTTCTTCGCCTGCCTCTCCGCGCCGACGCGCGGCGGGCAGACGACCATCTGTGACGGCGTCGCGCTGGCGCGCGGGCTGCCCGAGCCGGTGCGCGCCGGGCTGCTGAACCGTCGCCTGCTCTACATCAAGCCGGTCTGGCCGTCGCTGCTGGGCTATTGGCTCGGCACCGAGACGCCGAGCGATGCGCAGCTCGCCGCGCCGCCGCCCGCCTGCCCCTATCAGTTCCGGCGCTTTCCTGACGGCACGATCGTGCGCTTCTTCTCGCGCCCGGCGCTGCACACGCCGATGTTCGTCGACGCGCGCGCCTTCGGCAATTTCCTGCTGTTCGCGCGGTTCAACAATAACCGCCCCGATCATCCCGTGCTCGACGACGGACGCCCGGTGCCCGAACCGTGGCTGCAGGCGATCAAGGCGGTGGGCGACCGGCTGATGGTGCCGGTCGAGTGGCAGAACGGCGACGTGCTGATGCTCGACAACACGCGCTTCCTGCACGGCCGTACCGCGATCACTGACCCGGGCGAGCGGCTGATCGCGACCTATTTCGGCTATGTCGACTTCGCGCGGCCCGATCCCGAGGAACCCGCCGACGCGATCTGGCGCCGCGAGGATTTCGCCCCGCCGCTGCCGCCCGATCACCCGCGGCTGCGCGAGCAGGGGATGCGCTAGGGGGGGGGGCGCGAGGCGGCGACCGCTACTCCTTACCCTCATCCCGGCCCGAGGCCGGGATGACCGGAGAACCTCACCTCCTCAGAACAGCCCCAGCGCGGCCACTTCCTCCTTCGCCAGATCGATCCCGAACATCAGGCTGAGCCGCATGCGATAGACGCGCGAGTCGGTGATCTCGCCCTCGGCGGTGTTGCCCGCGGCGCGGCGGCGGTAGCTGCGGTCGGTCAGCGCGGCGAAGCCGTGCGGCAGCACGATGCTCACCACCACGCGCTGGGTGAAGCGGCTCGCCGGCGCGCTCATCGCCCAGTGGTTGGCCACCGCCAGGTCGCTGTCGTGCACCGCCTCGGTGGTGAAGCTGTATTGCGGTTGCCAGCTCGTGCCCTCCCAGCCCGGCGCGGTGCGCCCGTCGGTGCTGACCGGATCGCCGTCGCGCAGCAGCAGCCAGCCGCCATCGTCCTCGCGCGCCAGCCGGAAGCGCGCGCCGTCGGGTGCGGTCACCTCCTGGTCGGCGACCAGCGGCATCACCGGCGCGTAGCTCGCGCCGAAGCCGGTATCCGCGATCCACTCGGCACCGTCGACCGTCACCAAGGACAGCGCGTGATTGCGCGGCGGACTCGCCTCGGCACCGAGCCACACGCGCGCGAGCAGCGGGCGCGCTTCCATCTCCAGCGCGGCCAGCGCGTCGAGCAGCAGCCGGTTGTGCTCGAAACAATAGCCGCCGCGGCGCGAACCGACGAGCTTGGCCGCGACCGACTCGCCGTCGATCGCGATCGCGCGGCCGAGCCGCACGTCGAGATTCTCGAACGGGATGGTGAGCCGGTGCGCGAGCTGGAGCCGCGCCAGCCCCGCGGCGTCGCGGGTGGGGCGCGCGGGCAGCTCGATGCGGGCGAGATAAGCGTCGAGGTCGAACATGCCGCCGCGCTACCCCAGCCGCGCGCGGATGAGAACGGATTTGACCGCAAACTTTTGCACCGGCATCCCGCGGACAGGCACAAGACAGGAGGCGAGGATGGACGAGGTGACCGGGCTGGAGCTGCGCTCGACCGTGGACGAGGGCGGTACGCTGACCCTGTCGCTCGAGCCGGTGACGCTGTCACCCCCCGAGGGTGACGAGCTGATCGTCCGCGTCGAAGCGGCGCCGATCAACCCTTCCGACCTCGGGCTGCTGCTCGGCCCCGCGGACGTCGGCTCGCTGGTGCGCAGCGGCAGCGCGGAGCGGCCCGAGCTGCGCCTCCAGGTGCCGCACGCGCGGATGGGCGGGGTGCGCGCGCGGCTCGGCCAGTCGCTGGCGGTCGGCAATGAGGGCGCGGGCACGGTGATCGCCGCGGGTCCGGAGGCACAGTCGCTGCTCGGGCGAACGGTGGGGATGATGGGCGGCGCGATGTACGCGCAGTATCGCAAGCTGCGTGCGCGCGACGTGGTGCCGCTGCCCGCAGGCGCCAGCGCCGCAGACGGCGCGGCCATGTTCGTCAACCCGCTGACCGCGCTCAGCTTCGTCGAGACGGCGCGGCAGGAGGGGCATCAGGCGATCGTCCACACCGCGGCGGCGTCGAACCTCGGGCAGATGCTGCAGAAGATCTGCCTCGCCGACGGCGTGCCGCTGGTCAACGTCGTGCGCAGCGAGGCGCAGGCGGCGCTGCTGCGCGACATCGGCGCCACCCATGTGGTCGACAGTCGCGCCGCGGACTTCCGCCGCCAGCTCGCCGATGCGGTCGCGCAGACCGGCGCGACAATCGCCTTCGACGCGATCGGCGGCGGCACGCTCGGCAGCGACATCGTCCAGGCGATGGAGCAGGCCGCCAACCGCCGCGCCACCGAGTACAGCCGCTACGGCTCGACCGTGTTCAAGCAGCTGTACATCTACGGCGCGCTCGACACGGCGCCGACCACGCTCAACCGGCTGGCGTTCGGCTTCCAGTGGAGCGTCGCGGGCTTCCTGCTGACGCCGTGGTTGCAGAAGGCGGGGCGCGAGACGGTGGCGCGGATGCGCCAGCGCGTGGTCGACGAGCTGACGACCACCTTCGCCAGCCGCTACACCCGCACGATCGGCCTGGCCGAGGCGCTCGATCCCGACGTGCTCCGCGCATACGAGCGCAAGGCGACGGGGGAGAAGTATCTGATCGACCCGACGCGGTGAGCGGCGGGGGCGAAGGCCAACGTGCCTCGCTCGACCGCCGTCATCCCGAACTTGTTTCGGGATCCGACGGGCCGCACGCCCAGGCGCCGGGGCGTCCGCGGGACGGTGGATCCTGAGGCGAGCTCAGCATGACGCCGGTGGAGGCCGAGGCATGATCTAACGCCGGTCGATACTCGCCCCTCCCATTCAGGCGAGCGGTTGGGGTGGGACCTCTTCGCGAGCGCGGCCCATGCGGAAGCGCCCCACCTCCCAGCCCCTTCCCTGAGGGGGAGGGGTGAGCCCCGCTCGCCGTCATAGAGGGCGCGCGCATGCCCCTTCCCCTACCGCAGCAGCTCGTCGCGCACCCGAATCGCGTGGATCGAGAGCCGCACCTCCACCATGAAGGCCACGAACGCCGCGATCAGCAGCGACATCGCCAGGATGAAGCTGAACGCCACCCACTGGCCGATGTGGTAGCGAGTCAGCGCGCCGACGAAGAGCATCGCCACCACGGTGCAGGTCGCCACCGCGCTCGCCACCGCCAGGAACAGCGAGGCGTTGATCACCTTCATGCGCCGCGCCAGCCGGCGCAGCTCGTCGGCGGCACGGGTGCGGTCGTCGCGCTGGAGCGCAGGGTGGCGCTCCTCCAGCACGCGCGCGCGATCGATCACACGCGCCAGCCGCCCGGTCAGCACGTTGAGCAGCGCGCCGATGCCGGTGAGCATGAATACCGGGCTGAGCGAGGCCTGGATCGCCTCGGCGATGGTAGGGAGGGCGGGGGCATAGGGCATCGCGCGCGACTGTGCCGCGCCGCCGCGGCGCGCACAACTGTCGCACTGAGGTCGCTCCGACCCGCCGCCAGCAACATTGGCCGTATCGCCTGTGATGAATCATTGCGCCCGCGGCCGGCTTCGTTGAAGCGGGCGCGCATGCCCTCATTTCGGTGGTGCCACCGGGCAGCATGGCCCGGGGCAGCGCAAGGAGCAGAAGATGTACGTTCCCCTCATCGCCGGGCTGGCCCTGGCGCTCACCGCAACCGAGCCGGTGCCCGCCGCCCCTGACACCGGCCACCAGGTCCAGCTCGACCATCGCGGGCAGCGCGTCGACGTGACCTATCGCAGCGACGTCAGCGTGACTCATCGCCAGGTCGGCGCGGTCGGCGCGCCGGGCCGCCCCAGCGCGCTGCGTTGCGCCTGGCAGGCCTCGGTCGCGGTGCAACGCGAGGCGCGTCATCCTGCCGGCCACGTGCTGGCGCGCACCGTCAGCGCGGAAAAGCCGCTCACCGGCTCGCGCCCCGGCTGGTGCACGACGCAGAAGGACGCGATCGCGCAGGACGTCGCGGCTCGCAGCGGCGCGGTGCGCGCGCATCTGCTCGCCGCAGCCGCGCGCGACCAGGACCCGCTGGTCGCCGAGCTCGACGCGGCGCATGACCGGGTGCGCGGCTGAGTGCGGCAGCGTCCCTATCTGCTGGCGGCGCTGACCGGCGCCGCCCTCGTTTCCCCGGCGGCGGCGCAGATCGCGCCGCACGCCGGCGTCGAGGTCGCCACCGACGAGCGCCGTCGCGGGTTGAGCTGGAGCGATTCGCAGCTCGCCCCCGCCGCCTGGGCGCGGATCGACCTGCCCGCCGGGATCGACCTGGGCGCGCGGGTCACCGGCACACGCGGCGACCCGCGCCACGGCGGCGCCGACGCAGTGATCGAGCCGACGCTCGGCTATAGCAGACTCGCCGGCGGTTTCCGGCTCGACGGCTTCGTCACCGGCCATCTCTTCACCGGCGCGCGCGGGTCGCTCGACTATGGCGAGCTCGGCGCCGGCGCCAGCTACACGCTCGGTCCGGTCGAGGCGGGCGCCGAGGCGCGCTACGCGCCGTCGCAACGCGCGATCGGCGGCGACAATCTCTACCTCGGCGTGCGCGGGCGCGTCGGCATCCCGGTGACGCCCTGGTCGCTCACCGCCAGCCTCGGCCGCTCCTCCGGCAGCGTCGACGACCCGATCCGCGCGGCGCGGCTGCGACCCACCGGGAGCTACCGCGACTGGTCGGTCGGGCTCGAGCATATCACCGGGCCGGTGACGCTGGCGCTGGTCTATACCGGCACCGACATCAGCGACGATGCGGTGGTGGTCTCCCCCTATGCCGCGCTCGACCACGCCGGCGACCGGATCGCGGCGCGGGCGTCGATCGGCTTCTGAGCGCCGCGCCGTTTCGCCGGCGAGCCTACAGCGCTAGGACGCGATACGACGGATCGGATTGATCCTGCCCTTGCAGGGAAGGATCGCTCCGCGCGGGAGACGTGATGGACCTGCTCGCCCTCGCCGACTTCACCCTGGTCGCCCGCCACGGCGGGGTCGGCCGTGCCGCGCGCGCCGCGGGGCGGCCGAAGGCGACGCTCTCGCGCCGCGTCGCCGAGCTGGAGGCGGCGCTCGACCTGCGATTGTTCGAGCGCGGCGCGCGCTCGCTCAAGCTGACCGAGGAGGGGCGCGCGCTGTACGAGCGCACCGCCGCACTGCTTACCGAGCTGGACGAGACTGCCGCGGCGGTGGCCGCTGGCGGGCAGTCGCCGCGCGGACGGCTCAAGGTGAGCGCGCCCCTGCTCTTCTCGCAGACCGCGATGGGGCGACTGGCGGCCGGCTTCGCGCTGGCGCACCCCGAGGTGCGGCTTGAGGTGAGCAGCGAGGACCGCGCGGTCGACCTGATCGAGGAGGGCTATGACCTCGTCATCCGCGTCGACCCGGCGCCCGATGCCGCTCTGGTCGGCCGTTCCTTCCTGCGCGACCGGCTCGTCGCGGTCGCCGCGGCCGGCATCGCGCCGCCTGCGCCGGGCGAGCGCGCGCCCGCGGTGGTGCGCGGCGGCGTGGGCGAAGAAAGCGAGTGGCGGCTGCGCCCCGGCAGCGTGGCGGAGAGCGTCGCGGTGACGCCGGTGCTCGGCCTGTCCTCGCTGGTGATGGTGCGCGACGCCGCGCTGGCCGGCGTCGGAGCGGCGCGGCTGCCGATCTCGCTGGTCGCGCGCGACCTCGCCGCGGGGCGGCTGGCGCTGTGGGGCGAGCTCGACGCCGCCCCGATCCAATTATGGGCGCTGTACCCGACGCGGCGGCTGCTGAGCGCGCGCGTCGCCGCCTTCCTCGACCATCTCCGCGCCGCCTTCCCCACCGGCAGCGCGGAGGAACTCGCCGCCTATCTCGCCGACTGAACCCCGCTATCGCCCGCCACGATAAGCCTCTAGAGCGCACGCGGGGCAAGGGGAGGAGCAGGACCGATGGCGCGACCGCCGCAGCGCGACCTCACCGCCGGGCCGATCGGGCGCACGCTCCTTCTGTTCGCGCTGCCGACGCTCGGCTCCAGCGTGCTCCAGTCGCTCAACGGCTCGATCAACGCGATCTGGATCGGGCAATTCCTCGGCGAGCGCGCGCTGGCCGCGACCACCAACGCCAATATCATCATGTTCCTGCTGATCGCCGCGGTGTTCGGCTTCGGCATGGCGGCGACGATCCTGATCGGCCAGAACATGGGGCGGCGCGACCTCGACGCGGTGCGACGGGTGCTCGGCACCTCGCTCGGGCTGTTCGCGGGCGTGTCGGTGGTGACGCTGCTGGTCGGCTGGTTCGCCGCGCCCGCGATCCTGCGCGCGCTCGCCACGCCGGCGGAGGTCTACCCGCTCGCGCTCGCCTATCTGCGCGTGATCTTCGTGGCGATGCCGCCGGGCTTCCTCTCGGTGCTGCTGACGATGGCGCTGCGCGGCACCGGCGACTCGATCACGCCGCTCAAGTTCATGGCGCTCGGCTCCGCGATCGATGTCGCGCTCAATCCGTTGCTGATCCGCGGGTGGGGGCCGCTGCCCGCGCTGGGGATCGAGGGTTCGGCGCTGGCGACCCTGCTGGCGAACAGCGTCTCGCTGCTCGCGCTGCTCGGCCATATCTACCGCCGCGACCTGCCGGTGCGGCTGCGCGGGGCGGAGTGGCGCTATGTCCTGCCCGATCCGGCGCTGCTGCGCATCATCGTCGCCAAGGGCGTGCCGATGGGATTGCAGATGCTGGTGGTCTCCACCTCGGCGCTGGCGATGATCGGGCTGGTCAACCGCCACGGCACCGCCACCACCGCGGCGTACGGCGCGGCCAACCAATTGTGGACCTACGTCCAGATGCCCGCGATGGCGGTCGGCGCGGCGGTGAGCGCGATGGCGGCGCAGAATATCGGCGCCGGGCGGTGGGACCGCGTTGGCCGGATCACGCGCACCGGCATCCTCACCAACCTGGCGCTGACCGGCGGTCTCGTCGCGCTGCTGACTGTGCTGGATCGGCATGTGCTGTGGCTGTTCCTCGGACAGGACGGCGACGCAGTCGATATCGCGGCACGGATCAACCTTATTGCCGGGTGGAGCTTCGTGCTGTTCGGTGTGTCGATGGTGTTGTCCGCCACGGTGCGCGCCAATGGCGCCGTGATCGGGCCCTTGGTGATCCTCGCGGTGGCGATGTTCCCGTTGCGTCTGGGCATGGCCGCGGGACTGTCGCCGCGCTGGGGCGCGGACGCGATCTGGTGGAGCTTTCCCGCCGGCTCGGTCGGCTCGATGCTGATGATGATCGGCTTCTATCTTCACGGCGGGTGGCGCCGCGGGCGGCTGCCCGCGTCCCCGCACGAGGCCGAGGAGAAGGCGCTGGCGCACGCCGAGCCGACCGCCAAGTCGATGCCGGTGGGGTGAGGCAGCGCCGGGCGGTCTCGACTCGCCCTGCTGAAGCCTGACGCCTGCCGGCGGCCAACGTCGCCCAGCTAGGCCGCCCGCGCCTCCAGCATCGCCACCATCTCCGCAGCGAGCAGCGACAGGGTATCGTCGCGCGCGCCCATCACCACGATCCGGTCGCCCGGCTTCGCCACCGCCACGCAATGCGCCGCCGCGCTCGTGCGGTCGGGGATATGGAGCGCCTGCCGCCCCGCCACGCCCACGTCGCGCACCACGTCGGCGCTGGTCACCTCACGCGTCACCGTGCCGCCCTGGTAGACCGGATCGGGCAGAACCAGCAGGTCGTCGGCCGCCAGCCGCCCGGCGAACATCGCCGCCAGCTCGGCACGCATCACCTTGAGCGGGCCGTAGCCGTGCGGTTGAAACAGGACGACCAGCCGACCGGGGAAGGCGTGGAGCGTGTCGAGCGTCGCCGCGATCTTGTCGGGATTGTGCCCGAAGTCGTCGATCACCGTCACGCCGGCAGCGCTGCCGACGAGATCGAAGCGGCGGCGCAGCCCCTCGAACTGCTCCACCCCGGCGACCGCGGCATCAAGCGACACGCCCGCCGCCAGCGCGGCACCGACCGCCGCCAGCGCATTGGCGACATTGTGACGCCCCGGCACCTGCAGCGCCACCGCACGGCGCTCGCCGCGATGGTGGAGCGTGAAGCGTGCGGCGAACGGCGCCTCCTCCAGCCCGTCGGCGAACAGGTCCGCATCCGCGTCGCGCAGCGAAAAGCGCGTCACCCGCGCGGTCGGCAGCCGCAGCGCCAGCGTGGCGGCGTCGGCATTGTCGGCGTTGACCACCGCACGGCGCGCCTTGCCGAGGAAGTCGCCGAACAGCAGGTTGAGCTCGTCGAGCGACTTGTGGTCGAGGCTGACGTTGTTAAGCACCGCCACCTGCGGCGCGTAGAGTGCGATCGAGCCGTCGCTCTCGTCGACCTCGCTGACATAAGCGTCGCCCTGCCCCACCAAAGCGCTGGCGAAGGGCCGGTCGGCGCGCGCGACATGCTTCATCACCGCGCCGTTCATCACGGTCGGGTCGCGCCCGGTCGCGCCCAGGATCGCGGCGATCATGCCGGTGACGGTCGACTTGCCGCTCGTCCCCGCCACGCCGATCGGCAGCGCGCTGGCGTTGAACAGCCGCGCGTTGAGCTCGGCGCGCGACAGCCGCTGGCAGCCGAGCCGCGTCGCCGCGACCATGTCCGCCACGGTCTCCTCCACCGCGGCGGAAGCGACCACGATCTGGTCGGGCGCGATGACGCCGCTGCCGTCCTGCGGGAAAAGCTCGATGCCGAGCGCGCGCAGCGCGTCGAACTTGGCGGGGACGCGGCCCTGGTCGAGCCCGCGGTCGCTGCCCGCGACGGTCGCGCCGCGCCCGCGCAGGATCATCGCCAGCGGCATCATCCCCGATCCGCCGATACCCACCAGGAAGAAACGCTGGTCCGCCACGTTGCCGTCATGCATGGCGCCGGGCTATCCGCCTTCACCGGGCGGGTGGCAAGCGGGAGTGTGCGGGACTGCGCGGCGAGGTGCTCAGTATTGCTGCCCGGTCGAGCGCACGCCCGCCACTAGAGCGCGAGTCGCGGCACAAGGCGGTCCCAAGAGAATGTCACCGCTGAGATGCCAGCGCGCGCCGCCGGTCGACCGGTCGTCAACGATGAGCCGCACTACCCGCACGCCGCCGACGAGCCCGCCGAGATAATACCAGACGATTGCCTCGTGCCGTCCCATATAAGCCCGGAGGAACTGCCGCTCCGGAGGGCTCGCCCCAGAGACGACGTCGTTGAGCACGAAAGGCGCATCCTTTTCGGCGATGCGGAGATGCTGACGCGCGAACTCCTGTGCGATGGCCGGCACAGCACTGAGGCGCGCGATCTGCTTGAACTCCGCGCCTACGCGGCACACGGGCAGAGACAAGGAGGGGGGACGACTCACGACCTCCACGGCACTGACCAGCAGTTGCGGCGACAACATCAGCGCGGCAACAGGTAAAAGCATGAGCCTTTCCCCCAAGAATATTCAGCGCGAATTAACTGTTAATTGCAACTTTGATCCCCACGCGAGATCGAGAAGGTTGTCGACGTGATTGAGTCGGTGTTCTTGTAATCACCACTGCCATGAACGGAGCGGTTCGCCTCGAACGTTGTACCAAAATACCTATTGTATTCGTTAGCGATCTTATTCGCCTGATCAATAATCGCCGCTTCGGAGGATGCAGGGGATGCAGCATGACAGATCTCATGGGCCAGTGCCAGGACAGGCGGCGCTGACTTGGTCACACCGTTTTCATCCCAGCTCGGATAGGAGAAGGGATCCCACGATACGGCGTTCTTATCCTGATCGAACATATCGCGATCACCACCATCAGCCTTATCAATCCTGATGACATTGAAGGCTGCATTGTTGGAATGTGCCTGATCGATAACCTGCCTGGCGGTTGCCGAGCCTTCATAAAGCTTGCTCATGGCGTCGTCGAACCCGCTCTTCGCCGGCTGACACCATGTACGACCGCTTACTTTGAATGTCGGCGGCGTGGATGTACCGCCGCCGATGATGATGGGTGTGCCGACGTCAGCGGCGGGTGGCGGGCTCTTCCCGACCACCACGACCTCGGGCCCGGGCTCAGTGCCTTCCTCGCATGGCTGACCACCTGGCTGCGGACACGGACCGGCTCCGGTTGTGTGATACACTAGTTCTGAAGTATCTACCTTAGTCATTATTAAGCCTCGCTCACTTGATGAGGCCGAAGCAATTGTACATTGTTGGATGAAGATTGCACTTATATCTGCGGTTAGGAAACCGTTGACTAAGCCACCTCGGCATCGTCAGAGCGCTAATCTCTCTCCGGCGACGGTCGCGCCGCGCCCGCGCAGGATCATCGCCAGCGGCATCATCCCCGATCCGCCGATACCCACCAGGAAGAAACGCTGGTCCGCCACGTTGCCGTCATGCATTGCGCCGGGCTATCCGCCTTCACCGGGCGGGTGGCAAGCGGGAGTGTGGGCGATGCGGATCGGAGTGCTGGCGGCGAGCAGCGTCGCCAACCCGGACGTGATCGCGCCGGTCTCGGCCTTCGCCGCGCTCGCCTTCCCCGAGATCGACCTTGTCTTCCACCCGCAATGCTACGCGCAAGACGGGCATTTCGCCGGCTCGGACGCGGTGCGCGCCGCCGCCTTCCTGGAATACGCCAACGATCCCGCGTTCGACGGCATCTGGTTCCTGCGCGGCGGCTATGGCTCCAACCGATTGCTCGCGACGATCATGCCGCGGCTGGGCGAGGCCGCGCGGCGCAAGACCTATCTCGGCTATTCCGACGTCGGCTTCCTGCTCGGCGCGCTCTATGCGCGGCGGATCGGCCACACGGTGCACGGCCCGATGGCGAGCGACATCCGGCGGACGAACGGCGACGCGACGGTGGCGCGCGCGCTCGGCTGGTTCGCGCGGCGCGATCGCGCCGGGCTCGAGCCGGGTCTCGACGGCCGCCCCGCGGCGGCGTTCAATCTCTCGATCCTCGCCGCGCTGGTGGGCACGCCCTACCTCCCCGACCTCGCCGACCACGTGCTGATCGTCGAGGAGGTGTCCGAGGCGCTGTACGCGATCGACCGGATGCTCTTCACGCTCGGCAACGCTACGCAGCTGCGCAGCCTCGCGGGCGTGCGGCTCGGCGCGGTGACCGCGGTGAAGGAGAACGACCCCGCATGGGGCGAGCCGCTCGACGCGATGATGACGCGCTGGTGCGGCGAGCTGGGCGTGCCGTATCTCGGCCGCGCCGAGGTGGGGCACACGCAGACGAACCGGGTGGTACCGTTCGGGGTGGCGTGAGGGGGAGCGAACGCGCAGTCGGCGAGGGCTCGGGCCTGATCAATGCTGCTGCGGTGGACGGATCAGCGCGGCGATGGTGGCATCGCCGGTCGGCGCGTAGAAGCTCACCGTCGACTTACCTCGCCGGACGACATCGATCTTCTCGGGTATGACGTCGCGGGGTGGCGGCCCGGGCGGAGTGGCGTCGCGTGGGAGCGCCGGGGTGGGCGGACAGCGGCGCGCGATGGCGCGATCCAGAGTTTTGCCCGCTGCTTCATCGAGCGTCCATTCGGCGCGCTTCATCGGCTCGAACGGCGCATCCTTGACCCATATCTGCGAGCGGCCCACGGCCGTACCGTGCCAGCTCGCATCGGCGTGGCGAGCGAGGATGATGCTATACTCGTCGGTCACAAGGTGCCCACCCTTGCCGTGGAGCATCACCATCGCCGGAGCGTCAGGCATCGGCGCGCCCAGCGCCGCCCGAAGCGCGCGATGCTCATCGAGCGCCGAGGACGTCAGCGCTCCCTTGTCCGAGGCCGCGGGCACGCAGGGTAGCGGCGGAGCCCCGGGGACCGAGGCGAGGGCGATCAGGAGAGCGGCGATCATCGTCGGAGGATGCGGCCTGCCCGCGCCGGCGACAAGGTGGTCGGGCGGGCTGCTTCCCCACATCGGTGATCGCAGCGCCCCGTTCCACACGATAACGCCCGGACAGCACATGCTGCCCGGGCGTTGCTCGTCTCACACGAGACGGATCGGCGGACCGACCGTGACCGGCCCCGCGTCGGCCTGTATCGGCGCGGAACCGTCAGCGGCTTAGAAGTCCATGCCGCCCATGCCGCCCATGCCGCCGCCGCCGGGCATGGCCGGAGCCTTGTCCTCAGGCAGCTCCGACACGGTCGCCTCGGTCGTGATCAGCAGGCCCGCCACCGATGCGGCGTTCTGCAGCGCGGTGCGCACCACCTTGGTCGGGTCGATCACGCCGGCCGCCACGAGGTTCTCGTAGGTGTCGGTCGCAGCGTTGAAGCCCATCGTGGTGTCGTTGCCGTCGAGCAGCTTGCCCGAGACGACGGCGCCATCGTGGCCGGCGTTGCTGGCGATCTGGCGAACCAGCGCGGTCAGCGACTTGCGGACGATGTCGATGCCACGCGTCTGGTCCTCGTTGGCGCCCGTGAGCCCCTCGATCGCCTTGGTCGCGTACAGCAGCGCGGTGCCGCCGCCCGGGACGATGCCCTCCTCGACCGCGGCGCGGGTCGCATGCAGCGCGTCGTCGACGCGATCCTTGCGCTCCTTCACCTCGACCTCGGTCGAACCACCGACCTTGATCACTGCCACGCCGCCGGCCAGCTTCGCGAGGCGCTCCTGGAGCTTCTCGCGGTCATAGTCCGAGGTGGTCACCTCGATCTGCTGGCGGATCGCCTCGGTGCGGCCCTTGATCGAGTCGGCATCACCCGCACCGTCGACGATGGTGGTGTTGTCCTTGTCGATCGACACGCGCTTGGCGGTGCCGAGCATGCCGAGCGTCACGGTCTCGAGCTTGATGCCGAGATCCTCGGAGATCACCTCGCCCTTCGTCAGGACGGCGATGTCCTCGAGCATCGCCTTGCGGCGATCGCCGAAGCCCGGCGCCTTGACGGCAGCGACCTTGAGGCCGCCGCGCAGCTTGTTCACCACGAGCGTGGCGAGCGCCTCGCCCTCGATGTCCTCGGCGATGATCAGCAGCGGGCGACCCGACTGGACGACCGCTTCCAGGATCGGGAGCATCGCCTGCAGGTTCGACAGCTTCTTCTCGTGGATCAGGATGTACGGATCGGTGAGCTCGACCGACATCTTCTCCGGGTTGGTGATGAAGTACGGCGACAGATAGCCGCGGTCGAACTGCATGCCCTCGACGACGTCCAGCTCGAACTCGAGACCCTTGGCCTCCTCGACCGTGATGACGCCTTCCTTGCCGACCTTCTCCATCGCCTCGGCGATCTTCTCGCCGACCTCACGGTCGCCGTTGGCGGAGATGATGCCGACCTGGGCGACTTCCTGCGAGCCGGCGACCGGCTTGGAGCGCGCCTTGATGTCCTCGACGACCTTGACGACCGCGAGATCGATACCGCGCTTCAGGTCCATCGGGTTCATGCCGGCGGCCACCGACTTCATGCCCTCGCGCACGATCGCCTGGGCGAGCACGGTCGCGGTGGTGGTGCCGTCACCGGCGATGTCGTTGGTCTTCGAGGCCACTTCGCGCACCATCTGCGCACCCATGTTCTCGAACTTGTCCTTGAGCTCGATCTCCTTGGCGACGGTGACGCCGTCCTTGGTGATGCGCGGTGCGCCGAAGCTCTTGTCGATGACGACGTTGCGGCCCTTCGGCCCCAGCGTGACCTTCACCGCGTCGGCGAGGATGTCGACGCCGCGGAGGATGCGCTCGCGCGCGTCACGGCCGAATTTCACGTCCTTGGCTGCCATGTGGCTACCCTTTCAGATGAACGAATGTTGAAGAAATTGAGACGACGGAAGGAAGTCAGCCGACGATCCCGAGGATGTCGGATTCCTTCATGATCAGCAGGTCCTCGCCGTTGACCTTGACCTCGGTGCCCGACCACTTGCCGAACAGGATGCGGTCGCCGGCCTTGACGTCGAGCGGGGTGACCTTGCCGTCCTCGGCCTTGACACCGGTGCCGGCGGCGACGACCTCGCCCTCCTGCGGCTTCTCCTTGGCGGTGTCCGGAATGATGATGCCGCCGGCGGTCTTCTCTTCCGCTTCTACGCGGCGGACGAGAACGCGGTCGTGCAACGGACGAAAGTTCATTGCTCTTACCCCTATAAGGCATGTGACAGATATTTGGCACTCCCCTGAGGCGAGTGCCAGCGCCACGCATATGTGGGGCGTGCCCGCGGCGGTCAACCGGGCGGGCACGATTTTTCGGGAACCGTGCGTCAGGTCGTGCGTGGCGCAGGGTCGGGCAAGAGACCGAGCCGCGCGCGCGCGGACCAGCGCCAGATCAGCAGCGCCGACACCACGCCGAGTCCGGCGGCGAGCCCCCACCAGATGCCGATCGCGCCCCAGCCGAAGGTGAAGCCGAGCAAGGCGGCGATGCCGAAGCCGATCCCCCAATAGCCGAACACCTGGATCATCATCGGCACGCGCGTGTCCTGCACGCCGCGCAGCACCCCGGCGGCCACCGCCTGCGCGCCGTCGACCAGCTGGAACACCGCGGCGACGCCGAGCAGCTCCACCGCGAGCGCAGCCACCGCGATCTCGCGCGTCGGGTCGACATAGACGCGCACCAGCAGCCCGGGCACCGCCCAGAGGATCGAGGCGCTGACCACCATCACCGCGATGCCCGACACGATCGCCACGCCGCCTGCGCGCCCGACCCAGCGGGGATCGGCGGCGCCGTAGGCGAGCCCGACCCGGATCGTCGCCGCCTGCGCCAGCCCGAACGGGACCTGGAAGGCGACCGCGGCGATGTTGAGTGCGACCGCGTGCGCGTCGATCGCGGTGACCGAGATCAGCCCCATCAGCAGCGCGGCGCCGCCGAACAGCCCGCCCTCGGCCATCCAGCCGAGCGCGATCGGCGCGCCGAGCTTGGCGATCTCGATCATTCGCGGCCATTCGGTGCGCCACCAATTGCCGAAGAGGTGGAAGCGGCGCAGCCGGCGGTCGGTTGTCAGGATCACAGCGTAGCTCGCCGCGGTGGCGAGCGAGGTGAGAACGCTCGCGATTGCGGCGCCCTCGAGCCCCAGCGCGGGGAAGCCGGCATTGCCGAACACGAGGCACCAGTTGGCGGTGACCGCGACGCCGAGCGCAAGCAGCGTCACCACCAGCGCCCAGCCCGGCCGGCCGAGCGCGGCGGCGGTGAGCCGCATCAGCGCCGCCGCCACCGCGAACGGCGCGGCGAGCGACAGCAGCCGGCAGAAGCCGCCCGAACGCGCCGCCACCGCGGCGTCCTGCCCTGCAAGTCGCAGGATCGGTTCGGCGAGGTTGAGCAGCGCGATCACCACCAGCGAGCCCGCCGCGGCGAGCCACAGCGCCATGCGGAACGAGCGCCGCACTTGCCGCACCGCGCCAATGCGGCGGCCGAGCGCGGCTGCGATCAGCGGCTCGGCCGCGCCGACCAGCCCGACCAGTGCGAAGGCGAGCAGGTTGAACAGGAACACGCCCAGCGTCGCGGCGGCGAACTCGACCGGGCCGAGCCGCGCGACGAACACGACATCGACCGCGAACACCGCCATCTGGAGCAGGTTGGCGCCCACCAGCGGCCCGGCGAGGGCGGCGAGCGCGCGCAGCTCGCGCTGCCACGTGGCGGGCGCGCGATCGGTCAGCGGGTGGAGGG